>NZ_JAFEUO010000007.1:0-459421 GCF_016900955.1 Micromonospora humidisoli
CTGCGGAACTGGGCGGGCTGCAGCCCGGTGAACGGGAAGATCCACTCCGAGCGCGCCGCCGTGATCACCTGCACCACAACATGATCCACCATGGACCCGCCACCGAGTTACGAGACATCCCTTAGGGAAGAAGATCGGGACCAAGGGCTGCGGGATGATCAGTGTGCATGACGCCGAGCGTGGAAGCGCGGTTGGGGACCTTGCGACGTTTCGTACGGAACTGCATCGCTGTCTGAGCGCCAGAGCTGATGCGCTGTTCGAGTTGGCCGACGCGGTGTTGTGCGCGGACGGGCCGGTACGGTCGCTGCCGGCCTTGTCCCTGGTGGCGGAGCACCGTCGAGGTCACGGCGCGTTGTACGACGCGCTTGGCGCCGGTCGGATCGATGTGCAGCGGTTGCGGACCGTGGTGGCGTCGATGCCGATTCCACGGGCCGCCGACCGGCGGATCGTCCTGGCCGTGGATGTCACCTGCTGGCTGCGGCCGGAAGCGCACACCGTGCCGGAGCGGATCCTGTGCCACACCTACGGCCGTGGCAAAGACCAGCACATCGGGGTGCCAGGCTGGCCGTACTCGTTTGTGGTGGCCCTGGAGTCCGGGCGCAGTTCGTGGACCGCGCCGCTGGACGCGGTCCGGCTGGCCCCGGGCACCGAGCTGGCCGCGGTCACCGCCGAGCAGCTGCGCGCGGTGGTGGACCGGCTGATCGCCGCCGGGCACTGGCAGCCCGGTGACCCAGCGGTCTGGGTGGTGATGGATGCCGGCTACGACGCGGCCCGGCTGGCCTGGCTGCTACGGGACCTACCGGTACGCGTCCTGGCCCGGATGCGATCCGACCGGGTGCTGCGCCGCCCGCCGGGGCCATGGATACCGGGCCCCAAGCGCGGTCGGCCACCACGGCATGGTAGCGAGTTCATCTTCGGCGACCCGGCCAGCTGGGGCACCCCGGACGTCACCACCGTGACCGAGACCCGTCTCTATGGCACCGCGACCGCCCGTGCCTGGCACCGGCTGCACCCCAGGCTGACCCGCCGCGCCGCCTGGGCCGGCTGCCCCGAGCTGCCCATCCTGGAAGGCACCCTCATCCGCCTGGACGTGCAACGACTGCCCTCCGGCGCGACCGCGAAGCCGGTCTGGCTGTGGTGGTTCACCGGCCTCGGCCACCAGCACGGCGGCGACAACCCCGACCCGACCATGATCGACCTGCTGTGGCAGGCGTTCCTACGCCGTTTCGACATCGAGCACACCTTCCGGCTGCTCAAGCAGACCCTCGGCTGGTGCGTGCCGAAACTGCGCGACCCGCACGCCGCCGACCGCTGGACCTGGCTGATCATCGCCGCCTACACCCAGCTACGGCTGGCCCGCCCCCTCGCCGCCGACCTGCGTCGCCCCTGGGAACGACCCGCCCCACCCGAACGGCTCACCCCCGCCCGGGTCCGCCGCGGATTCCGGCACCTGCGCGCCAACAGCCCCTGTCCCGCCGGTGCACCGAAACCCACCCGACCAGGACCCGGCCGCCCACCCGGACAACCCAACCGCCATCCCACCCGCCGCTACGACGTCCACATCGTCACCAGCACGACCGGGAAGACAACCCCTTCGAAGAAGAAGTCGGCCAATCCCCGGCCACGCCGCACAGGTTAAAGATCAAACTAGCCCGACTTGCCGCGGAACCGGCCCTCGTCAACCCAGTCGGTCCAGCTTCTCGCGGGCTGTGGTGTCGGGCCGGGGTGTGAGGACGACGAGGCGAAGGTCGGTGTTCCGAGTAGTCAGGACGTTGGAGTCCAGCGGGATTGGGCCCACGTCCGGATGTAGGGCGGTCTTGTGTGCGCTCTCGTGCAGGGCCACCGTGCCGAGGGCCCAGAGTCGGCGGAACCGGTCGTTGCCCGCCATGCGCGTGATCAGCGCCGCCACGTCGGGTTCATTCGGGTAGCGGGCGCTGGTGGCGCGCAGGTCGGCCACCAGCGACTGTTCGAAGTAGGCGCGCTCGGTGTCGGTCTGGCGGACGCGGGTATCTCGGGATTCGAACTGGACGATCAGCGCGTTGCGGTCGTCGGCGGAGCAGTGCGCGGGATCGCCGAAGACGGCCGCGAACAGCCGGTTCCAGTGCAGAAGTCGCCATGCGGCGTCGTAGACGGCCGCCGGGACGTCGCCCAGGTGGTCGATGACGCGGCGCATGCTGCCGGGGATCCGGCAGGGTATCCGGTCCGGGGCCGCGGCGAAGCCGGCAAGGCGCATCAGGTGCGCCTCCTCGTCGTCGGAGAGTCGTAATGCGCGGGCCAGGGCGGCGCATACCTGCGCCGACGGCGTGCCGGCCCGGCCCTGTTCGAGGCGTGCCACGTATTCGGAGGAGATGCCGGCCAGCGTCGCCAGCTCGCCACGTCGAAGCCCGGCGACGCGGCGACGGGATGCGTTCGGGAGACCGACCGCATCCGGGTCCGTACGCTCCCGCCAGGCCCGCAGCGTAGCGCCGAGGTCATTCATGAACACATGATCCGCCAACGGTCAGGGGATTGGGTGGTATCAGCGGTACGCGGAAGATCCGTGCCTTCCACCACCGTGGCTCGCTCGCCAGGATGGGTTCATGAGCAGAGTGACGAGGATGAACCATATTGGCGTGCCGGTCAGCGATCTGGCCCGATCGTTGAGGTGGTACGAGGACGTCCTCGGCATCGCGCCGAGCGGCGTGACGATCTCCGCCACGAACCCGGCGATCGGTGCGGTCGTCGAGGTCGAAAACGCGTCGATGCGGGCATCGTTCGCGCTGGCCGGCGACAACGTCCTCCTGGAACTCATCCAGTACGACAGCCCGCAGCCGAAGCCCTTCACCGGACGCAACTGTGACGTCGGGGTGATGCACCTGTGTTTCGAGGTCGACGACCTCGACACGGCGCACCGGGACTTGGTGGAGCGGGGCGTGCATGTCAACGCCGATCCGGTCGTGCTCGAGGACGGCGACGGTGTCGAAGCGGGGGCGTTGGCGGGGACGAAGATCCTCTACCTCCGCGACCCCGATGGCATTCAACTGGAGCTGTTCCAGCTGCTCTCGTAGCGCGGGGCTGATCTCATGGCTACGCAGTTGTCGCCGACGCGATGGAATCGCCGGCTGCGAAACAGTTGTGCCATGAGACGTCGTACGGTGCTGAAGGCATTCGGGTGGGGAGTGGGGGGCGCGGTCGCCCTGGGTGGCGGTGGCTTCGGCGCCTACTACCTGAGCGTGAAGCGGGACACCGTGGGAAAGCTCGCCTTCGACACGGCCTTGTCGATTCCTGCCCTGGCCCGGTCGACGAGTGGCGCCTCGGGCGCCCGTATCTTCACGCTCGGCATCCAGCCGGGTGAGACCCGGTTCAAGGACGGGAAGGCCACCCGCACCTGGGGTGTGAACGGCACGTACCTGGGCCCGACGATCCGGGCTCGGCGCGGCGAGCGGGTCGAGTTCGCGGTGCACAACGGTCTGGACGAGGCGACGTCGCTGCACTGGCACGGCATGCACCTGCCGGCGGTGATGGACGGCGGCCCGCACCAGACGATTGGGGCCGGAGACACCTGGACGCCGCAGTGGACGATCGACCAGGCCGCCGCGACGCTCTGGTACCACCCGCACGTACACGGCGCGACCGCCGACCACATGTACCGGGGCGTGGCCGGGCTGTTCCTCGTCGACGACGAGCGGGTCGAGGCGCTGAACCTGCCGTCGGAGTACGGCGTCGACGACGTCCCGATGATCGTGCAGGACCGCGCGTTCGACGAGGAACAGCAGTTCGTGCAGCGGGAACCGCTGGCGGGCTCGCTGGGTGTGATCGGCGACGAGATCCTCGTCAACGGCACGATCGGGCCGTACTTCGACGTGACGACCCGGCTCGTGCGGCTGCGGATGCTGAACGGCTCCAACGCGCGCCTGTACCACTTCGGGTTCTCCGACGATCGGCGCTTCTCGCTCGTCGCCACGGACGGTGGTCTGCTCGCCGCGCCGTGGGAGACCGACCGGCTCTACCTCTCGCCGGGGGAACGCGCGGAGATCGTGGTGGCCTTCGAGCCGGGGGAGCGGGTGGAGCTGCGTTCCTACCCGGCGGCGCACGGCGGGGTGCTGGGACGGCTCGACGGCTTCGACGACCGCTTCGACATCTGCCAGTTCCGGGCCGTGGGTTCGCTGTCCGGCCACGCCGCCGTGCCCGCCGTGCTCGGCGCCGCACCGGACCTCGCCGGCCGCGCGGTCGCCCAGGAACGCTCCTTCGTGCTCGCGTCGAATCGGATCAACGGGCGCTCGATGGCCATGGACCGGATCGACTTCGGTGTCCGGGAGGGCACCGCGGAGGTGTGGGAGGTGACGAACGACAACGGGTATCTGCACAACTTCCATATCCACGACGTGCAGTTCCAGGTGCTGACGGTCGACGGCGGTATGCCGGAACCACCGTTGCGCGGCTGGAAGGACACCGTCCTGCTGGTCCAGGGGAAGCGCTACCGGTTGGCGCTGCGCTTTCGGGACCACACCGATCCGAACACGCCGTACATGTACCACTGCCACCTGCTCGCCCACGAGGACGACGGGATGATGGGTCAGTTCGTCGTCCTGGGCGAGGGCGAGCAGGTCGGCGTTCCGCCGGGCCATCACCGGCATCCGTGATCAGGGCACCAGGATGATTTTGCCGGCGACGGTGCGGGACTCGGCGAGCGTCAGCGCCGACGCGGCCTCGGCCAAGGGGATCTCCGCGGCGATCTGCGGGTCCAGCACACCGTCGGTGAGTAGACGGAACACCTGGGTCAGGTCCTCGGCCAGGTTGCGCCGGAAAGCCGCCAGATTACGGTGGCCCGCCCAGAAGTTGTAGAAGTAGGCGCTTCGGTGGTTCGGCAGGGTGTGCCAGAGCTTCAGCTGCGCGAAGAGCTTCAGCACGGGCAGCCGCGAGTTGCCCTCCTCGTCCTTCGTCGCCGCCGTGCCGTAGGACACCAGCGTGCCGCCCCTGCGCAGCAACTGCCAGGACCGTTCCACACCGGGGCCGCCCACGTGGTCGAACACCGCGTCCACACCGTCCGGGGCCAACGCCCTGATCCGGTGGTACATGCCGGGCTCGCGGTAGTCGACAGGGGTGGCGCCCAGCGCGCGTACCGCGTCGTGGTGGCGCGGCGAGGCGGTGCCGATGACGCGGACGCCGGCGTGCCGGGCCAGCTGGACGAGCGTGGAGCCGACCCCGCCGTTCGCCCCGAGCACGACGACGACGTTCCCGGAGCGGACCTTGGCCAGCCGGTGCAGCATCTGCCAGGCGGTGATGCCGTTGACGACCACGGTCTCGGCGGCGGCGGGGGACACCCCGTCCGGCACCGGAACCAGGTCGGCGGCCTCGACCAGCACATGGGTGGCCCACGCGCCGATCTTGGTGACGGCGGCGAACCGGCGTCCGACCAGGTCGGTGTCCCCGCCGGGTCCGACGGCCGTGACGGTTCCGACCAGGTCATATCCGGGTACGAAGGGGAACGGCGGCTGATCGTAGTACTTGCCCCGGCGCATCTGCTGCTCGGCGAACGACACACCGGTCGCCTCCATCCGCAGGACGACCTGTCCCGCAACCGGCGCGGGCAGTTCGCGGGCGCATACCTGCAGCCCGCTCGGATCGACCACGCCCGGTAGGACTATCTCGGTCGTGCTCGTGGTGACGGGGTTGGTCATGACGGCGTCCCTCCGGTCAGCGGTTGTCGTCGGGGCCCAGCGCCCCGCGGCGCCAGGTGTGCCAGCCACGGCACAGCACGTAGGCGGCGATGGTGGTCGCCGAGACGAACCCGTCGGCGAACAGGGTCCGCAGCGCGTGCGGGACGTCGAGGATGAATGCGGCCTGGACGGTGACCGCGAGCTTGTGGAAGAGCAGGAGTTCCCACATGCCGCGCTGCTTGCGGGGCGCGACCGCCAGCATGGCCCACATCCCGGCGAAGACGATGTAGGCACAGGTTCGCCAGTACTCGGTCAGGATCAGGTCGTCGGGGAGACCCCCGAGGCGGGAGACGCCCTCGACGAACGGCACCAGGGTGGCGGCTGCCGTGATCGCCATCAGGATCCGGCCGGTCCGATCCTGCCAGCGTGTCGGTGCCGCGACTGGTGCCTCCGCGACGACATGGGTGCGGACTGCCATGAGATTTCCTGTCTGCTCAATCACTTCGTGCGCGTGGACACGGAGACCATCGGTCATCGGAGAGCGGCGTCGCGTCGGTGGGAATTGCGTAACCGTTCCGGTCGTCGCGGACGCTCCGGGTGACGTCGGGTGGCTCGCCCAGCCCCGGCGGCATGTCGACGACAGATGATCGAGCCGGAACCCGAGCCTCGATCGGGACGACTAACGGGGCATGACAGCTCACCACCGGCCCGACGCGGCGACCGGCCCGCTGCGCGTGCAGGTTCTCCTGTACGACGGCATCGAGGAGCAGGACTTCGTCGGGCCGTACGAGGTCTTCAGCATCGCCCGCAGTGCCGCCCGTGCGCCGCTGACCATCGACTACGTCACCGCCGACGTCCCGCGGACGATCACCGCCGGTGGCGGCACCCGGGTCGAGGTCGGCACGGGTTGGTCGCCGTGGGACGCGGATCTTCTGATCGTGCCGGGCAGCGGCTTGACCGGCCCGACCCGGCCCGGTGTCGAACTGGAGATCGCGAAGGGTGACCTACCGCGGACACTCGCCGCGGCACCGCGCCCCGGCCTGGTCGTCGCCTCGGTCTGCACCGGAGCGCTGCTGCTCGGCGCGGCGGGTCTGACTCGTGGTCGGCGCTGCATCACGCATCAGATGGTCAAGGACACACTCGCGGCGTTCGGCGGCCTCGTCACCGAGGCCCGCGTGGTCGACGACGGTGACCTGGTCACCTGCGGCGGCGTCACCTCCGGACTCGATCTGGGACTGCACCTCGTTCGTCGTAAGTTCGGCGCGGATGCCGCCGATCTGGTGACGCGCATCCTGGAGTACGAGCCCCGGGGCACCGTCTGGACCTCCTGACCCGCGTCGTCCGCTCGATCGTCAGCGGTCGGTCACCCGGCCGCTGACTCGGTCTCACATCAGCGGGAAGCGGCAACCGTCTGGCGCACTGCAGGAGGCGAACAGCGTGACTTCCCGGCTGCTAACTCCGGACCGGACAGGGGGTAGCCTGGCCGGCGTGCGATCCGCGGCTGGCTCCCGGGGCTCACTGGTCGGCAGGTCGGTCGAGCTCAAGGTTCTCCACGAGCTGACCGGGGAGGCGCAAGCGGGGCGGGGCGGGGCGCTGGTGGTGCGCGGCGAGGCCGGCATCGGCAAGAGCACGCTGCTGGCACACGCCCGCGACGCGGCGTCCGGCGTACGTGTGATCCACGTGGCCGGGGCGGAGTTCGAGCGGGAACTGCCCTACAGCGCGCTGCATCAACTGTGCGTGCCGGTGCTGGGTCACCTCGCGGACCTGCCCCCCCGGCACGCCGACGCGCTCCGGATCGCGTTCGGACTGGCGAAGGGCACGCCCGACCTCTTCCACATCGGCGTGGCGACGCTGGGTCTGCTCGCCGCCGCGGCCCGGGTACGCCCGCTGCTGTGCGTGGTTGACGACGCCCACTGGTTGGACGCGGCGTCAGCGAGGGCGTTGACGTTCGTCGGCCGGCGGGTGGCCACCGAGCCGATCGCCATGGTGTTCGCGCTGCGGTCGCCCGCCTCGGACGAGCTGCACGAACTGCCCGGCCTCGACCTCACCGGGTTGACCGACGCCGAGGCGCGGACGGTGCTCGCGGGCCGACGGCACCTCGTCCTCGACGAGCAGGTGCTCAGCCGGCTGCTCGCCGAGGCCCGGGGTAACCCGTTGGCATTGCTCGAACTGCCCGAGGCGGGCGGCTTCGGGCCCCCGGACACCTCCCCGGTACCGACCCGCATCGAGCGCAGCTTCCGGGACCGGCTGTCGGCACTGCCGGACGACGCCCGTCTCCTGCTGACCGCGGCGAGCGCCGACCCCACGGGCGATGCCACCCTGGTGTGGCCGGCCGCGCAGCTGCTGGGCATCGACGTGCCGACCGCCAGCGCCGGCGTGGCCGCGACCGGCCTTGTCGAGTTCGCCGCCGACATTCGCTTCTGCCACCCGCTGGCCCGGTCCGCGGTCTACCGGGCCGCGTCGGCGCGGGAACGACAGCGGGCCCACCGGGCACTGGCCGAGGCGACCAACGCCGGCACCGACCCGGACCGGCGGGCCTGGCACCGAGCCCAGGCCACCGTCGGCCCCGACGACGACGTCGCCGCGGAACTCGTCCGATCGGCCACCCGTGCCCGGTCGCGCGGGGGCGTGGTGGCCGCAGCAGCCTTCCTGGAACGGGCGGCCGAGCTTTCCCTGGACCCCGCCGGCCGGCTCGAACGAACGTTCGCGGCGGCGCAGGCCGCCCTCGTCGCGGGCCGTCCCGACCGAGCCGCCATCCTGGTCAGAGCCGTCGAGCACACCGGGCTCGACGAGTTCCAGCTCGCCCACGCCGACCTGCTGCGGGGACAGGTCGCCTTCCAGAGCCACCGGGACGAGAACGGCCCAGAGTTCATGATCCACGCGGGAAGGCGGTTGGCCGGGTTGGATCCGGAACGGGCCCGCAGGTGCTTCCTGGACGCGATCGAGACGAGTCTGCTCGTCGGCCGGGCCAGCGGCGTGCTCGATCTGGTGCTGGCCGCCGTGCGGTCAGTGCCGGCGACCGCGTCGCGTCCGCCGGACATGCTGGATGCGCTGGGCCTGCTGAACTCGGCGGGCCACCGCAGCGCGATCCCGCTGATCCGGCAGGTTCTCGACGGCCGCCACGGTTCCGGCAGGCCCGGCTGGATCAAGCACCCCGCGCTCGCCCTCATGCTCGCGGCAGAGATCTGGGATCCCCATCGGTATGCGGCGATCGTCGAGTGGCTGGTGCGGACCGGCCGCGAGTCCGGTTCGCCGCTGCTGCTGCGTCTCGGGCTCGCGCAAGCGGGGTCGTACGGCGCGCTCACCGCCGACCCCGGCCTGGCGATGGCCTCGATCGCCGAGGAAGAGGCCATCGCCGACGCGATCGGCGGGCCGCCGATGCCCTACCACCGGATCCATCTGGCGGCCCTGCGTGGTCGCCGCGCCGAAGCGCTCGCGCTGTTCGAGAAGGCCACGGTCGCGGCGACCACCAGCGGCAGTGGTCTCCTGACCGGCAACATCGACTGGGCGTCGGCGGTGCTGTTCAACGGCCTCGCCGACTATCCGACCGCGCTGGCGGCCGCTCGGCGGGCCGTCGCGGACGGCACCCTCTTCCTCGCCAGTTTCTCCCTGCCCGAACTGGTCGAAGCGGCGGTCCGCTGTGGTGACTCCGAGGCCGCCAGCTCGGCGCTGGAATCGCTCGTGGAACGCGCCGACGCCAGCGGGACCGCCACCGGTCTGGGCATCGCCGCATACGCCCGAGGGATGGTGACCGGGTCCGAGGAGCAGTACCGGACCGCCGTCGCGCACCTCGAACGGAGCCCGTTGTCGGCCTACCGGGCCAGAGCCCATCTCGTGTACGGAGAATGGCTGCGACGCGAGGGCCGCCGGCGGGACTGCCGAGCGCACCTGCGCACGGCACACCGCCTGCTGTCCGAGGCCGGATTCGAGGCGTTCGCCCGACGCGCCGCCGTCGAGCTGCGCGCCAGCGGGGAACGGCCACGCCAACGGTCACCACAAACGTACGACCAGCTGACGATTCAGGAGCTGCACATCGCCCGGCTGGTCGCCGCCGGCGCGACGTCCGGCGAGGTGGCCGCCCAGCTGTTCATCAGCCCGCGCACCGTCGACACCCACCTGCGCAACATCTTCCGCAAGCTCGGCATCAACTCTCGGCGGCAACTCCGGCACCGCTCCGATCTCGGCGCGTGACATCGCCGGGCCGGCCGGCGGCCGCACGGCGCCGGCCGGCCCAACTGGGGGAATCCGGTCAGACAGCGGAAGGCTCGACCGACTGCACGCGCAGCTGGGTAAGGAGCAGCAGCATGTCGGAGTTGAGCCAGTACTCGATGATCTGACCGTCGTGGACGCGCAGGAGGTCGACGCCGGTGAAGTCGACAGGCGTGCCGACCGGTGCCCCGGCGCCGGGGAAGCCTCCGCCGTAGGTGCCCGTGGCACGCCAACGCAGGGCCAACAGGTCGTCTTGGACGATCGGACCGACCTCGATGTCGAACACCAGGTCGGGTAGTGGACCGCGAAGCTGTGCCACCCAACCGGTCATGGCCTCGGCGTCGTCGATCGCGCTGCCGTCGCCGCCGTCGGCCAGGGCCGCGCGTACCCTTACCCCAGGTGCGATCAGTTCATCGACGTCGCTGAAGTCTCCGTTCCACAACGCCTTCCAGGCACCGACCAGGCGGGTGATGTCGTCGCTCATGTCATCTCCATGTCTCTCGTGGTCAAACCGCGCAGGGGCGTCACCGGGCGCGCGCCCACGCGACAGGGCACCCGGCCGATGTCGCGGTCCCGCACGGGATCACCGTGCCCTGGCGACTGTCGCGTCCGCGTCGGCAGAACCTACGTACTCCGGAATACTCCGGCGGCTATGCACGGCGTCTGCGCAGTGCCGCTCCCGCAAGGACGAAGCCGATCAGGAACGGATAGATGATCCCGCGTTCGAAGAGGCCGATGAGTACGCCCGCACCCGAGGCCACCATGGTCCCGAAGACCACGAGCGAGAGCAGGCCGAACGTCCCGGACATGGTCAACAGACGGCCCAGCCCGGACGACATTCCGAGCAGCCGATACGCTCGACCGAGCAGGATGACGAGCACGTTGCCGGCGACGAAGGCCAAGATCGCGCCGATCCCGTGGTAGTCGGTGCCGTCAGTGCCGCCGTCCCCCGGAAACAGCCCCACCAGGACCATGCCAACCGCCAGCACGACCGCCGAGATGACCGTCGCCGCCCGCCGCCCACCCGGCAAGCCCTTCAGCATCGCGACTCCGGCCAGCGCGGCCAGGCCGGTCAGCCCGAGTCCGGTATTCATCACCAGGGCCAGCGGAGAGTACATGTACTGACCGAACGCGGTGAGCGGCCCGTGGACTCCGAGATTACTGATGAAGTGGTGGGTGTAGCTGTAGGGCGGATCCGTCCACGCCGCAGCGGCGACGAACTCGCCGGTGAAGTAGATGATTCCGCTGGCCATGAGTGCCACTGCGGCCGCGGTGCGCTGCCTGATGTCGGTCACGACGTCCTCCTGTAGATGAATCAGTGGCGTCAGCCTGCGGCGCGGCGCTGACACGCGGCACACACCGCGCGGACACCGCCCCGCCGCCGGACCGGACGGGGAAACGCGGGAGGATCGGGGGATGGACGGAGGCGAACGGCTACGGGTCACCCTGCTCGGCGCCTTCCGGGTCGCCCGCGGTGACACCACCCTGGCCGTACCCGGAACGCGCCTGCGGAATCTGCTCGTCCGGCTGGCGCTCGCTGGCGGCCGGCCGGTCACACCGGCCGTGCTGGTCGACGCGATCTGGGGGGAGGACCCGCCGTCCGACCCCACGCAGGCGCTCCAGCGACTCGTCTCCCGGTTACGCCGCGCGCTCTCCCCGGACGCCCCGGATCCCACGGTGGTCCGACAGGTCGCGGGTGGATACCGGCTGGCAGTGGAGGCATCCGATGTCGACGCCGTGCGGTTCGAGGAACTCGCCGCGACCGGCCGAGAGGCGGCACTCGCCGAGGCGGTGGCGCTGTGGGGCGACCGGCCCGGCGTCGAGCCCGCAATCATCGCGGCGGTCGCGCCCACCGTCGCGACCCGCCTGGCGCAAACCTCGATCGAGGTGGTCGCCGACCTCGCCGGTGCTGAACTGTCCTCCGGACGGGCCGAAGCCGCGACTGCCCGGCTGTCCGTGCTGTTACGGGAGCAGCCGGGACATGAGCGGGCGGCCGCCCTGCTGATGGACGCGCTCGCCGGTCTGGGGCGACAGGCAGAGGCCCTCGCCGTCTACGAGCGGGTCCGCGAGGCGCTGGCCGACGTGCTGGGCACCGATCCCGGCACCGCCCTGCGTGAGCGTCATCTGCGACTGCTGCGACCCGAGCCGCCCCGACCAGCGCCCGGCGCCTCGACGGCCGACCCGGTCGTGCCCGGGCTCCCGGCCGGGAGCCTCGGGGCCGGGCGGCCGAATGCTGACCTGCCCGTGCCTCTGACCAGCTTTGTCGGCCGCGACGACGACCTTGCCCGGATCTCCGCCCTGTTCACGGCCGGCCGGCTGGTCACCGTCGTCGGACCGGGCGGCGCCGGAAAAACCCGCCTCGCGCTGGAAGCCGGCCGCCGCCACCGTCACGACTACCACGACGGTGTACGGCTGGTCGACCTCGCATCCGTCACCGACCCCACCAAGATCATATCGGCTCTGCTCGCCGCGATCGGTCTGCGGACCGGCGGCCCGCTCGGGCGGACCGGCGACGACGAGTCCGACGTCCTCCTCACCGAACTCAGCGACCGGGAGATTCTCCTCCTACTGGACAACTGCGAGCACCTGATCGACGCCGTGGCGCGCGTCGTCTCCTCGCTGCTGCCCCGCTGTCCCAGCCTGCGGGTGCTCGCCACCAGCCGTGAACCCCTCGCGGTCGACGGCGAGGGGCTCGTCCCATTGGCTCCGCTCGAACTGCCCGGCCCGGACGCCGACGTCGCGCAGGCCCGACAGACCGCGTCGGTACGCCTGTTCACCGCTCGCGCTGCCGCCGTACGCCCGGGCTTCGATGTCGACGAGACGACGCTGTCCAACGTCGTGCGCCTCGTACGTGGACTTGACGGCATGCCTCTCGCATTGGAGCTGGCCGCCGCCCGGCTTCGGACGCTGTCGCTGCTCGACCTCGCGGAGGGGCTGGCCGACCGGTTCCACCTGCTCGGCAGGGGCAGCCGCACCGCACCACTGCGGCACCGCACCCTGCGCGCGGTGATCGCGTGGAGTTGGGATCTGCTCGACGCCGGCGAACGGGCCGTCGCGGAACACGTCGCCATCCTGCCCGGCGGCGCCACGGCCAGCTCCGCCACCGCAGTCTGCGAGGGGAGCGCCGATGTCCCGAACGTGCTTGCCACACTCGTCGACCGGTCGTTGCTCCAGCTAGATCCAACCACCGGCCGCTACCGCATGCTGGAAACAATCAGGGAGTACGGCAGGGAGCGGCTGGCCGAGGCTGGCACGCTCGGGCGGGCTCGTGACCTGGCCGCGGCCCACTTCGCCGCGCTGATGGCCGAGCAGGATCCCCGACTGCGTGGACCCCACCAACTGGCCGCGATCGGGATCGTCGACGCAGAATACGACAACATCCTCGCCGCCCTCGACCATCTGTGCGTCGCCGGGGACGCCACGGGTGCGATCGCTCTCGCTCTCGACCTCACCTGGTACTGGCAGATGCGTGGCCGCCATGCCGACGGCATCCATTGGCTGGGGCAGGCACTGGCGGTGGCGAATGGCGAATGGACTGTCGCACGCGACTGCGCCCGTGCCGCCTATCTACTCAACCGAGCGGACATCACCGCCGGCGTCTCCGCGCGGTATGAGGTCGACGAACAAACGACGGTGCGGGAGCTGGCCGGTCGGCTGCTCGCCCATCCGCACCTGCCGGGCCACTTCCGTCTGCTGGGTTCGATCCTTCTGTTTCTCCAGGACGAGCCAGCCGCGCTCGCGACCTTCACGCGTTTCACCGACGGCGACGACCGGTGGTCGGCCGGGCTGGCGCACATGTTCCAGGCCGAGATCGCTGAAAAGGAAGGGGCGCTCTACCGGATGCGCCGTCACGTCGAGGTGGCGCTGGACCACTTCCGGCGCATCGGTGACCAGTGGGCCACGGCTGCCGTGCTACCGATGCGTGCGGCCCTGCGGCGGTACGACGACGTCGACGGCGCCATGTCCGACCTCACCGAGGCCCGGACGCTGACCGGCCGATTCGGAGCGCTCGGCGTCAGCGACCAGTTCCACAGCGACCTGCGCTGGATCGACCTGCACCTGCGCCGCGGTGACACCGACCTGGCGGCAGACCTGCTCGACGCCGCACGAGCGCGCGCCCGGCGCGCGTCCTCGACGGAGATGCTGGTCCTCATCGACGTACACGAGGCGGCCCTGAGGGTGCGGCTCGGCGACCTCGACCGTGCGGGTGACCTGATCGACGCCGCAGAGCGGGGGCTGTCCGTCATCCCGGCCTACCCGGCCGATCACGCCCGCGCGCTGGTGAGTAGCACCAGGGCGGCGCTCCTTCTGGAACTGAGCGACCTGTCCGGTGCCGACGAGGCGCTGGCGGTAGCGCACGAGGCGGCCCGGGCCACCCGGGAGCTACCGGTCCTCGCCCAGGTGACAGTACAGATGGCCGCGGTTGCCGACCGGCGGGGAAGACATCACGAATCGGCCGCGCTCCTCGGTGTCGCCGCCCGCCTGCGCGGCGCGCACGACCACACCGACCCGCAGGTCAGGGAGCTGACCCGCAGGGGAAAGACTGCGCTGGACGAGGACGGGTTCGACGCGGCGTACGCGGCGGGTCGTCGCTGCGTGCAGCAGACCACGGTGCAGGTGGCGGCTGCCACCTGCACCGTGACCGACAGCGACCGGTAGCGCGGCGCGTCACGCCGTCGCGGACCGGCCGGACCTGCTGTCGACCGGTAAGCCTTGCGTCCGGCCGGACCGGCTCACGGGCGCTCACCTTCTTCGGCCAGAAGCGCGAGCACGCTGTCGGGTGGCGTGCCGCCGAAGATGCTGGCCATCAGCTCCTCGTCCTGCGGGACCTCGGCGGTACGCGGGAACATGGCCTGTTCGTACTCCGCGATGGCGGCCTCGATGTCGCCGGGGCGGGCGGCGAGAGCCTTGCCGAGTTCGGCGCCGTCCAGCATGGCGAGGTTCGCGCCCTCGCCGTTCGGGGCGACCAGGTGCGCGGCGTCACCGAGCAGCGTGACGCCCGGGACGCGATCCCATCGGTGGCCGAGCGGCAGTGCGTGCAACGGGCGCAGGACCGGTCCGCCGTCGGCGTCGGTGATCAGCGCGGTGAGTTCGGGGGCCCAGCCCTGGAACTCCTGAACGACCCGGGCGGCGGCCGTGGCGCGGTCGGTGAAGTCGATGTCGTCGAACCAGTCCAGCGGGCGGGTGAGGGAGATGTAGGCGTGCAGGGTGCCGCCGCTCTCCCGGTGGGCGACGATCCCTTCGGTGGCCGACGGCGCGTACATCGATCCCTCACCGACCATTTTCGCCACCCTCGGGTGCCGGGTGGTGGCGTCATACAGGTAGGTCTCGACGTACGACTCACCGGTGTACTCCGGAACGGCGTCGGACAGCAGCGGCCGGATCCGTGACCAGGCGCCGTCCGCACCGACCAGGAGTTCCGTCTCCATGGTCGAGCCGTCGGCGAAGGTGACCGCGTGACGACCGTGGCCGAGACCGCGTACGGTCCTGGCCTTCGCCCCCCAGCGGACCGTGCCAGTCGGGAGCGAGTCGAGCAGGATTCGCCTCAGGTCGCCGCGCTGTACCTCGGGGCGTCCGCCGGAGCCGTCGTCGCCCTTCTCGAACAGCACCGTGCCGTCCGTGCCGAGGAACCGCATCGCCTGGCGGCCCGCCAGCACTATGCGGCGGAACTCGTCGGTCAACCCGGCGGCCTCAATGGCGAGTTGCCCGTTGTAGTCATGGATGTCGAGCATTCCGCCCTGCGACCGTGCCGCGGCCGTGGCCTCGGCTTCGTAGACCTCCACCGGCATGCCGTGCCCGGACAGGACTCGGGCCAGGACGAGACCGCCGAGCCCGGCGCCGATGATGGTGACTGGGTTGTTCATGATGCCCTCCCGGTGCGCGGATCGCTGCTCGCCAACAGTCGCCACTGCCGCTGACGTCCGGCTCTCACGGCGCGGACACGGCGCACCACCAGCCGTCCTGCGGTCACCGGACCGTTCCGCTCGGCCGCCGGGCGGAACGACTAGGACGTGACCCGGGGAAGGTGGCGCTCTGGCGGTCCGTCGCCAGCGAACTCGCGCTGAGGAAGTCGATGCGCAGCACGTAGTTGCTGTGTACAGGTAGCGGTCGGGGAAGTTGTAGGAGCGGAACGAGGACCAGGAGCTGTCGGCCAGCCCGGCGGTGCGGTAGAAGGTGGCGTCTGCCCGGAAGAGGGCGGTTTAGTCGTTGGCGGCGAGCCCTGCCACGTAACCGCTTGTGCCGCAGGTAGTTGCCCGGGCGGTTCACCGACTCGAACGACACCCCGGCGGAATCCGCGAGGCCGGGGACCATCCGCCACATCTGGTCCTGGCAGGGGTCGACAGGCGTACGGGTCGATGCGGACCGATCCGTTGGAGTGCCGACCGTAGTAGTCGGGGAAGTCGGAGGACTTCAGCCGGACCCAGTTCGGGGTACCCCAGCTGCTGGTGGCGGCACTGTACCCGGCATCGGTGATGCCGGTGATCGAACCGTGCTTGCTGTTCAGCGGTGGGGTGTAGTCCCGCTGGTTGGTCACCATCGACGAGTTGCCACTGACACTGCTGGTGGACCAGAGGGATGCTCCTTACACGCTACCGGCCGCGCCGCCGTGGATCGCCGAGAGTTGGAGCTGCTCGGGCCAGCGCACTCGGCTGCGTCTCGGAAACGTCAGAAGCAAAGTTGCGAAATCCGGCCTAGGGCCAGGCGGCTGTGCCGGGCCTCGGCCGACACGAACTTTCCGCGTTGGACGCCGATCACCGCTGGGCGACCGTCCCGGGAACTTCTTCGACGAGGTGCCGGCCGGCGGGGACATCCACGCGTTTCAGTACATCCTGCACGACTGGGACGACGACCGGTGTGTGCGCATCCTGCGCGACTGCCGGCGGGCCAGGAACACCCGGACGGCCGGGGTGGTTGGCACTGGACACCGTCCTGCCCGAGGGCGACGCCGCCCACCCGGGCAAGAGCATCGACCTGGTCATCCTGGCCTCGTTCACCGGCCGGGAGCGAACCATGGCGCAGTTCGCCGCCGCGGCCGGCCTCCGGCTGACCCGGGTCATCGCCAAACCGGAGCCGGGTTGGCTGTCGATCATCGAAGGCCGGCCGCGCTGAGCGGCCGGGCAATGGCCGGGCCCTGGCCCGCACCGTCCGATCCCGGTGGGTAGAACAGCCTGGCCGGCCCGGACGGCCGCATCCCGACGGACCCCACGGCATGCAGCGCCGTGGGGTCCGTCGTCGGAAAGCCGGGCACGTCGACGCACCGGAGACTCCGCGCGGACCGCGCAGGACGAACCTCGCCCCCAGCCGCCCAATCCCGGACGACGACCCGGGGCTTAGCTGGTGGTGCAGGTGATGCTGGCCGGCGGGTTGTTGGTGCCGTTCCACGTCGCGGTGAAACCGAACGTGGTGGAGGTGCCTGCGGCGAGCGTGCCGTTGTAGGCGACGTTGGCGACCGTAACGCTCGCCCCGCTCTGGGTGTGGCTGCCGTTCCAGATCTGGGTGATCACCTGGCCGTTGGGGAAGCTCCAGGAGACCTTCCACCCGTTGACCGGCGTGGCGCCGGCGGTGACGGTGACGTCGGCCTGGAAGCCACCGGCCCAGGAGTTGGTGATGGTGTACCTCGCCGTCGCCTGGCCGGCCGGCGGTGCGGTCGTGCCGGTCGGCGTCGCGGTGGGGGTCGCGCCGACGAAGGTCAGCTTGACCACGTACGCGAGCGCGCTGTACGGAGCGTTCGCCGAGGGCATGGTGACGTGCAGGCCGGCCCCGTCCTGGGTGGGCCGGGGCAGGTTGACGTACGTGCCGGCGGTGGAGCCGAGCAGCTGCACGCCGGTCAGGTTGCCCAGGTTCACCCGGCTCGATGTCATCGTCGAGATGGTCAGGGTGCTGCCCGGCCAGCCCAGCACCGTCGCGTACAGGACGGTGTTGTTCTTGTTGCGGGTGAACCGGATGTCCCGGTTGGTGCCCGCGCGCGGGGTGACGAAGGACCCACCGCCCATCTGGGTGGGTCCCTCGCCGTAGACGGACCAGGCCCGGGTGCCGTAGATCGACTCGCCGAACCGCTTGAGGTGGTCGCCGATGCCCCGCAGGATCGTCTGCTGCCCGGACGGGATGACGCCGTCGGCCGTCGGGGCGATGTTGAGGACCATGGTGCCGTTCTTGCTGACCCGGTCGATCAACGCATGCAGCAGGGCGGTGGTCGAGTAGTAGCCGATGCCCTGCGTGTAGCACCAGCTGCTGCTGGAGACGCTGTCGTCGGTCAGCCAGTACGGCGACTGGATGCCCGCCGGGCCGCCCCGTTCGAAGTCGTAGACCTCACCGCGGTTGTTGAACCCGTCCTTGTAGGTGGCCACCACGTCCTTGTTCCACGCGACGGCTTTGTTGTAGTAGTACGCCAGGAAGTCGAGCCGCCGTGCCTCGTCGATGCGGCCGATGTAGAGGTCCTGCCAGATGAGGTCGGGCTGGTAGCCGTCGATGACCTCCCGCAGCTTGTCGGTCCACAGTTGCTGCTCGGTGGCGTTGTCGAGCTGACCGTAGAGTTTGCGCAGGGTGGTGGTGGACTGCTGCGGCACGTACTGGTAGTAGCCGCCGAAGTTCCACTGGTGGTGCAGCGAGACGAACAGCTTGAGACCCTTGGCGCGGATGGCGTCGGCGTGCAGCCGCAGCAGGTCCAGCTTCGGGCCGGTCGCCACGGAGTTCCACTCGTTGACCCTGCTGTTCCACATGGAGTAGCCGTCGTGGTGCTCGGCGACCGGCCCGGCGAACCTCGCCCCGGCGTCGACGAACAACTGGGCCCACTCGTTGGGGTCCCAGTTGCCGCCGGCGGACCTGAGCTTCGGCGCGAACTGCACCCAGTTGCCCGCCTTGTCGCGGGCCCCGTTGATGAAGTTGTGGTACGGCCAGGCCGCCGGATCGCCGTACACACTCTTGTGGTGGTTGTTCTCGGACGAGCCGTTGTTGTGCATGTTGCGCGGGTACCACTCGTTGCCGAACGCGGGGACGGTGAACGCCCCCCAGTGGTAGTAGATGCCGAACTTGCCGTCCTGGAACCAGTCGGCGGCCGGCGGGTGCTGGTCGACCGATGCCCAGGTGGGCGTGTAGCTCTGCGGCCCCGCCGTGGCCAGGGCGTTGCGGACGCCGAGCAGGCCGGTGGCGGCGGCGACGCCGGTGGCGCCGCCCGCGACGAGCAGGCCGCGGCGGGTCAGTCGGAGGGGGGACGAGGACATTGGACGCTCTCCTGGTCGAACGGTGGTGGGATGACCTGCCGCGAAAGGTGTCACCGGTAGCCGGCGGCGACGATGTTCGCCTGGACGGCGTTCTCGGTGGCGTCGGTGGGGTAGCCGGCGGTCATCACGCCCTCGTAGAAGGTGCCGGCCGCGCCGTGGCTGTTGTCGCCGCCGATGCCGAGGATGATCGCGCCTTCCTTCTTCATCGGGTTGTAGCCCGGGACGTTGGGGCGTGCGCCGTTGTAGAAGGTCGACAGACTGCCGGACTGGGCGTTGCCGCCACGGATGGCCCAGTGGTTGGGCTCGCCCTTGATGATGGCGGTGAGGTAGCGGTGGCTGATGCTGGGGTCGTTGGCGTTGTACTTCTGGTTGACCCCGGAGAAGAGGCCGTTCTCGAGGTCGGCCATGATCCACGGGCCGTTGCCGGCGCCGTAGCCCCAGACCTTGTTGTTGCCGAAGTAGATGGCCTCCATGGTGCCGTTGCCGTTGTCCCGGCTGTTGGTCTCGGCGTTGCCGTAGTCGAAGCAGCAGCCGCCGTTGTAGTGGGTGCCGTCGAGGATGGCGTACATGCCCTCGGGTTGGTCGCCCTTGGCGATGCCGTTGGTGGTGTTGTTCCGGTAGCCGGTGCCGGGAGCGACGAACACCCCGTACGCCTTCTGGCCGTTGAGCGTGGTGGGGGCGGCGGTGGCGTTGGCGAGGTTGTCGTATCCGCCGGGGGCAGGGCCGGGGAAGCCGCCGGGGGGTGCCTGGGTGAGGTGGTTACCGCGACCGCTCTGGTCGTAGATGATGGTGATCAGGCAGGTGGTGTTGGCGCAGAAGGTGTCCTGGGCGGCGGCGTTGGCGACCCCGCCGGCGGCCAGTGGGGTGATGTTACGGGTGGTGTTGTCCGAGGCGCGACGGACCTGGTAAAGGTTGCCGGTGTACGCGGCGTACAGGGCCCGGGTGGTGCTGTGCGCGGCCACGCAGGGGGTGTTTCCGGCGGCGTAGAGGTCGCAGGGCAGGCGGGTGCCCGGCGGCGGCGTGGTGGGCGGGGGCGTGGTGGGCGGAGGGGTGGTCGGCGGCGGTGTGGTGGGTGGCGGTGTGGTGGGGGTGACGCCGCCGGTGCAGGTCGTGCCGTTCAGCGTGAACGTGGTGGGTGCCGGGTTGCTGCCGGTCGCCGCGCCGTTGAAGCCGAACGAGGTGCTGCCCCCGGTCGGGATGCTGCCGTTGTAGGACACATTGGTGACGGCGACCTGGGCGCCCGACTGGGTGTAGGAGCCGTTCCAGAGCTGGGTGACGGTCTGTCCGGCGTCGAAGCTCCAGGTGAGCCGCCAACTGCTGACCGGGTCGCCCAGGTTGGTGATGGTGACGCCCGCGCCGAAGCCGCCGGGCCACTGTGAACTGACCGTGTAGGTGACCTGGCAGCCGGCGGCCGCCGCGGACGCCTGGGGCGTCCCGATTGTGCCGCTGCCGATGAGCACCAGCGTAGCCAGGGCCGCGACCGATGCCGAGGCTTGACGCCAGACAGTGCCACGTTTCATGGAGTCCTCCAGATGTGGACGAGAGTTCACGGGCCCACTCGGGGTGGGTCCCTACGGTGCGCCGCCTGTCGGGCCCGAACTCCGGCAGGCAGGAGCAACCGTGCAGCCTGGCGAGTCCGCTGGTCGGTGCCGTTGGGGCTGGCGGGCCCGGACGCCAGGGCCAACGGTCAGCCGAATCGGCGGCAGAGGGCGTGACCCACACTGCTGCACTGATGAGCAAGTTAACGTTCACATACGAGCATGTCAATGGATATGGCGACCGGGGTCCACCCTGCTCTCGACCGCCTGCTAGGGAGCGAAAGACCCATCCACCAGGGAAAACGAATGACGATGGCGCTGCGTCCTAGAGCTGATCGGGAAGAACGACAGCTTTCGCGAGTGGTGGGTGTGCCGCATCGGCGGCGGGCCGGACGTGCGACATCGTGCCGATCGGAGTGTCCCGTGTGGCTCGGAAGCCGGGCCGAGGTGCCCCCGGCGGGCGGTTTGCCGTCGTCGAGCAGCTCCAGAGTGCGCTGACGGCTAGGTTGCTCCGATTTCATCCTGTGCCGATGCGGTCCTGCTCGTTAGACCTACTGCACTTTTCGACCAAGCCAACCGACAAGCACGCCGACAGAAGGGGCCCGCACCGTGGCGATCAGCCGACGAGCACTCGTCAAGGCCGTGGCCACGTCCGGTGCGCTCACCGCGGCAACGGTGGCTGGGCTGCCCGGTGTTGCGTGGGCGGCGAACACCGCGTACGCGATGGCCTACTTCACCGAGACGCCGAGCTTCCAGGGCGCGGACTACGGTCCCGTCCTGGCAGTGATCCAGGACGAGCCACGGTGGGTGGCCCGCTGCCCGGCGCAGTTCTTCGGTCACGTCGGAGGAGCCGACGATCCGGAGCCGGGCGGGGCGGTGCTGCCACGGGCGACGAGAGTCGTGCCGACCTCGTATCGTTCCTGGCTGAGCGACCGGCCATCGACCATGGTCAGCGCGAGTCGGGCGGCGGTGGCACCGATCTCGGCGAACGGCTGCCGCACCGTGGTCAGAGGCGGAGCCAGCCACGCCGCCGATTCGACGTCGTCGAAGCCGACGACGCTGAGATCGTCAGGGATCCGCAGCCCCGCCTCCCGCGCCGCCACGTAGACGCCCATCGCCTGCAGGTCGTTGCCGCAGACGACGGCAGTCGGCGGATCCGGGCGGGCGAGCAGCTCGGCGCCGAGGTCGCGGCCGTCCTCGACGGTGAACATCCCGTGTCGTTCGAGGGTTGCGTCGAACGGGACACCGGCGTAGTCCAACGCGGCCCGGAAGCCGTCCAGACGAGCCCGTGCGTGCAGGTCCCTGACCGGCCCGGTGAGCACTCCGATCCGCCGATGACCGAGGTCGAGAAGGTGCTGGGTGGCGGCGACGGCACCGCTCCAGTTGTTCGACCCGACGGCGGGGGTGGGAAACAGGCTCCCGATCGGGTCGACCGCGACGAGTGGTGTCCCGGCCGCCGCGAACTGCTCGCCGTCCTCGGCGGTGAACAGGGAGAACATCGTGATGACGGCGGCTGGCCGCCGCAGCAGCAGCGGCGCCGCCCAGGGTTGCCCCGCTCTCAGGTGCTCACCCACATCGGTGAAGCCGACCGTGTAGCCGCTGGCAGAGGTGACCCCCTGGACACCGAGCAGGATCTCCATGGCGATCGATGACAGCATCTGGTGGAAGACCACCTCGATGCAGAGGGCCGTGCCGGTGGTCTCCCGCCGTCGGTAGCCGTGGTCGCGGAGCAGTGCCTCCACCCGCTGCCGGGTCTGTTCGCCCACGCCGCGACGGCCGTTGAGGACCTTGGAGACCGTGGGTGGGGAGACGCCGGCGAGTTCGGCGATCGCGGCGATGGGCAGGTCACCTCGCCGGAGTCTGCGGATTGGCTGCTCGGGGCCTTTCTCAATCACGAAGGAAGTCTATGGGTCGAGGTGCGGGGGTTGACCAGTGCCGCTCAGGCCGCCGGACCGCCGCCTTGTCGTCTGTCGACGACTGCGGCAGGCGCGAAACCGTTATCGATAACATTCGAAAGTCCCGATGGTGGATCGCGTCGTCCTCGAATCGGTTCGTAGCAGGTGAAAGAGGGTGGGACACCGTGCGGGCGGCGGTTTCGGGGGTTTCGACCGAACGTCAACGGCTGGGAACTTTCGCGAAATCTGATCGTCACATCTTGACGGCTGAGACAGCCATCCACGAGAGTCAATGTCAGGGAGTGTGATGCGCGGTCGGGAGCCCGGGCGTCGGAAGACCCTCGGGTGAGGATGCCTGGGCAGCATCCTGTGAACGCTAACAGAATGGCGGTTCCGCCTGGCGCGAACCGGTGTTCGTTGGCATCCGGGCTGATGGCTGCCGGTATCGATGGCAGCCGGCGTCCGCACCTCCTCCAGCGGGACCAGGGTCGCGATGGTGGCGGCCGGCCGCACCCTGCCCCGCTGTCGCTCCGCCGCTCAGACGTACTGCATTTTCGCAAATGGACGACCAAAACGATGGCAGAAGGGTTCCGTATCGTGGCGATCAGTCGACGAGCACTCATCAAGGCCGTGGCCGCGTCCGGTGCGCTCACCGCGGCATCGGTGGCTGGGCTGCCCGGTGTTGCGTGGGCGGCGAACACCGCGTACGCGATGGCCTACTTCACCGAGACGCCGAGCTTCCAGGGCGCGGACTACGGTCTGCACCTGGCGGTGAGCCGGGACGGTCTGAACTGGACACCGTTGAACCAGAACAATCCGGTGGTGACCCCCACCCAGGGGCAACTGGGCCTGCGGGACCCGTTCGTGTTCCGCAAGCAGGACGGCACCTTCGTGGTGTTGGCCACCGACCTCAAGGGCACCAACTTCGGCCTGAACAGCCAGTACCTGCACGTGTGGGACTCGACCAACCTGACGAACCTCACCGGCTACCGCCGGATCAGGATGCACACCCTGCCCAACTCGCACACCTGGGCACCGACGGCGTTCTGGGACGCCGCCCGGGGGCAGTACGCCATCGTCTACTCGTGCAACAGCGGCGGCGACGTGCTGATGGTCAACTACACCAGCGACTTCGTCAACATCGGCCCCCAGCAGGTGTTCTTCAGCCCCGGCTTCGGCGTGCTCGACGGCGACGTCGTCGTCGACGGCAGCACCACGTACCTGTACTACAAGAACCTCTCCACCGGTCTGCTGCACGGCGCACGCTCCTCGACCGGGGCGCCGAACAGTTTCACCACCTACACCAGCGGGCTGCGGATGGGCAACGCGATCGAGGCACCGCTGCTGGTGAAGAACAACGACGGCAGTGGCTGGCGGCTCTGGGGTGACTCGTTCAGCCCGGTCAACGCCGACTACTACATCTGGTCCACCTCCAACATCGCCGGCAACTCGTGGACGGCGCTGAACCAGCGGGACTACACCCCGCCGTTGAACGCCAAGCACGGCTCGGTCGTCGGGATCAGCGACGCCGAGTACGACGCGATGGTGTCCCGGTGGGGCACCCCGAACTGGGTGCGGCTCAAGTCGTCGAACCTGCCGGACTACTTCGTGCGGCACAGCAACGGCGTCGGCCGGATCGACCCGTTCCCGTTCGACCCGTACCAGGACCAGTTGTGGCGGATGGTGGCAGGTCTGTCCGACTCTGCCGGGGTCTCGTTCGAGTCGGTGAACCGACCGGGGAACTTCCTGCGGCACAGCAACTACGCCATCCGACTCGACCCGAACGACGGGTCGGCGACGTTCCGGGCGGACGCCACCTTCCACCGTACCGCCGGCCTGGCCGACGCGGCGTGGACGTCGCTCCGGTCCGCCAACTTCCCCGACCGGTATCTGCGGCACGCCGGAAACGTCCTGCGGATCGACCCGCTCAGCGCCGGTTCGAGCGTGACCGACCGGCAGGACGCCACCTTCCGCATCACGTCCTGAGCGAGGAGAGCACCGTGACGAGAAACCTGCTGCGACGTGGCACCGCGCTACTCGCCGGCCTGCTCTGCCTGGTGGTGCTGACGCCGGCGGTCAGCCGCGCGGACAACCCCGTCGTGCAGACCATCTACACCGCCGACCCGGCCGCGCTCGTGCACAACGGCCGGGTCTACCTCTACACCGGCCACGACGAGGACGGATCGACGTACTTCACGCTGAAGGACTGGCGCGTCTACTCGTCGGCCGACATGGTCAACTGGACCGACCACGGCTCCCCGATGAGCCTGGCCACGTTCAGCTGGGCCAGCGCCGACGCGTGGGCCGGCCAGACCGTCTACCGCAACGGCCGCTTCTACTGGTACGTCCCGGTCAAGAACCGGGCGACCGGACGGATGGCGATCGGCGTCGCGGTCGCCGACAGCCCCACCGGCCCGTTCCGCGACGCCATCGGCCGGCCACTGGTGGAGAACGGCGAGATCGACCCGCACGCCTTCGTCGACGACACCGGGCAGGCGTACCTGTACTGGGGCAACCCCAACCTGTGGTACGTGCGGCTCAACACCGACATGACCTCGTTCTCGGGCAGCCCGACCCAGATCCCGCTGACCACCGCCGGCTTCGGCGCCCGCAGCGGAAACGCCAGCCGCCCCACGCTGTACGAGGAGGCGCCCTGGGTCTACAAGCGCAACGGCGTCTACTACAACGTGTTCGCGGCCGAGTGCTGCTCGGAGTTCATCGCCTACTCCACCGCGCCCGGCCCGACCGGGCCGTGGACCTACCGGGGGACGATCATGCCCCGGCAGGGGGCCAGCTTCACCAACCACGCCGCCGTCGTCGACTTCAACGGCGGCTCGTACTTCTTCTACCACAACGGCGCGCTGCCGGGCGGCGGCGGCTTCACCCGCTCGGTGGCGGTGGAGAAGTTCAGCTACCGGGCCGACGGCACCATCCCGACCATCACCATGACCACCTCCGGCGCACCGCAGGTCGGCACGCTCAACCCGTACGTCCGCCAGGAGGCGGAGACGATCGCCTGGTCTGTCGGGGTGGAGACCGAGCCGTCCAGCGAGGGCGGGATGAACGTCGGCTGGCTCAACAACGGCGACTACATCAAGGTCAAGGGGGTCGCCTTCGGCACCGGTGCCACCTCGTTCACCGCCCGGGTCGCGTCGGCGACCACCGGTGGCCGCATCGAGGTACGGCTGGGCAGCGCCACCGGCACCACCGTGGGCACCTGCACCGTCCCGGTGACCGGCGGCTGGCAGACCTGGACCACGGTCACCTGCCCGGTCAGCGGCGCCATCGGGACCCAGGACGTGTTCCTGCGGTTCGCCGGCGGCAGCGGCAACCTGTTCAACGTCAACTGGTGGCAGTTCCGCTGACGCCCCGCTCCGCCCCGGCCGCCCGTCCCACCCTGGCCGGCGGCGACCACCTCCACCCCCATGTACGAGGAGACACCTGATGACAGGACGCAGATCGAGACTCGGGTCGGTAGCCGCGGCGATGCTGCTGGCCCTGGGCCTGGGCACCGCGATGGTCAGCGGCGGCCTGGGCGCCTCCGCCCGCGCCGCGGACGTCGGGACGACGGCCGCGACGGCCGGCTGCGGCAAGGCCCCGACCCTGGCCAGCGGCACCCACACCATCACCAGCAACGGCAAGAACCGCAGTTTCATCCTGCGGGTGCCCGACGGCTACGACGCCAACCGGCAGTACCGGCTGGTGCTCGGCTTCCACTGGGTCGGCGGCACCGCCACCGACGTCGCCACCGGCCAGACCGTGCAGCGCGACGTGTGGTCCTACTACGGCCTGCAACGACTGGCGAACAACAGCACCATCTTCGTCGCGCCGCAGGGCCTGAACAACGGCTGGGGCAACGCCGGCGGGGAGGACATCACCTTCGTCGACAACATCCTCAACCGGGTCGAGGCCGGACTGTGCGTGGACACCACCCAGCGGTTCGCCCTCGGCTTCAGCTACGGCGGCGCGATGAGCTACGCCGTCGCCTGCGCCCGGCCCACCGTCTTCCGGGCTGTGGCGGTCTACTCCGGCGGTCAGCTCAGCGGATGCAGCGGCGGCACCCAACCGATCGCCTACTTCGGTGCGCACGGCATCCGCGACGGCGTCCTCAACATCGCCGGCGGACGCACGCTGCGCGACCGGTTCGTCCGCAACAACGGCTGCACCGCGCAGAACCCGCCCGAGCCGAGCCAGGGCAGCCTTACCCACCGCAGCACCACCTACTCGGGCTGCCGGGCCGGATACCCGGTGGTGTGGGCGGCCTTCGACGAGGGGCACATCGCCGCACCGCAGGACGGCGCACCCGGTGACAGCGGCAGCCGCACCTGGCTGCCGGCCGAGACGTGGCGGTTCTTCACCCAGTTCGCGTCGACCACGCCCGCGCCCACCACCCCCGGTCCGACGACCCCCGCACCGACCACGCCCGGCCCGACCACCCCGCCGCCGGCCAGCGGGGGCTGCGCGGTCACCGCGACGGTCAACGCGTGGAGCACCGGCCTGACCGAGGACCTCACCGTCACCAACACCGGCAGCACCCCGGTCAACGGCTGGTCGCTGGTCTTCACCCTGCCCGGCGGGCAGAGCATCACCTCCGGCTGGAACGCCACCTACACGCCCGCCTCCGGCCAGGTCACCGCCCGCAACGTCAGCTACAACCAGACCATCGCCCCCGGCGCCTCGGTCAGCATCGGCTTCCAGGCCAACCACACCGGCAACGCCGCCGCACCGACGGCGTTCACCCTCAACGGCGTCACCTGCACCAGGTAGCCGCCGTACCGGTCGCGGGCGGGTTGTCCCGGCCCGCCCGCGACCTCACCGGTGTCCGGGAGGCAGCCGTCTGAGCAGGGACCCCGCACAGGACCGATAGAGGAGTCATGACATGGCAAGACGTTCGTCCATCGTCGGCGCGCTGGCCACTGCGGCGGTACTCGTCGCCGCGCTGGCCGGCGCCGCACTGACCGGTGGCCCCGGTGCCGCGTCCGCCGCCGGGGTCAGCCCACTGGCCGCGACAGCGGGCTGCGGCAAGGCTCCCAGTCTGGGTAACGGCACCTACACCATCTCCAGCGGCGGCAAGAACCGCAGCTTCATCCTGAAGCTCCCCGACGGGTACGACCGCAACCGCCAGTACCGGCTGGTGTTCGGATTCCACTGGTGGGGTGGAACCGCCGTCGACGTCGCGACCGGTCAGACGGTGCAGCGTGACGTCTGGGCGTACTACGGCCTGCTGCGGTTGTCGAACAACAGCACGATCTTCGTGGCACCGCAGGGCATCGGCAACGGCTGGGCCAACACCGGCGGTGAGGACGTCACCTTCGTCGACGACATGCTCCGCCGGATCGAGGGCGACCTGTGCGTCGACACGACACAACGCTTCTCGGTCGGCTTCAGCTACGGCGGCGGGATGAGCTACGCCCTGGCCTGTGCCCGGCCGAACGTCTTCCGCGCCGTCGCGGTCCAGTCGTCCCCCGGCACGCTCAGCGGATGCAGCGGCGGCACCCAGCCGATCGCCTACCTCGGCGTACACGGTATCGGTGACAACATCGCCAGCGGACGGGCGCTGCGGGACCGCTTCGTCCGCAACAACGGATGCACGGCGGCGAGCCCGCCGGAACCGAGGGCCGGGAGCCTGACCCACACGGTCTACAGCTACTCCGGCTGCCGATCCGGCTACCCGGTGGTGTGGGCGGCGTTCGACGGTGGGCACATCGCCGCGCCGCAGGACGGTGCCGGCGGTGACAGCGGCAGCCGGACCTGGGTCCCGGGCGAGGTGTGGCGGTTCTTCACCCAGTTCGCCGGCACCACCCCGACCACGCCCCCCACCACTCCGCCGACGACGCCACCCACGACGCCGCCGACGAGCCCCGGGCCGGGCGGGTGCACGGCCAGCTACCAGACCGTCGGCCAGTGGCAGGGTGGCTTCCAGGGTGAGGTCACGGTGACCGCCGGCACCCGCGCTATCACCGGCTGGCGGGTCAGCTGGACGCTCGCCAACGGGCAGAGCATCACCCAACTCTGGGGCGGGCGCAACACCCCCGCCGGCAGCACCCAGAACGTCACCAACGAGGCATGGAACGGCAACCTCGCCTCCAGCGCATCCACCACGTTCGGCTTCACCGCCGGCGGCTCAGCGACGACACCCATCCTCACCTGCACCACGACCTGACAGACCGCAGGCGCAGCCCGACCTCGCCCCGGTCACCCCGGCGAGGTCGGGATGTCGTCCCACCCGTCCCGGTCAACGAAGGAGGTAGCAATGAAGATCAGGAGTCTCGTCCTCGCCGCCGTGCTGGCGGGCACGGGTGGGCTGGTGGCGACCGCCGCCCAGGCCGCCGCGGGCTGTCGGGTCGACTACACGGTCACCAGTACCTGGCCGGGTGGCTTCGGCGCGGCGGTCACCGTCACCAACCTCGGTGATCCGATTGACGGGTGGCGGTTGTCCTGGTCGTACGCCGCCGGGCAGACGGTCACCCAACTGTGGAACGGCACAGTCAGCCAGTCCGGAGCCCAGGTCACCGTCACCAACGTGAGCTACAACGCGACTATCCCCACCGGCGGGAACGCGGCGTTCGGCTTCAACGGCTCGACGCCCGGCAGCAATCCCGTGCCCACGGCATTCACCCTGAACGGCACCGTGTGCACCGGTGGGGTGGCCACGCCCACCCCACCGGAGACACCGGCCATGCCCACCCCGACCCCCACCACCCCGTCCCCGACCGCCCCACCGGACGGGTCGGTCGCACGGGAGAAGATCAACCTCAACCGGAGTTGGAGGTTCATCCGTGCGGACGTGTCCGGAGCCCAGAACCCTGACTTCAACGACAGCACCTGGGTGCCGGTGGCGTTGCCGCACGACTTCGACGCCCCCTACGACGTGGGCGGCACGACCAACGGACAGTCCTTCCACGTCGGTGTCGGCTGGTACCGCAGGCACCTGACCGTGCCCACGTCGTGGAGCGGCCGGCGGGTCGAGATCGAATTCGAGGGTTCGTTCTCGGTCACCGACGTGTGGGTCAACGGAACCAGGGCCGGCACCCACCGTGGTGGCTTCACCGGGTTCACCTTCGACCTCACCAACGCGCTGCGCACCGGCGACAACGTGCTGGCCGTACGGGTGGACAACGGTTGGCGGGCGGACCTGGCCCCGCGCACGGGTGACCACCAGTTCAGCGGCGGCATCTACCGGGACGTCTTCCTGAACGTCACGAACAACGTCCACGTCGCCTGGTACGGCACCTTCGTCACCACGCCCGCGCTGACCAACCCGACCTGGGACACGAGCAACGCCGCCTACTACCGCAACATCGACCCGTCGCAGTATCCGAGCGAGACGGACCTGCGCGCCAACCTCGCCGCCCGTCGGTCGAACGTCAGGGTGCAGACCGAGGTACGCAACGACAACGCCTCGCCCATCGACGTCTACGCCCGCCAGGAGATACGCCGGCAGGGGGCGAACACCGTGCTGGCGACCTTCAGCTCGCCGGTGCGGACCCTCGGCGCGGCGGCCTCGACGACCCTCGACGCACTCAGCGGCACCTTGTCGAACACCGCCGCCATGGTGCAGGGCCTCGATCTGTGGGCGCCGAACAATCCGGCGCTCTACACCGTGACCACCTCGCTCGTAATCGACACCACGGCGGACGGGGTGATCGGCAGCGGCACGGTCGTCGACACCTACCGGGCCACGTTCGGGTTCCGCAGCGCCCAGTGGAAGGTCGACGGCTTCTATCTGAACGGCACGAAGACCCTGCTGTTCGGGGCGAACGACCACCAGGACCACGGTGGATGGAGCAACGCCGTCACCGACTCGGGATTCGACCGCGACGTGCGCTACCTCCGCGAGGCCGGCATGAACTTCGTCCGGGGCTCGCACTACCCGCACGACCCGTCCTTCGCCGACGCCACCGACCGACTCGGTCTCATGCTCTGGTCCGAGAGCACCTTCTGGGCCACCGCGACCGCTGGCCGGGAACCCACCCCCACCGGCCGGTACAGCGACTACCTGGCGGACGGCTACCCGCAGAAGACGACCGACCAGGCCACCTTCGAACAGAGCGCCCTGGACGGCCTACGCGACATGATCAGGGTCAACCGCAACCACCCCTCGATCATCAACTGGTCCATGGGCAACGAGGTGTTCTTCACCGCCTCGGGCACCCTGAGCAAGGCCAAGGCCCTGGTAAGCCGGATGCGGGACTACTCCCACCAACTCGACCCGACCCGCAAGGCCGGGATGGGCGGCGTCCAACGCAGCGCGCTCGACCAACTCTCCGTCTGCGACATCGCCGGCTACAACGGGGACGGTGGAAAGATCACCAACACCTGGATGCCGAACGTCGTCTCCGAGTACGGGTCGTACACCTCCGACCGGCCCGGCACCTACGACCCGACGTACGGGGACGTCAAGGACCCGACCGACGGCACCCGGTTCAAGCTCACCACCGGCAGCGCGGGACTGGCCATCTGGGCGGGCTTCGACCACGGCACGATCATGGACGCCAGCTTCGCCCGGATAGGCATGATCGACTTCTACCGGCTACCGAAGAACCAGTGGTACTGGTACCGAGCCAACAAGGCACGCTGGTCGAGCAGCGCCAACCTCGCCGACCCCACACCGGCCGCCCGCGAACAATCCACGAGCGGGACCGCGACCCGGATGACCCTGGAGCCCGGACGGTACGCCCCGACCACGATCACCAACGACGGCACCACGGACACCCAACTCGTGGTGACGATGCGCAACGCCGCAGGCGCATGGGTCAACAACACGCGCGCCGTCACGTTGACCGTCACCAGCGGTCCCGGCATCCTGCCCGGCGGCAAGTCGTACACCTTCACCCCGGGTACCCAGACCTTCGACGGCAAGGCGGCTATCGAGTTCCGCTCCTACTACGCCGGCACGACGACCATCACCGCCCGATCCGCCGGACTGCCCGACGCCACCATCACCATCACCACCACCGACACGGTCGGCGCCGGTGGTGAAACCGAACCCGCCAACTTCGGCAACGCGGTGCTCTGGCGCTGAGCTGGCGGCTGCCCCCGCCGTCGGCCGGGCCGAGCGGCATGCCCAAGAGCGCCTGCGGTGATGGCCGGGGTTCTGTGAGCGACCGACCGACCTGTCGGCGCGTCCGGGCAGCGCACCCATTCCCACTCATGATCGATCCACCTGGTAGGAGGATTTCCATGCAGCGCACCCGCTACCGGCTCGGCCTAGCGGCCGTGACAGCCGTCGTGGTCACCGGGGCCGGCGGCCGGATCGGCGTGGGCAATGACGAGCTTGCTGCCGTCGTCGCGACACCGACCATCGGGTCACCGCAACGCATGGTCATGATGCTGCACGGGGGCCCGGGTGGGCAGAAGGACGGGCCGGCTGACCTCTACGTCGACCTTGCTGAGCGTCTCGGCGCTGCCGGAATCGCTTCCGTGCGTTTCGACTTTCGCGGCTGCGGCTAAAGCACCGGCAGCTACCGGGACATGACCATTGCCGGGCAGGTTGAGGATCTGCCAGCGGTCCGCAGTTTCATCGACGAGAGGTATCAGCCGACTGCCTGGGCGCTGGTAGGGGAGAGCCTCGAAGCCACACGCTCGCGCGGCCGCCAACCCGGCCAGTTCCTCTGGGCCGTCACTGTCTGTCTGCTCGGGGCCGCCAGCCCTCTACTGATCACCCCGCTGCTCCAAGCGCAGATCAACAAGGTGGCCTTCCTCGCGGCGTGGTCGCTCGTGCTCGGCACCTACCTATTGGCCACGGCCGTCATGCCAGCCTCAGCCGCTTTCGCCGCCACCCTAACCCTCGTGATCCTGTTCAGCAGCCCAGGCCTGATCAGCTGGGAGCACAACGTTCTCTACAACGTGCAGCTCAGCGAGCTCACCGCCGCGGTGGGCGCAGGACTGCTCAGCGCGGCGGTCCTCGCGGCGGCACTAGTCAGACGCCCTGACACCACGACGAACGCCGAGCTGGTGAATTGATCACCCCATGGCAACGGCACACCTGATACTCGGGCTTCTGGCCAACCAGCCGCGACATGGCTACGACGTGAAGACCCTGCACAGCCAGCGATTTCCGCGCGTGAAACCCTTAGCCCTCGGACAGGTCTACGCCACCCTCCACCGCCTGGAACGTGACGGCCTCATCCGCCTGGCGCGACGAGATCGCCGCTGCGGACCCGAACGAAACACCTACGCGGTCACCGAAGCGGGTCTGTTCGTGTTTTACAGTCCCTCGACAGACCAGCATCGCGACCGGTCCCGCCGCTCTCGCCGCCGACGCCTGAGCGGACCCTCCAGACGGCCGCTAGACTGCCCGTCGCGATAGGATGACCGTCTGTCAGCCGTGGCCGTGCTGCGCCCTGCTCGGCGAAGGGAAGTGGTGGCCCCAGGTGAGCACGCTGCCGGGACTCGCGGCGGACACCGCCTCCACCGCCTTGGCGATAATGGCCCCGGACGGCCGCTTTCTCTGGTGCAACCCAGCCGGTCACCGGTTGGGTGTCGTGCTGGCAGAGTTGCCGCTGGGGCAGATCGGGCCCGACGAGCCCGCAGTGGACCACCCGGTGCGAGGTGCCGACGGGGCTACCAGGTGGTTACGGGTGCGATGTCACGGCATGGAGCACGAGGGGCAACCGCTGCGCCTGTACGAGCTGCGTGACGTCAGCGCCGAGCGGCAGGAACGCGACCGTGGGCGCAACTACCGGTGGCGGCTGGCCCACCTTGAGCAACTCGCCAAGGTGGGCACCTGGGAGTGGAACGTACTGACCGGTGAGGTCGTCTGGAGCGACGTGCTGCTGCAGATGTTCGGCCTGCCCGCTGACGCGCACCTCGACTACCACTCCTACCGGCAGATGTTGTACCCGGACGACGTCGCGATGATCGAACGGACGTTGGAGAAAGCCCTGCGCGACGGCGGCTCGTTCTCCTACACGCATCGGATGTACCTCGCCGACGGCGCGACACTGCGCGTCTTCGAGTGCTACGGCGAGGTCTTCCCCGACGCCACTGGGGCGCCGACGCGCGTCCTGGGCACCGCCCACGACATCACCGAGATGCGGCGAGTACAGGACGAACTGACCAAGCTGGCCGAACGTGACCCGCTGACCGATCTGCCGAACCGCCGTGCCCTGCTGGCCCGCCTCGACGACCTGATCGCCGAGCTGCGGGAACGGTCCGCGGCGTTGCTGCTGATCGACATCGACAACTTCAAGGACATCAACGACGTGCACGGGCACGCGGTCGGCGACGACGTGCTGCGCGTTCTGGCCCGGCGGCTGCTGCACGAGCTGCCCGACGGCACGGTGCTGGGCCGCCTGGGCGGCGACGAGTTCGCGGTCGTCCTGCCGGGGACGTACGCCGAGGACGCCCTCGCCGTCGCCGAGCGGCTCTGCGACGCCAGTGTCCGCACGCCCGTGCCGTTGGCCGGCACCGGGCTGCGGGTGACCCTGAGCATCGGTGCCGCGTCGCTGGAACCGGGCGACACCCGCGACACCGTGCTCGCCCACGCCGACCTCGCCCTGTACGAGGCGAAGAACGCCGGCCGCAACCGGGCCAGGCTCTACCTGCCGGAGCAGTACCGGCACGCCGTGCAGCGCGTCAACGTGGTGACCCGGGTCCGCAAGGCCCTCGACGAGAACCGGATGCGGTTGTACGCCCAGCCGATCATCGACCTGTCGACCGGGGAAGTGGTCAGCCACGAGCTGCTCATCCGGCTGCGCGACGGCGGCGAGCCCAGCCTGTCACCGGCGGAGTTCCTGCCGACGGTGGAACGGGACGACCTCATCGGTGAGCTCGACCGGTGGGTGGTGTCCACCGCCACGGAGGCGCTGGCCCACCCCAAGGCCATGACGGCGGGAATGTGCTTCGACATCAACATCTCGGCTCGATCCCTGGAATCGCCGGGCTTCGGTGACTGGGTGGTGCGCACTCTGCGCGCTGCCGGCATCGACGCGAGCCGGCTCGGCCTGGAGATCACCGAGACCGCGGCGATCACCAATGTCGCCGCGGTGCGGCACCTCGCCAGCACCCTGCGCGACGCCGGTTGCCGGCTGAGCCTGGACGACTTCGGCGCCGGGTTCGGCTCGTTCGCGTACCTCAAACACCTGCCCTTCAGCACGGTCAAGATCGCGGGCGACTTCGTCCGCCAGGCGGATCACGGCGGCGCCGATCCTGTGCTCATCGATGCGGTCGTCCGCGCCGCGCACGGCCTGGGCATGCGCACCGTCGCCGAGTCGGTGGAGCGCGCCGCGCTGGTGCCGGCGCTGCGGATGCTGGGCGTGGACGCCGGCCAGGGCTACCACCTGGGCCGACCGGCCCCATTGGACGAACTACTCGGTCGAACGTTCGACTCGCGGCAGGGCGGCGGGGCGGCCGGGACGGTCGTGGGGCATCCTGAACCCTGATCAACCGCCCCGTTTTGGAGACTCAGGTGAACGCACCCCGGACAAGGCCGTTCCCCACCGGCGCCGAACTCGTCACGAGCGACCTCGACGCTGCCCGTAGCTTCTACCAGGGCCTGTTGGGCTGGACGTACCAGGTGACCGCCGATGGCTGCACCGCGTTCGCCGACGGGGTCCCCGCCGCCGATCTGCGGTTCGGTCCTGCCCCGGCCCGCTGGTGGACTGTCTTCGGTGCCGCTGACGAGGCCACCGTCCGGGCCGCCGCCGGCGCCGCCGGTGCCCGGCTGACCGGCGACGAGGTGCACGACCCGCTGGGCGGGAGCTTCCGGCTACGCACCGCACCGGCCCCGGTGGCCCCGGGCCTCGGTCGGCCCTGCTGGTACGAGTACATGACGACCGACCCGGCTGGAGCGGACCGGTTCCACACCGCCGCCCTGGGCCTGCGGTCCAGCGTGCCACCCGGCGCCCCCGACGACTCGTACGCCCTGCTCGTCGGCGACGCCGCGCCGGTCGCCGGCCGGCTCGCCACGCCTGCGCCGCTGGATACCCTGCTACCCGCCGGCTGGATGGTCTATCTGGCCGTGGCGGACCCGGACGACGTCGCCGAGCGGGCCCAGCGGGGTGGTGGCCGACTGCTGGTGCCGCCGCGCGACGTGGTGACCGGTCGGGTCTGCGCGCTCGCCGACCCGGCGGGAGCCGTCTTCACCGTCATTCGACCGGCCCACACCGGTAGCTGACTGCCAGGCGTTCTCCCGCAGCTCGTCGTCACCCTGACGTTCCGAGACCAGTACCGAGGCACGGCGGGACCCGGCCTGCCACGCCAGCCGGGACGTCGTGGACGACATGGTGCGCTGCGTCGACTACCCGGTCTCACGGCGCACCGACCCGTGACCCCGACGCGCCCGGCTCACGCCGGCGCCGATCCCGCGTATCTGATGTTCACCTCGGGTACCGCCGGACGGTCGAAGGCGGTGGTCGTTCCGCATCGCGCCGTGCTGCGGACGGCGGTGGACAATCTGTTCCTGGAGTTGGGCCCGGGCGAGCGGGTGATGCATGGCGCGACGATCTCGTTCGACGCGGCGACGTTGGAGCTGTGGGGGCTGTTCAACGGATCGAGGAACAGCGTTACGAGGCCCGCCGACACCGAACATGATCTAAAGAAATAGACTTTTCCGCTGTTGGCAATGGCATCCGTTCAGTTCCTGATCGCAACGGCCAACCCCTCGCCGAGGTTGGTCCTCGATCAGCGGCTTTCCTTGATCTTGCTTTCCTCGGAGACGGTGCGCATGTCGATCGCCATAGCGGTGGCTGCGAGCCCAGCATCACCGGGTTGCCAGCAGGCGTGGACCCCAGTCGACTTCGGATAGCCTGCAAGCGTCGATCTTGGATGAGTCGCCGGATCCTCCTTTGATACATCTGGAACAGATTTTTTCAGTCATGGTCAAAACTGTCGCTAATGACGTCTAATTCGATCGATGGATCTCTCTATAATTTATCGCTTGCTGTAGAGTCCGGCATGGCGGCCGGGTGGAGCGCTAAAGTTCTTGGCATTGTTTCGCGGCGAGGAATAGGGAGTTACGGATGGAATTGCCGATCAGATTTTCGTCTATCCACGTACGTCAACCTAGATTCCCCGGCATCGCGCTCGTCGCCGCCATGCTGGCTGCCGTCACGTTCACTCCGCCTGCGGCCTCGGCCGCCAGTCCGAGAACGGCTCGGGGTGCCGTCGGCCAGATCCTCGGTGCCGGCAGGGCGACCGCGGTACCGGGTGAATACATCGTGGTACTCAAGGACGGTGCCGTCGGCGGCCCCGCAGGCAGCCGGCAGTCCACGGTGACCGGCATGGCCCGGACCCTGGCCGGTCGATTCGGCACCGCTCCGGAGCAGGTGTGGGACGATGCCCTCAACGGTTTCTCGGTACGCGCCTCCGAGTCGGTCGCCCGGCGACTCGCGGCCGATCCCGCCGTCGCGTACGTGGAGCAGAACCAGACCGTCAAGGTGCCCGAAACGGCGGCGCGGACGACCATCGCCCAGCCGAACGCACCCTGGAACCTGGACCGGATCGATGCACCGGTCGGGCTCGACACCACCTACAACTTCGTGAGCAAGGGCACCGGAGTCCGCGTCTACGTCATCGGCCCCGGGATCCGCACCACCCACCAGGAATTCGGCGGTCAGGCATACCATGGTTACGCCGCCAGCTGTTTCACGACGCTCGGCACGCACGTGGCCGGCATCATCGGCGGAACAACGTACGGGGTGGCCAAGGACGTCACATTGGTCTCGGTCGGCCTGCCCACCTGCAACGGCACCCTCAGCGCGCTGATCGGCGCCGTCGACTGGGTGGTCGCCGACAACACCCCCTGGAGCCCACCCGCCGTCGGAGACTTCGTGCTGGCCGGGGGCATGAGCACCGCACTGAACACCGCAGTCGCCAACGCCGTCAGCGACGGCATCGTCATCACGACACCGGCCGGCGACGTCAACCACGACGCCTGCCTCGACTCGCCCGGCTCGGTGCCCACCGTCATCACCGTCGCCTCCATCCAGTCCAACGACGCCCGGCCGTCCTACTCCAACTTCGGCCCCTGCGTCGACCTCTTCGCACCCGGCGTGGGCATCGTGTCGGCCTCACCCGCCTCCGACACCGCCGTCGCGTCCCTCGACCTCACCCTCCAGGCCTCCGCGCACGTGGCCGGAATGGCCGCCCGGGTACTGAGCAAGAATCCGACCTGGACCCCGGCACAGGTGCACTCCTACCTGGTCGACAACGCAACCCCAGGGGTGGTGACCAATTCCGGCAGCGGCTCACCCAACCGCCTGCTCTACGGATCACCAACCCTCTGAACAGCATCCGGCGGCCCGACTCGCTCAGGCCGCCGGAACGGTGAGGAAGTCGAGGTTCGCGCGTCCGCGACTCTGCGCTGCCTAGCGTAAGTGTTCTATCAGGGGTTACGCGGCAAGCTCCCTCGTACCCGTTGGCCCCATTGAAATCGGACAATGTCAATTATGTTTTGGTCGACCTGGAGGTCGATCACGGCGCTCGTCAGGGGTTACCTATGTCGGATCCCGGTATGACACGGCGGCGAGCATTCACCGCAGCGGTGACGTTCCTACTCGCCCTGACACCGGCCACGGCCGCCCCGGCCGAGGGCGCGGCCACGGCTGCGACAACCCCGTTGGCCGGGTTCGTGGTGGCCAATGACGGGCGACTCTACCGCGCCCCCGCTCCCGGAGGTTCGTCAGGCGGCGGGTTGACCCAAGTCAGCAGCACGGTCGTGGGGCCGCCCGGTGCCGCCATCAGCACCGCACGGCAGTCGAATGGCGCCCCCGCCCTGTTCCTCATCGGAGCCCAGGGTGGGCTCGTCGCGGCCACGAACAGAGCCACCGCGCCCGGTCTGACCTTCTTCAACGTCGGGCCGGGCGGCTTGGCGATGCCCGGTGGCAAGGTCTCCGCCGTCACCGCTCCCGACGGTGTGCACGTGTTCTTCCCCGGACTTAACGGCGGCATCTACGACGTCTCGTTCGGAAGCCAGGTCAAGCCTCAACCGGTGCCATACCTGGTATCCCTGCCCGGGCTGGCGCCGTCGTCGGCGAGCATCGCGGCCGGTTGGGACTCGACCGGGCCCGGCGCGCTATTCGTCGGCCTCGACGGCGCACTGTATTCGGTAGGACGTAGCCCGACCGGCTGGACCACGTCCACGGTCAGCCCTCCCGGGGTGGCCCCGCCCGGCGGCGGCGTGGCCGTCCTGCCCGGCCAGGACCCGATGCCGGCATTCTTCGCCGGCAACGACGCCGTCCTCTGGAAAACCGCCGGCCATCCTCACCCGGAGCCGTGGCAGCCACAGGCCATCTCCGCAGCCGGTGCCATCACACCCGGCGCCCAACTCGCCGCTACCCATCTCGGCCCCCGACCTGATCCATGGCAGGGTGCGGCGGTGTTCTTCGCCGCCACGAACGGAGCCATCACAGTGGCCGCCGACCTGGGATCGGGATGGCTGGCACCAGCGGCCACAACGCCGCCCGGGATGGCCCGTCCCGGAGCCGCATTGTCAATCGCGTCGGACTCAGGCGACCAGAACCTGTATGTCGCGTGGTGCGGCAACGACTCTCTGTGGTGGTGGCTTCGCTGGCGTAAACTCGTCCCGCCTCCACCCCCGCCTCCCTGGTACGGCGAGCCTTACATGCTCCGCCCTCCCGTATCCCTCCAACCCGGAGCCAACACCTCGGCCGCAGTTTGGGAAATCTGACACGTCGCCCGACGACCTGGCGACGTCCTGTCGGCCCCCCGTTTACCCCTCGAAAACCCCCGCTAGCGGTTGACAATCAGTGACAAGCGGCGATCATTGCCTGCTCATGTCTGAGCAGCTCAACGCCTATTTTTGACAGCCAACGACAAGGCCGGGATGGCTACGTTCCGTAACAAGGGGTCGTCGGTTCGAATCCGGCCGTCCCGACGCAGGTCAGAGGGCTGATCCGAACATTGGATCGGCCCTTCTTGGCGTTCTGGGGACCAAGATCGGTCAGGTTGGCGGCGAGTAGCGCTCCTTGACCGCTGGTCACGTTTCAACGGCTGGTCTCTCTTGTGGCTTGCGCGGCGCGAGGTCTGACCAACCGGGAGATCGCCGCAAGCTGTACATCACCGTGAGCGCTGTAGCGGCAGGAGGTTACTCACGCGGGAGGCACGGCAACCGGTGTGGTTGCCGATACACTACGGCGCCCCGAGCGAGACCGCGACGGCGTGCACCGTCCGATGTGGGCGACTATCCGAAGGGGACGCCGCGTGCCGTGGGAGTTGGAGATCCACACGATCGACATCGGTGTGGGCGAGGCCAGCCTGATCATCGCCGAGGACCCGGCGGTACCCGGCTCGCGTAGGTCGATCCTGATCGACGGCGGGCTGTCGGCGGCGGCGGCTCTGACGCACCAGTATGTCGTGGCCACCCTGCCGCCCGGGGCCGGTCCGGATGTCCTGCTGGTCACCCACTACGACAAGGACCATTCGCACGGGATCTCCAGCCTCCTGTTTGCCGACAACCTTTCCGTCCTGTGTGACGTCGTTGTAGGGGCGACGGTCGGGGCACTGGTCGGCGGTGGTGCGGCGCTCACGCAGCAGGAGGCCGCGGCCAAGGCGGCCTGCGCGACGGTCGGCATCCTGTACGGGTCGTGGGGGGTCAACGTCAACTCCATCGACGCGACGGTGAACGCCCTCACCGCGGCGAACGTCAGCCTGTTGAACCCGGTTCAGGCCGCCGAGCGGGGAGTGGCCAGGGCGGAGGCGGTTGGGGCCGGCTGGGGCGGCCACGTCACGTTGATTACCAGCAAAGCTTGGCGCAAGGACGCCGGCCTGGCGGCCGGCGCGGCCGTGGCAGCCCTGCTCGCCATGGCGAATCCACCGACCGTCGCCCAGGTGCGTGCAGCGGTCGCGGCCGCCGTGTTCCCGGCACTGGCGCGGACGGTCCCGAACGATGGACGGTTCGACACGGGCGGAATCTACCGCAACACGCGGGTTGTCGACATCGGCGATGCGCGCACCGCGCCCGCCGCGTATGCGAAAGCGGTCGCTGGTGAGCTGGTGAGCAGCACGTCGGTGCACCTGCAGGTACCCGGCGTGAACCGGCAGCGGACCGGCTTCGCTCCGACGCTGGGCGATGAGCTGTTCTGGAACGGCGTCGCGCCCCCGGTGGCCCCCGCCAACGCCCCGTACGCGGTCCTGGTCTCGGGTCCGCTACCGCACTCCGGGGCGACCGCCAGCGTGTGGCAGGGGGTCGGTGTGGCGCCGCAGATCATCCACGCCGGGCAGCTCGACAACCGGATGAGCATCGGCCTGGTCGTGCAGTTCAACGACTTCCGCTACTTCACCGCGGGTGACCTGCCCCTCGAGAGCGAGGATCAGCTGGCGATGGCGCTGATGGTGGCGGGCCAGCCGCTGCCGAACGGTGCCGGCGGCCTGCTGCCGGCGCTGGCGGCACCGCCCTGGGTGACGGCCTTCAAGGCCAGCCACCACGGTGCGGACACGTCCACCAGCGACAACTTCCTGAACTTCCTGGGACCGAAGACCGCGATCATCTCCTGTGGCCGCGAGTACGGACACCCGTTCCAGGCGATGATCGACCGGCTGGAAGATCCCAACGCCACGATCGAGTTCTACTTCCTGACGAACTGCCGCTATCCCCGGGTGGGCATCCGGGCATCGCCGGCAGCAGACAGAGGCCCGGCCCGGGTGCCCGGGCCTGCGTACGAACAGAACGTCCCACACAACTGGTCACGTATCTCGGGCGACAACAACGACAACAACGGTGCCCTCGGGCGGGACAGGGGCAATATCGTCCTGCGGATCAACCAGGCGGGCAGCACCGCGATGGTGGGGAACCGGACGTACACCACGACGTACTGGGAGCACTATCCGACGGCCATGGCCGTCGCGGGCCCGACGGTGGTGACGACCCAGTGGTGAGCACGCCGCGCCGGCTCGCGGACGCGCGGAGGAGGAGCGCGGCGTGAGCGACCTGGATGCGTTGTACCGGCACCTGGAGTCGATGGGGCGCACGGTCACCCTCGCCGCGGACGACTCCGCACTGCCCGTGCAGCTGGCCGAGTTCCTACGCACGATGCCGAACGGCGTCCTGGAACTGAGTGCGGGCGACGACGGGATCAGCCTGTCCGGGCAGGTGCTCACCATCTCCGGCGGCACCTCGGCGTCCTGGCCTATCGAGGGTCTCGGCCCGGCGGGTGCCGGCCCGGTGCGTCTGACCCACGCCTCGGTCACCCTGACCGGCGCGACCGGCGCGACCGGCACTGCCGGCCTTAAGGTGAGCGGCGCGGCGTCCGGCGTCCTGGACCTCGACCGGCCGGTCGAGGTGACGCTGGCGTCGACCCGGGAGCAGTCCGCCGCCGGCACCGTAGCGGCCTGGCGGCTCGGCGTGCCCGCGACGACACGGCTACCGCTGCCCACGTTGCTGGCTCTCGGCGTCGGTGGAAGCGGTCGGGCCGCGGTCCTGCCGGTCCCACCGCAGACGCTGGTCGGCACGGCCTCGGTCGAGCCCGCGCAGCTGCACCTGACCTTCTACCCGGGCCGGGCACACCGGCCGCGACTGGTGTTCACCGCAAGCCTGCCCGACGCCCGGTGGACGGTCGTACCCTCGGTCCTGGCGTTCGACAACGTCACCGTTCGGGGTGACATCGGCCCGGCCCAGTACCAGATCATGCTCAGCAGCCTCGTCACGATCGGGGACCTGCCGGTCGAGGTCACCATCGGGGTGGCTCCGGGCAGACGGTGGACCGCTTCGCTACGGCCGTCCGGGACGACGGCCTTCCCCGGCCTGGCCGCACTGGCCGGATGGCTCGGTGGTGCGCAGCGCGGCGCGGCGGCGGCCGGTGAACTGGCCTCGCTGCGCGGCGACGGACCGGGACTGGGCGTCGGCGGGCTGGACGCGGCGATCCGCAAGGTCACCATGACGTTCGACGCCGCGACCGGGCAGCTGCCGTCGGTGCAGGTCGTCAGCCTGCTGACCCTCGGTGTGCTGCGGTTGGACGTCACGGCGAGCCTGCCGGGCCTGGAGATAACGGGGCAGCTGTATGAGCAGACGCCGGTCGGGGTGGCCGATCTGCTCGACTCGCTCGGGCTGCCCTCGGCGGACCTGCCACGGGCGCTGACCGTCAGCGAAGCCTTCTTCCTGGCCCGGCCCCGGGCCGGGCGGTACGCGGTCGACCTCACGCTGAGCGACGTGTGGCGGATCGGCCCCGTGGCGCTGCGCCGGGTCTCGGTCGGCGTCGCCTACCAGTCGTCGTCGGGCCTGTCCGGGTACGTCGAGGCGGTGCTGAGCTTCGGGCCGTCGATCAACGTACTGCTGGGGGCCGCGTACGAGGGGGCGACCGAAGGCTGGCGGTTCGCCGGGTCGACCGGCACCGGGGACCTCCTCCCGGTCGGCGACCTCCTCAGCTCCCTCGCCGCCGACTTCGGCATCACCGAGGTGCCCGATGTGCTGCGCCACCTCGCCCTCGTCGAGGTGGCGGCGAGTGTGACGACCGGCACCGGCGCATTCACGTTCTCCTGCACCGGTGCCTTCACCGTGGCCGGCGCCCCGGCGCAGCTGCGCGTTGACGTCGCGCTCGACCCGGTGCCGGCGGGCCAGCCGGGCGGCGCGGCACCGCCGGACCCGGCGACCACGGTCGGCACCGCGGGATTCGCCGCCCGGTACAGCGCGACCCTGACGATCGGTCGGATGGCCTGCGCGGTGACGCTCAACCTGCGCGACGGCCGGAGCAGCACGAGCATCGACGCGCGCTGGACGGCCGACCCGCAGCAGCCCCCGTTGTCCCTCACCGACGTGGCTGCGGGCCTCGACCTGCCGGTGCCGGAACTTCCGCCCGGGCTCGACCTGACGTTGACCGCCGCGGACCTGACCTACGACCCGACCTCCCGGCAACTGATGATCGGCGCCCGGTCGGCGGCCCACGGCGCAGCGGTCTTCGTGGCGTTGCCCGCCGCACCGGATGGCGACGGGTCGACGCGGTATCTGGCCACGGTGTCCGTCGGGGACCCGATCGGGCTGTCCGACCTGCCGGTGATCGGCGTCGCCCTCGGGGACGCCGAAACCTGCGCGGTCGAGCAGCTCCAGGTGATCGTGTCCGACGCCCGGATTCTCCCGCAGACCGCGGTCGAGGCGAACGGGCTCATCCGGGAGGGCTATCCGAGGTTCCCGGAGCAGGGCACTGCTGCGGCCCTCGCCTTCTCCGCCGTGCTGCGCTTCGGGGCGCAGCGCATCCCGATCGCCCTCGGCGCCGGCCAGGCCGCCGGACCCGGCACCCCCACGGATCCGGCGACCGCGCCCGTCGGTTCCACCGTCGGCCAGTCGTCCGGGCGGGGTGGCGTGGTCGCCGCCGCGCCGACCGACGCGGACGGCACCGTATGGCTCACCGTGCAGAAGGCGTTCGGACCGCTCACCATCGGCCGGGTCGGCGCCCGGTACCGCGACGCGGCCCTCTGGTTCGTCCTGGACGGCTCGCTGGAGGCCGACGGCCTGTCCCTGGCCCTGCAGGGCGCCTCGATCGTGGTGCCGGTGGCCGGCTTCGTGCCGCGGTTCGACGTGCGCGGCCTGGCACTGTCCTATGTGAACGCGCCGTTGGCGATCCTCGGCGGATTCACCTCGGTCCCGCCGACGGACGGTGCCACGTTCCGGTACGACGGCGGTGCCGCGGTCTCGATGCCGTCCTGGGGCGCGCTGGCCTACGGCTCGTACACCGAGGTCGACGGCGAACCGTCGATGTTCCTGTTCCTGCGGGCCGCCGGAACGTTCGGGGGCCCGCCCGCGTTCTCGGTCACCGCGCTGGCGGCGGGCTTCGGCTACCACTCCACGATCCGGCTGCCCGCGGTCACCGAGGTGGCCGGCTTCCCGCTGGTCGCCGGGCTCGGCGCGCAGGAGGCGGACGGCTCACCGGCGCAGGCGCTGGCCGCCCTCACCGGCGGGCCGCAGCCCTGGCTCAGCCCTGCGCCGGGGCAGACCTGGCTGGCCGTCGGGGTGCGCTTCCACACGTACCGGCAGTTCGACACGACCGCCCTGCTGGCCGTCGAGTTCGGCAACGCGCTGACGGTCCTGCTGCTCGGCGTGACCACGGCCCGCTTCCCGTCGACCGGCGCGGCCCGCCCGTACGCGCAGCTGCAGCTCGAGCTCCGCAGCGTGCTGCGGCCCGGCGAGGGGATCTTCGCCCTGTCCGCGGCGCTGACCCGCAACTCGTACCTGCTCGACCCGGCCTGCGTACTCACCGGCGGCTTCGCGTTCTACGCCTGGTTCGGTGAGCACCGCAACGCCGGCGACTTCGCGGTCACCGTCGGCGGCTACCACCCCGCGTTCGACGCGCCGAAGCACTACCCGGTCGTACCACGGGTCGGCTTCACCTGGTCGCTGGACGCGGCGGTACGCATCTCCGGCACCGCCTACTTCGCGTTGACCCCGTCGGCGATCATGGCCGGCGGGACGCTGGACGTGCGCTATCACGACGGCAGCCTGACCGCCTGGTTCACCGCCCAGGCCGATCTGCTGGTCGCGTGGGCGCCGTTCCGGTTCCGGACCCGGATCGGGGTCAGCGTCGGGATCGAGTACACGGCGAACCTGCTGTTCACGGCGAAGACCCTGCACCTGGAGGCGGGCGCGGAGCTGGAGCTGTGGGGTCCGCCGACCGGCGGGACGGTCACCGTCCGGCTGTGGGTCGTCACCTTCACGGTGGCCTTCGGCGCGACGGCTGACACCGCCGATCCGGCGGTGACCCGGCTGGACTGGGCCGGGTTCCAGGAACTGCTGCCGGCCGCCACGGCGAGCACCACCTTCACCGCGGCGGCCGGCCTGGCCGCGCCACAGACCGGCTCGAACGGCTCGGCTGGTTCGACTGACTCAGCCAAGCCGGAGCCCTGGCCGGTGCGCGCCGACGGCTTCGCCGTGACGCTGCGCAACGCGGTGCCGGTCAGCCGGGTGCTGCTCGGCTCCACGACGCAGACCGCGGCCGTGTCCGGGTCGCCGGTGGACGTCAGGCCCCTGGGCCGCACCGGCCTGACGGTGCGGCAGCGGGTGACGCTACGGCGCACGGCCGGCGGCCCGGCCGGCGAGATCGACCTGACCGCGACCGGGTGGCACGCTGCCGGCGTCACCGCGGACGTTCCCGCAGCGCTGTGGGGCACCGGCGACGGTTCGACCCTCGACCCCGGCGGCGCACAGTTGGTCCCTGATCGGCTGACCGGCCTGACCCTCACCGCACCGCCTGCGGTCGCGGGGTGGACCGGCGGCCCGGTCGACGCGGCCGGCACCCTCGGCGTCGCGCGGATCACGGCCGACGACGCGCTGCCGCTGAGCGCCGCCGCCGAGCCGGTCGGTGCGGTGGCGACGCACTCCGGCGCGGTCGGCGCGATCGCGGCACAGATCGCCGGCCCGGCCGCGAAGGCGGCGCGTGCCGCGCTGTTCACCGCGCTCGGCATCCTCGGCGCCGCGCCATCGGCCGACGGCCCGGTCGACGCCTTCGCGGCGGACGCCGGGACGCTGTTCACCGATGAGCCGATGCTGACCGGGACCGCACCCTGAACGGGCCGGCACGGCGACCCCGTGTGAGAGAGGAACGTCGATGAGCGAGCCGCTGCCGCCGGGCTCCGTGCAGTTCTACGACGGGTACCGCCCGGGTCTGGACGCGGGGACCTACGAGCTGTCGGCCGTGCAGAGCGTCGACGACGTGGACACCGGAACGTACTTCGGGCCGCGCACCCAGACGTTCACCGTCGGTGCCCCGCGCTTCGTGCTCGACGCCGGCGACGTCGGCGAGGTGTACCCACCGGCGAACAGCTCCGGCGACTTCGGCGCCACCCTGCCCTCGATCGTCCTGAACCGGCGCACCCTGCCCTGGGAACGGCACCTCGACGCCGACTCGAGCGACAGCGCCGAGCCCTGGCTGGCGCTGCTGGTGCTGCGCGCCGACGAGTTGCCGCCCGGCCCGGCGCTGCACACGGGGACCGTCGCGCAGTTCCTGGACGCCTCCGACCCCCACGAACGTCCGCCGGCCATCGCCGCCGACACGCTGTCCGCGCAGGTCCTCGCGACGGAGATGACCAGCCTGAGCCTGCACCGGCGGCTGTTCACCGCCATCGCACCGGCCGCCGGTGAGGCGCGGCTGCTGGCACACGTACGGCGCACGGACACCGCGTCCCGGGCGGCCGGACAGGCGGACCGGGACGGCTGGCACGCCGTCGTCGTCGCCAACCGCCGGCCCACCCCGCCGCCCGGCAGCGGCGGCACCGGTTCGGCCCACCTCGCCTGCCTGATCTCGCTCGAAGGTCTCGCCGTCGACCTGCCGGGTGTCGGCGGCGCCCCGGCGGACGGTGGGGACGTCCGGCTGCGGCTGGCGGTGCTCGCGTCGTGGTCGTTCACGTCGAACCCGGCCGGCGGCGGTGACATCGGCCGGCTGCTGGCCGGTCTGGCCCCTGCCGCGTCCGCCGGGCCCGAGGCGCTCCTGCCGCGGATCCCGGTGCCGCCGTCCGCACCGCCGTCCGCGGCGCTGACCCGGCTCCGGCAGGGCTTCGCGGCGTTGGACTACCGGCTGCCCACCGGCGAGCAGACCTTCGCCTGGTACCGGGGGCCGTTCACGCCGTACCCGGCACAGCCGCTGCCCGGCCCGACCGACGGCACCCCGCACTACGCGACCGCCTCCGAGGTCACCGTCTATTCGCAGTCCGACGGCGTCTTCGACGTCTCCTACGCGGTCGCGTTCGAGGCCGGCCGGCTCGCGGCGCTGGCCGACCGTGGCTTTGCCGTGGCGATGGTCAACGCCCGCCGTTCGGCGTTCCAGATCGTGACCAAGCTCCAGGCCCGGGCGGGCTCGCCGCTGTTCGCCAACCTCACGCCAGCGCTGCCGGTGCCGCCTGCTCCCACGCCGCCACCCGGTCCGCAGGTGAGCGCCGCCGACCTGCTCGCCGTCCGCAGCCGCAACGCGTTCGGGGAACTGCTGGCCGGCGGCATGGGCGACCAGCTGACCTCGGCGTTCACCGGCCCACCCGCGCCGCCGAGCCCACCCGCGCCGCCGAGCCCGCCGACGGTGGTGTCGCCGGGCACCGCCGCCGCGGCGGTCATCGCGGGCCTGCTGCCACCACCGTCGGCGCTGTACCTCGGCGGCGGTGGCTTCGACGAGGGCTTCGATGCGGCATATCTGTCTCCGGTCGAGCCGGTCGAGCCGGCCGCGCCGGCCGAGCCGCCGGTCCCGCCGCGACCGTCCGACCCGGACCTGTCGACCGGCTTCATCCCCGGCCGACCCGGCTGGCCCGGCCGGGACGGGCTCGACCCGGTCGAGCAGCTGCGATACCTGCTCTCCCGCACCGACGTCCAGGACCTGCTCGCCGACCACGCGCGCGGCCCGGCCGCCGACCCGGCCACCGGCTGGCTGGCCGAACTGGCACTGCTGCACCAGATCCCGTTCCGGCACCTGATCCCGGACGAGCGCATGCTGCCGGTCGAGTCGATACGGTTCTTCTACCTCGACAGCGGCTGGATCGCGGCCCTGATCGACGGTGCGCTGAGCATCGGTGTCGAAGGCAGCCGCGACCTGGAGCTGCACCAGGCGATGAGCCGGCCGCTGGTCGAGGTCGTCGCGGCGAAGGTGGGTGCGGTACGCGCGGACCACCGCAACCGGCCGGACCTGGCGGTACCCACCGGCGGGGCCGAGGCCGCCGGGACCGGCGCCTCCACGGCGGCCGGCCTGGCCACCCCGCCCACGCCCCCCGCCCCGCAGGGGCCGCCCGGTTCCGGTGGCCTGCCGGACATTCCCGGCCGGCCGGACCGCCCCGACCCCGGGCCCGACGCCGTCCCCCTGTCGCAGCAGCGCGCGGGTCTGCTGCTGCGCTCGGCCGTGGTCGCCGGCTGGCCCGGCCTGGCCGTCGAGGCCAGCGCCGGCGGCCGGCCGGTGCCGCTGCTGCGGCTGGACCGGCTCTCCGACACCGTGCTGCTGGCGCTGTTCGACAGCGTGCCGGACACGGTGACGCTGACCGAACCCTGGCACGGCCTGCACTTCGGCTTCGGCGGTGGCGGTGACAACGACGACGGTGGCGGTGGCGGGCTGGTTCTGCGCCGGCCCGACGGCACCCAGCTCAACGCCCGGTTCCCGGCCGCCGGTCAGCCCGGCCTGCACGCCGCCTTCACCCGCCCGGGTGATCCGTCGGTGCTGCGGGTGCGGGACCTCGCTGACGCCCTGCAGGCCCGGCTGGGGGAACTGCTGCCCGGCACCGCGGTACCGATGGGTCCCGCTCTGTTCGCCACCGAACTCCTCGCGTCGGCGCATCAGCTCACCTTCCACCACACCGCCCCAGTGCCGAGAGAGACGTGAGCCCGGTGGACACCACCCTGCTGGTCCCGATCCAGCTTCAAGCCCTCCAGGTCAACCCGGGTGTGCGCGCCCAGGGCTTCCGGCGGTGGCGGATGGACTACACCCAGCTGCCCGGCTTCGGCTCGCCCGAACCCGACGCGTTTGCCGAGCCCCGGCTGGACTGGGCCGGTGACGCCGACAGCGACGGCGTGCACCTGCAGTGGGTCCTGCCCGCCGCGATGCGCACCGGGCACCACGACGCGGCGGGCGGCACGACGACATATCCGCTGGTGCCGAACCGCTGGCTGGTCGTCCGCAGCGCGACGCGAGCGGATCGGGCACCCGGCGACCGGGTCCGCAGCCGAGGGTGGGTCGTCGAGAGCGACCACCTCGGTCCGGACGGAGCCTCGCCGTACCTCGACCCGACGGCCCGGACGCCGACGCCGACCCGGATCGGCCGGGTGCTGCCCCTGGCGGGTTGGCGCGAGCCGGCCGAGCGTCCGACGCCGTTCCTGACCGCGGTCGCACCCGGCAACATCACGTTCGCCGCCTATCAGCCGCACGCCGTCGGGGTGTTCTCGCTGCACGACCCGGCCGACGACGTCGAGGACGGGTCCATGCTGTCCTATGTGGTCGCCGGCTGGTACGCCGACGCCGCGTCGGACGTACTGGCCCCGGCCCGCCAGCCCGCCGGCCTCGCCGCCCGGCTGGCCGAGCTGGGCTGGTCCGCCGGCCCGGACCTGGCCGGGCGCGTCGCCGGCACGACCGTCTGCCACGGCGCGATCCGCGCCCTGGCCTACTCGCGGACGTTCGCCGCGCCGCGCCCGGCCCCGACCGCGATGGCCGTCGGCAACACCTCCGTCGACGCCGTGTCCGCCCTCATCCGCGACCGGGCCGCCCGGCAGCCCAACGCCGGACTCGACCCGGACCTGCTCGAAGCCTTCCAGTACGACCTGCTGCACACCCTCGACGACCCGGACGGCCCGGCGCTGCTCGCCACCCGCATCCACGACGCCTGGTTCACGGCGCGCCCCGGCGGATCGGTGTGGCAGGTGGTCGCGGCACAGCCCGACGGCAACGGGCCACCGGCCGAGCCGGGCACCGCCGACCCCGACTGGCTCGCCGAGCTGAACCGGGCGCAGGCCCGCTACGATCTTGCCGCCCGCCGGCTGGCCGCGCTGCAACGCGAGCTGTACGAGCTGTGGTGGAAACGCGGCCGGTACAACGCCCTGCATCACCGTCCCGAGGGCCTGACCGACGACCAGTTTGCCGCAGAGCTCGACCCCGGCCGGCCGGAGAGCCTGGCTGGCCGCGTCGCGGCGCTGCACCGGGAGGTCCAACGGGCCCGGGCGGACGTGCCGTGGGGCACCTCGCAGCAGGAGCTGGCGGCCGCGATGGACGCCTACACCGCGCGGCACCCACTGCCCCCGCGCACCGTGCTCAAGCGCGCCGACCTGCCGTCGTTCCGCAGCGCGGCCGACCCGGTGGTGGTGATCGCGGGGGTACGGGCGGGCACGTTCGACGAGAACCTCGGCACCGGGCCGGACGGGCTGCTGCCGTGCCGCTTCGCCGATCAGTTGGTCACCGCGCTGACCCTGCCGCTGGCCGGGCTGGTCGGACCGGACGGCCGGCTGCCGGACGGCTCGGTGCCCGGCCCGACCCCGCCGCCCGGAGTGCAGATCCCGGTGAACGCGAGCGACGTCGTGGGCGCGCCGGGGATCGTGCCCCTCACCGAGCAGCACGGCGGGGTCCCGGTGGCAGCGGCGTTCGTCGCCCTTCAGACGGAGGCGTACCTCCTCGACCCGGCCCACGCTGCGGAGGTCGCCGCCATCGCCGCCGATCGGGTGGGGCTGCCGTGGGCGACGGCCGAGCTGACCAGCGCCGCCGAGCAGCTCATGGCGGCCGGCTCCGGTGTGACTGGGACACCGCCGGCGATCCTGCCGCAGCGCTGGTCGCAGCCCTGGGCGCCGCTGTTCCTGGAATGGCAGACGACCTACTACCCACTGCCGCTGGACACCTTGTGGACCTTCGACGGGACCTCGTACGACGCGAGCTGGCGCACCACCTGGACGAACCCCGGACCTCAACCCGGGCAGACTCCCGGGCACCCGTTCAGCATCAGCGGCCGAAGTCTGCTGACACCGCAGCCCTCGGCCACCTTCAAGGCCCGCCTGGACACCTACCTGACCACGTTGCCGGAGCCCACGCGGACCGCGCTGTCGTCCTTCGCCACCTCCGTCGACGCGTGGGACCTGCTGTCCCAGGCCCTGAGCGGCTTCAACGAGAAGTTGGCCCTGCGTGATCCGGCGAGCCTGCGTACCCCGGACGCCGCCGACGTGGACCCGGTGACCGGCCTGAGCATCGCCGAGCTGATCGGCGGCGGCGGTGTCGCGATGCCGATGGTCGACGGGCCGGTGACCTACGGCCCGCCCGAGCCCGGCGGATTCCAGGCCCTGCGTGCCGGCCAGTTCGCCTTCACACAGGTCAGGGTCGTCGACCGGTTCGGGCAGAGCATCGACGTATACGACATTGGTCTCGCCGGCGCGCTCACCCCGACCATCGCGCAGGGGCTGGTGCCGCAGCAGCCGATCAATACCGGGGTGGCGACCTTCATCCAGCTGCCGCCGCGGCTGCTGGAACCGGCGCGGCTCGACGTCGGCTTCGCACCGGGCGGACCCGGTCGACCGAGCCGACCGGGCGAGGACGCCCCGGCCGCCGCCGACGTGGTGTGCGCCTGGATCGTGCCCAGCCCGCTCGACGAGGCCCTCGCCTGCTACGCCCCGGACGGCACCGCCCTGGGCGAGCTGACCGAGACGGCCGGCCTGACCGGGCCGCAGGTCTCGTGGCTGCCCGCCCCGGGCTCGGCCTGCCCTACCCTCGACCTGCTCACCGGGAACTTCCCGGTGCTGGCCGGTTTCCTGCACGGCCTGACCGTCGCCGGCCCGGCGGCCTTCGCCGACCTGCTGCGCACCGTCGACGCCACGCTATGGACCATCGACCCGCCCGGCGGCGGCGACGAGACCTACCTGGCGGCCCTGGCCGGCCGCCCGCTCGCCCTGGTCTGTGCCACGCTGCACGGCAGGTCGGCCCGGCCGCCGCGCACCGACCCGCAGTGGCCGCACACCTTCGACCCGGTCCCGTCGCCGGTGTCCGCCCACGACTTCGGGGTGCGGGTCGGCGATGCGGCGCTGCGCGGCGACGGCCTGATCGGTTACCTTTCCGTCCCGGACGGCGGGCACTTCCAGGCGGCCTACCGGCCGGCCGGCCTGATGACCGACTACGTCCGGCCGATCGGCCCGGACTCGTTCCCGGCGGTCAGGTTCGATGACGCGTCACGCACCGACCTCATCGTGCTGATGGACCCCCGGCTGCCCGTCCACCTGGTCACCGACATCCTGCCGGTGACGACCCTGACCCTGCCGCAACGTATGGTCGCCGACGCGATGGCGGCAATGGCGCTGACCGTCCGCTTCGGCCCGCTCCTGACCGACCTGCAACCCTCGGCCGCGGGGCCCGCGATCGTGCTTCCCCGGCCGCCGCAGGTGGACGGCACCTGGTCCTGGTCCGAACGGGACGGCGTCGGCGTCACCACCTTCGACATCGCCCCGGCCGACGGCGTCGCCCGTTTCCCCGGCACCCCACCGACCGTACGCAGCGGCTGGCTGCGGCTGCACGGCGGCGTGCGCCCGCCCCGGTAGCGACGGGCACAGCCGGCTCGACTCCTTGTGGAACCGAGCGGGGAGGACTTACCACTGCGCGAAGCGCGCCGACTCCTCGCCGACCCAGACCGTCCGATCAGCGAGATCGCGGCCCGAATCGGCTACCACGACCCGGGATACTTCACCGAAGATGTCAGTCGGAACACCGAAGCACACCCCAACATGGCGCCACACCGGCCGAAAATCGCCCTGATCGGTCAACCGCCACCCAATCACCGGGACCGAAGCCCGTCATACCGATCGTGAATATCCCCAAGGGATTGACAGTGGCGCAAGCCCATCGATACGCGAGTTGGGGCAACGTGACGAGCTGCGGTACCGTGCCAGGTCAGCTGCCGAATCTGTGGGGCATTCGTCTTGTCAGGAGGGTAAGCGTGCAGTTGCATCGAAACACGACGAAACTGCGCAAGACTTGCCTCGCCTGGGGGGTGTTCGGGGCGCTTGCCTGGTTGGCGGCGCGGTGGGTCGGGGCCAACCCTGATCACCTCTATCACGGCAAGGCGTCCTTCTTCGAAGTCGTCAGCCTGGCTACAGTCGCTGTTTCTCTCCTTTCCTGGCTGATGCTGCTCTGGCCGTTTGTGATTGAAGTTGACGCGGGTGGTCTGACACTTCGGCTGCGGGGAATCACGACCCGACTGCCTTGGGAGTCGGTGGAGTCGCTGACCATAACGAGGGTGGGGGAGTCGTGGGATGCACCGACCATCAAGATGTGCCTGGCTCCTGAGGTGAAGCTCGGGGGTCGGGTGGCCACTAAGCGAGACGGACGACGGATCTACTCGTTGCTCGAATTGAAAGACTTCACCATCGAACCGGAAGAGGTAATTGCAGTTCTGCGGCGGTACGGCGGCGGGAGGGTCGACGCGCAGGAATACCTTCAGCACCGGGCGGCGAAGCGGGTCGTTGCGCGGTTCATGCGCGGGGACGAAGTCCGAGCCGACCCACATCTGGCCGAATACATGGCAGCACAGCGGAGCATCGAGGCGGAGAAGCGCGAGGAGTTGTCATCAGGTGACGGCCAGGAGCCGGGGCGGTGGTGCTGACCAGGACGGTGAGTGACATCGGTCGTGGCGCTGCGGCCAGGCCGTCGTTCCCGCCTGGGAGGCCTGCCCGGTACCCTCACGGTGATGTCCGCTCTGCGGCCGAACGCGTACGCCGGGCGGGTGGGCCCGCGATGATGGTTGCGTGAAGGCGATCTACCCTGACGATGGCGACGGCGACCGAGCGGCGGATCCCGGGGCCGTGCCCGGTCTGCGCCCCGCGACCGCAGGCCTGGCCGACCCTACGTCCCGCACGCTCGAGGTCGATGGGGAGACCTTTGTTCTCCGCGCGAACGCGTTCGGTGGCACCGACTACACGTGGCTCAGTGGGCCGAACCCCGGCTACGGCTTCGGCGTCAGCCCGACGGCGGACCTGTCGCTTGACGAGCACACCACGAACATCCGTGACTTTCTGGACACCGTCGACGCCGGCACCGGATACCTCGAAGACGACTGAGCACCAGGAACGTTCGACGTTCTGGACTGCCGGTCCGACGCTTCGGCTGTGCTGGTGCGAGCCTGTGATCAGCGAGATCGTGAAGGGTGGGGGCCGATGAGGGTCGCGATCTCCGGGACGCACGGAATCGGAAAGACCGCTCTTGTCGATGCGTTGTGTGCGCATCTGCCGGGGCACGTCATGGTCGACGAGCCGTATTACCTCCTGGAAGAGCAGGGGTACGAGTTCGATTTCCCGCCGTCGCCGCAGGACTACCGGGCGATGTTGGCGTGTTCGGTGCGGAGCATGCGGTCGCCGTCACCCTCCAAAGTCGTCTTCGACCGCACACCACTGGACTATCTCGCCTACCTGGCCGCGAACGGAGCGGACCCGGCGCAGGAGGCTGACGTCTCCACGTTGCGCCCCGCGTTCGCGACGCTCGATCTACTGGTCATCGCGGTGATCACACCGGAGAGCGAACGCATCCTGCCCGCAGGCGATTCTCGACGTCCTGAAACCAGCATCGGCGGGCACAGGTGCGGGTCCGACCGGATTCAGGGCCGAAGGGCCATGGTCAGGGTGATGCGGGCCGGTCGGCGTGGCGGGATCGTCGGTGTGGTGCGCGAGGATGGGCGCGTGTTCGACGGGATCGACGACATCGACTGGGTGCGGCTCGGTCACGCCTACGGCTCGGCCGGCGATGTGCCCGGCCTGCTCCGTGCCCTGCGCTCGCCCGACGAGGAGGAACGCCACGCCGCCTTCGGGGGGCTCTACGCCAGCATCTTCCACCAGGGCACCCGCTACGAGGCGTCGGCGTACGCCGTGCCGTTCCTGCTGGAGCTGCTCGCCGACCCGGCCACCCCCGACCGGGAGCTGGTGCTCTACCTGGTGACGGTGCTTGCGGTGGGCCACGACGCGAGGTGGCTGCCGCAGGGCGTCCCGGTGGTCGAGCTGCGTCGGGCGGCCGACGGCGGGCGGGAACTGCTCGCCGCCAAACCGTCCCCGTGGCACGGCGACGACGAGACCGGTAAGGAGTACGTCGAGTACGCGTACGTGGAGTCGCTCGACGAGGCGGATCAGCGGCGGCTGTGGGCGTACATCGAGCTGGCCGTCTACGAGGCGGTGCGGGCCGGTGTGCCGCTTTTCCGTGAGCTGCTCACCGACGCCGACCCGGGGTTGCGCGTCGGTGCGGCGTACGCGCTGGCCTGGTTCCCGCAGGACGCGGCCGGCAGCATCCCGGCGCTCGTCGCGGCGGCCGGGGTCGCGGGGGAGGTGGACGAGGGTGAGGCGGCGACCGCTCTGGTGGCGGCCGGGTTGCTCGGTGCCGCGCCCGACGTCGGGCTGCTGGCCGATCCGCGGCCGGTGATCCGCTGGGCCGCCGCGATCGGTCGGGCCTGGGTGCTCGGCGTCGATGCCGACGAGGCGACGGTCGACGAGCTGCTCGCCTGGACGGCCGCCGCCGAGCCGGGCACCCGGCCGGCCACCGGCGGGGTCGAGGTGCCCTTCCTCGGCGGCGACCTCAACGGGTACGCGGGGCTGTCCCTGCGCCTGCTCGGTCCCCGGCACACCGGTCGGGCGTTCGACGCGCTACTCGACCGGCTGACCGTCGCCGTCGGTGAACAGGCGTTGCCGGTGGCGGCCGAGGCGCTGCGCCTGGCGTTCCCCGACGGCCGGCTGCCCGCCGGGGTGGCCCGCGCTGCGTTGACATCCCGGCAACGGCGGCTCGTCGAGGTGCTGGCCCGGTCGCCCGGGGCGTGGCTGATCGACGGCGTGTCGTTCGGCAACTTCGCCTCGCTCGTCGGCGACTACGGCCTGCCGCGCAGCCGGGAGGCGATGCTTGCCTACCTCGACACCCCCTGCGGCCTGACCCCCGGCGGTCCGCCGGCATCCCCAGCAGGCTCCGGCTGCGCCGTCAGCAGCGGGTAGTTGGCGGCGTCGTCCTGCGGATGATGGCATGCGGTTCGGGCCCAACCCGTTGACCACGACGAGGTGATCAGCCGGGTCTCCGTCGCCGACCATGCTCCAAGAGATTGATTTGGATCAATTGTTGGACGAGAATGTCGGGATCAGGGGCCGTCATCGCCCGTCTTCCTCGTCCGGTCGGGAGGAGGTGTCGAGCATGGAGCGCTACGAGGACCTCGAAGGAACCGCTGTGGGCCTGATCAACGCCGTCATCAACTGACGCGCCGGTCACCAACCGGGCGGGCACGGGTCGTCCCATCACCGCGTGTCCGCCCCCTCGGCACCGAACCAACGGACCGGCGCGGGAGGACAGGGATGGCCGACCTCACCTGGCGGGATCCGGCGGCGTTGCCGCTGCGCCCGTTCATCGACCTGACCGCCGATCCCACGGTCGCGCCGTCCCTGGTCGCCGAAGCGGCCCTGTTCTGCGCCGCCCAGGCCGACCCCTGCGGTTGGCTGCCCGCCCACGCGGCCCCCGCCGACCTGCGTCGCACGATGTGCCGCGCCGGCCTGCTCGACGCCACGGACCCACTCGTCGCGCCACCCGGGGTGGCGGAGCGGCTCGCCAGCGGAGACCACGCCGGTCTGCTGTGGGCGGCCCGACTGATGCGTGCGCTGGGCCGCTGGGACGATGCCGCGCAACTGCTGCGGCGCATCGGAGCTGACGCGCCACCCCCGGTGTACGCCTGGCGTGCTCTGCTGCTCACCGAGGACGGCCGGCAACCACCTCCCCCGGTGCCGCCCGAGGTGGCGGGCCTGCCGGTCCGGCTCACCACCGCACTCGCCCACGCCCGGTCCGCCGGGACGGCCGGCCAGCCGGCCGGGAAGGCGCTCACCAGGGCGGAGTCCCTGGCCGCCGGTCTCGCCGGCGAACGGTTCGGGGTGATCGCCCGGGCCCGGATCCTCGCCGTGCGGCTGAGCTGCCCGGGTGAGCCGGCACCCGAGGCCGACACGGTCCGCGCCGTCGTCCACGACCTGGGCAAGGACCGGAACGACTTCCTCGCCCGCGACGCCGCGCTGGCGCTGCTGCGGGCCGCCACCCTCGCCGCCCCGCACGGGACCGCTGCCTGCTCGGCGTACGAGTTCGCGGGCGTCGCCCTCGCCCTCGATCCGACCGGCGCGGCGACCCGGCTCCTCGCGGCGGACGCGGCCCTGGCGGCGGGCGACCGGGAGGCGGCCCGCACCCACTACCGGGTGGCCGCCCGGACCGGCCTGGCCGAGCGGACCGCCGCGCTGGCCGGACTGCTCGACCTGGCCACCCCCGCCGCGCCCGGCGCGAACCACGAGTCCACCGGCGGGTCGGCTCCGGCAACGGACACCGGCGAACTGGTGGGGGCGCTGGCCGACCTGCTCGCCACGGATCGCCGCGCCGAACGGGACCGGTTGGCGGTGCTCGTGGCGCGGCGTCCGGCCTTGGCCGGCACGGCCTGCGCCGACGCGGTGCGGTGGGCGGTCGCGGCGCAGGGCGGTCCGGCGGCCGGGGCGCGTCCGCTTCCGCTGGAGCGCTACCGGCCGTTCCTCGACCTGAACCCGAGCGCGCTCCTCGACCCGGTCGACACCCCGCCGGTCGCGATCCACACGCCGCTGATGTCGTACGCCGCCGTGCTGGAACGTCGTGAGCCGTGGTTCCGGGAGATCCACCCGCAGCGGGCCACGGCCGCCATGTTCCGCGACGAGATGCAGGCGACGGCGGCGGTGTACGGGTACGCCTCCGATGCCGCCTCGGCCGACTACGCGACGTGGCTGGCGGCGTCCGACGGCTGCCCGCCCGGGGTGCGGGACCGGCTGGCCAACGTGTCGGACCTGCCGCTGCTGGACCGGGCGCTGCTGGGCCGGCTGCTGTCCGCGCTGGGCTTCCACGCCGAGGCCAAGCGGATCCTTCCCGGGCCGGACGTGCCGGTCCGTGACCCTGTGGACGCGTACGCGCTGGCCAGCTGGATCTTCGCCGAGCAGATGCTCACCACGGGGCACGCGGCCGAGTTGGAACCGCACTTCCGCACGCTGTACGACCAGCTCGGCGACGACGTCAGGTACGCCCGCACCCGGGTGGTCACCACCATCAACGCCACCGTCAACGCGGCCCGACGCCGGGAGCCCGACACCATCGCCCGGTGGCGCAAGCTCGGCGAGGAGGACCTCGCCCGGTACACCGCGCTGCCCGAGGTGTCGGAGTTCGACGCCGCGATCATGACCAGCAGATGGTTCCGGGCCATGGGGTTCCTACCGTTCCTCACCGGCGACCGTGACCTGCTGCGGGCGGACCTGGACCGGTGGCTCGGCATCGCCCGGGAGGTGACCGGACACGACGGGCACACCCGGGTCATCGCCGCCGACAACTACTTCCCGGCCGTGGAGACCGCCGTACGCACCCACACCCACCTCGGTGAACGCGACACCGCGCTGGCCCTGGTGGACGAGCTGGCACAGCGGATCGACCCGATCGACCCGAAGACCTGGCTCACCGCCGGGGAGCTGCGGTACCAGGCCGGCGACCACGGTGGCGCGCTTGAGGCGTACCTGCGGGCCGCGCACCTGCAGTTCCCGTACGGGCGGATCTCCTGGTTCAATGCCGGTCAGGTGCACGAGCAACTCGGCCGGGCCGACCTGGCCGCCGAGTGTTACCGTCTGTCGCTCGCGCACTGGCCGACCGGGGTGTCGCCGCTGCGTCGGCTGCGTGACCTGCACCTGCGCGGCCGGCTGCCCGACGACGGGGGAGTGCTGGCGGCCTGGCTGGCGGGCCAGCCGGCGTGGTCGCAGCTACCCGCGTTCCCGGGGTGAGCGGGGTGCGGGTGCCGCCCTACGGGGCGCAGCGCGAACTGCTGCTGCTGAGCGACACCGACCCGGCCGGCCTGCCCCGGCACAACCCGATGCCCCGGGCCTGGACACTGTGGCGCATCCGGGGCGGGGTGGACGTGCCGCGTCTGGCCGCCGCCATGCGGGCCGTCGCCGCCGGCAACGACGTCTGGCGGGCCCGGTTCGCCGCAGGCCCGGAGCTGGTGTACGGACCCGGGCAGCCCTTCCCGGTGACCACGGTGGACTGTGCCGACGTGCCGGCGGACCGGCTGCTGGAGGAGGCCGGGGCGGCCCTCGGCGACGCGGTGTACGCGCCGATCGACCTGCGCCACGACCCGCTGGCCGGGGCCTGCCTGGTGCGGCTGGCCCCGGACGACCATGCGCTCGCCCTGGTGGTGGACCACGGCTTCGCCGACCACGCGACGCACACCCGGTTCGTGCGTCGCACGGCTGCGGCGTACCAGCATCCGCGGCGCACGCCGCCGCCACTGCCGTCGTTCTTCGCGCACGCGGCCGAGGTCGCCGCCGACCCGCGGCGGGCGGCGTCCCGGGAGTTCTGGGCGGCGGCGATGAGCCGGGACGTCCCGGCGGTCGCCTTCCCCGGCGGGCGGTGGAAACCGTGGCCGGACACCACCGCCAGCGCCGCCTGGCCGCTGCGGCTCGACCGAGCAACCACCCAGGCCATCCGGTACGCCCGGGAACTCACCGGCGCGACCGGCTCCGGTCTGCTGCTGGCGGCCCTGACGTTCCTGCTGGAACTCTGGGCCGAGACGGACGTCCCGGTGCTGTACGCGCGGGGCGGCCGGTGGACCCGGGAGAGCATCGAGGTTCCCGGCGCGCTGCACGAGGCGGTGGTGAGCGTGCCGCCGGGCCAGCGTGCGTCCGCCTCGCTCGCCGACCGGGTCCGTGGTCTCGCCACCGCCACCGCCGCCGCCCCGCCGCTGTTCGGTCAGTGGCTCACCGACTTCGGTGGGGTCGAGGCCCTCCGGGAACGGCGTCGCCTCGTGCTCAACGTGGTGGCGGCGGAACCCACCGTCACCCTCGGTGACGCCACGATCGGCCCGGCGGACCGGCTGCTGCGCGGCAGCGTACGCCCGCCGGAAGGCCGGCGTGGGTTCCCCGCCCACAACGCGCTGCACCTGGCGGTGACCTGGTCGGCCGAGCAGCCTGAGGTGACCGTGCACCACGACCCCGAGGTGCTGCCCGCCGCCGCGCCGTTCGGTGCCGCCCTGCTCCGGTTCCTCGCCCTGCTGGCCGAACAGCCTGACATCGCCGTCGACCGGGCCGCCGACCTGCTGCGCGCGACCTGGCTACGGGCGGCCGACGCCCCGCCCACGGCCGCGTCGACCTGACGTGACGGACCGCCGTGGCGGGCTGCTCCGGCAGCACGACTTCCGGTCCCTGTGGCTCGGGGCGGTCGCCAGCCAGTTCGGTGCCCGGATGGCCCTGGTGGCGCTGCCGCTGGTGGCGGCCGGCCCGATGCACGCCTCCGCCTGGCAGGTGGGTCTGGTCGGCACCCTGGGCACGGTGGCGTTCCTGGTGGTCGGCCTGCCCGCTGGCGCGGTCGTCGACCGGGTGCGGCAGCGGCGGTTGCTCATCGGCACCGACCTGGGGCGGGCCGTGCTCGTCGCCTCGCTGGCCGTGCCGGTGGCGTCGGGCGGGACGGCGCTCGGCCAGGTGTACGTCGTCGTCCTCGGCGTCGGGGTGCTCACCGTGTTCTTCGACGTCGCGCACCAGAGTTACCTGCCCCGGGTGGTGCGGGCCGACGAACTGGTCGAGGGTAACGCCCGGCTGAGCACCACCCTCGCGGTGGCGCAGGTCGCGGGGCCCGCGCTGGCCGGGTTGGCCGTCGACCTGGCCGGCACCCGGCCCGCCGTCGTGGCGATCGCGGTGGGGTTCGCCGGGTCCGCCGCGTACCTGGCCCGGGTCCGGGCGGTCGACACGCGGCCCGTCCCCGCCGGCCGGTCCCGGCTCGCCGGGCAGATCCGCGACGGCGTGGCCTACGTGCTGCGCCACCGGGTGCTGTGCCTGCTGGCGCTGGCCGGCGGCGCGTACAACATGTTCGCCCTGGTGGTGCAGACGATGGTGCCGGTGCGCCTGGTCAGCGAGCTGGGCGCGTCCCCGGCGACGGCCAGCGCGTACTTCAGCGCGGGCGGTGCCGGCGGCATCCTCGGCGCGGTCGTCGCCCGGCGGCTGGTCCGGCGGCTCGGGCTGTACCGCGCGGTCTGGCTCTGCCTGCTCGTCACCGCCCCGTTCGCGCTGCTCACCCCGCTGATCGACAGTGCCGGTGGAATCGGGTTGGCGGCCGGCGGCTACCTGGTGCTGTGGGCGGGTGCGACAGCCTCCAATGTGGCCCAGGTCAGTCTGCGCCAACAGTTGTGCCCGCCCGACCTGCTCGGCCGGATGAACGCCACCATGCGGTTCCTGCTCGGCGGGGCGATGCCGGTGGGTGCGCTGCTGGGCACGGTGCTGGGGGCCGCCGCCGGTGCCCGGGTTGCCCTGTGGGTGGGTGCGGTCGGTCTGCTCCTGTCCTGCCTGCCGCTGCTGCGCCTGCGCGTCCCCGCCGACCGGCGGCCCGCATAGCGGACGTCTGCTCCCGGTCGGTGTGGATCTTGTGGGATATCCACGCTGCTACGGCCCGTCACATCAGGTTATCTGGGTGTCCGTTTCGGCGTTGGCCGGGTTGTTTGTGGTGTCAAGTTGTGACGGCTCTTTACGGGCCAGCTGAGTGATCTCTAAGGTCCCGGTGACTTCGATCGTTGATCACGGGGGCAGTTGTGCGGGGATGGGTGAGGTCGTACGGTGCTGCGCGCCTTGGCGGCGTGGCGCGGTGGACGGCTGCTGTAGCCACGGCGGCGTCCATCGTGGTCATGGGCTCCGTCATGGGTACGCCGGTGGCGCGGGCGGCGTCGCCGGCAGTGGGTGCGTTGGAGGCGGACGGTGAGGCTGCCGCTATGGCCCTTGCCTACCGCTATCGCAAGCCGGTGCTGGTGACCGGGATGATGTCGCCGACGTCGACGGTGTGGGCACAACCTGATGGGACGTTCCGGGCGCAGATGCACTCAGCGCCGGTGCGTGCCCGCACGCCGGAGGGCTGGGAGGATGTCGATCTGAGGTTGGCACGGCAGCCGGACGGCTCCGTGGGGCCGAAGGTTCATCCGTACGGATTGTGGTTGTCGGGGGCACGGCCAGCCGGCAGCGACGGGTTGGTACGTGTTGGCGTGGGGCAGCAGCAGAGCGCCCTCGGCTGGGTCGGGGAGCTGCCGGATCCGCTGCTGGTGGACACGACGGCGACCTATCAGAACGTGAAACCGGGCGTCGATCTGGTGGTGGAGGCCCGTCCGACGGGCTTCCGGTACTCCTTCGTGGTGCATACGGCGGCGGCAGCGGCGGGGATGACGTCGGTGTCGATGCCCTGGTCGACCGGCAGTGAAGCCGCTTCCGCCCGGCTGACCGGTGCGGGATCGGTGGAGGTGTCGCAGGGCGAGATGTGGGACGCGCAGGTGTCCAGCAGTGGTGAGCCTCTGCACCGTGCGAACGTGGGTGTCGCCGCTGCTGTCATCGATGGTCAGAACAGTCTGGTGATGACCCCTGACCGGGAGTTCCTCGACAGTCCCGGTCTGGTCTTCCCGGTGACGATCGATCCGTCGGTCAACCTGAGCCCGTCGTTCGACGCGTACGTGCAGAACACCATCTCCAGCACCGACAAGTCGGGCGACGACGAGTTGCGTCTGGGCTACATCGTGGATCCGAACGAAGGTTGCTCGTCGGCCTGCCTAGCGCGGTCCTTCCTCAGTTTCCACAACCTCGGCGGCTACTCGGGGGCGACAGTCGTCTCGGCGGAGTTGTTCCTGTGGAACTACCACTCGTACTCCTGCACGAAGGCATCCTGGGAGACCTGGCGGGTGGATTCGGTCTCGTCATCAGTACGTTGGGGCAACCAGCCCACCTGGCGGGAGAAGGACGGCACCTCCGACGGCACGAAGGGGTACAACTCCGGGTGCGGTGACGGCTGGGTGTCGGCGTCGGTGAAGGAGACGTTCCAGACGAGCTTCTCGGGCAATTCGGCGACGGCGAACGTGGGGCTGCGGGCGTCCAACGAGTCCAGCAACAGCGGATGGAAGAAGTTCAACTCCTCCGAGGCGTCGTCGAACCGGCCGTACGTGACGGTGGTGTACAACCGTGCCCCGAACGTGCCGACGCAGTTGGCGATCGACTCGTGCTACTCGGTCTGCAAGTCCCCGGCGGTGGTCCGATCCGGTCGCCCGACGCTGTCGGCGATCGTCTCCGACCCTGACGGTGGGACGATGCGCGCCGAGTACGAGGTGTACGACAACGCGAAGACCACCTTGAAGGCCAAGTCCGGGACCGCGGTCACCGGTGTCACCTCCGGCACGGCGAGGCCGTGGCGGGTGACGACGACGTTGCCCGACGGGACCTACCACTTCCGGGTCCGGGGTTGCGACAGCTATCAGTGTGGAAGCTACTCCGGCTGGTTCACCTTCACCGTCAACACCCAGGACCCGGCCTTGCCGACCATCGCCGGTGTCACGTATGCGGAGCAGTCGACCGGGGCGTGGAGCGGTGGTCCAGGGCAGGCGGGAACATTCACCTTCGGGCCCAACGGCGCGTCCGACGTGCAGGAGTACATCTACGACCTGAACGGCGCCAACGCGGTCACCGTGCCCGCCGGAACGGCACAGGGGCAGATCCTCACGGCCAACCAGCAGCAGGTATCCACCGACCTGACCGGCTTCGGCGGGCACAACGCGACCCTCACCCGGGACACCGGTCGTGGCCACAACAGCGGTCAGTCGCTGAAGATCGCGCCCTTGGCGTCCGGTGGGACGGCCACCGCACCGCAGGGGGACACCTTCGCCGACCTCGGCGGTGACTACGGTGGCCTGCGGCTGGGCATGACCGGCGGCAGGCGGTACTGGATCACTGGCTGGATCTACGTGCCGGCCGCCACCGGCCTGGGGACCAGCGGCACCTACGGCACCAGCCGGGGGCTGCGAATCGCCGCGTTCTACAAGGTCGGCTCCCTCAACGTCGAGGTGACCTCGCCGAAGGCGACAGTGGTCGACGGCTGGCAACAGTTGTCACTCGTGATGTCGGTGCCTGTCGGCGCGACCGAGGCGTTCGTCCGGCTCTACAACGGTTTCCCCTCCGGCCAAGCCAGCAAGGTCGTGTACTGGGACGACCTGTCGGTCAGGGAGGTCGTCGGCACCAGCACGACAGAGTCGATCACCCCGAGCAGGGACGGCGTGAACGTCCTGTCGGTGCAGTCCCGGAACTCGGCCGGTGCCACCTCCGATCCCCGGATCTACCAGTTCCTCGTGATGCCCACCAACGGCGAATGGGCGTGGACGTTCGACCAGGACACCGCCGCCGCCGCGGTGTCCGCCCCGACCGGATTCACCGCCGCCTACACTCCCACCGGAGTCACACCGTCAACGACCGGTCATATCGGGGAGGGGGCGGTGTACCTGGACGGAAGCGGGTACCTCTCGACGTCCGCTCCGGTGTTGAACACAGCCGACCCCGGCGGATTCACCGTCGCCGCCTGGGTGCGGCTGACGGACCTGACCACCTCCCGTACTGCCGTGTCGCAGCTGGGTGCCGCCAACGCCATGTTCCGGCTCGGCTACCGCAACGACGTCGATCTCGACGGCGACACGATCAGCGACTCCGCCTGGTGCTTCACCGCCACGGCCGCGGACGCCGTCAACGCACCCGAAGCCACGGCCTGCACGAGTCAGTTCGTCGCGGCGGACGACTGGGTGAGTCTCGTCGGCGTCTACGACAAGCCGACCGGCACGATCCGCCTCTACGTCAACGGAACGGCACCCGACGGTGCCGAGGCGACCACGAACATCGTGGGCGGTTGGGCTTCCACCAGCCCACTTCTGATCGGCCGGGGCAACGATCCCACCGACCGCTGGATCGGTGACATCGACCACGTCAAGGCCGCCAGACGCGTCTGGAACACCACCGACGTCGACAACTACCTCGACTCGTGATCCGCCCTCTGGACACTGTGCTCGCCGGCCGTACGAAGAAGGGAACCTCTGTGAGGTCGTTCGGTTCAGCCCGCCGCCCCACCACCGCACGGGGCGTCCGCGCTGTCGCCGCCGCTGTCGCTGTCGTCATGGTGACGGCACTCGCGCAGGTGCCCGAGAGCGAAGCGTCGGCGGCCTGGCGACAGCCCAGGCCGAAGGACGTCACGGGGGTGGCCGTCAAGCCGCTCAAGCACACGGTGCGCCCGTCCTGGACCGCCGGTGGGCGGGAGGTCGGCGCGGCCGGCGCGGTCACCTGGCCTGTCGGCGACGAGACGGTTGAGTTGTCACCCGCCGGTGCACGGAGCATCGCCGCCGCCAGAACCCGAGCAGGGAAGCTGCCGGTCTGGGTGTCATCCGGCGCAGTGGCGGCCCCGGCGACACAGGAGACCCCGCACCGCGAGGCCGCCCCGGTGACGCGTGCGCGAGTCGAGATCGCGAACCGGACGGTCACCGCGAAGGCGGGCGTCTCAGGACTGTTGCTGAAGGTATCGCGGGCCGATGGTTCGTCCCAGGACGGACTCGTCACCATCGAGGTCGACTACTCCCGGTTCGCTGCGGCGTACGGCGGGGACTGGGCCTCCCGGCTGCGCCTGACGCGGGTGGTCGACGGAAGATCCCTGAACAGCCGCAACAACCTGAAGACCCACACCGTGACGGCGGCAGTGCCCGTTCCCGGGAGCGGATCGGCGAGCCTGATCGCCCTCGCCGGCGGCGCCTCCGGCGACAACGGGGACTACTCGGCCACCAGCCTGTCGCCTGCGGCTACCTGGCAGGTGTCGGCGCAGACCGGCGCCTTCTCCTGGTCGTACGCCCTCAACGATCCGCCGGCGGTGGGTGGCCCCGAGCCCGGTCTGAACATGTCCTACTCCTCGGGAGCGGTGGACGGCCTGTCGGCGAGCACCAACACCCAGGGCTCGTGGGTGGGAGACGGTTGGAACCTGTGGCCCGGGTTCATCGAACGCAAGTACAAGGCGTGCGCGGACGACAAGGACGCCATGCGGGGTGGGGAGCCCAACAACAAGACCGTCTACGGCGGTGACCAGTGCTGGTACAAGCCGGAGGGCAACGCCACCATTTCGCTCAACGGCAGCGCCGTGGAGTTGGCGAAGTCGTCCGGCAACACCTGGAAGGGTGTCTCCGACGACGGCACGAAGATCGAGTTGCTGACGGACACCAGCCTCGGCAACGGCGATGCCGACGGCGAGTACTGGAAGGCCACCAAGCCCGACGGCACCCAGTACTACTTCGGCCGTAACTACGGCCCCGGCGGCTCCTCGGGCGGCACCGCCACCAAGTCCACGTGGACGCTGCCGGTGTACGGCAACCACCCCGACGAACTCGGTTACACCGCAGGTGACTTCGCCGCCTCCCGCACCACCCAGGCCTGGCGGTGGAACCTCGACTACGTCGTCGACCGGCGCGGCAACACCATGACCTACTTCTACGACCGGGAGGACGGCGCCTACGGCCGGGAGGGCGACAAGGACAAGCGCACCACCTACCACCGGGGCGGTTGGCTGACCCGCATCGAGTACGGCAACCGCAGCACCGCGGCCGCCACCGTCCGTCCCGCCGCGCGCATCGTTTTCGACACCGCCGACCGGTGTGCCAGCAACTGCTGGAACGACGGTGACCCGGTAAAGGCGTCCTGGCCGGACACCCCGTGGGACCAGTACTGCAAGACCGCCCCCTGCACCGACCAGTTGTCGCCCACGTTCTGGACGGCGAAGCGCCTGGCCACCGTCCGCGCCCAGGTCTACTCCGGCACCGGCGACACCTACCAGGACGTCACCACCTGGACGTTGCGGCACACCTACCTGCAGGCCGGCGACAACGAAGGCAAGCCGATGTGGCTCGCCGGGGTGACCCGCACCGGGAAGGTCACCACCGCCGGAGGCGCCGAGGCCAGCGACCCCGAGATCGTCTTCGACCCGGGCACCGAACCCCTTCCCAACCGGGTCGACGCGATGGCCGACGGCCGGTCCAACCTGTTCCGCTCACGCATCAACACCATCACCACCGAAACCGGCGCACAGATCGCGGTCAGCTACTCCGCACCGGAGTGCGTCCGCAACGCCCTGCCGACGGCGCACAGCAATACGAAACGCTGCTACCCGCAGTACTACGGCCCGAAGGGTGAGGAACCGACCCTCGACTGGTTCCACAAGTACCGTGTCGACCGCATCGACGTGTACGACAACACCGGCGGCTTCGCCCACCAGCAGACCAACTACGACTACCTCGACACCCCGGCCTGGCACTACGACGATTCCGAACTGGTCGACGAGAAGAAGCGCACCTGGGGCGAGTTCCGCGGCTACGGCAAGGTCCGGGTCCGCACCGGCCTCGAATCCGGCGTCCAGACCGCCACGGAGTTCCTCTACTTCCGCGGCATGGACGAGGACAAGCAACCCGCCTCGGCAGGGGAGAAGCCACCCACCGGCTCCCGTGACGTGTGGATCACCGACTCGCAGAACGTCCGCGTCGAGGACCACGAGGCGTACGCGGGCATGATCCGTGAGGAGACCACCCTGCTCGGTGCCGGCGGCGGTTGGATCTCCGGGACGATCACCACCCCGTCGAGGCAGGGCCCCACCGCGACCTTCGGCAACCTCAAGGCCTGGATGGTCAACAGCGAGACCGTCCGCAACCGGACCAAGCTCGCCAACGGCACCACCCGCTGGACCAAGACCGTGACCACGGTCAACAGTGACAACCTGCCCACCTCCATCGACGACCAGGGCGACGAGAGCACCACCACCGACGACACCTGCACCCGCACCTGGTACGCCCGGAACCCGAGCCTCTGGCTTCTGAACCTGCCGAAGAAGACGGAGATGGTGGGCGTCGCCTGCGCCGCCACCGCCACCCTTCCGGCCGATCTGTTGTCCGCGTTCCGCACCACCTACGACGCCGCCGACAACAACTGGGACACCTACCTCCCCGTCGCCGGCAACGTCGCCAAGGTGGAGGAGATCGACGCCTGGAACGGCACCACCCCGACCTGGATCACCACCGGCACGTACAAGTACGACGCCGTCGGACGGGTCCGCGAAAGCACCGACGCCCTCGGCCGACTGACCAAGATCGGCATCACGCCGGACGTCACCGGACCGGTCACCGCCATCACGACGACCAACCCGCTCAACCAGAGCAGCACCACCACCTACTCAACCGCCTGGCAGAAGCCCGTCACCGTCACCGACGCCAACGGCATCCGCACCGACCTCACCTACGACGGGCTGGGACGTCTGCTCAAGGCGTGGCTCCCCGGCCGCACCAAGGCCGCCAACCCCACCGCGCCCAGCGTCGAGCACATCTACCAAGTGCGGAACACCGCCGCGACGGCCGTCACCACCAAGACCCTGCTGCCGTCGAACACCACCTACAACACCTCCATCACCCTCTATGACGGGCTGCTGCGCCCCCGGCAGGTGCAGCAGCAGACCCTCGGCGGCGGACGGGTCCTCACCGACACCGTCTACGACTCCCGCGGACTGCTCGACTGGTCCACCGCCCCCTACTACGACAAGACCAACACCCCACCGAACACCACCGTCTACGGCGGCGCCGGCACCCCGGCCGTCCCCGCGCTGACCCAGAACGTCTACGACGGCGCCGGACGCCTCACCGACGCCATCTTCAAGGTCGGCGTCAACGAGACCCTCAACGAGAAGTGGCGCACCACCACCAGGTACGAGGGTGAGAAGACCACGGTCATCCCACCCAAGGGCGCTATCGCCACCACCACGATCACCGACGCCCGCGGGAGAGCCGTCACCCTGCGGCAGTACAAGGACCGCGCCAACGCCGGCAGCGACACCGCCACCACTTTCGACGCCTCCCAGTACCGCTACACCGACCGTGGTGAGATCGCCTCACTGACGGACCCGGCCGGCAACGTCTGGCGGTACGAGTACGACCAGCGAGGTCGCAAGAAGCGCGACGAGGACCCCGACCGTGGCGTCACCACCTTCACCTACGACGACGCCAGCCAGCTCATCAGCACCACCGACAGCCGCACCAAGACCCTCGTCTACGGCTACGACAACCTCGGCCGCAAGACGAGCCTCCGCGAGAACACCACCACCGGCCCCCTGCGCGCTGAGTGGACCTACGACACCCTGACCAACGGCATCGGGCACCTCACCAGCAGCACGCGCTACGAACCGGCCGGCACCACCAACGCCTACGTCACCGAGACCACCCAACTCGACAGCGCGGGCCGACCGACCGAGAAGCGCCTCACCATTCCGGCCGCCGACAGCGGCCTGTGCCAGGCCGGCACCCTGACCCCGTGCACCTACACCTGGACCAGTACCTACCGCGACAACGGCACCGTGGCCACCGCCGAGCAACCCGCCGCCGCCGGCCTGCCCAAGGAGAAGCTCAGCTACCTCTACAACGAGGTCGGCCTGCTCCAGGGCATCCTGGGTGGCGGCCAGATCTACCTCTACGACACGGTCTACAACAAACTCGGCCAGCTCACCCAGCAGATCAGTGGCCCGTACGGCAAGCGGACCTGGACCACCAACATCATCGACGAGAACACCGGCCGTACCACCAACACCAACGCCATCCCCGAACTCAGGTCGGACGTGTTCAACTTCGGCTACGAGTACGACAACGCCGGCAATGTCGAGAAGATCGCCGATCGGCCTGCCGGCGGCACCGCCGACACACAGTGCTACAGCTACGACGGACTGCGCCGTCTGGAAAACGCGTGGACGCCCGCCAACGGCGACTGCGCGGTCAGCCAACGCCTGAACACCAACCTCGGCGGCCCCTCACCGTACTGGCACGCCTATACCTACTACCCCGGCACGGACAACCGGCACACCGAATGGATATCCAAGACCACGCAGCTCGGCCCCACCGCCAAGACCTCCATCCGCACCTACGCCTATCTCGGCCAGCCCGGGGTGTCCGGTAGCCACCCCCACGCGGTGAACACGGTCAAGACCAGCGTCGAACTGACCGGCACCACGGTCAAGACCGAGACCTTCGGCTACGACGAGACGGGCAACACCAGTTCCCGGCTCGGCCCCAACGGCACCCAGACCCTCACCTGGGACCACGAGGGAAAGCTCTTCGCCTCCGCCGACAACGCCGGCACCACCAGCTACGTCTACGACGCCGACGGCAATCGCCTCATCCGCCGTGACCCCGCTGGCGCCACCCTCTACCTCCCCGGCGGCACCGAGGTCCGTAAACCCACCAGCAGCCCCGCCACCGCGACCCGCTACTACACCGGCGCGCAGGGTGTCATCGCCGTTCGTACCTCCGCCGGCAGTCTCGACTGGCTCGTCAGTGACCACCACGGCACCGCCGAAGCGGCCATCAGCAACACCGATCTCAGCGCTACCCGCCGTCGCAGCACACCCTTCGGCTCTCCTCGCGGCACCACGCCGTCCACCTGGCCGGTCGCCATGGACAAGGGCTTCCTCGGCGGCACGGTCGACGACACCGGGCTCACCCATCTCGGTGCCCGAGAATACGACCCACAAATCGGAAAGTTCATCTCCGTGGACCCCGTCATGGACCACGGCGATCCGCAGCAGTGGAACGGCTACGGGTACTCCCACAACAACCCCGCCACCTTCAGCGACCCTACCGGGCTCATCGACTCCGACTGCGCCGTGATCGCTGGCGGCTGCCCCGACTACCACCCCGGAAACGAGCCGGCCAACCAGCAGGGGAAGGGACCCGGCGGTAACCCGTGCTGGCCAGCGAAGTGCAGCCCCCAAGGCAACGGCGGTCAGGACCCGTTCAACCCGAAAACCTGGACCGAGCAGATGCCCGACGGCCGTAAGGTGCCGAGCAAGGGTTACGTAACGCTCCAGGTCTGGGCCCAGCTTCTGTACGGTGCCAACGGTATGGGCACGCATGTGTCGAACCTGAACGCCATGGAGCTTGACAAGGCGCGCCGCGACGTCTTCTGCTACAACTTCTCCGAAATCTGCAAGAAGGAGCTCGACGACTCCATCGCCGCGCAGAACAAGTTCCTGGGCGACCTGCTCGGCATCACCGACGCCGTCGACTGTGTCCACGGCAGCGTCTCCGCCTGTGCCTGGACCGTCATCGGGTTCGTGCCGATCGGAAAACTCAAGGCAGCCGGCACCATCGGTGAGGCGCTCTACAAATCCGGAAAGACGCTCTGCAGCTTCGGTGGCGAGACGCAGGTCCTCATGGCCGACGGATCGTCCAAGCCCATCAGCGACGTGCGGGTGGGGGACAAGGTCCTGGCCACCGACCCAGAAACGGGCGAAACGAGTGCGCGACCGGTCACCCATACCTGGATCCATGAAGATGGACTGCGTGAGCTGAAAGTCGGCGGATCGACGGTCGCCACGACTGAGGACCACCCCTTCTGGGTCGCCTCAGAGAAGCGCTGGATCGGCGCTGGCAAGATCAAAATGGGTCAGAAGCTGTCCTCGACGGAGGGTCGCGAAGTCGCAAGCGACGGGGTTGCGGCAGCTCCAATGCGTCTCGACATCGCCTACAACCTCACCGTAGGTGAGATAGACACGTACTATGTCTTCGCCGGCAATACTCCGATCTTGGTGCACAACTGCGGTGAAACGATCAAAGCCGGAGATCTCGAAGGTCTGTTTACTCCCGGTCAGTTGACTCGCGACCCCGCCTCGCAGTGGTATCACGAGATGCTTGAAAATGACGACCTTCTGGGTGGAATTAACAGTGCTGAACATGGTGACGGGATCTTGGTGTCGAGAGACGGGCTCATTCTCGGCGGACATCACAGGTTGGATGAGGTGATCAGGCGTGTGAAAGACGGCCGCTTGGATCCCGACACGCCGATTACGATCCAACGCCACCCATGCTCATGCGACTGAATCGGATTAGGATATTAAACATTTTGCATAGCTGATTTCCCGAGCGCATCGTCGAGATTTTTGGTGAGAGGATTTGTAAGTCTGATGTCGATGGTGAGACAACAAGACCCGGATTTTCGCGTGTGCTGCGTCAGCTTCGATTCATTGCTGGAGATGCAGCGGGACGCGGAGGGGAGGGGATTCGCCGCTAGGTGGACGTCGCTCGATGCTCTTCGTGCTCAGGTGAAGGAGGCGAATGTCCTGGTTTCGCCACTTATGCGGGAGTTTAGGGATGGTCAGATCCGTGCTTACCGATGTGCCGTGCTTTTCTCTATGGTTAGCGGAGGGGGTGGGGGCGGATTGGCGACTATCGATATTGCTCCAGAGAAGTTCGATTTATTGGCGCGGTTGGATAGGGATCCGGATGTGAGAGAGGCTCTGGCAAGCGTGTTCACACTCGCTCTGGGTGGAATTTCTGCCGTATCCAAGAACTAAAGGATGTCTCGTAACTCCGTCGGTGGTCCATGGTGGATCATGTCCGGGTGCAGGTGATCAGTGCGGCTCGCTCGGAGTGGATCGTCCCGTTCACCGGGCTGCAGCCCGCCCAGTTCCGCAGACTGGTCAGGCTGGTCGCCGAGCGTGGCGGAGAAGCCATCGCTGACGGCCGGTTGGGCCGGCAGTGGTTTCTCGACCTCGCCGACCGAGTGCTGCTGGTAGCCGCGTACTGGCGCACTAACCTGACGATGCGGCAAATCGGCCCCCTGTTCGGGGTGTCGCACCCCGCCGTGCACCGGGTCATCGACACCCTCGGCTCCCTGCTCGCCCTCACCCCAGGGGGCGCCGTTCCACTTCCTCAATGGCGTCAGGGCTGCCGTGGCCAAGGTGCAGGAGCTTGCGGGTGACCGTGTTGTTGAAGTCGCCGCTGTGACGTCGAGGGCCAGGTGTTGGCCGCGGCCCTGTTCGACCCGCGTCGCCGTCCCGGCTGGATCTTTCACGCGGTCGTGCCCGGTCGTGGTGCGGCGCGTACGTGGGCGCGTTCGCCCTGTCTGCCGACGAGGCTCAGGAACTCGACGGGCCCGGAACTGGTCGCGCCGAACCAGTGCGGGGTGCGGGTGTCGAACTCGGCGGCCTCCCCGGCGTGCAGGATGAGGTCGTCGTCGCCGAGGACCAGGCGCAGGGTGCCGTTGAGGACGTAGACCCAGTCGTACCCCTCGTGGGTGCGCAGGTCGGGCACGCGGTCGTCGTCGCCCGCCGGCAGGACGAACTTGTAGGCCTGGATGCCGCCGGGCCGGCGGGTCAGCGGCAGGATGGTCACGCCGTCGGCGGCGGCGATGGGCCGCAGGTTGATCCGGGGGTCACCGGTCAGGGGCGCGTCCACGAGTTCGTCGATGGTGACGCTGTGGGCGCGGGCGAGCGGGAGCAGCTGTTCGAGGGTGGGGCGTCGTAGGCCCGCTTCGAGCCGGGACAGGGTGCTGGCGGAGATGCCGGTCTCGTCGGCGAGGTCGGTGAGGGTGATGTTGCGGCGCAGCCGCAGCTGCTTCAACCGGGGGCCGACCGCGTCGAGGGTGCGGTTCACGTTCTCGTCCACCCGGCTATTTTGCCAGTTGGCAAGAACCTTTGCGGGTTTTCGGGTAGCGGTCGCAGGATCACGTCATGACCGGCGAAGACGCGGAAAGGACAGGTCCGATGGCCGAACCGAAGGAGAACGTCAGGGACGTCGTGGTGGTCGGTGGCGGCGCGGCCGGGTTGAGCGCGGCGCTGATCCTGGCGCGGTCGCGGCGGCGGGTGACGGTCCTGGATGCCGGAACGCCGCGTAACGCGCCGGCGCAGGCGGTGCACGGCCTGCTGGCGCTGGACGGGCTGAGCCCGCGGGAGCTGCTCCGGCAGGGACGCGACGAGGCCACCCGCTACGGCGCGGAGATCGTCGCGGCCGAGGTGGACGACGTGGCGCGTACCCCACGGGGGTTCACGCTGCGGACGCGCGACGGGGCCGTGCTGCACGGCCGGCGACTACTGATCGCCACCGGCCTGGTCGACGAGTTGCCGCAGATCCCGGGCCTGCGCCAGCGGTGGGGACGGGACGTGCTGCACTGCCCGTACTGCCACGGGTGGGAGGTCCGTGACCGGGCGATCGGGGTGCTCGCCACCGGGCCGATGTCGGTGCATCAGGCGCTGCTGTTCCGGCAGTTGAGCGAGGACGTGCGGTTCTTCGGCAACGACCAGCAGATCGACGAACGGGACCGAATGAAACTCGACGCGCTCGACATCCCCGTGGTCACCGGCCGCGTCGCCGGGCTGGAGGTCGTCGAGGACCGCCTGACCGGGGTCCGCCTCGACGACGACCGGATCGTACCGGTCGAGACCGTGGCGGTGGCGTCGCGGATGGCAGCCCGCGCCGACGTGTTCGCCGGCATCGGCGTCACCGCGTCACCGCACCCGGCGGGTTCCTACATCGCCGCCGACGAGACCGGCCGCACCCCGGTGCCCGGGGTGTGGGTGGCGGGCAACGCCAGGGACCTGTCGGCCCAGGTCGGAGCGGCTGCGGCGGACGGCGCACGCGCCGCTGCTCACCTCAACGCCGACCTGGTCGCCGAGGACACCGACCGGGCGGTCGCCCGCCTGCTGGACGCGGGGGTCGTCCGATGACGCACAGCTTCGACCGGGACTACTGGCAACGCCACTGGCAGCCCACCGCCGGGCACGGGCCCGGCTCGATGGTCGGCAACCCGCCGAACCCGTACCTCGCCCGGGAGACCGCCGGCCTGGCACCGGGCACGGCGCTGGACGCCGGGTGCGGTGCCGGCGCGGAGGCGATCTGGCTCGCCACCCGTGGCTGGCGGGTCACCGCCGTCGACATCGCCGCCGAGGCGCTGACCCGGGCCGCCGACCGCGCGAGCGCCGCCGGGCTGACCGGACCGCCGATCCGGTGGGTGCAGGCGGACCTGACCGACTGGGAGCCGGGCGTCGGCTTCGACCTGGTCGCCACGCACTACGCGCACCCCGCGATGCCGCACCTCGCGTTCTACCAGCGCATCGGCGGATGGGTGGCGGCCGGCGGCACCCTACTGATCGTCGGCCACCTGCACACGCCGCACTCCGGCGGCCACGGGCACCACCATCCCGCCGAGGCGACGGTCACCCTCGCCGACATCACCGCCGGCCTGGACGTGGCGGAATGGGAGATCCACACCGCCGAGGAACACCACCGGGGCATCCCCGGACCCGGCGGACGCACGGTCACCCTGCACGACGTCGTCGTACGCGCCACCCGCCGCCCCTGACCCACCGTCGCCGCGACGCCGGGACCGAGGTCCACCCCCGGCGTCGTACCGAACTGCGCCCTCGAAAGGAAACCCACGCATGTCCTCGCCCGACAGCTCGTTCCACCTGAACGGCCCCGACGCGACGGTCCACGACCCGCGTCGACGCCGTGCGATCCTGCTCGCGGTGTGTGTCGCCCTGATGGCGGTCATCGCCTCCGTCTCCGGGCTCAATGTCGCCCAGCCACAGGTCGCCGTCGAGTTCGACGCGTCGCAGAGCACCGTCCTGTGGATGATCAACATCTACACCCTCAGCCTGGCCGCGCTGCTGCTCCCGCTCGGCGCGCTCGGTGACCGGGTGGGCCGCAAACCGGTCCTGCTCGCCGGCCTGGCCCTGTTCGGCGTGGCCAGCGCGGCGGCCGGCCTGGCCGGCTCCGCCACGATGATGATCGCCGCCCGGCTGCTCGCCGGCGTCGGCGCTGCGATGATCATGCCGGTCACGCTCGCCGTCATCACCTCCACCTTCCCCGACGGGGACCGTTCCAAGGCCATCGGCATCTGGACCGGTGTCGCCGGTGGCGGCGGCATCCTCGGCATGTACCTGTCCGCGGTGCTCGTCGACTGGGCGAACTGGCGGTGGCTGTTCCTGCTGCCTGTCGTCCTCGTCGCCGCAGCCGCCGTTCTGGCCCTGCGCGCCGTCCCGAACTCCCGCGAGAAGGCGCGGCACCGCTTCGACGTCACCGGGTCGCTGACGTCGGTGATCGCCGTGACCGCCCTCATCTACGTCCTGCACGAAGGCCCGGTGCACGGCTGGACCGCGCCGGTGACCATGGTCAGCCTGCTCGTCGGTGCCGTCGCCGCCGTCGGGTTCGTGGGGTGGGAACTACGCCACCCGGCACCCCTGCTCGACGTCCGCCTGTTCGGTGACCGACGCCTCGCCAGCGGTTCGCTGGCCCTGCTGACGCTCTTCGGCGTCCAGGCGGGCATCTTCGTCGTCCTGTTCCCCTACTTCCAGGCCGTCCTCGGCTGGTCCGGCCTACGCGCCACCCTCGCGCTCATGCCCATGGCGGCGATGATGATGCTGTCCTCCGGCCTCGCCCCGCGGGTGGCCGCCCGCGCCGGAGCCCGCGTGACCATGGCCACCGGCATCGTGCTCGGCGGTGCGGGCCTGGCCATGATGGCCACCCTCGTCTCCGTCGACGGCGGCTACCTGGCGATCCTGCCCGGCATGCTCGCCATGGGACTCGGGATGGGCCTCACCCAGACCCCCTCCACCGAGGCCATCACCTCCGCCCTGCCCCGGGAACGGCAGGGTGTCGCGTCCGCCCTCAACGACGTCACCCGGGAGTTCGGGACCGCGCTCGGCGTCGCACTGCTCGGCGCGGTCCTGACCGCCGGCTACCGCAGTGCCGTCGACACCCACCTCGACACGGTCCCCGCCGGCACCGCCGAAGCCGCCCGCGAGGGCATCGCCACCGCCATCGCCACCGCCGACACGGCCGGTGCCCAGGCGCCCGCACTGGTCCGCGCCGCCCAGGAGTCCTTCGTGGATGGCTGGCAGCAGGCCATGTGGGTAGGGACCGCCGTGATGGCGGTCCTGCTCGGATACGTCCTGGCCCGGGGCCCGCGACGGACCGCGCCCGGAACACCGGTGACCGTGCCGACGTCGCCGGGCGACGTCACCGTCGGATGACAACGGCCTGACAGGGCCGGCCCGTCGTCCGCGCGGCGGTGCGGGTCCGGGGCCGGTCACCACCCGGGAACCACCGGTGTACGCGGATCGCGGCGGCGGTGAACGCCACCGTCGGACCCGACGTGCCCCCGCTGCCGGACCGGCAGCGGGGGCACGGGCTGTCCACCTACCGGATCACGGCAGGGTCCACTTCTGGTTGGCGGCGGCCAGGCAGGTCCACAGATGGACGGCCTGGCCGTCGGTGGCGCTGTTGTTGGACACGTCGAGGCACTTGCCGGACTGTGGGTTGCGCAGGGTGCCGTCGGCCTGGGCGGACCAGTTCTGCGCACCGCTGCCGTTGCAGGTCCAGAGCTGGATCTTCGTGCCGTCGGCCGAGCCCCCACCGGAGACGTCCAGGCACTTGCCCAGCGCCTTCACCGTGCTGTTCGGGGTGACCGACCAGGTTTGCGCCGCGGAACCGTTGCAGGTCCAGATCTGGATCTGCGTACCGTCGGCGGTGGCCGCGTTGCGGACGTCCAGGCACTTGCCGCCGAGCCCGACGATCGGCCCGGTACCCGGGGTGCCGGGGGTGCCGCCACCCCGGACCAGGGTGAAGTCGTCCACGTCGAACAGGCCGGTCCCGGAACCGGTGAAGGTCAGGTACACGGTCTGCGTACCGGTGGGCACCCCGGCCAGGGTGGTGCTGACGTCGGCGTACGTGGTCCAGCTTCCGGTGTTGGGCACCGCCACCTGGCCGAGCAGCGGGCCGGTGGCCGAGCCGGTCCGGACGCCGATGGTGCCGCCCGCCCCACCGGAGACCACCCGGGCCCGCAGCGAGGTGACCCCGGTCAGGTCGAGACCCGGGTACGCGGCCCAGTCGCCCGGGTCGACGTAGCCGAGGGTCTGCCCGCCGTTGGCCCCGGCCTTGGTGAACGCGCTGACCCCGTTGGCCGAGCTGAACGCCTCGGCCTGCACGGTCGTGGTGCCGCCCGGGGTACCGCCCAGCTCCCTGATCCGGACGTTGCGGAACGACACATCGTCGCCCGTACCGTGGTTCTGGAGCCCGATGTGGCCGGCGAGCGAGCGGGCCGGGTCGGTGTTGGTGAAGTCGTTGATCTTCCGTCCGTTGAGGAACACCTGGAGGCGTTCCCCCTCGACCAGCAGCTCGTAGCTGTTCCACTCGCCCGGCGGGTTCAGGGCGGCGTCCCGGGCGGCCAGGTCGGCGGACTGGAAGGTGTAGACCGCACCGGTGGTGCGGTCGGCCGCGTCGGTGGCGTCGATCTGGATCTCGTAGCCGTTGTCCACCGCCGACCACGGGTCGGTCGACGGCGGGAAGCCGATGAAGACGCCCGAGTTGTCGTCGCCTGACATCCGCCAGTCCAGCTTCAGTGAGTAGTTGGTGAACTGCTTGGCGCTGTACCAGTACAGGCCCATGCCGCCGACGGAGGTGAGGGTGGCGTCGGTGTTGCCGAAGCTGCCCGGACCGGCCTGCGACCAGCCGGTCGTCGACCCGTTGTAGAGGGTGACGTAGCCGGTCTCCGGGCGGCAGTCGGCCTTTGCCCGACCGGCCGCGTACCGGATGCCGCCGAGCAGGTGGCTGCGGAACGCCGCCTCCGCGTACGACCCCTGGGTGTGCCCCAGGCCGGTGTAGAACGACCTGCCGGAGTTGACCGTCTTGCACCAGGAGATCGGATGGTCACCGCCCATCGAGCCGCCCGAGTACGACGACTCGTCCAGGGTGGCGAGGACCCGGGCACCCGAGCGCGGGTTGGTCTGGTAGTTGTACCACTCGTCGGTGCGGGTCCAGGTCTGCGGCAGGTGCCCGGTGGCCGGGTGCGCCCGGTTCTCGACGCGGACGGTCGCCTGCTGGATGGCCGGGTGCGAGGCGAAGTAGCCGCCCACCAGGCTGCCGTAGTACGACCAACCGTACTCGGTGTCGGCGGCGGCGTGGACGCCGACGTACCCGCCGCCGCTGTTGACGTACGACTCGAAGGCGGACTGCTGTGCGGCGTCCAGGACGTCACCTGTGGTGTTGAGGAAGACCACCGCCTCGTACGGGGCCAGGTTCGCGGTGGTGAACCGGGACGCGTCCTCGGTCGCGGTGACGGTGAAACCGTTCGCGGTACCGAGTTCCCGGATGGTCTGGATGCCGACGGCGATCGAGTCGTGCCGGAACCCGGCGGTCTTGGAGAACACCAGCACGTCGTACGGGGCGTCGGCCGCACCGGCCGACGTCGGGACGGCGAGGATCGCGGCGGCGGCGGTCACCGCGCCGAGGACGGATCGAAGGAGTCTGCGCATGTCACTCTCCCGAACGGGTGGAGGAGGGTGCCGGGTGCCCCGCTTGCCGGGTCACGGCAGGGTCCACTTCTGGTTGGCGGCGGCCAGGCAGGTCCACAGGTGGACGGCCTGGCCGTCGGTGGCGCTGTTGTTGGACACGTCGAGGCACTTGCCGGACTGGGGGTTGCGCAGGGTGCCGTCGGTCTGGGCGGACCAGTTCTGGGCACCGCTGCCGTTGCACGTCCAGAGCTGGATCTTCGTGCCGTCGGCGGTGCCTCCGCCGGAGATGTCCAGGCACTTGCCGAGTGCCTTGACGGTGCTGTTCGGGGTGACCGACCAGGTCTGCGCGGCGGTGCCGTTGCAGGTGTAGATCTGGATCTGGGTGCCGTCGGCGGTGGCGGCGTTGCGGACGTCCAGGCACTTGCCGCCGAGCCCGACGATCGGCCCGGTGCCTGCGGTGGTGCCGCCGGTGACGAACGTGAACGCATCGAGGTCGAACAGCGCTCCGGTGCCCCCGGCGAAGGTGAGGTAGAGCGTGCCGGTGCTGGCCGGCGCGCCGGAGATGGTGCCGGTGACGGTGGTGAAGGTCTCCCAGCCGCCGGTGACCGGGACGGTCGCCTGGCCCAGCACGGTGCCGGTGGGTGAACCCGTCCGCACCTGGAGGGTGCCGCCGACGCCGTTGGAGGAGACCCGGGCGCTGAACGAGGTGGCCTTGTCGAGGCGGTACGGCTCGAACGCGATCCAGTCGCCGTTGTCGATGCTGCCGACGGTCCTGCCGCCCTCGGCGGGGGTCTTGTCGTAGAGGGTCACGCCGGACGAGGTCTTGAAGTGCTCGGCCTGGCGCTTGCGCGGCTGGAGGGTGTGCTGGGTGTGCGTGGTGAGCCCACCGGCGTCGGTGTACTCGGCGTCGAAGATGGCGAAGATGTTCGCCGCGTCGTCGTGTTCACCGTCGACCGGGATGGTGATCGTGCCGGAGCAGCCGCTGGTCGAGGTGATCTGGTGGCCGTGCTGGTCGTGGCCGAGCACGTAGGTCATCTTGACCTTGGCGCAGTCGATGGTGCCGTCCTCGGGGTCGGTGACGGTGATGCTGAACGGCACCGTGTCGCCGTAGGAGAACAGCGAGCCGTTCGCCGGGCCGGTGATAGTGACCGTCGGGGCGGTGTTGCCGACGCCGATCCGCACACTGGCCGTGCCGGTCGCGCCCTGCGGGTCCCGGACGGTCAGGGTGACGGTGTAGGTGCCGTTGGCGGTGAACGTCTTGCTGGGGTTAGCCGCCGTGGAGGTGGTGCCGTCACCGAACGCCCACGAGTAGGTCAGCGCCCCACCCTCCGGGTCCGACGACCCGGCCGACGAGAAGTTCACCGTCAGCGGGGCCGCCCCGGAGGTCTTGTCGGCGGTGGCGGCGGCGGTCGGCGCGCGGTTGCCACCGGCGACGTAGTCGTACCGGTACAGCGCCGAGTTGGCGTCACCGTTGAAGTAGCCGGTGCCGTAGTCGAGGACGTACAGCGCGCCGTCCGGGCCGAACGCGGAGTCCATGACCTGCTTGCCGTTCCACGGGAACGACGCGTCGATGGCGCCCCGGGAGCCGTCGGCGTTCACGTGGATCGGCTTGATCCAGCCCCGGCCCAGCTCGGTGGCGAAGAACTGCCCGTCGAAGGACTGTGGGAACTTCGTGGTGGACGGGTTCGACGCGCTGTAGCGGTAGACCGGGCCGGCCATCGGCGACTCGGAGCCGCCGCCGAACTCCGCCGGGCTGCCGGCGTCACCGGCGTACCGGATCCAGGCCGGTTGGGCCGCCGGCAGGGTGGGCAGGCCGGTGTTGCGGAACGAGTTGTTGGTCGGCCCGCCGGCACAGTTGTACTTGGCGCCCGCGGTGCCGGCGGTGAAGTCCCACTCCGCGTACGTCTCGGCGGCGGTGTTCGTGCCGGTGCAGTACGGCCAGCCGTAGTTGCCCGGTCCGGTCACCCGGTTGAACTCGACCTGCCCGCTGGGGCCGCGCGTGCCGGTGGTGCCGGCGTCCGGGCCGTAGTCCCCGACGTAGACGACGCCGGTGGCCCTGTCCACGCTCATCCGGAACGGGTTGCGGAACCCCATCGCGTAGATCTCCGGGCGGGTCCGCGCGGTGCCCGGGGCGAACATGTTCCCGGCCGGGATGGAGTAGCTGCCGTCCGCGTTCACCCTGATCCGCAGGATCTTGCCGCGCAGGTCGTTGCTGTTGGCCGCGCTGCGCTGCGCGTCGTACGCGGGGTTGCGGTTGGTCCGCTCGTCGATCGGCGAATAGCCGGCGGAGTCGAACGGGTTGGAGTCGTCGCCGGTCGACAGGTACAGGTTCCCGGCCGCGTCGAAGTCGATGTCCCCGCCGACGTGGCAGCAGATGCCCCGGTCGGCCGGCACGTCCAGGATGGTGACCTGGCTGGACGTGTTCAGCGTCCAGTTGGCGTTGAGGGTGAACCGGGACAGCCGGTTCACGCCCTGCCAGGCGGAAAAGTCCGTCCCGGTGGCCGGGGCGTCCCCGGCGGGGGTGGACAGCGGCGGGGCGTAGTACAGGTAGACGTGCCGGTTGGTGGTGAAGTTGGGGTCCACCCCGACGCCCTGCAGGCCCTCCTCGTCGTGGGTGTAGACGGGGATGGTGCCCACCACGGTGGTGGTGCCGGCCGCGTCGGTGCGCCGCAGCGTGCCGTTGCGGGCGGTGTGCAGCACCGACCGGTCGGGCAGCACGGCGATGGTCATCGGCTCACCGACCTCGGGCTCGCCCCTGGCCAGGGTGACCTGCTGGAAGTCGGTGGGGTTGATGGTGTGGGCCTGGGCGGGGGCCGGGCTGCCGAGGGCGACCAGCCCGGCGGCGGCGACCAGAAGCAGTGCGGAGCTGACCGACGTCGTTCGCCGGCCGAACGCGCCATGGTGTGAGGACACTGGCTGTCCGTCCCTTCCTGACGTTCGATTGCCAGGGCGGGGCGCGCGCCGTCGCGCCGGATGCCGTAGCGGGGGAGGGGGTCGATGGATCACCGCGCCGCCGGTTCACCTCGCCGAAACACCTTCGTGATGGCGAAGACATTAAGCTGTTTCGATCCCGCTGTCTACGGCTTCTGTTGAACCACGGTGAACTTTCGCTCGAACCACGAAAAGTCCCGTCGTGGCGGCACGGGCCGAGACGACGGGAACGGTCTCTCGTGTTGGTGCCCGATGCGGTCAGACTCCGGCAAGGGCGAGTAGTCGGTCCATGTCGTCGAAGGGCAGGGCCGCTGCGGCGGCTGCTGCCTTCGCCACGTGTTCAGCTGGATCGGCGAGCAGCGCACGACGCACGTGGACCGGAAGGCGGGGATGCCCGGCAACGGCTCGGCGGACTGTGCTGTCGGGGTCGGTGGCCAGATGTTCGGCTGTCTCGACGGGAAGGTCCGGGTCCCGGGGTGCCAGGCATCGCATTCGTGGGTCCGGGTCGCTGGCGAGGCGGCGGAGGGTATGCGGTGGGAGCGTGAGCAGGTCGGCGGGGCGCCAGGCCGTCTTCTTGTCCGGTCGGAATTCGCGGTCGATGCGTTCGGCTGTCGTCGGGTCCACGAGGTGTGGCGCGTGGGTGGCCATCGTGGTGCGTACGCCGCTGTCCTGGTCGTCGAGCAGTCGGAGGACGGCATCGGTGGGCAGCGTCCGGTTCCGTGCCGCGGAGCGTCGGAAGCAGGTATACGGCGAGGTCACGTACGGCAGCGGGTTGGCGGTGACCCAGTCCAGGCACAGGTGGCGTAGCTCGGCGACGGCCACGTGATCCTCGATGTGCTGTAGCAGCGCGACATCGTCGAGTTCGTCAGGTAGGTCGGTCAGCCGGAGGTGACCCTGCTGGATGTCGGTGTAGATGCGGTGGCGTACCGGCTCGGGAGTGTCCTGACGGCCGAAGACACCGACGCGGACGTTCGCGCTGGGATCTTCGGCGAGCAGGTCCCGTACCGACGGGGGTAACTGCGGGTGCTCGGCGACCTGGCGGCGAACCTGGTAGTCGGGGTCGCCAGCGAGCCGTGCGGCCAGTTCCGGGGTCAGGACGGCGTGGCGTACGGCCCCGGCGCGGGTGACCGGGTCGGCGAGGAGACCCGCGACGAGGTCGGGTGGTGGCGTCGGGTGGGGAAGCCGCGCGTAGTAGGTCGAGCATGCGGCGGCGCGTACCTCGTCGACGTGGTCGGTGAGCAGGGCCCGTCGGACCGCTTCGGGGGCCTGCGTCCACCATCGTGCGAGGGTGGCCCGGACCGTCGGGTCCGGGTCCTGGACGAGCCGGGCGAGCAGATCGGCCGACAGATCGTCGCGCTCGGCGAGGTACTTCCTCACCTGTGGGTCTGGATCGTCGAGAAGCCGTTGGTACAGATCGCGGGATGAGTCCTGGGCACCCACGGCCAGGGCGGCCCGGATGGCGGCATCGGGGTGGACGGCCAGCCGCATCCGGGCAGCGTGTGGGAGACGACGGTTGAGCGCGAGTGAGTGCAGCAGCCAGTAATGGTCCGAGGCGAGGATTTCCTCGATCATGTCCGGTGTCAGGTCCGCGCGCATGGCGACGTGGCCGTGGCCGCGCCGGTAGCGCATCAGTCGGCGGATCAACCCGGCCGGCAGGGCCGGGTTCTCGGCGAGGCCGTCGAGCACCTGCGTGAGGTGCACCGGCATCGGAGGGCCCACCGCCATGCGCTGCTCCTCTCGACCTACGGGCACCGTCACGAGTCTGGCACCTGCGGGACAGGTCCAACCACCGCAGATCGCCGGGTAGCTGTCACCATGCGGTGCCACCTGCCGGCGCTCCGATGTCACGCGCTGTGGGCCGTGCCATGTTTCGTCCCGGGGGAGAGGGGCATCTTCCGGCGGCGACCCGTGCGGGCCGCGCGTCGCACTGATGGAGGTCCCCGATGACGGCCGGTCGTCCGGAAACGTTGCCCGTGGTCGAGGGCGGATCGGGCCGTGCCGGGCGGCTGCGGTCCGGAAGACCGTCCCGTCCGGCGGGCACCCGGTGGTGACCCCCGGAGCCGACGACCCCGGGACGGCGTTCCGGTCGGCCGTCCACGCCGGGCTGCTCGACCTGCCGTTGCCCGGTGGCGGACGCACCCGTGACCGGTTCCTGCGCTTCGTCGAACTCGGCCGGGCCGACCTGGCCCTGGCCCGGCTGGGCGAGGGGCACGCCGACGCCCTGGCGATCCTCGCCGAACTCGGCGTGCCGGTCGACCCCGACCGGCGTCGTGAGCCGTGGGGTGTCTGGGCGGCCGTGCCGGCGTCGGTCACGGCGACCCGCGACGGCGACCGGTGGCGGCTGACCGGTGACCGGCCCTGGTGCTCCGGGGCGGGTCTGCTCGCCCGCGCCCTGGTCACCGCGACCGCCGACGACGGCATCCGGCTGTTCGCCGTCGAGGTCGACGCCGCCGGGGTCACCGCGTTGCCCGACACCTGGCCGGCCGTCGGCATGGCCGCCAGCGACAGCCGTACCGTCAGCTTCGACGGCGTGACCGCGCTGCCGGTCGGTGGACCCGGCTGCTACACCGCGCGGCCGGGTTTCTGGCACGGCGGGCTGGGGGTGGCGGCGTGCTGGTACGGCGGGGCGGTCGGGGTCGCCGACACGCTGTACGCCGCAGCGCGGCACCGTAGTCTCGGCCCGCACGCCCTCGCGCACCTCGGGGCGGTCGACGCGGCCCTGACCGCCGCCCGGGGCGTGCTGTTCGCCGCCGCCGACGAGATCGACGCGAACCCCACCGGGGACGCGGACCGGTTGGCGCACCAGGTGCGGGCCACCGTCGAGGCGGCGGCCACCACGGTCGTCGACCGGGTCGGCCGGGCGTTGGGGGCCGGCCCGTTGTGTCAGGACGCCCACCATGCCCGCCGGGTCGCCGACCTGACCGTGTATCTGCGGCAGAGCCACGCGGAGGCGGACCTGGCGCATCTGGGTGAGCTGGTGGCGGCGGTCGGGGACCCCGGATGGTGAGGCCGATCGTCGACGCGGGCACCGACGAGAGCAGTTGGCGTGCCTGGCCGGCACCGGCGGGTTGGCCCGTACTGACGCTGGACGAGCGGGTGCGGGCGGTGCCGCCGCTGGTGGTCGCCCCGCACCCCGACGACGAGGTGCTCGGGGTGGGTGGCCTGGTCGCGATGCTCGCCGGCGGCGTCGAGATCGCGGTCGTCACCGACGGGGAGGCGTCGCATCCGGACTCCACGGTCCACTCGCGGGCGGCGCTGGCCGCGATCCGGCGGGCCGAGACGGTCACGGCCTGCGCGCTGCTCGGGGTCGCCCCCACCGCCATCGACCATCTCGGGCATCCCGACGGCCGCGTCGACGAGGGGGCGCTCGTCGAGGCGTTGACCGGCCGGCTGAGGCCGGGGCGGTGGTGTGTCACGACATGGCGCGGCGACGGACATCCGGACCACGAGGCGGTGGGGCGGGCCGCCGAGGTCGCCTGCCGGCGTACGGGTGCGACGTTGCTGGAGTTCCCGGTGTGGACGTGGCACTGGGCCCGGCCGGACCATCCCGACGTGCCGTGGCACCGGGCACGCCGGATCGACCTGACCGGGGCGGCCCGATCGGCCAAGCTCGCGGCGGTCGACGCCTTCCGGAGCCAGGTGCTGCCGCTGGGGCCGGCACCCGCCGACGCCGCGATCCTGCCCCCGCACGTGCTCGCCCGCTTCGCACGTCCCTACGAAACGGTGTTCGTGCCATGACCTCAGGCGGCACCCCGGCCGGGTACTTCGACGACATGTACGCCGGGGCGGAAGACCCGTGGAGTTTCGAAACCCGCTGGTACGACCAGCGTAAGCACGAGATGACGGTGGCCTGCCTGCCGCGCCGCCGGTACCGCTCGGCCTTCGAGCCGGGGTGTTCGACCGGGATGCTCACCCGCCGTCTCGCCCCGCGGTGCGACCGGCTGCTGGCGGTCGACATCGCCGCCGCGCCGGTGGCGAGCGCCCGACGGCGGCTGGCGGAGCAGCCGCACGTCCGGGTGGAACGGATGCGTGTCCCCGACGAGTGGCCGGCCGTGGCGGACGACGGTTTCGACCTGATCGTGCTCTCCGAGCTGGGCTACTACTTCGACGACGCCGGGCTGGATCTGCTGGTGACCCGTACGGTGGACTCGCTCGAACCCGGCGGCACGCTGGTGGCCGTGCACTGGCGCCCGGCGGTGGCCGAGCACGCCCGCAGCGGCGACGACGTGCACCGGCTGCTCGCCGGTGTGGACGCCCTGGCGCGGACGGCCCGGCACGAGGAGGCCGACTTCCTCCTCGACGTGTTCCTGCGGGTGCCGCCGCCGGCCAGGTCCGTCGCCCAGGCCGACGGTCTGTGGTGAACCGGATGGCGGTCGTGGTGCCCGCCCACGACGAGCAGGCGTTGCTGCCCGGCTGTCTGACCTCCGTCCTCGACGCGCTGCGGCACCTGCCGGTGCGCTCGGAGGTGATCGTGGTGGCCGACGACTGCCGGGACGCCACGGCCGCCGTCGCCGCACGGGCCGGCGTCGTCGTGCTGACGGTACGGGCCCACAACGTCGGCCGGGCCCGGGCCGCCGGCATGGCGTACGCGCTGCGCGACGGCCCGCAGGGGTTGTGGCTCGCCACCACCGACGCGGACAGCCGGGTGCCCCGGCGGTGGGGCGGCTGGCAGTTGCGGCACGCCCGCGCCGGCACCGACCTGCTGGTCGGGACGGTACGGGTCACCGACTGGGCGTCCCGCGCCACCCCGGTCCGTGACCGGTACGAGACCCGGTACCGGCAGGGGCTGACCGGCACCGGCCACCGGCATGTGCACGGTGCGAACCTGGGCTGCGCCGCCACCGCGTACGAGCGGTTGGGCGGCTTCGCCGACCTGCGCCACGGTGAGGACCACGATCTCGTCGAACGTGGTCGTCGACAGGCCATGCGGGTCGTCGCCGACGCCGGCTGTGCGGTGTGGACCAGTGCCCGCCACGACGGCCGGGCCCCGCACGGCTTCGCCGGCTACCTCGATGCCCTCGACGACCGGCCCACGGCCCCCTCGACGGTGCAGCCGGAGCGGACGCCGTGCGGCGGGTGCACCGTGGCGTGACGAACCGCCCTGCACCGGCGGCGCGCGAAGCGCGCGCCCCGGAAAGGGCGGCGTCGCTCCCGGCCAGGGTCCGGTCGGACCCTGGCCGGGAGCGTCCGGTCAGCCGATGCGGCCGGCGCGGTGCCGGCGGCGGGTCAGCACGACGAGGACGGTGCCGAGCAGGGCGAGCAGCACCCCGACGGTCAGCGGCGCGAGCATGGCGTCACCGGTCACCGGCAGGATCCCCCCGACGTAGCGGAAGGTGGATCCGTTGGAGGTCCCACCGGCGGTGTTCACCACGACCGTGGTGTCACCGGCCGCGCAGGGCGGTGTGCGGAAGGTCAGCGAGCGACCGTCCGACGCCACGGTGACCTGGTCGGCCGGGATGGTCGTGCCGCAGATGCTGACCGTGGTGCCGCCCGGTACGAACCCGGAGCCACCGACCGTCACGGTCGTGCCGCCACCTGTCGGTCCCTGTCCGGGGCTGACGGTGTCGATGCGCGGCGGGACGGGCTGGTAGGTGAACCCGTCAGGTGCGGTGACGTCGTCACCGGGCAGCAGGACGGTGACGTCCACCGCCCCGGGTGAGCCGGGCGGGGTGACCACGGTCAGCGAGGTGCCGTCCGGGTTCACGACCAGGTTGGTGCCGGGTGTGCCGCCGAAGTTCACGCCTGTCGCGCCGGTGAGACCGGTGCCGGTGATGGTCACCGTGGTGCCACCGGTGGTCGGTCCGGTGTCCGGCACGATGGAGGTGATCGTCGGTGCGACGTACGTGAATACCGGCGCGGCGGCGGTGCCCGCGGGGAACACCAGTCGCACGTCTGCCGGCCCGGCCGCGTTCGGCGGGGTCACCACGGTGATCGTGGTGCCGGCCGGGTCGACGGTGAACCCGGTGCCGGGCACCCCGTCGAAGGTCACGCCTGTCGCGCCGGTGAACCCGGTCCCGGTGATGGTGACCGTGGTGCCGCCCGAGGTCGGTCCGCTCGTCGGGGTCAGCCCGGTCACGGTCGCGGCGCTGCCGTCGGCGAGGTAGGTGTAGCCCAGCGGTGCCGCCGTACCGCCGCCGGTGGTTACCACCACCACGGCGGGTCCGACCGCGCCGGGCGGGGTGACCGCCGTCAGGGAGGTGCCGCCCGGGGCGACCGTGACGTTGGTGGCCGGCACCCCGTCGAAGGTGACTGTCGTGTCACCGGGGACGAAGCCGGTGCCGGTGATCGTCACCGTCTGGCCGCCCGACTGGGGACCCGCGTTGGGGGTGATCGACGCGACGGTCGGTGGCGCCGCCACGTACGTGAATCCGTCCGGGGCGGTCGCGTCCGCGCCCGGCAGGAGCACGGTGACGTCCACCGGGCCGACCTGACCGGGCGGGGTGACCACGGTCAGCGAGGTGCCGCCCGGGTTGACGGTGACGTTGGTGCCCGGGGTGTCGCCGAAGGTCACTCCGGTCGTCCCGGTGAAGCCGGTGCCGGTGATCGTCACCGTCGTGCCGCCGGCGGTCGGTCCGGTGTCCGGCACGATCGAGGTGATCGTCGGCGGGAGGTAGGTGAATGTCGGCGCGGTCACCCGGCCGTCCGGGAAGACCAGCTCGACCAGGGCCGGGCCCGCCGGGTTCGGCGGTGTCACCACGGTGATCGTGGTGCCGGCCGGGTTGACGGTGAACCCGGTGCCGGGCAGGCCGTTGAAGTCCACACCGGCGGCCCCGGTGAAGCCGGTGCCGGTGATCGTCACGGTGGTGCCGCCGACGGTCGGCCCGGAGGTCGGCGTGAGGCCGGTGATGATGGCCCCGCTGCCGTCGGCCAGGTACGTGTAGCCCAGCGGTGCGGCCGTGCCGTTCACCGTGCCGACCACGACCTCGGCGGGTCCGACCGCGCCGGGCGGGGTGACCGCCGTCAGGGAGGTGCCGCCCGGCGCGACGGTGACGTCGGTCGCGGGCACCCCGTCGAAGGTGACCGTGGTGCCGCCCGGGATGAAGCCGGTGCCGGTGATCGTCACGGTCTGGCCGCCCGACTGCGGGCCCTCGTCGGGGGTGATCGTCGCGGTGGTCGGTGCCGCCGGCGGACGCTCACAGAGCGCCTCGGCCACGATGACGGTGCCGACGGGAATGGTGGTCGGGACACCGAGGATGCTGCCCGACAGGGTCAGCACGGCCCGCACCGTGATCGCGGTGGCGCCGGTGGCGGTGGTCGTCTCGACGCGGGTCAACGAGGCGTTCAGGCTCGCGTCCAGCAGTCCCGGCACCACCACCGCCGCGCTGCCCACGACGGCGGGGGTGTTCGCGGTCAGCGTCACCGCCGAGCCGAAGAGTTCCAGCCCGACGAGCGTGGTGTCCGCACTGGTCGCGCCGACCTGCGGACAGACCGCGGTGGCGGTGACCTCCGCGGCGTCGAGCACGTCGATGCCGAGCACGGCCAGGTTGAGCCCGTTGACGCTGGAGGACGCCGACGACCCGTCGGCCGCCCGGGTGGCGGTGACCTCCTCGACGGTGCCGCTGGCGGTCACGCCGACCGCCCCCGGCACCGAGATCGCCAGCAGCGTCTCGGTGTCGGTGCCCCCGCCGGCCGGCGCGGTGGCGGTACCGATGGTCGCGTCGGCGCTGATCACGGCTATCCCGGCCACCTCGGCCGACAGGTCGACGACGACACCGCGGGCGCTCGCGTCGCCAGGTGCCGCCAGTGCCGGCGTCCCCAGGGTCAGGGTTGCCAGGCTGGCGACCAGGAGCGCCGTGGCGGCGCTCGTGGTTCTTCGTAGGACGGTCCTCACCAGTTTCCCCCGTTCAGATGGAATGACGGTCCTGCGTGATGTGGCGGCAGGCGTCAACGAGTGAACGAGGACAAATCGGTCAAGTTACGCATTTCTTATTCTTAGGGTCTGGCAACCATGGGCGGTGTCGGCGTGGTACCCGAAGCCCCCGGTCGACCGGTCAGGGTGGACCGCAGCACTCGCTGGTGCAACCCCGGCCCGGTGCCGGGTTGCCCGACCAGGGGCACCAGCTCCTCACCGCCGACGACCTCGACTACGCGCACACCGAGGGCCTGGACGTGTGGCCAACACCCCGTTGATCAACGGTGGCTACGTCCGCCCCGACAAGCCGCTGCCCGAGGCCTACGACCACCCGGGACGAGCCGGGTCCTCGGTGTGCTCGACGGGATCACCGTCGAGACGGGGGCGACCCGCAACCAGGTGGTGCTCGCCTGGCTGCTGCGCCAGGGCATCCGGCCGATCGTCGGCCGCCGAGCCGGTGCCGCCGTCGGGTGACAGCGGCACCGGCCCTGGCGGCGCCTCAGGTGGCGACGGTGGCCAGCGGCTTCAGGCCGTAGGTGTGGGCGTAGCCGTTCTCGGTGCCCACGAGCAGCTCGACGACCTCGAAGTAGCGGTCCCAGAAGGGGGTCTCGCGCAGGGCGTCGATCAGCAGCCGGTAGGCGTCGTGGTCGTCCGCCTCCCAGACCCAGATGTCGGTGACCCGCGCCGAGTAGAACTCCGTGTCGTAGAAGCGCGAGCGGACACCACGGGTGCGGGCCTCGATGGCGGGCAGAACGTGGGTGGTGAAGGCCTGGACGCGTTCGGCCACGGTCATCGCCAGCCACTCGGGAGTGGTTTTGACGAGCATGAAAGCGGTGACCGGCGGCCCGGATCGGTCAGCGGGCACCGACGGCCCCCTGGGTGGTGCGGACGGCGGGCCGGAGCGTGCGGTCGCACCACTGCGCGAACGTGGTGGCCGGCCCCGCCTGCGGTGAGCGGGCGACGCCCGAGTCCAGGCCCTCGTCCTTGGCGCGTTTCATGTCGACCATGGCCTCGACGAACGCTTCGTTGAGACCGTAGCCGAGCATGGTGGAGCGCAGTTCGTCGAGCGGCTGACGCCGGTAGCGGACCGGACGGCCCAGTTCCTCGGTCATGATGCGGGCCAGGTCGTCGGGCGAGAGGTCCTGCGGGCCGAGCACCGGGACGTCGCCAACACCGCTCCAGGAGCGGTCCAGCAGCAGCCCGGCCGCGGCGGCGGCGATGTCGGCGACGGCCACCATGGGAGCGCGACGGTCCGGGGCGACGGTGTCGGTGAAGACGCCGTCGTCGCGGATCGCGTCGACCTCCTCCAGCAGGTTCTCGAAGAAGGACGGGCAGGCCAGGGCGCGGTAGGCGACGCCGGAGCCGGCGATCAGGTCGTCCATGGCCAGGGAGGCGGTGACCAGCCCGGCGCGGGTGGCCTGCGGGGTGCCACGGCCGAGCGCCGAGACGCCGACAACATGGCCGACGCCCTGGGCGGCGAAAGCCCGCGCGGCCGGGTGGGTGAAGCCGCTGTAGGCGTCGTCGGGCGGAACGGAAGCGTCCGGTGGCACCAGCCAGAACACGGCGTCCGCCCCGGCGAAGGCATGCTCGACGGTCGCGGCGTCGCCGTGCGAGCCGACGACCACCTCGACCCGGCCACGGACGCCTCCGGGTAGCCGGGCCGGATCCCGGACGATGACCCGTAACTCCTCACGGCCGGCGGGTACGGCCTCGATCAGCAGCGACAGCAGGTGCCGCCCGATGTTCCCGGTGGGACCGGTAATGACGATCATGAAACCTCGATTGTCGGATCGGCAGGACTCAGCCATCGTGCGGAGCGGCACCGCATTGCCACAATGGGAACTTCAGCATCCAATCATTGCCCGAAGTGGAACCATTGCGGTGAGCAGCCCATACCCGAACCTCGATGCCAACCTCGCCGTCGCCCTCGACGCCCTGCTGACCGAGCAGAGCGTCACCCGCGCCGCCGCGCGGCTACAGACCTCCCCGGCGGCGATGAGCCGTACCCTGGCCCGGTTACGCCGGGTGCTCCGGGATCCACTCCTGGTCCGGGCCGGACAGCGGATGGTGCCCACGCCGCGCGCCGAGGCGCTGCGCGACGAGGCTGCCGCGGTGGTACGCCGGCTGGAGGCGTTGCTCGCCCCGAGCGGCGGAATCGATCCCGCGGCACTGCGGCGCACCTTCACCGTCCAGGCCGCGGACCTGGTCGGTGCCGCGGTCGCGCCCGGGTTGCTCCGGTTCGCCCGACAGCGGGCACCTGGCGTTTCGCTGCGGGTGCTGGCCGAGGAGTGGGAGGCGGGCCCCGCGCTGCGGGACGGACGGATCGACCTGGAAATCGGGGCCATCGACCATGTCGACCCGGAGACCCAGGTCGAAGAACTCGTCACCCTGCGGATGGCGGCCGGAGTCAGGGCCGGGCACCCACTCACCGAGGGAACTCTGACGGCCGCCCGGCTCGCGGCGGCCGAGCACGTGGCGGTCAGCCGTCGCGGACGCTTCAGCGGACCGCTGGACGCGGCCCTGGCCGCGCAGGGGCTCAGCCGGCGGGTCGGCGCCGTCCTGCCCGGACACCTGGCCGCGATGATGCTGGCCGCAGCCGAGGACGTGGTCTGCCTGGTGCCGACCGCGCTGCCGGGCGAACCTCCGTCACGGCTCAGCGACGCGGCACACACGCTGGGGCTGCGCCTGCTGGACATTCCCTTGCCGCTGCCACCGCTGACCATCGGCATGGCCTGGCACCCACGGCACGGTGTCGACGGCGCCCACCAGTGGCTGCGTGCCGCCGTGCGTCAGGTGCTCCGCCCCGCCCGAGCGGAGTAGAACCTGCGCGTCAGGACCGCGCACACGTGTCCGTCGGGGCGGGCCGCACCGCTGGGGGAGAACTCGCGGATGCGGCTGATCACCGGCGGCGGCGGGACATCCACTGCCAGAGGTGGGTGCCGTCGACGCTCGGGTCGTTGCGGGCCACGTAGATCCAGGAGAAGTGGCCGGGGAACCGGTAGCCGTTCCAGACGACGTGGTCGTACAGGGTGATCAGTGATCCCGGGATGAGGTCGTGGGCGTGGACCGTGTTGGTCTCCGGCGGCACGGTGTCGTCGTCACGCGAGGTGACCAGCCAGGTCGGGGTGTCGATCGCCGCCAGCTCCGCGTCGGTGACCAGCGGCGGGCCCTCACCACCGAGCGGCTCGACGACGCCGCAGATCGGCACCGACGCGGCGAACAGGTCGGGGTAGGCGACGGTCATCTTCAGGGACATGTAGCCGCCGTTGCTGCAGCCGACCACGTGGATCCGGTCGGGGTCGACGTGCTCACGACGGACGAGGTCGTCGACGATTTCGCGGATCAGCGGGGCGAACCGGGGACCGTCCTCCATCCAGTAGGAGGTGCTCTGCGGGGCCACGACGTACGCGCCGGAGAAGATCCGTTGGGCCTGCGGGGTGGCGAAGCCCAACGCGCCCCGGTTGGCGCGCAGCGTGGTCTCGTTGTCGTAGTAGCCGTCGGGCAGGGAGGCGCCCTCGCCGGCACCGTGCAGCCAGAGGATCAGCGGTCGCCGGCCACGACCCGGTGAACGCGTCGGGGAGTACAACCGGTACTTCAGGCCCGACCCCGACACGTGGTGGCTGAAGGCGTCCACCTCGGGGTTGGACAGCCGCCCCTGCACGAAGCCGGTGATGGTGACGGGCGGGCCGTGACGCCGCACGAGCGGGGCGTTCTGGGTGATGGTGTAGACGAGGTCCAGCCGGACGTTGCGCCCCTTGCTCAGGATGTAGCCGAGGGTGCCGCCGCCGAGCTGACCTTCGGCGTGGCTCAGGTCCAGCACGATGTCGCCCCGTCTGTCGAGCCGGGCTGCGGTCACCGTACGGTCCAGGTCGTACTCGCTGAAGATCAGGTCGCCGGGAGCGATCGGGATCGGGCTGGTGGCCCTGGCGTGCACCGTGAACGTGTCGGCGTGCAGCCCGGCGGGGTCGATCGGTCCCAGCCGGCCGGTGTGGAGGGTGACCGAGGTGACCTGTTCGCCGCCGTCGAGCGTCGTCGCGTCGAGGGTGAAGCTGACGCTCACGGGGTGGTGGCCGTCGGCGTGGGCGGCCGGGTCGGGCAGCGCGAGACCGAGGGCGACGCCGGCGCCACCGGCCAGGACGGTGCGGCGAGAGACCGACGCGGACATGCGACCCCCGACAACTACGTAGACATCTGTCGATAGAGTGTCAACCTAGCGCCGGGGAGATCCGCTGGCAACCGGTGTACGGGTGACCCCACCACCGGCGATGATCTCCACGGCCAGGCGGGTGGGGCAGTCGGCGAGGAACACCCGGCCTCGGGCGTCGTGCACAAGGTCGAAAAGGTGCCAGCGGGTTCCTGGCGGCTCCGTGGCGTTCCCGGTGCAGCCGTCAGCACGCGCCCGGTGCCTAGGCGGCTGCCCCGCCCGGCTGTTGCGACCGGGGCGACGCCTCGGGCTGCTGTCGGGCCGCCAGGGTGACCAGCACGTCCAGCAGCGCGGGTGTCACGGGTTCGCCCGTCACGAGCACCCGGAAGTGGATCGGCCCGACCACCTGGTCGACGAGCAGGTCGACGTCCGCGTCGGCGGGTAGTTCGCCCCGGGTGGCCGCCCGGTCGAACGGCACCCGGTCGCGGGCGCGCAGCCGTGGCAGGACCTCCGCGCGTAGCCGGGCGGCCAGTTCGGGGTCGTGTTGGGCCTGGCCGGCCAGGGCCCGGAACACCGCGCCGGAGTCGGACACCTCCAGGAAGCGGACCAGTTCGTCGAGGTGGGCTCGGAGGTCGGTGTGGAAGGCGCCGGTGTCGGGCAGGGTGAGTTCCTGGGCGCTGTCGGCGGCGAACGCGTCGACCAGGATGTCGGTCTTGGAGCGCCACCACCGGTAGATGGTCTGCTTGGCGACGCCGGCCCGGGCGGCGATGCCCTCGATGGTGACCCTGGCGTAGCCGATCTCGGCGACGAGGTCGTCCGCCGCCTGGAGTACGGCCTCACGGGCCGCCTCGCTGCGGCCGTGCCGGTTGCCGCGGTGCATCGGACGCTCCTTCCCCGTGCGGTGTCCTCCACGTCCCCGACGACGCTACAAGACCCACATCTTCCATAGACGCAACGTTGCGTCTAGCCTACGACCCATGACGACGACACTGCACGACCCGGCGGTCCGCGACCTGATCGACCGGCTGTTCACCGAGGCCGAGCGCGACGACGAGCGTTCGCCGGGTCGGCCCGCGCCCACGGCCACCGCCCAGGAGCGTTCCGACCTGCTCGAAGACGTCTACATGCCGATCTCGGCCCGGGGCGGCGACCTGCTCTACGCCCTGGTTCGCGCGGCCCGACCGCAGACGGTGGTCGAGTTCGGCACCTCGTACGGGATCTCGACGCTCTACCTCGCCGCGGCCGTACGGGACAACGGGGTCGGGCACGTCACGACGACCGAGCTCAGCGCGACCAAGGTGAAGGCGGCCCGCGCCAACCTGGAGTCGGCCGGGTTCGGCGACCTGGTGACCGTGATCGAGGGGGACGCGTCGACCACCCTCGGCACGGTCGGCGGCCCGATCGGCCTGGCCCTGCTCGACGGCTGGAAGGAGCTGTGCCTGCCCGTCCTGCGCCTGATCGAGGACCGGCTCGCCCCGGGCGCCCTGGTCGTCGGCGACGACTCCACGTTCGCGTCGATGGGTGACTACCTGGCCTACGTCCGCGACCCGGGCAACGGCTACGTCAGCATCGACTTCCCCGTCGAGGACGGCATGGAACTCAGCTGCTGGACGGGCCGCTGACCAGGGAACCGGGGTGGCCGGGGTCAATCCAGCGGCGCGGTGCCCGGTGAGATCGCGCCCCGGACGCACGCGGCCAGGAGCCTGCGCCGCCGCTCGTGCTCCTCGTCGGGTTCGTCGGCGGTCGCGGCGTAGCCGATGCTGGCCGCCGACCACGCGAACGCCATGCTCAGGACCAGGGTGAACAGGTCGAAGGGATCGCCCGGGCGCACCCGGCCGGCGGCCTGCGCCCGGGCGGTCGCCGCCAGCTTCGGCTCGTGGTCGACGGCCCGGCCCAGGCTGCCGGTGGGCTGCCGCTCCAGGCGTAGCCAGGTCAGCAGCCGGACCAGTCGGGGATCGCGCAGGTTCGCGTCGTACATCGCCACCGCCGATCCGGGCAGGTCGTCCGCGTCGAACGCGACCGCGCTCATGAGCTGGTCGGCGATGACGGCGTCGAACGGCAAGGCCGACGACGCCCGCGAACTCGGTGCCGTCGATCTGCTCGTCACGACCGACGACGCCCGCCTCCTTCGCACGACCGGGCGGGGTAGGTCGAACATCTCATCGCGTGCTCCGGTGCCCGGTGTCGGGAGCGCGCCCGGCCAACGCGGTGATGAACGTGACGATCTCGTCGGGGTTCTCCTCGGCCATGAAGTGCCCGCTGCCGGTGGCCCGGTAGGTGAGGTCCGGGGCCCAGGCACGCCAGAGCGCGGAGGCGTCGAAACCGAGCTGGGCGCCCCAGTCCTGGGAGATGACGCCGACGGGCATCGTGAGTTGCGCGCCGCGCTCACGGTCGGCGACGTCCATGTCGAGGTCCACGCTGGCCGTCGCGCGGTAGTCGGCCACGATCGAGTCGATCGCGGCGACGGAGCTGTCGACGTAGTGGTCACGCTCGTCGCGGGTGAAGGTGGTGCCGGTGGGGTCCCAGGCGTCGAGGAAGGAACCGAAGAACTCGGGACCGACGGCGGCGATCATCTTCTCGGGCAGGCCGGCCGGCTGGGCCATGAGATAGAGGTGCCAGGCGACCTTGGCGTCGACGCCGTGCAGGACGGCCCACGTGTCCAGGGTCGGCAGGACGTCGAGGATGCCGAGGTAGCGTACCGCCTCGGGGTGGTCGAGCCCGGCGCGGACGGCGACGAGGGCACCCCGGTCGTGGCCGATCAGCCCGAACTGGTCGAAGCCGAGCTGACGGGTGACGGCGACCACGTCGTTGCCCATCGTGCGCTTGGAGTAGGTGCCCGGGTCGTCGGCGACGGGCTTGCCGCTGGCCCCGTAGCCGCGCAGGTCGGGGACGATGACGGTGTGGTCGGTCGCGAGCTTTGCGGCGACGTGCCGCCACATGTAGTGGGTCTGCGGAAAGCCGTGGAGCAGCACGACGGCCGGCCCGTGGCCGCCGACGGCGACGGTGAGGTCGACGCCGCCGTCGCCGGCGATCGTGTGGTAGGTGAAGTTGTCGATCACGAATGGCGTGGTCACGAATTCTCCCGGGTCGGGTCGGTGGTGCGGATTTCGGGATGGCCGGAGAAGAGGCCGGCGGGCAGCGTGGTCCCGCTGGTGGCGGAGGCGACGAGGGCCGGGATGATCACGGTGTCCACGAGTGCGGACAGGTAGGCGTCGTCGACCGCGAGGCCGTTCGCGTGCCGGAGCAGCAGCACCGATCCGACGACCTCCTCGAAGGCGAACGGGCTCGCCCCGGCGGGCAGTTCGCCGCGGGCGACCGCGGCGTCGATCACCGCCTGCGGCAGCCGGGCCCCGGTGGGGCCCGTGGAGTTCTCGATGGCGTCGCACAGTTCGGGGTCCTTCAGCCCGGCCTGGAGCAGCATCAACGCGGTGCCGGTGTCGGAGGCGGCCATCGTGCGTTCCAGCCGCCGGGCCAGGGCCAGCAGGTCCTCGCGCAGGGTGTCCCCCGGTGGCAGCGGGGACGTCGAGTGCCGGGCCGGCCCCGCCTTCACCGCGGCGATGACCATGTCCCGCTTGGATCCCCATCGCCGGTACAGGCTGGCCTTCGACGTCTGGCAGCGTCGGGCCACCGCCTCGAAGGACACGTCCTCGTACCCGTGCTCGGCGAGGATCCCGAGGACGGCCGCGGTGATCCGCCGCTCCAGCTCGGCATCGCGCGGCCGTCCCCGGGCCCCTGGTGGTTCTTCATTCCGATACGACACGCACCGTATCGTATCTCAGTGGGTCGGCACCGTCGACCGGGGCCCCGTGACACCCTCAGTTGCCGACGCCGAGGCTGGCCATGAACGCCGCCGGGTAACGGTCACCGCGCGCGGCACCCTTCGGCACGGCCGCCTCGATCTCTTCGAGATCACCGGCCGACAGCTCCACCTCCAGCGCCGGCAACGCCTCGGCCAGCCGCTGCCGGGTACGCGCACCGACCAGCGCGACGATGGACGGGTCCTGCGCCGCCACCCACGCGATCGCCAACTGCGCCACCGTGCACCCCTTCGCCTCGGCGACCCGGCGCAACGCCGCCACCAGGGCGAGGTTGTGCGACGCGTTCTCGGCAGCGAAGCGGGGAGCGTGGTTACGCGGATCGTCCGCCCGCCCCGGCACCCAGTGCCCCGAGAGCAGACCACGGCCCAGCACCCCGTACGCGGTCAGCCCGATGCCCAGCTCCCGCAGCGTGGGCAGCACCTCGGCCTCGACCGCCCGCGACAGCAACGAATACTCGATCTGAAGATCGGCAACCGGGTGTACGGCGTGTGCCCGGCGGACGGTGGCCGCGTCGACCTCCGACAGCCCCACGTACCGTACGTAACCGGCGTCGATCATGTCCTTGATCGCGCCGATCGTGTCCTCGACCGGCACCGACCGGTCGAGCCGGGCCGGCCGGTAGATGTCCACGTGGTCGACACCGAGCCGGGTCAGCGAGTAGTTCAGGAAGTTGCGCACCGAATCCGGGCGGGAGTCCTGACCGGCGAACCGCATGCCCGGCCCCACCTGCTGCCCGAACTTCACACTCAGCAGGTAGCTGTCCCGGTCGCGTCCCCGCAACGCCTCCGCCAACAGCAGCTCGTTGTGCCCCATGCCGTAGAAGTCGCCCGTGTCGATGAGCGTGACCCCCGCGTCCAGCGCGGCCCGTACGGTGGCGATGCTCTCCCCACGATCGGCCGGGCCGTACGTGCCCGACATGCTCATCGCCCCCAGCCCCACCGCGGAAACCGTGGGACCCGTGTCACCCAACCTGCGTGTCTGCATCGAAACTCTCCCTCGTCGGTCGATCCCGGCTCCACCCTGCGCCGCTTCCCGGCCCGCCGGCAGCGGAGCGCTTGTCGTGGGAGCGCCACTCCCTGGCTCGGTGCCAGCCTCGGCGGGCAGCATGGAGGCATGCAGCGTGAGCAGCTCGCCGACTTCCTGCGACGCCGACGCGAGGCCATCCGCCCCGCCGAGGTCGGCATCCCCGACGGCCCCCGCCGCCGCACCGTCGGCCTGCGCCGCGAGGAGGTCGCCATGCTCGCCGGCATGTCCGTCGACTACGTCGTCCGCCTGGAGCAGGGCCGCAGCAGCCAGCCGTCGACCCAGTTGCTCGGCGCCCTGGCCCGGGCCCTGCGCCTGACCGACGACGAGCGCAGTCACCTGTTCCACCTTGCCGGCCACCAGCCGCCGCCCGCCGAGGGCGTCGCCCGCCTGGCCCGGGCCGGCCTGGTCCGGCTGCTCGACCTGGTGGGCGACACCCCCGCCATGGTCCTGTCCGACCTCAGCGAGGTCCTGGCGCAGAACCGCATGTCGGTCCTGCTCAGCGGAGACCACACCGGGCTGACCGGCGACCGCCGCTACGTCGCCTACCGCTACTTCACCGACCCGACCGTCCGCGACCTGCACGACCCGGGGGAGTGGCAGCGGCACGCCCGCCAGCAGGTCGCCGACCTGCGCGCGGTGGCCGGCCGGCGGGCCGGCGACCCGACCGTGACCGGCCTGATCGACCGGTTACGGGCGGCCAGCGACGACTTCCGGCGGCTGTGGGCCGAGCACGAGGTGGCGGTACGCCGGGCCGACCGCAAGACGTTCATCCACCCGCGCGTGGGCCGGATCACGATGGACTGCGAGACCCTGGTCACCCCCGATCTCGGCCAGCAGCTGCTGGTGCTGACCCCGGCCGACGCCGAGGCCCGGGAGCGGCTTGAGCTGCTGCGTGTGCTGGGGGTCGAGGAGTTTGCGACCGGCATGCCCCACTGACGGCTTCCTCGGACATCACCCTGGTACGCCGGGACAGCGGCAACTCGCTCCCGACCGGGTGGGGTCGCGACGGCGCGGTCGACCCCGGGGCGGCCCCCCGACGGCGACCTTTGCCTGGGCACGCGGGTCGCGGTGCTTGAATGGTGGGCATGCCGCTCGACGAGTTGCGTGTTCTGCTGGCCCGGCATGCTCGGCCCGATCTGGGCACCGGCATCGCCGACGTCCGCATCTTCCGCGCCGACCGGCCCACCCCGCCGACGCCGACCACCTACGGCCGGGTGCTGGCCCTCGTCGCCCAGGGCACGAAGCGGTTCGCGCTCGGCGACCGGGTGTACGAGTACCAGGCCGGCGACTACCTCATCGCCTCGATCGACCTGCCGGTGACCGCGTACTTCGCCCGGGCCAGCCCGCAGGAGCCGGCGTTGGGCTTCGGCCTGACCCTGCACCCGGCCGCCGTCGCCGAGGTGCTGCTCCAGGCGGACCCGGCGGACCTGCCGGCGCCCGCCCCCCATCCACCAGCCGGCCTGGCCGTCAGCAGGGCCCCCGTCGAGCTGCTCGACGCCGCCGTGCGGCTGCTGCGCCTGCTCGATCAGCCCCGCGACATCCCCATGCTCGCGCCCCTGATCAAGCGGGAGATCATCTGGCGGCTGCTGACCGGCGAGCAGGGCGGCGTCCTGCGCCAGTTCGGCCTGCCCGACAGCAGCCTCAGCCACATCGCCCGGGCCGTCCAGTGGATCCGCGACAACCACGCGCAGCCATTCCGGGTCGAGGACGTGGCGCAGCAGGCGGGGATGAGCGTCTCCGCGTTCCACCGCAACTTCCAGGCCGCCACCTCGATGAGCCCGATCCAGTACCAGAAGCAGATCCGCCTGCAACGCGCCAGGCTGCTGCTCGCCGCCAACCCCGGCGACGTCGCCGGGGTCAGCCGCCGCGTCGGCTACGAGAGCGCCGCACAGTTCAGCCGCGAGTACCGCCGGCAGTTCGGCGGCCCGCCCCGCCAGGACGCGGCCCGCCTGCACGCCCGGACCGCCACGCGGGCGGCGCGTCGCGACAGTTGACGAGAACTCGCCTTGTCTTGCCCGTTCCTGCCTGACTGCCCGACGGACGATCCCGGTGGCGGAACACCCCGGTAGCCTGCCCGGACAAAGGGCGAGGTCGGCCGGGGCCGACGGACAACGACGGGCGCGTGAGGTGCGGGTGGCCGGAAGCGAACTGTTCGGACGCCACGACGACCTGGCGCAGCTCGCCGAGTTCCTCGACGTGGTGCGCCAGGGTGGCGGCGCGCGGCTGATCTGCGGCGAGCCGGGGGTCGGCAAGTCCGCCCTGATGACCGCCGCCATGGAGTTCGCCCTCGCGGACGGGATGCGCGTGCTGCGGGCGTCCGGGTCGGAGTTCGAGGCCGACGTCAGCTACTCCGGCCTGCACCAGCTGCTGCTGCCCGCGTACGCGGCCCTCGACCGTCTTCCGTCCGGTTCGCGCGAGGCGCTGTCGGTGGCGCTCGGCTTCGGCGTCGGCACGCCCCCGGACGTCCTCCTGGTCTGCAACGCCGCCCTGCTGCTCGTCACGGAGCTCACGGCCGACGAGCCGGTCCTGCTGGTGGTCGACGACGTGCACTGGCTCGACCGCGCGAGCGCCGTCGTCCTCGGCTTCGTCGCCCGGCGGCTGGCGGGTGTCCGGGCCGGGCTGCTGGCGTCGACCAGGGCGGGATCGGTGAGCTTCCTCGACCTGCGGGGGCTGTCCGAGCACGTCGTCGGGCCGCTCGACGACGAGGCCGCGGGGCGGCTGGTCGATGCCCGCCACCCGCAACTGCCGGCGCGGGTACGCCGACGCCTGCTCGACCTTGCCCAGGGCAACCCCCTCGCGCTGATGGAGTTGCCCGCCGCGCTGCTCGGCTCCGTGCGGCGCACGGAGACGCAGCCCGAGGTGGTCCCCCTCAGCGACCGGTTGCAGGCGATCTTCGCGGCCCGGTTGACCGGGCTGCCCGAGGCGACCCGGCGGGTGCTGCTCCTGGCCACCTTCGAGGGCACCGGCGACGTCCGGGTGCTCCGTGCCGCGCTGCCCGACCAGTCCAGCCTGGCCGACCTGGCCCCCGCCGAGCGGGCGCAGCTCGTCCGGGTGGACGACGCCACGGCCCGGATCGCGTTCCGGCATCCACTGATCCGCTCGGCGATCGTGGCGATGTCCACCCACGAGGAGCGCCGCACCGCGCACGTCGCCCTCGCCGGAGCCCTGGTCGACGACGGGGAACGCCGCGCCTGGCACCTCGCGGCGGCGGCCGTCGGCCCGGACGAGGCGGTGGCGGAGCTCCTGGAGGAGGCGGCGCACCGGGTGATGCGGCGCGGGGACGGGTTCGCGGCGGTGGCGGCCCTGGTCCGCGCCGCCGAGCTGAGCGCCACGAGCGCCGGCCGGGGGCGGCGGCTTGCCGAGGCCGCGTACATCGGCGCGGAGGCCAGCGGCACCATCGACGACGCGAAGATCCTGCTGACCGACGCGCGTCGGGCGGCTCCCGACTCGGCCGGTTCGCTGCACGCGGCCAACGCGACCGCCTTCCTCATGATCAACGGGGACGGCGACGTGAACACCGCCCACCGGCTGCTGGCGGGTGCCATCGAGACCGGCGACCACGGCTACCGGGCCGACGACCCCGCGCTCGTCGAGGCCATGCACACCCTGCTGCTGCTGTGCTGGTACGGCAGCACGCCGGAGTACTGGGAACCGTTCTTCGCGATGCTGCGCCGGATCCGGCCCCGGCCGCCGGACGTGCTCGCGCTGGCGAGCGACAGCTTCGCCGACCCGGTGCGCACCGGGAAGGCCGCGCTGGACCGGATCGACGCGGTGCTCCGCACGCTGACCGAGAACGAGGACCCTACCCGCATCATGCGGATCGGCACGGCCTCGGTGTACCTCGATCGTCTCGGCGACTCGCGGGAGGTGTCCTGGCGGCTGGTCGAGCAGGGGCGCAACGGCGGGGCGCCCCGCCGGCACCTCGGGGCCCTGATGCACCTGTGCCTCGACGACTTCCTGACCGGCCGGTGGGACGAGGCCGAGGAACTCGCCGCGGAGGGCCAGCGGACCTGCGACACCAGCGGCTTCTCGTTCTTCGCGTGGTACTTCAGGTACAACCGGGCGATCCTCGCCGCCGGCCGGGGACGGTTCGACGAGGCGTATGCGCTCGCCGACGAGATCACCCATTGGGCGCTGCCCCGGGGCGTCGCCGCCGCCGCGCTGTTCGCGCAGCATCCCCGGGTGCTCGCCGCCATGGGGCAGGGCGACTACGACGCCGCCTTCGGCCACGCCGCTGCGATGAGCCCGCCCGGCGTGCTCGCCTCCCACGTGCCGCACTGCACCTGGGTCATGTTCGACCTCGTCGAGGCGGCCGTACGCACCGGGCGGACGGCCGAGGCCCGGGCCCACGTGCAGGCGATGCGGGACGCGGACGTGGCTGGCTTGTCGCCCCGGATGGCCCTGCTCCAGGCCGGCGCGGAGGCCCTCGTCCTCGACGACGACGAGTCGGTGACCCGCGTGGAGGCCCGGCTGGCCGACGCCGCGACCCGACGGTGGCTGTACGACGCCGCCCGGGTGCGGTTGGCCCTCGGTGAGCGGCTGCGGCGGACCCGGTCGCCGGTGGAGGCCCGGCCGCACCTGCTGGCCGCACGGGACGGATTCGCCGCCCTGCCCGCAGCGCCCTGGCTCGACCGGGTGGCAGGGGAACTGCGCGCCTGCGGTCACCGTCCGGCCCTCCGGCAGCGGGGTGACCTGACCGCGCTGACGGCGCAGGAACTCCAGATCGCGCAGCTGGCGGCGAGCGGCCTGACCAACAAGCAGATCGCCGAACGCCTGTACCTGTCCCACCGGACCGTCGGCGCCCACCTGTACCGGATCTTCCCCAAGCTGGGCGTCACGTCCCGGGCCGCGCTCCGGGACGCGCTGTCGCCGCCTGCTGCCGGGCAGCCGGCGCGCTGAGCTCGTCGGCCTGCGTCTCCTTCGCTTCGAGCAGCCGCTCCAGGAGCCGCCGGGTGGTGGGGTCGTCGTCGCCGATCCAACGCACCGCCTCCTGCAACGTCTGAACGAGGACCCGTGCCCCGACGAGGTTCTGCGTCACGATGCCGACGACGTCACCGTCGGGGAACGCCCGGAAGGCGACCCGGGACCGGGCGCCGAGGTGTTGCGGGTCGTAGTCGCCGACGCACCCGAGCTGCCGGATCCGGGTCGCGACCAGCCGCGCGTCACCACGGTCGCGGTCGGCCCCGGCGAACAGGAGCTCCGCGAGCGGCCGGGCCGACGGGGCGCGGACGGCCAGCGCATGCTGCTCGTACTGCAACGAGGACACGACCAGGCTTGCCAGCAGCACGTTGAGCAGGCGCGTGGTCGCCGGAAGGTCGGCCCGGTTCGACGGCGTGACCGGCCCGTCGTCGAGGTCGAACAGGGCCCGGTCGCGGACCTCGCGCATCCGCAGCACGGTGGGCGGCGATGCGGGGTGTTCCCGTCCTGATGGCGTCACACCGTCGATGGTGCGGCGCGGCTGTCGGCCCGCGCATCTGTCGAATGACCTAACCCCGGGGCCGACATGCCGGCGGTGGGCGGAGCCCGCAGCCCCCGCACCAGGGCACCGGGGCGCGGTGCGCCGGCGACTCCGCTCACGTCGCCGGTCACACCCGGCCACGGGGCTGCCCGATTGCAGCACCACCGGCTAGGTCATCGGCAGGGTGCGGCCCGGATCCCGGAAGTCGGATGACTGAAGAGGGGCGACCGGGCGGCCCCGAAAGTTGATCCCAGCCAGGCAACACCGTCGCCGCCGACATCCGGTGGCAGCCGCCGAGGAGAGTGCCCGATGACCGCAAGCTACGGCTTTCACGCCACCATGACCGCCCGCCCCGGCAAGGGCGACCAACTGGTCGACTTCCTGCTCGCCTCGCCGTCGCTGACGAATGAGGACTGCGTCGTCTTCCTGATCGGCCGATCCGCCGCCGACTCCGACGTCGTCCACGTCACCGAGGGTTGGACCACCGAGGAGGCGCATCACCGGTTCTTCGCCACCGACGAGGCACAGGCCCTGGTCAACCGGCTCCAGCCGTTGCTCGCCGGTGAGCCGGCATACCTCGACGAGGTGCCGATCGGCGGCAAGGCCGCCATCTGAGATCCGGCACGGACATCCGCCCCTGCGCACCGAACACGAACAGGAAACCCCTCATGGCACTGACACGTCCCCCTCTCGACCCCGAGCTGCGCGCGTTGCTCGCCGACATGCCGCTCGTGCCCGAACTCAACCGCGAGGTGCTCCCGCAGATCCGGCAGTTCTCGTCGACGCCCGTGGAGCCGCTGCTCGAAGGCCGGGCGGTCGACCGGCGCGAGGTCAGCATCGCCGGTGCCGACGGCGCGGACATCCCGCTGTCCGTCTTCAGCCCCGCCGGCCCGGACCACACCGCCCCGGCCCCGTGCGTCTACTGGATGCACGGCGGCGGAATGGTGATGGGCGACCGCTTCTCCCAGCTCGACATCCCGCTGGAGTGGCTCGACCTGTTCGGCGCCGTCGTGGTCTCCGTGGACTACCGGTTGGCGCCCGAGGCCACCGGCACCAGCCTGGTCGACGACTGCTACCACGGTCTGCTGTGGGTGGCCGGGCACGCCGACGAGCTGGGCGTCGATCCGGGCCGGATCATCGTCGCCGGGGTCAGCGCCGGTGGTGGCCTCACCGCCGGGGTCGCCCTGCTGGCCCGCGACCGCGGCGGCCCGCCGCTCGCCGCCCAGGTGCTGATCTGCCCCATGCTCGACCACCACAACGACACCACCTCCAGCCGCCAGTACGCCGGCGAACCCGGCGTGTGGACGCGCGAGATGAACGAATTCGGCTGGCGGTCGGTGCTCGGTGACCTGGCCGACGACGCCGTACCCGCTCACGTCTCTCCCGCGACGGCCGGCGACCTGTCCGGCCTCCCGGACACCTACGTCGACGCCGGCACCGCCGAGGTGTTCCGCGACGAGGCCGTCGCCTACGCCACCCGCCTCTGGGCCGCCGGTGGCCAGGCCGAGCTGCACGTCTGGGCGGGTGGCTTCCACGGGTTCGACGCCCTGTACCCGCAGGCGCTGATCTCGGCCCAGGCCCGCCGCGCCCGCACCGACTGGCTCGCCCGGGTGCTGACCCCACGGCCGCAGCTCGCCGGGCGGCGGGCCGGGCGATGAGCGACAACCATCGGGCGCAGTTTCTGCGCGAGTTCCTCCGTGACCCGTTCACCGTCGCCGCGGTCGCCCCCAGCGGCGGCCCGCTGGCCGACCTCGTCACCGCACCCGTGCCCGACGTCGGTGAGCCGTTGGTCGTCGAACTCGGCCCCGGCACCGGGGCGTTCACGGCCGCCATCCAACGCCGGCTCGCCGGCCGGGGCCACCATCTCGCCGTCGAGGTCAACGGGCGGTTCGCGGGCCTGCTGGCCACCCGGTACCCGCAGCTCGACGTCGCCGTGGCCGACGCACGCGACCTCGGCGAGGTGCTGGCGCGGCGGGGCCACCGCCGGGCGGACGTGATCGTGAGCGGCCTGCCGTGGGCGGCGTTCGCCGGGAACCAGCAGGACGAACTGCTGCAGGCCGTCACCGACGCGCTCACCCCGGACGGGGCGTTCACCACGTTCGGCTACACGCTCGCCCGCAGCGCCCCGCCCGCCCGGCGGCTGCGGTGGGCGCTGGGCGACCGGTTCGAGGAGGTCGTGACCGGCCGCACCGTGTGGGCGAACCTGCCGCCGGCATTCGTGTACTTCTGCCGGCGACCCCGGGCCGCGGCGCGACCCCGCACGCTGCTGTCCCTGGCCCCCTGAGCGACGGAACCCGAGAGGAGGACCGGCCATGGGGAACCGGCCCGACCCGGCCGTACGGCCGGTCGACGAGGACCACCGCGCGACGCCGTTCGAGCTCTTCTTCGACCTCGTCTACGTCTTCGCGACGACCCAGATCACCGCCTACCTGGCCCACGAGCACAGCCCGTACGGTGTCCTGCGAGGGCTGCTGATCCTGGCCCTGCTGTGGGGAACGTGGTCCGGCTACACCTGGCTGGGCAACCACTCCCGGGCCGACGAGGGCCTGCTGCGGGCGGGGATGGTCGGCGCGATGGCGGCGATGTTCGTGGTGGCCCTGGCCATTCCCGAGGCCTGGCGGGACGCTCCAGGCGGCCTGCCCGGACCGGTCGTCCTGGTCTGCGCCTACCTGTTCGTCCGGTGGGTGCACCTCGCGGTCTACGCGGTGGCCGCGACCGGCGACACCGGCCTGCGGCAACAGATCGCGGTCACCTGGCCACCCCTGCTGGCCGGCGCGGCGCTGCTGTTCTGCGGGGCGCTGGCGGGTGGCTGGGCCCAGGTGCTGCTGTTCGGCGTCGCGTTGCTGGTGGACTGGGCCGGCATCTACCTCACGGCCCGGCGCGGCGCCTGGCGGCTGCACAGTCCGGCGCACCTCACCGAACGGCACGGCCTGTTCATCATCCTGGCCCTCGGTGAGTCCACTGTCGCGATCGGGGTGGGGGCCGCCGGCCAGCCCGTCGGCGTGCCGCTGCTGACCGCCGCCGTCCTCGGCGTCGGGACCGCCGTCTGCCTGTGGTGGCTGTACTTCGACGTGGTGGCACCCGAGGCCCGGCGTCGCCTCGTCGCAGCGCACGACGCCGCCCGGGTCAGCCTGGCCGTCGACGCGTACACCTACGGCCACTTTCCCCTGGTCGCCGGGATCGTGCTCACCGCGCTCGGGGTGGAGGGTGTGGTGGCCCACGCCGACGGGACAGGGCCGTTGGGGGCCTTCTATGCGCTGTCCCTCTATGGCGGTGCGGCCCTCTATCTGGCCGGTCACCTGCTGTTCGAACGGCTCGTGCACCGTGCCACGAGCCTGCCGCGCCTGGTGACGGCCGGAGTGCTCACCGCCGCCGGTCCGGCTGCCGCCGTGCTCGCCCCGATGGCCGGCCTGGCCGGGCTGGTCGCCGTCCTGATCGTCCTGATCGTCGTCGAGACCCGCCAGTCCCGTCGGAATTCACGTCCGACGATTCCGTTGGTCGACGCCACGGTGATCGTCGGCAAACCGGAATCGCGGAGGATCGAGCAAGGAATCGCGAGGATCGAGATGGATGCGGCATCCGATAACTGATTACCTGAACACTTCTTGCGAACGACGCGATACCCGAATTCAATCAGCGGGAGGCGACGACGATGACCGATCAGACACACAGCACGATATCGCTGCTGGTGAACGACGTGACTCACCGGCTGTCGGTGGACAACCGTCGGACGCTGCTCGACGTGTTACGGGACGACCTGGACGTCACCGGGCCGAAGAAGGGGTGCGACCACGGGCAGTGCGGCGCCTGCACGGTGCTGCGCGACGGCCGGCGGGTGGTCTCCTGTCTGACCCTCGCGGTCGCCGCCGACGCTGCCGCGATCACCACCGTCGAGGGGCTGGCCGTCGAGGGCAGGCTGCAGCCGATCCAGGAGGCGTTCGTGCGCCTGGACGGCTTCCAGTGTGGCTTCTGCACGCCGGGGCAGATCTGTTCGGCGGTCGGGATGCTCGCCGAGCACGCGGCCGGCTGGCCCAGCGCCGTCACCGTCGACGACCCACCGGACGGCGCGCCGGAACTGGACGAGGCCGAGGTACGCGAGCGGATGAGCGGCAACCTGTGTCGCTGCGGAGCGTACCCGTCGATCGTCCGCGCGGTGATCGAGACCGCCGCCCGGCAGGGGGTGGCGGGGTGAGGGAGTTCGCCTATCAGCGCGCCACGCAGGTCCACGAGGCGCTCACCGCGGTCGCCGGGAATGCCGGTGCCCGGTATCTGGGCGGCGGCACCAACCTCGTCGACCTGATGAAGTGCGGGGTCGAGGAGCCGACCCGGCTGGTGGACGTACGGCGGCTTCCCCTCGACGGCGTCCACGACGCACCGGACGGCGGGCTGGTCATCGGTGCGACGACCACGAACAGCGACGCAGCCGCGCACCCCGAGGTGCGCCGCCGGTTCCCGGCGCTGGCCCAGGCCGTGCTGGCGGGCGCATCCGGCCAACTGCGGAACATGGCCACGGTGGGCGGCAACCTGTTGCAGCGGACCCGCTGCGGCTACTTCACCGACCTCTGCTCGCCCTGCAACAAGCGGATCCCCGGCAGTGGATGTGCCGCCATCGAGGGAATCCACCACAACCACGCGGTCCTCGGCCACTCCGCGCACTGTGTGGCCACCCACCCCTCGGACCTGGCGGTGGCGCTCTGCGCGTTCGACGCGGTCGTGCGCTACGAGACGCTTGACGGCACCGGGGAGATCCCGTTGGAGCAGTTCTACCTGCCGGTCGGTGACCGTCCGGACCGGGAGACCGCGCTGCCGCCCGGCGCGCTGATCACCGCCGTCGCCCTACCCGCCTCCGCGCGGATCCCCCGGTCGCGCTACCGCAAGGTCCGCGAGCGCGCGTCGTACGCCTTCGCGACGGTTTCCGTCGCCGCCGCGCTCGACGTCCGCGACGGCGTGGTACGCGACGTGCGCATCGCCCTCGGCGGCGTGGCGTCGCATCCGTGGCGGGCCCGCGCCGCCGAGGCCGTGCTCCGCGACGCCCGGCCCACCGCCGGGTTGTTCCGCGCCGCCGCCGAGGCGGAACTGAGCGCCGCGAAGCCCCTGCGCGACAACGGATACAAGGTGGCCCTGGCGCGAAACCTGGTCGAGGCCGTGCTCGGTGGGCTCGCCGCAACGGAGGGAAACCGATGAGCACGAACCTCGACCCCGGTGCCGTCGGCGCCCCGCGCCCCCGGATCGAGGGCCCGCTCAAGGTCACCGGAGTCGCCCGCTACGCCGCGGACGTGCCGATGCCGGACCTGGCCCACGGCTGGCTGGTGACCGCCCCCATCTCCCGGGGCCGGATCCGCGACATCGACGCCTCGACCGCGCTCGGCATGCCGGGTGTGCTGGGGGTGCTCGACCACCGCAACGCGCCCCGGCTCAACCCCCGGGCCGGCAACTACTTCGGCCCGGACGGCAGCATGCAACTGCTCCAGGACGACGTGATCCCGTACGCCGGCCGGCCGGTAGCGCTGGCGGTGGCGGAAACGCCCGAGCAGGCGCGGGCGGCAGCGGCGGCGCTGCGGGTGACCTATGACGTCGAGCCGCACGACCTGGACTTCAGCCTGGAGCACCCGGCGGCCCGGCCGGCATCGACCGCTTTCGGCCCGGAGGCGGACACCGGTGACGTGGACGCGGAACTGTCGGCGTCGGCGGTCGTGGTCGACGAGCGGTACCGCACCCCGGAGGAGAGCCACAGCGCCCTGGAGCCGCATGCCGCGACCGTGTGGTGGGACGGGGGCCAGGTGTACGCCGTGGACGCCAACCAGGGCGCGTTCAGCGTGGCCGAGGTGCTGGCCGCGCTGTGGTCCATCGACCGGGAGCGGGTGCACATCCGCGCCGAGCATGTCGGGGGCGGCTTCGGCGGTAAGGGCGCCTGCGGCCCGCAGGTGATCCTCGGGTCGATGGCCAGTGCGCGGTTCGGACGCCCGGTGCGGGTCGTCCTGACCCGGGCGCAGGTCTTCGAGGCGACCGCGTCGCGGCCTCCGACGGACCAGCTGGTCCGCATCGGCGCTGACGCCGACGGCCGACTACGCGCCATCCACCACCGACCGGCGTACGCCCTCTCGCCGCTCGCCGAGTACATCGAGTGGTGCACCGAGCAGGCCAAGATCCTGTACTCGGCGTCGGCGATCCGCACGCAGCTGACCGCCGTACCCCTCGACATCCTGCCGCCGGCCTCGATGCGCGGGCCGGGCGCGACGCCCGGCTCGTTCGCCCTGGAATCGGCGATCGACGAGGTGGCGGAGCGGCTGGACATCGACCCGCTGGAGTTGCGCCTGCGCAACCAGCCCACCGTCGGGCCCGTGTCGGGGCTGCCCTTCAGCAGCCGCCGGCTGGTCTCCTGCCTGCGGGAGGGAGCGCGCCGGTTCGGCTGGGCCACGCGCGACCGGCGTCCGCGTGGCCGGCGCGAGGGTCCACTGCTGATCGGCACCGGCATGGCCACCACCTCCTTCGGTGCCGGGGTGTTCCCGTCGACGGCCTCGATCACGGCCGAGGCGGACGGGACGTTCACGGTGTCGGTCGGCGCGAGCGACATCGGCACGGGTGCCCGTACCGTGCTGACGGCGGTCGCCGCCGACGCGCTCGGGGTCGGCACGGAGCTGGTCCGCATCCGGATCGGCGACAGCGACCTCGGCATGGCCTGGGGCGCGGGCGGCTCCCGGGGCACGACGTCCTGGTCCTTCGCCATCACCGAGGCCGCCAGGAAACTGCGGGAGAACCTGGGCGACCCGGCCCGGCCGGTGACCGCGACGGTGGACACCACCACCATGATCGACTACCGGCCCGGCCGGGAACGGCAGACCTACAGCGCCGTCTTCGCGGAGGTGACCGTCGACCCGTCGACCGGCGAGGTACGGGTACGTCGCCTGCTCGGCATGTTCGCCGTGGGCCGGGTGATCAACCCGCTGCTCGCCCGCAGCCAGGTGATCGGGGGAATGATCATGGGGCTCTCCATGGCGCTGCACGAGGAGAACGTGCGCGACCCCCGCACCGGCAGGCAGACCAACGGCGACTTCGCCGGCTACCACGTCGCCGCCCACGCCGACGTGCCCGACGTCGAGGCCGACTTCGTGCCCGACTACGAGCCGCAGGACCCGTCGGGCTTCAACGGGCTCGGCGAGATCGGCACGGCCGGCACCGCGGCGGCGATCGCCAACGCCGTGTGGCACGCCACGGGCACCCGCCAGCGGATCCTCCCGATCCGCCTCGACCGGGTGCTGGAGCCCGCCGACCCGGGCACCCCCGATGCTGCGTGAGGTCTGGTCGTTCGTCGACGCCCACCGCCGGGCCGGACGCCCCGTCGCCCTCGCCCGGCTGGTGGCCCGCGACGGCCCGGGAGCACGGCCACTCGGATCGACGATGGCGATCGCGGCGGACGGCACGTGGCGCGGCTCGGTGTCCGGGGGCTGCGTGGAAGCCATCGTCGTGGAAGCTGCCCGCGCCGTTCTCGCCGGAGCGGCGGCGCACGTGCTGCCGGTGACACCGGGGGAGTTCCTGCTGCCGTGGGAGGACGTGCCCGCCTGCTCCGCCACCATGCAGGTGCTGGTCCTGCCGGCACCACCCCCGCCGGTGCACGACGCGATCACCATGGCGTTGCGGCAGGACAGACCCGTCGCGGTGGGCGTCGGACTACAGCCGCCGTACCGGTGGTCGGTGGCCCCGACCACGGACCAGCTCCCCGGCGACCAGCCGGCGTACGTCGAGGCCCTGCCGCGCCGACGGCGGCTGGTGCTCGCCGGAGCGACCGACCTGGCCGCGGTGGTGGCCACCCTGGCGGAGCCACTGGACCTGGCGGTGTCCGTCATCGACCCACGCCCCGGCCACGTCGGATCCGGGGCGCTGCCGGCCAGCGCCCGGGTGGTGCGCGCCTGGCCGGACGAATGGCTGACCCGTCACCCGCTCGGACCCGGCGACGCCGTGGTCACGTTGAGCCACGACCCCCGCATCGACGACCGGACGATCCGCGCAGCGCTGGCCGGCGGCGCGGGACACGTCGCGGCGCTCGGCAGCCGGGCCACCCACGCGCAGCGCCTGCGACGTCTCGCCGGCACACCCGGCCTGGACCGACTCGCCGGTCCCGCCGGACTGGACCTGGGCGGCGCGTCCCTGGCCGAGGCGGCCCTGTCCATCCTCGCCGAGGTCGTCGCGGCGGGGAACGGCCGGGCCGGAGGCCGGCTGCGCGACTCCCGGCTCCCCATCGGCGTCCACCCGGCGACGACGACCCATGGTTGACGTCCGGCCACCGGTCGGCCGTGCGTCGGCCGGCCGGACAACCCCTTCCCACCACCTCATCCGCCCCAACGGGTCGACGGACGTCCCATGGGCGGGGACGAACCCCCACAGCGCGGCGAACCCCGTCGCCGGACTGGTCCTGGCCGCCGGGGCGGGACGCCGCTACGGAGCGCCCAAGGCGCCGGTGTTCCTCGGGCAGGCGCTCCGCGCGCTCCGGGACGGCGGGTGCGAACCGCTCATCGCGGTCCTCGGCGCCGGAGCCCGCCAGGCCCGGTCGGCCGTCGACCTGACCGGCGTCCACATCGTCGACAATCCGCTCTGGGCCGCGGGGATGTCCTCGTCGTTGCGGCTCGGCCTGAACACGGTCGCCGGCCTGCCCGGGATCTCCGCCGTGTGCGTGCACCTGGTGGACATGCCCGGGGTCACCGCAGCGGCGGTGGCCCGGCTGCTGACCCACACACACCCGGGCTGTCTGGCCCGCGCCTGCTACGACGGCGAGCCGGGCCATCCGGTTCTGCTGGGCCGCGACCACTGGGCGGAGGCGGCTGCGACCGCGCGGGGCGACCAGGGCGCGCGGGCGTACCTGCGTCTGCGGGCCGACCAGGTGAGCGTCGTCGAGTGTGCCGACGTGGCCGCCGGCTACGACATCGACGAACGGTAAGGACCGTTCCCTGCCCATCACCACTCGTGACGCCGACCGAGCCCGTCTGCGGGGTCCGGCGAGGGTTCCGCGAGGAGGGCGAGCAGCTTCTCGATGCGTTCCGTGCCCGGCTGGTGGCCGGTCCGGGCGTGCGACCGTGCCGCCAGCCGCGCGCTGCGCCGGGCGGCGGCCACGTCACCGGAGCGGTACTCGGCCGCGGCGCGGGCGGCCAGCGCCCGGCCTTCGAGCAGCAGGTAGCCGCACTGCCGGGTGATGGACAGCGCCGCATGACACCAGGACGGTGCCGAAGCCTCGTCGATCTCGGCGAGGCTGACGGTGACATCAGCCTCGATGTACCGGTCCGCGGTCGAGCGCGCGGTCCGTAGGGCGTCCAACAGGGTGCCGGTCCTGCCCTCGACGACGCCCAGGACGTGCAGAGCGAGCGCTTCGACCCGGGGCTCGACCGGCGCACGCGCCATGTCGAGGGCCTGCCGGGCGAGACCGGCGGCCTGTGGCTGGTCGCCCCGGTCGCAGTGCACCCGGGCCAGCGCGCACAGCGTCGTCGCACGACCCCGGCTGCCCGTCTGCTCATGCAGTTCCAGGGCCTCGGTCAACGTCCGCAACGCCTCGTCGGACCGGCCGAGAAGGTGATGGACGACGCCCAGGTTGCTCAGGATGAGCGCCCGGCTGGAGGGTGTCCCGCCCTGGTGTGCCAGGGTGAGCGCCGCGTGGTGGTGGTCGGCGGCTTCGCGCAGCCGTCCGAGGTCGGCGCAGACCAGTCCGAGGTTGTTGTGGTTGACGGCGACGCCTGCGGTCCGGCCGTTGCGCCTGTTGAACTCCAGCGCCTGCTCCATGACCCGCAGTGCTTCACCCGGCTGGCCGGTCATCCGATGGACCGGGCCCAGGTTGCCCAGCGCGGCTGCCTCGCCGTCGCGCCATCCCGAACGGTTCGCGCAGCGCAACGCGAGCCGATAGTCGTCGATCGCCTCGGCGAACCGTTCCAGCCGCCAGTGCAGGGCGGCGAGACTGAGCCGGGCCGCCGCCTCGGCCTGTCCGTGCCGGTCGGCCTGAGCGGCGCAGAGACCGGTCTTCGCGACCTCGGACCACTGCGTGGTGTGCATTCCCAGCCACAGGTATCCGCGCAGCGCGTCCGCCAACGACCAGGCGACGGTGTGCAGTTCCTGGTGCGCCGCGTGCCGGGTCACGGCGACGAGGTTGTGCCGGTGCGCGTCGAGCCAGGCGAGGGCGTCGACGTGGGTGGTGAACCGCATCGGTGGGCTGGCGGGCGCGGGTAGCTGGGTGGGCACGCGCAACACCTGTGGATACAGCCGGTCGGCTGCGGCGTACACGCTGAAGAGGTACCAGGACAGCAGTTCGACGAGTGTCTCCTGATCGTCATCGATCTTCGCAAGCTCGGTCACGTACCGGCCGAGCAGGTCGTGGGTGCCGAAATGGCCGGGCGTCCGCTCCTGGGCCAGGTGCGCGTCGGCGATACGGGAGAGCATGTCCGCCGCCTCGTCGACCCCGCACCGCAGCATCGCGGCGGCCGACTCCGCTGTCACGTCGCAGCCGGGCACCAGCCCGAACAGCCGGAAGAGCCGTTGGAGTCGAGGCGGGAGCGTCCGGTAGGAAGCGGCGAACGCCGAACGTACCGCCAGCTGCTCGTCGTCCCGGACGGTCAGCACGGTCAGCGGGTCGCCCGCCCGAAGCCGTGCCAGGTACCCACTGACCTTCTCGTTGGGCCGGCCGTGCAGGTCCGCTGCGGCGATGCGCAGGGCCAACGGCAGGTGCGCGCAGTCACTGGCCAGTTCCGCGAGGGCGTCCCGCTGCGCGGCGACCCGTTCCGCGCCGACGACGCGGGTCAACAGCTCGGTGGCCTCGTGCGGCGCGAGCACGTCCAGGGACAGCCGCTGCGCGTCGTGCCGGGCGGCCAGCCCACCGAGGCGGTCACGGCTGGTGACGATCACCAGGCAGCCGGCGCCGCCGGGCAGCAGCGGCCGGACGTGTGCGGTGTCGCGGGCGTTGTCGAGCAGGATCAGCATCCGCCGGTCGGCGAGCACGCTGCGGTAGAGATCCGTCGCCTCGTCGACGTCGTCAGGCACCTGGGTGGGTGGCACACCGAGCGCGCGCAGGCAGCGTGACAACGCGTCCAGCGGCGCGACCGCCACGCCGGGCGAGTAGCCGCGTAGGTCCAGGAAGAGCTGACCGTCGTCGAAGAGGGGCCGTACCCGGTGCGCCCACTGGACCGCCAGCGCCGTCTTGCCCACCCCGGCCGTGCCGATGACCGCGACGACCGCCAGGGCGCCGTTGTCCCGGGCCCGGCTCAGCATCGTGTCCAGCGCGGCGAGCGCGTCGCCGCGGCCGGTGAAGGTGGCCAGGCCGGCGGGCAGTTGGGCGGGCCGCAGACCGGTTCCGGTCTGGGGGACCGGTGGCGTGGGCCTGCCCGGCGGGAACTGTTGCCGCAGCACCCGCACGTGGGCCTCCGCGAGCCGCGCGCCCGGCTCGATGCCCAGTTCGTCGGCGAGGAGGCGACGGATCCGCTCGTACACCCGCAGCGCCTCGGCCTGGTGCCCGGACCCGGCCAGTGCTGTCATCAGCCGTACGGCGAGACCCTCGTGCCACGGGTTCGCGGTGACCAGTTCGCGCAGCGGCGCCACCGCGGCGGCGTGCCTACCGAGCGCGAACTCGGCGTCGAACAGGTCCTCGGACGCGGCGAGCCGCTTGTCGTGCAGGCCGGCGGCGGCGGCCGGTACGAACGCGGCGGCCGCGCCCGCGAGTGCCGGGCCACGCCACAACGCCAACGCCTGGCGTAACAGGGTGGTGGCCCGATCGTGGCGGCCGGAGTCGGCGTACCGACGTGCGGTCTCGGCAAGCCCGGCGAAGACCGCGACGTCCAGGTCGTCGCCGGCCAGTTCAAGCCGGTACCCCCCGGAGTCCGAGTAAATTGTTTCGGGTATGCCGGCCGCGCGGGTCAGCCGGCGTAACCGGGAGACGCAGACCTGGACCTGTGCCCGTGCGCGGGTGGGCAGAGCTCCGCCCCACAGCGCCTCGGCCAGCTGTTCCGCTGACACCACCACGTTGGCGTTGAGCAACAGGTACGCCAGCACGGCGCGTTGTTGGGGTCGCCCCAGCGGCACTCGCTCGCCCCGCACCACGGCCTCGACCGGGCCGAGCAAGCGCCATGTCATCCAGCCCCCACATCGACGTATCGATAGTGATTCTAGGCGTTGCGGCCAGGGCGGCTATCGGACGGCTAGCCGATGGCAAGCCGGGCCGCGCAGCCTGATGGAGCCGGGCGGACGGCCCGGAACATGAGGTGAAGGAGCTTCAATGAGACGAAGAATCCGTGCGGCTCTCCTCGCGGTGACGACGCTGGGCATGGTCGTCGCGTCGGTCGGGGTCGCACAGGCTGGCGAGTCGGCGCAGCCGCCGCAGCCGTCCCAGTCGTCCCAGTCGTCGCTGCGCGACGCACGGGCCGCCGCAGCGGCGTCGAACGGACTGGGCCCCGCCGCGAAGGGCGGGATCGGCACCGCCGCCGCGTGGTTCACCGGCACCGTCGCGGCCGGCGGCACTCAGGGCTGGACCTGGACCAACGCCCCGGCCGACGCCGCCTACGTGGTCGGCTACAACCCGGCGGGCGCCACCACGTCGGCCACCTGCCAGTTCGAGACGATCAGCAGCCGGTACGTCCAGCTGTCCACTGGGGAGCGGCAGTTCCAGTTCACCCTGAAGAACGTCGGCTCGATCGCCTGTGGCGCGACGGTGCAACTGGCGGCGGTGACCAGTTCGTCCCTGGTCTCGACCGGTGGCGTCAATCCGGGTGGCACCCAGACGTACCTGTGGAACGTCCCCTGGAACACCATCTGGGTCGCCGGTCTCAACCCGAACGGGGCCACCAGCTCGGCGGCCTGCCAGTTCCAGGTGACCCGCATCTGGACCGTGCAGCCGGGCAGCTCGCTCCGGCAGATCTGGGTGGAGGTCAAGAACGTGGGGACCATCACCTGCCAGGCCGATGTCCGGCTCGGCTCCACCACCATCGGGTCGCAGTTCACCATCGGAACCGTGGGCGGCGGCGGCACCTGGTCCACGACCTGGAACAACGCGAATCCCGTCACCTCCGCATACGTGATCGGCCCGTCTCCCCAGGGCAGTGCCCCTACCTACTGCCAGTTCGAGGTCACGCGCGTGGTCTACATCCAGCGCATCAACAGTGACGGCTCCTCGCAGCGTCAGCTCGCGATGTGGTTCAAGAACCTCAGCACGCTCTCCTGTGGAGGAATCGCCTACCTGCAAACCATCGCGGCCTGATCCCGCACCCGTCCCTGCGGTCACCGCGCGACGACCACCGTCGTCGCGCGGTGACCGCGCCCCTTTCCGTCACCACTCGTGCCCGGGCTCCGGGCGGACCACTCCGCCGGGGCCCGTCACCACACGAACCTGGTCGGCGGCGGCTGCCCACCTGACACCTAGCGGCGCAGCCAGGCCCGGACCGCGCTGTCGGCACCGACGATCAGGTAGTCGGCGCGGCGGTCACCGTTGACGTCGGCCAGGCGGACCTGGTCGCCGGAGGCACCGATGCCGGTGGCGATCTCCCCCGCGAGGGTCCACCCGCCGGCGGGATCGTTCAGCCAGGCCCGCACCCGGCCCGCATCGTCGACGGCCAGGTAGTCGGCGCGGCGGTCACCGTTGACGTCGGCGAAGCGGACCTCGGCATCCGTGACCCCCACCCCGGTGGCGATCAGGCCCAGATCGCCCCAGGGCGCCCCGGAGCCGCCGCGGTTGTTGTGCCAGGCCCGAACCCGGCCTGCGGCGTCGACCACCAGGTAGTCGGCCTTGCGGTCACCGTCCACGTCGGCGAAGCGCACCTGCGAACCGGCGACGCCCACCCCGGCCGCGATCTCGCCCACGGAGTTCCAGACCCACCGGCCGTTGCCGTCCTTCCCGCCGTTGAGCCAGGCCCGGACCCGGCTGGAGTCGTCCACGACCAGGTAGTCGACGCGGCCGTCACCGTTGATGTCGGCCAGCCGTACCCGGTCACCGGTCGACCCCACCCCGGGTGCCGCGATGCCCTGGTAGACCCAGCCCCAGTTCTGGTCGCCGTCCCGGCCGGCGTTCAGCCACGCCGCGATCCGGCCGGTCTCGTTCACCACCAGGTAGTCCTCGCGGGCGTCCCCGTCCAGGTCGGCGAACCGTACCTGGGCCCCGGGCACGCCGGCACCGGGCGCGACCGTTCCCTGCCACGCCCACCGGTCGACACCGCTGAACCGGTCGTTGAACCAGGCGGTGATCATGCCGTTCTCCCGGATCGTCAGGTAATCGGCCCGGCCGTCCCCGTTGATCTCGGCCATGGCGACCCCGGACCGGGCCACCCCGACACCGGAGGCGATCTCACCCTGGTACTTCCACCCGCCGACGCGGGTGGCGAAGTCGTTGAGCCAGGCCTTGATCCGACCGGCGTCGTCGATGAAGAGGTAGTCGTCGCGGCCGTCGGCGTCGAGGTCCTTGAGCACCAGCCCGTCCCGGGTGACTCCGGCGGCGGCGGCGACCTGTCCCTGACCGATCCAGGCCGACCCCGTGCCGCCCCGGTTGTTGAGCCAGGCAGTGACCGTGCCCTGGTCGTCGACCACGAGGTAGTCGTCGCGGCCGTCGCCGTCCAGGTCGGCGAACCGCACCCGGTCCCGGGTGGCGCCGACACCGGTGGCGACGACGCCCGCCCCGATCCAGCGTGAGCCGGTGCCGGGCTGGTAGTCGTTGATCCACGCGCTGACCCGCCCGGCGTCGTCGACCACCAGGTAGTCGGCCTTGTGGTCGCCGTTGAGGTCGGCGAAGCGCACCTGGTCGCGTGTCGCGCCCACTCCCGAGGCGACGACGCCGGCGTACTTCCAGCCCCATCCGTTCGGTCCCGGAGCGTTCAGCCAGCCCGAGACCTGGCCGCCGGCGTCGACCACGAGGTAGTCGTCGCGGCCGTCACCGTCCAGGTCGGCCAGCCGGACGTGGTCCCGGCTCGCCCCGACGCCGGAGGCCACCACGCCGGCCCAGTTCCAGCCGTCGTCGCCACCATCGCCCGGCGACGGCGTCTCGGCGGCACACGCCTTGGCGGTGCCGGACACCGTGGCCGGCGGGGCGATCCAGTGCTCGTGTAGCGCGTCAACGATCGCCGCCCGCCACGCGGCGGCCATCTTGCCGAACCCGGCGGCGTTCGGGTGGAGGTTGTCGGTCATGTCGGCCGCGGTGACGGCGGACATGTCGACCGTGCGTACGTACCTGCCCTGCGCGCGCAGGTTCGCGACGATCCCCGGGATCTGCCGGTTGTAGTCCTGCACCCGCGCGTTGACGGCCGGATCGTTGGACAGGATCAGGGTCGCCACCAGCACGGTGGTCTCCGGGGCCTGGTCGAGCACGTCCTCGATCAGCGCGCGCAGGCGCTTCGGGGCACCCTCGGCGCCCTCGGAGCTGCGCATGTCGTTGGTGCCGATGTGCAGGGTCACCACGTTCGGGCGGTAGGACGGGATGGAACAGCTCGTCGCCAGCTTGTCGATCTGGTCGATCCGCCAGCCGGGGTGACCCTCGTGGTCGGGGTCGGCGAAGTCGCCCTGGCGCATGGAGCCGACGAAGTCGAGCGAGGTCGTCACCGACTGCAGGGAGTCGAACAGTTCGCGCCGGTACCCGTTGTTCCCCGCCGCGCCGACGCCGTAGGTGATGGAGTCGCCCAGCGGCATCAGCCGCAGGTCGGTGCTGGGATTGGAGCGTGGCGGCAGCCGGGTGGGGCGCGGCGACGGGTCACGGTCCGGCGGCGTCGTCGGCCCCGGGCCCGGCGCCGGGCTCCGCGGACCGATGCGCCACCGTTGGGAGTGACTGTCGTCGCAGACGGCGGCGACAGCCGGGGCCTCGGCCCGGTCCGAGGCCTCCAGGCACAGGTGGGTGGCCTCGTTGCGGAACGTCACCTCGGTCGGGAGGTCCGGGTCGTCCGGTTGGGAGTCGGCGATGTACTCCACCCGCCAGCGGTGCCCCTCGCCGTCGTTGGTGGATCCCGGGTCGTCGCAGCGGTAGACCACCGCCTGCTTGGGCTGCGCGTCGTCGTCGCTGCGGTAGACGTCGAGGCAGTCCTCGGTGGCGTGCTCGGGCCGCAGCCGGACGAGGTTGTCCCCCTGGTCCACGGTTTCGAGCCGCCAGCGCTGGTTGCTGACGTCCCGGGGCGGATAGGTGATCACGGGGGAGTCGTCCCCCGACAGCCCCCGGAAGACGTCGAGGTAGCTGCCGGAGGTGACGGACTGGATCGTCTGGTTGGTGACCGTCGTCTCCCACTGGCTCTCGGGGATGCGGGCGGCGACCTCCCAGATCCGCTGTGGCCTCTTGTCCGGGTCGCAGTACTCGGTGACCATCGGCTGACCCTCGAGCTCGGGCATGCTCAGGCAGGCGTCCGGGTAGGAGACGTTGCGCCACATGGCCGGGCCGCCCTCCGCCGGCGGGTCCTCGATCGCCCACCGGGCCCCCGGGTCGTCGCAGTCCACCGGCAGCACCGGGTTCAAAGTCCGGTCCTCCAGCGGCTTCGCCATGCCCACGCACTGTTTCGTGCGGCGGTTGCGCAGGACGTTCCAGAAGTCCTCGGCGAGCAGGTGCTCGAACACCTGGTTCTCGTTGTTCTGCCGCCGGTAGGCGACGAAGGTGCCGTTGGCGGTCTGATCCAGGAACTCGCCGTGATCGCTACGGATCAGCACCGGGTTGACGTGGATCGGTCGGACCGGCGCAGGCGGGGTGCGTACCGTGTTGTAGTAGACCGGGCGGTGGTCCGACCGCGGTGTGTCGGGCGACCAGGCGACGAAGTTCAGGCCGGGGACGTTGCTGATCGCGAAGTCGAGTTCGCTCCGGCTACCCGTGTCGGAGTCGACGTGGGTCCACTCTCCGGTGCGGAAGAGGTTTTCGTTCGGCTCGAGGTGCAGGCTCAGGTCCCGCGCCTCCTGGGTGGTGCGGTTGATGATGTTGACGTTGTAGTCACCGGCAATCACGTAGGTCTGCCCGGGCCCCATTCGGGCCCGCGCCCGCGCCAGCAGGTCCTGTACGTCGCTGCCGCGGGCGTGGACGTTGAAGTACCAGACGTTGCCGAACCGGAGCCCCAGCAGCGGCCGGAAGCGGTAGGCGTTCGGGTCGCCGGTAACAGGGTCCGCCCGGAAGCGGGGGTTCTCGACGACCATCACGTCGTCGGCGGGCTGGTCGGTGATCGTGACGAGGTTGACCCGGCCGCCCTCCCAGAGCATCACGTTGGTGTGTTCGATCCATTGGGGGTCGGTCTGGAAGAAGTAGACGTGGTGGAGGGGGCCGCGTGAGGAGCCCTGCGGGGCCCACCGGGAGTGCTGTACGTACTGGACGCCGCGGGGCACGCTCGGCCGTCGGATCGCTATGTCCTCCACTTCCCCGTTGAAGGGAACGGGGAGACTCGGGCCGGCCTCCTGGATCATGACCACCGGGAAGCGGGCCGCCATGTCGGCGACCTGGTGGCTCCACCGGTTGCCGTTGTCGCTGCCCTGCATGTTGTAGCTGACGAAGGGCGACAGGCCGTTGGGGTCGACGGCGTGTGCCGGCGCGCCACCGCCGATCGTCACGGCGAGGCCGGCCAGCAGGGCGGCGACCAGACCGCCCGCCAGACTACGACGGGAGGACCCGTTCCGCCGGCCGGTTCGGGTCGATACCGATGGATGCTGGGACGACGACATGGACGCCTCCGCCTGCCGGGCCGGTCACGGACGGCCACCCGCTCGGCGCTCCTGCGCCGTCAGCGGGGAAGGCGGACGGCGTAGGGCCGGCGCGGTTCCCTGCCGCCGGAGAGCGTATCGCCCGTCGGGTGGTCAAGCTGACCCGCAAAGCCCGGCTCCGTGGTTGAAACGGACCACGGCGACCGGGCCGTCCGCAGGTCCCGTCGTCGGGGTTGGCCGGGAGCCGGTAAGGCTACGCTGCAACGAACGTGATTTCGATGAACCCGAACCTCACTCGATGACGCGAGGCCGAGAGCGAAGCGGGGACCGTCGTTGCCATCCCGGCCGGTGCGGCTTTGCCACAATGGACGGAGCGCTAACTACTCCGAAGGGACCCCGGTGAAACGGCGACTTCTGTCCGTACTGACGATCGCGGCTGTCAGCCTCACCGGCGTGGCCGTGGTGGCCGCGCCGGCCCATGCCAGCGACGCGCCCGGCTTCGTCTGCAACCTGACGCAGAACACCTGGCTGCGGGCCGCACCGCACGGCTACGTCCTGCGTACCCTGACCGCCGGTCGAGGGTTCCGCGCGCACGCGGGCTGGGGCGAGGACAACGACAACTGGGTCTACGGCCACGGCGCCGAGGACCCGTCGCTGGACGGCTGGGTCCCGCTGGGCAACACCACCTGCTGAACGGCCACGATCGGGCGGATCGTCCAGGACCAGCCGGTTGGATGCCCGCAGTTGCGGGTCGAGCCGCCCGGCGGAGTCGATGACGAGCTCGATGGTCACGACCTGGGACGGCCCCGGGACGGGTTGACCACGAAGCCGCACCCCGCCTGTGAACAGGGCCGCAGGCCGTTGCCAACGGTGCTCACCCTCGGACAACGCGGGGACAGCCCTTTCCGCAAGACAGCACTGACGAGGACAGTGTGACCCTTGCCTCACCATCGACCAGTCCCTATGGTTGATGGAAAGCGCTTTCCCGTCCCAAGCGCTCACGCTCGAAAGGGTGAAACCAGATGAGACGCAAAGTCGCCTCGCGGTGGCTGGCCGGCGGTGCCGCCGTGGTCGCAGGCACCGTCGTCGCCCTGGCGCTGCAGATCCCCAGCGCCTCGGCCGCCACCAACCTGAGCCTCGGTGCCGGCGCCGACGGCTCCAGCAAAGCCAGCGGTACCAGCTACGGCAACGTGATCGACGGCAACGCCGGCACCTACTGGTCGCCGGCCGGCTCGACCGGCACGGTCTCGGTCAAGTGGGGCAGCGCCACCACCGTGTCCTCGGCCGTCATCGTGCAGGCATCGGGCGGTGGATCGATCAGCGGCTGGCAGCTCAAGAACTACGACACGGGCGCCGTCCTGGCCAGTGGCAGCAGCGCCCCGGGCACCGTCACCTTCTCCTCGACGTCACTGAAGAAGATCTCCTTCGTCATCACCGGCGCGTCCGGCACCCCGCGGATCGCCGAGTTCGAGACGTACGCAAGCGGCGGGTCGAACCCGACCGCCAGCCCGACCTCTGGCCCCACCAGCGGTCCGACGGCCAGCCCGACCAGCAACCCGGGCACGCCGACCGGCGCGTGGCCGTCGTCGGCCGGCTCGGTCAACATCTCCGGCACGGTCAACGTCTCCGGCACCTTCGACGGCGGGATGAAGACCTACTGCTGCATCGGCGACGGTGGGCAGAGCGAGTCGCAGGACCCGATGTTCAAGATCGCCAACGGCGGCACGCTGCAGAACGTCATCCTCGGCTCGCCCGCCGGCGACGGCGTGCACTGCGAAGGCACCTGCACCCTGCGCAACGTGTGGTGGAACGACATCGGTGAGGACGCCGCCACCTTCAAGCAGACCAACGGCGGCACCTCGTACGTCATCGGTGGCGGCGCGCGCAGCGGCAGCGACAAGACCTTCCAGCACAACGGCAACGGCACGGTCAACATCTCCGGCTTCTACCTGAAGGGGTCCGGCAAGCTGTACCGCGGCTGCGGCAACTGCACCACCTCGTACACCCGCCACGTGCGCATCGACAACGTCCTGGTCGACGACATCGACATGCTCGCCGGCATCAACAGCAACTGGAACGACACCGCGACCATCACCCGCGTGGTGGTGATCGGCTCGGCCACCATCTGCGGCAAGTACAAGGGTGTGCCCAAGGGCAGCGAACCCAGCTACCTCGGTGAGGGCTGGAACGACGCCAACTGCAAGGTCAACAGGAGTGACGTCACCTTCCGGTAGTCACCCCGGATGCGCTGCGGCGAAGAGGGGCACCCGCCACCCGGGCGGGTGCCCCTCCCGGGGCGTGGTGGGTGCACGGGTGCCGGCCTGCACGCCTGCGACCGTCAGGTCAGCAGCGGTAGCGCCTGCTGGCGGACGTCGACGTAGCGCTCGTACACCCCGGGGGTGCCGGCAGCGGTGATCTCCTCGGCCGCGACCGGCCACGGCGGCGGCTCGGCGTCGCCGGACAGCGCCCAGGCCGCCTGCCGCGCCGCGCCGAGCGCCACGTACTCGGCCGGGCGCGGCACGCTCACCGGTGCGCCGAACAGCGCCGGCGCGACCGCCCGCACCGCGCGGGACCGGGCCGCGCCGCCGATCAGCAACACCCGGTCGATCGGCACCTCCTGGGCGCGCAGCGCGTGCAGGGCGTCGGCGATGCCGCCGAGCATGCCCTCCACCGCGGCCCGCGCCAGGTTCGCCGCCGACGCGTTCGCCCGGGTCAGGCCGGCGAGCACACCGCGCGCGTCCGGCAGGTTGGGGGTGCGTTCCCCGTCCAGGTACGGCAGCAGCGTCAACCCGCCCGCGCCGGGGTGCGCCGCGAGCGCCAGGTCGTCCAGCTCGGCCAGGGACCGGCCGAGCAGGTCGGCGACGGCGACGAGCACCCGGGCCGCATTGAGCGTGCACACCAGCGGCAGGAACCGGCCGGTCGCGTCGGCGTACCCGGCCACCAGGCCGCTGGCGTCGGCGGTCGGCACGTCACCGAGCCCGTACACACACCCCGAGGTGCCCAGCGAGACCACCACGTCACCCGGCCGCAGACCGACGCCGAGCGCCCCGCCCATCGTGTCGCCGGTGCCCGCCGAGAGCAGCGCGCCGGCGGCGGTCTCCCCGACCACCTCGGCCGGGCCGGCGACCCGGGGGAGTGCCACGTCCCGGCCGAAGGCCAGCCGTACCAGGTCGTCCCGGTACGCGCCGGCGGCCGGTGACCAGTAGCCGGTGCCGGACGCCTCGCCCCGGTCGGTGGTCGGCGCGCCGCCGTCCGCGCGCAGCCGGTGGGTGAGCCAGTCGTGCGGCAGCAGCACCGTGCCGGTGCGGTCGGCGAGGTCGGGCTCGGCGCGGGCGAACCAGCGCAGCTTGGTGACGGTGAAGCTGGCCACCGGCACCAGCCCGACCGCGTCGGCCCACGCCTTCGGGCCGCCGAACTCGGCGGTCAGGTCGACGGCGTCGCCCGCCGAGCGGGTGTCGTTCCAGAGGATGGCGGGCCGCACCACCTCGCCGGCCTCGTCGAGACAGACCATGCCCTGCTGCTGCCCGGCGACGCCGATCGCGGCCACGCCGTCCAGCAGGCCGGCGCTGGCCTGCTGGTAGGCGGTCCACCACGACCGTGGATCGACCTCGGTGCCGTCGGGGTGCGGGGCGCGGCCCGTGCGGAGCACCTCGCCGGTCCCGGCGTCGCAGACCACGACCTTGGTCGACTGGGTCGACGAATCGACCCCGGCAACGAGGGTTCTCCCGCCAGCCATGGCGATGCCTCCGTAGCTCGGTGGGCCCCGACTCTACGTCCAGCGGAGTGATTAGTTCAATGGCCTTACATAATTCGACGTCGCTGTTGCCGTCGTCGTGCCGAGCGGGCAGCCGGAGGCCGTCAGCGTCGTCGGGGGTTCCGACGAACTCGATGGTCGTTCTGGCGTTCCGGGCCGTACCGCTCGACGAGCACGGTGCCGATCGCGGCCAGGTGGTCCAGCACCCCCGCCGGGCCGGTCACCTCCAGGTAGTCGACCAGCCCGGCAAGCTCACCGGCGAGTTTGCGTTCGTCGTTGCCCCGGATCACGACCTCGACGCGGCCGTCGGTCGTGGCACCTACCACGTCGAGCCGGGTGCCGAACCCCAGCCGGAGCACGCCGATCCCGTGGGGCGCGCACCTCGCGTACGCCTCGACGGGTGTTCGCCTGCGTTCGACCTCGTCGGCGATCTCGCGCCAACTGCGGGCAAGGTCGAAGTCCCCGGGCCGGTGAACGGGATCGGCGGTCGGGCCGACGGACGACACGCGGTCGATCCGGAAGGTCCGCCGGCCGGCCTCCGTGCCGGCGACGAGATACCACGACGGGCCCTTGGCGACGACGCCCAGCGGGTGGACGGTCCGTCCGGTGGCGGTGCCGTCGCGGTCGACGTAGCCGAGCCGGACCTGAACGCCGCGGATCACCGCATCCTGGAGTTCGTCGAGGAAGTGCGGCGGTCGGGGTTCGACCCGGCTCGACCCCCATCGTTGCGGGTCCGTGACGAGCGACGACGACGCCGTTTCGGCCTGCGCCCGCAACGGCTCCGGCAGGGCGTGGACGAGCTTGCGTAGGGCCGCTTTCACCGTCGGCGTGACGGCCGAGGCCGGACCGGCGACCAGGAACAGGGCGCGGGCCTCACCCGCGGTCAACCCGGACAGGTCGGTGCGGGCGCCACCCACGAGCCGCCAGCCGCCGCCCCGACCCTGCACGGAGTACACCGGCACGCCGGCCATACCCAGGGCGTCGAGGTCACGGCGGGCGGTGCGTTCGGAGACCTCCAACTCCCGGGCGACCTCCGCCGCGGTCACCTGTTCGCGCTGTTGCAGCAGGAGGAGGATCGCCACCAACCGGTCGGCTCGCACCCGGACAACCCTGCCACGGAAACCGGTCAGGAGGTGACCGGTATCGGTCGCCAGGATGCCGGCATGACAATCGAATTTCCCGAGCCCACCCGCGTTGCCGTCAACGGTGTGGAACTCGAAGTCTTCGAAGCCGGCCGGCAGAACGCGGGGAACCCCGTGGTGCTTTGTCACGGCTGGCCGGAGCACGCCTTCTCCTGGCGCTACCAGGTGCCGGCCCTCGCTGCGGCGGGCTACCACGTCATCGTCCCGAACCAGCGGGGCTACGGCAATTCGTCCCGTCCCGCCGACGTGACGGCCTACGACATCACGCACCTGTCGGGTGACCTCGTCGCCCTGCTCGATCACTACGGCTACGAGGATGCCACCTTCGTCGGCCACGACTGGGGCGCGTTCGTCGTCTGGGGTCTGGCCCTGCTGCACCCGGACCGGGTCAACGGCGTGGTGGCGCTGAGCGTGCCCTACCAGGAACGTGGAGAAACGCCGTGGATCGAGGCCATGGAGGCCGGGCTCGGGGGCGACTTCTACTTCGTGCACTTCAACCGGCAGCCGGGCGTCGCGGACGCCGTGTTCGCGGAGAACCCGTTCCGGTTCCTGCGGAACCTGTACCGGAAGAACCTGCCTCCCGTAGCGCCGCAGCCGGGCAATGCGCTGATCAACCTCGCCCGGATGGAAACCCCACCGGGGGAGCCCGTGATGAGTGACAGCGAACTGGCCGTCTTCGTCTCCGCCTTCGCGTCGACAGGCTTCACGGGCGGAATCAACTGGTACCGGAACCTGGACCGCAACTGGCGGTTGCTGGCGGACGTGGACCCTGTCATCCGACAGCCCACCCTCATGATTTACGGCGATCGCGACCCGGTCGCGAGGGCGGAAAGGCTGACGACTTTCGTGCCGAACGTGGACGTGGTCAGTCTGGACTGCGGTCACTGGATCCAGCAGGAAAAGCCGCAGGAGACGACCGAGGTGATTCTGACGTGGCTGGACCAGCGCAGCAGCACGCCTTAGGCGGTGCCGCTTCGCGTTCTTCAACTGCCCGTCAGTGCGTTGCGCAGATGCCGTACGGCGTAGTGGGCGCGCGATTTGACGGTGCCGGCAGGAATGTCGAGCAGGGTGGCCACCTCGTCGACGGAGAGTCCTCTGACGTACAGCTGCAGCAGGACCGACCGGTGTGCATCGCCGAGTTCGCCGATGGCGCGTCGCAGGGTGAGCGCGGCGATCGCCGTGTCCGCCGTGGCGTGGGCCGAGGGGGGCAGGTCCAACTCGGCGAGGTCGACCTCGACGGGCCGCCGTTGCCGTTTGCGGTACGCGTCGACTGCGAGGTGTCGGGCGACGGTGAACAGCCAGCGCCGCTGCGGCTCCCCGCAGGCGGGGAGCCGCTCCCGGCTGCGCCAGGCCCTCAGCATCGTCTCCTGTAGCAGATCCTCGGCGGTGCAGGGAGAGCCCGGTGGCGTCAGCCGCCGGAGGTAGTGCAACAGGGCGCCGCCGTTGTCGCGGTGGAGTTCCCGCATGTGGGCGTCGACGGCGGTGGTTGTCGGCATCGTATTTCCCCTCGTTGTCCAGCGCGGTGCCGAGAGCGTAGGGGGCCGCCGGTAAATTCCTACTCTATTGCCAGTTAATTAGCGCTCAATCAGTCGTTCGGGAGCTCTGCCGATTGGGCCGAAAGGGCGTCACGCAGCCCAGCCCGTGCCGAGACGCCCAGCTTCGGGAAAATTCGGTAAAGGTGTGCGCCGACCGTGCGGTGCGAAATGTAGAGTCGTTCGGCGATCTGTTTGTTGGTCAGGCCGCTGGCGGCCAGGCCGGCGATTTCGAGCTCCTGGCCGGTGAGGCCCGCAGCCGGTTGCTCGGCGACGACGGGCTGGTAGCCGGTGGCCCGCAGCTCCGCGGTGGCGCGGACCAGCCACGGGTCGGCACCCATCGCGGCGAAGCCGCTGCGTGCGGCGAGCAGATGGGTGCGGGCGGCCGAGAGGTTCCGTCGGCGGCGCAGCTTCTCGGCGAAGGCGAGCCGGATCCGCGACGCCTCGAACAGCCAGCGCTCGGAGGCTGGGTCGTCCAGGGTCTGTTCGAGCCGTGTACCGGCGTCGTCGCTGTCGAGCACGAGCGCGTCGACGCCGTACTGAAGCAGCCTCATGCGGGAGGACAGGGCGGCCACGTCCGCCTCCCGCATGGCGTCGGCGTGCGCCCGGGCCTCGGCCGCACGTCCGGTGCGCAACGCGGCTTCGACCAGGTCGAACATCACCCACGTGCAGTTCGGTACGTTCGCGGCGAGGACGCCGGCGGGACTGGACGCGGCAGCGTGCCGGAAGGCCGACTCGAAATCGCCCGTCGCGGCGGCGGCCAGCGCACGCGGGTGGTGGGCGATGGCTGCGGCTCCGGCGACCCCGCGCGGCAGCGCCCAGTGGGTGATCTCGTCGGCCAACTCGTACGCTTCGTCGGACCGGCCGCGGCCGGCCGCGACGATCGCCCGGGTGTAGAGGAAGTACCACCGCAGGAAGGTGAGGCCGCTGTCGCCGCAGACCTGCTGCGCTTCGACGGCCAGGGCTTCGGACTCGTCCCACCGGCCGGTGAGGAAGCCGTCCAGGCAGAGATGCATCATCGCGGACAACTGCCGCCGTGGCGCCCCTCCCTCCCGCCCCTGTCGCACGAGCCGCCACGAGTACTCGCGGTTCTCGCCCAGCCGGTCGAGATAGATCGAGGCGGTGCCGATCCGCATGACCCGGGTCAGGTCCGCCTCCTCGGGCAACGTGGTGATCAGCGCCTGGAGGTCGGTCAGCGCCGCGGCGCCGGTGCGTACCGGATCGGGGAAGGTCCTGCTCATCACCGACAGGAGGTCGCCGGGGCCCGGCCGGAGCATGCCCAGGAGCCGGTGGAAGGTGGCCCAATGATCGGGACTGCCGGCGTACCAGGACAGCAACAGCAGCGTGTGCATGGCCTCGTCGAGTGCGGGGTCGTCCGCGCGCCAGCCGTGCGCGCCCGTCTCGATCGCACCGGCGAGAAGGCGGTGGGCGGTGTGCACGTCACCGTCACCATTGATCATCAAGAGGGCCGCAGCGCCGGCCGCGTGCAGGGTGCCGGCCGCGTCGACGCTCATCTCCCGGGACCGGGCGAGCAGGGTGGTGGCGTCCCCCGAGCCGCCGGCCTCCGCGCCGATGTACGCCGCCTCCGCGAGCCGTCGTGCGGCATCCTCCCGGGTGCCGCTGAGGTCCGCCGCGCGCACCAGGGCAGCGATGGCGGCCAGGGCGTCACCCCGTTGCAGGACTCGGTGGGAGGCGCGTTCGAGTTCCGCCGCGACCGCCTCGTCCGGCCCGGCGGTGGCCGCGGCGAGATGCCAGCTCCGACGTTCCAGATCTCCCGGCAGGGCCTCGGCGATGCCCAGGTGCGCCCGGCGGCGCTCCTCGTGCGTGGACATCGCGACGATCGTCGACTGGATGAGGGGGTGCCGGAAGGTGAGGCGACCGGTCGTGTCGTCGACCCGTACCAGTTGGGCTCGTTCGGCCGGTGCCAGCGCGGTGAGGTCGGTCATGCCGCGCAGGGTGCGCACGTCGCCGCTGCCTTCGAACGTGGCGAGCAGCAGCAGCAGGCGGGTGGCGTCGGGCAGGCCGGCGATGCGGTGGGCGAAGCTGGCCTGCAACCGGTCGCTGAGGGGCACCACGTCCGAGACGTTCGCGGGATATGTGGGACCGGCCAGGGTGGCCGGCAGTTCGACCAGGGCCAGGGGGTTGCCCTGGGCGAGGTCGAGCAGGCGTTGCCGGGCGCGCGCCGTCATGGTGGGGAAGCGGACATCCACCAGTCGGGCCGACGCCTCGGTGCTCAGGGGCTCGACGGTGACCCCGGTGAGGCCGCGGTGGTCGAGGAAGCTCTCGGTGCCGGTTCTCCGGGCGGCGATGACCCCGACGGGTGATCTCGGAACCCGTCGGGCGATGAAGCCGAGCACCACCGCGCTGGACCGGTCGGCCCACTGTACGTCGTCCACGATCAGCAGCACGGGCGCCTTCCTGGCCACGGTGGTGAGCAGGGACAGGGCGGCGTTGCAGACCAGCAGTGCCGCGGGTGCCGGGCCGGGGCCGAAGCCGAGCGCCACGGTGAGCGCGTCGCGCAGCGCCGGCGGCAGCCGCTGTATCTCGCCGTACAGCGGCAGTAACAGTTGGTTGAGCAACGAGTAACTGACGTCCGCCTCGAACTCGGAACCGGACCCGCGCAACACCCGAAAGTCGGCGGCCTCGGCCATGTCCGCCGCGGCGGCGAGCAGCGCCGACTTGCCGACACCGGGTTCGCCCCGGACCATCCGCACGTTCCCGTCGTGCCGCACGGACTCCAGGAAACGACCGATACGCGCCAGTTCCACGTCGCGTCCGAACAACAGTTCGCGGGATGCCGTCACAACTGGCACTACGCGTTCGCACCGCGCGGGTTCAGCTGCCCCCGCCGGACGGACTCTAAGCTGGGAGCCGTGATCGTCGACCGTTCGCCATGCTGACGGCACCCGGCACACCGGCCGAGGGTCCGCCGGTACGCTTCGCCGTGCTGGGCCCGGTGCAGGTGTGGCGTGACGGAGTGGAACTCGACCCGGGCCCGCGCCAGCAGCGGCTGATCCTGGCGCTGCTCCTGGCGCGGGCCGGCCGCCCGGTCGGCATCACGGATTTCGTGACGCTGTTGTGGGACGAGCGGCCACCCCGCAGCGCCGTGAACATCGTGCACCTGCACCTGGGCAGCCTCCGGCGACTGTTCGAACCCGGCCTGCGACCCCGCGCGTCCGGTCGTTGGCTGGTGGGCGACCCGGCCGGCTACCGCATGCTGGTCGACGCGTCCGGGCTGGACCTGCTGCGGCTCCGCGACCTGGTACGACGGGCGCGCACGACCGACGACCCCGCCGAGGCGTTGGCGGGCTACGTCCGGGCGCTGGAGCTGTCGCGTGGGCCGTGCGCCGGCGCACCGGATCTGATCAGCCGTCCGGTCGTCGATTTCGAGGCGGTCGACAACGAGTACGCCGACATGGTGGGCGAGGCCACCGATCTGGCACTGCGCACCGCAACGGCACGTGTGGTGCTGCCCATGCTGCGGCGTGTCGCCACGCAGCGTCCGCTGGACGAGGCCGTGCAGGCCAGACTGTTGCTGGCATTGTCCGCGACCGGGCAACAGGCCGAGGCGGTGGCCCGGTACCAGGAACTCCGCGGCCGGCTCTCCGGTGACCTCGGGATCGATCCGGGCCGTGAGCTGCAGGAGGCATACCGGCAGGTGCTGCGACGCGGCGCTGCGGGCAGCACCGGGCCCCCGGCGGATCCGCTACGCGACGAGGGCCCGACGGCGGGCAGCCCTTTCGTCGTTGCGGCCCAGCTCCCGCCCGACCTACCCCACTTCGCCGGCCGGCAGGCGAGCCTGCGCCGGGCAGGTGCGCTGATCCACGGCCGTGCCGCGGCCGGTGCGCTGCGGATCGTGGTCATCGAGGGCATCCCCGGTGTCGGAAAGACCACCCTGGCGACCCACCTCGCCTACCGGGTGGCCGACGAGTTCCCCGACGGCCAGCTCTACGCGGACCTCAGGGGACTGGACCCGGACGCCGCGTTGGCGCCGGGAGACGTGCTGCAGGCGTTTCTGCACGCGCTCGGCGTTCGTGGCCCGGACATCCCGGCGAACGACCTGGCCCGGTCCGGGCTCTACCGCAGTCTCCTGGCGGAGCGCCGGGTGCTCATCGTGCTGGACAACGCCCGCGACGCCGAACAGGTCCGGCCGCTGCTCCCCGGTGCCCCGGGAAGCCTTGTCCTGGTCACGAGCCGGTACCGCCTGGCCGGTCTCGCCGCCACACACGGGGCTGACATGTTCACGCTCGACGTTCTGCCGAACGACGAGGCACGTGACCTGCTGGTCGCACGCCTCGGGCCCGTACGTGCTGCGGCGGACCGGCAGGCGTTGGACGACATCGTCAGCCTGTGTGGAGGCCTTCCGCTGGCCCTCGCCGTGGTGGCGGCCCGGACCCTGGCCCGCCCCGGCTGTGGGCTACCGGCCGTGGCCCGTGAGCTGCACGACACCCGGGGCAGCCTCGACGGGTTCGGCGTCGACGATCCGGACACCGACCTGCGCGCCATCTTCTCCTGGTCCTACCGTGGGCTCACTGCTTCGGCGGCCCGCCTCTTCCGGCTGCTGGCACTGCATCCGGGACCGGACGTCACGCTCCCGGCAGCGGCGAGCCTGGGCGGCCTGCCCGCGCGCACCGCCCGCAGCGTGTTCGGCGAACTGGTGCGCAGCAGGCTGGTCACGGAACGCCAGCCCGGTCGCTACGGTTCCCACGACCTGATCGCCGCGTACGCGCGGGAGCTGTTGCTCGACACCGACACCGACACCGTCGCGGAGCGGGACGCGGCCGTGGACCGGTTGCTCGGGTACTACCGGCAGGCGGCCTACGCGGCCAATCGTCACATCAACCCCGAGATCGACGCGGATCCGCCCGCGATCCACGACGGGGTGGTCGTCGAGAGCCCGGACACCGACAGGGCGGCTGCCGACTGGTTCGCCGCCGAACGCGAGGTGCTCAAGGCCGTCATGCGTCAGGCGAACGACAGCGGCCGGGTGTACGACGCCTGGCAGCTGGAGCTCACGGTGCAGGGGTACTACCAGCGGGCCGGCTGGTGGCAGGAGTGGGCGACCGTCGTAGGCGAGTGCCTGGACGCCGCTGTCGACGCCGGCGACTCGGCCGGAGCGGCGGAGATGCTGCGCAGTCTGGCCGGTGCCCGTTTCTACCTCGGCGACAGCGCGTCTGCGCTGGACCTGCTCGAACGTGCCCTCGTGATCTTCACCGAGCTGGGCAACGCGTCCCGGGAAGCGCTGACGCTGCGCAACATCGGCGAGGTGAGCTTCGCGGTCGGCGATTACGACCGCTCTGTCGCCTGCCATCACCGGGCGCTGCGCATCGCGGAGTCGCTCGGGGAGCAGATGACGCAACTGGATGTGCTCTGCCGGCTCGCCGACACCCAGTACGAACTGGGCGAGCGTACGTCGAGTTTCGAGACCATCGGGCGTGCTCTCGCCATGAGCGAGCAGCTCGACCACGACGGCCGGCGCAGCGAGTGCCATCTCCGGCGGGCCAACCTGTATCTCCGCGAGCGACGGTACGCCGAGTCGCTGGCGGACTGGACCGCGGCCGACGAGCTGGCCACCGCCATCAACCATCGCGTGCGGATGGTCCGGGCGAAGCTGGGCCTCGGGGACACCGCCTATGCGATGGGCGACCGGTCCGCCGCGCGGACGGCCTGGCTGGCGGCTCTCGTCGTGGCCGACGACGCGGACCCGGACCAGGAGGCCGGGATCCGGCGTCGCCTGGCGAAGCTGGGCCACCGCACCGACGACGCGCGGGCGTAGCGGGGCGGGCGGCTGCCGGCCCATCCGTCGAATGACCTAACCGGGACGTCCGCCGGCCTCGACCGCCCCGTGCTCCGAAGTCGTGGGGCGATGGCCGGTACCGACCCCGAAACCAGGGTGATTCGGATATTCAGGGCCAGCTTCTATTCCGAGCGGCGCGACCGACCGCGCCTGACCGCAGGCGAATGACTGATTCGGTGCGCCGTGCGGGAGGCGACTCTGGGTTCACCGGCGGCCCGCCGTCAGATCGCCTCGAACATCGAAAGCAGCGCGCACATGAAACCCACAGTCGTCCTGGTCCATGGGGCCTTCGCGGAGTCCGCCATCTGGAACGGCGTCATCCGCCGGCTTCAGGCCGCCGGTCACCGCACCGTCGCGGCCGGAAATCCGCTGCGCGGTCCGACCGCGGACGCCGCCGCCGTGTCCAGCCTGCTCGGCACGATAGCGGGTCCGATCGTGCTGGTCGGTCACTCGTACGGCGGTGCCGTCGTCTCCGGTGCCGCCGTCGGCAACGACAACGTCAAGGCCCTCGTCTACGTCGCCGCCCTGGCTCCGGACCGGGGTGAGACCGTGCCGGACCTGACCGGCAGGTTCCCCGGTGCCACCCTCAGTCCCCACCTCTACGAGGTGCCGCTGGCCGACGGCACCGCCGACCTCTACGTCCGGCCGGACTGCTACCACGAGTTCTTCGCCGCGGACCTGCCCTTCGACCAGGCCGATCTCGCCGTGGCGACCCAGCGGCCGTTGAACAGCAGAGCCCTCGCCGAGGCGTCCGGCGAGCCGGCCTGGAAGACGGTCCCGTCCTGGTTCGTCTTTCCGGAGCAGGACCTGACCATCCCGCGGGGAACGTTCCGCTTCATGGCCGGGCGTGCCAACGCGCGCGAGTCGGTCGAGGTGGCCGGCGCGTCCCACGCCCTGCCGGCGTCGCAGCCGCAGGCGGTTGCCGACGTCATCCTCCGCGCCGCGGCCGCGGTCTGACGCCGCGCCAGCCTGCGAAGCGACGACGCCCGTCGCCACCCGAACTGCCCCCCGACGGACGACCCGGTGCGGTCGGTCCGTTGCGAAATCGAAAGGACGATCCCATGAACCTCCCCTTCCCCCGGATGTCGAGGCCGCTGCTCGGCGGGGCAGCCGCCGTCGCGGGTGTCCTGACCGCCGCGCTCGTCGCCGGATCCGCGCACGCGGTGCCGGGACACCGTCCGTGGGTCAAGCCCACGGTGGTGCTGGTGCACGGCGCGTTCGCCGACTCGTCGAGCTGGAACGCCGTGGTCAGGGACCTCAAGCGGGACGGCTATCCGGTGGTCGCCGCGGCGAACCCGTTGCGGGGGCTGCACTCAGACGCCGAGTACCTGCGCAGCGTGCTGGACAGCGTCCAGGGGCCGGTCGTGCTGGCCGGTCACTCCTACGGCGGTTCGGTGATCAGCGAGGCCGCCGACGGGGACCGGGATGTCAGGGCGCTGGTCTACATCGCCAGCTTCGCCCCGGACCGTGGGGAGAGCACCTCGGGGCTGGCCGCGAAGTACCCGGGCGGGCAGCTGGGTCCGGCGCTGGTGAGCGTGCCGGTGACCATTGCGGGCGCCGGGGCGGGCACTGACCTCTACATCGAGCAGGACCAGTTCCGTCGGGTGTTCGCCGCTGACGTGCCGCGGCAGGTGACCGATCTGATGGCGGTCACACAGCGGCCGATCACGAGCGCGGCGCTCGACGAGCCGGCCACGAGGACGGCGTGGAGGTCGATCCGCTCGTGGTTCCTGGTGACCCGGCAGGACCTGGCGATCCCGGCCGAGTCGATGCGGTTCATGGCCGGGCGGGCCAAGTCCCGCACCGTCGAGATCGACGCCTCGCACGCCGTGACGGTCTCCGAGCCGGAGGCGGTGGCAGATCTCATCGACGAGGCCGCCCGCGCCACCACCCGCTGACCGTCCCCGTCAGCCGCCCCGGCATGCCGGCTTCCCCGGCCGCCGTTCAGGCCGGGGCGGCATCAACAGACTCACGACAGTTCCCGGTGGACGCAGGAGGGTGGGGATCGTGTCCGTCAACCATGACGACGAGACGCCGCTGTGGTTCGGTGTGCTCGGGCCCGTACGGGTCTGGCGTTGGGGCGTACCGGTGGATCTCGGGCCCCGCCAGCAACGGCTGATCCTCGGTCTGCTGCTGGTCAACGCCGGACAGCCCGTCGGGGTCGGCGAGATCCTCGAGGTCATGTGGGGCCGGCAGCCACCGCAGAGCGCCGTGAACGTCGTGCACCGGTACGTGGGTGCGCTACGACGTCTGTTCGAGCCCGGCCTTGCGGCGAGATCCGCCGGACGGTGGCTGCGGGGCGACGCCGGCGGGTACCGGATGCAGGTCGACCCCGACGACCTGGACCTGTTGAGACTACGCGCGCTGGCCGGACGGGCCCGGTCGGCCGAGGGCGCCGGCCGGTTCGTGGAGGCCGCGTCGGCCTACGAGGAGGCCCTCGGGCTGTGGCGTGGCCCGTGTGGTGGGGCCGCGCAGCTCGGTGCGAACGACCACCTGGCGTTCGACGCCGTGGACCACGAGTGCGCCGACCTGGCCCGCGAGGCCACCAGATTGGCGTTGCGCCTGGACCGGGCCCGATCCGTCCTGCCCGTGCTGCGGCGCGTGGCGGAGCACCGCCCATGGGACGAGGCACTGCAATCCCAACTGCTGCTCGCGTTGTCCGCCGGTGGCCAGCAGGCCGAGGCGATCGCGCTGTTCCACACCGTCCGGCACCGGCTCGCCGACGAACTGGGGGTGGATCCGGGCGGGGAGTTCCGTGAGGCCTACCAGCAGGTGCTGCGGCGGGACACGGCTGGATCCGTGGCCACGGGAAGCGGGGGTTGGTTCACCTGAACGAGGACGACGAGGCCAGGAAGGCGGCGCACCCGGGCCTGCATGCACCGCGCACAGCACCGACGGTGGCCGTCGGGGCACCGAGACTCCGCCCGGGAACGACCGGCGCGGCAACGAAGGGAAGAATGCCATGAGCACCACCGATCGAGAGATCCGCAACGTCGTACTCGTGCACGGCGCGTTCGCCGATGGTTCGGGCTGGCGCGGCGTGTACGACAACCTGACATCCCGGGGATTCCGGGTCACCATCGTCCAGAACCCGCTCACCTCGCTGGAGGACGATGTCGCGGCGACCGTGCGGGTGCTCGACCGACAGGACGGTCCGACGATTCTCGTCGGTCACTCCTGGGGCGGCACGGTCATCACCGAGGCGGGAGTGCACCCGAACGTCGCCGGGCTGGTCTACGTGTCGGCACTGGTGCCCGACGCCGGCGAGACCTCCGCCCAGCAGTACGAGGGTTTCGCCCCGACTCCGGAATTCGTGATCGACGTCGTGCAGGGATACGGCTACCTCAATCCGGACACGTTCAGGGCCGGGTTCGCGGCGGACGCCAGTGACGCCGACGCCGCGTTCCTGCGTGACTCGCAGGTGCCCGTCAACATGGCGGTGTTCTCGGCGGTGGTGACGAACGCCGCCTGGCGTGACAAGCCGAGCTGGGCCGTCATCGCCACCGAGGACAAGGCGTTCGACCAGGCGATGCTGCAGCACATGGCCAAGCGGATCAACGCGGAGGTCACCAACGTGTCGGCCAGTCACGCACTGTTCGCGACCCAGCCCGGTGTCGTTTCCGACGTGATCGTCAGCGCCGCGCGCAGCGCCGCCGCCGGCGTTCGTTGACCCCCGAGCACCACTGATCCGGGGCCGGCTCACCCCGGTGAGCCGGCCCCGAGCCCTGCGGAGGATGACCACATGTCCACCCTGTTCCAGGTGGCGCTCTGGATCGAACTGCTCGCCGCAGGGCTGGGCGGTCTTCAGGGCGCGCTGTTCGCGGCGGGAGAGCGGCGGCGTCGCATCGACGTGTTGGGCGTCGTCGTCATCGGACTCGCCGTGTCGCTCGGGGGGAGCCTGCTTCGCGACATGGTGCTCAATCAGCCGCCCGTCGTGGTCTGGAGGAACTGGTACCTGCCGGTGGCCGGCGCCTCGGCGGTCCTGGGCATGCTGCTGCAACCGGTGATCGTCCGGGTGGCTTGGCTGATTACCGGGTTAGACGCGGTGGTGATGGGCGTGTTCGGCGCGATCGCGGCCTCGAAGGCGTTGTCGGTCGGTGTCGGCGGAGCCGGGGCGCTGGTCGTGGGGGTCATCGGCGCCATCGGCGGCGGGATCCTGCGCGACGTGATCCTGGGACTGCCGATCTCCATCCTGCAGGTCGGCACCCTCTACGCCGTGGCCGCCGGGGCCGGCACCGGGACGCTCGTCCTGCTGACCGCATCCGGCACGCCGATCCTGATCGCGGGGCTCGCCTGCGTCGTCGTGACGATGTCCGTACGGCTGTCCGCCGTTCGTTTCGGCTGGACCTTCCCCGAACAGCGTGCGGTAGGCCCCCGACGCCCGAATACCGGTCCCGACGGCGTCGGTGGCAGCAGGCAGCGGCACCGCCGTCACCGCGCAGGACGGTCGGCCAACCGGTCGGGTGCGTCCTTCGGCGGTAGCGTGGACGGGTGAGTGAGTCTGGGCGGTTGAGTGACCGCGAGCGCCGTGCGTGGTTCGGGTTCCTGACGATGCAGGAGGACGTCCGGCGTCACCTGAACCGCCAGTTGCTCCGTGACGCGGATATCTCGGTGGCGGAATTCGCCGTGCTGAGCGTCCTGCGCATGTCCCCGGCCGGTCCGATGCGGGTCTTCGAGCTGCGGGAGGCGCTCCGGTGGGAGAAGACCCGGGTGATCCACCAGACGTCGCGCATGATTCGACGGGGGCTGCTGGAACGTCAGACCTGCGTCGAGGATCGACGTGGCACGCGCATCGCCTTGACCGATGAGGGGCGTGCGGTGATCGACAAGGCGACGCCCCTGCATCTGCGGTACGTGCGTCAGATCTTTCTCGACCTGCTCAGCCCCCGGCAGCTCGACACCCTCGCCGTGGTCTCCGAAACCGTGCTGGACAACCTCGCGAGCGACGCCTTCGAGGACTGATCAACCGCAGGTCAATTAGGTGACAAGTCATCGCACCTGGGCGGTGATGCCTGCGGACATGCTGCGGCTCAGATGGCGTTTTGTCCCGGATCTATCCCTGACGGAACCCACTACAGCGCCGTGATGGTGATGTGTCACCAAACACATGATGATGACGTGTCACCTAAAAATGGCTACGGTCGGTCGAAGTAAGCCGCCCGTACCCCGCCGGGGCCACCAAGGTTCCGCAACCGAGGAGAAGACCACAGCCATGTCCGACGTCGTCACACTCGCCCTGATCTACTACTCGTCGACCGGCACCGGCACCGAGATCGCCAACACGATGGCGGACGCGGCGCAGGCCGCCGGGGCGCAGGTGCGGGTCCGCAAGGTCGCCGAGCTCGCGCCGCAGGCCGCGATCGAGGCGAATCCCGTCTGGGCCGCCCACCACGCGGCCACTGCCGACGTGCCCACCCCGACCCCCGACGACCTCACCTGGGCCGACGCGGTCATCTTCGGCTCACCCACCCGCTTCGGCAACATCGCGGCCCAGTTGAAGCAGTTCTTCGACACCCTGTCGCCGGTGTGGCAGGCCGGTGGGCTGGCGGACAAGGTCTACAGCGGCTTCACCTCGACCGGCACCCGGCACGGCGGGCACGAGTCGACCCTGCTCGCCATGTACAACAGCATCCACCACTTCGGCGGGATCATCGTGCCGCCCGGATACACCGACGCGGTCAAGTTCGTCGACGGCAACCCCTACGGCACGTCGCACCACGCCGCGTTCGGCCCCGACCTCGGCTCGATCGACGACGACACCCGCAACTCCGCCCGCCACCAGGCCGAACGGGTCGTCCGGATCGCGCGGGCCCTGAAGTCCGGGCGTGCCGCCTGACCGGTCGGCCGCCGCCGGCGCCCGACCAGCGTCGAGCAGCCGGGAACCACAGAAAATGCCGTCACGGTACGGCAGAGAGGAGCCACCATGGCACGGTTGGCAGGAAAGACGGCGGTGGTCACGGGCGGCGCGATGGGCATGGGCGCCGCCACCGGGCGGCGGTTCGTGACCGAGGGCGCGAACGTGGTCGTCGCCGATGTGAACCTCGCGGCGGCGCAGGCTCTCGCCGTCGAACTCGGGCAGCGGGCCGTCGCCGAGGAACTCGACGTCCGGTCGGCGGACCAGTGGGCCGCCCTGGTCGTACGGACGGAGGCGCGCTTCGGTTCGCTGGACATCCTGGTCAACAACGCGGGCATCGCCGATCCGGCTCCGCTGGAGCAGTGGGACGCCGCGCGGTTGCAGCGCACGCTGGACGTGAACCTGATCGGCGTCTTCAACGGCATCCAGGCTGTGGTCCCGGCGATGAAGCGCGCCGGCGGCGGATCGATCGTCAACATCGGCTCCGTCGGCGCCCTACAGGGTGTGCCGAGAATGTCCGGTTACGTGGTTTCCAAGTGGGGCGTACGCGGCCTGACCCGGACCGCCGCGCTGGAGTTGGGCGTCCACGGGATCCGGGTGAACGCCGTCCACCCCGGTCAGATCCGCACGCCGATGACCGACGGCGTCGTCTTCGACACGGCCAACGTCGCGCTCGGCCGGGTCGGGGAGCCGGACGACATCGCGAGAATCGTCCTGTTCTTCGCCAGCGACGACTCGACGTTCGTCACGGGCAGCGAAGTGGCCGGCGACGGTGGGCAGATCGCCGGACCGGCCGACTACCAGGGTCTGCCCCGGTAGCGGACCGCCACCCACGACAGCGGCCATCGGACGATCACCGGGCGCACCGGGACCGACAGGTGCTGCCCGTGCGGGACGGGACAGCATCGTCGATGCCGTTACACAAGCAGATCAGTAGGAATAAACACGTCCTAGGTAGCTTTTCGGGGGAGCCGCCGATGATCGGCGGTATTCCGCGCCCCGCACACCGCCGGGCGGCGAATCGTCGAAGAGGGAAAGAGCGAAACAATGAGGACAATGCACCGTCTCGTGCGCGCGGTCGTCGGCTCTGCCGTAGCGCTGGTCATGGCCGCCGGCGGAACTGCGGTCAGCAGCGGTCCGGCGTCGGCCACCATTCCGACGGACCAGCTGCGGCAGGTCTACCTCATCATGGAATACGGCCCCGGCGACAACCAGATGATCAGGTACTCCAGTTTCCTCGCGGCGGTGCGGAACGCCGTGTCGGACTGGGCCGACAGTCGGGGCGGACTGGTGACCCAGACGAACCGGGCCCTGCTACGGGTCACGCTCGAGTACGCAGCGCAGGACGTCGATCTGTGGATCGACCCGCAGAACCTCTACGTCCTGGGCTTCTCCACCCAGCGGGGCGCCACCTACGCGTTTTCCGACCAGGCGGGAACCCTGCGGGACAGGTTCAGCCGGACGACCAACAGTAGCTGGTACGGAGTCGACACCAACGTGCAGACGCTCTACTTCACCAGCAACTACGGCAGCATCGAGGGAGCTGCCAACCGCAGCCGGACGGCGATGCTCGCCAATTTCCAGGACGTCGCCGGCTCGATCGGGTCGCTGGCCCGCATGGAGAACCCCACCGCCAACCCCGGTGGCCGGCAGCAGGAGGCGGCCAGGTCGTTGCAGACCCTGATCGGGTTCGTCTCGGAGGGTGCCCGCTTCAACGACATCGAGGGCATCTTCCGTCAGGGGATGCGTAGCTACAACAATGCTCCCATCACCCTTCGGCATGCTGAGCTGGAGAACCAGTGGAGTGCGATTTCCAGTGCCATTCTGGGATGGAGCTACGGCGCGACCAACACCTACACCGTACGGCTCGGCGGCAACTCCACCCACGTCATCTCGACGATCGCCCAGGCGCGGCAGTACGTACGGGTGGCCCAGTACTGACCCACCGCCTCGCACGACCCGGCAGACAGCGAGTGGAGAACCGGATCCATCGGACGGCCCCGGACCTCGCTGAGGAAGCAGGGACGCGTCCGAGGTGACGCGTTCGGTCTGCCCGGGGCCTGCGGTGGAGCCGGTGCGGTTACGGCGACGCCGACGGTCAGCGGCGAGGCCGGCACCCCGGAGATCAGCGATCCCGGGGTGCCGGCCTCGCCGCTGGACCACGCACCCCTCGCGCGGTGACGAGCCTGTTGAACTGCGTGTTCACGGCGAGCGGCGGTACGGACGGCCCAGATGACCTGCGCGCGTCGTCGTTGCGCGCGCCCACCAGCGACGACGGGCCCGTTTGGTAGCCTCGCGAGGTGAGTTCCCCCCAAGCGGACCGGTCAGGGCTGCCGGCCTCCCGGTAGCCCCGATGCCCCAGTCCCTGCTCTGACGATCCGTGCCGATCCGGTCGGCGGCGACGTCGTTCGAGTTCCTGCGCATCCGAAGCACCGGCAGCGCCAGACGCCTGCCACCCATCACGTTCCCGCTTCGGAAGGCACCCTCATGCCCGTCCTCCTCTACCTGCTCGCGGTCGCGGTCTTCGCCCAGGGAACCTCGGAGTTCGTCCTCGCCGGCCTCCTTCCCGGCATCGCCACCGACCTGGAGGTCTCGCTCGGCCGAGCCGGGTTCCTCACCTCCGGCTTCGCCCTGGGAATGGTCGTCGGCGCACCGGCGACGGCCGCCACTGCCCGCCGGCTCCCACCCCGCTGGACCCTGACCGGGTTTCTGGCCCTGTTCATCGCCGCGCACGTCATCGGCGCGATCACCGACAGCTTCGCCATCCTGGTGGCCTCGCGGATCGGCGCAGCGCTGGCGAACGCCGGGTTCCTCGCCGTCGCCCTCTCGACCGTGACGCGCATCGTGCCGGCCGAGCGGCACACCCGCGCGCTGGCAGTCATCCTCGGCGGCACCACCCTCGCGCTGATCGCCGGAGTGCCCGCCGGCGCCTTCGTCGGCGAGGTGCTGGGCTGGCGTGCCACGTTGTGGGCGATCGCGCTGCTCTGCCTGCCCGCGCTCGTCGCGGTTCTGGCGGCCACGCCGACCCACCCCCGGCAGAGCGCCGGAACGGGGGCCGGGAGCGCCATCGGCCGCGAGTTGGCGAGTCTGCGTCGGCGTCCGGCGCAGCTGAACATCGTGCTGGCCGTGCTGGTCAACGCCGCGACGTTCGGCACCTTCACCTACCTGGCGGCGATCGCCACCGGGCCGGCCGGGTTCACCGACCGCACCGTACCGCTGCTGCTCGCTGTCTTCGGGATCGGGGCGTTCCTCGGTGTCACCGTGGCCGGGCGGTTCGGCGACCGGCACTGGCGACCGCTGATCACCGTCACCGGGCCGCTGCTCATGGCGGGCTGGGCGCTGCTGGCGTTCACCGTCGCCAGCCCTGCGGCATTGTGGCTTCTCGCCCTGACCCAGGGTGCGTTGTCGTTCGCGTTGGGCAGCACGCTCATCGCCCGGATCGTCGCCACCACACGCGACGCGCCCACGATGGGTGGTTCCTTCGCGACCGTCGCGTTGAACGTCGGTGCGGTCACCGGACCCCTCGCCGGCGGTCTCACCATCGAAGCGCTCGGCGTACGCGGCCCGGTCATCGCCAGCTGCGTGCTGGTGATTCTCGCCGTCGGCGTCTGGTTCACCTGTCGAACTGCCTACCGGGAGGATCGAGGCTCACCGGGGCGATTGTCCTGAGGAAGCGAGGATCCTGCCGCTCGGTAGCATGCGCGCATGTATGCGCTCTACGCCTGGGGAAACTTCATCAGCGAGGTCGGACTCGACCGGCGGCCGGCCTGGCTCGACCCGGCGGTGCTCAGCGGCGAACGGCAGATCGTCGACGACGGCCTGATGATCGGCGACACCGACACGCTACCGGTCGACGGTCCCGGCACCCTCTTCGCGATCGATGACGACGACGAGAACCTCGTGCCCGGTAGTGAACTCGTCGGCCGCGACCTCAGCGGTGTCACGTGGCGGGTCTCCCGCATCCGCGCAGCCACTGACGGCACCCGCGAGGACGCCCTGCGCATCGTCGCGGCAGCCGAGGAGGACGGCGACTACTACGAGGAGGACGAGCGGCACGAGTACAACTCGGTCCCGGTCGGCGAGATCGTCACCCTCTGGGAAGACGCTCACGGCCAGTGGACGCTGGCCCTGGTCAAGCTCTGAAACAGGGTGACCACGGACGGCACCCGGCAGCGTGCCGCGCCCGAACGGCGCGGGCGGCGACGGCACTGTGCTGTCGGCATTGTGGCCGCATTGAACCGGTACGCCAACAATGCGCCTCAATCGGAATCCCGGCCGGCCGGGGCGGGTGACCATCGTGTCCACCGCCCCGTCCACACACCGTCGCGCATGCTGGCCGGGTCCCGCGGGAATTCTGGGTGAACGAAAACGCCGTCCCGAATTGGCGGCATTAGCCCGGCATGCTCGATCTACGTCCGCCAGGGAATCCGACGTTGGTCGGTCCTCCACCGACAACGATATTATCGATCACATTGAATCTCCGGTCTGTCGAAGGGGCGAATATGTCCACACTGGTTCGTACGGTCATCGCGGCTGCCGCGCTGGCGTTCGTCGTCGCCGGTGTCCAGGCGGCGCTGGCGTCGGCACCTTCCGGTGACGTGGTCGCCCTGTGCAACCACGCACCCCGTGGTTGCCACAGCTGATCCGCCCGGCCGGCGCGGGTGGTCCGCTCCGGCGTCATGGTGTCGGTGCCGCGCCGCGGCGGCACCGTTCACGACCCCGCAGTGCGGCTACCGGACCAGCACGGCGGTGAGAAGTCGTTCCGGGGTCTCCAGTTGCGGCAGATGACCGGCATCCGGCAGCAGCGTGAACCGGGCGCCCGGGATGGCGTCAGCGTAGGCGCGGCCGTAGGCGGCCGGCGGGATGCCGTCGGACGCGCCCCAGACCACCCGCGGGCTACCCAGCGCCGCCGTCTCGGCTGCGGCCCATCCGCCGATCGGGCCGGTGAGGTCAGCGCGGGGGCCGTGGGGGCCAGCCGTGGACTCCGGTGATCAGCGTGCGCGGCGGTAGTGCACGGCCACCGCACCACAACGGAGCGGCGCCGCCGAGAGCAGTTCGAGCCGGCGCGTGGCGGGCAGTCCGCCCTGGTAGAGGGTCGGGCCGTGGCCGGCGATCCGGGGATGGACGAGCATCCGGTACTCGTCGATCAGGTCCAGCCGGTCCAGTTCGGTCGCGAGGGTGCCGCTGCCGAGCAGGACCCCGGCCGGGGTCGCGTCCTTGAGCTTCTGCACGCCCTCGCGCAGGTCGCCGGCGATGTGGTGGCTGTTGGTCCACGGGAATTCCGTGCGCGTCGTCGACACCACGTACTTGGGTTTGGCCTCCAGCTTGGCTGCCCATTCCCGCATGGCCGGCGGTGCCTCCTGGTCACCCCGGGCGATGACCGGCCAGGCACTCTCCATCATCTCGTAGGTGACCCGACCCCACAGCATCGCCCCGCTGTCGTCCATGAGCCGGGTGAAGAAGGCGTGCGTCTCGTCGTCGACGACCCCCTCCTGGTGGTCGACACAGCCGTCCAGGGTGATGTTCAGGCTGAAGGTGAGCAGTCCCATGGCCGGCGAGTCTAGCGCCACCGACGCCGCCGCCCCGGGTGACGCCGCCGGTCTGTCCCGACGCGACGGGGTGGGAAACCACGGGCGTCGGGTGCGGGCAGGCCGTCCTCATCGGGTTCCTCGACCGCGGCGCTGGCCGTGCTCCGCCCGGCCTCCACGCTCGGCCGACGTCGAGGCCCGCTGTCCGAGGGAGGGAGTTCCGTCCACGTCGTACCGGGCACCCCTACCCGACGGGAGGCCCAAGGAGCACGACGGCCGTGGCGCCCTGGCCCTCACCGAACTCCCAACCGGCGATCACCCTGCTGCCCGGCAGGTCGGCGATCGGCCGCAGGTCGGACGGGCACTCACCGGGGCCGAGATAGTACGCGCCGGCCATCCGTGCCCAGCGGGCGTCGAGGCACAGCCCACGCAGGTGCCGCCGCAGCGCCTCGTCGCCGATCTGGTCCAGGGTCGACTCCCAGCGGGGGTCGACCACGCTCACCCCGGCCTCGACGTACCCGTCTCGCACGAGGCTGTCGCCGATGTCGCACAGGCCGTCCGGAGCGCTCATCGTCCAGGTCGCCGCGCGCATCGCGTCCAGCAACGAGCCGTCCGTCCGCGGCCGCAGGAGCAGATGGGGGTACTGCCGGTAGCCGTCGGGGCTGAGCTCGTCGAGACCCAGCGAGCCGTCCCGCAGCGCCCGGCCGATGTCCCTGCCCCACACCACGGCCCGGTCGTCGTCGGGCCCGGCGGTGATCAGCGGCTGGAGCGCGGCGGGCCGTACGTCGGTGGCGACGAACGCCGACCCGGCCAGGTCGGGCACCCACCGGTCCGGATAGAGCTCGTCACCGCCGAGGTCGCCCGACCTGCCGTCGACGTCGGCCACGAGATCTGCGGGATCGAACTCTTCGAGCGCCTCGCCAGCGGTCTCGTCGTCGTAGTGGAACACCGCGTACGTGCCCGCCGCGTCGAACTCCGCCAACGGCCGGCCGAGCAGCAGGCCGAACGCCTGACCGAGCAGGTCGTCCCAGTGGGACACGCCGTCTCCTTCCGGTAGCTGTTGTTCAGCGGGACCGGCCACCCGGGACCGCTGACCGGTGATGATGCCAGCCCCGCAGCGGGGCCCGCACAACGCCGGTACGCCAGCCGGTTGCGCCCCTGCCGTCCGTGCCCGTGATCCGTGCGTCGCCCGGTCGCCCGGTCGCGCGGCCGACCCTGCCGGTCAGGACGCGGGTGGCGGTCCGTCGGGCCGTCGCCCGTCCGTGATGTCGGCGTAGCCCTCCTTACGCAGCCCGGAGCGGTAGGCGCGGCGCATCACCACCCGCAGCGCCCGCGACAGCCCCGGGATCGCGCTGATGACCCGCAGCAGCGCGGCAGGCGGCCCGCCCGGCGCGTCCGCCGAGCTCACGGCGAGATGCGCCGGCCCCGGTCCAGTCCGCCATCACCCGGGAACCACAGGCCGGGGCCCGCGGCCTGCCCGCCGACCGTCGTCAGGCCGGAAGCTCAGTCAGCGTCAGGCAAGTCGTACCGCCCGTACGCCGCCGAACACGGACGCAGAGCCTCCTCGTCGAGGTGGTCCCGGGCGGTGGCGCGGCCCAGGTTCCACTCCTGCCACGCGTCGCGCCGGTCGGACCCCGACGAGGGTGCCGAGCCGCCGTTCAGTTCGTCGGCGATCGCGGCCAACGCGCAGGAGCGGTACGGCTCCGGCAGCTTCTGCAGCGCCGCAACGGCGTCTGCGGACAGGGTGCTGAGGTAGTGCACATCGATCCCGTGCTTCGCGGCCCGGTTCACGTTCTGTCGGGCGATGAACGCGTCGGGATTGAGCACGGCCAGGCCGATCAGCGCGCCGACGGCCGTGGCGAGGGCGGCCCGGGGCACCCATCGTCCCCGCAGCGGGATCCCGGCCACCAGGATGAGCAGGAAGAGTGCTCCCAGCCACAGTTCGCCGACGGTCACCAGCAACCGTTGCCTGGTGAACCCGTACGCCTGCTCGTAGGCCGCCATCCGGGAGAGGGCCGAGGCGACGATGACCAGGGTCAGGGCCGACAGCAGTCCCAGCAGCGTGCGCAGCAGCACCCGGTCGGACACCGTGGCCCGGGGCGCGATCCGGGCCGCCACGCCCACCACGATCACGGTGAGCCCGGTGACCACCAGTAGCTGCCAGAAGCCGGCCCGGGCGTACTCGGCGTACGTCAGTCCGGCGGTCTTCGCCACGTGCTCACCGCCGCCGAACAGGACCGTCGCCTGGACCGCGACGAAGCCCGCGAACAGTGCGACCAGTCCGCCGACCGGAACGGCCCACTCGATCCGGCGGACCAGCTCCGGCCGCGACTCCGGTTCGGGCCCGGTCGTGCCGGTCAGCAGACCGTGAGCCGCGACCGCCGTCACCACGACGGCGGCCACCGCCGACCCCAGCCACCGCACCAGGGTGCCGCCGTCGACCGACGGGATCAGCACGGACAACACCTCGGCGAACGCCGCGTCCGCCTCGGCCAGCAGGAACCCGAACACGGCCAGCAACGCCACCGCCACCAGCCCGGCGACGGTGGTCCGCCGGACCGCGCCCCGATCCTGAACGTGGATCCTGACCGCGTCCCTGAGCAGCCACCGCAGCGCGGCCGGCACCGAACCGACCACCCGCAGCGGGGCGGCCACCAGACCGCCGACCGACCAGCGATCGGTCAGGGCCACGCAGCCGACCACCCCGGCGGCAAGCACGCACAGCACGAACAGCCACCCCGCCGCGCGCACCGTACCCACGGCGATCAGCGCCACCACGGCCACGGCCTCGCCGGCCCGGACCGCCGTACGACCGGACCACGCAGAACCGCGGCCGGCCGAGACCACCGTCGCGGCGGCCACGGCGAGAGCGGTCAACAGCCACCCGACGCCCGGCCGGTCCCACGACAGCGCGACGGCCGCCACGATCGCGGCACCCGCGGTGGCGGTGATCGCCGCCCGGGACGGTGGCGCGGGCGTTGCCTCGGGCGGCCCGGACCCGGGCGACGAAGGCTTGGTCGACGACGACGTCGAGGACGACGGCCCGGGTGGTTCGCCCGGTGGTGGCGTGGCGCTCGTGACGGGCAACGACATCAGATCCCCTTCGGACGCGGTGACGCGGCTTGCGGATCTGTGTCTACTGGGCGGCGCGTTGTCCGGCTTCGGCAGTGCGGTATGGACAAACAACAGTGGACAACCGACTCGACCGTTTCCGTGGTTCGGCGTTGTCCGCTTTCCGGGGGTGGGAACTAAACAACCGCCGACCAGGCGATTCGACGACGGCCGCTGATAGCATTCGCATCTGTCGTTGGGGGTGGGAAATGCCGCGTCCGGAGCGTCCGGTGGATCCGGGCGAGGGGCCGGCGCAACGGTTCGCCGTCGCCCTACGGGAGCTGCGGCAGTCGGCGGGCAATCCGACGTACCGCGTGCTGGCCAAGCGGGCGCACTACTCGGCAACCGCGCTGGCGCAGGCCGCTGCGGGTGACCGGCTGCCGACCCTGGCGGTGGCGGTGGCGTACGCCCGCGCCTGCGGTGGCGACCCCGACGAGTGGACGGCCCGCTGGCGGAGTGCGGTCGCGGAACTGGACGCTGCGACGCCACCGACGACCGGTGCCTCCGAACCGGTCGGGGACCGGCCGCCCTACCTGGGCCTGGCCGCCTACGGACCCGACGACGCGGACCTGTTCTGCGGTCGGGACCGCCTCGTCGCCGACCTCACCGACCGGCTGGCCCGGCAGCGGTTCGTCGCGGTGGTCGGGCCGTCGGGCTCGGGCAAGTCGTCCCTGCTGCGGGCCGGTCTGCTGCCGGCCTGGCGCGCGGACGAGGAGCTGCGGACCGTGGTGATCACCCCCGGTGCCCACCCGGTGCGGGAGCTGGCGGACAACCCGGTGGCGGGAACCGACGGTCTGCTGATCGTCGACCAGTTCGAGGAGGTGTTCTCCCTCTGCGCGGACGAGTCCGAGCGGGAGACCTTCATCCGCGCGTTGCTCGCGGTGGCGGGCGAGGCGGGCGGCCGCACCCGGGTGGTGATCGGGTTGCGGGCCGACTTCTACGCACACTGCACCCGCGTGCCCGAGCTGGTGGCGGCGCTGCAGGACGCGCAGCTGCTGGTCGGCCCGATGACGCCCGAGGAGCTGTCGGTCGCCGTCACCGAACCGGCGGCCCGGACCGGGCTGATGGTGGAGAAGACCCTCGTCGCCAGGATCATCGCCGAGGCGGCGTCCCGGCCGGCGGTGTTGCCGTTCGTCTCCCACGCCCTGTGGGAGACCTGGCGGCGGCGGCGCGGCGCCGGGCTGTTCCTGGCCGGCTACGAGGCGGCCGGTGGCCTGGACGGCGCGCTCGCGCAGTCGGCCGATCGGGTGTTCGGGGAGCTGGACGAGGAGCACCGCCGGGCGGTCCGACGGATCCTGCTGCGGCTGACCGCGCTGGGCGACGGCACCGAGGACACCCGCCGGCGGGTCGCCCGCGCGGAGCTCGGCGACGACGCCGTCACCGCGTACGTCCTGGAACGACTCGCGGCGGCCCGGTTGGTGACGCTCGGCGAGGAGACCGTGGAGATCGCCCACGAGGCGCTCATCCGGGGCTGGCCGACGCTTCGGGACTGGCTCGCCGCCGACCGCGAGTCGCTACGCGCCCACCGCCGCCTCACCGGTGCCGCCACCGACTGGGCGACGCACGGCGGGGACGACGCGTTCCTGTACCGGGGCAGCCTGCTCGCGGGCTGGGCCGACCGGGACACCGAAGCCCTCAACGGAACCGAACGCGATTTCCTCGCCACCAGCCTGGCCCGGCAGACCCGCGAGCACACCCGCCGCCGGCGGCGGCTGCGGGTCACCATCGGCAGCCTGGTCGCGGGCCTGGTCACGGTCAGCCTGCTGGCCGTCCTCGCCGTGGTGCAGACCGTCACGGCGAACGCCCAACGCGACCTCGCCGTCGCCGACAGTCTGGCCGCCCGGTCACGTGCGGTGCTGGCGGCCCAGCCTGACCTGGCGAACCTGTTGGCGCTGGCCGGGCTCGGCCACTCGGTGACGGCGCAGACCGTGGCCAGCGCGCAGGCGGCACTCTCGGTCCCGATGCACGTCGCGCGGCCACTGATCGGGCACTCCGGCGCGGTGACCGCCGTCGCGTACAGCCCCGACGGCGGCACCGTCGCCACCGGCGGCGACGACGGCACCATCCGGCTGTGGACCGCCGGCCCGACCGCCGCGCTCACCCAGGGCAGTGCCGTGACGGCGATCGCCTTCACCCGGGACGGACGTCTGCTGGCGACCGGGGGAGTCGACGGCACCGTGCGGCTGTGGGACGCGACCACCCACCGACCCCTCGGCACGTTGACGGGTCGCGCCGCGGTCGACACGGTGGCCTTCCATCCGGACGGCACGACCATCGCGACCGGGCACGCCGACGGTGCCGTCCGGCTCTGGGACACCCGCACCGGCCAGTCCCGGCCCGTGCCGGTCGGCCACGACGGCCCGGTGAACGCGGTGACCTTCGACCGCACCGGGCTGATCCTGGCCACCGGCGGGGACGACAACACCGCCCGGCTGTGGAACACGGCGACCCGTCAGACGACGGTCCTCGCCGGGCACACGGGCGAGGTCTTCGCGGTCGCGTTGAGCCCGGACGGCACGACCCTCGTCACGGGCTCCGCCGACGGCACCGCGCGGATCTGGAACGTCACGACCCACGAGTCCCGGGCCAGTCTCGTCGGGCACACCCGCGTCGTGCGGGCCGTGGCGTTCGGAGCGGACGGCCGCACCGTGGTGACCGGAAGCTGGGACGGCACCGCGCGGATCTGGGACACCATCACGCACCAGCCCCTGGCCATCCTCACCGGCCACACCGACGAGGTGCTCGCCGTGGGGACGAGTCCCGACGGTACGACCGTCGTGACCGGCAGCCGGGACGGTACCGCCCGCACGTGGGACACGACGACGAGCAGGTCCGTCGCCACGCTCGGCGGCCACACCGGCTACGTCGACGCGGTGGCGTTCAGCCCGGACGGCCGAACCGTCGCCACGGGAAGCAGGGACGGCACCGTCCGCCTGTGGGACACCGCCCGGCAGGGGCAGCTCGCCGTCCTCGACGCCCGGGCCGGCTTCGTCTTCACCGTGGCGTTCAGCCCGGACGGTACGACCCTTGCCACCGGGCACAAGGACGGCCGGATCCGACTCTGGGACACCGGCACCCGCCGACGCAAGGCCACCCTCACCGGGCACACCGACGGCGTCGCCTCCGTCGCCTTCAGCCCCGACGGCCAACTCCTGGCCAGCGCGTCCACCGACGGCACGGCCCGGTTGTGGGACCTGGCCACCCGACGTACGTCCGCCGTGCTGACCGGCCACACCGGCTGGGTGGACGCCGTGGACTTCAGCCCCGACGGCAGCACCGCCTCGACCGCCTCGACCGACGGCACGGTCCGGCTGTGGGACTCCGACGCCGGCAGCACCATCGTCACCCTGGCCCCCAGGACCGGCCACCTGAACGCGGTGGCGTTCAGCCCGGACGGCCGGACCCTCGCCATCGCCCCCGCCGACGGCACCGCCCTGCTGTGGGACATCGCCGCCCGTCGCGTGGCGTCCGTCCTGACCGGACACACCGCGGAGGTGAACTCGGTCGCGTTCAGCCCGGACGGACAGACCATCGCCACCAGTGCTCGGGACGGCACCACCCGCCTGTGGGACCGCGACCGTGGCCGGACGATCGTCGTTCTCACCGGTCACGTCGGCTGGGTCACGGCGGTGGCCTTCAGCCCGGACGGCAAGACGCTGGCCACCACCTCCTGGGACCACACCGCCCGCCTCACCCCCACCCCGGACACCTGGCCCGCCGAGCTCTGCCGCCGGGCGGGGCGGAACCTGACCGACGACGAATGGGCCTACCACGTCGGGTCGGAGCCCTACCGGCGTCTCTGCCCCGAGCTACCCTCCGGGCAGGGAGCCGACCCGACCGCGCCCGCATCCACCTACCCCGACCTCCGGCCTTCCGGTGGCTGACTGGTTCGGCGTCTGAGCTTCAGCCCGGTCAGTTTCCCGCTGATCCCACCCGCTGTGCTTCGGCGATCGCCGCTTCGACGGCCTGCCGTGCGCCGGTCGTGCGGGTGACGACCTGCATCAGCACCTGCTTGATGCCGTCCAGGGCCTGGAGCAGTGGTCCGGGTTGGCCGCCCTGGAGGATCGTGGTGACGAGCTGCTGGGTCTCACCGATCCGGGTGATGGCACCGCCGGCCGCGTCGCGGGCGCCGCCGACGGCGCTCTGCACCGGCGTCAGTGCGGCGATCGTCTCCTGCGGGGTGGCCTGCTGGGGTACGGCGGCGACGGCCTTCGTCGCCTCACCGATCGACCCCCCGAGCCGCCCCAGGCCGCCCTGCGCATCGGAAAGGGCGCTCCGCACCCGGGCCACGCCCGCCGCGACAGCGAGGAAGCCGGCGCTGGCGGCACGCATCGCCACCTCCTGCGCCTGCCGGTCGGCGGCGGCGGTCAGCCCCTGCGCCCGCTCGACGCCCGCCATCAGGGTCTTGAGCTCACCGGTGATCTTCTCAATGTGTGACACGTGGGTGACGTCCCCAATCGATGACGGCGAACCGTGCACCTGACGCTACCGAAGACACTCCAGGGTCACCAGAGACAGCGGCAGATGCCTGACCCGGCCGACCGGCCGTGGCGGGTGCCGGGGGCTCAGGAACCCGCCACGTTGGCCGGCGCGGTCCAGCCGGTGGCTCGGATCCACCCGACCAGGTCCAGGGCGGCCGGCTCGATCGAGCGCACCACCGCGAGGTCCGAAGGGTGTTCCGTCGCCTCCGCGAACTGACGGAACATCGCCTGGTCGAGCTCGTTGGGAAGCACGCTCAACGGGAGGGCCTCGTACCGCGCCGGGAGCCCGGCGTGCGCGCCGAACGCCGCGGCGATCCGGGGGCCCGTCAGCTCGTCGCCGACGAGTTCGACGGCTCCGCCGGGCGCCTGCGCGGTGTCGAGCAGGAGCGCGGCGGCGACCCGGCCGATGTCCCTGATCGAGATCATCTTCAGGGCGACGTCCTCGGGCAGTGGCATCCTCAGCACGATCTCCCCGTGCTCCAGGCTCGGTGCCATCACGCTCGCGAAGTTCTCCATGAAGGCGGTCGGGCGAACCATCGAGGCCCGCAGGCCGGAGGTTCTCAGGTGCTCCTCGATCCGGTGCTTCGAGTCGTGGTGCGGCACGCCCGACTCCCGGTCCGCTCCGTAGACCGAGTTGAACACGACGTGCGGGACGCCCGCCTCGACCGCCGCGTCGACGAGCGCCTTACCGATGCGGACCTCCGCCTCGACCTCTTCGAGGCTGTTCGCCTCCGGGGTCATGAAGTAGAACCCCTCGACCGTCGCCAGCGCGGCGGCCAGCGACGCCGGATCGTCGGCCCGGGTGGCCGACAGTTCGACGCCGCGGGCGGCCAGCGCCTGAGCCCGGTCGGACTGCGGGTTGCGGACCAGAGCCCGCACCTGCGCCCTGTGGTCCAGCAGCGCGTCGACCACCGCCCCGCCCTGTTGCCCCGTCGCGCCGAAGACTGCAATCGTGCCGGTCATCGCTCTGCCACCCCTCACTAGTTCACGCCATGAACGAAACTAGTTCATGGCATGAACAAAGTCAAGGTGTCGGGTGCCGGGACCTCACGGCGTGGCTGGCGGGTTCGCCGCGGTCGAGGAGAGGTCCGAGGTGTCCACGACGGCGGTGGCCAAGCGCTCGAAGTCGCGCTGGTCGTCGGTGTCGAGGTTCCTCGCGATCTCGGGCAGACGCTCGACCACCTGGGCGTAGAAGGCCTCGGCGAGGACCTTCCCCGTGGGCGTCGCGCTGAGCATGACGACCCGTCGGTCCTGCGCCGAACTCGCCCGGCCGACCAACTCGCGCCGCGCGGTGCGATCGACCAACTGGCTCAACGCGTTCTTGGTCATCCCCAACGACGCGGCGAGGTCCGCCATCTGCCGCGGCTCGTTCCGGACTGCGCAGAGCAGGGTGGCCTGTGCGGGGGTCAGGTCGAACTCGGCGCAGATCTGCGCGTACTTGCGTTGGATCACCACCGAGAGCCAGAAGAGCTTGTCGCCATAGCCCACGCCGGCCTCCCTCGTCCGATGACGAACGGCCAGCCTACCCGTCGCGGGCCGGCAGACCACGCCACTCACCGGGGATGCACACCTCCACGAGACCGGCCGGCACGCCTGCACCACCACCTCACGGTTCACCTGGTCGGAGCGGTTCGCGGGCGGGCGCACGCGAACCCCACCGCCACGACGCGCCTACACCAATCGCATCAAGCCGGACGCCTTCACGACATTGCCGGGGCCCGGCCTTGCCACGAACCCGTAAACCGCAACACCGGATCGTATCTCGTGAACAACGCTGTCAATCCCAATTCGCCTGGCAGACGAAGCCGACCACAGAGCTGGTGGAGCCGGTGGAATCAGTCACCACCACGCGGCTCGTCACAGACTGTCCGATGTGGCAATAATCAAAGTATTGATTCGAGTAGGGGTCGATGGGTAGCATGTGGCCGTCTCTGTACCAGGTGTAGGTAACGGGTCCGACAGTGCCACTGGGGGATACGAGGCAGTAGTATTCCCCCTGTCCGGATGGGCAGCTGTGCCCGGTGATTATGGGGGCGGCTGCTGCCGGGGACGCAGGGGTCAGGCTGGTTGCCAGAATGGCAGGTGTCGCGACCAGGAGTGCGAGAAGTCGTTTCGCAGGTTGTGTCAACTCTACCTCCAGGGCGCGGCCGAATCAGGTGTCCGTGTCTCCGACAATGGAAGCATCTTAACTAAGTCATTTGATGCACGTCAATTGCTGCAATGTTGGGTCGTGCTGCACATGTCCTATTTTCCCGGATCGGAACAAGTGGCATCTTCGGCGCGACCGTCGACTTCGAGAACCATGTCGGGGACGCCGCCGACCCGAATCCACCGGACCAGGAGGTTGATGAGGTGTTCATCGCGAACGTGCGGGCCAGCTGGTATCTCGTCGTCCCGCAGGGCACCGCCAAGCCGCGGGCGGTGGTCCTCGGCGGCGACAACGCCGCCGCCGGCCTGCCCGTGCTGAACTTCACCTGGGATCCGTCGATCAACGCGCTCCGGGCGGTCGACGGCATCGGTTGATATCGTGTGCCGGTTCATCGGTGAGGTGGTCGACCCCGGCCTTCGCGGGCTCGACCGCGGTGAAGCCAAGGCGATCGCCTCGGTGACGTCCTCCGGCTGGGCGACGCGGCGCAGCGGGATGAGGGGGCGCCCCCGTCGAGGAACCCGACGGGGGCGCTGGTTCAGACCGGGTCGGGCGCGACCGCATAGACGCATATGCCGGCCGGGCCGTGCTCGGCGACCCGGTCGCGGGTCAGGGAGTGCATCGCTTGTCAGGCGACGCCGACCGGGAGGGCGGGACCCAGCAGCAGGCCGCCGTCGAGTACGAGTTCGGTCCCGGTCGCGAACGACGCGTCCGGTGAGGTGAGGTAGAGCAGTGCTGCGCTGACGTCGGCGGGTTCGCCGAGGCGCGGGATCGCGAAGGGTCCCGGGTCGTAGAAGTCGGAGATCGGCCGTTCGCCGGGTGCGGCTGGTTCGTGGATGAGGGTGGTCGAGACGACTCCGGGGTGGATGGCGTTCACCCGGATGTTGTCCCGACCCAGTTCGAGTGCGGCGCTCAGGGTCAGGCCCCTGATCGCCCATTTGCTCGCGACGTAGGAGGCGTAGCGGGCGGTGCCGCCGTACGCCATCGTCGAGCCGATGTTGACGATCACGCCGCCGCCGGCCCGTCGCATTGCGGGGGTGACGGCTTTGACGCCGAGGTACTGCCCGGTCACGTTGATCGCGAAGGTGCGGTCCCAGAGGGCGCGGTCGGTGGACTCGATCGTGGTGGCGGGGTTCTGGACACCCGCGTTGTTCACCAGGATCGTCAGCGTGCCGAAGGTGTGCTCGGCTGCCGCGACGGCGGTTGTCCAGTCGTCTTCACGGGCGACGTCCAGGCGGACCGCGAGGGCTCGTCCGCCCAGTTCCGCAGCGAGTTTGGTGGCCTTGCTCAGGCTTCCCGCCGTACTGCCGATGACGACGTTCGCGCCCTCGGCGTGGTAGCTCCGGACGTGGCTCTCGCCGAGTCCTCCGGTGCCGCCGGTGACCAGTACGGTCTGATTGGTGAAACGTGACATGACGTGTCCTTCGAAAGTGGCCTTGGTGAGCTGACCGACTCACCTCACCACCCGAGACTATGCCCGGCGAAGTGGTGAGTCAAGTGACTCACCTCGCCATCGGGCATACTGTGCTCCATGAGCACCGAGCCGTCGGCGTACCACAGACGCGTCGCCGAAGAGAAGCGCGCAGCCATCCTCAAGGCCGCCACCGGCCTGTTTCTGACCGCCGGCTACGACGGAATCTCCCTTGCCAAGATCGCGGAGGCGGCCGGGGTCTCCAAGGCCACGCTCTTCAAGCAGTTCCCCACGAAGGCGGCGCTCTTCGACGCGATCGTGACCGAGTCCTGGCAGGTCGAGGAGGCCCACGCACCGGAGCCGTCGGCCGAGGATCTGGAGGCCGGTCTGACCACGATCGGTCACCGGTACGTCGAACTGCTCACCCGCCCGGGGATGACCGCGCTGTTCCGCATCGTCATCGCGGAGCTACCGCGTTTTCCCGAGCTCGGCGAGGCGCAGTTCAGCCGAGGCAAGATGCCCTACTTCGAGTCGGTCAGCCGCTACCTCACCGCCGCCGACAGGGCCGGCTCGGCGAAGGTCGACGCCCCTGATCTCGCGGCCACCCAGTTCCTCGGGATGATCTCCAACTTCGTCTTCTGGCCAACGCTCCTGCTCACCGACTGGGCACCGCAGCGGACCGCGATCGAACAAGCGGTACGGGAAGCGGTCAGCACCATGTGCGCCAGGTATCAGACCTGACCGCGACCGGAGGCGTCATCGTGAAACCAATGTCCTAGGACGTCCTGGAGGGTGTGGGGCATCAACCACAGGGGCATCCGCCATCTCGGGCGCACGGTCACGGGAGTGCCCGTAGGGAAACCTGAAGGGGCCTTGGCCAGGTCACAGGCCGTCCAGCAGCACCTTGATGACCTCCATCAGTTGCTCGCGCAACTGGTCGGCTGGCATGTCCTGATAGTGGTCCGACAGCATCACCAGGGGGCCGAAGATCGCGCCCAGGGTGCTGCCGAGCCGGACCCTCACCTTCGGGTCGAGCGCCGGGTCGGCGAAGAGTGCCGACAGCTTCGTGTTCTGTGCCGCCAGCCGGGCACCGACCTCGGGGTCGTTGGCGAACAGCGCGTGGAAGACGTCCTCGTTGCGTTCGAGGACCACGAGCATCTGCCGGTGCCGCAGGGCGATGTCGATGATCTGCGGCAGGGCCCGCTGCCAGGCGCCCGGGTCGCTGCCGGCCACCACCAGCCGGTCGGACGCCTCGGTGAGCACGTCGAGGGCCCGGCCGATGACCGTGCGGGCGATGTCGTCCTTGGCGTGGAAGTGGTGGTACACCGCCGCTTTGCTGACGCCGAGCCGCTCCGCGATGTGCCGCAGCGACGTGCCCTGGTAGCCCTGGCGGGCGAACAGCTCGACGGCGACGTCCACGATGCGCTCCCGCATCGGCTCGGCAGTGGGGCTGGCGGCGGTCACCGCCACAGGGTATAACTTGCCGATCGGCAGGTTTCGCCTTGCCGATCGGCAAGGAACAGTCTCGATTCCGATGGTGAGGACCGATGGTGAAGAGTCGCCTGCTCGACCGCCTGCTGGTCGCCGCCCGGGTTCACGCGGTCGAGCCGCTGGGCCCCCGCCTACGGCTGGTCACCCTGACCGGGCCCGATCTGGCGGGTCTCGACTGGCTGCCCGGCCAGCACGTACGCCTGCAACTCGCCCCGGGGCCGGCGGCCGTCGACTGGCTGGTCGGCACCCTGCGCACCTACACGGTGTGGAGCTACCAGGACCAGACCATGGAGCTGGTCGTCTTCGACCACGGGGACGGCCCCGGTGCCGAGTGGGCACGCACCACCCGGCCCGGCGACGAGCTGATGCTGATGAAACCCCAGGGCACCTTCGTCACCGCCCCGGCGTCGTACCACCTCTTCGCCGGGGAGGAGACCGCGCAGGCCGCCTACGGTCCGATGCTGCGCGCACTGCCGGCCGACGCCCGGGTCTTTGGCCGGTTCGAGATCGACTCCCCGGACGAGCGGCTGAACCTGATCGACCCCCACAGCGGGCACCCGGACCCGAAGAGGGGCAGGGACCTGGAGTGGAGCTACCGCCGGGGTCGGTCCGCGGCTTCCTCGCAGACGCTGGTCGAGGCCGTCCGAGGACTGGAGCTACCCGCCGAGCCCGGCCGCGCCTACCTGGCCGGGGAAGCCCGGACGATCCAGCTGATCCGCCACCACCTGGTCAAGGAGCGGAACTGGCCGCGCCGCAACGTGATCACCAAGCCGTTCTGGACCCCGGGACGCAAGGGAATGGATTAGCGCCGTTCCGTGAACCCTCAACGGTCGGCTCACCTACACCGACACCCCGCCGAGAAAAAGTTCCGGGTGACGGCAACCTCCGGGCGGTGGATCGCATGTACCCGGATGTTACGGTCGCCTTCGCCGTCGACCACTGGCCCGACCGGTCGGCGTCTCCCGCAACCACCCCCGGGCAACCCGACTGTCCGACTGTCGAAACCCTCGGGGACCTGGTCGAGCTGCCCAAGGACTGGTCCTTCGCGTCCGCCGACGTGCAGTGCGCGCAGACGTGGGCGGCAGTGGAGGTGAAGCGCCCGGCCGGCGGCAACGTCCGCTACCTGTTCCACTACACGGCCGACGCGGGGTGGCGGTACCAGGAACAGGGCACCGAATGGGACTGTAGGGAGCTCGGCCTGACCCGGCCGGCGCCGTTCTGCACCTCCTGAGCGCCGGCCGTCCGGCCGTACCGCCGTCACCCCTCGGCGTCCGCGGTGACGAGGCCGGTCAGCGGTGCGGTCGGTAGCGCGATCCAGCCCTCGGTCAATGCGGTCGCCAGGTCGGTGGGACCGGGGCGGGTGGCATGCCCGATGGCGGCCGCACGCGCGGTGAGGGCAGCGACGACGGCGTCCACCGCGTGGTCACTGTGCCGGCACACCGATTCGAATTCGCCGAACTGGAGCCATGGCGTAGCGGCCGTCAACCGGTCCATCAGCTCATTCAGCGCACCGGTGTTGCGCCGCCCCTTGTATCGCTGGTTCGGCAGGTCCCACTGATTCAGTGACGCTGCCGGATAGACCTCGACGACCGTCCCGCAGCCGCTGCGGTCCACGGGTTGTCCAGCTGCGGCCAGCCGCGCCAGCAGACCGGCGCAGCGCATCGCCGTGTGGGCGATCCGATCCGCGGCCACGCTGAGCGGGGGGCGGCTGCCGGTCACCGCCCGGGTCACCAGGTCGGTGTGACGCCAGGCCAGGCTCCGGCGCCAGTCGCGCCCGACCGGTTCGGTAGGGGGCGTCAGATCGCCGCGGTGGTGGGCGACGATGAACTCCACGAACGGCTCCGGCCACCCCAACGGACAGTCGATTCCCAGCTTGTCGACCGTCGACGCCGCCCGCAGAAGCTCATCGTCGTCGGCTCCGACAACCAGTTCCTCCACCACGGCTGTGGTTCCGGTCCAGCGAATCCAGGCCACGGCGGTGTTGGCGTCCTCCGCCGAAAGGTCGATTCCCGCCGTCAGCATCCGCCCAACCTACCGGGTAGGTCGGTTCTCGATCGCTCATCACGTCGGCCCGCGCCGGTCGACTCACCGATGGTGGCGGGGATAAGCGTTTGGACACCCACGCGGTTCGCTCAGGATATGTGTCGGTGTGGAGGATGGGCGGTTGATCATCTGTTGATGATGATTGCGGCCGTGACAATCTTCCTGACCGACGTGGATCCGCGCGCCCGCGTGAAGGGATCGCGCGACGGCCTCGGTGCACAGGCTGTCTGGTCGGCGACGGGACGGCCGCTCATCGGCAATCTCACCACCGTCACGGAATCCCTGCCCGGATTCACCACCCTGCTCGTCGGGTTGCGGCTGGCCGAGTTCGCCGATGCCGACAGGTCGGAGAACCCGACCGACGCTTTCCTGATCTGGGAACAGATGGCGGCGTACGTGCGGCACGCAGGTGGAGAGCGCGGGTTCTTCGGTCGGCAGCGGGTCGCGGCGCGGGCGGCGAAGGCGGGCGGCAAGGTGTACCTGTCGGCGCAGCCGGAGCACCAGATTCTCGGCAACCAGCGAACGGACGGCCTGCTGGGCAACTACACCGCGCCGGCGCGGGCGTCCGGGCTCGTCGCGCCCGGCACCCCGACGCGACTCACGCCGGAGGCGGCCGCGTTCGTCGACGCCGTCCACCTCCCGCGACTCGAAGCCGGGTGGGGGAAGGACGCCTGTCGTCTGGTCCGGGAACTGGGCCGGGACCGGGTGGTGTTCGACCTCGGCGCGGCCGAGAAGCGGGAGGCGGTGGCGGATGTCTTCCGCCCCGTGACCTCGCGGCGGGAGGTCGACTTCTACCGGCACCACCTGGTCGAGGGGGGACCCGCCGATCCGACCGGGGGGCGGCAGAGCAGGTTCGCGCTGCTCCTCGACGCCAGGCCCACCGACTCCGACCTGCCCTCGCGGCCGTACCTGACGGCGATCGCCGACGACGCCGAGACCAGGGGCTGGGGCGACGTCGCCGACCTGGTACGTCGGGTCATCGCCTGCGAGTCGGTACTCGCGCCGGCGTCCCTGCTCTTTCGCTACCTGCTCAGCCGCAACGGCGCACGCCTCGACGACGTGGCGGCCGAGCTTCGGGTCACCTGTGGTGAACGTGTCGACTCGGTCGACCCCCTCGCGACGTCCGTGCTGCCCGGCCCGCACTGGCCACGCATCGCCGCCGCCCTGCACGGCGGCGACTACCCGCAGCTCATCCGGGTGTTGGCCGAGCGCAACGGCACGGTGATGCGGGAACGCGGCGGCGCCCTCGCCTGGCTGGAGGTGACAGGTCAGGACCAGCTGCGGGTGCGGTTCCGTGACGAGCCGGCCGACCTGCCCGCCGGTGACCATATCCCGGAACTGTGGTGGTACCCGTACTTCATCCCCTCACTCGTGTCCGTGCTGAGGGCGATCGGAAAGGGCACGGCGTGAGCAGGATTCCCCGGGAGGTGCTCACCGAGGCGCTCCGTACGCAGATCAAGGGCCGTGAGGTGCTGGCCGCCGTGTTCTGCACCTTCCGCTTCGACCCCGGTTTCTTCGAGCGGGAGATCCTGCCGGCCCTGTTCGACCGCCACCTGCACCAGGACCCGCAGATCCGACGCGCCCAACTGGAGGAGGAACTGCGTCCGCTCGCCGGCCGCATCGCCGTCTACTACGACCCCCGCGCGATCGTGACCGGTGACGGCACGGCCTGCCTGGACGTGGGTCGGATCCCGGTCCGACCCGGGACCGGCTACTTCCACCCCAAGAACGCGTTCATCCTGGTACGGGACACCTCGACGGGGCAACGCGCACTGGTGGTGCTGACCAGCTCGGCGAACCTGACCCAGGCGGGCTGGTGGGAGAACGTCGAGTGTGCCCACCTGGAGGAGATCGCCGGGTCCGGTCGCTCACGCACCGCACCGGACATCCAGCGGTTCCTCCGTGACCTGCGGACCCTGGCCAGGAACTTCGACACCCCCGCGGCGCTGGACGACATCCTCGACCTGCTCGGTGGCGTGCATCCGATCGCGCAGCGCACCGCGAACCGGCGACTGCACCCGCACTTCCTCTCCACCGGGCCCGGTACCCCGGCGCTGGTCGACCAGCTTGAGGCCGTCGCCGGCCGGTGGCTGCGCCACGCGGACCTGGAGGTGCTCTCCCCGTACCTCGACGAGGCGGACGCCTCGGCGCCACTCGAAGCGTTGCTGGACCGTTTCCAGCCGGACCGGTGGCGGGTGCTGCTGCCCGAGGAGAACGGCCTGGCCCGGTGCCGCCCGGAGCTCTACGAGTGGGTGCGCGAGCGGGGCGGCGAATGGGGACGTCTGCCCAGGGGGTTGCTCGCCCGGGGCGGCAGACAGACGGAGCAACCGGCGCAGGCGGCGCGGCGCACGGTGCACGCCAAGGTGTACCGGTTCTTCACCGGGGAGTGGGAGATCACCCTCGTCGGGTCGTTCAACCTCACCACGCCGGCGCATTCGCCCGGCGGCAACGTCGAGAGCGGGGTGCTGTCGGAGGTGGTGGTGGACCAGCGACCGGCGTTCTGGCTGGAGGCGGTCGAGCAGACACCGCCGTTCGCGCAACCGGCCGGCGAGGACGACGGCGTCGACCAGGACTACCTGCCGTTGTTCGCGCGGTACGACTGGGCGTCCGGACAGGCGGAGGTCCTGTGGGACGGCGGGGACGGCAGCGGCCCGGTTCAGGTGTACGACAGGGGTGTCCATCTCTTCGAGGTGGGTCCGCTGGAACGGGCCGTCTGGACGCTGCTGACCGCCGACGACGCGGTGACCCTGCGCAAGCGGCTCCGCGAGACCAGCTTCCTCACCGCCGTCGCCGGTGACCGGCGCGGGATCGTCCTCGTCCACGAGAGCGGCATGGCGCACCGCCCGTCGATCCTGCTCGACCTGAGCCCTGCCGACATCCTGCGCTACTGGTCGATGCTCAGCGCGGAGCAACGCAACACCTACCTGGCCATGCGCGGCGAGGCGCTGCACGGTGCGGGGGAGGGACCGCCGCCGGAGTCGCCCCCGGACACCATCTTCGATCGCTTCGCCGGGGTGTTCCACGGCTTCGCGGCCCTGGGCCGCGCCGTGCGTGACGCCCTCGACCACGATCGGGACGAACACGACCCCCGACGGGTCGAGGCGGCCCGGTTCCGGATGTTCGGTGCCAAGTACGACTCGTTACCCGTCCTCGTCGAGCAGATGGCCGATGAGACGGCAGGGGAACTGCTGGACCGTTACCTCATGGTCCTCTGCGCGCGGCAGCTCGCCGACCGCGTCCGCCGCCACCATCCCGACTTCTGGGCGTCGGACCCGGTCGGGGTCGCCCGCCTGGAGAAGGGGCTCGCCGTGCGGGCCGTCCTGCGGGAGCAGGTGATCGCGCGCAACGACGCCGGGATGACGGAGTTCCTCGACTGGTACGAACCCCGGTTCCTGGGCGAGCAGCCGGCGGTGACCGCATGATGCTCACCGTCGGCACCGCCGGGCAGCTACTCGACTTCGACCGGATGATCCACAACCCGCAGCTGGCCAGGGACCAGCTCCACGGGGCCGTCGCCCTGCACAACATCCTGCACCGCCACCGGGTCGCCTACCTCGCCGACGAGGTCGGCATGGGCAAGACGTACGTGGCGCTCGGCGTGGTCGCCCTGCTCCGCCACTTCAACCCGGACCTTCGGGTGCTCGTCGTCGCGCCACGGGAGAACATCCAGCAGAAGTGGCAGCGGGAACAGGGCCTGTTCACCAAGAACAACGTGCGCCTCGACGACCTGCGGGTACGGATGCCCGGCGGGCTGCCGGCACGATCGCCCGTGCACTGCCGGAGCCTGATCGAACTGCTGGAGGAGACGGCGGTCGGCCCCGACCGTGACTTCTTCGTCCGGCTGCCCAGCTTCAGCCTGCCGATGCGCCGCGACCCCGAGCAGCGCCGCAACCTGCGCGACCGGCTCCACGCCCAGGTGCCGTGGCTCCCCGACGACCTGGTCGACCTGCGGGCGAGCCCGGAGCTCGTCAAGGACCGGTTCGCGCAGGCGATCAACGCCGCGCTGCCCCCCTTCGACCTGGTGATCGTCGACGAGGCGCACAACCTCAAGCACGGGTGGGGCCCCCTGGCGTCCTCCCGTAACCGGGTGCTGGCCACCGTGCTCGGCCGCGACCACACCGACGTGGACCCCGCACTGCGCCACGCGTACGGTCCGCGGGCCGGCATGGTGTTGCTGCTCTCCGCGACGCCTGTCGACGACGACTACCGGCAACTGTGGAACCAGCTCGACGTCTTCGGGCTGGCGGAACCCTTCCGGCTGCTGCGGGACCCGGACGCCAGCGAGCAGCAGCGGCGGGAGGTGGCAGGGAAGTTCCTGATCCGCCGGGTGACCTCGCTGGAGGTGGCCGGGCAGCGGCTGACCAAGAACCTCTACCGGCGGGAGTGGCGCGGCGGGGGAGTCACCGAGCACGACGAGCCGATCCGGATCAGCGACGACCGGCAGCGACTGACCGTCGCGTTGGTTCAGAAGAAGGTCAGTGAGCTGCTCGACGACGAGCGGTTCGACGCCCGGTTCCAGGTCGGCATGCTGGCGTCGTTCGAATCGTTCCTGGAGACCAGTGCCGCGAAGAAGCGGACCGCGACGCAGGACCCCGACGACCCCGCCGACGACGCCGTCGAGGGCAACTTCGACGACGTCGGGCAGGCCGCCGACGCGGCCGAACGGCGGGGCATCGACGTGCCGATGCTCAACGACCTGGCCCGCGACCACCACGAGCGGTTCGGCCGCGAACTGCCGCACCCCAAGATGGACACCCTCGTCCGTACCCTCGCCGGATCCTGGCACGACGGCCGCAAGGGGCTGGTCTTCGTCCGGCGGGTGGCCTCGGTGACCGAACTCAAACGCAAGCTCGACGACGAGTACAGCGACTGGCTCGTCGACCGGCTCCGCAGCCGGCTGCACGAGCGGCATCGACAGGCGTTCGCGAACTCCGTCGTCGAGTTCCGCCGCCTGCGCGCGCTGCGTGACCCGGCCACCCCCACCGTCGGGGAAGAGATGCGGGAGGACGACGACACAGGAGGTCAGGACACCTTCTTCGCCTGGTTCTTCCGGGGCGCCGGGCCCACCGGCATCGTCAGCGGCGCGACCGTCCAGAGCCGGTTCCGCAACCAGGGCGGCGCACTGGGCACCTTCTTCGACGACAACCACGTCATGGCCCTCCTCGACGCCGACCCGGGACAGGTCGGCGACGCTCTGGCGCGCGCGCTCGGGCAGGCGCGGGACAGCGTCGACCGGCTCGTGCGCGAACACTCACGCCACTACCTGAGCGAGGCGAAGCAGGCGACCCGCGCCGCCCGGTTCGAGGCCGTCCAGGCCGCCGCCCTCGAACTGCTCGCCCATCACCAGGGACCGCATCGCGCCCGCGCCGAGGTGATCTGGTGGGAGCTGTACCGCCCGGAGAAGCGCAGCGCCGTCTCGGCGGAAGCGGACCCGGACCTGCTGGAGACCAGGACCTTCTTCACCGAACTCCGCAGGCGCAGGCGACTACGTGACCTGATCTGGCCGGAGGCCACCGGCGACGACCCGGGCGAGTCGTTTCGGGAGCAGCAGCTCCGCGCGCAGATCCTTTCCGCCGCCGCCCGCCTCGGGCACGCCTTCCTCGACCTGTACGCCGTGGTCACCGACCACCTACCGACACTTGATCCCTCCGCCGCGATCGACCGGCCGGACGAGGCGATCACCGCCTACCTCGACGAACTCGACACCCAGGCCGCCGCCGGACCCGGCCGACGGCCGTGGACGGGACTGGCCGAACTCGCCGCCCTGGCCGAGCACCACGACCTCGTTCTCGACACCAACCTGCCCGAGGTGAGGCGGGGTGACCTGCGGGAGGCACGCGCCCTCGTCAGTCGGCTCTTCACCGCCCAGGAGCCGGTGGCCGGCATGTCCGGCCGGGTCAACAAGCGCCACGTGCAGCAGTTCCGCCTCCCCGGGTACCCGCTCGTGCTGATCTGCACCGACCTCCTTCAGGAAGGGGAGGACCTGCACACCTTCTGCTCCCGCGTCTACCACTACGGCCTGGCCTGGACACCCTCGGCGATCGAGCAGCGGATCGGACGCATCGACCGGGTACGCTCCGAAAGTGAACGCCGGCTGACCGCCCTGAACCGTCCGGCGGAGGGCGACGACCTGCTGCAGGTGTACTACCCCCACCTCGCCGACACCGTGGAACGTCTCCAGGCCCGTCGGGTGCTGCGCAGGATGAACGACTTTCTCCGGCTGATGCACGAGGGCCTGATCCTGCCGACCGCCGGCGACGGCTACCTCGACGTCCGCCGGGAGGCCCTGGACGACGAGGAGGTTCCGCCGCCGCCGACCGAACCGCTGTCCACCGCCTTCCCCGTACGACCCGGACACCTCGACGGCCAGGACCGGCCGCTGGCGGTGGACGAGACGGTCGCCGCCGGGCAACTCGAACGCTTCAACGCGGTGGCCCGTGGCGCACTGCCCGGCCTCCCGGTCGACTGGGAGCGGAACCAACCCGGCGACGGCACACTGCTCGGCACGGTGGTCCTCACCGACGGACGGCAGCAGCCGTTCAGCCTGCAACTCGAACGGGAGGGACCGCGACTGCTCGTGCGGTGTGTGAGCCCCATCGGGCGCATCGGCACCGGGACCCGGTGGGACGAGGTGGCCGGTTCGTCGGCGGGGATCCCGGTGCGGCTGGGCGCCATCGAGGTCCGCGGCGGCAGCTACGACGTCACCGTCGAGGAAGACGTCCTGCTCACCGCCCCGCCACACGACCCGTCCCGCATCGCGGCCCTGGTCCGGCGGGTCACCACTGTCGCCGACGCCCTCGAACGGGACCACCTGCCCGATCGCGATCGACTGCTCACCGAGTTCAGGACGGAGTTGGAGCGGGATGTTCGGTACGCGCGATGACTGGCGGCGGCTCTGTCGGACCGACGACATGAGTCCCGACAGACGGCGGGTGAAGGTCTCTTTCACCAATGGGCGATCGCACTCGGTGCACGTACACGACGGCGGCGAGGCGTACCTGTTGACGGCAGTCGTCGCCAACGCCGAGGTGGTCGGGCAGTGGGACCGCCTCTACCGTGAGGCGTGGGAGAGGAACCGCCACACCAGGCTGGTGGGCTTCCGGGTCGACGCCGACGGCGCACTGGTCGCCCACGGGTGGACCCCCAAGGACGGACTCACCGCCGACGCCTTTCAGGCCGTCGTCCGCGCCGTCGCCCGCGAGGCGGACCGGTACGAGTTCCAGCTGACCGGCACCGACCGGCGCTGATGCCGTCCGGAAGACTGTTGCTCTTCCGTGTACGCGGCAGCGGTGGTCAGCGGGTTGGGGAAGATCGGCGAATCGGCGGCCGCCCCGACCGCCGGGTCGAATCCCGGTGGCCAAGTCGACCCGGCTCATGGATGATCGACATCTGGGTCGCTAGCTCAACTGGCAGAGCATCCGACTGAGTAGCGCGTCCGCCCTCCGCTGCGGCGGCCATGGGTGCGCTTCCTTCTCCTTGTTGGATCGGAAGGTTCGGGGTTCGAGTCCCCGGCGACCCACTGTGCCACGGCTGCGCGCCGCCACCTACCGGAACCGAGGGGAACGGAGGAGCACGTGATCGAAAAGCTGATCATCCAGAAGACCCTGCGCGTACCGGCGGGCCCGGCTGCGGCCGGTGACGGCACGCCGGTGGCCCGGCAGCTGGACGCGGCGCTGCTCGATGTCGGGTTCGCGGCGTCGCGGGCCCTGCTGGAGCACATCGGCGCGCTGGCCCCCGCACCGGCGATGGACCTCGCCGCCACGGTCGTCTCGGCGGTACGTGAGCTGGTCGGCGACCACGTCCAGCACAACGCCTACTTCATCGGTTTCCCGCACGACGTGCCGGACACCGTCGAGTTCTGGGTGGACCGGCTGCGCGCCGCCGTGCTCACCGGCGGGGGCACGGCCACCGACGCGCAGCTGCGCGACGCCGTCGTCGCGGGTGGGGTGAACCTGCTCGACCTGCCGGCCTACGGCATCTACCAGCACACCTACGCGCAGCTGCTCGCCGCACACGACACGCTGGTCACCGCCGCCGGTGACCGGCTGACCGTGCTGCATCTCGGTGACGCCCCCGAGGTGGAGGCGGCACGGCTGTACCTGGCCCTGGCCGGCAGCCCGACGCCGCACGGCGAGGCCGACCTCGCGATCCTCGGTGAGCTGGCGGTGGCCTGCGCCGACGGCGTGCAGCCGGCCGAGATCCCGGTACGGGAGAACCGTGCCGTGCTCAACGGGATCCGGCTCGTCCTCGGCCGGCCGCTGGTCGGCGTGGACACGACCACCGACGTGCTGCGCCTCGCCTGCCAGGTGTCCGGCGGGGACGTCTCGCTGGCGACGCCCACGCGGTTTCGTGCCTTCCGACGCCCGGAGCGGCGGACGCTGCTGGCCGCGCTGAACGAGGTCGTCGCCGCGCACCCGGACCGGCTCGGTGACGTCGCCCGGTACGCGGAGCGCTGGAAGCGGCTCGGGGAACGGCTGCACCCCCACGAGTACGGCCAGTGGCCGCACGCGCAGGAGGTGTTCACGGTCGCCCGTGGCCAGCGGCGGGTGCACAACCTCGCCGGCCGCGCCGAGGCGGCGATCCGTGCCGGTGCCGTCGGCCCGGCCGCATCGGTGCTGTCGGCCGCACCGGGCCTGCTCCTGCGGTCTGCCGACCGGCTGCTGCGGCTGGCGTCGGCGGCGGAGCGGGCCACGGTCGTCGACGCGGTCACCGGCGCGCTCGGCTCGGCCTCGGGCCGGGTGCTGCTCTCGCTGCGGGAGCACGTCGACAACCGGCTGACCCCCGCTTCGGCCCGGATGTACGCGAGTCGTTCCCGCACCGCGTGGGTCGGCCCCGACGAGCGGCCAGCGCTGCCGGCCGCGCTGGTGGCCGAACTGTCGTCGCTGCTCGACGCCGCGATCAGCGCCCGGCTGCCGCAGTGGCACCGACCGCTGCTGGTGGATCCGCAGGTGCTCGACGTCGCCCTGCCGCTGTCCGGCAAGGCCACCGAGGGCGGTTTCGCGGTCATGCCGAGGGGCTCGCGGGCGTCGGTGTCCGGTGAGGTGCTGCGGTTCTTCACCTACTGGCGGCAGGCCAGCCGCCGCACCGACCACGACCTGTCGGTGCTGCTGCTCGACGACGACTTCCACAGCTCCGGTCAGGTGTCCTGGACGAACTACCGGCACGACGGCGTGGTGCACTCCGGCGACGTCACCGACGCGCGTAACGGGGCGACCGAGTTCATCGACGTGCCGCTGACCGCCGGCGGACGCTACGTGGTTCCGCAGGTCAACATCTACGCGGGCGAGTCGTTCGACGAGGTCGCCGAGTCGATGTTCGGATACCAGACCCGGGCGCGGGACCAGGGCGGGGCGCCGTTCGACGCCCGGACCGTGCGGGCGCGGTCGCACCTACGCGGCCACGGCCGGGTCGCGCTGCCGATGGTGTTCGCCAGGAACGAGCGTGGCTGGCAGGCGGTCTGGCTGCACCTCTACCTGCCGGGACGGCCGTCGTTCAACCGGGTGGAGGAGAACACGTTCACCACGGCCGACCGGGTGCGGGCGCTGATGGAACGGCGGTACCTCACCGTGTCGTACCTGGTCGACAGGTGGCGCGGTCGGGCCGAGGTGACGGTGTGGGACGGCCGTCCGCCGGACGGGCCGGTCACCTTCGTCGGCATCGAGGCGCCGGAGAACCTGCCGGACGGATCGGAGGCGATTACCCTGGGGCGACTCAACGAGGTGATCCCCCGGTAGGCGGCGACGGTCGTCACTGCCCGGATGGCCCGTACGGCCGTATCCCGCACGGACCCCGCGGCGCGATCGCGCCGCGGGATCCGTGGTCGGGAGGTGACTCCGTGCCGGCGACCAGGGTCACCGAACCCAGACCAGGCTGTAGAAGGTCAACTTCGGCTTTCCGGTGAACCACTCGCTGCCGGGCCAGATGACGACGTAGCCGAGATCGGCCTCGGCGGTCTTGACGCAGGCCACGAGCGGTACGGCCACCGGATTGTCCACCCCCCGGCCCAGCCGTATCGCCCGCTGCGCGACGGTGAGCGGCGGGAACTCGTCACTCCACTCCCGCTGGGCGAGGCAGTCCGCCTCGCTCGGCAGATCGGCGGTGGTCACCCCGTCGAAGATCTGCGGCCGGAGCACCCGGGAGACCTGTGCCCCGTTCACCAGCTTCAGTCTGCGGGTGACGTGGTCGAAGGCGACGTCCGCGGTCGTGCCGGACTGACTGCGCTCCAGATCCAGGTAGGTGTGTTCACCGTTGACGGTGAAGGTCACCTTCTCGACGTCGATGCGGGCCGGGCCGTACACCTCGGTGTTCCTGGTCGGCGCACCCGCGTCCGCGACGTCGATCTTCGCCCCTGCCGCGACGTAGATGACGATGCGGTTGCGCTCCACCTCCTGCACGAAGCGGCCGTCCATGGTGATGCGCAGCTTGCGGCCGCTGTTGATCCGGAAGGTCTCGCAGGCGGCGTCGGGCTTCTCCCGGGCCGCGATCGGACACACCAGCAGCTGGGTGACGTCGGCGGGCTCCGCCCGCAGGATACGCACCGGCGTCCCGGCGTCCTGGACACCGCCGCCGACGCCGACCCCGAAGACCCCCAACGGGGTCACGATGGACACGTCGTCGGTCTGCACCTCCACGCTGCCGTCCGAGTTGAGCACGAACTTCACCGGCAGCAACGGAGGCTGGTAGGCGACGTGCCCCATGATGCCGAGCTTCTTGTCCCGGGCCGGCTTGTCGCCGTCGGGCAGTTGCCACTCGTGGGGCATCGAACTGCCGACGACGACGCCTCCGCTGAGGCAGCAGCCGCCCAGGCAGATCAGCACGACGGCGACCACGGCCGCGATCGCGGTGCGGTTCACCACACACTTCCCGGGCGGGTGTCCTGCCCCAGGCCGTCCGGCTCGGTGACCGGCTCCGGGCCGGCTCCGATGCGCCCCGGTTCCCGGCCCCACAGCCCGCCGCCGCGGCGGCGGTGCAACTCCCTGGTCAGCCAGGCGGCGCCGTCCACCACCACCGTTTCGAGGACGTCGAGTGCGTCGTTGACGCCGGTGCTGTCGAGGGCCAGCCGGGCAACCAGCCCCTCCGGTTCCCCGCTGTCGCGCATCTGCCCGAAGTCGCCCAGTTCGAGACTGATGGTGCCGAGAGTGTCGGTGCGGACGATGAAGCTCCGCTGTTGGATGTGCACCTCCGTGGACGACGCGGTAGCCGCGGCAACGCCCCCGGAGGTGATCTGTGCCTGGGTGGCCGTGGCGGCCGGGCGTCGGATGCTCTGTTCCGTGACCTCCACCTCGCGGAGGCCGCCGTAGGGGATCGAACGGCGGCTCGATCCGTGAAATTCGCCGTAGGTGAGGTCGAGTTCGGAGCAGAAGTAGCGGATACCCGTCGCGGTCAGCAGGAACAGCGTCAGCACGTAGCGCGAGTAGCGGATCGGCCCGTACGAGACCCGGGCGCTGCTCGCCCCCGGTGCGCCGGTGGTCAGCTCCAGCACGTACGCCACCTCCGAGGCGGGAATCCCCCGTTCACGGAGCATGTCCGCCCTGAAGACCAGGACGTCCTGGGCAAGCCAGGTCGCCATCTCCTGGTCGGTGGGACGGTCACGCAGGACCGCACACCACCTGTCCCACTCGGCCCGCTCGGCCTGATACCTTTCCGTCCGTTCCCGGGACACGATCCGGTAGGTCGTCTCCCGCGCCCGCAACAGCGGCTGGGAGTACCAGAGCAGGGCGATGCCCACCATGGCGGCGAGGAGCGGAAGCCCCGACTCCGTGCCGCCGTCGGGCAACAACCGGACGAGCACCAGCACCGCTGCCACGGCCAGCAGGGCCACGGCGAACCGTTCGGCCCGACGCAGCAGCGGCCGCTCGCGGTACGTGTCCGCGTACGCGAGCAGTAGGCGTCCGCTCCAGACGTCACGGGTCTGCCGGGCATGCCAGCGGGCGAGCCACCGCAGATGCCCGTTGCGCAGCTCCGTTTCGTGGTAGAGGAACGCGAACTCACGGGCGAGGGTTTGGCGCAGCCCGGCGGTCATCGGATCCCAACTCTGCTGTCCCGGTGCCTCGTTCGCGAAGGCCTCCTCGACCGTGCGGGTCGCAGCGGCCATCGTTGCCGGATCGACGGTCACGCCCACACCGAGAACACCGCGGAACCGGTCATGGTTGAACGCGAGCAGGGTGCGGCGGTGCTGCCGCTGCCACCGCGCGTAGCCGGCGAGGGGCACACCGATCCCGGTGAGGACGAGCATGATCGCCAGCGTGGTGAACGCGCCGACCAGACCGAGTTGCACCACGACGCCGACCGTCCCGACCACTCCCAGCGCCAGCCCGGCCCACCGGACCAGGGTCAAGCTCCGCGATGGCGGCACCTGTGCCCCGCCGAGTTCCCTGGGCTCGGCGGGGTCGGGCTCGAAGAACTTCCAGACGCGGTCCTTGCGGCCGGGGATGTCGCCGGAGCGTTGTTCCCGGACCCGGTCGGCGGTCCGACGGAACATCTCGTCCTTGAAGGGGCCGGCGAGCAGGCCGTCGAGGTGCCGTTGGTGCTTCTCGGGAAGGTTCCCGTACGCCGCCTCCATCTCCTCGAGGTTGGTCCCCGAGGTTGCCCTGACGCCGGCGTCCGTCGCACGGTCGCTGATGCCCATGGCGACGTCGATGAGGGTCACCAGGCTGCCCAGCCTCGTGCGGTCGAGAAAGTCCTCGGCGCTCTCCTGGCTCGGGTGGCCGCCCTTGGCGACCAGCTGTCGGGCGTTGCCCAGCGCCTGCAGGTGCCGATCGTCGAGAGCGCTCAGCGTCCGGTCGCTGAGCGTGGCGACGAGGTAGTGGTAGCACACCCCGGGTCGTTGACCGTAATCGGTGGCGAGTACCTCGGCCAGCAACTGCTCGGCGGCGCGGGACATGCCACCGTCGAGCAGGCGGACCGCCACCTCGTACTTCCTCTCGGGTGGGTCGTTCGGCCCGACGTAGTAGGTGTGCACGCCACCGTGGATGGTGGCGCCAGTCCCGATGACGGGCGAGTTGGGCCCCGACGTGCTGACGTGCTGACGGGGAACCTCAGCCATTTCCCTGCTCCCCCCGGTAGTAGAGGCGTACGTCGCCGTGGATGGTGCCGCTGGTGCCGATCACCGGGGACTGCGCCCCCGAGGTGTGCACCGTGTAGCGGCTCTCGTGCGGGGCGGTCGGTGTGCCGGCGTCGCCGCTGTCGAGCCGGGCGGCCAGCGCCAGCGCGAACGCCGCCGCGTGTGCCGCCGCCCTGGGCTGCCAACCCTCGGCGTCGGTCTGGTCCTTGCGACCGCCGGCCCGGTCACTGATGCCACGGATGGCGGCCGTCGGCACCGCGTGGTTGACGTGTCCGGCGTGGGCCGCGCCGGCGCTCTCCATCTCCACCGCCACGGCGTCGGCGAAGTGCTCGTGCAGGCGCTGCGCCTCCGGCGTCGTGCGCCCGTTCAGCACCACCTCACCGGCGGCGACGGGTTCGAAGTGGACCTTCGGCACCGGGTCCAGGCCGCCCGCCCAGCCTCCGTCGAGGGCGAGGTGGCGGGCGACCTGCTCCAGTTCGTACGCGATCGGCCAGGCCTGCGGGTACGCCCGGAATCCGCTGTCCTCGCTGCGTCCGCCCTGGTAGGCGTACACCTTCGTGGCGACCACGACGTCGCCGAGGGTGAGCCAGTCGCGCAGTCCACCGGCCACCCCGACGAACAGCATCGCGCTCGGCCGGTAGTGGCTGATGGCACGTTCGGCGATGACCCCGGCGGCGGGGTTTCCCCGCCCGACGAGCGCCAGCGCGACCTGGCGGGACGGCCCGTCGCCGGTCCCGGCGAGGGTTCCCACGTCGAAGTGGGTGCCGGCGGGGTGCCGCTCGACACGGATGTCCTGTAGGCGTTTCCTGATCTCACTGCGCTCGACTTCGAGCGCCACCAGTACGACGATCACCAGACACTCCTCGTACGTCTCAGAAATATTCGTCCTCTGTGGACGGTGGATGGGTGCGACCCGTTACGGGCGCTGCGGTTGCGGAGGGTTCGCGAGGTGCGGGCCGAGGGGGGCGGCCACGGGAATGCTCGATCGAACTGCCGTGGCAGTGACGATTCCCCTGCTGAGCGTAAGTGTGCTCCGATGCTATAGTCAAGCTGACCAAAAGAGGGGGAGCGTCGTGCCGAACGACAAGCAGTGGACCGCCCCGTTGATCGCGATCGCCGTCGACCTGGCGGTCTTCACCGTCCTGGCGGGCCGGTTCGTTGTCCTGTTGGTCGAGCGCGGTATCGAGCCGGACCTCGGCTCCCTCGCCCTTCCAGGCGGTTTTCTGTCGACAGTGGACGAAGACCTGACCCGCGCCGCGATGCGGGAGTTGACGGAGGAGACCGGTCTCGACCCTGGTCAGGTCCATCTCGAACAGCTCGCCACGTACGGCACGCCGGACCGGGACCCCCGACAGCGGGTCGTCACTGTCTGCTATCTGGCATTGACGCCGACGCCCGGCACGCCCGCTGCGGGCGGCGACGCGCGCCACGCCGACTGGTACCCGGTGGAGGAGATCCTCGCGGAGCCGGGCCAGCTCGCGTTCGACCACGCCCAGATCCTCACCGACGCCGTGGAACGCGCCCGCAGCAAGCTCGAATACACCACCGTCGCCACGTCCTTCTGCGGGGCGGAGTTCACCATGTCCGAACTCCGCCGGGTCTACGAGATCGTCTGGGGGCGCTCCCTGGACGCCCGCAACTTCCACCGCAAGGTCCTCGCCGTGCCGGACTTCGTCCGGCCGACCGGAGCACAGACCACCCGCAACGGTGGACGGCCCGCCGCGCTCTACCGCCCCGGCGAGGCCTGGCTGGTGCAGATCCCCATCCTGCGCGCCCGTCACGAGGGGGCCCGTGATGTCCACTGACCCGTTGCGCGAGCTGCTCCTGGCCGAGTACGGGCAGCTCAAGGAGGAACAGCGGGCCCGCATCGGCCTGCGGGACAACCTCATCTACGTCACCCTGGCCGCGTACGCCGCCATCGTGGTGGGGGTGACCACGCTGGGCAGTCAGGGGGCGCTGCTGCTCATCCTGTCGGGAGCGGCGACGGTCCTGGGCTGGACGCACCTCGCCAACGACGAGAAGATCTCGGCGATCGGTCGCTACGTCCGCACGGCGCTCGCCCCACGCGTGGAAGACCTGCACCCCCGGGCCGCGCCCGTGTTCGGCTGGGAGGAGACGCACCGCCGCGACCACCGCCGCCGACTACGCAAGATCCTCCAGGCCTCGACCGACCTGCTGACCTTCAACGTCCCGGCGCTCGGCGGGCTCGTCTACTACTGGGTCAACGGGCCCTGGCACTGGTCACTGATCACCGGGTCCCTGCTGCTGCTCGTCGCGAGCTTCGTGCTGGGCTGGCAGCGCCTCCTGCACGTCGACCTGGCCTGAACCACACCGGACCGGCCGGCGGGCGAGGCCGGTCGTCGACCGGGTCCGGTCAGGTCCGGTCCCCGGTCCAGGCCGCTTCGAGGATCGCGGTCAGGCTGGCGGTGTCGGTCGGCCCCGGATGGTTCTGGATCAGGCGGGTGACGCCGGAGGCCAGCTCCGCGAACCGGGGAAGGTCGGCGCGGGCCACCCCGATGTCCGCCAGGGTGCGCGGGATGCCGATGTCGGCGAGGAGCCGGTCGAGCCAGGTGAGGAACGTGTCGGTGGCCTCGGCCGGCGAGGCGTCGGCGACGTCGAGCCCGCACACCCCGGCGAGGGTCGCCAGCCGGTCACCGACGGTGTCCCGGGCCGCGTGCAGCGCGTACGGCAGCAGCAGTCCGACGCCCAGGCCGTGCGGCGTGTGCGTGGCCGCGCCGATGGGGTACTGCAGCGCGTGCGGGGCCGCGTTGCCCGCGTGGGAGAAGGCGAGCCCGGCGAGCACCGACCCGTAGGACATGTCGGCGCGCGCGTCGGTGTCGCCGCCGTCTGCGACGGCCCGGCGCAGGCTGCGGGCGATCCGCTCCGCAGCCAGGAGCGCGTAGTGGTCGGTGACCTGGTTACGGCCGAGGAACACCTGCTCCACCGGGTCGCGCGGCCCGTGGGGCCGGGCCCGCGCGGTGTAGCTCTCCACCGCGTGACAGAACGCGTCGATGCCGGAGTGGGCGGTGACGCTCGCCGGGCAGGTGTAGGTCAGCTCGGGGTCGACGATCGCGAAGTCCGGCACGATGTGGACGCTGGACACCCCCACCTTCAGCGCACGGTCCGGGTCGGTCAGCACCGAGACGGGGGTCAGTTCGGAGCCGGTGCCCGACGTCGTCGGGACCGCGACGAGCGGAATCGTCGGCCCCGGCACCCGCGACTCCCCGTAGAAGTCGCGCGGTGTCCCGCCGTGGCACCGGATGACGCCGACGATCTTGGCGAGGTCGATCACCGTGCCGCCGCCGACGGCGAGGATCACGTCGGCGTCCACCGCGGCGGCGGCCGAGACGGCCAGGTCGACGTCGGTGAGCGGCACGTCGGGCGTCGCGTCGGGGAACACCTCGACGGCCTCGACCCTCTCCCGTACGGCGGCCACGATCCCGGCCACGCCCGGCTGCCCCAGCAGGATCCGGTCGGTCACCACGAGGACCCGTGAGCCGTTCTCGGCCACCACCCGGGGGATGTTCTGCGCGACCCCTTCGCCGACGATCAGCTGGCGTGGTCCACGGACGGTCTCAAGCATGGCGGTGCCTCTCCGGAACGGCGGCGACGGTGAGCGGGACGGTCACGGCAGGTCGATCGCCGCGTAGGTGAGGTCGAGGTACTCGCCGATGCCCTCGTGCGACCCCTCCTTGCCGATGCCTGACTGTTTCACGCCCCCGAACGGGGCCGACGGGTCCGAGATCAGGCCACGGTTGACGCCGATCATCCCGGTTTCGAGCCCCTCGGTGAACCGCAACGCCCGCTGCAGGTCACGGGTGAAGACGTAGCCGACCAGGCCGTGCTCGGTGTCGTTGGCCTTCGCGATCACCTCGTCGTCGGAGGTGAACGAGATGATCGGCGCCACCGGGCCGAAGATCTCCTCCCGCAGCATCCGCGCGTCGTCGGGCACGTCGACCAGGACCGTCGGCGGGTAGAAGTGCCCCGGCCCGTCCGGGCGCACGCCGCCCACCAGGATCCGGGCCCCCCGACCGACCGCGTCGGCGACGAGGTCGTCGAGCTTGGCCACCGAGGGTTCGTCGATCAACGCGCCGACGTCCACGCCGTCGTCGAGGCCGTTGCCCACCACCAGCGCGCCCATCCGCTCGGTGAACCGCTTCGTGAACTCCTCCCGCACCGGCTCCTCGACGTAGATCCGGTTGGCCGCGATGCAGGACTCCCCGATGTTGCGCATCTTGGCCACCATCGCGCCGTGCAGCGCGACGTCCAGGTCGGCGTCGGCGCACACGATCAGGGCCGCGTTGCCGCCCAGTTCCATCGAGGTACGTAGCACGTTGTCCGCCGCCTGGCGCAGCAGCACCCGCCCCACCTCGGTCGACCCGGTGAACGACACCTTGCGGGTCCGGGTGTCGGCCAGCAGCGCCGAGACCACCTCACCGGCACGCTTGGTGGTCACCACGTTGACCACACCGGCGGGGACGCCGACCTCCTCCATGATGCGGGCCAGCAGCAGCATGGTCAGCGGCGTCTGGGCGGCCGGTTTGGTGACCGTCGTGCAGCCCGCCGCCAACGCGGGGGCGATCTTGCGGGCGCCCATCGCCAACGGGAAGTTCCACGGCGTCACGAACACGCACGGTCCGACCGGCTTCGGCACGGTGAGGATGCGGTACCCGCCTGCGGGAGCGGTGCTGTAGCGTCCCTCGACGCGTACCGCCTCCTCGGCGAACCATCTGAAGAACTCGGCGCCGTAGGCCACCTCCGCCCGGGCCTCGGCGAGCGGCTTGCCCATTTCGAGGGTGATCAGCCGGGCGACCTCCTCGGCCCGGTCGGTCAGCGCCCGGTAGGTCGCGGTCAACAGCTCCGACCGTCTCCGGGGCGGGGTGGTCGCCCACTGCGCCGCAGCCCGGCTCGCCGCGTCCAGCGCGGCCAGCCCGTCGACGACGCCCGCGTCGGCCACCTCGGCGACGGTCGTACCGGTGGCGGGGTCCTCGACGACGAAGGTGACGCCGCTCGCGGCGTCCCGCCAGGCGTCGCCGATCCGCAGCCGTCGGTGCTCGGGGGCCAGGACGTCCATCGGGTCACTCATTGGGTCGCCTCCTGTGATCTTCGTGGTGATGTCCGGTGTGCCGCGACGGGTCACCTGCGGGTAGCGGTGCGGGCCGGCGCCGCCCCGGCTACCGTCCGGCCGCCGAGAGCGACAGCCCGGTGCCCGCGTCGAACAGGTGCGCCCGGCCCAGGTCGACCGTCACCCGCACCTGCTCGCCAGGCGTGCCGGTGACGGTGGGCCGCGCCTTGACCTTGAGGATCTCCGCGCCCACCCGCACGTCGACCACCGTCCGGTCACCGAGCGGTTCGAGCCCGTAGAGCTCACCGGGCAACGACGCGTCGCCGCGCCGCTCCACCGACAGGTCCTCCGCGCGTAGGCCCAACAGCAGCGCCTGGCCGTCCTTCGCCGTGGCCCAGCGGGGCCGGGGCAGCGTCCAGCCGGCTGCGCCGACCAGGTGGTCCCCCTCGGCGTGGCAGGCGAGCAGGCTGATCGGCGGGCTGCCGACGAAGCCGGCGACCCACGTGTTGGCCGGCCGCTCGTACACCTCGGTCGGGGTGCCGACCTGTTGCACCGTCCCCTCTCTGAGCACCGCCACCTGATCGGCCATGGACAGCGCCTCGACCTGGTCGTTGGTCACGTAGACGAAGGTCGCGCCGAGGCTGCGGTGGATGCGGGTGAGCTCGGTGCGCATCTCGACGCGGAGCTTGAGATCGAGGTTCGTCAACGGCTCGTCCATCAGGAACGCGCGCGGGCTGCGGACCAGCGCCCGGGCCAGGGCGACCCGCTGCATCTCACCGCCCGACAACTGCGCGGGACGCCGGTGCAGCAGCCGTTCGATGTGCAGCAGGCCCGACATCCGCTCGACGGCGGCGGCGATCTCGCCCGCCGGGCGGCGACGTGCCCGCAGCGGCGAGGCGATGTTCTCGTACGCCGTGTGCCGGGGATAGAGGGCGTAGTTCTGGAACACCATGGCCAGGTCACGGACGGCCGGGGCGTCGGCGGTCGCGTCCCGGCCGTCCAGGTGCACCGACCCGGCGTCGAGCTTGTCCAGGCCGGCGATCGCCCGCAGGGTCGTCGTCTTGCCCGCCCCGGACGGCCCGAGGACGACGAAGAACGCCCCGTCCGGCACGTCCAGCGTCACCCCGTCCAACGCCCGGACCCTGCCGAAGGACTTGCGCAGTCCCTGTACCGCAACGGTTCCCATCAGGCCACCAGCTCTTCCGTGCGTACGTCGTAGACCGCCGGGGTGCCGCCGGTGTGCCGCAGCCCGACCTTCGCGTCGGCGGCGAACCGTACGGTCGGTGGCATCCGGACCCGCACGTCGCGTCCGCCGCTGTGGTCGACCACGTAGATGATCTCGTCGCCCAGCCACTCGGCCGAGACGACGCGGGCCGGCACCGACCCGTCCGTCCCCGGCGCGGTGACCTCCAGCGCCTCCGGCCGTACGCCGGCCACCAGGGGACGGTCGCGGGGCAGGCCGGGCGGTGGGGTGAGGACCAACCCGCCCGGACCGCGCAGTTCCCCGTCGGCCACCTCCACGTCGATGAGGTTCATCGGCGGGGAGCCGATGAACGCGGCGCAGAACAGGCTTGCCGGACGCTCGTACACCTCGAGCGGGGTGCCGATCTGCTCGACGCGGCCCTTGTTGAGGATGGCGATGCGGTGACCGAGCGACATCGCCTCGACCTGGTCGTGGGTGACGTAGACCATGGTCGCCCCCAGCTCGCCCTGCAGGTGCTTGATCTCGGTGCGCATGTCCGCCCGCAACTCCGCGTCCAGGTTGGTGAGCGGTTCGTCCATCAGGAAGGCACGCGGCCGGCGCACCAGGGCGCGGGCGAGCGCGACCCGCTGCTGCTCCCCGCCGGAGAGCTGACGTGGCCGCCGGTCCAGCAGCGGACCGAGCCGCATCAGCCGGGCCGCCTCCTCGACCCGCTCGCGCACCTCGTGCTTGGGCAGGCCCTCGGCCCGCAGCGGGAACGCCAGGTTGTCGCGGGTGCGTAGGTGTGGGTAGAGCGCATAGAACTGGAACACCATGGCGATGTCACGTTCGGCCGGCGGCAGGTCGTTGACCAGCGTGTCGCCGATGTGGATGTCGCCGCTGGTCTGCCGTTCCAGGCCGGCGATCGCCCGTAGTGTGGTCGTCTTGCCGCAGCCCGACGGGCCGAGCATCACGAACAGCTCGCCGTCGCCGATGGACAGGTCGACGTGCTCGACGGCGACCGTGCCGTCCGGGTAGCGCTTGTGCAGGGCGCTCACCTCGATGCCCGCCATCAGCGTCGCACCGCCCCGAGGGTCACACCGGCGACGAGGTGCCGGCGTACCAGGTAGGCGAAGACGAGCACCGGCAGCGCGAACACCACCGAGGCGGCGGCCACCAGACCCCAGTCCACGGTGGTGCCACCGATCAGGCCGGCGATGGCCGGTGGGGCCGTACGCACCTCGTCGCTGGAGGTGAGGAAGATGGCGAACACGAACTCGTTCCACGAGAAGATGAGCGCGAACACCGCCGTCGCGGCGATGCCGGGCACCAGCAGGGGGAGGGTGAACTTCCAGAACGCCTGCAGGCGGCTGTAGCCGTCGAGCATGGCGGCATCCTCGTACTCGGCGGGCACCTCGTCGACGAACCCCTTCATCATCCAGATCGTGAACGGGACGTTGAACGCGGTGTAGATGAGGATCAGGCCGAGCTTGGTGTCGATGAGTCCGGCCTGGCGGTACATGAGGAAGATCGGCACCACGACCACCACGGGCGGCATGAAGCGGGTGGACAGGATGAAGAACAGCTGGTCCTTCTTGGCCTTCAGGGTGAAGCGGGAGTACGCCCACGCCGCCGGCACCCCCAGCACGGTGGCCAGCACCGTGGACACCCCGGCGACGACCACGGAGTTGAGGAACGCCACGGACAGTGCCGAGCGGCCGCCGTCCGCGCCGACGAAGACGTCCCTGAAGTGGTCGAGGGTGACCGTGAAGCCGAAGAACTCGGCCGGCACGGCATAGACGTCCCGGTTCTCCTTGATAGACGTCTCGATCATCCACAGCACCGGGAAGAGCATCACGACGGCCAGTGCGGTCAGCAGCACGACCTCCAGCACCGACCGGCCGCGGCCCCGGCGGCGCACGCGGCGTGCGGGGGACGGGCGGTCCGGGGTCGGGCCTGCGGACACGGCCTCGTCGACGGAGACGGCCATCAGCCCTCCTTGAGCTTGTTCAGGTAGCGCAGGTAGAGCTGCGTGAGGACGATGACGACGAGGACCATGAGGATCCCGTACGCCGAGGCGGTGCCGGTGTTGAAGCCCAGGAACGCCACCTTGTAGACGTGGAACGACAACGTCTCGGTGGAGACCCCGGGACCTCCGTTGGTGAGGATGTAGACGAGGTCGAACAGCCGGAACGCCTCGATGGCCCGGAACAGCACGGCGATGAGCAGCAGCGGCCACACCAGCGGAAGGGTGATGGTGCGGAACCGGAACCACTCGGACGCCCGGTCGATCGAGGCGGCCTCGTACAGGTACTTCGGGACGGCGGTGAGGCCGGCGAGGGCGATGAGCATGATGAACGGTGTCCACTGCCAGGTGTCGACCACGATCAGGGACACCAGCGCGGTCCGCTGCCGGGTGAGCCACTCCACCTGCCCCAGGCCGAGTGAGCCGAGCATGCTGTTGACCACGCCGAACTGCGCGTCGAGCATGAACCGCCAGAACAGCCCCACCACGACCGGCGACAGCATCATCGGCACCAGGAACAGGGTGGTCAGCACGCCCCGCCCGTGGGTGCGCCGCGAGATCAGGTAGGCGATGGAGAAGCCGAGCACGGTCTGCAGGGTGACCGCGCCGACCACGTAGATCAGCGTGGTCAGGGCCCGTTGGTGGACCTGCGCCGACGTCAGGATGGCGGTGTAGTTGCCGAAGCCGACGAACCGGGCGGGCCCCCCTCGGGTGGCCGAGTAGTCGGTGAACGACAGGTACAACGCCCACAGCAGCGGGAACACCGACATGCCGAGCAACAGCAGCAGCGCGGGGGAGATGAAGGCCACGGCGAGGCCACGGTCGCTGAGCCGGCGGCGGGACCGGCCCGGTGCAGGTGGCGTCGCGGACGCCACCTGCCCGGGACGGTCGGTCGTCAGCTCACTCACAGCCCGCCGCCGCCCTTGCGGTTGCTGGAGTCGAGCACGCCCTGCTGCTCCCGGGCGATGTCGTCGAGCGCGGCCTTCGGGCTCTTGGCGCCGTTGAGCGCCGCGTTGACGTTCGTGTTCTCGATGTCGACCAGACGCGCGTACTCCGGCACGTTCCACATGTCCCGCATCCGTGGCACCGAGTCGGCGTACACCTGGTTGAACGGCCCGGCGTTGAGGAACTCGGGCGACTGCAGGGCGTCGGTACGCGACGGCACACCACCGGCCGCGGCCCACTTCTTCTGCACGTCGGCCTGCTCGAACCACCGCATGAAGTTCAGCGCCTCGGCCTGCTGCGCCGAGGGGGAGTAGGCCGACACGTGCATCCCCATCCCGCCGAGCGGGACCAGGTTCGTCTTCTGGGTCGGCAGGGTGGCGAACCCCAGCTTGCCGAGGATCTGCTCCCGGCTGGTGCCGAGCGTCGACTGCTTCGGGTCGAGCAGGCCGCCGCTGGCGGCGATCCAGTTGAATGCGATGCACGCCTTGCCCTGGGCGACCGCCGCGTTCACCTCGTCGATGAACCAGTTGCCGGAGCCCTTGGCGGTCAGCGGCTTCATCTTGTTGACCAGGACGTCCATCGCCTCGTGACCGGCGGTGTCGTTGAGGACGCCGTCGATCTTGCGGCTCTTGGCGTCCCAGAGGTTGCCGCCGTAGACGCCGTTGACCGTGTTGTAGGTGACGGCCGCGGCGTCGGAGCCGTTGGCCTGGTGGAAGGCGAGACCGCTGACGCCCGGGTTGTCCGCCTGGCACTTCGCGGCGACGGAGATCATCTCGTCCCAGGTCTGCGGGGGCTTGTCGCCGATCAGGTCCTTGCGGTAGATCATCGTCCAGGTGTCGCCGAGCAGCGGCAGCCCGTACAGGCTGGCGTTCTCGTCGCGCTTGCCGGTCTCGGCCTGCGGGAACTGGCCGTACGCCGCCAGCAGGTACGGGTTGTAGGCGTCGACCTCGATGTTCTTCTTGACGAAGTCGGTCAGGTCGAGGATGTTGCCGTTCGTCACGGCCTCACCGATGTGCTGCGAATCCAGGATCGCGATGTCGAAGTCGGTCTTGCGCGCGGCGAACTGGGTGAACATCGCGTCGTGCCAGTTCGCGTTCGGCACGGTGTTGACCTTGATGGTCACGTTCGGCCGTTCCTTCTTGTACTCCGCATTCGCGAAGTCCTCCAGCGCCTTGGCCGGGGGCCATTCGAACCAGATGAAGCTGAGGGTCAGCGGGTCCTTGGTGAGCTCGGGGACCGTCGCCGGCGCCTTCGGGGCGCCGGCCTTCGTGCCGTCGTCCCCGTCGCCGCACGCCGCCAGGGTCGTGGCGAGCAGCAGCATGGCGGCCGTCGCCAGCCGTATCTTCCGCCGGGAGACCGATGTTCGGGCGATTCGCTTCGGGTGCCGCATCGTGGTACCTGCTTTCTGGGGTGGTGGGGACGTCGAGAGCCTCGCTATGTGCCTCGCCGAGCAGGTGCTTGGTTGTTTCCGGCGTGGTGCCGGGCCGGCGCGGGGGCCGCCCCGTGGACCGGTGTCACGGACGCGCCATGACCTGCCGGTTCGTCGTCGTTCCGGTTCGTCGTCGTGCCGTGGGCAGGCAGGACGACCCGTCGGGACCCGGTGCCGGGCCGGGCGGGACGTCGAGCATGCTCATGGGGGCTCCAGTTGATCGAGTGGAGCGATGGCAGGCGTTACGGCGACGGTGCGCAATGACGGTCGCCCGTCACGTTTCCTATACGATCGGGTGGGGGGCGTCAGCATGTCGCAGCGTCGTAACTGATGTCAACAGGTTCCCGAAGGTGCAAGAAAGGACCTCACGTCACGATGGACGACGAAGCGATGGGCGCGCGGGGCCGCACGGCCGCGCCGGGCACGACGTCACCCGCGCGATCGCGCGGCCGGCTCGCCGACGAGGTGTACGACACGCTGCTCGGACAGCTGATGTCGCTGCGGATCGAGCCCGGCTCCCGCGTCACGATCGACGTCCTGGCACGCGAGCTGGGGGTCTCGCAGACGCCGATCCGGGACGCGCTCAACCGGATGGAGGCCGAGGGGCTGGTCGTCCGGGTGCCGCACGCCGGTTACCGCATCCCACCCCAGATCACCCGCCAGCGGTTCGAGGACATGCTGGAGGTCCGCCTGCTGCTGGAACCGGCGGCGGCGCGCAGGTCGGCCGAGCGGGCGTCGCTTTCGCAGGTGGCCGGGCTGCGCCGGATGCTGGCGGAGATGGCGGAGCTGGAGGGGGGCGTCGGGCCGACCGCCTACGGCGCCTTCGGGCTGCGTGACGCCGCCTTCCACGACCTGGTCGCCCACAGCGCGGAGAACCAGGTCATCCGGGAGACGCTCGCCCGCCTACACAGTCACGTGCACCTGTTCCGGCTGCACCACGACACCCAGGTCACGCACCTGGCGATGGCCGAGCACGAGGCGGTGGTGGCCGCCATCGCCGCGCGGGACCCCGACGCCGCCGCCTACGCGATGCGCCGGCACATCCTGCGCTCCGGCGAGCGCTTCCGCCGGCTGTTCGACGAGATCAGGGACGCGGACGCGATGACCGTGCGGTCTTGACGGGCGGGCGGGGCGGAGGAATGCTAGCTCAATCGGATCAGATCGGATTGGATCGCGTCCACCTCACCGCCACCACATTGCGAGGAGAAGCAGATGCCCCGAGCGCTGCTCCTGACCGGCGACGCCGCCGAGGAACTCGACACGATGTACCCCTACTACCGCGTCCAGGAGGGCGGCTGGGAGATCGACGTCGCGTCACGCACGTTGCGTGACGTGCAACTGGTCATCCACGAGTTCGACCCGAACTCCGACGCGTACGTGGAGAAGAACGGCCGCAAACTGCCTGTCGACGTGCCCTGGGCCGAGGTCGACGTCGAACGCTACGACGCCCTGATCATCCCCGGCGGGCGGGCCCCCGAGTGGATCCGGGTCGACGCCGACGTCAGGCGGATCACCGAACACTTCTTCGCGCGCAACCTCCCCGTCGCCCTGGTCTGCCACGGCGCGCAGGTCCCGGCGGTGTACGGCCTGCTCAAGGGCCGCAAGACGGCGTGTTTCCCGCCCATCACCGGCGACATGGAGAACGCCGGCGCGACGGTCATCGACGCGCCCGACGTGGTCGACGGCAACCTCGTCTCCTGCCGGGGCTGGCCCGACATGCCGCAGTTCGGCCGGGCCATGATGGAACTCTTCGCGAAGTCCGTCGACGCTCCCTCGGCCTGAGCGCACCCGGCCGGTGCCGATGACGACCACGCGGACGGTCACCGTCGACGGCTCGCCCGTCCACGTCCTCGACAGCGGCACCGGGCCGGCGGTGCTGATGCTGCACGGCTCCGGACCCGGCACCACCGGGTCCGGAGCCTGGGCGGCGACGGCGCAGGCGCTGGGCCCGTCGTGGCGGGTGCTGGCCCCCGACCACGCGGGGTTCGGCCGTACCCCCGTCCCGGTGGGCTCCCGGGGTGGTCTGCGCCTGTGGACCCGGCAGGCGGCGGGCCTGATGGACGCGCTCGGCGTCGGGGACTACGCCGTGGTGGGCCACTCCATGGGCGGGGCCGTGGCGCTGGCCCTGGCGGCCGAGCACCCCGGGCGGGTCACCCGGGTCGTGGCGGTCTCGACGATGGGTGCCCCCGGGGCGTCGCTGTCGGCCGACCTCGACGCGCTCTGGGCCGCCCCGGCCGGCCCGACCGGGGCGCGGGACATGTTGAGCCGGCTCTTTCTCGACCAGGCGCTGGTGACCGACGCGGCGGTCGCCGCCCGCGCGGACGCGATGCTGGCCGGGGTCGCCGCGTACGCGGGGTTGTTCCCGCCACCCCGGCAGCGGTGGGTCGACGACCTCACCCTCCCGGCGCGGACACTGGCCGCGATCCGCGCGCCCGTGCTGCTCGTGCACGGTGCCGACGACCGGGTCACCCCGCTCGGCCCGGCCACCCGGCCCCTGCTCGACCACCTGGCCGACGTCCGGCTGCACGTGTTCGGCAGGTGCGGGCACGTGCCGGCGGTCGAGCACCCGCGCGAGTTCCGGCACCTGCTGGCGGATTTCCTCCGCACCGGGCACCGTCGCTGACCGTCAGGTGCCGCGGTCGGGTCGGCACCGATTCCGCGCCCGGATCGCCCGGTGGGGTCGGCCGGTGCGCCGCGCGCTGTCCTGACCTGGCACGATCGCTCAGTGCCGTGATTGACAGTTGATCGACGTACTGCTATCAGTAAACAGAGCTTCCTATTTCTTGCGGTGCCCACCCGGGCGTATGTGGTGCCCGGGCACCGACCGGCCGGCGGCCCGCCGCCCCTTCCCCGAGGATCGCCATGGTGCGCACAAGAACAGTCGCCTACGCCGTGGGCGCCCTGCTGACCGGCATCGCGGCGGTCGGCTACGGCCTGCCGTCGGCCAGCGCCGCGACCGCCGGCCCGATCACCGGCCTGGCCGGCAAGTGCGTCGACGTGGCCGGCGCCAACCCGGCCAACGGCACCGCCGTGCAGCTCTACGACTGCAACGGCACCACCGCCCAGACCTGGACGGTGGGCAACAGCGACAACTCGATCCGTGCGCTCGGCAAGTGCCTCGACGTCACCGCCGCGTCGACCACCAACGGCGCCAAGATCCAGCTGTACGACTGCAACGGCACCGGCGCCCAGAAGTGGACCACCGCAAGCGGCGGCGCCCTGGTCAACCCCACCTCGGGCAAGTGCCTCGACGTGACCGACCGGAGCACCGCCAACGGCGCCCGACTCCAGATCTGGACCTGCGGCGGCACCACCCACCAGCAGTGGACCCTGCCCGGCGGCGGCACCCCCACCCCGACCGCCACCACCCCGGCCGGCGTCAACCTCGACGACCCGGCGAAGAAGGACGTCGCCATGCAGCTCGTCTCGGCGGCCGAGAACTCCTCGCTCGACTGGCGCGCCCAGTTCTCCTACATCGAGGACATCGGCGACGGCCGGGGCTACACCGCCGGCATCATCGGTTTCTGCTCCGGCACCGGCGACATGCTCGAACTGGTCCAGGCGTACACGAACACCAAGCCCGGCAACGTGCTGGCCGGCTACCTGCCGGCGCTGCGCGCCGTCAACGGCACCGCCTCGCACGCCGGCCTCGACCCCAACTACCCTCGCGACTGGCGCACCGCCGCCAACGACTCCGTGTTCCGGGCCGCACAGGAGTCCGAACGGGACCGGGTCTACTTCACCCCCTCGGTGCGGGACGGGAAGAACGACGGGGTCCGGGCGCTCGGCCAGTTCGCCTACTACGACGCGGCGGTCATGCACGGGTACGAGGGCATGCGCCAGATCCGCAGCCGGGCCCTGCTCCGGGCGAAGCCCCCGGCGCAGGGCGGCAACGAGCGGACCTGGCTCAACGCGTTCCTCGACGAGCGGGTCGTCGAGATGAAGAAGGAGGAGGCCCACTCCGACACCTCCCGCGTCGACACCGCCCAGCGGGTGTTCCTCGACAACGGCAACTTCGACCTGAACACGCCACTGGTGTTCGCCGTCTACGGCGACCAGTTCCGCATCGGCTGACCCCCACCGCCGGGGCAGCGTGGCTGCCCCGGCGGGACCGCCCCGCTCAGGGTGCCCAGGGGGTCGTGACGTTCCAGGTGCTGTCCGCGGCCCACAGGGTGGGTGAGTTCCACGCCTCGCCGCCCGTGCCGTTGCTCAGCCACACCTGGGAGGCGTAGTGCCGCAGGTACCTGCCGCGGAAGTTGTACGACTCCAACGAGACCCCGCTCCCGCTCACCCCGACCCGGGCACACCAGGTGGCGTCCGCGCGCAGCAGCGCCGAACCGTCGTTCGGGGAGTTGCGTACCCGCGACTCCTGGTGGCGGAGGAACTGCCCGGGGAAGTTGACCGACTCGAACGAGTAGCACGCGGGGTCGGCCAGCCCGGCCCGGACCGTGTACGTCGCGTCGTTCCTGAGCAGCGCCGAGCTGTCCGCGTTCACGACCTCGGTGTAGGCGAGGCTGTCCCGGTGCCGCAGGAACCGGTCGGTGTACCCGGGGGTCGTCACCTGCAACGACCGGCGGCTGTTCAGCGGCAACGCCACCGGCGTCGAGCTGCCGACGGACCGTGACGCGGCGATCAGGGCCAGGTTGGCGGCCCGGACCCGGGCCTGGTCCAGCTTGACCACCTGCCGGTCGTAGGTGAGGAACCCGTTCAGCTCACCCTCCTGGTCGGTGATCTCGGTGTAGACGGACGCGCTCAACCCCTTGCCGAGCATGAGGTTCTGGGTGCCCTGCACGAGGCCGACGTAGCGGTCGGTCAGCGCGGTGGAGTTCGGTTGCCACTCGTAGGCGAAGAAACTGCCGTTCGGGCTCCACTCGTGCCCGGGTACGCGCAGGCCGAGGCCGCCGAACTCGCCGAGCACGGCGATCCGGCTGCCCGACGGCACCGGCGAGTCCGGCCCCAGGTAGACGTGCCAGTCGTCGATGTCCCCGGTGCCCGGGTCGCCCAACGACTGGCAGCAGTTGTGGCCGCTGTGCGCGTTGACCAGCCGGGTCGGGTCCTGGGTCTTGACGGCCTGGGCGACCCGGCGGGTGTCGGCCAGCGCCCGTTCCCCCCACCCCTCGTTGTAGACGGTCCAGGTGACGAGGGCCGGCGAGCTGCGGTGCTCGTCGACGATCTCGCGGGCCTCGGCTTCGAGCTGCGCCTGCTGCGCGTCGGTGGCGTCGATGTCCTGCGCGGTCAGCGACGGGACGTCCTGCCACACCAGCAGTCCGAGCCGGTCGGCGTGGTAGAACCAGCGCTGCGGTTCGACCTTGATGTGCTTGCGCACCATGGTGAAGCCCAGGTCCTTCTGCTTCTGCAGGTCGAACGCGAGCGCGGCGTCGGTGGGCGCGGTGTAGAGCCCGTCCGGCCAGAACCCCTGGTCGAGGGTGCCGATCTGGAAGACGAACTGGCCGTTGAGCTTGGGCCGCAGGACGCCGCCGACCATGCCGGTGCTGATCTCGCGCATGCCGAAGTAGTGGGTGGTCCGGTCCACCTGGACGCCCGCGGCATTACGCAGGGTGACCCGCAGTTGGTAGAGAAACGGGGTGTCGGGCGACCAGCGGCGGGCGTTCGGCACGGGCACCGTGAATTCGGTGAAACCGCCGATGGCGGAGCCGACCACGGTGGTGCCGTCGAGCGCCTCGGCCAGGACGCTGTGCCCGCTGACGTCGCCCCGGGTGAGAACCCGCACGCGCAGGGTGTTGTCGGCCAGGCGCGGTGTGAGGTCGGCCCTGCTGATCGAGGCGGCCGGCACCGGTTCCAGCCACACCGTCTGCCAGATGCCCGAGCTGGGGGTGTAGAAGATCCCGCCGGGCTGCTTGGTCTGCTTGCCGATCGGCGGCAGGCTGCCGTTCTGCCGGCTGTCCGTCGGGTCCCACACCTTCACCACGATCTCGTTCGCGCCGCCCCGCAACTGGGCGGTGACGTCGAAACTGAAGGCGTCGTAGCCGCCGGTGTGCCCACCGACGGCCACGCCGTTGACCCAGACGGTGCTCTGCCAGTCGACGGCGCCGAAGTGCAGCAGCACCCGGCGTCCGTTCCAGCTCCCGGGCACTGTCACCGTGCGGCGGTAGAACAGGTAGTTGCGGGTGTCGGCGGCGGCGCGCTGCACCCCGGACAGGGCGCTCTCCACCGGGAACGGCACGTTGATCCGCTCGGGCAGGTCGGTGCCGAACGCCGGGGCGTCGTCCGTGGCGGACTGGCGCAACTGCCACTCGCCGTTGAGGGTGAGCCAGTCCGGCCGGGTCATCTGGGGTCGCGGGTACTCCGGCAGTGGTGTGCCGTCGAGCGCCTGCGCGGTCCAGGGGGTGGTCAGCGGCGGGTTCTTGGCCGGTGCGGCGTGCGCCGGGCCGGCCGGCGCGATGAGCAGTCCGGCGACCAGGGTGAGGACGAGCAGGAGGGGTGCGGCGAGGCGGACGGGATCGGGACGTGTCATGCCGTCTCACGGTATCGGACCCTCAGGGACAAAGGGACCGCATACGGACCGGGCGCAGCCCGGCGGGCGGCCCTCCCGCCGGTACGATGCCAGGCATGGGGTGGGGGACCGCGACGAGCGTGGCGACGGTGTCGCCGGCCGCCGCTTGCCGGGTACCGACCGCATCCCGCCTGGCCCGGGTACCGCTCCGCGCCGTCGCCGACCGGCACCGGCCCGGCCGGGGCCGTCCGACCCGGTGAGCCCCGGCGGCACCGACGCGAGCCTGCTGAACCTGGCGGTGGGTCTCGTCGTCGCGGTCTCGCTTATCGCGGTGATCACGGTGGTCCTGCGTCGCCGAGATGACCGCCGGGACCTGCCGGGCACCCAGGTCCGCGAGCTGGAGGCGCGGGTCGCCGCCGCCGCGTCCCCGGACGCGGCCACCCGCGCGTGGGACGCGGCCACCCGGATCGCCGCTGCCCGCAGTCGCGAAGCCGCCTGTCCTGACCGCGCCCTCGTGGCTCCCGACCCGCCGGGCGCCGGCACGCCTGCTGCGGACACCGCGCCACCAGCGGCGCAAGCCCCGGCCGGTACGGCGGGGGACCGGCCGGTCCCAGACCCCACCTCCCCGCCGTCCGGCTGGCCGTCGACACCTGGCGGGAACAGCGACGCGATGGCCGACGCGTTCGCCTGGCTCCGGATCGCGGCACTCGTGGAAGCCGGCCAGCGCGAGCAGGCCGTCGAACTGCTCGGCACCACGATGGCCATTTCGGTGGACGAGGCGGAGCTGCTGGTCGACGGCCTGGACGACGCGGGTGACCGTCACCCCGAGGGTGCGTGATGGCGCGACTGATCCATCTGAACGGACCGCCGGGCATCGGGAAGTCCACCCTCTCGGCGCGCTACGCCGACCGCCACCCCGGCACCCTGAATCTCGACGTCGACGCGCTGCACCGCCTCGTCGGCGGATGGCGCGACGAGGAGTTCGACACCTGGCCCGTCGTGTGGTCCCTGGTGCGGGCGATGGTGACGGTCCGGCTGGCCGGCGGGGGTGACGTCGTCCTGCCGCAGTACCTCGCGACGGTCGACGAGATCGACGGTCTCGCGGCGCTCGCACGCGAGCAGGGGGCGAGTTTCCACGAGGTTGTCCTGGTCGACGGGCGGGAGACCGCGATCGAGCGGTTCCACCGCCGCGCGCGCGACGCCGACGACGAGTGGATCCGCCTCCCTCAGCAGCTCATCGCGCGCTCCGGCGGATCGGCCGTGCTCGGCACCATGTACGACGACCTGATGCGGGTGGTCCGCCTACGCCCCGGGGCGGTGCTGGTGCCCAGCGCGGCGGGGGCGGTGCAGGCCACCTACGACCTGCTGCTGGGCGCGCTGGGCCGATCTGGCTCCGGTGGGCCGGGAGCCGCGCGGGCCGGGGGTCGGTGACCCCCGGCCCGCGTCGGTCGCCGCCCGCTCAGCTCGCCACGCAGGACACCGCCGGTACGCCGTTGGTGCCGCCCGACGAGCCCAGGAAACCGAAGGTCGTGTTGCCGCCGGCAGCGAGGGCGCCGTTGTAGCTGACGTTGCGGGCGGTCACCGTCGCGCCGCTGGTGGTCAGCGTCGCGTTCCACCCCTGCGACACCTGCTGCCCGTTGCCGAACGTCCAGGTCACGGTCCAGCCGCTGATCGCCGAGCCGCCGGCGGTGACCCGCACCTCGGCCTGGAAGCCGCCCTGCCACTGACCGGTCACCGTGTACGTCGCCGAGCAGGAGCGCCCGCCGGGCGGCGGGGTCGTCGGCGGGGCGGTCGTCGGCGGCGGCGTGGTGGTCGGGGGAGCGGTGGTCGGGGGCGGCGTGGTGGTCGGCGGCGTGGTCGGGGTGGTGCCGCCGACGGCGCTCATGATGGCGTCGATGATGCCCTGCTGGGTGACCGCGCCGCTGCTGCGGTTGAACAGCCCGAACCCGTACGCGCCGTTGTAGCCGTTGTCCCAGTAGGCGGTGGCCGCCCCGTACTTCTTGGCGGTGGCTACCAGGGTGCGCGCGTAGTCCGCCCGGTACCGGTTGTTCGTCGAGTCGGCCGAGGTCTTGTCGACCGAGCCGTACTCACCGACGAACACCGGGTAGCCGCGCGCGACGAAGGTGTCCCGCACCTTCTTCAGTTGCCCGTCCATGTGGTCCTGTTGTCCCCAGGTCGACTTGCGTGCCGGGTTGGTGGCGGCCGGCCCCCACTGGGTGATGGTGCCGTTCTCCTCACCGGCGAAGTCCCAGGGGTCGTAGTAGTGCACGGAGATCATGATCCGCTGCTCGTTGGCCGGAACGGACGACGACCGGTACTGGTCGGTCGGCAGCACGAAGCCGTAGTTGCCGACGGTGTAGTCGATGTTGGTGTTCCAGCCGGGGATGAGCAGCCAGCGCGAGCTGTTGTTCCCGCCGGTCCGCCGGACCGTGTCCACGAAGATCTGGTTGTAGGCGTTGATGTTCGAGTAGCACGGCTGGGTGGGGTTGCCGTACTGCCCGTCGAACTCCTCGTTCATGGATTCGAGGACGAGGCGTTCGCCGTAGCTCTGGAATTTGGTCGCAATCTGTTGCCAGACCTTCTGGTACTTGTCTTTGATCGTCGTCTGGTTCGACGAGTCGCAGATGAGCCACGAACCGTTGATGGTCTTGTAGCCGTCGCCGTGCATGTTGATCAGCACGTACAGGCCGCGACCGTAGGCGTAGTCGACGATTTCCTGGATCCGGTTCAGCCAGGCGGAGCTGATCGTGTAGTTCGGGGCGGCCCCGATGTTTCCCAGATAGGAGACCGGAATGCGGATCGTCTTGAATCCCGCCGCCCGTACCCGGTCGATGAATGCCTGCGTCACGACCGGGTTACCCCAGGCCGTCTCGCTGGGGATTCCGTTGGCGTTGGCCTCCAGGGCGTTGCCCAGGTTCCAGCCCGCCCCCATGTTGGCGACGAGCTGGGTGGCGTTCAGTTGGGTCATGCTGTCGGCCGATGCGGAACTCGTCATGACGGCTGTCGATCCAGCCAGCGCCAGTACGCCGGAAAGCACGGCGAACTGAACCCTCCTCAGTGTGGATTTCATCAGCATCTCCCGTCTTCGGGTCAACCGTCGTGCGACGGTTGTCGAAGCGTTTCGACATTATTTCGACTACCTGTCCGGCAGTCGATGGGCTGCCAAAGAATAGATGCACGACCATCGATCGGCAAACGGTGCGGGTGGCTGGTTGTGGGTGCGGCCGTCGGGTGGTGTCGGGTCGGGGTGGTCGTCGGGCGACCCACGCGGCAGCGCCCCGCCGTGGGACGCCGGCTCGTGGGCGACGGGCGGGTGCGCCCCCGTGCCGCCCGGTCGGTGCGCGCGTGCCTGTGGCCACCTCGACGCCCCGCCCGTGACCGACGCCCGCCGTGCGGCGGGCGTCCCGTCCGGCGGTGGCGTCACCGACACCCCTATTGATCATAGTGAATTGTTGAAAGTGTCTTCCGGTGGGAAGGAAAGTCTGGTCGCGACTTTCCGAAATGTGTAGAGTGAGCGCAGCGCCGCCCCGGCCGACATCCGGCCGCCCGGGGCACGAGCATCTCGGACAGGCTGGGGAGGGTCCGCCACCGGCGGAGCCGCTTCCCGATTGCCGCGCGCCAGCAGCGGGCTGCGGTCATCCATCAGGGCGGGCGATCGTCCCCGGTTGCGGACGGCACCAGCGTCCACAAGGGAGGGTAACCCTTCCCCGGCCATCGGTGAGTCGCGTTGAGGCGAATGGGAGGAGACAGATGTCCACGGAGGACGGCTCGTTACGGACCCGACGCGGCTTCCTGGGAATGGGGGTGGGGCTGCTCGGAGCTGCCGGCCTCGCCGCCTGCGGAGGAAGTGGACCGTCGACGCCCAAGGCACAGGCCGAGGTCCCGCAGGAACTCGTCGACGCCGCGGCGGCGTTGAAGGGCTCCTCGATGGGGATGCTGTCGCAGAAGCTGTACTCGGAGGCGGCGAACGCGGCCCTGGACAGCTCGATCCGGAAGTTCGCCGACACCACCGGCACGAAGATCGGAAACAGTCTGGTGCAGGCCGACGCCGGTGACGTCGTCGCCAAGATCGACGCCGAGGTCAAGGGGGGCGTCGCGCGTGACCTCGCGTTCATGACCGACTCGCGGTTCGTCGCCCAGTTCCAGGCGCTCGGCGACCTGGAGGACGTGACGGACGTCGTGCAGGCGCTGACCGCGAAGTACGGCGAACCCACCGCCGAGTCCAAGAACTTCTGCGTCTTCGGCGGCAGGTGGTACGCCATCCCGTACCATTTCATCGGGATCGGGTCGTTCCTGCGCAAGGACTGGATGCAGGACAAGGGCATCACCCCGAAGGACAGCTACACCTGGGAGGAACTGCGGGACCTCTGCCTGGCCATCTCCGACCCCGGCAAGCGGCGGTTCGGCTGGGGCATGACCGTGAACCGCTCCGGTGACGCCAACGGCATGATCGAGGCCCTGATCAACTCCTACGGCGGGGCGATCGCCTCCAACGACGGCCGGAAGGTCACCTTCGACTCTCCCGAGACCGTCCAGGCGGTCACCTTCCTCGGCGACATCTACACCAACCCGAAGTACAAGCCGATGCTGCCGCCGGGGGTCGCCGCCTGGACCGACTCCAGCAACAACGAGAACTGGCTCGCCGGCATCCTCGGCTACACCCGCAACCAGTTCAGCGTCTACGCCGACTCCAAGACCAAAAAGAACCCGGTCTACGAACGCACCCACGTCTTCCCCGACTGCACCGGCCCGGCCACCGACACCTCCCTGCTGCTGGGACAGTCCCAGTGCTTCGTCATCTTCAAGGGTGCCAAGAACGCCGACCTCGCCAAGCTGCTGACGCAGTACCTGGTCAGCGCGCCCGCCCTCGTCGGCGTGGCGAAGGAGGCACCGGGGCTGGCCCTGCCGGCCTGGGACCGGGTCTGGGACGCCGACCCGTTCTTCACCAGCGGCGACCCGGCGTTCCCCATCATGCGCAGGATCACCCAGCAGAAACTGCCGCTGTCGACGAAGAACGGCCTGGACTTCCCGCAGCAGGCCAGCGCCGGGCAGCAGGCCGCCGTGGGCGCCTACGTGCTGACCGACATGATGCAGCAGGTCATCCAGGGCACCCCGCCCGCGCAGGCCGTGCAGGCCGCCCACGCCAAGATGGTGCAGATCTTCACCCAGCAGGGTCTGCCGCAGTGACGTCGGTCCGCCCGGCGTCGGCCCCGGCGTCAGGAGGATCCCGACGGCGCAAGCCCGCCGCCCGCCCCGCGACCCGACGACGGCTCGGCCGCGACTGGCGGCTGGCGGCGCTGTTCCTGGCCCCCACGGCCGTGCTCGTCGGCGCCCTCGTGCTCGTCCCGATCGGTTGGGCGGTCGTCACCAGCACCACCGAACGGCACGGCCAGCACAGCGTGTTCGTCGGTCTGGCCAACTACCTCGCTCTGACCGACGACGAGCAGTTCCACACCGGCGTGGTGAACTCGTTCGTCTTCACCGCGTACGCCGAGGTGTTCAAGGTGGTGCTGGGCCTGTCCGCGGCCCTGCTGCTGCACCACCGACGCCGGGGGCGGGCCGTGCTGGCCGGCCTGCTCCTGCTGCCGTGGGTGGTGCCGACGGTCGTCACCGCGTTCAGTTGGCGCTCGCTGCTCGACCCGATCTTCGGCAGCGTCAACCTGCTCCTCACCGAGTCGGGGATCGGGCCGCTGCTGGTCGACGCGCACCTGGTCGACAGTTGGCCGGCGGGCTGGCTGTCCGAGCCGTCCCTGGCCATGCCATCGGTGATCATGGTCAACGTGTGGAAGGGGGTGCCGTTCTTCACCGTCGCCTTCCTCGCCGGGTTGAAGGCCATCCCCGCCGACCTCTACGAGGCGGCGACCGTCGACGGGGCGTCGGCATGGCGGCGGTTCGTCCACGTGACGCTGCCCGGACTGCGTCACGTCATCACCGTGACGGTCACCCTGTCGTCGATCTGGACGTTCAACAACTTCGACCTCATCTGGTTGCTGACCCAGGGTGGCCCCGGCGACGCGACCGCGCCGTACGTGCTGGTCGCGTACTCCAAGGCGATCCTCCAACTCCAGTACGGTGCCGGCGCGGCCGTCACGCTCGTCATGCTGCCGGTCATCGGCGTGCTGGTGTACGTGCTGGTCCGGCTGCTGCGGCGGGACGCCGACAGCACGCCCACCCGACCCGCCGGACCGGTACGCCGGGCGCTGCCGTGGGCCGCCGCCGTGGTGGTCACCGGTGCGCTGGCGTGGGCGTCACCCCACATCATGTGGAAGTCGGCGCTGCTCCTCGGAGTGGTCCTGCTGGTCGTGGCGGCGGTCGGCCGGGTCCTCTCGGCGTTGCAGTCGTGGGGACGACGCAGGACGTCCGCCCTGGTGTCGGGCCTGGCCTCCGGCCTCGCCCTGGCCGCGCTGCTCGTCTTCGTCCTGGCCCCGCTGTACTGGATCGTCGTCACGGCCTTCAAGTCCGACGGCCAGATCGTCCTGCACGAGCACGACCTGTGGCCCACACCATGGACCATGCAACAGTTCACCGACCTGTTCACCACCAAACCGTTCGGCCGCTGGTACCTCAACACGGTGCTGGTGTCCGTGGCGTCCACCGTGGTGGCGCTGGTCTGCGCCGCCCTGGCCGGCTACGCGCTGGCCCGGCTGCGGTTCCGCGGGGCACAGGGCTTCACCGTCACGGTCCTGGTCACCTACGTGATGCCCGGCGCGCTGCTGTTCATCCCGCTGTACCAACTGCTCATCGGGGCCCGGCTCACCGACTCGCTGTGGTCGCTGGTGGTGACGTACCCGACCTTCACGCTGCCGTTCGCCACCTGGCTGCTGGCGGGATACTTCGCGTCGATCCCGATCGAGTTGGAGGAGGCCGCGCTGGTCGACGGCTGCACCCGGCTCCAGGCGTTCGGGCGGGTGGTGCTGCCCCTGGCCAAGCCGGGACTGCTGGCGGTCGCCCTGTTCACCCTGACCAACGCCTGGAACGAGTTCCTCTTCGCCTTCGTGTTCATCACCAAGGACGAGTACAAGACCCTCCCTGTGGGCATGCAGTCGATGATCACCGGTGACGTCGTGCCGCAGGGGCAACTCGCCGCCGCGTCCCTGCTGGTCAGCATCCCCGTGGTGATCATGTACGCCTTCGGGCAGCGGTTCCTCACCGAGGGTCTCACCGCCGGAGCGGTGAAGGGCTGACCCCGCCACCGGGGCGGTCACCGTCGACCTGGCGGACCGGTGCGGCGTCGACCGGGTCTGTCGGCATGTTGACACCGGCGTCACCCTGCCGGCCGGCACCCGCCGTGACCTCGGCCGACGCCCTGCGGGCCCGGTGCCGCGACCGCGCGGCTGTGGGCGTGGGCGTGGGACAGTTCTGGTCGTTCGACCGGACCACCCGGCGACGACCGCTGACCGCAACGTTCATCAGAAGCTGGGGAATCAGAGCATGAGTGCCGACTCAGACTGGGGCGACTTCCTGACCACCGACACGCCGATCGGGGACACCACCCTGACCGAGGCGGTGGCGGCGCTTCCGGAACCGTCGGCATCCATCGTGGAGAGCGAGATCAGCGGCGCGGTCGCCGACCAGGACTGGTCGAGCTGGCACGCGGACAGCGGTGACGACTGGGCCGACTCCGCGCAGGACTGGGCCGACTACGCCGTGGAGAACGCGGCGGCCGGCAACGTCGAGGTCGCCGAGAACGCCATGGCACGGGCGGCCGACCACGCGAGCATCGCCGAGGGCAACTACACGGTCTCCGACGAGTACTCCGACGCCGTCGCCGACCACATGGAGACCGCCGCCGCCGAGGTCGACTGGGCCACCAGCGGCACCGACGCCGCCACCTCCGGCTACGACACCAGCGGCTACGACGCCAGCACGACGTATGACGCCAGCACGTCGTACGACGCCAGCACGTCGTACGACACCGGGGGCTACGACGCGGCGTCCAGCTTCGACGCCGGCACCTCCTACGACGCAGCGGAATGAGGTGGGCTGACGCCGGTGGACCCGGCGCCGTGCCGCCGGCCGTCGCGGCCGGGCTGGAGCCCGGCCGGCTGGCGGCCGGCGTCCACCGTCGGCTCGGCGCCCCGCCCAGCGTGGCCCGCCAGCACCTGCTGCGCAGCATCCGCGACCTCGCCTTCGACCTGAAGACCGAGCAGCTCAGCCTCCTGGAGGCGGTACGCGGCTCCCGCCTGGGCGGGGTCACCCTCTCGCCGACGCAGGTGCCGGTGCTGCTGCGGGTCACCCTGGAGGCCGACGGCCCCGGCGTCCGGGTGGGCGTGCTGCTGGTCGACCGTTGGCCGGGCAGGCTGGGGCGGAACTGGGGTGTCACCTCGGTGTACGTCGGTCTCTTCGAGTCGGTGCTGAGCGCGTTCGATGCCGTGCTCGGCCGGCTCGACCCGACGGCTGCGGCCTCGTTCACCCCGTGGTGGCGGCAGACGGGCCCGGGTGACGTGGCGATGATGCAGCACGCCGCCGGCCTTGCCAACCGGGCGCAGGCGGCGCTCTCCCGGCACGCTGGCCGGCTGCTCGACGGCGAGTCGGCGCAGCGGCAGGCGGTGGTCGCCCGTACCGGCGGTGCGACCTTCACCTTCGAGACGGCCGACACCGTCGCCGAGGTTCCCGCCGAGTTGGCCGACGGCATGCTGATGGTCGGCACGCTGATCGTCAGCCGACCGGGTGGCATGCCGCCGAAGCTGGTCGGGCAGGTGCAGTCACTGGTGTTCCGGGTCGAGGAACGCCTCGCGGCGGGCGACACGGACCGGATCACCGTCGAGCCGGCGGACGTGCCGGCGGTGACCTTCCTGCACCAGCAGGCACGGCTGCGTGGCCTGCTGCCGGTACGGACCCTGCGCACCTGCACCACCTGCCGGTTGGAGAAGGTCACCAACCCGGAGATGGAACGCATGCAGGAGCGCACCCGGCGGACCCGGGACCTGGCCAGCAGCATCAGTGGCCTCGTCACGCCCTACGTGCTCGCCGGCCGCCTGGTGCAGCTCAACAACAAGGGCCCCACGTTCGCCTGCCCCCGCTGCCAAGGGATGGACGCCGACGAGACGGTGGTGACCTACTGCCAGAAATGCGGTGACCGCCGCGCCGAGACCGCGCTGCGTACCTGCCCGAAGTGCCAGTTCGACTTCCGCAGCCTGATCGGTGCGGAACCGGTCTGGCGGCCCCGGGCTGCCGCCGTACGGGCGCTCCCGGGACCGCAGCCCGACGGCCACCCGGCACCGGCGGCACGGCCCGTCACCCCCTCCGCGCCTGGTGTGCCGGGCGGGTCCGGCGCGGCCCGGCCCGTGGTCGGCGTGGCGGCTGCGCCACCGCCCGGCGGCAATCCTTCCGTGGCCGGCGCCCCGGTTCCACCCGCCGCGGGAGCGCAGCGGCCGGGTGTGCCCCCAGCGTCACCGGCCCCGGAACGCCAGGCGGCCGGGCAACCCCGACCGGGCTACCGACCCGACCCGGAGGCGGAGCAGTGGCCCCGGCCACCGGGCTTCCCGCCCTGAGCCGGAACGTGACCCTGGCGTCCACCGTGCGCCCCGGACCCGGGGCGCACGGTGCGGCGGCGGCCGAACCCGCCGCAGCGCCGGTGACCCGGCGCGGTCAGGGTGGCGGCGGATGCGCTGTCACGGCCGGTGCCGCCGATCGGGATTCTCGGCGGGGCTGGCTGCGAGACGCACGGCGATCGCGTCCGGAAGTGGGTAGACGTGTTCGACGGGCAGGCGCGCCACCGCCGCCTGCTCGTCACCCCGGCGCAGCAGGTCCCGGATCCGCCCGACGGTGGCGGTGACGTCCTCGACCGTGACGATCCATTCGTCGACGTACCGGTCGACCGCCTCGCCGGACAGCCCGACCTGCAACGACCGGTACGGCAACGCGGCCAGCCGCAGCGAACGCTCCGGGTCCCACTGCACCCGGACCGGACTGGTCCGCAACTGCCGTGACCAGTTCTCCCGGTCGCCGTGCAGGTCACGGTCGTAGTGACTCAGGCAGGCCCGGCCCAGCGCCCACTCGAATCCCGCCCGCGTGATCTCGATGGACAGCACGCGCTCCTGGCCGGGCTTCGTGGCCCAGCCGCAGCGGTACATCATCCACAGGAACGACGGCTTGATCCACGTCATCCGCTCCCGTTTGAACGGGGCCACGAAACGGCCGGCGGCCACCGCCGGCACCGCGATGTCCGGGGGGTACGCCTGGTACACGGTGACGGTCGTGGCCGAGTGGCGGGCACGGATCTGGCGTTCGGGAACGGACACCCGCCGATCCTCGACGATCAGGACCCGACCGGTCCACCCGGATTCCGCACCGTCGACCCCATCTGGACGAGGGCCCGGGTTGCCCGCGCGGTGTTCACTGCAAGCAGGTGTCTGTCGACCCGGGAGGGTGCGTATGCGGCGATGGTGGCGGACGCTGAAACCCGCCGAGCAGGTGGTGGCGCTCGGCGCGCTGGTCACACTGGTCGTGGGTGTCATCGCGGCGGTGCCGGCGTACCTCACCGCCACCAAGGAGACACCGGCGGGGTCCGACTCTGCGGCCAACTCCACCCCACCGCCGGAACCGACGACGGGCCCACCCGGGACGCCGGAGCCGACCGACCCACCGACCCCACCGCCCACCCCCACGGCATCGACGACACCGAGCCCACCTCCCACCCGGACACCGCGTCCCACGGTCGCTCCGACCGTGACCAGGACGCCGACGGTGCGGTTCGCGATCACCAGCGCGACGGTGGTGCCGAACTGCTCGGACGTGTTCGGCACGGGGAACGAGCCGCCGACCGGCCGCACCGCCGTGCTCTTCGTCCGCCCGGCCGGCGGGAGCTACTTCTACGAGCAGCCGCTGCACTTCCCCACCCCGCACAACTGGCGGGCCAAACGGGTCGTCGTCGGCGACGAGAGGTCGCCGGGACAGCGCTTCGAACTGCACGTCTTCCTCGTCAGCGACGCGTACGCCAGGGAACTCACGACGCACGACGGAACGCCCTACCCGGTGCCCGACGTGCCGGGCGAGCCGCTCACCTCGGCGGCGGTGACGCGCACCGACGAGATCGGCAACTGCTGACCCGGCCCGGGAGCGGACAGCGGCGACGCGGCCCCGCCGTCCGGGACGACGTCACCGTCCCCGGCTGCCGTCGTCCGGCCGGCGGCTGCGCGTCAGGAGGTAGCCGGCGTAGGCGGCCAGCGCCACGGCCGCCACCGTCGCCGACGGACCGGCCAGCGCGCGGGCGCTCGCGCGGGAACCCATCGCGACCCCCGAGGAACGGTCGGCCAGCAACGACCAGCGGGACCGCCACGCCAGGGCCGATCCGACCGAGAGCGCCGACCCGATGGACAGCACCGATCCGGCGGAGCCGACGCTGCCGACGGAGGCGATCGACCCGACGCTGCCGATGGACAGCACCGAGCCCCGCGAACCGATCGACAGCACCGAGTCGGTGGACCACAACGACAGCCGTGACGATCCGGTAGAGGTCATGGGCGCATTGTGCCGCACCCCGGTCGCTCCCGAGGGCCGATCGGACCCGTCCCGGCCGGTGGGCGGGGGACCGCGTGCCGCTAGGCGTCAGGTCGCGGCACCCACCAGTCACCCAGTGCTCCGTGGAGGATCAACAGGACGGCACCGAGCAGAACCGACGCGAGTATGCCGAGGCCGAAGCCGAGAACGCCCCGGTCCCGCGGGGCCGTCGGGTTCCGCACGGCCACCGCCGCCGCGGACCGGGACCACGGCCGCTCCCGGGCCGTCCAGAGCAGCAGCCCGAGACCGTACGGGCTGAGGAAGATCAACCAGAACCAGTACCACCTGGTGCCCCGGACCGGTGCCGGGCCGGCGACCACGACGACGAGGGCACCGACGGCGAGGAGGACACCGGCTCCGCCGACGGCGGACACCGGTCCGTGCAGGTCACCGGCACGGTGTTCGAGCCCGGCGGCCCGCAGTTCCTGCGCGATGCCGACGGCGCCGGGTCCGGAGTAGCTTTCCTGCTCGACGGCACCGGTGGTGGTCACCTGTCCGAACCGGTCGGTGTCCGTCCAGTGCACCCGGCCGTCGGACGTTCGCCACGCGAACAGCGGCCCGTGGCGGCCCGAGGCCCACAGGGTGGCAGAACCGAACCAGAGCGGGGAACGATCCACCTCCCACCGGTCACCCCACTGGTAGGCGACCACCCGGCCCGCGGCCACGTCCGCCCCGGCCCGGTCGTAGTCCTGCTGGCGCGGGGCGGTCCACCACGTCGTCGCTGCCCCGAGCAGCCACAGCAGGACCAGAGTGATCCGCAACGCACCCCACCACCGGCCGGACGCCACACCGGACACACCCTGACTCATGAGCGCAGTGTCCCAGCAGTGCGCCGGTCGCCGGTGTCGGGCGCGGTGCGGCCAGCGGAGTGAGGACGAAGGTGGCGGTCAGGTTCTCGCGCGGCTCGAACCCGACAGGTCATCCGGCGCGCACGAGCGCGAACGCCACCGGTGGTGCCCGGCCGGCCGGGCCGGGCACCACCGGCACCGGCTAGCCGACCGGGCGGACACCGGCGCTGCCCGGGAACGGCCCGGCCGTCGGGGTAGCCCCACTCCGGCGCCGGCCGGTCGCCGACCGGACCGCCGCCGTCGGGGTCACGGGGCGAACTCGCCGACGACGGTGTAGAGACCGGGGCTGGCCTGGGCGAGCGCGGCGGTCCGCCGGGCGTACTCGGCAGCCTCCGGGTCGACCTGGGTGGCCCTGACGTCGTCGGCGCTGCGCCACCGGGCGACGTTGACGACACGGGTCCGGTCGAGGCTGGCGAGCAGGGTGACCGAGACGAAGCCGGGTCGCCGGGACACCACCTTCTCGGTGCCCTCGACCAGCAGGTCGATCACCTCCTGCTGTCGGGACGGGTCGACGTCGATGACGTTGACGAACGTGACGTGGTCGGACATCGTCTTCTCCTTCGTTCGCGCTCCCTACGGGCGGTGCCGCCTCGGCGGGCCGCACCCGACGCCGCGCGGAGCTGCAGGGGGAGCGGACGGGACCGCCCGCTCGGTGAGGTAGACGACGTGGGTCGGTGAACTGTCAGGTGGTGCCCGGCGCGCCGGACGTGATCCGATAGTGGTGGGCGGCGCGCGGCGGTCGTTGTGCCGGCCCGGGGGAGGGAGCGGAGGTGCCGCAGGACGCCGGGCCGGGCCACCCGGGTTCGCCGGACCCGGTGACCCGCGAGCGTGCGGTGCTCCTGGGGCTCACTTACCGCCTGCTCGGTTCGCTCGCCGACGCCGAGGATGCCGTGCAGGAGACCTACATCCGCTGGCACCGGCTCAGCGACGGGGAACGCCACGCCGTCGCCAACCCCCGAGCCTGGCTGATCAGGACCGCCGGCCGTATCGGGCTCGACATGCTCACCACGGCGCGGGCCCGCAGGGAGCAGTACGTCGGCGAGTGGCTTCCCGAACCCCTCCCGGCGACCGGGTGGAGCAGCCAGGAACCCTCGACGGTGGTCGACCCCGCCGACCGGGTGATCCTGGACGACTCGGTGTCGATGGCCCTGCTGGTGGTACTGGAGGCGATGACCCCGGCCGAGCGGGTCACGTTCGTGCTGCACGACGTGTTCCGGTTCACCTACCCCGAGATCGCCGGGATCGTCGGCCGTACCCCTGCCGCGTGCCGGCAACTCGCCTCGTCGGCGCGGCGTCGGGTCCGTGAGCAGCGCCGTACCCCGGTGGGTCCGGCCGAGCACGCCGCGGTCGTGCGGGCGTTCCGGTCCGCCTGGCAGACCGGCGACCTCGCCGCTCTGGTCGACGTGCTCGATCCGGACGCCACCGCGATCACCGACGGCGGCGGCCTCGTCTCGGCTTCCGCCGTACCGCTGCACGGGCCGCAGGCCGTCGCCGGTTTCCTGCTGGGCGTGTGGGACCGGCAACCCGACCTGGTGGTCGACGAGGCGTCCGTCAACGGGGAGCCGGGTCTGGTCGCCACCGACCGGCTCGGCCGTGTCCTCGCCGTGCTCGCGCTCGCCGCGACCGGCACCGGCCGGGTCGGGCACCTGTGGGTGGTCCGCAACCCCCGCAAGCTCGCCCGGTGGCGGCACGTTCCGGCCGGTCGGGGCCGCTGAGCGACGCCCCGGGCCGGCGGGGGAACGGTGGCGTCACCGGTGTAGCGCCTCGACCGTCACCCGCGCCGACCGGGGCGTGATGGGACGGTGCCCGGTGGTGCGGCCGGCCCGGACGGGCCCGCCGTCAGGCCGGCTCGGGCACACCGCCCGGATCGCCGTCGTCGGGCATCGGCTCGATCGGGGCCTCCGGCAGCTCGCCTGGCGTGTCGGGAAGAAGCTCGCCGACGTCGTCCGGCACCGGCTCGCGGGGGTCGAGGGGCGGGTACACGTCCGGGTCGAGGTCAGGATTTGTCATCGGACGATTATCCGGCAGGACGGTCGGATGCGCCTGTCGGCGGCGACCGTGAGCCGGTGCCGTCGGGGTCCGGCCGGCGGTGCGGGCGGGGGCGGGGGCCCGGTGGCCCGGGGGAGCCCGGGCCACCGGGTCGGATCAGCTGGCGCCGGTGAGGGCGACCAGGGCGTTGGCGGTCTGGAAGTACGGGTTGCGGCCGAGGTCGCCCACGGTGGTGATGCCGAAGGCCTCCTTGAGCAGCTTGGCGTCGCCGTCGCTGACCCCGGCGAGGGCAGACACCGGGGCGTCGACGATCTCGGTGAGGGTCTTGTCCTGGTATGCCTTGTCGACCAGCTTGGTGAGGTCGGCGCTAGCGGGCATGCACACTCCTTGACTCTTGATCGGAAATTCCGACCATATACGTACGAACTACACTAATTAGATCATGGTTGCGCTACCCGATCCACAGTGGACCGGGCGGGGGATCAGGCGTCCTCGTCGCCGCCCTCGTCCTCGTCGTCGAAGATCTCGTCGGCGATCATGCCGCCGGCGAAGCCGAGAGCCGCGCCACCGACCACACCGGCGGCGACCGCGCCCATGCCGGGCCCGTCGTGGTCGCGGTGCCCCTCCTTGTGGTGGCCGCCGGGATGCCCGTGCCCCGCGTGCCCGTACGCGGGCTGCCCGTAAACAGGCTGCCCGTAGGCGGGTGCGCCGTAAGCCGGCGCGCCGTAGCCGGGCGGCGGGGGCGGCGGCGGGTAGCCGGGCGTCCCGTAGGCAGGCGCGGGCGGGGCGTAGCCGTAACCGGCGTGCGGATCCTGCCGGCCGTCGACGGCCTGCCGGAGCCAGCCGTCGACCTGCGCGGTCCAGTCACCGTGTGCGTCACCGTGTGCGACGTGGTGCCGGCCGTACGAGTCGTGTCCACCGGTGAACAGCCCGCCGTGCTTGTCCAGCTCCAGCACGACGTCCACGCCGTGTTCGTCGGCGACGAAGGTCAGCTCGACCTCGGTGACGGCGTGGGCGTACTGCGGTGCCGCGTAGTACTCGATCTCCTGGTAGAACGGCAGCGTCTGGTGCAGCCCCGAGATGTGGCCCCGTTCGAGGTCGGCTGCCTTCACCGTGAAGCCGAGCCGGCCGAACGCCTCCAGGACGCGCTCCTGGGCGGGTAGCGGGTGCACGTACACCGGGTCGAGGTCGCCCTTGTCGACCGCGCCCCGCACGGCCACCTCGGTACGTAGACCCATCGTCATGCCGGGCAGGTGCTGACCGTTCAGCTCGGTCACCGGCGTCTCCCACGGCACCGCCACCTGGAACGGCAGGCTGAGCTGCTGCCCCTCGCGCAGGAACAGGCCGCCGGCGACCGGCACCCGGTGGAACTCCACGAACGCGTCGTACTCCTCCTCCGCGCCCTCCATCTCCACCCGGGTGACCAGGCCGACGGTGATCTGGTCGATCTCCACGTCGTGGCTGCCGCCGGTCAGGTTCACCTGCCCGGTGAGCGTCAGCCCCGGTCGGGTGCTCGGATTGGCCAGGACCGTATCGACGCTGGGGCCGCCCACCCCGAACGCGCCCAGCATCTTCGTGAACACCACGAACCTCTCCCTCGACGGCCGCCCGGCCCAGGATGTCCCGGGACCCGACGGAACTGCGCGAAACCGTTGTCCGACAACGACTCCAGCGGCATCCACAGTGGAATACCGCTGTGCCGGCAAGCTAGCAACGAAACCTGGACGGTGGCTGAGTGAACCGGGACCCGTGGTCGTAGCCGTGAGTCACCGTCCGTGCGCCCGACGTCAACGTCCGACCCGATCCGGGCGCGCGACGGTCGATGTATGTACCGTGTGGACATACCGGCCGCCGGCCGACGCCGCAATCCCGCAGCATGATCGCGGTGCGGGGTGGTAGTGGAAAATATCCGACTATAGTGGCGGCGGTCACGTCACTGTGGCGGCGGGAAGGGTGGCGATGGAACGGCCGGAGTGGGCGCCAGCGGATGTCGATCTCAGCCGGCCGAGCGTGGCCCGAGCCTACGACTACTGGCTCGGTGGCTCGCACAACTTCGAGGTCGACCGGGAATTCGCCCGCCAGGCGCTGGCCGCGGTGCCCGACCTCCGCCTGGTCGCGCGGGCGAACCGGGAGTTCCTGCACCGCGCGGTGCGGTACATGCTCGACCAGGGCGTGCGGCAGTTCCTCGACATCGGGTCCGGCATCCCGACCGTCGGCAACGTGCACGAGATCGCCCAGCAGGTCGACCCGGACGCCCGGGTGGTCTATGTGGACATCGACCCGGTGGCCGTGACGCACAGCACGCACATCCTCGCCGGCCAGCCCAACGCGGTCGCCCTGCTCGAAGACCTCCGCCACCCGGAGGCCATCCTGGAGCACCCGGAGACCCGCCGGCTGCTGGATCTCGACCGGCCCGTCGGCCTGCTGCTCGTCTCGGTGGTGCACGCCGTCCCCGACGACGACGACCCGTACGGCCTGGTCAGGCGACTGTGGACGGCGCTGGCCCCCGGCAGTTGCGTGGCGATCAGCCACGTCACCACCGACAGCCGCCCGGACGAGATGGGCGAGGGCGCCCGGCTCAGCGGCCGGACCAACACGCCTGTCACCGCCCGCACCCGGGCCCGGGTGGAGGAGTTCTTCGACGGCCTCGACCTGGTGGAGCCCGGCGTGGTGTGGTCACCGCTGTGGCGTCCCGAGTCACCGGCCGAGGTCGGCGAGCACCCGGAACGGATGAGCTTCTACGTCGGAGTCGGACGCCGCAGGTGAGCGATCGGCCCGACGCCGACGGCATCGACGACCGGCACCGGCCGGGCGTCGAGGAGTTCGTCACGGCGTGGGCCGCCGCCCTGCACCGGGCCCACTACGTGCCGATCAGCGCCGGGCAGCGGCACCGGATCGTCAGCGCGCTGGCCGACCGGCTGGTCACCGCGGTCCTCGCCGATCCGGTACGGCCGGGCGAGGGCCAGCGGATCGGCGTCGATCTGGTGGCGGCCGGCTTCGGCTCGCCGGAGGCGCTCGGCGGGACGATCGCGGTCGTCGGCGCGCGACTGCTCACCGGGCTGGGCGTCGCCGCCGACCCGACCCGCGCCGCCCGGCTCAACGACCTGCTGGCGGATCTCGCGGCCGGCTTCGCGTCCGCCGCGCACGACCGCAGCCTGCGGGAGCAGGACGCGGTCCGGCTGGCCGCGTTGGCCGCCCGCACCCAGGCCGAGGAGGCGTTGCGGGTCAGCGAGGCCCGGTTCCGCCGCTTCGCCACCCACGACCAGCTGACCGGCCTGCCCAACCTGACCCGGTTCACCGAGGAACTGGGACGCCTCTGCTCCGTCGCCGTGCCGGTCGACCGGATCGGGGTCTGCTGCCTCGACGTCGACGACTTCGCCGCGGTCAACGACGTCCTCGGACACCAGGTGGGTGACCTCCTGCTCCGCGAGATCGCCCAGCGGCTGGCTACCCTCACCGACCCGCGGATCGAACTGGTGGCACGGCTGGACAGCGACCGGTTCGCGATCCTGGTCCGCGACACCACCTGCGCCGAGGACGCCATCAAGATCGCCGACCTGGCCCTGGCCACGCTCGTCGCCCCGTTCCGCGTCAACGGCACCGAAGTGCCCCTGACGGCGAGCGCGGGAGTGGCCGAGGGCACCGTCGCCGACGACGGCGCCACCCTGCTGCGCGACAGTGAGATCGCGCTGCACTGGGCCAAGGCCGACGGGAAGGCCATCCTGCGCCGCTTCGACCAGGACCGTAGCGCCGCCGACGCGGCACGCTACCGGCTGTCGGCGGCCATGCCGGCGGCGCTGCACCGTGGCGAGTTCACCGCCGCCTACCAGCCCATCGCCGCGCTGCGCTCCGGGCGGCTGGCCGGCGTGGAGGCGCTGGCCCGTTGGCGGCACCCCCGGCTCGGTCTGCTGACCGCCGCCCGGTTCATCGACCTCGCCGAACACACCGGCCTCGTGGTGGCGCTCGGCCGCCACCTGCTGGAGCAGGCGTGCCGGCAGGCCAGCGAGTGGCAGCGGGTCCAACCCGGGCTGTACGTGAGCGTGAACGTGTCGGTACGCCAACTCCGCCGCAACGGCCTGGCCGGGGAGGTGGCGCAGATCCTGGACCGGACGGGCCTGCCGCCCCATCTGCTCCAGTTGGAGGTCACCGAACAGGCCGTGATCGACCTGACCGGCGTGGTGGCGGAATCCCTGGCGGCGCTGATGGCCCTCGGCGTCCGGATCGTCATCGACGACTTCGGCATCGGCTATGCGAACCTGGCCAACCTCCGCTCCCTGCCGCTGCACGGTCTCAAGCTCGATGCCAGCCTGACCCGTCCGTCGGCGCAGCCGGTCCGTCGGCCGGGGGCCCGCCGTCCCGGCACGGACGACGACTTCCTGCGTACCGTCGTGTCCCTCGGGCACCGGCTGGGCCTGGTCGTGACCGCCGAGGGCATCGAGACCGCCCAGCAGGCCCACCGGCTGGCCGCGACCGGCTGCGACAACGGACAGGGTTGGCACTTCGGTCGTCCGGTGCCGCCCGACGAGATCACCGCCGGGATCGTCGCTCAGCGCGACGGTGACGCGGTGTCCCGGGACACCGCCCTGCCGGCGTTCCCGGCGGCCCAGTAGCACTGACCTGCACCGGCACGGCAGGCGGCCCGTCGACCCGCTTCGGCCGGGTGCGTCAGGATGGGGGCAGCCCGACCCGGCGATGATGTGATGCCGGTCACACCAATCGGGGACCCGATCCGGTGCGGCCGTCGTCTTACCAGCTGTGAGGACAGACATGGAAGCGGACGACGAGGGTGAACTCGTACGCCGCGTCGCCCGTGGCGACCGCCAGGCGTTCGACGAGCTCTACCGGCGTACCGCCCCGTGGTTGGAGGTGCGCCTACGGCGCCGCTGCGCCGACCCGGACGTGGTGGCCGAGGTGCTCCAGGACACCTACCTGGCGGTCTGGCGGGCGGCGGGCAGCTTCGCCGGCACCCGGGCGCGCACCGGCGGCGAGGCGCAGGGTAGCGCCGTGGGCTGGCTGTGGACCATCGCCGCGCACCGGCTGGTCGACGCGTTCCGCCGCCGCGCCCGCCGGGGTCAGGTGCCGCAGGTGGAGCTGATGCCGAGCACCGCCCCCGCCGCCGAGGACGAGGTGATGGCCGCCCGGATCGGCCAGGAACTGGAGCAGGCCCTGCTCACCCTGCCGCCCGCCGTCCGGGCCGCCCTGCGGGCCACGGTCCTCGACGGGCTCTCGGCGCGCGAGGCGTCGGTGCTGCTCGGCGTACCGGAAAACACGGTGAAGTCCCGCGTCCGCCGGGCCCGGGTCGCCCTACGGGAGGCGCTGTCATGACCACCCACCCCAGTCTGACCCAGATCGACCGGTACGCCACCGGCGATCCCGGCCTCGACGAGGCAAGCGTCTGGGCGATCGAGGTTCACCTCGAAGACTGCGCCGACTGCCGGGCCCGCCTGGCGGGCAGCACCACGGCGCAGAGCCGGGCCGTGATCGACCTGGTCGCCACGGCCCTCGACCGGGAGATCGCGGCCACGCCGGCCCCCGCCGGCCCCCGCCGGTCCTGGTCGGTGGCCCGGCACCGCTGGTTCGTCGGCACCCTGTTGCCCTGGCTGGTCATGACGGTGACGGTGCTCGGCTGTGCCGCGCTGCTCGGCGCGCTGTGGGTCGGCCTGCCCTCGGTGGTGCTGCTGATCGCGCCCCTGGCGCCGCTGCCCGGCGTGGCGGCTGCCTGGCACCGCCGGGCCGATCCGGCCTGGGAACTGATCGCGGCCACGCCCGCCGCCGGCCTGACGATGCTGCTGCGGCGCACCGCTGCGGTGCTGGCGTTCGTCATCCCCGCGCTCGCGGTGGTCGGCGCCGGGACCGGGACGTCGTTGGCGCTGCTGCTGCTGCCCTGCCTGGCGTTCACCGCAGCCACCCTGCTGCTGGGTACCCTGGTCGGCGTACGCCGCGCCGCGCTCGGTCTCATCACGGCCTGGACGCTCGCGGTGATCGCCCCCAGCCTCGTCGCCGCCCGGATGCCGGTGGTGCTGTCGGCCGACAGCGCCCGCACCTGGGCCCTGGTCACGGCCGCCCTGACCGTGATGGCCCTGCTCCGGGCCGACGGGTTCCGGCGGCTCTCCCACCGCGACTGACCCCACCTGTGACCCCGCGGTACGGCCACCCGGCCGGACCGCCACCCTGCCCTGGCAATTATCGAAGGAGACAGCGACGATGCGTGCGGTGAGCGCGGTCGAAACGACCACCACCACCCATCCCTGGGCGATCCACGCCGAAGGCCTCCAGGTCCGGGCCGGCCGGTACCTCGCCGTCAACGGCCTCGACCTGGCCCTGCCCACCGGCGTGCACGGGCTGCTCGGCCCCAACGGCGCGGGCAAGACCACGCTGATGCGCGCACTGGCGACCGTCGTGCCCCCGGCCGGTGGCCGGTTGACGCTGCTGGGGCACCCCGTCGACGGCCGCTCCGAGCTGCGGGCGGTCCGCCGTGCCCTGGGCTACCTGCCGCAGCACTTCGGCTACTACCCCCGGTTCACCGTGCGGGAGTTCGTCGCCTACCTGGCCTGGCTCAAGGAGATGCCCAAGGCGGGCGTCGCCGCAGCGGTGCAACGGGCCATCGACCGGGTCGGGCTCACCGCCAAGGCCGACGCCCGGATGAAGACCCTCTCCGGCGGCATGCTGCGCCGGGCCGGCATCGCCCAGGCCATCGTCAACGACCCACGGCTCCTGCTGCTCGACGAGCCGACCGTCGGCCTCGACCCGGAACAACGGCTCGACTTCCGGGAACTGCTGCGCGACCTCGGCAGCGACACCTGCGTGCTGGTCTCCACCCACCTGGTGGAGGACGTGGTGGCCGCCTGCACCGACGTCGTCCTGGTCAACGAGGGCCGCCTGGTGTGGCGGGGCACCCCCGAGGTGCTCGCTGCGCAGGGCGACGCCGGCCACGCCGGTGACAGCCCGGCCGAGCGGGGCTACTCCGCGCTGCTGCGTCAGCACCGCGCCGAGGCCACCCGATGAGCGGGCGAACCGTCGACGTGCACACCGCCGCCGCCGGGCGGCCCGAGGGGAAGCGGGGTGCCCGCGTGGGCGTCACGGGGATCGAACTACGCCGCTCCGCCGCGCTCGGCGCCGCGCTGATGACGGTGGTGGTCGGGGTGGGGGCGCTGTACGTGGCGACCGGCCGCTGGTCGACCGGCTGGATGGCGCTGGCCCTGACCATCCGGGAGTACCTGCTCCTGCTGTGGCCGCTCGCCCTCGCGGCCGGAGCCTGGCAGGGACGCCGGGAACACCGGGCGAAGGTCGGTGAACTGTTCGCCACCACGGCCCGGCCCCGCACCGCCCGGATGCTGCCGGTGCTCGGCACGATGGCCCTCACCCTCACGGTCGCCTACCTGCTGGTGACCGTGGCGGGCATCGCCTGGATCGTCACCACCGCCTCGTACGTGCCGCTGCTGAGCTTCGTCGTCGTCACCGCGGTCGGCGCGCTGTCGCTGGTCGCCGCAGCGTGGCTGGGGCTGGGCATCGGGCGGCTGCTCCCGGCCCTGGTGACCGCCCCGGCGCTGGCGGTGGGCGGGGTGCTGCTGGTCTTCTTCGCCACCATCTCGCCCCCGGAACGGGTGGCTGCGGCGATCTCCCCGGCACACGGCTCCGGCGGGTTCCACGACTACCAGACGATCGACAACCGGGTCAGCGGTGCGCTGACGATCTCGATGATCACGCTCGCCGTCACCGGGCTGCTGTTGTTCGTCGCCGACGGTTGGCGGGTCCGGGTGATGGCGGTGCTCCCGGTGCTGCTCGGGGTCGCGGTGGCGACGGCGATCCTCCCCACCGACCGGGACGTGCTCACCTGGCCGGTCGACCCGGTCGCCAGGGAACTGGTGTGCACCAAGGACACCCCGACGGTGTGCGTCAGCCGGGTCCACGCCACCGTGCTCGACACGATCACCCCGCCGGCCCGGGAGGGCCTCGCGGCACTGGCGAAACTGCCGGGCGCGCCGACCGCCGTGCACGAGGACACCCACACGATCGGGTACCGCCGGGAGCAGCCGACCGTCCCGGACGGGGTCGTCACGGTCGAGGTCCGGATCGACAAGCGGGGCCGGCTCGCCCACCCCGACGTCGTGTTCCTGGAGGTCGTCAGAGGGTTGGGCGTCCCGTACGACGGCGACTGCCGCAACCGCAACGAGACCGTCGAACGGGCGGCGGCGTACTGGCTCATGGGCCGTGAGCCGCGCTCGGACGTCGGGCTGGTCCCCGGCATGATCGAGGAGGACCCGGCGATCACCACCGGGGCGAGGACCCTGTGGCAGGGCCTGCGGGCACTGCCCGAGGCGGAGGCGGTGGCCCGGGTCACGGCCGTCCGCGACGCCCTGCTGGCCTGCCGGGACCCCGAGGGGCTGCTGTCCGGGAGCACCAGGTGACCGGGATGCTGCTCTACCTGCGCTCCCGGCGCGTACCCCTGGCCCTGGCCGCGGCGGTCGGCGGCGCGGCGGTGATCTGGGTGCTGCACCTGACCTTCGCCGAGGACCGGGACGCCACCCCGCTGGTGGTCGTGCTGACCGTCCTGCTGATGGTCGCGGCGCTCGCCCCCACCCTCGCCGGCCCGGACGCGAACCTGGACCGGACGGCGTCACTGCGCTGGCCCTGGCGACGCGGCGGGCACGTGCTCGCCGGCCTGGTGATCGTCGTCGCGGTGCTGCTGGCCACGCTGCACACCGCAGCCCGGTTCGGGCCGGCCGCGCTGGTGGCCCGCGACGCCGCCGGGCTGCTCGGCCTGACCGCGCTGTGCACGAGCGTGGTCGGCGCCGCCCGGTCCTGGTTCCTGCCGGTGGGCTGGACCACCATCGCGGCCCTCTACCCGCAGGGCGGCGTCTGGGGAGCGGTCGCCACCTGGCAGGGCCAGCCGGCCGACAGCCGGGCCGCCACGGTGACGGCGGTGACGTTCGCCCTCGCCGGGCTGGTCGCCTACGCCTTCGGCGGCCCGGCCCGCACGGAGCCGTCGGAGTAGCGGCCCCGGCGGCGGGCGGGAACCGCTCCCGGGACCGACCGGGGGACGGCCGGCCGGATGGTCGGGCGTCGCCCGGGTCAGCGCGACGACGCGGTGGCGGTGCAGGCCGGCGGGAGGTGGAACCAGCGCAGCGCCTCCACGCCGGCCGGTAGGCCGGTGGGCCCCTCGTCGACCTGGTCCCGGCGATCGGCCAGGATCGACCGCGCCTCGTGCAGGTAGCCGGTCAGGGCGTCCTCCCCGGCCCGCCGCCGGGGCGTCGGCTGTTCCCCGCCGGCCAGCAGGCGGGCCAGGTCGGCCAGGCGCAACGACCGCCCCGGGCCCCGGTGGTGCTGCCACAGGCCGGTACGGGCGTCGAAGCGGTAGTCGGCCAGCAGCCGGTGCCCCTGCCGGGCGACCAGGTCGACGGCGTCGATCAGATAGTCGGCGACCCGCTCGGAGAGGAAGTAGCCGAAGGTGATCCGGGTCCAGCCGGGCTTGATCCCCTCCCACCCCCGGGCGATCTCCACCCGGAACGCGCGGGAACGTTCCTCGTCGATACCGAGTAGCCGGTGCCCGTACGGGCCCGCGCAGGAGCACCCGCCGCGCGCCTGGATGCCGAACAGGTCGTTGAGCAGCGCCACGACGAAGTTGTGGTGCAGATGGCGGGCACCGTGGCGGATCTGCACCGACACGATGGGCAGCCGCCGCGCCCGGGTGTTGCCCAGCACCACGATCCCCGGGTTCGTCGACCAGCGGCGCAGCGCCCGCGACCACAGCCGTTCCTCCCGGTCGGCGATGACGTCGGTGCCGACGGACTGCTTGAGGGCGAACACCAGGCCCGCCCGGATCGACTCGACGATCGCCGGCGTGCCACCCTCCTCGCGGGCCACCGGATCGTCGAGGTACCGGTGCCCGACCGGGTCGACGAACGCCACGGTGCCGCCCCCGGGGACCACCGGAACCCGGTTGCGCAGCACGTCCCGCCGCACCACCAGCACGCCCGGGGTCTGCGGGCCGCCGACGAACTTGTGCGGGGACAGGAAGACCGCGTCCTTGCCGTCCCCGACGCCCGGCGACGACTCGCCCATCCGGATCGGCACGTACGGGCCGGCGGCGGCGTAGTCCCAGCACGAGAGCGCCCCGTGGGCGTGCAGCAACGCCGCGATCGCGTCGGTGTCGGACAGGATGCCGGTGACGTTGGAGGCGGCGGAGAAACTGCCGATCCGCAGCGGGCGGTCCGCGTACCGGGCCAGCCGCTCGGCCAGCTCGGCCCGGTCGATGTGCCCGTCGGCGTCCGCGCCGATGACGACCACGTCGGCGTACGTCTCCCGCCACGGCAGCTCGTTGGAGTGGTGCTCGTAGGGGCCCACGAAGACCACCGGGCGCTGCTGCGGTGCGATGCCGTCCAGCAGGCCGTGGCGGCGCGCCGGCCCGGCGGGCAGCCGCAGTTCGAGGACGCCCACCAGCTTGTCGACCGCCGCCGTGGCCCCCGCCCCACAGAAGATCACCGCGTGCTCGTCGCTGCCCCCGACGGCGTCGAGGATCGTCCGTCGGGCGTCCTCCCGCAGCCGCCCCGTCACCCGGCCGGTGGCGGAACTCTCGGTGTGGGTGTTGGCGTAGCGGGGGAGGACCCAGTCCCGGACGGTGTCCTCCACGAAGTCCAGCGCCCGACCGGAGGCGGTGTAGTCGGCGTAGGTGATCCGGCGTGGCCCGTACGGGCCTTCCAGCACCTCTCCCTCGCCGATCAGCCCGTCGCGGATCCGCGCCAGCAGCCGCTCTGTGTCCACCGTACCCATGTCGCGCTGCCTCCCCACCGCGGTGGCGACGGGGCGGGTCGACGGGTGTCGGCGAGCGTCGGTTCCCCGACCGCCGTCCACAGTGTGCCCGACCGGCCGGCCCCGCCGCTCGCCGCGTCCGCCTGGTGCCCGCGCCCGCGCGGGTGCGACGATCTCCACCGGCCCTGCCGACGATCCCGAGGAGAGCGCGATGGCGACCGGTGCCGAGCTGGACGACTGCCGGCGGGTCGCCGAGGAGGCCGCCCGCCTCGGCGGCCGGGAACTGCTGCGACGCTTCGGCGACCACGGCCGCGTCGACTACAAGACCACCCCCACCGACCTGGTCAGCGAGGCGGACCGGGCCAGCGAGACGCGCATCGTCGAGCTGCTGCGCGCCCGCCGCCCCGGCGACGGCATCCTCGCCGAGGAGGGCAGCGACCACGTCGGCGACTCCGGACTGCGCTGGGTGCTCGACCCCCTCGACGGCACCGTCAACTACGTCTCCGGGATACCGTTCTGGTGCGTCAGTGTCGCCTGCGAGCAGCAGACCCGACACGGGTGGCGGCCCGTCGTCGGGGTGGTCCACGACCCGGTCCACGACGAGACGTTCTGCGGCGTCCGGGGCGGCGGTGCGGTCCTCAACGGCACCCCGCTGACCCGGCGTGCCGGCATCCCGCTCGGCGAGGTCGTCCTCGCCGCCGGCTACGCCTACGACGTCGACCACCGCCGGGTGCAGGCGGCCGTGGTCACCGACCTGGCCGCCGACGTGCGCGGGGTACGGATGCTGGGCTCGACGGCGCTGGCGCTGGCCTGGATCGCGGCGGGCCGGTGCGACGCCTACGTCGAGGACCGCACGTTCCGTTGGGACTGGGCGGCCGGTCAGGTGATCGCCGTCGAGGCCGGCGTCGCGGTCGAGGTGAGCGGCAGCCGGGTGCTGGCCGCCCCGCCGGAGCTGATCGACGGTCTGCGTCCCCGGGTCGCGGCGCTGGGCTGACCCGCACCGGCGGCGGTGCCGGGGCGGGACGTCAACCAGCGCGTCAACCGGCGCCGAGGCAGACGAACGCCGCCGCCGTGGCTGCGGCGGTGCTGTCGCCGGAGGCGACGAAGTCCCGCTGGGCGTCGGCGAGGGCCTGCGCCGGGCGCAGCCCCGCCCGCATCCGTCGGTGCAGGTCCAGCATCAGCGCCGTGGTGGGGTCGGCGGGCACCGGCAGCACGGTGGCGACCAGGCAGCGGGTGCCCAGGCCGAGCAGCACGGCGGTGAAGCCCATCACCTCGTCGCCGGGGCGGACCCCGGTCAACCCCGAGTCGCAGGCGGACAGCACCACACAGCCGGGCGGCCGGGCGACCCGCTCCCACTCGTAGGCGAACAGCGGGCCGTCGGCCAGCTCCAGGGTGGAGAACTGCGGATTGTCGGCGCGGAAGGTGCCGTGGGCGGCGATGTGGACCAGGCCGGCCCCGTCCAATGCTGCGGTCAACGCGTCGGCGGTGGCGTCCGCGCCGGTGAGCAGGGTCGCCCCCGGCAGCACCTGCGCGAGCCGGGCCACCTCCGCCTGCCCCGCCGGCAGGCGCGGCCCGCAGGCCAGCACCGACGGCCCGGTCGGGTCTTCCCCGCCGTCCGCCCGCAGCCAGGCCGTGGCCGACGGGGCGACGGTCACGGCACGCCCGGCGCAGGTCGGCAGACCCGACCACGGCACCGCGTGCAGGGCCCCGACCGGCACGATCACCAGGGGGCGGTCGCCGAGGTGCCGGCGCAGCGGATCGAAGAGCTGCCGGTCCAGCGCGGCGGCGGCGTGCCCGGCCCCGGCCCGTGCGGTCGCCGTGTCGCCGGTGGTGACCAGCCGGCGCAGGGCGAACCGGTGCCACCGGGTCAGGTGCACCGCCTCGGCGAGCGGCCCGAGGTCGTGCAGGCTGGCCCGGCCGTCGCGGACCAGCACCGCGCGCAGCCGGTCGCCGTGGGCGACCAGCTCGACCAGCACCCGGGAGCCGAGCCGCCCGGCGAGCACGCCCACACCGGGCGGGTCCACCACACCGGTCCCCCCGGGCACCCGGCGGGCCAGGTCCCGGATGCGCTGTTCCAGCCGCGCCTGCCGACCACGCAGGGCGTGGGCCGGCCGACCCGCCAGCACCTCGTCCTCCAGCAGACTGCTGACCAGCCTGAGCTCGGTGAGCGCCGCGAACAGGTCCGGATCGTCAGGGGGCAGCGCCGGACGCATCCGCAGGGTGTTGGCCCGCCAGCGTTCGGCCCAGGCCAGGGTCCGGGCCGGGGCGCCGGCCCGCACCGCGATGTCGAGCCCCTCGGCGGCCAGTTCCCGACCGTACGTGCCGCTGTGCGCGCGTAGCTCCGTGGCGCCGAGCGACGTGCGGTGCCGGTCCAGCACCGCCAGCCCCCGTCGCAGCGCCCGGGCCGCCCCGGCGTCGTCACCGGTGAGCCGACGCGAGCGGGCCAGCGCGTACCAGCCCTGGGCGCGGCGGGATGCGGTGCCCCGACGGCGGGCCTGCGCGGCCATGTCGAGCAGGGTCACGGCGTGGTCGACGCGACCCGAGGCGGCGGCCAGCAGGCCGGCTTCGAGGCGGGTGGTCAGCGCCGGCCCCGGCCAGCCGGTGGCGTCGAGTTCGTCGGCCGTCCGCACCATCGCGGTGAGCAGGGCCGCCGTCCGGGTGCCCCGGCGGAACTCCGCGCGCAGCTCGACGTGCCGGGCGAAGGCGGCCCAGGTGCGCCGGCCCTGACGCCGGAACCTGACCCGGGCCTGCGCGGCGGCGGCGGTCGCGGTGTCCAGGTCGTCGGCGAGCAGCGCGGCCCGGGCCTGGGCGAGCAGCGCCTCGGCGAGGTCCGAGGCCATGCCCCGGCGGTGCAGCTCCCGGACCGCTGCGGCGGCCACCTCGACCGCCTCGTCGAGCAGCGGCACCGACAGCAGCAGCTCGAACCGGTCCAGCAGCAGCGCCGGACGCGGGACGGCGAGCCGCCGGTACTCCTCGTCGACGTCGGCGAAACAGCGCAGCGCCACGGCGATCTCGCCGCGTTGCCCGGCGGCGATGCCGCTGTTCCACCTGGCGTCGGCCGCGGCGAGATCGAGCCCGAGCCGGTGGAAGACCGCCGCCGCCCGGGACAGGTCGTCGCCGGTGCCACCGGAGGAGCCCCGGTGTGCGTTGAGCAGGCCACGGTTGTTGCGGGCGCGGGCCTCCAACAGCGGATCGTTCTCGCGTTGGGCGATGTCGATGGCGATGCCGTAGTCGCGTACCGCCTCGGCGTAGCGCCCGCGGTAGTGCAGCACCACCCCCCGCTGCATCCGGGCCCGGCCGGCGTCGGCACCGGCGAGCTGGGGCAGCGCGGCGGTCACCGCCCGCAGCGCAGCCGCCGTACGGCCGGCGTTGGCCAGCACGTACCCGAGGCTCATCCGGGCCAGCGCCCGGGTCCGGGGGGTGCCGGACACCCGTACCGCCCGGCGCAGGTGGCGCAGCGCACCGGGCAGGTCGTTGAGCTCGCGCAGGGCCAGCCCGATGGCCCGCTCGGCGGTGGAGCGCTCGTCGTCGTCGGCGGTCTGGCTCGCGAGCACCCGCTGGGCGATGCTGATCGCCTCGGGTGGGAATCGCTGGACGGCGTCGAGTGCCGCCTGGGCCGCCGCGGCACCGCAAACGGTGCTGTCGGGCATGCCCTAGAGAGTCCACGACGAACAGCCGTGAGTCAACGCCGGGAATCCATCGCGGGAATGTCGTCAATGGGTGTCCTGCTCGGTTGCCCCTAATTGACAATCGGCGATGGTCCGGAATAATTGGCGGTCGGGGAATTCGCCGAGCTCACCATCGGTGGGCGCGCTTCTTTCACGAGCATGGAGGATCCGTGCCGCCGTCTGACCACCCCACCGTGCCTGGTCCGGGCGGCCAGCTGTCCCGACGGCGGATCCTGGCGCTGTCCGCGCTGGCCGTGGCGACGCCGTTCGGTGTCGTGCCGCGTCCGGCCCCCGCCTCGGCCGGCGACGCCGATGCCACCGCCTACCAGAAGGCGTTCGAGGCCGCGCTGGCCGCCGACCAGAACGTACGCCGGTACACCGTCCCCGGCCGGGAGATCCTCTACCGTCCCCGGCAACTGCTCGCCGCCGCCGCCGACGCCAACCGGGTCGCCACCTGGCTGCGCGCCCACGATTATCCGGTCACCGTAGGCGCCGGATTCGCCGGTGTCACCCGGCTGCTGTTCGACCGGGAGACCGACATCCCCGGTGTCGTGCGAAAACTGCGCGACCCCCAGCAGTGGCCCGGCCAACAGGTGCCCGCGGTGCAGCCCCACCACGTGTTGCTCGGGCTGGGCAACATCATGGGAAACCCGGGCACGCCGCCCAGCGCCGCCGCGGCGCTGCCGCCTCCCGACCCGAGCCGGCTCGGTGAGGGCGCCGGCGTCACCGTCGGCATCTGTGACACCGGGATCTGGCAGCAGGCCGGCGTCTGCCACCCGCAGTGGCTCGGCGGCGCGTACCTGCCGCAACTCGACGACGAGGACCCGCTCTACGTCAGCACCGACGTGCTGGCCACGCAGGGCGGGCACGGCACCTTCGTCGCGGGCGTGGTCCGGCAGGCCGCCCCGGGGGTACGCGTCGACCCGGAACTGGCCCTGGACCCGAACGGGGTGGGTGACGAGTCGACGGTGGTGGCCGCCCTGAGCCGGCTCGCGCCGCAGGTCACCGTGTTCAACCTCTCGCTCGGCGGCTACACCCTGGACGATCAGCCGTCGCTGCCACTGGCCAACGCGCTGGCGGCGTTGCCGGCGACGAGCGCTGTGGTCGCCGCGGCCGGCAACGCCGGGACCAGTCGTCCGCTCTGGCCCGCCGCCCTGGACCGGGTGCTGGCGGTCGCGGCGGTCACCCAGACGTCGGGCGGCCCGGTGCCGGCGGCCGACAGCTGCTACGGGCGCTGGGTGGACGCCTGCGCCGTCGGCGAGCGGCACAGCACCTACGTCGAGGGGAAGCTTCCGCTGCCCGGCAGGCCGGTACGGCAGTTCCACGGGTTCGCCATCTGGGCCGGCACCTCGTTCGCCACCGCACACGTCTCCGGGCGGCTCGCCGCCCTGATGACCGCCGGTGGCCTCAGCGCGGAGGCGGCCCGCGCGAGCCTGCTCGCCGCCCCCCGCTGGCACCCCGACTACGGGGTGCTCGTCGGATGAGCCGGGTCGACGCCCCGGGCGGTGACCCGGTGACAGGTGCCAGCGCGACCGGTCTGCTGTCCGCCGCCGCCGGTGGGGACGAGTCGGCCTGGGCCGAGCTGGTCCGCCGGTACACCCCGGTCGTGTACGCGGTCATCCGCGCCTACGACCTCAGCCGCTCCGACGCGGCCGACGTCAACCAGACCGTCTGGCTGCGCCTGGTGGAGCAGCTGGATCGGGTACGCGATCCCGAGGCGCTCCCGGGCTGGCTGGCCACCACGACCCGCCGCGAGTGCTACCGGCTATCCCGGCTGAGCCGCCGGTCCCACCCCGTCGACCCGTACGACCAGACCCTGGAGAACCAGCACGGGTTCTCCCGGGAACTGGCCGCGATGACGCCCGCTCCGGACGACGAGTTGCTGCGCGCGGAGCGTCGACAGGCGTTGCGGGAGGGGTTCGTGCAGCTTCCGTCGCGCTGCCAGGCGTTGCTGTCGCTGCTGACGGCCGACCCGCCGGTGAGCTACCGGGAGGTCGCCGAGCGGCTGGGCGTGCCGGTCGGCAGCATCGGGCCCACCCAGGCACGATGCCTGCGTAGGCTGCGGGAGTGCCCGGCGATCGTCGAGTTTCTCGGAGCTTCCACCATCGGCACGAAACGGGGGTGAACCGGATGGAGCCGTGGCCGCCGGCGGATGACGAGGCGCTGACGACGGAGCTGGGCGCGGCCCTGTGGGACACCGGGCCGGTCTCGGAGGCGTACCTCAGCGCGGCTCTGGCCGCGTTCACCTGGCGTACCGCCGACGCGGAGCTGGCCGTCGCCGAGCTGACGTTCGACTCGGCCGTCGACGCCGAGCTGGCCGGCATGACCCGTTCCGCGGCGTCGGCGCGGACGCTGTCCTTCCGTGCCGGGTCGGTGCTGGTGGAGATCGAGGTGAGCGACGCCGGGATCGTCGGGCAGCTCTCCCCGTCCGGTGGCGGCCGGGTCAGTGCCCGCACGGCCGCCGGCACCTACGACGAGGCGTCGGTGGACGCCGTGGGTTTCTTCTCGTTGGGCGTTCCACCGCCGGGCCCGGTGCAGTTGTGCGCGCGTACCGTCGGCTACGCGGTATCCACCGCCTGGGTCTGTCTGCGCTGACCGTCGCATCCGGTGGGTGGTGCGTGACCTGCCCGACCGTCGCATCCGGTGCCCGGTCGCGGCCTGCGACGACGGTGGGGCGCGGGCCGACCGGCCCGCGCCCCCGTCCTCAGGTGGCGGCGGCGTTACTCCCGCTGCTCACCGGCCAGCAGGTACTGCACTCCGCCGAGGTCGGCGCGCGCGGTGCCGTCGGCGTCGGGCCCGAACTGGGTCACGTTGAGCGCGGTCTCCTTGGTCAGCGTGGTGTCGGCCGAGAAGGCCAGCGAGAACTCGATGCGCTCACCGGGCTTCAACAGCAGTCCGCTGATGCTGGCCCGCCCCGGATCGACGATCTCCAACTCGGTCTTGCCGACCTGGCGGACTCCCGTGCCGACCTTGCCGGTGGCCTGCCAGCGCTCGAACAGGGTCGGGCCGAGGTCGACGAAGACCCGGGCGCCCTGGGCCTGCTCCGCCGGCTGGGTGAAGACCAGGTCGTTCTTGGTCTCCACGGTGGTCACGTTGCCGATGGCGAACGGCCGGACGACCCGGGGCCCGCCCGAGACGACTCGGACCGAGTCGACGTTGCGCCAGGCGATGTTGTTGTTGTACTGGGTGTTGACGCTGGTGCTCGGGCCCTCGAAGGTCATCGGGTCGGTGGGCGAGACCCAGCGCGCCAGCAGGCAGAAGTGGCCCGGTCCGGGCACCCCGGTCCACGGGATCGTCACCGTGGTGACGCCCGCGAAGACGGGCACGCTGACCGCGCCGATCTGGGTCCAGTGTGTCGGCCAGGTGGCGCCGCCGCCCGGGGTCGTCCGGTAGATGCGCAGCACGCCGTTGTCGGTGCCCGAGCCGTACGGCCCGGCGTTGCGCAGCTTCACGAAGAGGTAGTTGGTGACCCCGACCCTCGGGTTCTGGCTGACGGAGCACTCCACGGCCGTCGGACAGACCTTGATGTCGGGGCTGGCCCACAGCGGGCTGTACGAGTGCGGCTGGTAGCCGGTGTCGGCGGTGACGTCCTTCATGTAGACGTCGGTACGGGCCGCGGCGGCGGCCTTGCCCTGCGGTGCCTCGCCGGGTGCCGCGGCTGCGGCGGTGACCGCCAGCAGCCCGGCCAGCGCCGCGCCCGTGAGGACGGCCAGCGTCGAGCGACGGACGCGTTTTCCTACCTTGCCCATGACAGGTTTTCTCCCATCGGCGGGGGACGCCGAGTGCGGCGTGTTGCGGTGCCGTATCGACGCGATGACGTTGTTGAAGAGCCGTAAACGTGCCGGGAAATACCGTGGCGGGGCCGGTCGTCAGATGACGCCAGGACCGGCGAATAAGACAGTCGTCGATGTCTGCCCGGCACATGATCGAAGTAAGTCGATTAGTGTGGTGTTCGCGAGGTGCACCGACACCCGGTGTCGGCGGGCATCCCCGCTCCGCCGCGCAGCCGTGCGCCGTCCCCGGAGGAACCACCGCCACCATGAGACCGAAGAGCAGCCTTTCCGCCGCCGCCGCCGCGGCGGCCGTGACGCTGGCCGTCGCCCTGGGTGGTGTCAGCGCGCCCACCGCGGCCGCGGCCGGCACGACCCCACCCGCCAGCAGCGCCGGGTCGGGCGGTGCCGTGCCGGGCAGCCCGCCGCCCAGTAGTGCCGTGCCGGGCAGCCCGCCGCCCAGCGGGGTCGCCTGCACCGTCAGGTACTCGGCCTACACCTGGGACACCTACCTGACGAGCAGCATCACCGTCACCAACACCGGCGTCACCACGATCACCTCCTGGCGGCTGACGTTCCCGCTGCCCACCGGGCAACGCATCACCACCGGCTGGAACGCGGTGTACTCGCCGTCGAGTGGCACCGTCACGGCCCGTGGCCACGACGACCACGTCACCATCGGGCCGGGCGGGGCGATCGCCATCGGGTACGTGGCCGACCACACCGGTGACACCGGCAGCCCGTCCTCGTTCACCCTCAACGGGACGCCCTGCGCGCTCGGCTGAGCCTGCGGTCAGGCGGGCGGGTCGACCCGCAGGTCTCAGTGAGCCGACGGGGGCCAGCGGTACCTGCGCCACGCGTGCCAGGTCGGGAATCCCGCCGGGGGAGCATCGATGGGTTCACTGCCGTCGAGTTCCCCCGGCGTGGGGACGTCGAGGCGGGTGGCCCACTCGGCGAGTTCCTCATCCGCCATGGGCCAGGTGGTGTGCGGTGCGTCGGCCTGACGTCGGTCCCGCCGTCTGCGCTGCTCGGCCGGGGTGAGGGTGAAGTAGTGCAACTCCACCCGCGCGCCGAGGTCCGCTGCGGCCTGGCGCAGGGCGGAACGTTCGTCGCGGCTCCACAGGCCGTAGTCGATTACCACGTTGGTGCCGAGTTCGAGAGCGCGCAGTCCGATCCCGATGAGCCGCCCCTCGATGACGGCCCCCGCCAGGGAAGGGTTCCCGGGCCCGTAGAGCGCCTTCACCCACTCGTCCTTCGTCAGGCGGAGGGCGTTCCGCTCGACCTCGATCCGCCGCGCCGCCGTGGTTTTCCCGGTGCAGGGGAGTCCCACGGTCAGGAACAGTGTCGGTTGCCCCATCGTCACCTCCTGGCTGGCCGCCCTAGCATCGTCCACCTGTGTGCATGCCGCTCGCGATTTCAAGCGAAGGGCCCCGCCGCTGTCAGTCGACGTACTCGTCTTCGAGGGTGGGGATGACCGGCGACAGAAGCTGGTCGGCGTGTGCGGTGACGGCGCCCCGGACCAGCCGGTGTACCCGGAAGGTCAGTTCGTGCCCGGGGTCCTCGTCGTCGTGGACGTACAGCAACCCGTAGGACCCCGGGGCCAGGTGACCGATCCTGGTGAACAGCTCGATGACGTCGGCGTCCCGGCCGCCCCGATGGTTGCGGAACCCGCCGAGATGGACGTGGTGTGCGCCGTTGACCGGGCGGAGATCCACCAGTCCGGGACCGGTGTACCCGTTGATCAGATCCTGGATCTCGTCGAGGCGTAGGGGCGGGTCGTCGTCGACCGCTTCGGCTGTCGAGCGGAGGGTGATCCATCCGTGGTACTCGAACATGGCAGGAGTGTAGGACCGGCTGGTCAGGCCGCCGCGTCATCATCGGAGGCAGCGGTGCGGCGCAGTTCGCGCAGGACGCCGTGGCGGCGCAGGGCCCAGGCGAGGCGGGGAACGCTCGGGTGCCTGACGAACAGCACGGCGGCGCGGCGGACCAGGCCGACCCGGTCGGCGTCCACCTGGTTCTCGACCACCTGCCAGACCAGTTCGCGCACCCGGGCGTCGTCCAGCACCGCGCGTACCTCACGCCGCACCCGGGGGTCCTCGGCCGCCGCGGTGACGGCGGCAGCCAGACCCGGCCGGTCGGCACGCGGGGGCACCACCGCCGCGAGGAGCGGCCGGCGTACCTCGTCGCGTTCCAGCAGCAGCAACACCGCTTCCCGGATCTCGGTGGTGTCCAGGCTGGACCGCAGCAGCCGCAGCAGGCTGCGTTCCACCTCGCGGTCGTGGTCCGGGACGGAGAGCGCGGCCAGCAGCAGCGCCACCTCGTCGAGGTCGATGACGTGGCGCACCCCGTCGCGGAACTCCGGCAGGCCCCAGGCCGCCTGCAAGGCCGTCACGAGATCGCGGTTCACGGCCCTCCGCTACCCGCAACGGGCAACGGGTGAAACCCCGGGGCGGGCCGGTTCGCCTCGTCGAAACGCAGCGCCGTCGCGACGGGCTCAGGCCGCCGCCTGCCGGGGGCAGATCATCGGGTGCAGCAGCCGGGACAGCTCGTCGACGTCGGTGACGGGTCGTGCGAAGCTCACCCTCGCCCGTCGGACCGCGCCGGGCCGACCGTACGCGACCGTCAGGCCGTACCTGTCGATCCGGACCACCCGGGGCGACTCGGTCCCGGGCAGCTGCAACCGCCGGCGCAGGTGGGCCGCGACCTGCTCGCCGTGGTGGTCGGCGAGGTCGGCCAGCAGGTCCGCCTCGGCCGCGTGCAGCGGGTCGGGCTCGGCCTGCGCGTACTCCTGCGGGTCGATCGGGCGCGTCGCGCCGGCACGTTCCCAGCGGGCCTCGGTCACCGCGAACCGGTGCAGCCGCAACCGGCTGCCCACGTCGAGCAGGTCGCCAGTCGGCCGGGTGGCGGCGAAGTCCATCGCGGCCTGTCGTGCCGCGTCGCCGTCGAGGCGTTCGGCCCAGCCGGAGACCCAGGTCCGGCCGAGCGAGGGGGCGTCGGCGGTGGGCGGCAGGTCGAGCACGTCGAGGACGGTGGCGACGTCGGTGTCCCCGGCCGGTGGGGTGAGCGCCGTGGCGAGGTCGCCGGACGTCGGCACCAGCAGCAGCACCCGGCCCTGCGGGTCGGTGGCGTGCCGGACCTGCTGCGGGCCGGTGCTGCCGGCCAGGTGGGCGAGGGCGGGCAGCCGGCCCGCGACGAGGGTACGCACGATCTCCGCCGGGCTGGGTCGCATGATCCCGATCTCCTCAATGTAGGTTAGCCTTACCTAACTCGCAGGCTAGACCATGTGATCGGAGACGTCGAACGTGAACCACCCCCGCCCCAAGGCCCGGCTCTCCCGTGCTCTCGGCATCCCGCTGACCCGCAAGTGCGTGCGCTACTTCGAGCGGCGTCCCTACCCGCCGGGCGTGCACGGCCGCAACCGGCGCAAGACCTCCGACTACCAGGTACGGCTGCTGGAGAAGCAGCGGCTGCGCCACCAGTACAACGTCAGCGAGGCCCAGCTGCGCCGGACGTTCGACGAGGCCGTCCGGGGGGTCGGGAAGACCGGCGAGTCGCTGGTCGCCCTCCTGGAACGGAGACTCGACGCGGTGGTGCTGAGGGCGGGGCTGGCCCGCAGCATCTACCAGGCACGTCAGCTGGTCGGGCACGGCCACTTCACGGTGGACGGACGCAAGGTCGACCGGCCCTCGTACCGGCTGCGGCCCGGCCAGGTGGTCGCGGTACGCGAGCGCAGCCGGGCCCTGCCGCCGTTCCAGCTCGCCGCCGCCGGCGCGCACGCCGACGACCGCCCCCGCCCGTACCTGTCGGTGGAGCTGACCGGGCTGCGCGTCACCCTGGTGCGCGAGCCCGTCCGGCACGAGGTCCCGGTGATCTGCGACGAGCAGCTGGTGGTGGAGTTCTACTCCCGCTGAACGGTCAGCGGCGGCCCGGTCCACCGCGCCTGCCCCTGGTGCGGCACCGGCGGGCCGCCGCCGACCACCCCGGACCCCGGCGCGTCACCGCCCCGGGCCGGCGTGTCGTCGGCCCGGGCGGTCCACGCCGCCCACAGCCGGGCATAGCTGCCGCCCGCCCCGACCAGCTCGGCGTGCGGGCCGCGCTCGACGATCTCGCCCTGGTCCATCACGACGATCTGGTCCGCCGTCACGGCCTGGGTGAGGCGGTGGGCGACGACCAGGGCGGTGCGTCCCGCCAACGCCGCGGCGGCGGCCTGTTCGAGATCGCGCGCACCCGCGCTGCCGGCCTCGGCGGTCGCCTCGTCGAGCACCACGACCGCCGGGTCGAGCAGCACCACCCGGGCGAGCGCCAACTGCTGCGCCTGCGCCGGGGTCAGCGGATGGCCGCCCTCGCCGACCACGGTGTCCAGCCGGTCGGGAAGGGCGAGCACCCAGGACAGGGCGTCGACGCGGGCCAGGGCGGCGGTGAGCTCGTCCGGTGACGCCTGCGGCCGGGCCAGCAGCAGGTCCGCACCGAGCGGGCCGGCGAACACGTGGGTCTCCTGACTGACCAGGGCGATCGTCCGGGCGGGCAGCTCGGCGACGGGAACGCCGCCCAGGCCGGCCACACCGTGCCCGGGTCGCAGGACCCCGGCGGCGATCGACGCGACGGTGGTCTTCCCGGCGCCGGTGGAGCCGACCAGCGCCACCACCCGCCCCGCCCCGACCCGCAGGGACACGTCACGCAGCACCGGCGTGGCCCCGTCGTAGCTGAAGCCGACGTCGGTCAGGACGAGGTCGTGCGTCGACGGCGCGGTGCCGCCCGCCCGACGGTCCGGGTCGGTGCCGAGCACCCCGACGAGGCGGGCCAGGCTGGCCCCCGCGTCCTGGGCCTTGTCGAAGGTGACCATCAGTTGCAGGACCGGGCCGAACAGCCGGTGTAGCAGCAACGCTGCCGCCGACACCTCGCCGAGGGTGACGGCCTCCCGGCGGATGAGCAGGAACCCCACCACCAGCACCGCGCCCAGCCCGGCCAGCTCCGCCCCGTGGATCCGGCCCACGAACCGGGTGTAGAGGGCGAACACGCTCGTCGAGATGTCCCGGGCGCGGGCCGAGACCTCCGTGATGTCGGCGAGGTGCCGGTCCTCCAACCGGTAGGCGTGCACCGTACGGATGCCCTGCACGCTCTCGACGAAGCGTTGCGAGCGCTGCGCGATGGCGACCCGCTCGGCCGCGTAGGCCGGCGCGGCCCGGGGGAGGTACCACCGCGCACCGAGCACGTAGAGCGGGACGGCGACCGCGCCGGCCAGCCCGAGCCGCCAGTCGATGCCGATCATCGTGGCGAGGCTGATCGCCGCCAGCAACAGGGCCGAGACCAGGGTGGGCAGGACCTCGGTGACGGCCCGGTCGATGGCGCCGACGTCCGCGCCGACCCGCGAGACCAGGTCGCCCCGGCCCGCCCGGTCGAGCACCGTCACGGGCAGCCGCAGCGCGACGTCCAGGGTGCGTTCGCGCAGGTCGGCGAGGATGTGCGCGCCCAACCGGCGGATCAGGTGGGCGCTCACGCCGGTGGCCGCACCACCGACGACCGCGGCGGTCACGATGAGCACGGCGACCGGGACGAGCGCCCCGGTGCCGCCACCGGCGCGGACCCGGTCGACCAGCAGGCCGAAGGCGTAGGCGGGCACGATCGCGGTGGCGGCGGCGAGCAGCCCGACGACCAGCGTGCCGACGGCGGCACCCCGGCGGGCCCGCAGCTGTGCGCCGAGCCACGCCCTGCTCTCGCGCGGGCCGGCCACGGGCAGGATCGGGGACGTCACCGCAGTACCGCCCGGCGGTAGCTGTCGTGGTGGGTGACGAGGTCGGTGTGCGTGCCCTCGGCGGCGACGACGCCGTCGGCGACGAACACGACCCGGTCGGTGGCGGCGAGCAACGTCGGACTGCCGGTGATGACGACGGTGCCGTAACCGCCGTCCGCCCCGTGCCGCAGCGTCCGGATGCCGTCGGCGACGGCCTGCTCGGTGACCGCGTCGACGGCGGTGGTCGGGTCGTGCAGGACCAGCAGCGGCGCTCCGGCGAGCAACGCGCGGGCGAGCGCGACACGTTGCCGCTGGCCGCCGGAGAGGTTCGCGCCGCGTTCGGTGACCGGCATGTGCAGACCCTCCGGGTGCAGGTGTGCCACCTCGTCGGCGGCAGCGGCGCGTAGGGCCTGGTCGAGCCGTCCGGCGTCGTCGTCGTGCTGCCCGGCGTCGTCGCGCAGGGCGATGTTCGTGGCGAGGGTGCCGGTGAACAGGTCGGTGCGGTGCGGCTCGCTGTGCAGCAGGTGGCGCGCCCGGCCCCGGTCCACGGTCTCCAGCCGTTCGCCGCCGAGCAGGACGTCACCCGTGTGTCCGGCGGGCACCGCCAGCAGCCGCGCCAGGGCCTCGGCGTCCGCCGGCCGGGGCGCGACCACGCCGACGAACTCCCCGGGGCGGACGTGCAGGTGCAGGCCGGCGAGCGGGCCGTACGTCACGTCGGTCAGGCGTAGTTCGCACCCGGTGGCCGCCGGCGCGGCGGTGCCCGGCGGCAGGACCACGTCGGCCCGTAGGACGGCGGCGACCCGGTCCGCCGCCGCGCGGGCGGCGGCCGTCCAGCTGGGCACGACCGCGAGCACGCCGAACGGTTCGACGAGGAACTGTGCGGAGCCGATCACCGTGATGAACTGGCCGACGGTGATCCGGCCGGTCAGTGCGAACCAGCCCGCCATCAGCGCGACGCCCCCGGTCAGCAGGCTGCTCAGCATGGTGGACGCGCCCAGGTAGGCGTTCTGGGTCCGGGAGGCGCGCAGCGTGGCCGCCAGGCTGTGCCGGCTCACCAGGCGGTACCGCCGCGCCCCGGCGTCCTGCGCGCCGATGCCGTGTAGCGGGCGCAGCCCGGTGACCAGGTCCGTGGCGAGCGCGGTGGCCCGGCCGGCCTGGTCCTGCTGGTCCTTGACGCGTCTGGCGATCAGCGGGGCGGTGCGGGTGAGGATCGCCAGCACGGCCGGGACGGCGATCAGCACGGTCAGCCCGAGCGGCGTCGAGATCAGCAGCAGCGCGACCGCGCTGAGCGTGACCGCCACCAGCGCGCTGGTGATCCGGGGGATGTGGTCGAGCAGGTAGGAGGTGTACTCGGCGTCGGTGGTGGTGACCGCGAGCAGGTCGCCGGTGTGCCGTTCGGTCCGCAGCACCCGTGGGTCCAGGATCCGCGCCGCGAGCTCGACCCGCAGCTGGTGACCCTCCGCGGCGATGGCCCGTTGCAGGCGTCGTGCGCCGAAGCGGTAGGTCACCGCCAGGACGAGATAGACCGCCGCCAGGACGGCGATCCAGACGAGCAGCGCGGTCGCCTCTCCGGTGGCGACGCCCCGGTCGACGATGACGCCGATGAGGATCGGCACCAGGGCCGCGCAGAGCTGGTAGACGCCGGCCAGTGCCGTGCCGGTCCAGAGGTGCCACCCGTTGCGGGCGACCGCCCGGCGCAGGACCGCGGCACCGGTACTGACCTTGCTCACTACGTAGAACCCCCTGGTCAACGGCTCAGGAACGTGGAGTACTTTACCGATCAAGTTTTAGGTAAGCCTGTCCTTACTATGTGAGTTGGAGTACTCCGCATGCGCCCCTCCCGGTTGCTCGCCGGAATCGTCGCGGCCACCACCGCGCTCGCCCTCGCCGCCTGCGGCGGGTCCTCCGACGTCGGGGAGACGCCCGCCGCGTCCGGCGCCGCGGCGGCGACCTTCCCGCTGACCGTCACCCACGCGCTGGGCACCACCACGATCGCGAAGAAGCCCGAGCGGGTCGCCACCGTCAACTGGGCCAACCACGAGGTGCCCCTCGCCCTCGGTGTCGTCCCGGTCGGCTACGCCAAGGCCAACTTCGGCGACGAGGACGGCGACGGACTGCTGCCCTGGGACGCCGCGCGGCTCAAGGAACTCGGCGCGTCGACCCCGGTGCTGTTCGACGAGACCGACGGCATCGACTTCGAGGCGGTGGCGAACACCAGGCCGGACGTGATCCTGGCCGCGTACTCCGGCCTGACCAAGCAGGACTACGACACCCTGAGCAAGATCGCGCCGGTGGTGGCGTACCCGCAGGCGCCCTGGGCGACGTCGTGGCGCGACAGCATCACGCTGGAGAGCAGGGCCCTCGGCCTGGCCGCCGAGGGCGACGCGCTGATCGCGAAGATCGAGCAGCAGATGAAGGACGAGGCCGCCCGCTACCCGAAGCTGGCCGGCCGCTCGGCGATGTTCCTGACCCACCTCGACCCGACGGACCTCAGCAAGATCAGCTTCTACACCACGAACGACACCCGGGCCCAGTTCTTCACCGACCTCGGCATGACCCACCCGGAGAGCATCGCGAAGGCCTCCGCGACCACCAAGGAGTTCAGCCTCACCCAGAGCGCCGAGCAGGTGCAGAACCTCAGCGACGTGGACATCATCGTGACCTACGGTGACGCCGACGGCACCACCCTGGCCACCCTCCAGAAGGACCCGCTGCTGTCCAAGATCCCCGCGATCAAGCGCGGCTCCTTCGTCTCGCTGCCCGGCAGCACCCCCGTCGCCACCGCCGCCAACCCGACCCCGCTCGGCGTCTCGTACGTCCTCAAGGACTACGTCGACCTGCTCGGCAAAGCCGCCGACAAGCTCTGATGACCGGTCCGACGACATCCGGGCCGGACGTCTCCCTGCGGCGACGTCCGGCCCGGACCCGCCTGACCTGGCTCCTGGTGGTCCTCGGCGCACTGGTCCTCACCCTGCTCGCGTCGGTGGCCTTCGGCTCCCGGATCGTCGGCTGGGCCGACATCACCGCCGCGCTCGGCGGCACCCAGGACACCCTCGACCAGGCAGCCGTGGTCAAGCGACTGCCCCGTACGGCGCTCGCCGCCCTCGTCGGTGCGGCGCTGGCCCTGTCCGGCGCGGTGATGCAGGGCGTCACCCGCAATCCGCTCGCCGACCCGGGCATCCTCGGGGTGAACATGGGCGCGATGCTGGCCATCGCCGTCGGCATGGCCACCGTCGGCCTGTACACCGCCACCGCGTACATCTGGGTCGCCATCGCCGGTGCGGCGGTGTCCGCGTTGTTCGTCTACGCGGTCGGCTCGCTCGGCCGCGGCGGCGCCACCCCGCTCAAGATCGCCCTGGCCGGGGCGGCCACCTCCGCCGCCCTCGCGTCGCTGGTGGCCGCAGTCGTGCTGCCCCGTGGCGACATCGCCGAGAACTTCCAGTCCTGGCAGGTCGGCGGCGTCGGCGGGGCCAGCTGGGACAGCATCGGCCAGGTCCTGCCGTTCCTGCTCGCCGGGCTGGCCGTCTGCCTGCTGTGCGCCAGGGCCCTGAACTCCCTCGCGCTCGGCGACGACCTCGCCGCCGGTCTGGGCGAACGCGTCGCCCTGGTGCGCGGGATCGCCGCCGCCGGCGCGGTGGTGCTCTGCGGCGCGGCCACCGCCGTCGCCGGGCCGATCGCCTTCGTCGGCCTGATCGTCCCGCACCTGTGCCGGCTGCTGGTCGGGCTCGACCACCGCTGGCTGCTGCCGTTCGTGACCCTGGTCGGCGCGGCGCTGCTGACCGTCGCGGACGTCACCGGACGGGTGGTGAACCGCCCCGACGAGATCGAGGCCGGCATCATCACCGCCCTGATCGGCGCCCCCTTCTTCATCTACATCGTCCGCCGGCAGAAGGTACGCGAACTGTGAGCACCACGACCCTGCAGGCCGTCACCCACGGCCGGGTCCGGCGCAACCGACGACGCCGCGCGGTGCTCGCCGCCCTCGCCGTGGCGGTGGCCGCCATGGTCGTCGTTTCGCTGATGGTCGGACGCACCTTCTACCCGGCCGGCGACGTGCTGCGGGTGATCCTCGGCGACACCGTGCCGGGTGCCTCGTTCACCGTCGGTGAACTCCGGCTGCCCCGCACGGTCCTGGCCCTGGCGACCGGGCTCTGCTTCGGCATGGGTGGCGTCACCTTCCAGACCATTTTGCGCAACCCGCTGGCCAGCCCCGACATCATCGGCATCAGCTCGGCGGCGAGCGCCGCGGCGGCCTTCGGCATCATCGTGCTCGGCCTCGGCGAGACCGGCGTCTCGGTCTTCGCCATCGTCGCCGCGCTCGGCGTCGCCGTACTCATCTACCTGCTGTCGTTCACCGACGGGGTGGCCGGCACCCGGCTCGTGCTGATCGGCATCGGCATCGCCGCCATGCTCAACAGCGCCACCGCCTACATCCTCAACCAGGCCGGCCAGTGGGACCTGCAGGCGGCGACCCGCTGGCTCAACGGCAGCCTCAACGGCTCCACCTGGGACGAGGTCGTTCCGGTGCTGGCCGCGCTGGCCCTGTTCGGCCCGGTGCTGCTGAGCCAGGCCCGGAACCTCACCATGCTGCAACTCGGTGACGACACCGCCGCGGCGCTCGGCACCCGGCTGGAACGTACCCGGCTGGTCTCGATCGTCGCGGCCGTCGGCCTGATCGCGTTCGCCACCTCGGCCACCGGGCCGATCGCGTTCGTGGCCTTCCTGGCCGGGCCGATCGCCGCCCGGCTGGTCGGGGCCGGCGGCTCGCCGTTGGTGCCGTCCGCCCTCGTCGGCGCGCTGCTGGTGCTGGTCGCCGACTTCATCGGCCAGTTCGCCTTCGACATCCGCTTCCCGGTGGGGGTGATCACCGGGGTGCTCGGTGCCCCGTACCTCATCTACCTGCTCGTCCGCACGAACCGCGCCGGAGGCTCGCTGTGACCACCGACCACGCCCTGACGACCGAGAAACTGACCGTCGGCTATGGCGACCGGGTCGTCATCGAATCACTCGACCTGCTCGTCCCGCCCGGCCGGATCACCGCGATCGTCGGCGCCAACGCGTGCGGGAAGTCGACGCTGCTGCGGTCGATGTCGCGACTGCTCGCCCCGCGCACCGGTCACGTCATGCTGGACGGCCGGCAGGTGCACCGGATGCCGGCCAAGGAACTGGCCCGCACCCTCGGCCTGCTGCCCCAGTCGCCGATCGCGCCGGAGGGCATCACCGTGGCCGACCTGGTGGGCCGGGGCCGCAACCCGCACCAGCGGCTGCTGTCCCGCTGGAGCGGGGACGACGACCGCGCGGTGGCCGCCGCCCTCGACGCCACCCACACCGCCGACCTGGCCGACCGGTCGGTCGACGAACTCTCCGGCGGCCAACGCCAGCGGGTGTGGATCGCGATGGCGCTCGCCCAGCAGACCGAGTTGCTGCTGCTCGACGAGCCGACCACCTTCCTCGACGTCAGTCACCAGGTCGAGGTGCTGGACCTGCTCACCGACCTCAACGCGACGCGCGGCACCACCATCGTGATGGTGCTGCACGACCTGAACATGGCGGCCCGCTACGCGGGCCACCTCGTCGCGTTGGCCGACGGTGGCCTGCACGCGGCGGGGCCGCCCGCCGAGGTGCTGACCGAGGAGTGCGTACGGGCGGTCTTCGGCCTGGACAGCCGGGTCATCGTCGATCCGGTCTCCGGTCGGCCGCTGATGCTGCCGATCGGCCGCCACCACGTCACGGCCGGCCGCGCCTGACCTTCACCGACCCGGCGGACCATCCGGACGCACGGTCGGACGGTTCGCCCGCACGCTCCACCGCCCGTCGGTGCGGGTGAGGCGGATCGGATGGTCGAAGCACTTGCTGACCTGGTCGCCGGTGAGGACCTCGTCGGCGGGGCCGGACGCCAGCGGGCGTCCGTCGCGCAGCAGCATGACGTGGGTCGTCCCGGGAGGAAGCTCCTCCAGGTGGTGGGTGACCAGGACGGACGCGAGCTGCGGGTAGGTCTGCTGGAGTGCGTCGAGCCGCTCGATGAGCTGTTCCCGGCCGGCGACGTCGAGGCCGGTGGCGGGTTCGTCGAGCAGCAGCAGGCGGGGCCTGGGCATCAACGCGCGGGCGATGAGCGTGCGGCCCCGTTCCCCCTGCGAGAGGGTGGGCCACCGGGCCCCGTGCCGCTCACCGAGGCCGAGCAGGCCGATCAGCCGGTCGGCCTCGGCGTTCTGCTCCGGTGTCGGCGCCCACCGGGGAACCCGGTCGTTGGTGTTGGTCAGCCCGGTGAGCACGACGTCGTGCACGGTGAGTGGCGCACCCGGGTCGTGCCGTGGGTTGACGTGGCCGACGGAGGAACGCAGCTCCCGCAGGTCGACCCGGCCGAGCCGGTGACCCAGCACCTCGACGGTGCCCCGGGTGGGGTGGGTGATCGCCCCGAGCAGGCTGAGCAGGGTGCTCTTGCCCGCCCCGTTCGCACCGAGCAGCGCCCAGTGCTCGCCGGCCCGTACCGTCAGTGAGACCTCGGCCAGGATCGGCCTGCCGTCGCGGACGACGGCCGCGTCCGTCACCCGCAGCACCGGCGGCGCGGTCACGGGGAAACCGTGGGGCGGCGGTCGGGCAGCATGCGGAAACCGTAACAACAGCTCCGAGGTCAGCCCGGTCGGATCTCCCGGGGTGGGACGGGCCCTGCCCGAACAACCAACATTGCAACAGGTACCTTGCTGTGGCAAGGTAGCGGCATGCAGGTCGACCCGATGCTCGTCGCGTTGCGGCGCGGCCTGCTCGAACCGCTCGTGCTCGCCGCCGTCGAGTCCCGGCAGCGCTACGCGGCGGAGATCCTCGCCGCGTTGCGGGAGGTGAACTTCCCCGCTCAGGAGGGCACGCTGTATCCGCTGCTGAGCAAGCTCCGGCGGGACGGGCTGGTGCACCACGAGTGGCGGGAGTCGCCGTCCGGGCCGCCCCGCAAGTACGTCCTGCTCACCGACGCCGGCAGGCAGCGGCTCGCCGCGTTCCGGGAGCACTGGAACGACCTGACCCGCATGATCGATTCGGTTGGACGATGACCATGGACGAGCCCACCGCCATCCGCCTCACCGGGCACGCCGCGGCCTATCCCGCCACCCGCGAGGCGTACGCCGCCCTGCGCGGGTATCTCGACGACGCCCGACGTGCGCTGCGCGGCGACCCGGACGCCGACGAGATCGTGCGTGACCTGGAGGCCGCCGTCGGCGACCGGCTGGATCCGGACGGCGACCCGGTGACCGGTGCCCGGATGACCGCGATCCTGGCCGAAATCGGGCCGGTGCGGCCGGCGCACCCCGTGCCGGCCGAGGTCGGGGGAGCGGTACGCGGCCGGTTCTGGTGCCGGATCAGCGAAGGCGGGTGGTTCGGCGGCGTCTGTCTCGGCCTCGCGGCGTACGGCGGATTCCATGTCGACTGGGTGCGTACCGTCGTGCTGCTGTTGACCCTGGTCACCGGTGGGCTGCTCGCCGTGGCGTACCTCGTCGGGCTGTTCGTGCTTCCCGTCGTCCCGACGGTCGCCGACTACGAACGCCGCCGGGACGCGCCCCGACCCGGCTGAGCCGGGGGCGGCGGGGCCTGCGGGCCGCGCTGGGCCCGGCCGGCCCGGAAGCGGACCCGGCCCAGGGCGGGCAGCCCTGGGCCGGATGAGTGGCGCGTCGTCGATCAGGCGATCTTGATGTCGCTGCACCACATGTAGGTCTGGTCCGCGTGCGACGCCTTCCAGATGAAGAACAGGACGTGGCTCCCGGAACGCGACGACGGGATCGAGACGTTGAACGAGATGTTCTGTGCCGGCGCGTACCGCCCGGTCGTGGTGATCAGGTCGAGGTTGCCCCACCCGACCGTCTGGGTGGCCGGGTTGAACCCCTGCTTGGTGACGTAGACCCGGAAGAAGTCCGCACCGTGGCTGGCCTGGTCGTACATCTGGACCGTGAGGTTGCGGCTGACGGTGGTCGCCTTCCACGCCCCGGCCTTGTTCAGCGAGTTGTTCCGGGACAGGGCGTTGCTGCACAGCTGCCCGTCCGGGGTGCTGGGCTGGTACTGGCCGGCCAGGCCGTCGCGCAACGCGCTCATCCAGTTCCACATGGTGTCCGGGTTGGCCTGCCAGGCCTGCCAGCACATCGGGTCCTGCTGCTGCATGGCCGGGTTGGTGTGCTGGCTGCCCCAGGTCTGCCAGCACTGGTACGCCCGGGTCGCCGGGTTGATGATCGTCCCGTGCGCCTGGGCGGGGCTGGTCATGGGCAGCGTACCGACCACCATGGCGAACATCAGGACGAGCGCCTGGAGGGACCGGCGGACGGTGGACCGGGGACGTCCGCCGGATTGGTCGGACTGGTGTGAACGCACTGTTCATCCTCCATTCGTCGGTACGAGACATCGGGAGGCGAATGCTCCCGAATCCACTGTGGCACCAATAGCTACAAATATCAATGTTGATCGATATTTAGTCGGATTGGATCGAGCTGTCGGATCTGGTCGAGCTGTCCGGGATCATCGGATCGGTCGACGGGCACGACGGACCGGGGACACGGCATCACCGCAGATCGGGTGCCGGTCCGGTGGCCGGAGACGACCGCTAGGCCGCCGGGGGCGTCACAGCTTGGCGGCGGCGTCGTAGCGGCGACGCAGGTCGGCCATCTCGGTCGCGCCGAGCGACTCCTGCTGCGCCATCGTGGCGTACGCGGGCGGGAACATCTCCCGCAGCCGGTCGACGAACCTGACCTCCGCGGTCGCCTCGACGACCCGGATGCCCGGGGGATCGGTGGACATGTCCATGATCAGCGGGCCGGCCAGCTTGACCGCCACGTCCCAGGGGCGCTTCTGCTCGGCGATCCCGCACAGGTGGAAGCCGTACACCGTCTTGACGTCGGCGAACGTGGCGGCCCCGGCCGGCTCGTAGCCGTAGACGCGGACCCCGCAGATCACCGGCGGCTTCTCCGCGCCGGCACCCTGCTGGGCGTCGTGCCCGGCATGCTGGTGCTGGGCCGGGTCCGCCCGCTCCAGCGTGGTACGCATCCGGGCCGTGATCTGCGCCGGCAGGTCCGCCGGCTGCCCACTCGTGCCGCCCCGGTTGGCCAGCACGACCGTGCCGACCGACACCACCAGCAGGATCACCGCCATCCACACCAGGCGGTGCCGGTACCACGCGGAACTCTCAGCGGAACTCATCGCTTCTCACCTCGTCGCCGGTTCTGATGCTGGCGGACCGTCCGTGGCCCGGGGCGTCGAACGCGCCGTCGTCGGGGACATGTGCCAGGGGTGCGCATGGCAGGTGCGGATGCCTGCCCGGCGGAATGCCCGTCGTCAGGGCGATGGCCCGGCGCGGTGACGTGCCGGTGCCCGCCAGGATGGCGTGCGACCCGTACCGCGGTGCTCCCGTGCTGTGGCCGTGCTCAGCACGGTTGCCCCCGTGCTGCGGCGATATGAGCCATTCCAACACGTCTGGAGCCGCTCTTGCAACATTGACGGGTGTCAGCGGGGGTTCCGCCCGATCGTCTCCGCAGGTGAGAGTGCCGGAATCGATTCCCCACGCCCCGTCATCCGGTGAACGGCCGCGCCCGTCATCCGGGGCCGGCGTCGCCCGGGCCGTGGTCGCTGCCGGCATGGCGTACGCCCGTCAGTCGGCACAGGGCGGCGAAACCGTCCTCCGTACCCGGCCAGTGCCGGCGTAGCGCCCCGACACCCGCCCTGCGGACCACCGAGCGCAGCACCGCGACGACGAGGATCGCGTCGTCGGCGTACCCGAGGACCGGGACGAAGTCCGGGATCAGGTCGACCGGGACGACCAGGTACGCCAGCAGCAGGCCCAGGCGTACCCGGACGCCGCGCGGCAGGGTCCTGTCCCCGGCCAGCCGCCGCAGCAGCCGCACCAGATCGGGCAGGACCCGCAGCGCCTCGGTCAGCAACGGGCCCTGCGGTCGTACGATCAGCAGACCGACCAGCAACGCCACCCACGAGACCGCAACCGCGACCGCGCCACCGACCAGGATGTCCGCGACCATCCGCGCCGCCCCCCTTCCGCCGCACCCGCCCGCGCGGCCAGGGCATCGTCGCAGAGTCCCGGCGGGCCCACCGGTCGACGTGACGCCGGTGGCCGACCGGCCGACCCCCGGGGAGGACCACCGCGATGGACGAGGTGATCCCGACCGGCAGCGACCGGACGATCCTGATCGCCGTCCGGGGGAACTCCGGGGCGGGCAAGAGCAGCATCGCCCGGCAGATGCGGCTGCGGCACGGTCGCGGCTGCGCCCTGGTCGAGCAGGACTACCTGCGGCGGGTCGTGTTACGGGAACGGGACAGGCCGGGCGGGCTCGCGCCCACCCTGATCGGGCAGACGGTCCGGCTGGCCCTCGACCACGGCTACCACGTGATCCTCGAAGGAATCCTCCACACCGCCCGGTACCGGCGGATGCTCACCGCGCTGCGCGACGGCCACCGGGGCAGGACGGTGTTCGTCTATCTCGACGTGTCGCTGCCCGAGACCCTGCGACGACACGAGACGCGTCCGCAGGCCACCGAGTTCACCGCCGACGACATGCGGGGCTGGTATACCCCGCGTGACCTGCTCGGATACGACGACGAGATGGTCCTGCCCGAGACGACCCCGCTTCAGGAGGCGGTCCGGCGGATCGCCGCCACCGCCGGGCTGCCCCTGACCGGGGGCGACGCCGATTTCCTCCCGGTGCGGCCCTGACCACCCACCGTCCCCGTCCACGCGCTGCTCCTAGGCTGGTCGGGTGCGCGAGGACGAACTACGGGACCTGCTCCGCGGCAGCGGGTGGTTGATGCGGGCGCTGCGGGTGGTCCGAGACACCGGCCTACCCGACGCGTGGATCGGGGCAGGGGTGGTGCGGGACCTCGTCTGGGGCCGCCGCTACGGCGACGGCTTCGAACCGTCGTCGGTACGGGACGTCGACGTGGTCTTCCTCGACCCGACGGACCTAACCCGTGCCAACGACGACCGGGCCACCGCGCGACTGGTGACGGCCTGGCCGCAGCCGCCGTGGGAGGCGAAGAACCAGGCCGCCGTGCACACCTGGTACCCGGCGACGTTCGGCGGCGACCCGGTGGCCCCGCTGCGGACGATCGCCGAGGCGGTCGCCACCTGGCCCGAGTACGCCACCGCCGTCGCGGTACGCCTGCGCGCCGACGACACGATCGCCGTCTGCGCGCCGTACGGCCTGGACGACCTGCTCGACGGGGTGTGGCGGCACAACCCGACCCGGGCCGACCGCGAGGTGTCCCGACGTCGGCTCGCCCGCCAGCGTCCGGTGGCACGCTGGCCCGGCGTACGGGTGGTCGACCCCGACCGTCGGTGAGCGGGTCGCGGAGGGTGCCTGTCCCCTCCCCGCCGTCGTGGATCCGCACCCGGCGGTGTGCCGAACCGACCCGGGGAAACGTCAGGGTGGCTGGGTACGATGCCCGGCGTGCCTCTCCCCGCGGACCTGCGTGACCTGCTGAAAGACCCGTCGTTCTGGTCGGCCTACGACCGTTGCGACGGCGATGACGGTGATGACGACGACGAGCGCTGGGAGGACCATCCCGGGTGGACGCTGACCGCCGACGTCGGCGACGGTCACACCCTCGTCCTGGAGATCGACATCGATCTCGGCATGGTCAACCTCGGGGTGTGCCCGCCCGGTGTGACCGAGCCGCTGCAGCTCGGCTGGGACGACGACGCGCACCCCTTCCCGCACGCCCTGCGCTGGGACGAACTGGACCTGATCGCCCGGGCCGTCGCCCTGCGGGACCCGGACCTGCCGCATCCCGGCCCGCTGCTGGCGCTGGCCAGCCGGTTCGTGCTGCTCGGCGAGCACGACGACCTCGACGCGGTCACCCCGTTGCTGGCCGCCGCCTTCGGAACCGGCCCCGACGCCGCCGCCTACTGGCCGACGGTCCGTTCCTGGCTGTACCGGTGCGACGGGCGCGGCAGGGGCGTCACCTGGCAGCGCGACGACGCCGGCAACTGGACCGTCGAGCAGGATGAGGAACAGGGCGGCGACTTCACGCTCTACAGCCTGCGTGGACCGGAGTCGGAGTTCCCGTTCGACGCCTGGCGTGACCTGCTCGCCGACGCCGGGCGTACCGTCACCGACGCCGTGCCCGCGTCGGCGCCGGACGCCCTCGGTGACCTGCCGGCCCGGGCCGTCGCCGGCCGCGACCTGAGCCTGGCCGCGCAGACCGGCCGGGTGCTCGCCGCCGCCGGCGTCGGGCATCCGGTGCTCCTGCGCGGGCTCGCCGAACCAGCGAACCCCGCCGAGGTCTGCTGGATCCTCGAAACGGTCACCGGCGCGGCGCAGGGCTCCCTCGTCGCCCGGTGGTTCGGCCCGAGTGCGCTGCGCGCGGCCCGCCGCCACCGGCTGAGCCTGCACCTGGAGGTCGGCGGACGGCCCGATCCACGCGGGTACGCCACCACGGTGACCCGCGACCTCGACCGGGCGCTGCGCGACCGGGGACTGGGCCACGCCGAGCAGACCGGCAGCAGCATGCGCCGGGACGCCTCCGGCGGCTACGTCATCCACGCCGTCAGCGTGGACATCGCGGTCTTCGACGATCTTGCCGCCGGCACCGACCTCGTCCGGGACACGCTGCTGCGCCACGATCCGACGCCGGAGACCGTGCTGCGCCACCACGGGGGCACCGATGCCGTGGTGGCGCTGTGGTGACCCCGGCGGGTCGACAAACGGCCGACCCGCCGCCCGCCGGACGGCACTATGCTGCGACCAGTCCCCGTCGAGCAGGGAGATGACGTGTCGCGTCGTACCGGTAGGCCCTCGTATCTGCTGGCCGCGTCGCCACCGCCCCGCCGCCGGCTGTCCCGGCTCGCCGTCGTCGCCGCGATCGGGCTCGTCGTCGCCCTCGTCGGTGGCGGCATCGGCTATGCGGTAGGTCGACCGGACGCCACCGAGTCGACGATCGCCGACCTGCGCCGGGCCGAGGCGAAGCGGGACGCCCAGCAGATCACCGAGCTGACGGCCACCGCCCGACGCCTCCGCGACGAGATCACCCCCGTGCTCGACGCCCTGCGGGCCGAGCCGACCGCCGACCCGCAGCAGGCACGCCAGTGGCAGCAGACCCTGCTGCGGGCGGCGGAGCCGTTCGCCAACCCGCCGTCGGGCAGCACGGCGACCAACGTGGCGCGCGGTGGCCTGCGCGGCGCGGTGGAACAGACGTCCCTGGCCGTCGAGTCGTACCTGCTCGCGGTCACCGGGCCACCGGCGCAGCGGGCGGCGCTGACGGCACTGGCGAAACGGCAGGCGGAGCAGGCCGCCGCCGGCTGGTCCGTCGCCGCCACCCAACTCGATCAGGTCAACGTCGACGCCGGCCACGGCCACCAGCACGTCTATCTGGACGGCGACCAGCACGACGGTGCCGAGGAGGGCACCGGCGGGTGACCGGGGCGACGCAACTGCTCGCCGAACGGTTGCTGCGGGCCGGGATCGGTGACGTCGTCACCGTCGAGCCGGTGAACGGTGGCCTCGCCGCGCTCGCCGGGATCGCCCACCGCAGGGACGCGCCGCCGGTCTTCGTCAAGACCTTCGCCGAAGCCCCCGGCGGCGACGCCTTCGGCGCGGAGGCCGAGGGGCTGACGGCCCTGCGGGAGCAGGGCGGGCTGGCCACCCCCGACGTGCTCGTGGCGAACCACGAACTGCTGGTGCTGTCGCTGCTGTCGCCGAGGCCGCCGGACGGGGCGTTCTGGGAGCGGTTCGCGCACGCGCTGGCGCATCTGCACACCAGCACCGTCCACCCCCGCTTCGGCTGGCACCGGGACAACTGGTTGGGGCGTCGTCGGCAGGTCAACACCTGGGCCGACGACGGCTTCACCTTCTTCGCCGAGCACCGCCTGCTGCGCTGGCTGGATGAGCCGAGGGTCCGGGCCGCGCTCGACGCCGCCGACCGGGCCGCGGTGCAACGGCTGTGTGCCCGGCTGCCCGAGCTGCTGCCGGACCGGCCGGCCTGCCTGACGCACGGCGACCTGTGGTCGCAGAACGTACTGTCCGACGGGTCGGGGCGGGCGGCGTTGATCGACCCGGCGGTGTCGTACCTGTGGGCCGAGGTGGACCTGGCGCACCTGTGGACCACGGCGGCCCCACCGGAGTCGGATCGGTTCTTCGCCGTCTACGCCGAGCTGACCGGCCTCGACGCCGACTGGCGGGACCGGATGCCGATCATCCAGCTGCGGCAGCACCTGGCGGTGCTGGCCCAGTTCGACGACGACTGGGGTGCCGCCGACACGATCCGGGCCACCCTGGCCCCGTTCCGGTCGCGGGCCTGACCGACCCGGGCCCGGCGCTCCCCGTCACGACTGCGGCACCCCGGGCGGCTGCCGATCCGGCCAGAACGGCCATTCCTCGAACGACCGGCACCTGCCGTCGTCGGCGAAGCGCATCACCCACAGGTCGCGGTACTCCTGCGTGACCGGGTCGCCGTAGTGCACCTCGTGGCGGGACACGGCGGTGTCGCCGTCGACCGCGACGACCGTGCTGGTCATCCGAAAGACCTCGTCGGGGCCGTCGCGCTGTTCCTCCCACATCCGGGCGATGGCCGGCAGGCCCACCACGGGGGTCAGATAGGGCCCCTGCTGGTAGCTCGCGTCCTCGGTGAAGAGCGTGACCAGGGTGTCCGTACCCGGCGTGCGCCAGGCCTGCTCGTAACCGACGAGCCAGTCGTCGACCTGCTTCCTGTCCATGTGCCCCACCCTGCCACCCGACCGGTCCCCGTGCCCGGGTTGCCCGCGCTCCGACGGGCCGGCAGCCGGGGGTGCGGCAGGTCACCCTGACGAACTGTACCGGCTGGTCGGTACAGTTCCGGCGTGATCACGTCCTCGACCCCGGTTTCCGCTCCGGTGCTGTCCACCCGCCGCCGGTGGGCGGCACTGGCCGTGCTGGCCGCGGCGGTGCTGCTGCTCGCCGTCGACGGGACGGTGCTCTCGCTGGCGGTTCCGGCGCTGACCGCGAGCCTGACGCCGACCGCGGAACAGGTCCTCTGGATCGGTGACGTCTACTCGCTGACCCTGGCGGGGCTGCTGGTGCTGATGGGCAACCTGGCCGACCGGTTCGGGCGCAAGCGGGTCCTGCTGGTCGGTTCGGTGGCGTTCGGCGCGGCGTCGCTGCTGGCCGCGTTCGCCCCCAGCGCACCGGCGCTGATCGGGGCCCGGCTGCTGCTCGGCGTGGCCGGCGCGACGCTGATGCCGTCCACCCTGTCGCTGATCCGCAACATCTTCACCGACAGCGGGGAACGGACCCGGGCCATCGCCATCTGGTCCACCGCCTTCGGCGCCGGGTCGGCGGTCGGGCCACTGGTGGGCGGGTTCCTGCTGGAGCACTTCTGGTGGGGCTCGGTGTTCCTCATCAACGTGCCGGTGATGGTCCTGGTGGTGGTCTCCGGCGTGCTACTGCTCCCGGAGTCCCGCGACCCGCGACCGGGCCGCTTCGACGTGCTCTCCGCGGTGCTGTCCATGGCGGCGGTCGTGCCGCTGGTGTATGCCGTCAAACACGTGGTCGGGGCTGGCGTCGACGGCGTGACGGTGTCCTGCCTGCTGGTCGGCGTGACCGCCGGGGTGTTGTTCGTGCGGCGGCAGCGGCGGCTGGAACAGCCCATGCTCGACGTCGAGCTGTTCGGCAACCCGGCGTTCCTCGGGGCGGTCGTCGCCAACGTCATCGCCATCTTCGCGCTGGTCGGCATGCTGTTCTTCTTCTCGCAGTACCTCCAGTTCGCCAGGGGGTTCGGCCCGCTGCAGGCGGGCCTGGCCGAGTTGCCCGCGACCCTGGCCTCGATCGTCGTCGTCGTGATCATCGCCGCGGTGGTTGCCCGGTTCGGCCGGGGCCGGGCCATCGCGCTCGGCCTGGGCCTGGCCGCCGCAGGGCTGGCCGGGGTGGCGGTCGCCGCGCACGCGCCGTACCTGTGGCTCGGGTTGGCGCTCGTGCCCATCGGCCTCGGCATCGGGCTGGCGATGACCCTGACCGGCGACGCCATCATCTCGGCCGCACCCCCGCGCAAGGCCGGTTCCGTCTCGGCGATCACCGAGACCGCCAACGAACTCGGCGTGGTGCTGGGCATCGCGGTGCTGGGCTCCCTGCTGTCACTGGTCTACCGGCACGCGGTGAGCGTTCCGTCCGGTCTGCCGGCCGCCGACGCGGCCCGGGTCCGTGACTCGCTGGGCTCGGCGTTGCAGGTGCTGCCGCCGCAGGCCGCCGCCGGGGCGCGGGACGCGTTCATCACCGGCGTGCAGGTCACCTCGTCGCTCGCCGCGGCGCTGACCCTCGGCGCGGCGGTGCTGGCCTGGGTGCTCATCCCCTCACCGCGTCCCACGCGGCCGTAGGTACGGTGTCGCCGTGGGACGCACAGCCGGCCGGTCGCCGCAGGACACCCGACGTGCCCTGCTGGACGCCGCCGCGGACGTCGTCCGCGCCCGGGGGATCCACGCCTCGCTGGACGACATCGCCCGCTTCGCCGGCGTGTCCAAGGGCGGCCTGATCTACCACTTCGCCAGCAAGGACGACCTGATCCTGGAACTGGCCCGCGACCAGCTCGCCTCCTTCCAGGCCGGCATCGACGCCGCGCTGGACCCCACGGACACCGCACCGGGACGGCTGACCCGGGCCTACCTACGCGCGTCGGTCGCCCCCGCCGACGACGACGCCGCCGTACGCGCCTCGATGGCGCTGGTCACCCAGCTCATGACGCTGCCCGCGGTCGCCGAACTCGCCCGCGCCGACGCGGAACGGCTGGCGGCGGCCCTCGCCGCCGACGGGCTGCCCGCCGACGTGCTGGCGCTCGTGGTCGCGGCGGCGGACGGCATGGGAAGCGCGCCCCTGTGGGGGGCCCCGACGCACACCCCGGCCCACCGACGACTGCTGGAACGGCTGCTGCACCTGACCCGGCACCCGCACCTGTGGGAGACGTTCATGCCCTGAGCCGGGCGACCGGCGCGGCCCGTCCCGGTCGCGACGTCGGCGGCTGTCGACGTCCCGCCACAGGCGGTATCCTCATCCACTCTCGTCGATCGGCGAGGTGGTTTCGTTCCGCTCCGCACACCCTTCGGAGGCACGATGAGGTTCCGCATCGCCCGTACGTTCGGCGCACTCGCGCTCGTGCTGGGAGCCGTCGCCGTACCGGCGACCCCGGCCGCCGCGCACGACACCGCCGACGCGATCGGGGTCTACCCGCCGATCCAGGACTCGTCCACCTGGAACAGGTTCGGCGGGTCCGGGCCGGCCAACCACCACATCGTGTTCGGCAACTGGGGCTACACCAACGACTGGGCGGTCGACATCTACCGCAACCCGGGGGCCACCGTGGTCTCCCCGTTCGGCACCAAGACCGCGGCCGGGCACCCGGTCGCGGTCACCGTGGTCACCGTCCGGCCGGGCTGCGCGACCGGCAACCTCGCCGACGGCGGCTACCGGATCGGGCTGGAGGCCCGGGACACCACGACCGGCGGGGTCGTCGGCCGGGCGGACGTGATGCACGTGAACAACAAGCCCGGCGGTGTGGTCGTCGGCGCCTCGGTCGGCCCGTGGACCAAGCTCGGCGAGACCGGCCGGTTCCGGTACTCCAGCTGCTACCAGGTCAACGGGGACAGCGGCGCGCACATCCACCTTGAGGTGATCAACCAGCACCGGTACTCCTGCTACGTCAACCGTGCCGCCGACACCGCCCTGACCGACCTGACCGTGGTCGGCCGGATCGGCGTCCACTACTCCGGCCAGCGCGCCGCCTGCTGACGACGGCCGGCGGCGCGACGACCGGTCCGCCACCGACGGTCGGCGTCGCCACCGCCCGCCGGGCCGGGTCCGTGCCGGACGCTGTCGGTTGGTCGGCAGTGTCCGGGCACGGACAGTAGCCGCCATGTGACGAGGGGTCCCGCCCATGATGGGTCACGTCGACGTGCCGTCGCGACAGGCCGGCGGACGGGACACCCCGGTCAGGAGGATGGGCATGCCGTTCGAGGTCGACTTCAACTGGGCATCGCAGGCCGTCATCGAGACGGTGGCGGTGCCGTTCCCGTCCCTGGAGACGCCACCCGGCGTGGTCGTCGCCGATCCCGCGGTCCCGCAGTTGGCGTTCCAGCACTCCGGCCCGGTGACGGTCACGATGCTCGGCAGCGGCCGGTGGAACCGCGACAGCAGCTACCGGTTCAACGCCGGCTGCAACCAGGAACCGCACCACGCGGCGGCGATCGGGGAGGTCGGGGTGCTCGCCGCCACGGAGGCGCAGCGGTTGGAGGACTGGTTCCTCCAGCGGTATCCGACCTCCAACCCGGTGGTGCTGAAGGACGGTGGGAAGTGGAACCTCACCCTCAAGCGCAACGGTGCGGTCTTCAACTTCCACGTCGGCGTCCACGACTGACACCTCCCGTACGGCCCGGCCGCCCCGCGCCGCCCTCCCGGGGGTTGGCCGAACGGTGGATCAGCGATCGGCCACTGTGGATCTACGATCGGTCGCAGTCCCGTCACCCCTGCGGAAGGACCCCCATGCCCCAGCCGATGCGCCGCCGGTTCACCCGACTCGCGGTGGTCGCCACCGCGGCTGCCGCCGTCAGTTTCACCGTCCAGCCGGCCCCGGCCGCCGCCGTGCCGTGGGACTGGAACGGGGCCTTCGCCACGTACGAGGAGTGCGAGCAGTGGCGCATCGACGCCAGCTACTGGGGCGAGGTCGCCAACAGTTGCGTCTACCGCACCCTGCCCGACAGCCAGTACAACGGCTGGTACTTCCGGGCCTCGATCGCGGGCTGAGAGCCCCGGTTGCCTGTTGCCCGGCCTGACGGCTCTGGTCGGCCGGTCAGGGGACGACCCGCACCTGTCCGGAGTCGGTCGCCCCGGTCGCCCGCAGCGTACAGGCGTCGGCCGGGCGGTCAGCGGCGACGGCGGTGGCGATCCGGACGAACGCCGCCACCGCCAGCGAATGCGAATGCTGCGGCCAGGCCACCGCGAAGGCCGCCTCCGGCGCGTCCTCGACCGGCCGCCAGGTCAACTGCGGCCGGGCGTTGCGCGCGGCCACCGAGGCGGGCAACAGCGCGACCATCCGTCCGAGTTCGATCTGCCGCAGCATCTGCACCATGTCCCCGAACGGCGGCCGCTGCTCCCCGTGCCGTACGTAGACGTGCGCGCCGGGGACCGCCGGCCGGTGGCCCGCCTCGACGTCGGCCAGCCGCAGCCGGGGTGACCCGGCGAGCGGGTGACCGGCCGGCAGCGCCAGCAGTTGCGGCTCCCGCAGCAGCGGCTCGACGTCCAGCCCGTCGGTGTCGAACGGCTCGACGACGATCGCCACGTCGGCCTCGCCCGCACGCAGCAGCCGGGGCTGTTCCCGCCAGCCGGTGAACACGACCTCGACCGGCACCGCCGCCGGCTCGGTGGCGTACGCCGCGAGCACGTCCTCCAGCAGCCCCGCCTCGACGTCGGCCTTCACCGCGAGCACCAGCCTGCCGTCAGTCACCCCGGCCGCCCGGCGGGCCCGCAGGGTGGCGGCGTCGAGCGCGACGAGCGCCGCCCGCGCGTCGGCCAGGAGCAGCGCGCCCACCTCGGTGAGGCGGACGCTGCGGGTGGTGCGCGCGAACAGCCGTACGCCGAGGTCCGTCTCCAGGCCGGCGACCGCCCTGGACAGCGCCGGTGCGGCGATGCCGAGCCGGCGGGCCGCCCGGGTGAAGTTGAGTTCCTCGGCGACGGCCACGAAGTAGCGCAGCGCCCTCGACTCCACGTGATTCATGCCCCCAGGGTAATGATCGCGCCCGAACCGGTCCTTCTCACCATGACGCCCACCGCGTGACGATGGGCGTCATGATCGTCGTCACGACCCCCACGGGCACCATCGGTGCCGCCGTAGCCGCCCGTCTGCACGCCACCGGCGCGCCGCTGCGCCTCGTCGCCCGCGACCCCGCCCGCCTGCCCGAGCACCTGCGCACCGACGCCGAGGTGGTCGCCGGCTCCCACGCCGACCCCGCCGTGCTCGACACCGCGCTGGCCGACGCCGGGGCGCTGTTCGTGCTCGTGCCGCCCGACTACACCGCCCCGGACGTGACCGAGCACTACCTCCGCTTCGCCCGCCCGATCGCGGCCGCCGTCCGGGCCCACGGCGTATCCCGGGTCGTCGCGGTCTCCTCACTCGGCCGCGGCTTCACCGGCCCGTCGGGGCTGCTCGCGGCGGCCTGGGCGATGGACTCGGCGCTGGAGGACAGCGGGGCCGCCTACCGCTCCCTTCAGCCACCGTTCTTCATGGAGAACCTGCTGCGCCAGGTCGATCTGATCCGCGACGAGGGCAGGTTCGTGCTCCCCGCCGACCCCGACGCGCCGCTGCCCGCCGTCGCCACCGCCGACATCGCCGCCGCGGCCACGGCACTGCTCACCGACCGCACCTGGACCGGCCGGGCCGGCGTCCCCGTCCGGCAGCCCGTCGACCACACTCCCCGCGAGCTGGCACAGATCATCTCCGAGACGCTCGGCCGCCCGGTCACCTACCACCGGGCCACGTTCGAGGACCACCGTGCCCGGTACACGGCGGCCGGAGCCAGCCCGGCGGTCGTCGACGCCATGGTCGAGATGGCCCGCGCGCAGGCCGCCGGCGTCTACCCGCCCGCGCCCGGCGGGGACGGCGGGACCACCTTCCGGCAGTGGTGCGCGTCGACGCTCGCGCCCGCCGTCGCGCAGCGGCAGGCCCCGCTCACACCGTGAACGCGGGACCGGGGCGGCCGATGCCGATCCGGCCGTTGGTCGGGCGGTGCTCGAACGTCACCCCCAGCTCCTCCTCCCAGCATTGCATGATGTCCTGCTCACCCTGCCGGTCGATGTCGTCGAGCACGACGGCGAAATCCTCGGCGAGCAGCGGCGCGAAGAAGGGACCGGCGGGATACCTGGCGTGCGCGTACCCGCTCTGGTGGGCGGGCGGCCCGTCGACGAGCAGCAGGTCGACGGGGCGGCCCGCGGTCATCTCCCGCAGCCGCTCCGGCGCGTACCAGGTCGACTCCTCGCCCGGCCACGACGCCGGCACCGACGTCAGCGGGGCGTGCACCACGGTCACCACGTCGGCCAGGCCCTCGTCGGCCAGCTCCTGACCGAGCAGTTCCGCCCAGCGCCCGTCGTGCTCCACCGTCCACAGGTGCCCGCCGCGCTGCCGCAGCAGCCGGCCGAGATAGAAGGTGGAGACCCCGCCGCCCAGTTCGACGACGCACCGCCGCCGGTTCACCATGATCTCGTTGAGCACCGCGACGACCCCGCTCGGGCGCATGGCGCTCGCGCTCCACGGCAGGTACGTCAGTGACAGCGGAGCCAGCGCCTGCATGGCCAGCAGGTCGTTGCGCTGGAGTTCGTTGCGTTGCAGCGACGGACGGTGGCGCTGCTCGTACTCCGGTCGCGCGGTCACCGTGCCACCATCCCCACCAGCCAGGAGGGCAGCAGATCCTCGTCGAGCAGGTCGAGGACCACCGTCTTGGCCAGGGCGGAGGCGAAGTGCACCTGGGCCGCCCCGCTGGGCGTGCGCAGCCGCGACAGGAGCCGGGAGCGTTCCCGCCGGTAGCTGGCCGACTGCCTGCCGTGGGTGCGGAAGTCGTCGGTCCAGCGGTTCAGCTCGCAGAAGTTGCTGACCCTGGGCGCGAAGTTCTCGAACAGGACGGCCCCGTGGTCGAGCCCGACGGTGTCCGGTTCGAGGAGCTGCACGAGGGTCCAGTAGTACTGGTCGCTCGTGCCGTGCAGCCGGTCCGTGTCGACCTGGTGCGCCCGCAGCCGGTTCAGCAGCGGGAAACGCCCGCTCGGGGGGTCCGGATACGCCGCGCACAGGGCCAGGAGGTCACCGGCGGGCCCGAGGAAACCGCCGCTGTTGAGATACGGGTACGGGCCGACGGGCGGGTCCTCGTGCAACGCGAGACCGACGGGGCCCATCGGCCAGCTGTTCGGCTCGGCGCTGAACACCACCCGTTGCGGGAAACCCGCGTACGCCGTGCGGATGTACTGCTCCCCGCGCAGCAGGAGCGTGTCGTACGCGTCGGTGAACAGCACCAGCTCGTCTGGTGCCACGTGCCGGGCGAGGTAGTCGGTCAGCAGCGCCCGCTTGTCCCGGGGCCGGAACCCCTTCTGCCGTCCTTCCAGGACGACCAGTTCGAGCCCCACCGCCGCGCAGGACGGCTCCAGCAGCCGCCGCAGGAAGGGGTGGTCGAGGTCGGTGGCGATGGTGATGACCCGCATGGTCGGCGTCCAATCGTGCTGGTGGTTCGTGCCGTTGGACCGCACCGGATGCGCCCTGGTGCCCGACCTGTGGGCCGGGACGGACCGGCTGTCAAACTATCGATCCACGGCCGTCGTTGTCGACAGCCGGCACCCGTCCCCGGCCCGTCGTCGAGCCGTTCTCAAGGACGAGGCCACCGCCGGCCACGGCCGGGCGGGGCCCCGTGCCGGCGGCCCCGACCGGAAGACGAGCGGGTCTGCCCACCGGCGTCCGTGGTTTCTCAAGTCGTTTCCGAGCGGTGGCCGGAAGACTCGGGTCGCAGTCAGCACACGGACGCCGAGAGAGGCGGGGCGGATGACCGGACGGGACGAGTCGGCGCGCACGCGGGCCGGGACACCGGGCGGGACACCGGTCGCCGTGGTGGGCATCGGCTGCCGGTTCCCCGGCGCCGACGGGTTGGCGCAGTTCTGGCGTCTGCTCAGCGACGGCGCAGACGCGATCACCGACGTGCCGGCCAGCCGGTACGACATCGACGCCTACCACGACCCGCGACCGGGCACCCCGAACCGGATCGTCAGCCGCCGGGGCGGCTTCCTCGACCAGATCGACCAGTTCGACGCCGGCTACTTCGGGGTGGCGCCCCGGGAGGCGGAACGGATGGACCCCCAGCAGCGGCTGCTGCTGGAGACCGCGGCCGAGGCGCTGGCCGACGCGGGTCTGACCCGCGACCGGCTGTCCACCACCCGCACCGGCGTCTACGTCGGCGGCATGTCGTCGGCGTACGGGAACCTGCTGAACGACGCGTCGGTGCTGGACCTGCACGCGGCGACCGGCGGCGCGCGCAGCTTCCTGGCCGGCCGGGTGTCCTTCGCCTTCGACCTGCGCGGCCCCAGCATGGCGGTGGACTGCGCCTGCTCCTCCAGCCTGGCGGCGCTGCACCTGGCCTACCAGAGCGTGCGCAACGGGGAGACCCAACTGGCCCTGGCCGGCGGGGTGAACCTGGTCCTCGCCCCCGAGGAGACCATCCCGTTCTCGGCGGCCCGGATGCTCGCCGCCGACGGCCGGTGCAAGTTCGGCAGCGCCCACGGCGACGGGTTCGTCCGCAGCGAGGGGGTGGCGGTGCTGGTGCTCAAACCACTGGACCGCGCCGAGGCCGACGGCGACGCCGTCCACGCGGTGATCTGGGGGTCGGCGGTCGGCAACGACGGCCAGTCCGGCGGCTACCTGCTCACGCCCTCCCAGGCCGGCCAGGAGGAGACGCTGCGCGCGGCGTACGCCGACGCGGGCGTGTCCGCCGCGCTGGTGGACTACGTCGAGGCGCACGGCACCGGGACCCCGGCCGGTGACCCGGTGGAGCTGGGTGCCCTCGGCGCGGTGGCCGGCGCGGGACGGGACGGGCACTGCCTGGTCGGCTCGGTCAAGACGAACATCGGCCACACCGAGGCGGCCGCCGGGCTGGCCGGGGTCGTCAAGGCGGTGCTCGCGCTCCAGCACCGGGAGATCCCGCCGAGCCTGCACGCCGCCGAGCTGACCGGCGCGGTCGACTGGGCGGGGCTGCGGCTACGACTGGTACGGGAGCGCACCCCCTGGCCGCAGACCGGCCGGCCGGGCCTGGTCGGGGTCAGCTCGTTCGGCATCTCCGGAACCAACGCCCACGTGGTGCTCGGCGAGTACACCGCACCCGCACCCGCCGACCGGGCCGGCGACGACGGGGACGACGCGCAGCTCCTGGTGCTCTCCGCACCCGACCGGGAGGCGCTCACCGCCCTCGCCACCGACTACGCGCGGTTCCTCGGGCCGGGCGGCGGCGGACGGGACCTGCCGTTGCGCGACGTGTGCTTCAGCGCGGCCACCCGCCGCGACCACCACGAGAACCGGCTGACCGCCGTCGGCGCGTCACCCGACGACCTGGTCGAGCGGCTGCTGGCGTACGCCGCCGGTGAGTCCCGCCCCCGGCTCGGCGTCACCGCGTCCGCACCGGTGGACGACGACCGGCCCACGGTCGTCTTCGTCTTCCCCGGACAGGGCTCGCAGTGGGACGGCATGGGCCGGGAACTGCTGGCCCGCTCGTCGGTCTTCCGCGACACGCTCACCCGCTGCGACGAGGTGATCCGCGCCGAGGTCGGCTGGTCGCTGCTGGCCCGGCTGACCGGGGAGACCGATGCCCCGGCGTCCATCGACACCGTCCAGCCGACCCTGTGGGCGATGCAGACCGCGCTGTGCGCGGTGCTGCGCGACTGGGGCATCGAACCCGACCACGTGGTCGGGCACAGCATGGGCGAGGTGGCGGCGGCGGGCGCGGCGGGCGCGCTCAGCCTCGCCGACGCCGGCGCGGTCATCTGCCGGCGCAGCCGGCTGCTGCGCACCGTCGCCGGGCAGGGCGTCATGTACTCGGTGGAGCTGTCCGCCGCCGAGGCCCAGGCCGCCCTGGCCGGCCACGGGCACCTCGTCTCCGTGGCGGTCAGCAACAGCCCCACCTCGACCGTCCTCTCCGGCGACCCGCAGGCGCTGGCGACCATCGTCGCGGGCCTCGACGAGCGTGGCGTGTTCTGCCGGCAGGTCAGGGTCGACGTCGCCTCGCACAGCCCGCAGATGGACCAGCTCCGCGACGAACTGCTGGCCGACCTCGGTGACATCACCCCCCACGCGGGTCACGTCCCGCTGTACTCCACCGTGGACGACGCCCCCTGCGACGGCTCCGGGTGGGACGCCGCCTACTGGATCCGTAACCTGCGCGAACCGGTGCGGTTCGGGGCCGCGGTGGCACACCTCGCCGGCTCGGGCGACACGGTGTTCGTCGAGATCAGCCCGCACCCCATCCTGCTGCCGGCCATCCAGGAAACCCTGGCGGCGGCCGGGACCGACGGTGTCGCCGTCGGCTGCCTGCGTCGCGACGAGCCGGAGCGGGTCAGCCTGCTCGACACCGTCGCCGCCCTGCACCGCGCCGGCTGCCCGGTCGACTGGCACCGGGTGGTCGGCGGGCCCCCGCCCCGCTACGTGCGGCTCCCGTCCTACCCGTGGCAGCGCCAGCGGTACTGGCTCGCCCCGACCCCGGCCGGACAACCGGCCCCGCACCGCGTGGACCGGGTCGTCGACCCGGCCCGCGAGCCGTACCTGCTCGACCACCGGGTGCAGGGCACCGTGGTCCTGCCGGGCACCGCGTACGTCGAGCTGCTGAACACCGCCGCCGCCGGGGTCTGCGGCGGACAGACACCCGTGCTGCGCGACATCCGCTACCTCGACGGGCTGTTCCTGCGTCCGGACCAGCCGCCGCCCGCGCTGTCCACCACGTTCACCCCGCGCGGACCCGACACCTGGGACGTGGCGGTGACCGGGGCGGACACGACGCACGTCACCGCGACGGTGACCCGCACCGCGCCGCCCGGACGGCGTCGGCTGCCGCTGGAGGCGACCCGCGCCGCCTGCCCCGACCACCTGACCGGGGTCGACTTCTACCGCCGGTTCGCCGCCCGGGGCAACGAGTGGCGGGGCGCGTTCCAGGGCATCGCGGAACTCTGGACGGGCGACGGGCAGGCCCTGGGCCGCATCGAGGTGCCCGCCGGGGTCGACCCGACCGGGTACACCTGCCACCCGGCGCTGCTGGACGCCTGCGGGCAGGTCCTCGCGTCGCTGATCCCGGCCGGGGACCTGTCGTCGGCGTTCGTCCTGGGCGGCATCGACGCGGTGACGGTCCACCCCGACCCGGGCGTCCCCGGCTGGGCGCACGCCGTCGCGGTCACCGCCTGGCGGTCCGACTCGGTCTGCGGCGACCTCGTGGTGGCCGACGCCGACGGCCGGGTGATCGTCGAGATCGAGGGACTGCGCCTGCAGTACCTGCAGCCCCCGGACTCGGTGCGCGACCCCGACGGGTGGTTCCACGAGCTGCGCTGGCAGCCGCTTCCGGCGCTGTCCGACCCGCACCGGCCGGCCGACCGCCGGCTGGTCTTCGCCGACCGGTCCGGCGTCGGTGCCGCCCTGCCCGCCGACGTCCGGGTGTTCGCGGGCGACGGGTACCAACGGCTGGCGGCCGACCGGTACGAGATCGACCCGACGGCACCGGCGCAGTACCGGCGGTTGCTCGCCGACGTCCGGGCCGGGTTCGACGGTCTCGCGCCGACCGAGGTGGTGCACCTCTGGACGCTGGACGCGCAGCCCGACGGCTCCGAGTCGGCGCAGCAGGCGGCCGGGGAGGCCGAACGCCTCGGCTGCGGCAGCGTCCTGCGGCTGCTGCGGGCGCTCGCCGACGCCGGTCTGCCCGAGCCGCCCCGGCTGTCGCTGGGCACCCGGGGCGCGCACCGGGTGCGCGACGCCGACCGGACCGTGTCGATGTGGCAGGGCGCGCTCTGGGGCCTGGGCCGGGTCGTCGCCCACGAGCACCGGGAACTGCGCTGCGTGCTGGTCGACCTGGACCCGGCGGGTCCACCCGCCGAACTCGCCGCCGCGCTGGACCGGGAACTGGCAGGTGTCGGACCGGAGGACCAGGTGGCGCTGCGTGACGGCCGGCGGTACGCCGCCCGCCTGCTGCCCACGCCCACCGCCCGGCCGGACGACGCCGACGTCACCCACCAGATCCAGGTCACCTCGCCCGGCCTGCTCGACGGGGTGCGCCTGGTGCCGGTGCCGCGCCGGCCGCCGGGGCCGGGCGAGGTGGAGGTCCGCGCCGACCACCTCGCCCTGAACTACCGCGACGTGCTGATCGCCATGGACCTGTATCCGCGCCTGTCCGACCAGCCCGCGAGCGTGATCGGCGAGTGCGCCGGCACGGTCACCCGGGTCGGACCGGGCGTGGCCGGACTGCGGCCCGGCGACGAGGTGGTGGCCATCTCGCTGCGTTCACCCGCCGCCGGCCACCTCTGCGTCGACGCGCACCTGGTGCGCCGGCGGCCGGCCAGGCTCACCGCGCAGGAGGCCGCCACCGTGCCGGTGGCCATGGTCACCGCGTACCACTCGCTGGTGCACCTGGCGCAGGTGCGGCCCGGTGAACGGGTGCTGATCCACCACGCCACCGGCGGGGTGGGCCTGGCGGCGGTGCAGGTGGCCCGCTGGCGCGGCGCCGAGGTGTACGCCACCGCGGGCAGCCCGGACAAGCGCGCGCTGCTGCGGATGATGGGCGTCGCGCACGTGTCCGACTCGCGCAGCACCGGATTCGCCGACGAGATCCGGGACGCCACCCGGGGCGAGGGCGTCGACGTGGTGCTCAACACGCAGGCGGGGGAGGGCCTGCTGCGCAGCGTGGAGTTGCTGGCCGACCGGGGGCGCTACGTCGAGCTGAGCCGGCGTGACCTGGTCGAGGGCACCCGGCTCGACCTGCGGCTGCTGGCGCGCGGGGCGTCGTTCTTCGTGGTCGACGTGGTGGACCTCGGGCTCAACGAACCGCGTCGGCTCGGCGCGATCCTTCAGGAGACCCTGGCCCTGGTGCAGGCCGGTCTGCTCGAACCGCTGCCGCACCGCGTCTTTCCCGCGACCGACGTGGTCGGCGCGTTCCGGTACATGGCCCAGGCCCGGCACGTCGGCAAGGTGCTGGTGTCCGTCGGGGAGCTGACCGCGCCGCAGCCGGCCGCACCACCCGTCCCGCACCGGCCGGTCCGCATCGATCCGACAGCCGGCTACCTGGTGACCGGCGGGCTCGGCGACCTCGGCCTGGTGGTCACCGACTGGCTGGTCCGCGAGGGGGCCCGGCACATCGTGCTCACCGGGCGTACCCCGCTTTCCGGCACCGGCGGCGCGGACCGGCTGGCGGAGCTGCGCCGGCACGGGGTGCGGGTGGCGTACGAGGCGGTCGACGTGGCCGACGAGGAGGCGATGCGGACGGTGGTGGAGCGGCACGGCGAGGACGGGGTGGCGATCCGGGGCGTGGTGCACGCCGCCGGGGTGATCGAGTACCGCGCCCTGTCCGAGCTGGACGACCGGACCATGTCGGCGGTCCTGCGCCCGAAGGTCACCGGCGCGGCCGTGCTGCACCGGCTCTTCGCCGAGCAGCCGCTGGACTTCTTCGTGCTGTTCTCCTCGGGCTCGGCGGTGCTCAGCTCCCCGATGCTCGGCGCGTACGCGGCTGCGAACGCGGCCCTGGACTCGCTGGCCGACCAGCGCCGCCTCGCCGGGCTGACCGCGCTCAGCGTGAACTGGGGCTTCTGGTCGGTAGGCATGCCGGCGCGGGTCGGGCGGGAGCACGGCCGGGCGATCAACCCGGCCGGCATGGACACGTTCAGTCCCCGGGAGGGCATCGAGGCGCTGCGCCTGCTGCTGGCCCGCGACGCCACCCACGGCGTGGTGCTGCCGGCGGACTGGCGGCGGTGGGCGGACGCGCACCCGGACGCGGCGACCTCTCCACTGCTGCGCGACCTGCTCGCCGACCCCACGGCCGTCGCGGCACCCGTACCCGCCGCCGTCGCCGTACCCGCCGCCGCGTCGGCCGTCGTCCCCGGGTCGCCGCCGACCGCCCCGGCCCCGGCGCGACCGGTGGACGTCTCCGACGCCACGCCTGCGCATCCCGGGCAGCCGCGTGCCGGCGAGGTGGGGACCGCGCAGGCGGGGCCCGGGGTGGCCGGCACGCTGACCGACCGGGACGCCGTGGAACGCTACCTGGCCCAGGTCCTCGCGGAGGTGCTGGGCATGCCGTCGGCTCAGGTGCACACCCGGCGTCCGCTCAAGCGGCAGGGCCTGGACTCGCTGATGGCCGTGGAGGTCCGGACCCGGGTCCAGCGCGACCTGGGGATGCTGCTGCCGATCGCGAAGATGCTCGGCGGCCACAGCGTCGCCGACCTGGCAGGTGAGGTGTTCAGCCAGTTGGGTGGGGCCGGCCGGCGCTGACCGGGCCGGGCCGGTGGGCGGTACGGCGGGGCACCCGCTCTCGGCGCACCCGGGTCGGGGCACGGGTGGTGGCGGTGACCGCGGGCGTGCCGGTCACCGCCACCGGGTCGTACGTGGGGTGTCGCCCCGTGCGCCGGTCGCCCCGGTGCGCCGTCAGCCGCGTGCCGCGTCGGCCTGCGGGATCAGCTCCGCACGCCGGGCCACCTCGGCGGCGAACTCGCCGAGCGTCATGATGGCGAGCGTCTCGATGTCGTCGTCGTCGAACGTCACGCCGAACTGGTCCTCGACCCGCAGCGCGAGCTCGGACACGGCGAGCGAGTCGAGGTCCACACCGGACGGTCCCAGCATGGAGTCGGGGCCGGTGTCGTCGGTGTAGAAGTTCATCTCGCGGAGCGCCTGCATGGTGAACGCCAGGACCTCGTCGGCTGACATGGTTGAGCTACCTTCCTCTCGGATGGCGCGGGGCGGCGGGGTCGGCGTCGGTCGACGTCGTCATCGGCTGTCACCGACGACCCGCGGCGTCATCACGTCGGTCGACGACATATTTCCGAAATGAGTGGGCCGAAGCTACCAACGGACACTCGCGCCGGTCAATGCGCCGGACATGGCCTCCACGGGTGCTGAAGTCGTAGCGGCAGCGGAATTCGAGCAGTCCTCAGCCCGGCGTCGAGGTCGGGTACACCGCCTGCCCGCGCGGGGCCACTACAGTCCTTGCCAAAGGCGGACGTGACGCCGTGGCCGGCCGACCCGGGAGACGCGGTTGAAGATCACCAACGTTCACCTGTCCGGGCTGGGTGTCTTCCAGCCGCCCGTGACCGACGCCGGGCAGGCCGCCCGGCGCGGCGACTACAGCCCGGCCGCCTACCTGGAGAACCGGCTGACGGGTGCCTGCATCGCCGGGGACGTCTCGCCGCCGGAGATGGCCGTGCACGCGGCCCGACAGGCGTTGACCCGCGCCGCCGCCGACCCGAGCGGGATCGGCCTGGTGCTGCACGCCTCCATCTACCACCAGGGTCCGGAGATGTGGCTGCCCGCCCCGTACATCCAGCGGGAGGTCGTCGGCACGGCGGCCCCCGCGTTCGAGGTCCGGTTGGGCTGCAACGGCGTGTTCGCGGCGCTGGAGATCGCCGCCGGGCACCTGGCCGGCGCGGCGGCGGACCGGACGGTCCTGGTGACCACGGCCGAGAACCTCGGCTCACCGCTGATCGACAGGTGGAACTCGGCCCCCGGGTTCATCCTGGGCGACGCCGGCAGCGCGCTGCTGCTGGACCGCGACCACGGCTTCGCCCGGCTGTGCGCCGTGGGCAGCGTGGCGGTGCCCGAGGTGGAGCCGCTGTACCGGGGCGGCGAGCCGCTGTACCCCCCGGCGGCGGGCCAGGGCCGCACGATCGACATGCGCGAACGGGCCGAGTACTTCCGCACCAACGTGATGTCGCTGAGCGACGCCAACGAACTGCGCAACCGGGCCCGGCTCGACCTGATCGACCGCACGCTCGACGAGGCGGACCGCAAGCTGGCCGACATGACCCGGGTGATCTGCGGGAACGCGGCGGCGTACATGGTGCAGCACGACCTGGTGGAACCGCTGGGCATCACGATGGAGCGCACCACCTGGCAGTTCGGCCGCGGCGTCGGGCACACCGGCGCGAGCGACCAGCTACTCTCCCTCAACCACCTGCTGGTCACCGGGCAGCTCACCGCCGGCGACCACCTGCTGCTGTACGGCGGCGCGCCGGCCACCATGTCCTGCGCGGTCCTGGAGATCCTGGACGTCCCGGAGTGGGCCGGGGCATGACCGTGTCCCCGCGTACCTGGCTCGTCACCGGCAGCTCGACCGGGCTCGGCCGGGCGCTGGTGACCGAACTGCTCGCCCGGGGCGAGACGGTGGCGGCCACCGCCCGCGACCCGGGCACCCTGGCCGACCTGCGGCCCCCCGCGTCGGGGACCCTGTGGACGGCCCGGCTGGACGTCACCGACCCGGAGCAGGTCCGGCAGGTGGTCGACGCCGCCGCCCAGGCGCTCGGCCGCCTCGACGTGGTGGTCAGCAACGCCGGCTACGCGCTGGTCGGCGCCGCCGAGGAGGCCAGCGGCGAGCAGGTCGACAGGCAGATCCGGACGAACCTGACCGGGCCCATCCACCTGGCCCGGGCGGCGCTGCCGTACCTGCGGGCGCAGGGGGGCGGGCGGATCATCCAGATCTCCAGCATGGCCGGGCAACGGGGCTCGCCCGGCACGGCCGTCTACTGCGCCACCAAGTGGGGCGTGGAGGGCTTCTTCGAGTCGCTGGCCGCCGAGGTGAAGGGCTTCGGGATAGGCGTGACGATCGTCGAGCCCGGCACCGTGCACACCGGGTTCTTCGGGCGCAGCAAGGAGCTGACCACCGCCTCACCCGCCTACGCCGGCACCCCGGCGGCGATCCTGCGTCGCCGGGCGCAGGACGGTCGCCTGCCGTGCCGGGGCGACCTGGCGAAGATGGCCGCCGCCGTGGTCGATGTCGCCACCGGGCCGACCGCCCCGCTGCGGCTCGCGCTGGGCAGCGACGCGTACGCCACGATCCGGCGCGGACTGACCGCGCGCCTGGCCGAGCTGGAGGACCAGCGGCAGGTCGCGTTCTCCACCGACCTGGACGCCGGCGACGGGTCGACGCCGCACCGAGGACCGGAGGGGAACGACGATGCGCATCACCGTCCTGGCGCTCGGCAGTCGCGGTGACGTCTATCCGCTGACCGCGCTCGCCGCCGAGCTGGCCCGCCACGGCCACGAGGTACGCCTCGCGGCCTCACTGAACCTGGTGGACCTGCCCCGACAGTTGGGGCTCGACGTGGTGCCGGTCGGCTGGAACCAGCAGTCGATGATGCAGACCGAGCGGGGCCGGGAGTGGGTCACCAAGAGCACCCTCGACTCCTTCCTGCAGATCACGATCGAGGCGTACCGGGACTACGGCCGTCGGTTCGGCGACGAGGCGATCGAGATCACCGCCGGCAGTGAGGCCATCGTCTGCGCCGTGGTCAGCGAGCAGTGGGCCGCGACGCTGGCCGAGGCGTACGACGTCCCGCTCGTCGCGTACGACCTCACCCCGTCCCGGCCCAACGACGTGGTGCCGCATCCGCTGGTGGCCGTCGACCCGCTGCCGACCGCCGCGGCGAACCGGGCGACGTACCTGCACTACACCCGACGGGCCTGGCGGTACCGGCGCGACCTGATGTTCCAGTTCCGTCGCCAGCTCGGGCTCCCGGAGATGCCGCCGCCGCCGAAGCAGCTCCGGCGGCCGTTGGAGCTGCAGGGTTACAGCCCCACCCTGGTGCCGGGCCTGACCTGGGACGCCTACCGTCCGATCGTCGGTGACCTCCGGCTGACCCCGGCCGACCTGGACCGCGCCGGCATGTCCACACTCGACCCGGAGCTGGCCGCATGGTTGGCGGCTGGTGAACCTCCGGTCCTGGTGACGTTCGGCAGCACGCACGTGTCGGACCCGGCCGCGATGATGGCGTCGATCAGGCGGGTCTGCCGGTCGTTGGGCCTGCGGGGCCTGGTGGCCATGGGTTGGGGCCTCGCCGGGGTCGAGCCGTCCACGTCGCCGGAGCTGCGGGTGGTGCCCTACGTGGACTACGACCTGGTGCTGCCGCACTGCGCGATGGTGGTGCACCACGGCAGCGCCAGCATCACCGCCGCCGGGGTACGCGCCGGCATCCCCACGATGGTCTGCTCCTCGTACGCCGACCAGCCGTTCTGGGGCCGCCAGCTGGAACGGCTCGGCGTCGGTGTGCACGTGCGGTTCACCGACCTGTCCGAGGACGCGTTGCTCGCGGGCATGTCCCGCCTGACCACCGCTGCGCTGCGACGGCGGGCGGCGCAGCTCGGCGAGCGGATGCGCGCGGAACCGCACGGCACGCTCGTCGCCGCCGACGAGGTCGACAGGTACCTCGCCGGATGAGCGGCGCAGCGACCGCCGCCGACCGTGCCCGGGCGGTCGTCGCGGAGGTGGTCGGACTGCTCGACCTGGCACCCGTCGACCCCGCGACGGTCACCACGGACCGCCTGGTCCCCGTCGCGGGGGTGTTCTCCGGTCGCGGTACGACGCGGGGCAGCACCCGCCGGTACGGAGGGCTGATCGCCGCGCAGGCGCTGACCGCCGCCGCGCACACCGTGCGCCCCGGTCGACCGGTGCACTCGCTGCACGCGTCCTTCACCCGGCCGGGCGACAGCCGCAGGCCCGTCACCTACCTGGTCGAGACCCTGCGTGACGGCCCGTCCATCTCCACCCGACGGGTGGTCGCCCTCCAGCGGGACACCCCGATCTTCTTCCTGACCGCCTCGTTCCACGAGCCCGGCGTCGGGCCGGCGCACCTGCGGCCGGCACCCGAGGTTCCGCCGCCGGACGAGGTGCCGACCCTGGCCGAACTGCTCGCCGACGCGCCGGCCCGGTTGGCCGCCGTGCAGGACATGCTGTTCGCGTTCGAGACCAGGTACCTCGGCCCGCCGCCCGGGGCGCGGACCGTCGGGGAACGGGCGGGCGAGGCGCACCGCCGGGCCTGGGTGCGGGTCGCCGGGAGGCTGCCCGACGACGGGTCGCTGCACGCCGGCGCGCTGGTGCTCATCTCGGATCTGCCCCTGCTGCTCAGCGCGATGGTGGCCGGGCACGCGACCGAGTGGGGTCCGGGTGACCTCGGCGTCAGCATCGACCACACGGTGTGGTTCCACCGACCCTGCCGGGCCGACGAGTGGCTGCTCTACGACTGCGACAGCCCGTGGGCGGGGGCCGGTCGTGGCCTGGCGACCGGCCGCCTCTACGCACGCGACGGCGACCTGGTGGCCACGGTGGCCCAGGAGGGGCTGCTGTTGACCCGGCCCGCCCGCTGAGCCGGGGAGCGACGCCGGGCCCACCGCCGCGCTCAGCCGGGGACCGCCTCGATCACGCCGTCGGTGACGCCCGTGACGGCGAAGCCGGCGTCGGCGAGGAGTTGGCCGTACTCCGCCGCGGTGCGGTCCCGGCCCTCCATCAGGACCAGCATCAGCAGATCGACGATCCGGTTGCGGGGCGCCCCCCAGGTGCCCGCGCCGGCCCCGGCCCGCTGCGGCTGCGCGGGCAACAACTCCTCCAGCACCAGCAGCCGCGCCCCGGCCGGCATCGCCGTGCGCACCCGGGACAGCACCCGGGTGACGTTCCCGTCGTCCCAGTTGTGCAGGACCCGCCGCAGCACGTACCGGTCCCCGTCGGTGGGCACCTGCTCGAAGAAGCTGCCGACGACGATGTCGACCCGGTCGAGCACCCCGGCGGTGGCGAGCCGGACGCGTGCCCGGGCGGCGGCCTCGGGCAGCTCGACGAGGACCCCGCGCAGCCCGGGACGGGCCCGCAGGAGGTCGGCGAGCAGGCCGCCGTCGCCGCCGCCGAGGTCCACCACCGTCCGGGCGTCGTCGAACAGCCGGGCGGGGGGCGGTGGCGGTTCCGGGGCGGTGGACATCGCCCCGTTGAACGTCGCGGCCAGCTCGGGGTGTCCGCCCAGGTACTGGTAGAAGGATTCGCCGAAGCGGTCGGTGAAGGCCGGGCGGCCGGTGCGTACGGTGTCGAGCAGGCCGGCGAACGAGGCGAAGACCTCTTGGCCGTAGAGGACTGCCGTGTCGCGTACCGAACCCGGGGCGTCGGTGCGCAGGTATTCCCCCATACCGGACAGGACGAAGTCGTCGGGGCCGGTCTGGCGCAGGACACCGGCGTCGGCGAGCGCGGCGAGCAGCCGGCGTAACGCCACCGGGTCCACCCCGGCGGCGGTCGCCAGGTCGGCACCGCCGGTGGTGCCCGCGGCGATCCGGTCGGCCAGTCCGAGCAGCGCGAACACCGAACACGCCTGCGCCGTCCAGGTGGCACAGAGCACGTTCAGCAGCCGCTTGCGGAAGTAGTCGTCGTCACGCGCCACGGATGGCCCTCCACTGAGACTCTAGTGAATGTCCAGAGAAGTGCGGGCCGGGCCCGCAGGCGCCTCGGTATGGTCAATTCGGCCCGGTCATCCTCGCATTAACCAGGGTGCGCTGACAATTGTCGTGAATGGGAACCCGTGGGGGATCGAATGGGTGCGGTCGGGTGGTCCGCCGGGCACCCGGGGCGTACGTCCGTCGGGGCGTACCGTGGTGCCTGCTGACCTGGTGGTGCGGCTGCGCCGCACGGTGGGCGACGGGCGGGCGACGGCCCGCGCGCTGCTCGTGGAGACGGCCGCGGCGATGGCCGGCACCCCGCCGGGAGCGGTCGCGGTGGAACACACGGCGGCGGGCGCGCCGGTGCTGGGCGGCGTCGCCACCGGCTGGCACACCAGCGTCAGCCACACCCGTGGCCTGGTCGCGGTGGCGGTGTCCCGACACGGGCCGGTCGGCATCGACGTGGAGGCGCTGCGCCCGGTGCCCGCGTTGCCGCTGAGCCGGCGGTGGTTCGCCCCCGAGGACACCGACTGGCTGCGCGGGCGGCCGGTGGAGCGGCTCGGCGTCGACTTCCTGGCGCTGTGGACCGGCAAGGAGGCGGTGGCCAAGCTGTACGGCACCGGGCTGCGTGGCGGCCGGCTGCTGCGCTGGCGCACCGCGCCACCGGCACCGCCGGCGTGGCGGGCCGCCGTCGATGCCCCCGGCGTCCTGGTGACCCACCGGGAACTGCCCGGTCACGTGTTGGCGGTCGCCCGCGCGTCGGTGCGGCCCGGCCCCCCACCGCCGGCCCTCGGTCGCTGATGCGGACCGCGCTCGTCCTCGGCGGCAGCATCGCCGGACTGGTGGCCGCCCGGGTCCTGGCCGACCACGCCGACCAGGTGTGGATCGTCGAGCCCGACCAGTTGGCGGACGCCCCGGTGATCCGCCGTGGCGCGCCGCACGGCAGTCAGGCGCACACCCTGCTCGGCCGGGGCCGGACGGTCATCGAGCGGCTGCTGCCAGGCGTCGTGCGGCAGATGGTGCGCGAGGGCGGCCAACTGGTCACCAGCGGTCCCGGCGGGGCGCAGTGGTTCCTCGACGGCCGGCCCAAGGTCCCGGTACGCGGTGGCAGCGTGGTCAGCGTGTCCCGGCCGTTCCTGGAGTGGCACCTGCGTCGGCGGGTCCTCGCGCTGCCCAACGTGGCCCTGGTCGCAGGGACCGCCGTCGGGCTCACCGCCACCGCCGGCCGGGTCGACGGCGCGCTGGTCCGCGCCCGGGGCCACACCGACGCCGAGCGGCACGGGGCGGACCTCGTGGTGGACGCCACCGGGCGGTCCAGCCGGCTGGCCGACTGGCTCGGCCGGCTCGACTACCCCGCACCCGACAAGCATCGGATGGCCCTCGACCTCGGCTACGCCACCTGCCTGTTCCACCGGGAGCCCGGCCAGCGGCTGGCCGGGCAGGTGGCGGTGTACTCGGTCCACACGCCGAGCCGGGCGCGCACCGGACCCAGCTCGATGACCCCCGTCGAGGGCAACCGTTGGCTGACGCTGGTCAGCGGCTACGGCGACCGGCGGCCGGGCCGCGACCTGGACGGGTTCCTCCAGCGCTGCCGGTCGAACCCGGCCACCCCGCTGCGGTTGCTGCCCGACGCGTGCGAGCCGGCCAGCGAGGTGTACGTGCACCGCTTCCCGGACAGCGTGCGCCGCGACTTCGACCGGCTGGACCGGTTCCCGGCCGGCCTGGTGGCGATCGGCGACGCGGTCGCCTCGTTCAACCCGACCTACGGCCAGGGCATCTCGGTGGCGGCCGTGCAGGCGCTCGCGCTCGCCGAGTGGCTTGCCGAACCCGGTGCGGTGGACCGGCCGGCGTACGGGTACTTCCGGCGGGTCCGGGCGGTGGTGGACGACGCCTGGGAGTTCTCCGCCGCGCAGGACTGCTACCTGCCGCACGTGACGGTCGCCCGACCGTTCGGCTGGCGGCTGCGCCGTGGCCTGGCCGAGGCGGTGCAGCACGCGACCGTGACCGACGAGGTGGTGCACCGGGCGTTCCTGGAGGTCGTCAACCTGACCGCCGGCCCCGGGCGGCTGCGCCGACCGGACCTCCTGTGGCGGGTCGGGGCGGCCGCGCTGCGCCGGCGGTGAAACCTGCCCGCCCGAAGCGCGGCAGTCGGGACCCTTCGGGGCGACAAATCCCATTTTTAATGAAGGCCATCAATGATGTCGATGTGGCCGGATGATCACCGAAGGGGCTCCGGCCGGGGTCCGACCCGGGCCCTGTTTTTTCGCTTCACCGAGGGTTCTGACCTCGGTGTTCCCGCCATCGCTCGAAAATCGCTCGAACAATCGACGACGGTCGTCCAGAAACCGGCTAGCCTCTCAGTCGAACCACGTACCACTGCGACGCAAAAAGACGTGAATGCCGCATGTAACTGTCGCCTGTCTATGGAGACAGGTGCGGTTCCCGTTGTCGTTCGGTCCCCGCAGCGGCACGTCGAGACGCAGGCAGCTCGTTCTCTGGGGGAGAGGCCATGGACATCCGGATCCTGGGACCGCTCGTGCTGGCCCACGCCGGCCACGCCGCCACACCGACCGCCCCGAAGCCCCGCAGCGTACTGGGCCTGCTGCTGCTCAACGCGGACCAGACCGTGCCGGTCTCCGCGCTGATCCAGGATCTGTGGGGCGCGTCCCCACCGGTCAGCGCGCTGACCACCCTCCAGACGTACGTGCTCCAGATCCGCAAGTGCTTCGCCGGCCTGCTCGACGTCCCGGTCGCCGAGGTGGCCAAGCGGGTGCTGGTCACCGTTCCGGGCGGGTACGTGCTCCGGGTCGGCCCCGACGAGTTCGACCTGCGCCTGTTCGAACAGCTCGCCTCGGCCGGCCGGCGCGCCCTGGCGGCCGGCGAGAACGTCGACGCGGCGGCGCTGCTGGTGCGCGCCTGCGCGCTGTGGCGCGGCCCGGCGCTCGCCGACGTGCGCGCCGGCACCGTGGCCGAACCCCGCCTCAAGGCGCTGGAACAGACCCGGCTCACCACCGTCGAACAGTGCATCGAGGCCCGCATGCGACTCGGCCACCACCAGGACGTGCTGGCCGAACTCACCCTGCTCATCGCCGAGCACGGGCTCAACGAGAACCTGTGCGCGCAGCTGATGGTCGCGTTGCACCGCAGCGGCCAGCGACGCGAGGCGCTGGCGGTCTTCCACCGGCTGCGCACCTCCATGGTGGAGGAACTGGGGCTGGAGCCGTCGAAGCGGCTGCACCTGCTCCAACAGGCGGTCCTCGCCGACGATCCGGCGCTGGAGGTGGCACCCCGGGACGACGGACTGACCCAGCTGCTCGACCACCTCGCCCTCCAGCGGCCCCGGACCCCGTAGCCGCCCCCGCACCCCGGGGCGGACCGCCCGGGTGGACGACCTGATCACCGGAGCCGGCGACCCGCCCGCACCGCGTCGGTGGCGGTGGACGGGGTGCGGGCCGCCAGCGCGTGCCGTCCCGGCGTCGGCACGTCGTCGCTCCGCCGCTCGCGGAGCACGGCGAGAACGCGGGCGTGCAGCCGGGTCCGGCGCAGCAGCGGGAGACCGTGGTAGATCACGTCACGCATCAGGGCGTGGGCGAACCGCACCCGCCCCGGCGCGGGTTCGACGAGCAGGCCAGCCGTCACCCCGGCCTCCAGCCCGGCCAGGACCGGCTCCTCCGGGCCACCGTCGACCGCGAGCAGGAGGTCGACGTCGACCTCCACACCGCAGACCGCGGCGTGCCGCAGCACCGTCCGTGCGCCCGCCGGCAGCCGCGCCAGCCGGCGGGCCAGCAGGTGCCCGAGGCCGGCCGGCACACCGTCGAACGCCGCCGCCGGCCCCTCCGCCGCGACCAGCCCGGCCAGCTCGATGGCGAACAGCGGATTGCCCGCCGAGCGGTCCCGGACCGTACGCAGCACCGCAGGGTCGTGCACGCCGTGCCGGCGCAGCACCGCGGTGACGGCCTCCGCGTCGAGGCCGCCGAGGATGATGTCGACAGCCGGCACCCCGGCCAGCGCCGCCCGCGCCGCCAGCACGTCGTCGGGCACCTCGTCCGGCCGGTACGTCACCACGACCAGCACCGGAGCGTCGCCGAGCGCGGCGGCGAGATGCCGCAGCACCCGCAGGGTCGCCCCGTCGGCGTGGTGGACGTCCTCGACCACCAGCAGCAGCGGGCCGTGCCCGGCCACCCGGGACAGGTGGGCGGCCAGGGCCCGACGGAGGTGGAACTCGTCGTACCCGTCCCGGGTGTCGTCCGGCCCGTCGGGGTCCGGCAGCGGGTGCAGGCCCCGGTGCGCCGTCTCCCCGGGCGACTGGAACCGCCTGGTGGCGGCGACCACCTCGCGCCACGCCCACGCCGGGGGAGCACCCGCCACCGGCGGGCAGGTGCCGACCGCCGTCGCCCAGCCGGCGTCGGTGAGGACCCCGGCGAGCTGTCGTACCAGCGTCGACTTGCCCGCCCCGGCCTCCGCGCCGAGCCAGCAGACGCCGAGCCCTGACCGGGCGGCCCGGTCGGCCGCCGCCCGCAGCCGGGCCAGCTCCGCGGTACGCCCCCACACCGGGTGCGGGTCCGGTGCGGTCGCCGCCGGTGGCGGGCCGGGCACGGCGGCCACCGGCAGCGGTCCCGGAGCGCAGCGCATCGGCGGCCCGGGGACGGCCGGCTCCAGCCGGGGGCTCTGCCGTAGCAGGTCCGTCTCCAGCGTCCGCAGGGCCCGGCCGGGGTCGATGCCCAACTGCTCGGCCAGCGTCGTCCGGACGGTACGCAGCACGTCCAACGCGTCGGCCTGCCGGCCGAGGCGGTACAGGGCGACCGCGAGCAGCATCGCGGCCTGTTCCCGCAGCGGGTGCTCGCGGACGTGCGGGTCGAGGTCGCGTACTACCTCGTGCGGCCGGTCGAGTTCGAGCAGCAGCCCGGCGCGCTGCTCGACGGCGGTCGACCGGAGCCGGGCCAGCCGCTCACCCTCCCGGTCCGCCCACGGCTCCCCACCGAATTCGGCGTACGGGGTGCCGGCACCCCAGCAGGCGAGCGCCGCGTCGAGGACGGTGAGCACGGCGACGGGCCCGAGCGCGGCGTCCGGCGTCGCTGAGCGCAGGGCCGCCTCGAACCGCCAGGCGTCCACGTCTGCGGTCGGCAGCCGCAGGGCGTACCCGGGGGCGACGGTGACCAGGACCCGGGCGGGGGTCCGCGCGCGCCGGTCCGGTTCCAGGACGCGGCGCAGGTTCGACACGTACACCTGGAGGGCGGCCTGGGCCCGGGGCGGCGGGTCTCCCGCCCAGAGATCGTCGACGAGCCGGTCCACCGACACGACGTGGCCGCCGCCGGCGACGAGCCGGGCCAGCACCGCGCGTTGCCGGGGTGCGCCGAGGTCGACAGGCGTGCCGTCCCGGGCGGCCCGCACCGGGCCGAGCACGCCGATCGTCGTCACGTCCGGACCCCGCTCAGCGGGTGGAGATGCCTCCGCTGAGCGCGGCGGAGGTCAGCCCCGCCTCGTTCGAGACCACCACAACGTGCACGAAGGCCTGCGGCATGTGGGTGAAGTGCCAGGTACGCCGCCCGGTGTCCGGGGTGCCGTAGATGACCGCCCGCGCGACGCCGACCTCCGTGGTGGGGATCGGCGCACCCCAGGTGGGCTGCGGGATCGGCAACGAGGGCCCGCCCGGCGGGGTGGTCGGCAGCCCCGGGTCGGTCGGGGTGTCGTCCGGCGTGGTCTGCAGCCAGCTCAGGTCGATCCGGTAGTTGTCCTCCCGCACCGAGTTGTCGGTGAAGGTGACGTCGAGCGTCCGCCTGCCCTCCTGGTAGCCGGCCGACAGCGTCAGCCCGCTCGGCGTCGCCGGGCTGATCCGGTACTGCGGGCAGGCCAGCGGGACGACCTCCGGCACCGGCTGGCTGCCGTCGGGCACGTTGTTCGCGGTGACGCAGAACGTGTGCACCCCGGCCAGCGCCGAACTCGGCACGGTGAACGAGAAGCCGACGAAACCGCCCCGCTCGACGTGCCACAGGTTCGCCGGACGGGTCACCGCCGGCGGCACGGCGGTCTGCGCCGTCACCTGCACCGGGCCGCCGTTGGGGTCGCTGGCCCAGCCACTGACCCGGACCGCCCCACCGACGTACTCCCACGACTCCAGCCAGCCCATCGGGTACTTGTCGCTGCCCACCGGCGGGGGAGTCGGCTCGACCGGGCTGTCGTCGCAGGCCGACGGCGGGTCGGGCACGTCGCAGTTGGGGCGGGCGAGCGCGCTGCCGGCGGCGGTCACGGTCAGCCCGGCGCTGAGGGCGAGCGTCAGGCCGATGGCGAGGATTCTCTTCATACCCCCAGCACAGCAACCACCACTTGGCGTCCACCTGGCGTGCCGGGTGGTGGCCCCGTTCAGCCGTCACCAAGTGACGCCGGGTCCCATCGGTCAGGGCAGCGACCTGCCCGGGGTGCGGTCGCGCCAGGACGGAGGAAACGGTATGGGCACCATGGTGGTCACCGGATCGGTGGACGGCATCGGCCGGTGTGCCGCGGCGCGACTCGTCGCCGCCGGGCACCGCGTCGTGCTGCACGCCCGCGACGAGCAACGGGCGGCGGTGGCCAAGGCGGCCGTCCCGGACGCGGCCGGGGTGGTGGTCGGCGACCTGGCCTCGCTGGCGCAGACCACGGCGCTCGCCCGGTCGCTGGCCGCGTTCGGCCGGTTCGACGCGATCGTGCACAACGCCGGGATCGCCCGTCTCGACGCCGTCGAACGGGAGTTGACCGAGGACGGGCTGGAGTCGACGTTCCAGGTCAACGTGCTCGCGCCGTACCTGCTGACGGCGTTGCTGCCGCCGCCCGGCCGGCTGGTGTTCGTGTCGTCGGCGATGGCCGCCGACGGGCTCGCCGACCTGGGCGACCTGCGGTACGACACCCGCCGCTTCGACGGCGTCGAGGCGTACGCCACCTCGAAGCTGCTGGACCTGGCGCTCGCCGTCGCCGTCGCCCGCCGCTGGCCCGCCACCCTGAGCAACGCGCTCGACCCCGGCTGGGTGCGCACCCGGATGGGCGGTGCGACCGCCCCGACCAGCCCCGACGATGCCGCCCGCGCCCAGGTGCGCCTCGCCGTGGGCACCGACCCCGACGTGCTGGTCAGCGGCCGGTACGTCAGCGCCCGCGACTGGCGGCCGTCGCCGTCGCGGCTCGCCCCGCTCGGGGAGGACCTGCTGGCCTACTGCGCGCAGCTCACCGGCGTCCCCCTGCCCGACGCCCGACCGAGCTGACCGGCCGGCGACGGCTCCGCGCCGGTCGGCGGGGGACCGCCCGACCCCGGTCCCACCGTGGTCGTCCCCGGTCACGCCGACCGGCCCGGGACCGGGGCGGTGGGGGCCTCGGCCGGGCTGGGCGCGCCCAGCCCGTGGTCGCGGGCCAGGGCGATCGCCTCGGCGCGGCTGCCCAGGTGCAGCTTGACCAGGATGACCGAGACGTTGTTGCGGACGGTCTTGGCGCTCAACCCGAGCCGGTGCGCGATCAGCGGATTCGACAACCCCCGGGCGAGCAGTTCGAGGACCTCCCGTTCCCGGTCGGTGAGCTGCGGGAACGGGGCGTCGGCGCGGCCGCCCAGCAGCGCGCCGGCCCGGTCGGCGAGCGGACCCCCGAGGATCAGGTCGCCGCCGGCCACCCCCCGGATACCCCGCTCCACGTCGGCGGCCGAGGCGCCCTTGAGCAGGTAGCCCCGGGCTCCGGCGCGCAGCGCGGCGACCAGGGACGCGTCGTCGTTGAGCATGCTCACCACCAGCACCCGCACCGACGGATGGTCGCGGCGCAGCAGCCGGGTCACCTCGATCCCCGACCCCTGGCCGAGGTGCAGGTCCATCAGCACCACGTCCGGGCGTACCCGGGCGACGAGCGCCAGGGCGGTCGACGCGTCGGCGGCCTCGCCCACGCACTCGATGCCACCCAGGGTGTCGAGCAACGCGCCCATGCCCAGCCGGAAGACCGGATGGTCGTCCACCACGGCGACGCGGATCGGGGTGTCGGTCACGACTGCTCCAGGGGGACGGTCAGGCAGACGCTGGTGCCCCGGGAGCCGGCCGGCCCCACGGTGAGGGTCGCGCCCACCGCCTCGGCCCGCTCCCGCATCGCGTGCAGGCCGACGCCGTGGCCGGTGGGGCCGGCCGGCAGGCCCCGACCCTGGTCGGTGACGGTGACCCGCAGCCGGTCGGGCCGCTGGTCCAGCGAGACGGTGCACCGGTCCACCCCGGCGTGCCGGTGCACGTTGCGGATCGCCTCGGCGGTGACCCCGTAGGCGGCGGTGGCGACCGGCTCCGGCAGCGGCGTCAGGGTGGCCGGCCCGTGCAGCACGATCCGCAGGCCGGTCCGGGCGTACTGGTCCCGCAGCAGGTGCAGGGCGGGACTCAGGCCGCCGTCGGCGAGCACCGGTGGCAGCAGGCCGTGCGCCATGTCCCGGACCTCCGCCGCCCGTGCCGTCAGCTCGTCGGTCAACCGGTCCAGCAGGTCCTCGGCCCGTTCCGGGTCGCGGCGCAGCAGGTTGCGGGTGGCGGCCAACCCCAACCCGATGCCGCTGAGCGCGGGGCCGAGGCCGTCGTGCAGATCGCGGCGCAGGGAGCGGCGCTCCTCGTCGCGTACCTCGGCCAGCCGTTGCCGCGAACGGGCCAGGTCCCGGTTGGTGCCGGCCAGGTCCACGACCGCGGCGACCACCGGGGCCAGGACGGTGAGCTGCTCGCGGGCCCGGCCGTCGAGCAGCTCACCGGGCAGCGGCCAGGCGTGCAACTGGCCGACGAGCCGGTCGCCGCTGGTCAACGGCACGGTCAACGGGCAGCCGTACGGGTGCGGTGGCGGCTGCGGCGCACCCTCGGTGATGCGTACCTCGGCGAGCCGGAGCGCGGCGGCGATCGTCGCACTGATCTCGGTGGTGCTGCCGACGCTGTGCGCCACCCGGTGCAGCAGCGGCCCCGGGGCCTCGCCGTGCACCAGCCGGTCCACCCGCCGCTGCACCGCCTCGCGCATCGGTTGGAACGCCGCCGCGAGCACCCCGGTCACGACGAGTTGCGGCAGCGGCAGCCGTTGCGGCAGCAGCCGGTCGAGCAGCGCCACCGTCGCGCAGTAGGCGGCGATCACCACCGCGGTCATCAGGTACCACACCAGGGTCCGGCGTACGGCCAACCGCAGCCCCCACAGCTGCTGGCGCAGCACCACCACCGCCACCGCGGCGGGAAAGAACGCCTGCGAGGCGAGCATCAGCAGCGCCGGCAGGGCCGCCGGGACGACCGGAGGCAGCAGGGTGGCGAGGAAGGCGAGGGTGAGCAGCCCGCTGCCGGCCGTCGCCCAACCGAGGCCGTGGCGCTGCGCGGCGGGGCCACGTCGCCACCGCCACCCCAACCCGGCGCAGGCCAGCAGACCGAGCCCGACCAGCGGGTACGGCAGAACGGGCAGCAGCGCGGCCCGGACGCCCCGCAGCCCGTCCGGCAGCGGCAGCACCCCCAGCGGCGTCGGCGCGGTGACGGCGGCAGCCATCGTCACCACCACGTAGCCGACCCCGGCGGTGACCGCGCCCCGGCCGAACCGGTCCAACGACCGGTCCGGCAGTAGCCAGGGCATCACCACGACCAGCGAGTACAGGCCGGGCACCCAGGCCCACCGGTGCAGCGCGGTCAGCACCGGCGGCCCACCCACGGCGAGCTGCCACTGCCCGGCGCAGGCGGCGACCCCGCTGCCCAGCCCTGCCGCGCAGGTGATGACGGCGGGCGTCCGGCTGCCGGTCCGCTGCCGGCTGAGGATCAGCCACGCCAGGGTGCCGTAGACGATGCCGTCCAGCAGGTCGACGAGCGAGTACAGCTGGGTGGCCGACCACGGCGGTGTCGCCACCGACCAGGCGACGACCGCGCCGAGGCTGAGCAGGACGGTGCCGGTGAGCACCGCCCACCCGGTCGATCGCGCGGTCACGGATACGTTCGGCATGGCCGGTCCACTGTCTCAGCATGACCACCACCACCGCCACGGACGGCGTCACCGGCCGCCGTCGGCGACGGGGGCCGCACCAGCACACCCACGGGCTTCCTCCGGGTCACCGCGTGCCGCCGGATCGGCGGACGCGCAGCGCAGCCTGTTCCGCGTCCCGTCCCGCCGGCCAGGGGTGGATGTCCCGCGTCGCCGGGACCGGCACATCGTCCGTCCGGTGGCAGGGGATGCGCGCGGGTCCTAGGGTGACGGCTCGACCGTCCACCGAGGGGGAACCCGTGCCGTCGCACCGACCAGCCCGTTGGCGTACCGCCGCCGTCGCCCTGACCCTGGTCGTCGGGCTTCCCGCCTGCGCCGCGCCCCGCCCGCCCCGCTCGCCGACGCCTGTCGAGCAGACCCCCGAGCGGCTGCGCGACGGGCCCGACCCGTCGCCCTCGCCGGGCCCGGCGTCGGCCTGGTCGGTGTCGCTGCGACGGATCGACCATGAGGTGGGGGAGACCGGTCAGCTCATCGTCATCCCCGACGAGCGGGAGCTGCGGGCGGTGGACCGCGGCACGGGGCAGGAGCGGTGGCGGCACCCGCTCGACGGCGGCTACCGGTACGTGATCGCCGACGGGTCCATCGTGGCCGGCGACAACGACGGCGACGGCGTGGAGGTGCTCGACGCGCTCACGGGGGCCACCCGGTGGCGGGCCGACAGCAGTCAGGACGTCGTCGTGCAGGGCACGGTCGTCCACGCCCGGGAATGCGTCGGTGCCGGCACGAAGGCGACCTGCGTGATCATCGGTCGGGAGCTGGAGAGCGGCCGCCAACTGTGGAAACTGCCCTCCGACCGGTTCGCCCGGGTCAGCGACGTGACCCTCGGCGCGCGACTGCCGTACGCGCCGGCCGCCGGCCGGTACGTCGTGGTGCGGCTGAGTACCTCCGCCCGGGCGGCCACCTACACCCCCGTCGCCCCCACCACCGGGCGGGCCGGCGCCGGGCGGCTGCCGAACCGGGCCTGGTTCGGCTTCGCCGCCGACGACCTGCTGGTCAGCACCGACCACGACCCGCCCGAGGGGGATGGGCGCTGCACGGTCAGCATCGCCAGCGTCGACGCGCGCACCGGGGCGAAGGGCTGGTCCGGCGCGGTCTACAGCGGGCGTCGGGAGGACGGCGAGTGCGCCAAGCGGCTGGCGCACCCCCGCAGCGGCAGGGAGCTGATCGGGGCCGGGACCCGGCTCGTCGCGGTCACCGCCGACGAGCGACCGCAACTGGTCGACCTGCGCACCGGTCGGACGGTCTGGCAGGGTGCCAACGCGGGCGTGCCGATCGACGGCGACGACCGGTCGGTCCTGGTGCGTGACACCGCCGACACCGGCGCGCTGGCGTTGCTCGACCTGGCCACCGGTGCCTCCCGCTGGACCGCGCCCGACCCGGCGCTGCCCGGCACGTCGGCGAGCTGGCGGTCGGCGGTGACGGCCGGGCTGGTGGCGGTCAGCGGAGCCGAGGACGAGCGCCCAATGGTGCTCGTGTACGAGGTGGACACGGGCCGTCAGCTCGGCCGTTTTCCGGGGTGGCTCGCCGGGGCCGGCACGGACTGGGTGGCGGTCAGCCATGCCGGCACCGGCGGCCTCGCGGTCGACCTGCACACCTTCTGACCGACACCGACGGGTGGGCCGTCCGGGCGATCTCTGCCGGGCAGCCCACCCGTCACCGTGCGGGGCCGGCACCGGGCGGTTGCGCACCGCTGGTCGGCGGTGCGCAACCGCCCGGGCACCCGCACCCGACACATGTCAGTCGTCGTCGTCCCGGTCGTCGGAGTCGTCGTCCCGGTCGTCGTCGTCGGAGTCGTCGTGACCGGACCGGTCGTCGTCGTCCGCCTTCTCCTGCTCGGACTTGACGATGTTGCCGTTCTCCCGGTCGACGTCGATCTCGTGCTCGATGTCCCCGTTGATGATCTCCACGCTCCAGACCGGGCGGCCCTCCTCCCGCTCTCGCTCGATCTCGGTGATCCGACCACCACCCACCTTGGCCAGCGCGATCTCACCGGCCCGCTGCTGGCTCACCGCGTCGTCGGTGGCCGGGGCGGTGCTGCCACCAGGCGTTGCCACGGTCGGGCTGCCACCGGGCGTCTCCGCCGTCGGCGTGCCACCGGGGGTGCCGGCTGTCGGCGTGCCGGTGGGGTCCACCGGGGCCGGAGCGGTGGTCGCGGTGGCGGTGGGGCCGGGGGCCCGTTCCGCGGCGGACACGCCGATCGCCGTGCCGGTGACGGCGAGGACGGCCGCGCCGCCGGCGGCGGCCAGGAGCAGGGATGTGCGCTTCATGGTGCGTACCTCCGGAGTTCTCGGTTGGTGCGCTCAGCGTGCTCCGGCGGTGGATAGCGGCGCGCTGCGCCGACCCTAAGCTCCGGTTAAGGCCGACCTGGGCGGTCCGAGCCGCAGCGTCACCACCGCGCCGCCCTGCGCACCCGACCCCAGGTCGAGCCGACCGCCACTGGCCTGCGCGGCCCGCCGTGCGATGTCCAGGCCGAGCCCGGTCGAGCCGGCCCGGCTGGCCCCCCGTTGCACCAGGGCGGCCGGTATCCCCGGCCCCGCGTCGCAGACGGTCAGCGCGGCACCGGCCTGCTCCCGGGTCAACCGGACGGTGAAGCCGGTGCCCTCCGGGGTGTGCGCGAAGACGTTGCCCAGCAGCGCGTCCACGGCCGCGGCCAACTCGTCGGTGGGAACCCCGACCGGCAGCGGCCCGGCCGCGAGGTCGAGGTCGACCGTGCGGCCGGTGTCCTCGGCCAGCACCGACCAGAAGGCGACCCGTTCCCCCACGATCGCGGCGGCGTCGGCGGTGGCCGCGCCGGGATCACCGTCGGCCGGGTCGCTGCGCCAGCGCGCCTGCCGGATCAGCCCGGTCACCGCCCGCTCCAACCCGTCCACGGCCGCCGCCATCCGCGCCGCGTCGTCCGGGTCGCGCAGCGATTCCGCCTCCAGCCGCAACGCCGTCAACGGCGTCCGTAGCCGGTGCGACAGGTCCGCCACCTGCTCGCGTTCCTCCCGCAGCAGCACCTGGATCCGGGCGGCCAGGTGGTTGAGCGCACCGGCGACCTCCCGTAGCTCCGGCGGGCCGGCCGGTTCGGCGCGGGCGGTCAGTTCGGCGTTGGCCAGCCGGTGCGAGACCGAGGACAGCTCGGTGATCGGCCGGACCAGGGTACGGGCCAGCCGGTCGGCCACGGCGAGGCCGAGCAGCACGAGCACGATGCCGAGCGCGGCCAGCACCAGCCAGGCACGGGCCACCCCGGCGGTGACGTCGGCGCGGGGCACCACGGTGCGGATCACGCCGGTGCCGTCGGCCCGGCCCTGCACCGCGATCACGATCTCCCGACCGCCGTCCAGCTCCGCGGTGAGGCTCTGGCCCCGGGCGGCGAGCGCCACCGCCGGGGTACGCGGCTCCTGCGCGCCGAGCACCGTGCCGTCGGGCAGGTAGACGCTGACCGGCCGCCCCGACTCGGCGGTGAGCTGTTCCACGGTCAACCGGATCGTCGCCGTGTCGGCGGTGCCGACCACCGGCACCAACCCCTGCACGTCGGCAGTCGCCCGGACGGTGGCCCGGTCCTCGGCGACGGTGCGCACCAGCAGGGCCAGCGGCACCAGGAAGGCCACCAGGGTCAGGCAGCTGGTCGCCGCGACCAGCAGCGCCAGCCGCCGTCTCATCCATCGTCCCCGATCAGGAGCAGGGTTGCCACCGCTAGGCAGGCTAGCCGGTGCCACCGGCCACGGGCCGGCTCTTAACCTCCGCTTATCCTGCCGCCGGGCCCGGCTTAGCGGCCGGTGGGGCATAGTCGGGGCATGGGTCGCCGTACGCTCCTCGCCACCGCCGGTTGGCTGGCCGCCGCCGTGCTCGCCACCCTGATCGGGGTGGCCGCGATCCGGCTGGTCGGGGAGAGCATCACCGGCACCCCCGGCGGGGTGCGCAGCCAGGCCGAGGTCGAGCGGGCCCTGGCGGCCCCGGAACCGACCCCGGCGACACCGTCGGCCCCGGCGGCGTCCGCGCCGTCGTCCCCGTCCGCGACGCCCGGCCTGCGCCGCAGCTTCTCCACCCCCGGCGGTACGGCGGTCGCCGAGTGCGTGGGGTCCGAGGTGCGGCTGGTTTCCTGGGCCCCGGCGCAGGACTACCGGGTGAAGGACGTGGACCGGGGCCCGGACGACGACGCCGAGGTGACCTTCGCCGGCCCGGCGGGGGAGTTCGAGGTGAACGTGGGCTGCATCGGTGGCGAACCGGTGGCCCGCCCGGGCGAGCGCGACTGAGCTGCGGCTTCCGCACCGACGGGAAACCTGTCGGGTGCCCGCGCGGTCGGCCGGACTAATCACAACCTGTTGATTTTCGATTGCCCAGAGTAATCTCTCCACCCTGTACTGCCAGGGGTGGAGAGGGGACATGGTGGAGAACGGTCCCGACCCGGAAGCCATTGACGACCGTTCCAGCTTCGGCCGGCAGCTCACCGCCCTGCGGCTGCTGGCGGGTCTGACGGTTCGCGAGGTCGCGGAGCGCGCCCAGGCGGGTGGCACGCACAGCACGATCGGGGACTGGTTCGCCGGGCGTGGGCTGCCGTCGCTGGCGTCGCAGGACCTCCTGGTACAGGTTCTGACCGGCTGCGGGGTGGACGACCCGCAGGAGCGCGCCCGCTGGCTCGCCGGGTGGCGTCGGGCCCGGGCGACAGCGGTGCGACGGTCCGGCGCGGAACCGTACCGGGGTCTGAGCCCCTACCAGGCCGAGGACGCCGGCTGGTTCTTCGGGCGTACCGCCCTGACCACCGCCCTGCTCGGGCAGTTGGCCGACCTGCCCCCGGGCCGGGCCGTGCTGCTCGCCGTCGGGGTCTCCGGGGCCGGGAAGTCGTCGCTGCTGCGGGCGGGTCTGATCCCCCGGGTCCGGGCCGCCGGGATCGGTCCCGAGCCGGACTGGGAGATCGTGCTGTGCACGCCGGGCGTCGACCCCCTCGCCGGGCTGCAAGGTGTCGGGGAGACCGGCGAGGGTCGTCTCCTGATCGTCGTGGACCAGTTCGAGGAACTGTTCACCGTCTGCGTCGACGAGACCCGACGGCGAGCGTTCGTCGATCGGCTGTTCGGGCTGGCGGCCGGGCCGCGGGGCGCGGTGGTGGTGATCGGGCTACGGGCCGACTTCTACGCCGAGGCGCTGCGGTTCCCCGCCCTGTTGGCCACCGCCCGCCACCGGCAGCTGACGATCGGGCCGATGACCGAGGACGAACTCCGCGACGTGATCGTCGAGCCGGCCCGCCGGGCCCGGGCGCAGGTCGAACCGGGACTGGTCGAGGTGCTGCTGCGGGACATCCCGCCCGGCTCCGGCTCGCTGCCGCTGCTGTCCCACGCCCTGCTCGCCACCTGGTCGCGGGGCGGCGGCCGGATGACCATCGGCGACTACCGCCGGATCGGCGGGATCGCCGGTGCCGTCTCCGAGACCGCCGAGTCGGTCTTCGCCTCGCTGACCGGGCCGCAGCAGGAACTGGCCCGTCGCCTGTTCCTGCGGCTGGTGCACGTCGCCCCGGAGACCGCGGACACCCGGCGGCGGGTCACTCCGGCGGAACTGGCCGACCTCGACCACAGCGACGGCGAACTCGCCCAGGTCCTGGAGAAGTACGTCGCACAGCGGCTCATCACCACGGCCACGGACACGGTGGAGATCAGTCACGAGACCCTCGTCTCGGCGTGGCCACGACTGCGAGGCTGGCTGGACAGCAACCGCTCCGGCCTGCTGATCGCCAGGCAGCTGCACGTCACCGCCCTCGCCTGGCAGGCGGACGGACACGATCCGGGGCAGCTCTACCAGGGCAGCCGGCTCGCCGCTGCGCAGGCCTGGGCGGCGTCCGCCGACGCCGACCTCACCGCCCCCGCCGCGGAGTTCCTGGCGGCCTCCCGGCGACACTCGCGACGCCGTGCCCGGCGGGTGACCCAACTCGTCACGACGCTGACCGTGCTGACCGCGCTGACCGTCGTGTTCGCCGGGGTGGCACTCGATCAACGCGCCCACGCCGAGCGGCAACGACGCGAGGCCGTCGGGCAGCGCAACGAGGCGGTCTCACGGTTCATCGCCGGCCGGGCCGACAAGCTGCGTGACAGCGATGTCTCCCTGGCCATGCAGTTGAGCCTCGCCGCCTACCGGACAGCACCCACTGTCGAGGCCCGGTCCAGCCTCCTCGACGCCTCCACCGTTGCCCGCTCGACCCGGCTGCTCCCGTTCGCCGGGTCCGCCCAGGCGGTCGCGTACAGCCCGGACGGCCGCCTGCTGGCGGCGGGCGGCACCGACCACACCGTTCGGCTGTGGTCCACCCGTCCCGTGGACGCCATGGCGACCACCGGGGGCACCCCGCTGCCCGGGGTCGACGAGGAGATCTTCGGCGTCGCCTTCGATCCTCACGGCAGCACGCTGGCCGCCGGCGGCGCCGGTGGGACCGTGCGGTTGTGGGACGTGCGTGACCCGGGCCGTCCGGTGCCGCTCCAGTCCTTTCCGGACCCGGCCGGTGCCACCGTGTACGCCCTGTCGTTCAGCGCGGACGGCACCGTCCTCGCCGCCGGCACCGCCGACGGACGGGTGCGACGCTGGGCCGTCCCGGCAACCGCGCAGCCGGTCGAACTGCCGGCCCTGGCCGGGTCCGGCCCCGCTGTGCAGTCCGTCGCGTTCCACCCGACGCGTCCGCTGCTCGCGGCCGCCGGAGCCGACGGGAACGTGCGGCTGTGGGAGACGTCGGCACGGGGCCGCCCGAGGGCGGTGTGCACCGTTTCGGGCGGCGGCGGGAAGATCCTCAGCGTGGCGTTCAGCCCGGACGGCCACACCCTCGCGGCCGGCAGTGCGGAGAAGACGGTCCGGCTGTTCGAGCTGACCGACGCCCGCTGTCCCCGCCCGGTCGGCACGCCACTGACCGGCCCGAACAGCTGGATCAACGCGGTCGCCTTCAGCCCGGACGGCCGCAGCCTCGCCGCCGGCAGCTCCGACAACACCGTCACGGTCTGGGAGGTCGACGGTGGCCGCAGGGTCGGCGTGCTGCCGCAACCCTCCCCGGTGACCGGGGTGAGCTTCACCCCGGACGGCGAGAGCCTCGCCACCAGCAGCACCGACGGCACGGTCCGGCTCTGGCGGACCCCTCCCGGCCCGGTGCTGACCGGGCCGCAGGACGCCGTCTTCAGCATCGCGTACAGCCCCGACGGCACGCGCCTGGCCGTGGCCAGCCGGGACGAGACCGTCTGGTTCTGGGACGTCAGCCGACCGGACGCGCCGAGACCGCTGGGGCCGCCGCTGCGGTCACCCACCACTGACGCGTTCAGCGGGACGATCGCCTTCGGACCGGGTGGCCGGCTACTGGCGGTCGGCACCCGGACCGGCCGGATCCAGGTCTGGGACCTGGCGGGACCCGGACGGCCGGCGCTGGTGCGTACCCTGGTCAGTGGCTCGGCGCTGGTGCAGTCCGTGGCCTTCAGTCCGGACGGCCGGCTCCTCGCCGCAGGCGGTGACGACCACCGGATCACGCTGTGGGACGACGCCGGCCGGCGGGTCGGCGGCACGCAGGTCGGCGCGGCGATCGTGTTGACGGTGGCCTTCAGTCCGGACGGTCGGCTCCTCGCCTCCGCCGGCTCGGACGGTGTCGTCCGGTTGTGGGCGGTGACCGGCGGCGTGGATCCGGTACCGGTCGGCGAGCCACTCACCGGCTTCCACAGCTACGCCTACAGCGTCGCCTTCAGCCCCGACGGCGGCACCCTGGCCGCTGCGAGCGCCGACAGCACCGTGCGGCTCTGGGACGTCACCACGCCGGCCGCCCCGTCGGCGGTCGGCGAACCGCTGACCGGCCCGGCCGGCTACGCGTACATGGTGGCCTTCCGTCCGGACAACCGACAGCTCGCCGTCGCCGCCACCGACGGCACCGTCTGGTTGTGGGACCTCGGCGAGCGGACCAGGCCCACCGCCACGGCCGTGCTGTCCCGCGCCACCGACGCGGTCTACGCGGTGGCGTACAGCCCCGACGGGCGGACGCTCGCCGCCGCCGGCAGCGATCACGTCACCCGGCTCGCCGACACCGACGCCGACCGCGTCTCGGGGTGGGTCTGCGCGACGTCCGGGGCCCCCATCAGCAGGGACGACTGGCGTCGCTACGTGCCAGGCGTCCGATACCAGCCTCCGTGCGTCTGACCAGCCTGTACGGGTCTGTACGGCACCGGTACGGACTTCATCCGGACCGGTCGGCCGCCCTTCCCGGCACCCCGGGCGGCGGAGTCAGCTGGTGGGGCGGGACCACCGCACCGACGCCGATCCAAGGAGACCCGATGAACCTCACCTCCGCGACCAGCCGGACCTCGCCCCGGGCGGGAAGCCGGCTGCGGCGGGCCGCCACCGCCGTCGCCCTGGCCACGGGGACGGCCGCCGCGCTGCTCACCGTCACCACGGCACCGGCACAGGCGAGCTGGTACAACGCGAGCATCGGCAACACCGCGGTGACCCTGCGGGACTGCTACCACCCGACCAAGGCGGCGCAGCCGAGCCAGAGCTGCACGGCCATCAAGACCGTGCCGGCCGGCACCGCCGTGCACATCATCTGCCAGCACTCCGGCCAGACCATCTACGGCGATCCGGTCTGGAACTACATCTCCTACAGCGGCGGGGAGGGGTACGTGGCCGACTACTACACCTACACCGGCTACGCGAACTGGATCCCCGGCGTGGACGTCTGCAACTACTGATCCGTCGCTGCGGCGGGCCGGCCACGATCCCGGGAGGGTCGGGGTCGGCCCGCCGGCTCAGCCGTCGGCCGTGCCGGTGTCCACGGTCGGGAAGGTGACCTGCACCCGCAGCCCGTCGCGCCCGGTGGAGGAGGCGGTGATGATGCCCTCGTGCGCCCGGGTGATCGAGCGGGCGATCGCCAGCCCGAGGCCCGCGCCGCCGCTGTGGTCGATGCGCTTGCCGAACCGGCGGCGGAACGGCTCGAACAGGGCGGCGACCTCGTCCGGGGGGACGTCGTCGCCGGTGTTCTCGACCACCAGCGCCGGGTCGGTGCCCACCCGCACCGTGAGGGTGCCGTCGGGCCGGTTGTACTTCAGGCCGTTCTGCACCAGGTTGACGACCAGTCGTTCCAGCAGCACCTGCTCGCCGACGACCAGCCGGGGGCTCAACTGGCTGACGATCGTGACGCCGCCCTCCTCGGCCCGGCCGCGGTGCGCGTCGAGCACCGTCGCGACGATTCGGTCGAGCCGCAGCGGGACGCGGGTCAGCAGGCCCCGGTCGCTCTCGCTGAGCACCAGCAGCCCCTCGATCAGGCGCTCGTTGCGTTCGTTGGTCTCCAGCAGTTGCGCGGCGAGCAGGGCGAGCTGGTCGTCGGTGAGGGTGCGGGCCAGGCCGACCTCGATCAGGGTGCGCTGGACGGCCAGCGGGGTGCGCAGCTCGTGGGACGCGTCGGCGGCGAACCGGCGCTGCGCCTCGTAGCCCACCGCGATCCGGTCCATCATCTCGTCGATGGTGCGGCCGAGAACGGCCAGCTCGTCGCGGCCGGGGCCGGGCCTGAGCCGGTGGCCCAGGTTCTGCGGCCCGACGTCGGCGATCACCGGGGCGAGGTCCCGCAGCGGACGCAGGCACCAGCGCACGGCCGGGTAGGCGGCGGCGAACAGGGCCAGCAGCACGATCGTCACGGCGATCGCCAGGGGGATGCTCGGCCGCCGGAACACCTGGACACAGACGAACGGGGCGTCGTCGCCCGGCGCCCGCAACTCGGGGGTGGCGCACCAGGACGGGCCGAACTCCCGCCACAGTGCGAGCAGCAGGTCGGCGGCCGTCGTCACGAACGGGGCGACGAGCAGGAGCGCCCCGACGACCAGGAGCATCCGCCGGGCCGGTGAGGGCAGGTTCATGCCCCGAGCCGGTAGCCGACGCGGGGCACCGTGTGGATCACCGGCGGGTCCCCGAGCTTGCGGCGCAGGGTCACCATGGTGGTCCGTACGGTGTTGGTGAACGGGTCGGCGTTCTCGTCCCACGCCTGTTCCAGCAGGTCCTCGGCGCTGACCACCCGGCCACCGGCGCGCATCAGCACGTGCAGGACGGCGTACTCCTTGGGGGACAGCGACAGCGGCATCCCGTCGCGGGCGGCCGTGTGCCGGGTGACGTCCAGCACGAGGCCGTCCTGTTCCAGCACCGGGGGCAGCGCCGGGGTGGAGCGCCGGGACAGCGCCTGCAACCGGGCGACGAGTTCGGCGAAGGCGAACGGCTTGGTCAGGTAGTCGTCCGCGCCCAGGCCGAGACCCTCGACGCGGTGCCGGATGCCGGCGGCGGCGGTCAGCAGCAGCACCCGGGTGCCGGTGGCCGAGCCGGCGATCCACCGGCACACCTCGTCGCCGCTCTGGCCGGGCATGTCCCGGTCGAGCACGGCCACGTCGTAGCGGTTGACGGCGAGCCGTTCCAGGGCGCTGTCGCCGTCGTAGACCACGTCGACGGCCATGGACAGCCGGCGCAGCCCCTCGGCCACCATGTCGGCCAGCACCCGCTCGTCGTCGGCCATCAGCACCCGCACGCCGTCCCCTTCCCGTCGCCTCCCCCGTGCCCGGGACCGCCCGCAAGGCTGGCACCCGGCGCATAAAGAACCGGTAAGGGCGCCGCTGACGCCGCCCGGACGGCCGGGGGCGCAGCATCGCTGCGTTCCTGCTCCCGTACGTACAGGCTGGTGAACCCGTGCTCCGACTCGCCACACAGTGTGTCATGGTCGCCGTGGCGGCCACGGCGGTTGCCGTCGCTCCCGTCGCGCCCCGCCCGGCGTCGGCGATCGCCCACGGCGAGGACGCGGCCGACGGCGCGTACCGGTTCACCGCCCGGCTGACCATGACCGGCCTGCCGGTGGACGGCGGCGGCACCCGGGACAGCTGGTGTTCCGGCGCGCTGGTCGCCCCGCGGTGGGTGATCACCGCCGGCCACTGCTTCCGTACCCCGGACGGCCGGCGGGTCAGCCGGACGGTGGCCGAGCGGACGAGTGTCACGGTGGGGCGGACGGACCTCGGCGGCCGGGACGGCTACCAGGCCGACGTGGTCGCGGTCCGGCAGGCGGACGACGCGGACGTGGCCCTGGTCGAACTCGACACCGCGATCACCGGTGTGCCGCCGCTGGGGCTCGCCGACGTGCCGCCGGTGCCGGGTGAGGTGCTGCGGTTGACCGGGTACGGGCTGACCGCCGCCGACGCCGTCGCGCCGACGGACCGGCTCCAGACCGGTGAGTTCACCGTCGGTCGGGTCGGTGCCGCCCTCGTCGAGACCTCCGGCCGGCGGCCCCGGGCGGACACCAGCCCGTGTCCGCACGACTCCGGCGGCCCGTACTTCCGGGAGCGCCCCGACGGTTCGGCCGTCCTGGTGGCCGTGGTCAGCACCGGGCCGGGATGTCCCCATCCGGGCCCCGACTTCAGTGCCCGCACCGACGTGCTCGGGGAGTGGATCGCCGACACGGTCGACCCGTCGCCGGGGCCGGCCCGGTGGCTGTCGGCCGGGGTCGGCGCGGGGATGGTGCTGCTGTCGGCGGCCCTCGTGGTGGTGCGTCGCCGCCGAGCGGGCGGCCACCGGCGATCGTCGATCCCGCAGGTCGGGGGCCGGATGGGGAAGTGAATTCGCGTCTTGCGCGGCCCTCGCTGCAGGTGTACAACTATCGCAGCTAGGTACACATCTAGCTTTCGGTGGTATGCAACAGTGGGGGCCGGGTGTGGACCGCTTAAGGATCGGTGTCGTCGGAGTCGGGGTCCAGGGACAGCTGCACGCCCGCGCGCTGCGCGACGTCCGGCAGGCCGAACTGGTCGCCGTCGCCGACATCTCGTCGCGCAACCGTCAATGGGCCGAGACCCAGCTCGGCGTCCGGGCCGTCCCGGACGTCGGCGACCTCCTCGACGAGGTCGACGCGGTGAGCGTCTGCACGCCTGACCACCTGCACGAGGACGCGACCCTCGCCGCGCTCGCCGCGGGCAAGCGGGTGCTGCTGGAGAAGCCGATGGCGCTGTCGCGGGCCAGTTGCGACCGGATCATCGCCGGCCGGCCCGATCCCGACGCCCTCATGATCGGCCACGTGCTGCGGTTCGACCCCCGGGTGCTGCGCCTGCGTGAGGTGGTGCGCTCCGGCGAACTCGGGGACATCTGGCACGTCAAGGTGTGGCGGTGCACCTCGCAGGCGGTGGGCGAGGGGATCTGGGACCGGACCTCGGTCGCCTGGTTCCTCGGCATCCACGACGCCGACCTGCTCCGGTTCGTGACCGGCCGCGAGGTCGAGGTCACCGGCGCGGTCGGCCGCAAGGTGCTCTCGCCCAGCCACGACGTCGTGCACGCCACGGTCCGTTTCGACGACGGGTCCATCGGCACGATGGAGAACAACTGGACGCTGCCGCACTCCCGCCCGTCGCGGGCCGACGCCGGTCTGCGGATCGTCGGTGAGCACGGCATCCTCGAGATGAACCTCTCCCACAACGACCTGCTGTACGCCCGCCGCGACGGGGTGGCCAGCTTCATGGACACCTACTTCTGGCCCGGCCGCGACGGCGGCGGAGCGTACAACCTGCGCACCGAGCTGGAGGCGTTCGTCGACGCCGCGCTGTCCGGCGGACCGACACCGGTCAGCGGCGAGGAGGGCCGCGCGGCCGTCGCCGTCGTCGAGGACATCGAGGCGGCGCTGGCCGGCGACCCGCCGCCCGGCCACTGAGGGGTCCGGGATGCTGCGGTACGCGCTGCGTCGCCTCGCGATCTCGGTACTGGTCCTGTTCGGCGCGGCGACGGTGGTCTTCTTCGCGATGCGCGCGGTCTCCGGCGACCCGGCGACCGCGGTGCTCGGCCCGGACGCCGACCAGTCGGCCGTCGAGGCGCTGCGCCGGGAGTACGGGCTCGACGCCTCGCTGCCCGTGCAGTACGTCCAGTTCCTCCGGCGGGCCGTCACCCTCGACTTCGGCGAGTCGTTCCGGCTGCACGACGCCGCGACGAACCTGGTGCTCACCCACCTGTCGGCGACCGCCGCCCTGGCGCTGACCGCCTTCGCCATCGCCCTGGTCCTCGGGTTCGCCCTGGGCACCCTGGCGGCCACCCGACCCAACGGCGTGGTGGACCGGGTGGTCTCGGTGCTGTCGATGCTCACCCAGTCCCTGCCGACGTTCTGGGTCGGCATCATGCTGATCCTGGTCTTCTCCCGGTTCCTGCACCTGCTGCCCAGCTCCGGCGCCGCGTCCCCGGCCGCGATGGTCATGCCGGCGGTGACGCTGGCCCTGCCGCTGCTCAGCGTGGTGCTCCGGCTGGTCCGCTCCGGGCTGCTCGACGTGCTGCACGAGGACTACGTGGTCACCGCCCGGGCCAAGGGCCTGTCCGAGACCCGGGTCGTCGGCTGGCACGCCATGCGCAACATGCTGATCCCCGTCGTCACCGTGGCCGGCCTGGAGTTCGGCAGCCTGCTCGGCGGCGCGGTGATCGTCGAGACCGTCTTCGCCTGGCCGGGGGTGGGCCGGCTGATGACCGACGCCATCGCCGCCCGCGACTACTCGGTCGTGCAGGCCTGCGTGATCACCGTCGCGGTGATCTTCATCGTCATCAACCTGCTCGTCGACCTGCTGTACGTCCGGCTGGACCCCCGGGTCCGCGAGAGCGTCTGAGAGGTGACCACCGTGTCCGACGGCGTACCCGGCCCGGCCGTGCTCGGCGCCCCGCCCGTGCCCACCGACGACGGTCCGCCCGACGCGACGGCGACCCCACCGGCCACCGCGCCCCGCCGCCGACGTCGCCGGCTGCGCCTGTGGCTCCCGCTCGGGGTGATCGCCGCCTACCTGGTCGCCGGGGTGATCGGGCCGCTGATCGCCCGGTACGACCCGATCGCGACCTCCGTCACCGACCGGTTGCTCCCGCCGGGCAGCCGGATGTCCGACGGCGGCCTGGCCCTGCTCGGCACCGACCAGGTCGGCCGGGACCTGCTACCCCAGATCATGCAGGGCGCCCGGATCTCGTTGCTGGTCGGCGCGGCGACCCTGCTGCTGGCCGGCACGGTGGGCGCCGCGATCGGCATCCTCTGCGGCTACCTCGGCGGGGTGGTGGACGCGACCGTCATGCGGCTGGCCGACATCCAGCTCGCCTTCCCGTCCATCCTGCTCGCCGTCTTCGTCGCCGGCGTGCTCGGTTCCAGCGTCACCAACGTGGTACTCACCCTGTCCATCACCACCTGGCCGATCTTCGCGCGGGTGGCCCGCGCGCAGACCATGGCGACCCGCTCCCGGGACTTCGCCAACGCGGCCCGCACCCTCGGCGCCGGGCCGTGGCACGTCGTACGGCACTGCGTGCTCCCCGCGGTGGCCAGCCCGTTGCTGGTCATCGCCACCGTCCAGCTCGGATTCGTCATCGTCGCCGAGGCGTCGCTGAGCTTCCTGTCCCTGGGCATCCCGGCCGGCACGCCGAGCTGGGGCACCACCATCGCCAACGGCCGCGACTACCTGGCCAGCGCCTGGTGGATCGCCACCCTGCCAGGCCTGGTCCTGGCCGTCTTCGTGGTCTGCGTCGGCGTGCTCGGCGACGAACTACGGGACCGCTCCGATCCGAACCTCTCCACCCGGTAACCCGTCTGCGAAATGGGAAGACATGAGATCTCCGACCATCCGACTCGGTGCGTTGGCCCTCGCCGGCGTACTCGGACTGACCGCGTGCTCCTTCGGCTCCGACGACCCCGCCGGTGACGGCGGCGGCGTCACCACCCTGCGGGTAGCCAACCCGACCCCGGTGGTCTCGTTGAACCCGTTCGCCGCGAACTCGGCCGACCAACCCACCCTCACCGTCGTCCAGGAGGTCTTCGAGACCCTGGTGGTCCGCCAGGACGGGAAGATCGCCCCGAAGCTCGCCGAGAGCTGGACCAACCCCGACCCGCTGACCTGGCAGTTCGTGCTGCGCAGCGGCGTCACCTTCGCCGACGGGACGCCGATGACCAGCGCCGACGCCAAGGCGTCGCTCCGGGCGCTGATCGACGGCAAGGGGCCGCTGGCCGGGCTGTGGGCCACCGTCGACGACATCCGCACCCCCGACGAGCGCACCCTGACCATCCACACCACGAGCCAGCTCGGCACGGTGCTGAGCAACCTCACCCTGCTCTGGATCGCCCCCGCCGCCAAGCTCGGCGACAACGCGTTCTTCGACGCCCCGTACGGCACCGGCCCGTTCAAGGTCTCGTCGTTCACCGCCGGGCAGAGCGTGAACCTGGTCCGCAACGACAACTACCGGGGCGACCGGCCGAAGCTGACCAGCATCTCCTACCGCTACATCCCCGAGGTGTCCGGCCGGGTGACGGCGCTGGCGAACAACGAGATCGACGTGACCTGGGGCCTGCCGCCGGACCAGCTCACCGGGCTGCGGGACAACAAGGACCTGACCGTCCGGTCGTTCCCGACGTACGCCAACTACTACATCTGGTTCAACAGCTCCCGCAAGCCGTTCACCGACGCGCGGGTCCGGCAGGCGATGTGGCACGCGGTCGACTTCGCGAAGATCAGCAAGTCGCTGTTCGACCAGGCCGGAACCCCGGCCACCGGCCCGCTCCCGGAGGCCGTGTTCGGCGCCGCCGGGCAGAACCCGTACGCCTACGACCCGACCCGGGCCCGGCAGCTGCTCACCGAGGCCGGCTACCCGGACGGGTTCAGCACCACGATGATGTGGAGCAGCGGCTGCTGCACCAACGGCAACTCCTTCGCCGACGCGATGATCAGCGACTGGGCCAAGGTCGGCATCGTGGTCAAGCCCCAGGAACTGGAACGGGCCACCTGGCTGGACAAGCTGCTCAAGCTCGACTGGGACAGCACGATGACCACCGGCAGCACGGTCACCGGCGACGCGGACTTCACCCTGGCCCGGCTCTACCTGTCGACCGCCAAGCGCAACGGCTACGCCAACCCGGAACTCGACCGCATCCTGCTCGCCGCCCGCGCCGAACTCGACCAGGACAAGCGGGCGACCCTGTACGCCCAGGCCGGCAAGATCGTCTGGGACCAGGCGGTGGGCATCTTCCCGCTCGACCTCAACGGCAACGTCGTGCTGCGCGGCAACGTCGAGGGGTTCACCCCGACCCCCAACGACCTGCCCGACTTCACCGGCGTGTCGCTGCGCTGACCCGAGAACCGGACCCGGAGGACCCGATGGTCGCACCACCGCACACCCCCCGTCCCCTGTTGACTGTCGACGACCTCGTCGTCTCGTTCGACGGCCCGCTCGGCGCCTACCGGGCGCTCAACGGTGTCTCGTTCTCCGTCGACAGGGGCGAGACCCTGGCGATCCTGGGGGAGTCCGGGTCCGGTAAGTCGGTCACCGTCCGCGCGGTGATGGCGCTGCTGCCCCGGCACAGCGCCACCATCGAACGCGGCACCATCCGCTACGACGGCGAGGAGATCTCCGCGCTGCCGGTACGGCGTACCCGCGAGTTGTCCGCCACCGAGATGGCGATGGTCTTCCAGGACTCGTTGACCGCGCTCAACCCGGTGGTCCGGGTCGGCCAGCAGATCGCCGAACTGTTCCGGGTCCGGCAGCGCACCTCACGCCGGGAGGCCTGGCGGCGCGCGGTCGCCGGCCTGGAACGGGTCGGCATCCCGAACGCCGCCCGCCGGGCCCACGACTACCCGCACCAGTTCTCCGGCGGGATGCGCCAGCGGGTGGTGATCGCGATGGCCCTGGCCCTGGGCCCCCGGCTGCTCATCGCCGACGAGCCGACCACCGCGCTGGACGTCACCGTGCAGGCGCAGATCATGGACCTGCTGCGGGAACTGCGCGAGGCCGACGGGATGTCGATGATCCTCATCACCCACGACCTCGGGGTGGTCGCCGACGTGGCCGACCGGGTCGCCGTCATGTACGCCGGCACGGTCGTCGAGTCGGGCCCGCTGCGCACCGTGTACGACGCACCGGCCCACCCGTACACCCGGGGGTTGATGGCGTCGATCCCGGCCCCCGACCGCCCCGGCGAACGGCTGACACCGATCGAGGGAATGCCACCGTCGCCGCTGGCGACACCGGCCGGCTGCCCCTTCCACCCCCGGTGTCCCCTCGCCCGCAGCGCCTGCCGCACCGACCGGCCGACCCTGCGCACCGTCGCCGCCGGCCACGAGGCGGCCTGCCACTACGCCGAGGAGGTGATGGCCGGTGTCGACGTCGCCGACGCGGCTTGAGGTCCGGCAGCTTCAGGTCAGCTATCCGACCCACGGTGGCCTGCTGCACCGGGGAGCGGCCGTGCACGCGGTGGAACGGCTCAGCCTGACCGTCACCACCGGCCGCACCCTGGGCCTGGTCGGCGAGTCCGGCTGCGGCAAGTCCACCCTGGCCCGGACCATCGTCGGCCTGCGCCGACCGACCGGCGGCGAGATCTGGTACGCCGGCGAACGGGTCGACACCGCCGACGCGGCCCGCCGACGCCGGCTGACCGCCGAGATCCAGATGGTCTACCAGGACCCGTACTCGTCGTTGAACCCCCGCAAGAAGGTCTCCTTCATCGTCACCGAGGGATGGCGGGTGCACCGCGACTCCGTCCCCCGCGACCAGTGGCCGGCCCGCACCGCCGACCTGCTGGCCCGGGTCGGTCTCGCCGCCGAACTCGCCGACCGGTATCCGCACCAGCTCTCCGGCGGCCAACGCCAGCGCGTCGGCATCGCCCGCGCCCTGGCCATGTCGCCCCGGATCCTGGTCTGCGACGAGCCGGTCAGCGCGCTGGACGTGTCGGTCCAGGCGCAGACCCTCAACCTCCTCGCCGACCTGCGGGCCGACCTGGGGCTGGGCTACCTGTTCATCGCGCACGACCTGTCGGTGGTCCGGCACATCAGCGACGACCTCGCGGTGATGTACCTGGGCCGGATCGTGGAGACCGGACCGGCCGCGACGGTGTACGACACCCCGGCCCACCCGTACACCCGGGCGCTGATCTCGGCGGCCCCGGTGCCCCGCCCCTGGGCGACGCCGCCGGCCGAACGCATCCTGCTCACCGGCGAGGTGCCGTCGCCGGCCTCGCCGCCGTCCGGCTGCCGCTTCCGGACCCGGTGCCGCCTCGCCCAGCCGCGCTGCGCCGAGGTCGAACCCGAACTGCGGCCGGTCGCCGGACGCGAGGTCGCCTGCCACTACGCCGAAGCCAGCCTGGCCGACAGCACGCCGTCGCACCCGGCGGTGACCCGGTGAGCGGCGTCGAACCCGTCCGGGTCGGGGTCGACCTGGGCCAGGGCGGCTGCCGTGCGGTGGCCCGGCACGGCCGTTCGACCGGGCACGCCGAGACCCCGGGTTTCTGGGCCGGTGACGCCGACGCCCGGATCGTCGAGGCGGTGGCCGGCGCGCTGGCCGACCTGGGCCCGTTCGGCCCGGAGCCGAGGGTGCTGGTCGGCGTCGGCATGACCGGGCTCAACGGCCGGCCGCCGGCGACCGACGCCCTGCGGGCCGGGCTGCGCACCCTCGGTCTGGCCGGGCGGCTACGGGTCGCCGACGACAGCGTGACCGCGTACCTCGGCGCGCTCGGCCCGGTCCCCGGCGCGGTCGTCGCCGCCGGCACCGGCGCGGTGGTCCTAGCCGCCGACGCCACCGGCCGGACCGCCCGTTCCGACGGGTGGGGCGCCGACCTCGGCGACCGGGGCTCGGGGCACTGGATCGGCCGGACCGCGATCCGGCTCGCCCTACGCGACCGGGACCGGGCCGCGCCCGGCCGGCTCGCCGACGCGGTGACCGCCGCCTGGGGGCCGGTCGAGACGCTGCCGGGCCGCTGGCGGGCCGACCCGCCGACCCCGCAACGGATCGCGGGCTTCGCCGCCACGGTCGCCGACCTGGCCCGCGCCGGGGACGACGACGCCGGCCGGATCTGGCGTCGGGCCGGTGAACTGCTCGCCGAATCCGTGGTCGGGGCGCTGTTCCGGGTCGGCCTCGAGGCGACCCCGGTCCCGGTCGCCGGCACCGGCGGGGTCTTCCGGGCCGCCGACCTGCTGTGGCCGTCGTTCACCGCGGCACTACGGGCCGCAGCGCCCGCGGCGCAGCCCGTGCCGGCCACCGGGGACCCGCTCGCCGGTGCGCTGGCCCTGGTCGACGCACCGTCCGGCCCGTTCGCCGCACTCACCGTCCAGACCGACTTCGACGCAAAGGCAGAACACCGATGAACGTGGCCGATGCCATCCGTGGACGCCTGGTCGTGTCCTGCCAGGCCCAGGGCCGCAGCCCGTTCCGGGACACCGGACACATGATGGCGATGGCGGCCGCGGCCGTGCTCGGCGGCGCCGCCGGGCTGCGGGGGCAGGGCGTGGAGCACGTGCGGGGCATGGTCGACCTCGGGGTGCCGGTGGTCGGGCTGGTCAAGCGGCACACTCCCGGCAGCCCGGTCTACATCACCCCGACCGAGGCCGACGTGACCGCGCTGACCGACGCCGGGGCGCAGATCGTCGCGGCCGACGCCACCGGCCGCCCCCGGCCCGGCGGGGAGAAGCTGTCCGACCTCGTCGCGGCGACCCACGCCGCCGGGGCGCTGTTCATGGCCGACGTCGACAGCCTGGACGCGGCCCTGGCCGCCGTCGACGCCGGTGCCGACCTGGTCGGCACCACGCTGTCCGGATACGTCACCGGCCCCGTCCCCGACGGACCGGACATCGCCCTGGTGGGGACGCTCAGTCGACATTGTCCGGTTCCGGTCATCGCGGAGGGGCGATACCGTACCCGTACCCAGGTCGCGGCGGCGTTCGACGAGGGCGCATGGGCAGTCGTCGTCGGCACCGCCATCTCGGACCCGGTCAACACCACGCGCAGGTTCGCGCAGGCCTGCCCGCATCCCCGGTTGGACTCGTGATGACCACCAAACTGAGCCAGATCCGCACCGAACTCCGGCACCGCGTCGCGGGCCTGCCGGCGCACTCGGCCCTGCCCCGGGAACGGGACCTCGCCGAGGAACTCGGCGTGAGCCGGACGACGCTGCGCCAGGCGCTGCGCGAACTGCTCGACGCCGGCCTGGTCTACACCATCCGGGGGCAGGGCACCTTCGTCTCCGACACCCGGATCGCCAAGGGCACCAGCCTCAGCGGGTTCACCGAGGACATGCTGGCCCGGGGCCTGCAGCCGAGCAGCAAGCTGATCGTCGCGGACGCGATGGTCGCCCGCGACGCGGACGCCTCGGACCTCGGCCTGCCCGAGGGGTCGCTGCTCTACCGGGTGGAGCGGCTCCGGCTGGCCGACGGCGCACCGATGTGCCTCGAAGAGGTGCACCTGCCGGCCGACCTGTTCCCCGGGCTGCTCGTGGAGAACCTCGACACCGGGCTCTACGGGATCATGAAGGACCGCTACCACGTCCAGGTCACGGTGGCCCAGCAGATGATCGCGGCCGTGGTGCCCACCCGGCGGCAGTGCGACCTGCTGGAGATCCCGCCCTCGGCGGCGCTGCTGGAGGTCCGCCGGATCGGCTACGACGGACGCGGCCGGGCCGTCGAACGGGCGGTGTCGCTCTACCGGGGCGACCGCTACCACTTCTCCCTGACCGCACGACGAGGCGAGGCGGACTGATGCGTACCACCCCGGCGGAGCAGCACACCGACGTCCTGGTGGTCGGCGGGGGCGTGGGCGGGATCGCCGCCGCGCTGGCCGCCTGCGAGGGCGGCGCGCGGGTCGTCGTGGTCGAGCCGTACGGGTGGATCGGGGGGCAGCTCACCTCGCAGGCGGTGCCGCCTGACGAACACCCCTGGATCGAGACGCACGGCTCGACGGCCAGCTACCGCCGGTTCCGGCAGGCGGTACGCGACCACTACCGGACCTGGTATCCGCTGGCCGCCGACGGGTCCGGGCGTCCCCTGAACCCGGGCCACGGCTGGGTCAGTCCACTGTGTCACGAGCCCCGGGCGGCGCTGGCCGTGCTCCAGGCCATGACCGCCCCCTGGCGGGCAGCGGGGCGGCTCACCGTGCACACCCGGGCGCAGGTCGAACGGGCGCACACCGACGGGGACACGGTGACCGCCCTGACCGTCCGGCTTGCCGACGGCACCCTGCGCCACCTCACCGCCAGCCTCGTCCTGGAGGCGAGCGAGACCGGTGAGCTGCTGGCGCTGGCCGGCATCGAACACCGCACCGGCACCGAGTCGCAGGCGCAGACCGGCGAACCGAGCGCCCCGGACCGGCCCGATCCGCTGAACATGCAGGCGGCCACCGTCTGTTTCGCCCTCGAACACGTCGACGGCGACCACACGGTGGACCGGCCGGCCGACTACGACCACTGGCGGACCCGGACCGCACCCGGCTGGCCGGGCCCCCTGTTCAGTTGGACCTACCCCGATCCGCGCACCGGTCGCCCGGTCACCGGCCGGTTCACCCCCAACCCCCGCTCGACGGCGACCTCCATGGAGGAGGGGCTGGTCGCCCCCGAGTTGTGGACGTACCGGCGGATCCTCGACCGGCAGGCGTTCCGGCCCGGCCTGTTCGTAAGCGACGTGACGCTGGTCAACTGGCCGATGAACGACTACCTGGACGGGCCGCTGTTCGACGTGCCGGACGCCGGGCGGCACGTCCAACGGGCCAGGGAGGCCAGTCACGCGTTCCTGTACTGGTTGCAGACCGAGGCGCCCCGCCCGGACGGCGGCACCGGTTTCCCCGGCCTGCGGTTGCGCCCCGACGTGACCGGCACCGCCGACGGCTTCGCGCAGGCGCCGTACATCAGGGAGGCCCGCCGGCTGGCGGCGGTGACCACGCCGACCGAGCAGGACCTGTCGGTCGCGGTGCGCGGGGCCGCCGGAGCGGTCCACTATCCCGACACGGTCGGCACCGGTCACTACCGGATCGACCTGCACCCGACGACCGGCGGCGACGGCTACCTCGACGTGGCGGCGCACCCGTTCGAGATCCCGCTCGGGGCGTTGCTGCCCGAGCGGGTCACCAACGTGGTCGCCGCCGGCAAGGCCGTGGGCACCACCCACATCACCAACGGCTGCTACCGGGTGCATCCGGCCGAGTGGTCGATCGGGGAGGCCGCCGGCGCGCTGGCCGCCTACTGCCTGGACCGGCAGACGTCGCCGCACGGGGTCCGGGCGAGCCCGAAACTGCTCGAGGACTTCCAAGCCGAGCTGGCCCGGCGGGGCGTCGACCTGCGCTGGCCGACGCCGGTGGCGGCGCTCGGTTCAGCGGTGGGAGGCGACGCCCTGCCGAGCTGAGCCCGACGTCCGGGGCAGTGGCGAGCCGTCCGCCGTCAGCGACGACCGCTGGTCAGGGCGACGAGGTACTGCCCGCCGCCCTCCTCGACGCTGGCGGTCACCGGCATGCCGGGCACCAGCCGGGAGAACCGGTCGACCAGCCAGTCCGCCGCCTCCTGGGCGTCCCGGCGGCGCGGACAGCGGGCGACCACCTCACGGCCCGCCTTGCGGGAGAGCCGCTCGGCGACGGTGATCAGCGGCGCGGGCTCCACCACGTGCAGGTGGTCCGGCCAGGCGACGACGACCTTGACCGCCCCCTTGCGGCTGTTGCAGGCGCGGTGCGCGAGCCGTTCCACGACCTTGGCCTTCCGGTCGGCGGTGCGGCTGTCGACGCTGGGACCACGCGCGTGGTTCACCGACATGTCGGCGTCGACCGGCTCGTCGCATACCCAGCATCGCCAACCGTCGCGCTGTGCGACCTCATCGAGGAGACTCATCCGTGCAACCTAGCCTGCTGCCCCGGGCGACGGGACCGGCCGGCGGACCACCGGGTCGCCGTCTGCGCCCCGGCGAGCGGGCCCCGGCCGTCGTACCCCGGGTGGCGACCGGCGGCCCGTGCCGACCTCCACGACGTACGCGACGGCGCGAGGACGACCCGGCGGTCACCCGCCGGGTCGTCCTCGCGCCGTCAGAAGCGTCTTCCGTCGGTTCCCTGCGTCGGTCCCGGGCGGGCGGCGCGTGCCCACCCGGGACCGACGGTGCTCAGGAGGCGGTGCAGACCGGGGTGAGGCCGGTGGCGGCCCCGGTGCCCTGGAAACCGAACTCGGTGTACTGGCCGGCGGCGACCGAGCCGTTGTAGTTGACGTTGCTGAACTGGATGCTGCCGCTGGTGCCGGTGCGGTTGGCGTTCCACACACCGGTGACCGCGGCGCCCGACGGCAGGGTGAGCTGGACGTTCCAGCCCTGGATCGGCGCGCTGCCGGCGGTGACCCGGACGGTGGCGACGAAGCCGCCGGTCCACGAGTTCAACGACACCGTGGCCGTGCAGCCGCCCGTCGGCGGCGGCGTGGTCGGCGGGGGAGTCGTCGGCGGTGGGGTGGTGGGCGGCGGCGTGGTGGGCGGTGGGGTCGTCGGCGGCGGCGTGGTCGGCGGGGGAGTCGTCGGCGGCGGCGTGGTGGTCGGCGGGGTGGTGGTCCGGCCCTTGTTCAGCTCGTCGAGGACGGCGTAGTACGCGGCCTTCTTCTGGTAGTTGCCGTTGCCGCCGGTGAACAGCAGGCCCCGCTCGGAGGAACGCCACGACTCGCTGTCGGAGATGCCCCAGACGGTGATGCCGGTGCACTTCGCGACGTTCAGGCAGGCCCGGACGACCTTGCGGTAGTTGTCCGCCTGGCCGGTGCCGATGTCGTTGTTGCTCAGGTCGTCGTCGATGTCGACCTCGGACAGGTGCACCTCGACGCCGAGGTCGGCGAAGCGCTGGATGTTGGCCTGGAGGTCGTTGCTGATGATGCTGTTCGGGTTGTCGTTGAAGTGCGACTGGAACCCGACGCAGTCGATGTACTGGCGGTAGGTCCGCACGATGTCGTACAGCGCGTTGGCCTTGCGGTTGGGGCCACCGCCCTGGACGGTCAGCCCCTCGACGTCGTAGTCGTTGATGCAGAGCTTGGTGGAGTAGCCGCCGGCCTGCACGACCTGCTTGGCCCGGATGAACGAGTCCCGGATGACGTCGGTGTCCCCGGCGTCGAAGAAGTCGCCGTCGCCGTTGGCGTCCCGGTTCATGGTGTGCGGCCACTGGTTGCGGCGGCGGCCGGTGTTGTTGTCCTCCAGCGCCTCGTTGACCACGTCCCAGTAGGCGATCTTGCTGCCCCAGCGGTTGATGGCGTTGCCGATGAAGGTGTTCAGCGTGGCCTGGCTGGCGCCCTGGAGCGCGCCGGCCTGTGAGTGCCACACCAGGGTGTGCCCCCGGACCAGCATGCCGTTGCTCTGCGCGTGGTTGACCAGTTGATCCGCGCCGCTGGTGTTCTGCAACCCACCGCTCGACGTGGCGATCCGGTCGGGCTTCATGTCGTTCTCGGGGGTCAGCTGGCCGAATTCCTGGGCAAGGATCGGGTACAGCCGGTTCGGTGAGGACGCGGTGCCGAAGAACAGGCCGGCTTTGGCCGCTGCGGCCCGCAGCGTGGTCTCGGCGGCGGCGGCCGGGGTGCCGGACTGGACCGCCACCGCGCCGCCGACCAGCAGCAACACCGCCGCCGGTAAGGCTGTTCTGCTCACTATCCTGCGTCGCCTCAGGCTGCTGCCCACGGAACCTCCTCGCTACATGACGTCAATAATTGATGAATGTGTATGCCCATCGAAGGGTCAGTATCGATACCGCCCGACCGCACTGTCAACAACTTTCGGAAATGTTCCGGAAACCTCTGTGGGTGTGCTGAGCTGGTGGAAGTCAGATTCGCGCAGGTGGACACGCCGGGACGTGGGGTCGCCCGAAGGGCCACGCGTGGCTGCCTCCACCGTGCGCCGGGCGGACGCCGAAACATTCGAAATCCGGTCCGGCGGTGGCCGGACGGCCGGAAAAACGCTGGACAGACCGCCGGCCGGTGGATAGGTTGCCGCTGCCCGTGACACCGCCCGAGGAGGTGAGACCCATGAACGCCGTACCCACGTGGGTGCTCCCCCTGAACGTCGCGGTCGGGCGACCGACGTAACCGTCGCCCGGGAGCGCCCGCCCACCAGGCTCTCCCGAAAGGCGCTTCCCGTGCACCAGTCGCAGTTCGCCACCACCCCGCCCACCGCCGTGGCCGGGCCCGCACCAGGGTTCCCGCCCCCTGCCGGCCGGCCACCCCACGACGCCGACGTGGTCATCGTCGGCTGCGGCCCGACCGGGGCGATGCTCGCCGCCGAACTACGGCTGCACGACGTGCGGGTCCTCGTCCTGGAACGGGAGACCGAGCCCACCTCGATGGTGCGGATCGTCGGCCTGCACGTGCGCACCATCGAACTGATGGCGATGCGCGGACTGCTCGACCGCCTGCACGAACACGGCCGGCGACGACCCGCCGCCGGCTTCTTCGCCGCCATCGCCGCGCCCCCGCCCCCCGGTCTGGACACCGCCCACCCCTACCTGCTGGGCATCCCGCAGCCGGTCGTCGTGCGGCTGCTCGAAGAACACGCGACCGGCCTCGGGGCGCAGGTCCGCCACGGCACGCCGGTGGTGGGCCTCGACCAGGACGACACGGGGGTGGGCGTCACGCTGGCCGACGGGCACCGGCTGCGGGCCCGCCACCTCGTCGGCTGCGACGGCGGCCGCAGCACCGTGCGCAAGCTGCTCGGCGTCGGCTTCCCCGGCGAACCCGCGCGGACCGAGACGCTGATGGGGGAGATGGCGGTCGGCGTGTCGCCCGAGGAGATCGCGGCCACGCTGGCCGGGCTCGGCAAGCTCGACAGACGGTTCAGCCTGACCCCCTTCGGCGACGGCGGCTGCCGCGTCGTCGTCCCCGCCGCCGGGGTCACCGACCGGGCCGTGCCGCCCACCATCGACGAGGTCCGGCAGCGGTTACGCGCCGTCGCCGGCACCGACTTCGGGGTGCACTCCCCACGCTGGCCGTCCCGCTTCGGCGACGCCACCCGGCTCGCCGACGCCTACCGGGTGGGACGGGTGCTGCTGGCCGGCGACGCGGCGCACATCCATCCGCCCATCGGCGGGCAGGGGCTCAACCTCGGTGTGCAGGACGCGGTCAACCTCGGCTGGAAACTGGCCGCCCAGGTCCGGGGCTGGGCGCCGGCCGCCCTGCTGGACACCTACCAGGCCGAACGACGCCCGGTCGCCGCGGACGTGCTGGACAACACCCGCGCCCAGACCGAACTGCTCTCCGAAGGACCGGGCGCGCAGGCCGTACGCCGGCTGCTCACCGAACTGATGGCCATCGACGCGGTGAACCGCCACCTGACCGAGAAGATCACCGCGATCGGCGTCCGCTACGACCTCGGCCCGGGACCCGACCTGCTCGGCCGGCGGCTGCGCGACCTCGACCTGCGCCAGGGTCGCCTCTACGACCGGCTGCGCCACGGCCGGGGTCTGCTGCTGGACCGCACCGGCCGGCTCGGCGTCGCCGGCTGGGCCGACCGGGTCGACCACCTCGCCGACCCCACGGCGGCCCTGGACGCCCCGGGCGTCCTGCTGCGCCCCGACGGCCACGTCGCCTGGCTCGGCGACGACCAGACCGACCTGGACGACCACCTGACCCGCTGGTTCGGCCGACCCAGGGGCTGACCCCGGCCGGCCCGCTCGTGCCAGGAACACCCGGCACGAGCGGGCCGGGTCGGCCGACCGAGTAGGAATACTCAGGTACCCACCGCATCCGGCCTCAGGACCCGGCGCGCCGGCCCGGACAGAGTGGTCGGCATGGCCGAACTACCACACCGACCCGTCGCCCTGCGTACCGTCGAATCGCCGTTGCCGGCCGTGGTGGCGCACGGCCGGCAGGTCGGCCTGGGGGCCCTCGGCCGCGCGGTGGCCGCGCTGGGCCGGCTCGCCGCCCGGCACCCCGCCGGCTGGCGCTGGACGGCCCGACGGCACCACCCGGCCCTGGACGCGCTGGCCGACGCGCACGCCTGGGCGGTGTGCGCCCGGGCCGCCCGGCAGGTCCCCGCCTACCGTGACTTCCTGCGTGCCCACCCGACGGGCGTGCGCCGCCGGCTCACCGACTTCCCCGAAACCGACAAGCGCAGCTACGTGCTGGCGCACGACGTCGCCGCCCGGTGCCGGCACGGCCGGCTGCCCAGCCGGGGGGTCATCGTCGACGAGTCGGCGGGCTCGGCCGGACAACCGTTCAACTGGCCGCGCGGCGAACGGGAACTGCACGCGGTGCACCGCGACATCGCCGGCTACACCGGACTGGTCTTCCCGATGCGCCGACCGTTCGTCATCAACGCCTATTCGATGGGGGCCTGGGCGACCGGGACGACCACCGGCGCGGCGATGGCCCGCATCGCGGTGGTGAAGAACACCGGCCCCGACCTCGGGAAGATCATCGACACCCTGCGGGAGTTCGGTCCCGACTTCGACTACCTGGTGACCGCCTACCCGCCGTTTCTCAAGCACCTGCGCGACCGGCTCGACGCCGAGGGCTTCCCCTGGACGCGGTACCGCGTCGCGGCCAGCTGCGGCGGGGAGGCGATGACCGAGGCGCTGCGCGACTACCTGGAGCAACGCTTCACCCTCGTCCGGTCGGCGTACGGGGCGTCGGACCTGAGCATCGGCATCGGCGCGGAGACCCGGTTCACGGTGTGGCTGCGCCGCCGGTTGCAGACCGACAGGGGGCTGCGCGACGCCCTGCTCGGCGCGGGCGAGCAACGGCTGCCGATGGTGTTCCAGTACAACCCGTTCGCCACCTACCTGGAGACCAACCAGCGACGGGAACTGCTCTGCACGGTCACCGGCGGGGACGTGCTCCAGCCCCGGCTGCGCTACAACGTCGGGGACGAGGCGCTGCTCGTGTCGTACCAGCGGGCCGTCGACCTGGTCTGCGCCGACCCGGTACGCCGGGCCGAACTGCGTACCGCGCTCGCCGCCGAGCGGATGACCCTGCCGCTGCTGCTGCTCTTCGGCCGCAGCGACTCCACCATCTCCTACCTCGGCGCGAACCTCTACCCGCAGGATGTCGAGTACGGCCTCTACGTCGGCAACCCGTACGCCGCCGAGATCAGCCGGTTCTGCCTGGCCCTGGTCGAGGACGCGACGCTGGAGAGCCGACCGGTGATCCACCTCGAACTGCGCCGCCCGTTGACCGCCCCGCAACGCGCCGCGCTCGCCGACGCGTGCCGCCTCGGCGTCCGCCGCCACCTGACCTCGGTCTCCCGCGACTTCGCCCAGTCCCTGGTGGAGGACGCCACCGCCGGTGACCTGCGGGTCGAGCTGCACGCTCCCGGCACCGGCCCGTTCGCCGGGCAACAGAAGATCAAGAACAGCTACCTGGTGAGGTGACCATGCGTACCCGTGACTTCTCCCGCGCCCCCGCGCAGGCCCGCGCCGGCGCGATGTTCATCGGCGGCACCCGCTACACCAACCCGCTGGTGCTGCTGCGGCTGGCCCCCTCCTGGTTCCGGATGCTGCGCGACATGCGCCGGATGAACGGCTACTGCTGGCACACCGTCTACTGGCAGTTCCCGCTGACCCTCGGCACCATCGCGTTCTTCACCGACCGCGACGCGATGCTGCGCTTCGCCCGTACCCGGCACCACCGCCGGCTGATGGTCTGGCTGACCGACGGCACCCGCAACGCCACCGCCGGCTTCATCCGGCTCTACACCGCCAGCCCCGACGGCTACTCCAACGGCACCTGGCGGGCCGAGGACCCCGAGATGGGGCACATCGAGACCTTCACCCCGCTGGGCGCGGAGACGACCGGGCCGGCGGTACGCCGATGAGCCCCGCCCGGCACCGGTTCACCCGGGTCACCGACCGACGTGGCCTGCGGCAGTTCCTCGCCTTCGGCGACCGCCTCTACGCCGGTGAACCCCGGCATGTGCCCATCCCGCGCCAGCAGATCCGCCGCTGGTGGCGCGACGGCGTACCGCTGTACCTGCTGCGCGACGCCACCGGCACGGTCGTCGGCCGGACCACCCTGCACACCGACGCGGACTTCGACGCCAAGCTGGGCCGCCGGTGCCAGCTCTTCGGGCTCACCGAGTTCACCGAGCCGGCGGCGCAGCCGCTGTTCGACGCGATCGCCGCGCACGCCGACGCCGACCGGGACCTGCTGTTCGGCCCGGTGGCGCTGCTGCCCAACCAGGCCGGCGGCGTGATCACCTCCGGGCACGCCGAGCGGGGTTTCGTCGACAGCGCCTGGAACCCGCCGTGGTACCCGACCGCCTACGAGGCGTACGGGTTCGTCCGCCGGTTCGAGGCCGACACCTGGATCTGCCCCGTGCCCGCCCCACCGGAGCCGGTCCCGGCAGAGCACGTCGACCCGGACGGCGCCCGGATCGCGCTGCACCGGGGCGACGTACGCCACCTCGACGAGCAGCTCGACCTGCTGCGCGGGATGCTCAACGCCTCCTTCGCCCAGCTCGGCTACTACACCCCGATCTCCGCCGCGCAGCTGCGACGGCAGACCGACGGGCTGGCGTACCTGCTGGACGAGTCGCTGCTGCTCTACCTGACCCGCGACGGCGAGCCGGTCGCGTTCGTGCTCTGCGTGCCCGACATCAGCGAGTTCCTGATCGCCGTCCGGGGTGACCTGCACCTGCTCAACCAGGCCCGGTTGCTGGCCACCCGCCGCCGCTACCGTCGGGAGGCGGTGCTGATCGTCAAGGGGGTGCTCCCGCAGCACCAGGGACGCGGCTACCAGCGGCTGCTCTCCGCCCACCTGCACCGCAACCTGTACACCGGCGGCTACACCACGCTGCGCAGCACCTACGTCGAACGGGACAACGCCGCCTCGGCCGCCCAGTACCGCCGCCTCGGCGGTCGCCCGCTGCACGGCTACACCTTCTACGCCAGGGAGCGCTAGTGGACCACGACGCGTTCCGCGCCCTCGAACCGTGGTGCTGGCGGGCCCCGAGCGCGCACAACACCCAACCGTGGCGGCTGCGCTACGAACCCGACGCGATCCGGGTCGGCTGGGAACCCGCCCACACCCTGCCCGTCGGCGACCCCACCGGTCGGGACCTGCGGCTGTCCCTCGGCGCGTTCGTGGAGACCTGCCTGATCGTCGCGGCCGACGCCGGCCTGCGGCTGGAGTACGTCGCCGACCACGACGAACACCACAGCTGGGTGGGGCTGCTGCGCCCCGCGCCCGACCGCTACCCGACCCCGTTCCGCACCACCGACGTGTGGGAACGCCGGACCCACCGGGGCGTCCTCGTCGGGGCGGTGGACACCGACACCCGTACCGCCCTGGACGCGGTCGCCGGCCCGGCCGGCGGCAGCGTGCGGGCCGTACCGGACGCCGGCCGGCTCGGCGCACTGCTGCGCACCGCCGACCGCCGGCAGTACGCCGACCCGGCGGTCGTCGCGGAACTGCGGCACTGGCTGCGGCTGGACCCGACCCACCCGGGCTACCACGCCGACGGGCTGACCGACAGGTGCCTCGCCCTGTCCCGCCCCGCCGCCGTCGGGCTGCGCGCGGCACTGGCCGGGTACCCGGTGCTGCGCCCGCTGGGCCTGCCGCGCCTGCTCGCCGCCGCCGGCGACCCCCTCGCCCAGGGCGGCACCGTGCTGGTGCTGCTCGCCCCGGACCATCTCGACCACCCAGGGCAGGTCACGTTCGGGCGGGTGCTGCTGCGGGCCTGGTTGACCCTGCACACGGCGGGACTGGCCGCCCACCCGTTGAGCCAGCTCATCGACGTCCCCGCCACCCGGGCGGCGCTCGGTGCGCTGCTCGACGTCGCACCGCATCGGCTGCTGCACGTCACCCGGGTCGGCCGGCCCGTCCGCCCCGCGCCCCGCTCGGCCCGTCGGGTCCGGGCCTGACCGGCGCACCCACGGCCGCCGTCGCCCCGGCCGGTGGCCGGGTGACCCGGGCCGGCTGCGTCAGGCCGGGCCGGGGTGGTCCGGGGCGCGACCGCTGACCTGCACGAAGGGGAAGCCGTTGACGACCACCCGGGGATCGTCGAGGGCGGCCATCGTCGCGGTGAGGTCGGCGTCGGTCATCCCGTGGCTCAGCAGGGCGGCCCGCAGCTGCGGAATGCCGGCCCGCAGCAGCCGGCAGCCCGGGCCGCCGCCACGCCAGCGGCCCGCCGTGGTGCCCGACCGCACATCGGTCAGTCCCGCGTCGGCGAAGACGGCGGGGGCCCGTTGCGCCCACCCCGTGTCGAGGCCCCGGGCGGTCAGCGTCGCCACGTGCGCGGCCAGGTAACGGATCAGCAGGTCGGCGGTTGCCGGGTCGGGCGCGTCGACGACGAAGTCGGCGGACGGGTGGGCGAACTCGCCGATGAGCAGCGCGCCACCGGGCCGCAGCGCGGCGACCATCCGCCGCAGGGCCTCCTCCCGCCGGGGCAGGTGGCCGAGGACCAGCCGGGCGTGCACCAGGTCGAAGGTGCCAGCTGGTTGGTCGGTGACGATGTCCTCGCGACGTACGACGAGGCGGGGGTGCGCCGGGATGTGCTGCGGGGCGATGTCCGTGGCGACCACCTCGGCGGCCCGGTCGGCCAGCCAGAGCGCGATGCTGCCGGCCCCGGCGGCCACCTCCAGGCAGCGTCGGCCGGTCAGCCCGCCGAGTTCCGTGAGCGCGTCCCGGGTCGGCCCGTCCAGCAGGTCGGCCAGCGCGTCGTGGTGGGCGGTGGCCTGGTCGCTGGCGTTGTCGAACGCGTACCCCTGGGTGTTCACCTGACCATCGTGCCGCACGATCCGCAGCCGCGGCACCCCGCTCGCGTGGCACCCGGCGTGGTTCCGGCGGCGGTGCCCGGACCCCGGCTTCCACTCGACGGAAGGCATGCTCCCCGGTGGCGGCCCCGGGCGCGATGATTCACCTCTGTCGATGGTGAGCCGGCTAGGAGGTCGTCCGGATGGAGTTCGCCCGAGACCAGTGGTACGTGGCGGCCCACGGCGTCGAGGTCGGCCGGGACCTGCTCGCCCGTACCGTGCTCGGTGAACCGCTGGTGCTGTACCGCACCGGCGCGGGGGAGGCGGTGGCGCTGGCCGACAGGTGCGTGCACCGGCGCTACCCGCTGTCGCAGAGCCGGCTCGACGGCGACACCGTCGTCTGCGGCTACCACGGCTTCACCTACGACCCCACCGGTGCCTGCGTCTTCGTCCCCGGTCAGCGGCGGATTCCGCGCACCGCGCGGGTCGCGGCGTACCCGGTGGTGGAGCAGGACTCCTTCGTCTGGGTGTGGATCGGCGACCGGGAGCGGGCTGATCCGGCCATGATCCCCCGCGCGCCGTGGCTGGCCGACCCCCGGTACGCGGTGGTCCGTGGCATGGCCCCGCTGGACGCCCGCTACGGCCTGCTGGTGGACAACCTGATGGACCTGTCCCACGAGACCTACCTGCACGGCGGCTACATCGGCACCCCCGAGGTGGCGGACACCCCGATCACCACCGAGGTGGACGAGGACCGGGGCGTGGTGCACGTCAGCCGGCACATGGACGACGCCGAGTGCCCGCCGTTTTACGCCCGCTCGACAGGCATCCAGGGCCGGATCACCCGCTGGCAGGATATCGAGTACCACCCGCCGTGCCTCTACCTGCTGCACAGCCGGATCGCCCCGCAGGGCGTCTACCCGCCAGCGCAGGGGGAGGACAGCGACGCCTTCCACGCCGAGATCGTCTACGCCATCACCCCGTCGACCGCGCACAGCACGTACGACTTCTGGGCGGTGGCCAGGGACTTCGCGGTCGACGACGAGTCGGTCAGCGCGTACCTGCACCAGAGCAACCACACGGTGGTGATGCAGGACGTCGCGGCGCTGAACGTGCTGGAGCGGGTGATCGCGGCCGAACCGGAGCGGTACCAGGAGCTGAGCATCAACATCGACACCGGCGGGTTGGCCGCCCGGCGGCTGCTGGCCCGGCTGGTCGCCCCGGGGACGGTGGGAGCGCCCCGGTGACGCCCGGGGCCGGCGGGGGCCGGGTCTACCGGGTGCACTGGGTGCCGGGCACCGACACCCTGCGGGGCACCTGCCACTGTGGCGCGCAGCGGCTCGCCGAGGAACCGGCCGAGTTGTGGCAGTGGCTGCTCGGGCACCCGCGGGGCCACCGCACCCCGGCGGCGGGCGTCCCGACCGGTCGGCGGGCGGTGCCGGCGTGACCGGGACGGACCTGGTGGTGGTGGCCCGGCAGCCGGTCGCGGACGGGGTGGTCGAGTTCGGCCTGACCCGCCCGGACGGCGGTGAACTGCCCGGCTGGGCGCCCGGCGCGCACGTCGAGCTGGAGCTGGGCCCGGGGCTGGTGCGGCAGTACTCGCTCTGCGGCGACCCGGCCGACCGGAGCGTCCTGCGGATCGCGGTGCAGCGGGAGGCGGCGGGACGCGGCGGCTCCCGGGCGGCGCACGAGCGGCTCGCCGTCGGCGGCACGGTCCGGATGCACGGCCTGCGCAACACGTTCCCGCTGGTCGCGGCCCGCCGGTACCTGTTCGTCGCCGGTGGCGTCGGGATCACCCCGATTCTGACGATGGTCGCCGCCGTCGATGCCGCGGACGCCGACTGGCACCTGGCGTACGGCGGGCGGACCCGCGCCACGATGGCGTACGCCGCCGCGCTGCGCGACAGGTACGGCGACCGGGTCGGCCTGTACCCGCAGGACGAGACCGGGTTGCTCGACCTGGCCGGGCTGCTGGCCGGTGCCGGCGACGGCCTGGTCTACTGCTGCGGCCCGGAGGCGCTGGTGCGGGCGGTGGAGGAGCACTGCCGGGATCTGCCGCCCGGCCGGCTGCACGTCGAGCGGTTCGCCCCCCGGGACGCCACAACCGGCCCGGAGACGGCGATCGAGGTGGAACTCGCGCTGTCCGGGCGGACGGTGACCGTGCCGCCGGGGGTGCCGATCCTGCGGGCGGTGCAGGAGGCCGGGGTGCCGGTCCTGTCGTCCTGCGGGGAGGGGACCTGCGGCACCTGCGAGACGCCGGTGCTGGCCGGGGTGCCCGAGCACCGGGACAGCCTGCTGTCCGCGCAGGACCGCGCCGCCGGGGACACCATGTTGATCTGTGTCTCGCGGGCCCGTACGCCCCGGCTCGTCCTGGAACTGTGACCGGCCGGCGCGGGCGGGGAGGATGGTGGGATGCGTGGGCAACCGGGTCGGACGGTGACCAGTCGGGTGCTGGCGCTGCTCGACGCGTTCACCCCGGACGGGCCGGCCCTGACCTTGAGCGAGCTGGCCCGCCGGGCCGGGCTGCCGCTGTCCACCGTGCACCGTCGGGTGGCGGAACTGCTCGCCTGGGGCGCGTTGGAGCGGGGCGACGACGGTCGGTACCGGATCGGCCTGCGGCTGTGGGAGGTGGGTTCGCTCGCGCCGCGGGGCCTGGGGTTGCGTGAGGTGGCCCTGCCGGTGATGGAGGACCTGTACGAGGTGACGCACGAGAACGTGCAGCTCGCCGTCCGCCAGGGGCTCGAACTGGTCTTCATCGAACGGATCGCCGGCCGGCAGGCGGTGCCGGTGCGCACCCGGGTGGGCGGCCGGTTCGCGCTGCACGCCACCGGGGTCGGGCTGGTGCTGCTCGCCCACGCCCCGGCCGAGGTGCAGGAACGGGTGCTGGCCGCGCCGCTGGAGCGCTACACCGCGTTGACGGTCACCGATCCGGGGCGGCTGCGCAGCTGCCTGGCCGAGGTGCGCCGGGTCGGGTACGCGGTCAGCGACCGGCAGGTCACCATGGACGCCCTGTCGGTGGCGGCGCCGGTGCGGGCCCCGGAGGGGGTGGTGGCGGCGCTGTCGCTGGTGGTCGCCCACGACCGGGCGGACCCGGTGGCGTTGGCCCCGCTGGTGCAGGCGGCGGGCCGGGTGCTGTCCCGGGCGTTGGGCAGCACGCCCCGGTGAACCGGGGGTTCAGTCGGGGAAGGCCAGCAGCCGCAGCAACCGGGCCAGCCGCGCCTGGTCCTGCGCCGGCACCACGGACAGCGAGTCGATCCCCACGGCGCGGACGGCGTCACGGGCGCGGGCGAACAGGGCCCGGCCGGCGTCGGTGGCGACGAGGACGTTGGCCCGCCGGTCGGCGGGGTCGGCGTGCCGCTCGACGAGGTGCCGCTGTTCCAGCCCGTCGACGAGGGCGACGACCTGGCTGGGGTCGAGCCGCAGGAACTCGGCGAGTTCCCGCTGGGTCGGGCGGACGTCGTCGGCGGCCAGGGCGAGCACCGAGTAGGAGCGGGCCTTCAGGCCATGGGTGGCCAGGGCGGCGTTCGCCGCGGCGAGGGCGAGCGCGTTGGCGCGGGCGAGCAGGAAGCTCAGGTCACCGGCGAGCGCGCTGTCCCGCAGCCGGTCGCTGCCGGTCGACCGGGTCCGTTCGGCGGGCATGGCGACGATGGTAGCAAGCTTCCTAAATAATTGACATTCTCAATGGTTCGTGCTCAGATCGCATCGACGAAAGGGAGTGCCCATGTCACTGGACGGCAAAGTCGCCATCGTCACCGGCTCCGGGCGCGGCCTCGGCCTGGCCTACGCCCGGGAGTTGGCGCGGCGGGGCGCCCGCGTCGTGGTCAACGACATCGACGCCGACGTCACGGCCGAGGCGGTGGCCACGATCGAGGCGTCCGGCGGCCGGGCCGTCGGGGTGACCGCGCCGGTGGGCCCGACCGAGACCGCCAAGGAACTGGTCGACACCGCCCTCGCCGCGTTCGGCCGGCTCGACGCCCTGGTCACCAACGCCGGTGTCCTGCGCGACACCGTGCTGTGGAAGATGAGCGACGACGACTTCGACACCGTGGTCACCGTGCACCTGCGCGGCACCTTCACCACCGTGCGCGAGGCGGTGCGGCACCTGCGGCAGGCCGGCGAGGGCGGCCGGATCATCTGCATCGGCTCGCCCACCGGGCAGCGGGGCACCTTCGGCCAGACCAACTACGCGGCGGCCAAGGCGGGCATCGTCGGCATGGTCCGCACCTGGGCGCTGGAGCTCAGGCGGGCCGGTATCACCGCCAACACCGTCGTCCCGGTCGCCGCGACCGCGATGACCGCCACCGTCCCCTACTTCGCCGCCGCCGTACGCGCCGAGGCAGCCGGCGAGCCGATGCCCGCGTTCTTCCGGCACGACCTCGGCTTCGGCACCGTCGCCGACGTGGCCGGCCTGGTCGCCTTCCTCGCCTCCGACGCGGCGGCCCAGGTGACCGGCCAGGTGATCGGGGTGGGCGGTGACCGCCTGCAGATCTGGACCCACCCGGAGGCGGCGCTGACCGCCTACCGCGAGGGCGGCTGGACCTACGACGCGCTGGTGGAGGCCTGGCCGACGACGTTCGACGGGGCCACGCAGAGCGTCGGCGAACGCTTCCCCGAACTGCCCGCCCAGTTCCAGCCGGCCAACCCCTGACCCGGCCCGCGTCAGCCGACCCGCGACACCGCCCGACCCGCCGGACCGGACCCGCCCGACGGAGGCCGCCCCATGTACCAGTCCGCGATCGACCTCGACGCCGTCACCGCGATCGACATGCACGTGCACATCGAGGTCGACGACCACGGCCACGCCTCACTGCCCGAACCGCTGGTGGCGGCCGTGTCGAAGTACTTCCGCACCGACGGGCCCCGGCCCGCCGTCGACGCGGTGGCCCGGTACTACCGCGAGCGGCGGATGGCCGCCGTCGTCTTCACCGTCGACGCGGGCACCCAACTGCGGCACCCGCCGTTGTCCAGCGCCGCCATCGCCCGCGCCGCCGCCGAGCACGCCGACGTGCTCATCCCCTTCGGGTCGGTCGACCCGCGCACCGGCGCGGCGGCGCTCGACCTCGCCGCCCGGCTGATCGAGCAGGAGGGGGTACGCGGGTTCAAGTTCCACCCCACCGTGCAGGGCTTCGACCCCGGCGACGCGGCGTACGCCCCGCTGTGGGCCCTGATCGAACGCGCCGGCCTCCCGGCGATCTTCCACACCGGACAGACCGGCATCGGCGCGGGCCTGCCCGGCGGCTACGGCCTGCGGCTCGGATTGTCCAACCCGATGCTGCTCGACCCGGTCGCCGCCGACTTCCCCGACCTGCAGATCGTCATGGCCCACCCGTCGGTGCCCTGGCAGGACGAGGCGCTGTCGGTGGCCACCCACAAACCCAACACCTGGATCGACCTGTCCGGCTGGAGCCCGAAGTACTTCCCGGCCGCGCTGGTACGCCACGCCAACTCGGTCCTGCGGCACCGGGTGCTGTTCGGCACCGACTATCCACTGCTGACCCCTGACCGGTGGCTGCGCGACGTGGCGGCCACCGACCTCAAGCCCGACGTGCTCCCGGGCATCCTCAAGGACAACGCGGCCCGGCTGCTGGGCCTCGCCGGGCAACGACGAGAGGAAGCGCCATGACCACCACCGTCACCTACGACCAGCTTGCCGACCTCGCCGGCACGGACCTGGGGCACACCGGCTACCGGACGGTCACCCAGGAGCAGGTGAACCTGTTCGCCGACGCCACCGACGACCACCAGTGGATCCACGTCGACCCGCAGCGGGCGGCGACCGGCCCGTTCGGCGCGCCGATCGCCCACGGCTTCCTCACCCTGTCGCTGGCCGTGCCGCTCTGGACCGAACTGCTGGAGGTCAAGGGCGTGACCACCAAGGTCAACTACGGGCTCGACCGGGTGCGCTTCCCCGCGCCGGTCGTGGTCGGCGCGCGGGTACGGATGCGGGCCACCGTCGTCGAGGTGGCCGAGGTCCGGGGCGGCTACCAGCTCACCGTCGACCAGACCATCGAGATCGAGGGCGGCACCAAGCCGGCGGTGGTCGCCCGCGGGTTGTACCGCTTCCACGCCTGAGACCCCGGGCGTGCGGCCAGGTCATCACCCCACCTCCACCACCGGGAGACCGCTGATGCACCAGCACGGAATCGACGCCTGGGTCACCCGACGTCGGCTCAGGTCCCCGGACCGGGTCGCCCTGGTGCACGGTGCGGGCGCGACCGTCACCTACGCGCAGTTCGCCGACGCTGTGGACCGGGTCGCGGCGGTGCTGACGGAGCTCGGCGTCGGCACCGGCGACACCGTCGCCTACCTGGGCGAGAACAGTCCGGAGTTCCTCCAGGTGATGTTCGGGACGGTGCGGCTCGGTGCCGTGTTCGTGCCGGTCAACACCCGGCTCGCACCCCCCGAGATCGGCCACGTGCTGACCGACTGCGCGGCCCGGGTGCTGATCCACGACCCGGACTTCGCGGTGCCGGTGGCCGCCGCGCTGCCGGCCGCCCGGCCCCCACTCGTCGTCGTCACCGGCGAGGGCACCCCGGACCGGCCGGGCCTGGCGACGCTCACCCGCGACGCCGATCCGGCGCGGGCCGGGCACGCCGACCCCGGCCCCACCGACCCGGCGGCGATCGTCTACACCTCGGGCACCACCGGCCGGGCCAAGGGCGCGGTGCTCACCCACGGCAACCTGACCTGGGTGGCGCTCAACTGTGTGGTCGACTACGACGTCGTCTCCACCGACGTGGCGCTGATGATCTCGCCGCTGTTCCACGTCGCCTCGCTGGGGATGGGCGCGCTGCCCGTCATCCTCAAGGGGGCCACGATGGTCATCGAGCGGGGTTTCGAACCGGGCCGGGCGCTGGCGCAGATAGCCAGGCACCGGGTCACCATGCTCAGCGGGGTGCCGACCACCTACCAACTGCTGGCCGACCACCCCGACTGGGCCGCGACCGACCTGTCCACGTTGACGAAGCTCACCTGCGGCGGGTCCGCCGTGCCGACCCGCGTCCTCGACGCGTACGAGGCGCGTGGCCTGTCGTTCTCCCAGGGCTACGGGATGACCGAGGCGTCGCCGGGCGCGACCGCGCTGCCGCCGGCGATGACCCGGGCCAAGCAGGGCAGCGTCGGCCTGCCGCACTTCTTCACCGACGTCCGGATCACCGACCCGGGTGGGGCCGTGCTGCCCGCCGGTGCGGTGGGCCAGATCGAGGTGGCCGGGCCCAACGTCTTCCCCGGCTACCACGGCCTGCCGGAGGCGACCGCCGAGGCGTTCACCGCCGACGGCTGGTTCCGCTCCGGCGACCTGGGACGCCTCGACGACGACGGTTACCTCTACGTCTCCGGCCGACTCAAGGACATGATCATCTCGGGCGGCGAGAACATCTACCCGGCCGAGGTCGAACTGCTGCTCGGCGAGATCGACGGGGTGGTGTCGGCGGCCGTCATCGGCGTGCCGGACGACCGCTGGGGGGAGGTGCCGTGGGCGGTGCTGACCGTCCGGGCGGGGGCGTCGGTGGACACCGGCACCGTCCGGGCCCACCTCGACGGCAGGATCGCCCGCTACAAGCTGCCCAGGAACGTGGTCATCGTGGACGAGTTGCCGCGCACCGCCTCGGGGAAGGTCAGGAAGGCCGAGCTGCGGGCGCGGTTCGCCGGCTGACCGTGGGCCGGTGGGTGACCAGGGCGGCGAACTCCGCCGTGGACGCCTCGGCCAGCGCCCGGTGCGCCATGCGGTAGGTCTGCGCCGACCGGGCGGCCGGCCACTGCGCGTCCATGAACTCGGCGGGCAGCCTCGGGTCGGCCCGCAGCAGCGCCAGCCAGTCCGCCACCAGCATCGTGCGCAGGGTCAACGCGCCGGCCGCCGCCGTGGTCGCGGCCGGGTCGGCCCATCGGTCGATGAACGCCAGGTGTTCGCGCCGGATCGCCTCGATGTCCCAGGCGGCGCGGACGCTGTCGCCGATCGGGAAGCCGGCGAGTTCGCGGGCGTGGAAGGCGACCACGGGGTGCGGGGCGAGATCCTGGCGCAATGGCTCCAGCGACCCGGCGAGGTCGACCTCGCCGGGGGCCAGCCACAGCCCGTCGCGGATCGGCGCGAAACCCTCCCAGGTGAGCGTGGAGCGCAGCCGGTGCCGCAGCGTCCGCTGCTCCTCCGGGATCGAGAAGGTGACGAGCGTCCAGCCGCTGCCCTGCGGGTCGAACGGTCGGGGCCCACGCACCCGGTACGTCGCCTCGCGCAGCACCGCCGCCCCGTGCTCGGTCAGCGAGAACAACGTCTCCCGACCACTGCGGCCCCGGGCCAGGATGCCGCTGCGCACCAGCCGGTCGAGGGTGGCCCGAGTCGCCGGCGCGGCGACCCCGGCCCCCTCCAGCACGGTGATCAGGACACTGGCCCGGATCGGACCGGTGTCGCCGTCGACGACGTGTTCGCCGAAGAACGCGAGCACCAGTTGCTTCGGCTGCCGCCTACCCACGGTCATCCCCTCCGCCGCCTCCGTCGCCCGGCGCACTCACGGCGCGGGTCGCGGGGCCATATTCTGCCCGCGCCTGGCCCGCTGGATCTCGCCGTAGACGTGCGTGCGGAGCTCGGTGAACCGGGGCAGGGCCCGGGTGGTGATCTGGTCACGCTCGGCCGGCAGGTCGATCACCAGGTCCTCGCGTACCCGGGTCGGCGCGTGGGACAGCACCAGCACCCGCTGCCCCAGGTAGACCGACTCGTCGATGTCGTGGGTGACGAACAGGACCGAGATCCCGCGTCGGGCGTGCAGCTCCCGCACCAGGTCCTCCAGGTCGGCCCGGGTCTGCGCGTCCACCGCCGCGAACGGCTCGTCCATGATCAGGACCTCCGGCTGGTAGGCGACGGCCCGCGCGATCGCCACCCGCTGCTGCATCCCGCCGGAGAGCTGCCACGGGTGGCTGCGGGCGGCGTGCGCCAGGCCCACCGCGTCGAGCGCGTCGGTGACCAGGGTGTGCCGCTGCGCGCGGGACAGCCGCTTGTGCCGCAGCGGCAGCTCGACGTTGCCGCGTACGGTCAGCCACGGGTAGAGGCTGCGGCCGTACTCCTGGAACACCACGGCCATGGCGGGGCTGGGGCCGGTCACCGGCGCGCCGTGCATCTCGACGGTGCCGCCGGTCGGGCGCAGCAGCCCGGCGAGGCACTTCAGCAGGGTGGTCTTGCCGCATCCGGACGGTCCGACGATGCAGACGAGTTCGCCGGTGTCCATCGTGAAGCTGAGGTCCCCGATCGCCTCGACGTCCCCGGTGCGGGACTCGTAGACCTTGCGCAGCTGCGCCACCCGCAGCAGGGTGCCCCGGTCAGACACGGTTGACCTCCCTGATTCCGTGGTACCAGCGCAGCACGCGCCGTTCGACGACCCCGAAGACGACGGCGAGCAGCACGCCGACCCCGCCGAGCAGCAGGATGCCGCTCCACATCTCGGCGACGAGGTAGTTGCGTTGGAAGTAGGCGATCCGGTAGCCCAGCCCGGCCGACGAGGCGAACATCTCGGAGATGACCATCAGGATGAGCGCGACCGAGAGGGCCTGCCGGACCCCGGCCATGATCCGGGGGCTGGCGGCGGGGAGCACCAGGAACCACAGCCGCTCCCACCGGGTGACCCGGAACGACAGCGCGGTCTGGGTCAGCACGCTGTCGGTGCCCCGGACCCCCTCGACCGTGTTGAGCAGGATCGGCCAGACCGCGCCGGAGACGATCACCACGACCTTCATGGTGTCGGTGATGCCGAGCAGGAGCATCGCCACCGGGATCAGCACCGGCGGCGGGACGGCCCGGAGGAACTCCAGCAGCGGTTCGAGCAGCTCACGCAGCCACGGGGTCAGGCCGATGACGGTGCCGGCGGCGACGCCGAGCACGACCGACGCGGCGACCCCGAGGCCGAGGCGGTAGAGGCTGGGCAGCACGTCCTGGACGAACGCGGGCCCGATCCAGGTGTCGACGAAGGCGTCGGCGATCGTCACCGGGTCGGGGAGGAACCGGTTCGTCGTCCCGGTCGCCGCCAGGCCCCAGAGCACCAGCAGCAGCATCGGCAGCCCGAGCGCGTGCAGCAGGCCCGCCCCGGCCCGCGCGCCGGCCCGGCGGCGGCGTGGCCCGGCGACGACCCGGCCCGGGTACGCGGTCACCGCGCCCGCTCCCCACGGACGGACTCGTGCCAGGACAGCGTCTGCCGTTCGACGAACCGGAAGACGAGGTTCACCGCCAGCCCGAGCAGGCCGGTGACCACGACGAGGGCGTACAGGCCGACCGCGTCGCCGCCGGAACGGGACAGCTCGATCATGCGGCCGAGGCCGGGGTTGCCGATCACCATCTCGGCGGTGACGGCCAGGATGAGCGCCACCGCCGCCGCGAGCCGCAGACCCGTCATCAGGTACGGCAGGGTGGTCGGCAGGACGAGGTGCGTCCACTGCTCGCGGCGGCGCAGACCGAAGCTGCGCGCGGTGTCCCGGGCGACCGCGTCGACGTCGGCTACCCCGTAGATCACCTGCACGAACACCTGCCAGAACGACGCGTAGACGATGATGACCAGGGCGGCCTGCCGCTGGATGCCGAACATCAGCACGGCGAGCGGGATGAGCGCGACCGACGGGATGGGGCGCAGGAACTCGACCATCGTGTGGGTGCTACGGCGCAGGAACGGCACCAGGCCGACGAGGGTGCCGAGGGCCACGGCGGCGAGGGTCGCCACGGTCAGCCCGATCGCCCAGGAGGTCATGGTGCTGCCGAGTCGCCGCCAGAACGCCAGGTCGACGAGCTGTTCGGCGAGCCGGGCCAGCACGTCCGTCACGTACGGCAGGTACTGCGGGTCGATCAGGCCCAGCGTCGGGATCGCCTGCCAGCCGACGAGGAAAGCGGCCAGGCCGGTGACGCCCAGCAGCGTCCTGCGCAACGCGGGTGGCCGTCGGGTGGTGGGCACGGGCGGGTCACCTCCGAAGGTGGCGGGGTCGGCCTCGCCCCGGCGGCCCGGCCGCCGGGGCGTCGCCGGGTCGGCTACTGCTGGCGGATGAGCCGGTCGAGGTCGGGTTGCCGGTCGAGCACCCGGTACCTGCCGGCGAGTTCGGCGAGGGTCTGGAGGCTGGCCCGGTCGACGTCCCAGCCGAACGCCGGCAGCCTGACCGACTCCGCCACCGGCGGCGGCAGTTGGAGGTTGTCCTTGATGGCCTGTCGCAGGGCCGGCGCGTTGGCCGGGTCCTGCGCCCACTGGAGGGTCTGCTTCATCGCCGCGGAGAAGTCCTCGACCAGCTCGGCGTCCTTGTCGAGGCGGGCGGTGGTGGTGATGGTGGTCAGGGTGGCCAGGCCGGGCACCACCGCCTGGTAGGGCGCCACCACGAACCTGTCGCCCCGGCCCTTCAGCTGGGTGACGAAGGGTTCCGGCACCCAGGCGGCGTCGATGTTGCCCGCCGCGAGCTGGGCCGGGGCGTCCGGGAAGGCCACCTCGACGAACTTGACCTTCCTGGGGTCGCCGCCGTCCTTCTCCACCGCCGCCATGATCGTGACGTCGCCGGCCGCGCCCAGGCTGTTGACCGCGACCCGCTTGCCGGCGAGGTCGGCCGGCCTGGTGACACCGGACTTCGCCGAGGCCACCACGGCGTTGATGTCGTCGCCCTGGGCGTACGAGGAGGCGTAGTTGCCGATGATGACGACGCCCAGGTTCTGCAGGTCGGCGCGGAACGGACCGAACGGCTGGCCGATGGCGAAGTCGATGTCGCCGTTCATCAGCGCCGGGATGGCCTGCGCGCCGCCCTGGGCGGGCAGCACCTCGACCTGGAGCCCGCGCTCGGCGAACAGGCCCGCCTTGATGCCGCCCCACAGCGCGGCGGTCTCGGTGATCGGCAGCGCGGCGACCCGGACCTTGCGCAGGTCGCCGGAGGTCGGCGCGGACGGGGTGGACGCGTCGGAGTCGGTACATCCGGTGAGGGCGATCGCGGTGACGGCGATCAACCCGAGAGCCATGACCTTCTTCATTGACGAGGCCCTTCCTGGGCGGGGGTGGTGGGGTGCGTCGGAAGTCGGCGGGATGCCTCGGACCTGCGGGGGGAACCAACCGCTGCGTGGGGGCGCACGCCGCTGTGGTGGCCATGGTCGGCCACCCCGACATCGAAAGTCAAGAATTTCTGACGCCCGTCATGAATAAGTTGAACGACGCTGCGTCGTGGTGGTGTCGCTCAGACCTCGGGCAGGCCCACGTAGTTCTCGGCCAGGCTCGTCGCGTACGCCCGGGAGGTGGCGGCGTACCGCAGCGTCGCGGTCTGCAACTTCGCCTCGTACGGGTCGTCGTGCGCCAGCCGGTGCAGCATCGAGGTCATCCACCAGGAGAAGTGCTGGGCCCGCCAGACCCGGCGCAGCGCGGTGGTGGAGTAGCCCGCCAGCAGGTCGGTGCGGCCGTGGGAGTACCAGGCGGCGAACGCCTCGCCGAGCAGCGCGACGTCGGCCAGCGCCAGGTTCATGCCCTTGGCCCCGGTCGGCGGGACGATGTGCACGGCGTCCCCGGCCAGGTACAACCGCTCCCACTGCATCGGCTCCACCACGAAACTGCGCATCGGCGTGATCGACTTCTCCAGCACCGGGCCCTCGGTGAGCGACCAGCCCGGCACCGTCTCCAGCCGGACCCGCAGCTCCGCCCAGATCCGCTCGTCCGGCCACGCGGCGAGGTCCTCGTCGGGGGCGACCTGGAGGTAGAGCCGGGAGACCTGCGGCGAGCGCATGCTGTAGAGGGCGAAACCCCGCTCGTGGTGGGCGTAGACGAGTTCCTCCACGGCCGGCGCGGCGGCGGCGAGCACCCCCAGCCAGGCGAACGGGTACGCCCGCTCGTAGCTGGTCAGCACCCCGTCGGGCACCGCGCCCCGGCTCACCCCGTGGAACCCGTCGCAGCCGGCCACGAAGTCGCAGCGCAGTTGCTCGTCGCGGCCGTCGCGTCGGTAGTGGACCACCGGGTCGGGGGAGTCGAGCCCGTCCAGCCGGGTCACCTCGGCGTCGAACAGGATCGTGCCGCCGGCCGCGAGGCGCGCGGCGATCAGGTCCTTGACCACCTCCTGCTGCCCGTAGACGGTGATCGCCCGTCCGGTCAGCTCGGTCATCGGCACCCGGTGCGACTCCCCGGCGAAGCGCAGCTCGATGCCCTCGTGCCGCAGCCCCTCGCGGAGCAGCCGCTCGCCGAGGCCGGTGCGGCAGAGCAGGTCCACCGAGCCCTGTTCGAGCACCCCGGCGCGCAGCCGGTGCTCGACGTGCTCGCGGCTGCGGCTCTCCAGCACCACCGAGGAGACGCCCTGCCGGTGCAGCAGGTGCGACAGCATGAGGCCCGCCGGCCCGGCGCCGACGATGCCGACCTGGGTTCGCATCCCGGTCCGTCCTTCCTGGACGCCGGCCCGACACCGGGGCCCGGCGGCGGGCCACCGAAAGTGTTCGCTGGGCGAACGGGTGTTCTCCCATTGAACGTTGGCACGCGGCCCGGCTCCCGTCAACGTCCTGCCCGGACGGTGGTCGTCCCGACGCCGGGCCCGATGCGGACATTGACGGATGTCGCCACCCGTCGTACGTTCGACATGAGCACGATGGTCCGCATGGCGAACACCGGTCCGAGGCGAGGCGGGAGGCGCATGGCGACGCTCGTCCCGCTCGCGCAGGCCGTGGCGGAACTGGTCCACGACGGCGACGTGGTGGCCCTGGAAGGCTTCACCCACCTCATCCCGTTCGCCGCCGGTCACGAGATCATCCGCCAGCGACGGCAGGAGCTGACCCTGGTCCGGATGACCCCCGACGTCATCTACGACCAGCTCATCGGTGCCGGGTGTGCCCGCCGGCTGGTCTTCTCCTGGGGCGGCAACCCCGGCGTGGGATCGCTGCACCGGTTCCGCGACGCCGTGCAGCACTCCTGGCCGCGCCCGCTGGAGCTGGAGGAACACAGCCACGCCGGGATGGCCAACCGCTACGTGGCCGGCGCGTCCGGCCTGCCGTTCGCCGTGCTGCGCGGCTACACCGGCACCGACCTGCCCCGGCACACCGCCAACGTCAGCTCGGTCGACTGCCCGTTCACCGGCGAGACCCTCACCGCCGTGGCGGCCCTGCGCCCCGACGTGACAGTGGTGCACGCCCAACGCGCCGACCGGGCCGGCAACGTGCAGCTGTGGGGCATCACCGGCGTGCAGAAGGAGGCGGTGCTCGCCGCCCACCGGTCGCTGGTCACCGTCGAGGAGGTCGTGCCCGAGTTGACCCCCGTCCCCGGGCAGGTCGTGCTGCCCGGCTGGGCGGTCACCGCCGTGGCCGAGGTGCCCGGCGGCGCCCACCCCTCCTACGCCCAGGGCTACTCGGTCCGGGACAACGACTTCTACCGGGCCTGGGACGCCGTCAGCCGGGACCGCGACACCTTCCGCGCCTGGCTCGACCGGCACGTGCACCGGGCCGGGGCGGCGGCATGAGCGCGCCGCCCGACCCCCGCCCCGGGAGGCCGACGTGAGCGGCCCGACCGGGTGGACCGCCGACGAGATGATGACCGTCGCCGCCGCCCGGCAGCTCCGCGACGGCGTCGCCTGCTTCGTCGGGATCGGACTGCCCAGCACCGCGGCGAACCTCGCCCGCGCCACCCACGCCCCGAACCTGGTGCTCGTCTACGAGTCCGGCTGCCTCGGCGCGAAACCGGACCGGCTGCCACTGTCCATCGGTGACGGCGTCCTCGCCGACACCGCCGACGCGGTCGTGTCGGTGCCCGAGGTGTTCAACTACTGGCTCCAGCCCGGCCGGATCGACGTCGGCTTCCTCGGCGCGGCCCAGCTCGACCGGTACGGCAACCTCAACACCACGGTCGTCGGCGACGACTACGCGACCCCGGCCGTCCGGCTGCCCGGCGCGGGCGGGGCCCCCGAGATCGCCGCCTCCTGCCGCGAGGTCGTGGTGATCGTCAGGCAGAACCCGCGCACCTTCACCAGCCGCGTCGACTTCGTCACCTCGGTCGGCTACGGCACCGGCCCGGGGGACCGGGAACGGCTCGGCCTGCGCGGCGGCGGCCCCCGACTGGTGATCACCGACCTCGGCGTCCTGGCACCCGACCCGGTCAGCTGCGAGCTGACCCTCACCCGGCTGCACCCCGGGGTGACCCGGGAACAGGCGCGGGCCGCCACCGGCTGGGACCTCGCCGTCGCCGAACCGCTGACCACGAACGACCCGCCCACGGCACACGAGTTGGCGGTGCTGCGCGCGTTGCGGGCCACGGCCGAGGGGAGCCGACCATGACCGAGGACACCACAGGGCGCGGGCTGCCGCTGCCGGCGTACCGGCGCGACGACGTCGACGCCCACCCGCCGCTGTTCAGCCCCGGCTACCGGTCGACCGTGACGCGGGCGCCCCGGCAGCCGTTGGCCCACCTGCCGCAGCGGCTGACCGAGGTCACCGGGCCGCTGCTGGGCGAGGGACGCCTCGGCGACCTCGACCACGACCTGACCCGCCAGCACGACGGGTCACCGCAGGGGCAGCGGATCATCGTGCACGGCCGGGTCCGCGACGGCGACGGCCGGCCGGTGCCGCGTACGTTGGTCGAGATCTGGCAGGCCAACGCCGCCGGACGCTACCGCCACGCCCGCGACACCTGGCCGGCCCCGATCGACCCGCACTTCGACGGGGTGGGCCGGACGCTCACCGACGAGCAGGGGCGGTACCGGTTCGTCACCGTCCAACCGGGTGCCTACCCCTGGCGCAACCACGACAACGCCTGGCGGCCGGCGCACATCCACTTCTCCCTGTTCGGCCGGGCGTTCACCCAGCGGCTGGTGACCCAGATGTACTTCCCCGGTGACCCGCTGTTCTTCCAGGACCCGGTGCTGCACTCGGTGCGTGACCCGATGGCCCGGCAACGGCTGGTCGCCCGCTACGACCACGCCGCCACCCAGCCCGAGTGGGCGCTGGCCTACGCGTTCGACATCGTGCTGCGGGGCCGGGAGGACACCCCCTTCGAGGACGGCGACGATGAGTGACCGGCTGGGCGTCACCCCGGCGCAGACCGTCGGGCCGTACCTGAGCATCGGCCTGCACTGGCCCGACGGCCCGTACATCGTCCCCGAGGGCACCCCCGGCGCGTTCTGGATCCGGGGCCGGATCGTCGACGGCACCGGGGAACCCGTGGTCGACGCGCTGGTGGAGAGCTGGCAGGCCGACCCGGACGGCCGGTTCGACCACCCCGACGACCCGCGCGGGGCCCGGCCGCCGCGGCTCGCGGGATTCCGGGGGTTCGGCCGCAGCGAGACCGACGACCAGGGGTGTTACCGGCTGCTGACGGTCCGGCCGGGGCCGCTACCCGACCCGGACGGCGGCACCGAGGCCCCGCACCTGACCCTGTCGGTGCTCGGCCGGGGGCTGCTGCACCGCCTGGTGACCCGGCTCTACCTCCCCGACGAGCCGGCGGCCAACGCCGTCGACCCGGTGCTGAACAGCGTGGAGGCCGAGCGCCGGGGCACGCTGCTGGCCAGCGCCGCACCTGACGGGTTCCGTTTCGACATCCACCTCCAGGGCGACCGTGAGACCGTCTTTTTCGCCGTCTGACGGCCCGCTCACCGGCATGTCCGCTGGGCGGATCGACCAGGTGCGCGACCGGGACCACCGGCCCGGGTCGGCCGGCCGGTCCGTCGACGCGACGCCGGCCGTCGCCCGGGACGCGGCACCGTGACCTCCCGGCTGCACCTCACCGTCGACGGCCCGCCCAGCGCGCCGGTGCTGCTGCTCGGCAGTTCCCTCGGCACCACCGGCGCGATGTGGGAGCCCCAGGTCGCGGCGCTGGCCGAACGGTTCCGGGTGATCCGTTACGACCACCTCGGCCACGGCCGCTCGGCGACGCCGACCGGCCCGTACACCATCGAACTGCTGGGCCGGGAGGTGCTGCGGGCGCTGGACCACCTCGACGTGCCGTGGGTCCACTACGCGGGGCTGTCGCTGGGCGGCATGGTCGGCATGTGGCTCGCCGCCCACGCACCCGGGCGGGTGCGCCGACTCGCCCTGCTCTGCACGGCGGCGTGGCTCGGCCCGCCCGACCCGTGGCGGCAGCGGGCGGCCACGGTCCGCGCCGCCGGCCTGCCGGCGGTCGCCGACGCCGTGGTGGCCCGCTGGTTCACCCCGACCCTCGCCGCCGCCCGCCCGGACCTGGTGGCCGGATACCGCGCGATGCTGACCGCGACCTCCCCGGCCGGCTACGCGGCCTGCTGCGAGGCGATCGCAGCCCTGGACCTGCGCCCCGACCTGGGCCGGATCGGCGTGCCGACGCTGGTCGTCGCGGGCGCGGACGACCCGGCGATCCCCGTCGGGCACGCCCGGGAGATCGTCGACCTGGTCCCCGGGGCGCGGCTGGTCGTCCTCGACGCGGCGGCCCACCTGGCCAACGTCGAGCGACCCGGACAGGTGGGCCGACTCCTGCGGGAACACTTCGAACAGGCGGGTGGCTGATGGACGACCGCGAACGGCACGAGGCCGGCATGACCGTACGCCGACAGGTGCTCGGTGACGCGCACGTCGACCGCGCCGTGGCCGGCACCGACGCGTTCACCGCCGACTTCCAGGACTTCATCACCCGCTACGCCTGGGGTGAGGTGTGGACCCGGCCCGGCCTCGACCGGCGTACCCGTAGCTGCGTCACCCTCGCGGTGCTCGCCGCCCTGCGCCACGAGGAGGAGTTGGCGATGCACGTGCGGGCCGCGCTGGGCAACGGGCTGACCGAACTGGAGGTGGCGGAGGTCCTGCTCCAGGTGGGCGTCTACGCTGGCGTACCGGCGGCGAACCGGGCGTTCTCGGTGGCCCGGGAGGCGCTGCGGCGAGAGGCTGGGTGAGGTGGGCGGTCAGGCGGCACGGTCACCGGAGTTCGTGCAGTCGCTGGAGCGTGGGCTCGCGGTGATCCGGGCGTTCGACGCCGAGCATCAGCAGCTCACCCTGAGCGACGTGGCCCGGCGCACCGGGCTGACCCGGGCCGCGGCCCGCCGGTTCCTGCTCACCCTGGTCGAGCTGGGCTACGTGCACAGCGACGGCCGGCTGTTCTCGCTGCGGGCGCGGATCCTCGCCCTCGGCTACGCCTACCTGTCCGGCCTGGGCCTGCCGGAGATCGCCCAACCGCACATGGAGGCGCTGGTCGCGCAGGTGCACGAGTCCTGTTCGGTGTCGGTGCTCGACGGCGACGAAGTGGTCTACGTCGCCCGGGTGCCCACCCGACGGATCATGACGGTGGGGATCAGCGTCGGGACCCGGTTCCCCGCGTACGCCACGTCGATGGGGCGGGTGCTGCTCGCCGCGCAGCCGGCGGACCGGTTGACCGACTACCTCGCCACCGCGCGGTTGCAACCGTTGACCCGGCGTACGGTCACCGACCCGGCGAAGTTGCGTGCCGTCCTGACGAAGATCGCCGCCCAGGGGTACGCGATCGTGGACCAGGAACTGGAGGAGGGGTTGCGGTCGCTGGCCGCGCCGATCCATGGCCCGCACGGGTCGGTGGTGGCGGCGGTGAACCTGTCCGCGCACGCCTCGCGGGGGTCGTTCGAGCTGATCCGGCGCGAGTTGCTCCCGCCGCTGCTGACCACCGCCAAGCGGATCGAGGAGGACCTGCGCGGCGGGTGAGGGCTTGGCGTCCTCACCGGACCCGGTAGAGCCGGCTCGCCGGGTCCACCACGGCGGCCAGCAGCCGGCCGGGCACGAGTCCCGGGTCGTCGGGCCGGACCGTGTCCGCCTCGAAGGGGGCGAAGCCGGGCCCGCTGATCCGCAGGCGCAGGTCGAGCTCCGGGCCCTCTCCGCCGAGGTGGTGCGCCACGGTGAGGATCTCGGCGGTGGCGGCGACTCCGGTCGCGTCGAGCTGGCGCGCGTCGCGGCGGGACCGGTCGACCACCCGCCAGCCGAAGACACCGAAGCCGACCCCGACGATGGTGGTGAACACCCCGCCGGCGACGAGCCCCCAGCGCTCCCCGGGTGAGACCGGCAGGTCGCCGGTCACGTCGGCGGCGAGCAGGACCGGGCCGGGCAGGCAGATGGCCAGGAAGATCAGCCGGCAGAGCAGCGCGCCGACCGGCCCGATGCGGGTCTCCGCCTCCCGGGGCGCGCTCGTCATGCCGGCACCCTAGAACACGGTGCGGCGGGCCGGTACCCGGTACCGACCCGCCACACCGTGCGACCCGTGCGGCGGTCAGCTTCCGGTGCAGGTGGCGGTGGTTCCGGTGCCGTTTCCGGTGCCCTGGAACCCGAAGCTGGTGCTCTGTCCGGCCCCCAGCCTGCCGTTGTAGCTCTGGTTGGTGACGGTGATGGTGCCGCTGGTGCCGGTGGCGACGCCGTTCCACACCGAACTGACCGCCGCCCCGCCCGGCAGGGTCAGGGTGACCCGCCAGCCGGTGAGCGCGGCGGAGCCGGCGGTGACGCTGACGTTGGCGACGAAGCCGCCGTTCCACTGGTCCTGCACGGCGTAGACGGCGGTGCAGCCGGCACCGCCGGGCGGGGGAGTGGTGGGCGGGGGAGTGGTGGGGGGTGGGGTCGTGGGCGGGGGAGTGGTCGGGGGTGGGGTGGTGGGCGGCGGGGTGGTCGGCGGCGGGCCGTCGAGCGTCAGGTTCTTCTGCTGGACGGTCCACTGGGTACGGCACAGCCCGCAGTTCGCGCCGACGAAGTTGGTGCCGGCGGTGGTGTCGCCCTTGAGCCGCCACTTGAGGTAGAGCACCGCCACCCGGCCGAACTCGCCACCGTTGGGCTGGTCGTAGGTGCCGCCGTGGCCGACGTTGAGGTTGCCCATGAAGGCGGGCAGCCCGGCGGGCAGCTTGCCCCAGTCGTCGATGGCGTTGGGGTAGGCGATGTCGCTGGGCCCGCCGACGAAGTAGGCGATCGGCTTGGTGAGCCGCCGCAGCTGGTAGTCGTCGGCGTCGTTGAGCAGGCCGCTGCTGAAGATGCCGGTGGTGGTCACCCGGGGGTCGTTGGAGACGGCGTACGCCTCCAGGCCGCCGCAGGAGAAGCCGGCGACGGCGACCTTGCCGGTGTCGATCCGGTTGTAGTACTTGCTGCCCTGGCGGGAGTTCTCCGCCACCGCCCAGTCGATGGACTGGGTGAGCATCTGCGAGTTGGTGGAACCGGAGGCGTTCGGGCCGCCGTTGGCGATGGCCAGGAAGCCGTGCGAGGCGATCTCACGCAGGAAGTTGCCCTGCGAGAGGCCGTTGGCCGAGCAGCCGCCGTTGCCCCAGACGAGGATCGGCAGGCGCTCGGTCGGCAGCGTCTGGGGCCGGAAGATGGTGTGGTTGGGCAGGCTGGTCGAGGTCTCGTAGTCGGCGGGGTAGGGGCCCGAGCCGCCCACTGCGGCGTCGGCCGGCGTCGCGCCGAGGGCCATCAGCACGGCGGCTGCCGGCACGAGCGCGGCGGTCAGACCCGCGTAGAGCTTCGATCTCCTTGGCATGCACCCTCCTGCGGGTGTCGGCGGTGGCACCCCCTGCGGTGGCGGGTCTGCCGCCGGGCCCGACCAGGGTGGTCAGCGCCGGCAACGGGGCGGGTCGACGTGGACGCGTCGACCGGCCGGCCGCAGTCCCACAGGCGGTCGCGGTATGCAGTTACTATCACCGGGGTAACGAAAAGTGTCAATGTTCTGCCCGCCTGGCGGGCCGGGTGCGACGCCCGTGCGGCAACGGTCAGCAGGTGCGACGCGGGCCACCGGCCGGTCCCGGTCGGTCGGGGTCGCCCGGGGCGTCGAAGTGGGTGATCCACCGGGCGGCGTCCGGCCAGTGCGGCGCGGTCACCTCGATCAGCCGGGACCGGGCCAGCGCACCGAGCCGGGAGTGGACGTCGAGGAAGGTCTCCCGGGCCTGACCACGGGGCCAGGGCTGCGGCAGCAGGTGCGCGGGCAGATCCGGGTCGGTGTCGGCGAACCGGCGCCAGAAGTCCATCGCGGAGGTCCGCGCCACCAGCGCGGTGGCCGGATCGACAGTGCCCCGACGGGCCGCCGCCCGCAACGGCGCGAACCGCGCGACGAACGCCGCGTAGCCGGCGGCGAGACCGGCCAGGTCGTACGCGGCGGCCGGGCCGTGCGGTCCGGCCTCCTCGTCGAACCGGGCGTGCAGCACCGACCACCGGGCCCCCACGACGGGGTGCAGCAGCGCCGCCAGCTCCGCCCGGACCGGTGCGGCGTCGACCCCCGGCCTGATCCACACGCTGTCGTAGAGGCCCACGAACCCCAGCCCGGCCAACGCCCGGCGCACCACGTGCCGGGCGGCCTGACCGGCGCTGGGGATCGAGTAGGAGACCAGCACCCAGTCCCCGGTCCAGGGCGGCGGCTGCGCGCCGAAGGTCAGGAAGTGCCGCATCCGGGAACGGTGCCGGGCGATCGCCGTGGGCGTGAGGTGGTAGACCGGCGGCCGGGTGTCGCCCCGGGTGGCGATGAGACCCCGTTTGACCAGCCGGGACAGCGCCGCGCGGGCGCTGGGCTCGGTGACCCCGAACTCCCGCAGCATCGCGATCACCGCCGCCGACGGCAGGTCGGCGTCCGCCGAGTCGAGGTATTCGCCGAGCAGCGTGGCCAGCAGGTGCTGCGGGCTCGACCCGAGCGGGGCCCGGGGGGTGCGGACGTCGGGGACGGGCTGTTCGGCGGTCACCCCGTCAGATTGTCGCACCACCGTACGGCCGGTGCCGCCGACCGGGCCGCCCGCGGGCCGCCGGGCCGCCCGTCGGCAGGACGACCCCGGCGGCCCGCAGCGGGTCGGTCAGTGGCCCATGACCAGGTCCATCACCTCGCTGCGCAGCTTGCCGAACAGGGGCGCCTGCTTGCTGACGATCTGGCCCCGGTCGCGGCGCAGCGGCAGCCCGATGTCGCGTTCGACGGTGAGCCAAGGGAACAGCGAGCGGCTGTAGTCCTGGAACACGCAGGATGCCGATCGCGCACGCCATCACCACCCCGGCGAACATCCGAGGTCGGCGCAGCGGTGGTCGGCCCGGCGGTGTCCCCGGCCGACCGTGACATGATGACGCGATGGGCAGAACGCAGGACGTCGACGGAACCGGGCGGCACGCAGGGGCGGACACCGGACCGGACCCGACGACGCAGGGCGACGCGGACGCCCGGCTCCGCCTCGCGCAGGACCCGGGCACCACCCACCTGACCCTGATCGACCTGGCCGCCGACCCGTCGCCGGCGGTCCGCCGGGCGGTCGCCACCCGGGCCGACGCGCCCGCCCAGGCGTTGCGCCCGCTCACCCGTGACCGTGACCGCGAGGTGCGGGAGGCCGTGGCGCGTAATCCCGCCACCTCGATCGCCAACCTGCTGCGCCTGGTCAGGGACGCCGACCGGTGGGTCCGCTGGGCGGTCGCCGGCAACCCGGCCTGCGACGCGTCGGTACGCCGGGCGATGGCGCAGACCGCCGACAAGGAACTGCGGGGCCTGCTCGCCGAGTCGCGTGACCTGGAGCCGGAGCTGGCCGCGCGGCTGGTCGACGACGTCTCACCCGAGGTGCGGGAACGCCTCGCCGCGCACACCCACGACTCCGACGTGATGACCACGCTGCTGGCCGACCGCACGGCCCGGGTACGCAAGGGTCTGGCGCGCAACCCGCGGACCACCGCCGAGCACCGTCGCGCCCTCGCCGGGGACCCGGTGCCGGACGTCCGGGCCGCGCTGGTGTCCGCCGTCGCGCTCGACGAAGCCGACCTGCGTCCCCTGGTCGAGGACCGGTCGGCGCAGGTGCGGATGGCGGTGGCGACGTCGGAACTCGTCCCGGCGCACCTGCGGCGCGCGCTCACCGACGACCCGGACGAACTGGTCGCCGCCGCGGCCCGCGAGTTCCGTCCCGGTGCCGGGGCGTCCCCGGTGGTCCGCGCGCCACGCGTCGGCCTCCGCGCCGCCGGGCCGGGTCGGGGCCGCTCGGGCGACACCCGCCGCTGAGTCCGCCCCGCGTACGGCCGGTGTCACCGCGGGGGCTTCCCCCTGGGGGGTGCGCGACACTTCCCGGACGGATTGACCGGGGTGGCTCTCTTCGTTTCCTTCCGACCGGACGGTAGCATTGTGGGGTTGCACCGGGGATAGGAGGCCACCAATGGCGCGTGCGACGTCCCGGCCGGAGTCGACCCGACGCCGGCAGCGCTGGCCCGACGGGTACGACCCGGAGAACACCCGCAACTCGTTGATCACCAGCGCGTTGGGGCTGATCGAGCAACGGGGCTTCGACCGCACCTCGGTGCAGGAGATCGCCGACCAGGCGCAGCTCACCAAGGGTGCCTTCTACCACCACTTCGCCAGCAAGGACGACCTGCTGCGGCATATCCAGGAGGAGTACCTGGAGGCGCAGCTCGCCGCGATCCAGAAGATCGAGGCCGACAGCGACGACCCGACCGTACGGGTACGCGAGCTGATCCGGTTCAGCCTCACCAGCGTGGCCGAGTACCGGGCCCACGTGACGATCTTCTACCAGGAGCGGCGGTACCTCTCCGGTGACCTGTTCGCCGAGGTGACCCGCAAGCGGGGCCTGGTGGAGGCCGCGTTCGCCGGGATGATCGCCGACGGGGTCGCCCGGGGGACGTTCCGCGCGGACGTCGACCCGCGCATCGCCACCTTCGGGCTGGTCGGCATGTGTGCCTGGGCCTACCAGTGGCTCAACGTCGGCGGACCGCTCAGCGTCGACGAGGTGGCCCGCCAGTTCAGCGCGATGGTGCTGGAGGGTCTGACCGCCTGAGTCCCGCCGGCGCGCGCCGGTCCCCGCTGCTCAGTCCTTGAGGAGTTGGCGGGCCATGACGATGCGTTGGACCTGGTTGGTGCCTTCGTAGATTTGGGTGATCTTGGCGTCGCGCATCATGCGTTCGACGGGGTAGTCGCGGGTGTAGCCGTAGCCGCCGAGGAGTTGGACGGCGTCGGTGGTGATCTCCATCGCGGCGTCGGAGGCGAAACACTTCGCGGCCGCCCCGAAGTAGGTGAGGTCCGCGTCGCCACGCTCGGACTTCCCGGCCGCCGCGTAGGTCAGCTGCCGTGCCGCCTCCAGCTTCATGCCCATGTCGGCGAGCATGAACTGGATGCCCTGGAACTCGGCGACCGGTTTGCCGAACTGTTTGCGTTCGCGGATGTAGCCCTTGGCGTAGTCCAGGGCGCCCTGGGCGATGCCGACGGCTTGGGCGGCGATGGTGACCCGGGTGTGGTCGAGGGTGCGCATGGCGGTGGTGAAGCCGGTGCCGGGGTCGCCGATGATGCGGTCGGCGGGGATGCGGACGTTGTCGAGGTAGACCTCGCGGGTGGGGGAGCCTTTGATGCCGAGTTTCTTCTCGGGTGCGCCGAAGCTGACGCCGGGGTCGGACTTGTCGACGACGAAGGCGGAGATGCCGCGGGAGCGGGCCGCCGGGTCGGTGACGGCGAACACGGTGTAGAACTGTGAGACGCCGGCGTTGGTGATCCATCGTTTGACGCCGTTGAGGATCCAGTGGTCGCCGTCGCGGACTGCTTTGGTGGTCATCGATGCCGCGTCGCTGCCGGCCTCGGGCTCCGACAGGCAGTACGAGAACATCGCCTCACCCGCCGCCACCGGCCTCAGATAACGCCGTCGGAGTTCCTCGGACCCGGCCAGCAGCAGCGGCATGGTGCCGAGCTTGTTGCCGGCGGGGATGAGGGCCGACGAGGCGCAGGCGCGGGCGACCTCCTCGATGACGATCGCGGTCGCCAGGGCGTCCGCACCGGCCCCGCCGTACTCGACGGGGATGTGCGGGGCGTGGAAGTCGGCGGCGCGCAGCGCCTCGTAGCTGGGGCCGGGGAACTGCCCCGTCTCGTCGGCCTCGGCGGCGTACGGGGCCACCTTGGCGGCACAGACCTCGCGGACCGCCTCGCGGACCGCCTCGTGCTCCTCGGGCAACCGGTACGCCTCGAACACCACAGACCCCCTCGTCGGAACCGCCGGCCAGCAAAATACCATCCGGTCGGTATGTTGGTCACCCCTTGAGTTGTCCGGGCCGGCGGTGTTAGATACCCACCAGTCGGAATGTGGGAGGCCGGATGACCCGCGCGGTCCGGGCAGGCATGGACTTCGTCTCCGCGCTCGACCGGGGCAGCCTCGGCGGCCTCGCCCGGTTGTGCGCCGCCGACGCGACCTGGTGGGTGGACACCGGCCCGGACCGGCGCGGCGGCGATCCGGCTCTCGCGCCGCACGGCAGTGGACGCTTCCCGCTGCACGGCCTGATGCGGATGGGCGACAAGCTGGCGCTGATGCGGTCCCTCGGCCCGCACGCGTTCCCCACCGGCTGTCGGCAGATCCCCCGCCGGATCGTCGCCGGGGACGACACCTGCGTCATCGAGGTCGAGGGGTACGGCGTCCACGCCAGCGGACGCGAGTACGCCAACCGCTACGGCTTCGTCGTCGACGTGGACCCGACCGGCGCGATCGTCGCCGTGCGGGAGTACCTCGACACCGCCCACGCGCAGCATGTCGTGGGCGACGACGCGCCCGTACCCCGCAGCAGCCTCGACGACCCCCCGCACCACGACCCGCCCGACCCGGTCGACGTGCCCCCGGCGCTGGCGACCGCGCTGGCGATGTGGCCGGCCCTCGCCCGGGGCGACCTCGACGCCAACGGGCCGTTGCACGGCCGGGTCGCGATGAGCGGGAAACTCGCCGCGATGCGGGCCCGACTGGCCGGCGGGACCTACCGGTCCCCCGGGATCGCGGTCACCGCCGACCGGTGGATCGTCGACGACACCCTGGTCGCCGTCGAGGCCCACGGACACGCCGTCCTCGGCGACGGCGCCCGCTACCAGAACCGCTACCTCTGGATCGTCGACGTCCGACCCGGCGGCATCGCCGGGGTCCGCGAGTACTGCGACACCCTGCACGTCACCGACCTGCTGGGCGTCGCCCCGGAGGCCGACCGATGACCCTGCCGTTCACCGACCTCAACCACGTGCTGACCACCACCCGGTCGGTCCGGCTCCGCCTCGACTACGACCGCCCGGTGCCCCTCGACCTCGTCGGCGAGTGCCTCCAACTCGCCGTCCAGGCGCCCACCGGCGGCGGCGCCGAGGACTGGCGCTGGCTCGTCGTCGGCGACCCGGCGCTCAAGGCCGAACTGGCGACGCTCTACCACGCCGCCTACCGCACCCACGTGCACGAACCACTGCACAGCGCGGCCGGCACCGGCAACGACCTGGTCCGGGGCCGCCTCGGCGGCGTCGACGCGGACGGCACGGTCAGCGCCCGCACCGCCCGTATCCTCGCCGGAGCCGAACACCTCGCGCAGCACATCGGGCGGGCCCCGTACCTGGTCATCCCGTGCGCCACCCGGCCCGACCCGGCCACCGGCGGCCCCGGCACCAACTCCGCCCTCTACGGGTCGCTCTATCCGGCGATCTGGCAGTTCAACCTGGCGCTGCGGGCGCGCGGACTCGGCACCGTCATCACCACCCTGCACCTGCACCACGCCGCCGCCGTCGCCGCGCTGCTCGGCATCCCCGACGGCGCGGTGCAGATCACCCATGCTGCCTGTCGCGTACACCCTCGGCACCGACTTCAGGGTCGCCGCCCGCCGACCCGTGCGCAGCGTCAGCTACCTCGACCGGTGGGGAACCCCGTTGCCCTACCGGGACAAGCCCGTCGACCGACTCACCGGAGAGGAGCACCGATGACCGGCGCAGTGATCACCGACATCGACGAGGTGCTGACCACCACCCGCGCGGTGCGCCACCGGCTGGACTTCGACCGGCCCGTCGGCCGCGCCGTCGTCGAGGAGTGCCTGCGCCTCGCCCAGCAGGCACCGATGGGCTCCAACCTGGAGGACTGGCGGATCGTCGCGGTCGACGACCCGGCACTCAGGCGGAAACTGTCCACCCTGTACACCGAGATCTGGCACGCCACCGTCGCCCGCCCGCTGGCCGACGGCGAGGCGGCCACCACCACCCGGTTGTCACCCGGCGTCCGGGCCGACCCGCAGGCCCAGGCCCGCCAGCAGCGGGTCCTCGCCGCCGTCAAGCACCTCGTCGACCACCTGGCGCAGGTGCCCGTCCTGGTCGTGCTGTGCAGCACCAAACCGGTTCCGCAACGGCCCGTCGGCGGCACCGCCTCCGGCTACTACGGGTCGATCTTCCCGTTCGCCTGGTCGTTCCAGCTCGCCCTGCGCTCCCGGGGCCTCGGCTCGGTGCTGGCCACCGCCCTGGCCCACCGGGCCACCCGGGTACGCGAGGTGCTCGGCCTGCCCGACGACTGGCGACCGGTCACCCTCGTCCCGGTCGCCTACACCCGGGGCCTGGACTTCCGCCCCGCCGCCCGCGCCGACCTCGCCGACGTGGCGTTCTGGAACGGGCCCACCGAGCCGGCCGGATCGGCGACCCGGTGAGAGCCGCCCACGTCCGCACCCCGAGCGCCGCCGACCCGGTGGGCGCGCTGCTCGTCGGCGACCTCGCCGTCCCGCAGACGCCACCGGGCTGGGTGGAGGTCGACGTCCGGGCCGGTGCGCTGAACATGCACGACCTGTGGACGCTGCGCGGCATCGGCACCACCGGGCACGACGGGCCCCGGGTCATCGGCAGCGACGCGGCCGGCGTCGCCGCAGGCCGCGAGGTGATCGTCTACCCGGTGCTGCCCACCGCGCCGGACGGCCGGACCGTCCCGCACGCCACCCTGCTGCCCGACGCCGGCCACGGCGTGCTCGCCGAACGGATCGTCGTCCCGGCGGCCCACCTCGTCGCCAAGCCCGCCGGACTGAGCTGGGCCGAGGCCGCCAGCCTCCCGACCGCCTGGCTCACCGCGTACCGGATGCTGTTCACCCGGGCGGCGGTCGGTCCCGGGCGGACCGTGCTGGTGCAGGGCGCGGGCGGCGGGGTGGCGACCGCCGCGATCAGCCTCGCCGTGGCCGCCGGCGCCACTGTCATGGTCACCTCCCGGTCGGCGGCCAAACGGGAACGGGCCCTCGCCCTCGGCGCGGCCGTCGCCCTGGACGTCGGCGCGCGGACCCCGGAACTCGCCGACATCGTGGTGGAGACCGTCGGCGCGGTCACCTTCGACCACTCGACCCGCTGCACCCGGGCCGGCGGCACCATCGTGGTGTGCGGCGGCACCAGCGGCTTCACCGCCGAGCTGGACCTGCCGCGGCTCTTTGCCCGGGAGATCAGCGTGCACGGCGCGACCATGGGCACCCTCGACGAGTTCGAGGCGCTGGTGGGGTTCGTCGACACCCACCGTATTCGGCCGGTCGTCGACAGCGTCGTCGACCTCGCCGACATTCGTACCCAGGCGGGCCGGATGCTGGCCGGCACCGCGTTCGGCAAGCTCTGCGTGAGCCTGACGTGACCTCCGTGGTGCTGACCCGGCGCGGGGCCGCCCTCTGGGCGCGCATCGACCGGCCCGGGTCCGGCAACGCCTGCGACAGCACCGTGCTGACCGGTCTCGAACGGTGGCTGGCCGGCGCGGCCGACCCGGCGGTACGGGTGCTGGTGCTCACCGGCACCGGCCGCAGCTTCTGCGCCGGAGCCGACCTCGCCGAGGCCACCGGCCTGCTCGGCGACCTGCCCGCGCTGCTGGCCCACCTCGACCGGGGCCGCCGCCTCGTCCGCGCCCTCCGGGCCGCCCCGGTGCCCACCGTCGCCGCGGTCAACGGGGCGGCCTTCGGCGGCGGCCTCGAACTGCTGCTCGGCTGCGACATCGCGGTCGCCGCCGACACCGCCCGGATCGGCGACCGGCACCTCGCCGCCGGTCAGGTCCCCGGCTGGGGGTCAAGCGTCCTGCTGCCCCTCGCCGTCGGCCCCGCGCCCGCCCGCCGTCTGCTGCTCACGGGGGAGACCTGGTCCGCCGAGGAATCCGAGCGCCGGGGACTGGTCAGCGCCGCCGTCGCCGCCGACCGGCTCGTCGGGCACGTCGACGCGCTGGCCGACGCGGTCGCGGCCCGCGACCCGGCGGCGGTCCGCCGGATGCTCACGCTCGCCCGCCCGCCGGTTGCCGAGGCGGACTGGGACCGGGAGTGGGAGACCCTCACCGCGCACGTCACGGCCCAGGCGGCGGCCCGTGCCGCAGCCGCGTCCCCGCCCGACCGCCACACCCCCGGGACACCGACCCGACCCGCCACCCTGGACCGACCACCCGGAACGGAGCACCCCTGATGCGCACCATGAGACGGACCACCGTCGACACCCCTTCCGACCTGCTGGGGCTGGTCGGCACGGAGCTGGGCGTCAGCGCGCCGCAGGTGGTGACCCAGCGGCAGGTCGACCAGTTCGCCGACGTCACCGGGGACCACCAGTGGATCCACGTCGACGTCGAACGGGCCCGGTCCGGGCCGTTCGGCGGCACCGTCGTGCACGGGTTCCTCACCCTGGCCCTCGTCCCGTGCCTGCTCGCCGACATCCTGGAGGTGCGGACCTTCTCGATGGGGGTCAACTACGGGCTCGACCGGGTCCGGTTCGTCAGGCCGCTGCCGCCGGGGGTCGAGATCCAGGGCACCGCGACGCTCGTCGCGGCCACCGCGATCACCGCGCCCGGCCCGGAGGCCACCCCCGGCGTGCAGGCCAAGGCGTCGGTGGCGGTGGAGTTCGCCGACACGTCGCAGCCCTGCTGCGTGGCGGAGATCCTGTTCCGCTACTACGCCTGAGCGGGGAGCCGCCGCCAGGCGTCGGCCGGGTCACGGCCGCCGCCGGGCCGGCGGTCACCCGGCCCGGCGGCGGTGGTCACTCGGTCGTCCGCGACGGCGCGACGAACCGGCCCCGGTAGAACGACAGCGCGGGCACGTCGGTCGGCTTGAGGTGGACCCGGTCGACGTCGATCAGGACGATCACGTGGTCGCCGCTGGTGATCACCTCGTCGCGCCGTCCGGCCAGGATCGCCGGGGTGTCGGGCAGCAGCGGGACGCCGTCGGGGCCGGGCACCCAGGACACCCCGTCGAGCCGTTGCTCCCCGGACAGCCCGGAGGTGGCGAACCGCCGGGCCACGTCCTCCTGGTCCTGGCTGAGGATGTGCACGGCGATCCGGTCGGCGTCCATCAGCACCGGGAAGCTCGACGAGAAGCTGGTGACGCAGAACAGCACCTTCGCCGGGTGCAGGGAGACCGAGGTGAACGAGTTCACGGTCAGCGCGGCGACCGCGCCCCCGGCGGTCACCGCCGTCACCGCCGTCACGCCGGTGGGGAAGTGCCCGCACACCTGGCGGAACTCGGCGGAGTCGAACAGGGGCTCGGCCATCATCGGTTCACCGCCGGGTCGCAGGAGTCGTGGTCGGGACGCAGCCCGGTGTCGAGCTGGATCAGGCACAGGGTGTGCCCACCCGGGTCCTTCACCAGGTGCAGCCGGCCGTGCGGGGTGTCGACCGGCCCGACGGTCGGCTTGCCGCCCAGGGCGGTCACCCGGGCCAGCGCGTCGTCGAGCGAGGCGACGGCGAAGTAGGTGACCCACGTCGACGGGATGGGGTTCGGCCAGGCGTTGTCGAGTTCGAGGACCCCGGCGACCGGCACGTCGGCGAGCATCAGCACCGTGTAGGGCCGGGCCGTCGGCGAGTCGTCGCGCTGCTGGGTGGTGTAGCCGAACAACGTGCGGTAGTAGGCCACCGCCTCGGCCGGCTCACCGGTGTCCAGTTCGTTCCAGCACAGCGCCCCGACCGAGTTGACCGCCTGGACGCCGACACGCGACTCACCCTGGTAGAGGCCGAAGGCCGCGCCGAACGGGTCGATCACCGCCGCGCCGGTGCCCGCCGCCGGCAGATACCGCGGCGGCGCGACCAGTTCGCCGCCGAGCGCCACTGCCTGCCGGGCGGACGCGGCGATGTCGTCGACGGCGAAGTAGGTGAGCCAGCCCCGGGGGCGGTCGCCGTGCAGGGCGGCGGCGTCGGAGATCCCGGCGACGTCCCGCCCGTCGATGCTGCACATCCGGTAGGTGGTGCCGCCGAGGCGTTCGGCGCGGACCGTCCAGCCGAGCAGCGCGGCGTAGAAGGTCTCGGCCTGCGCCGGGTCGGGTGTGCACAGCTCCACCCAGACCGCCTCGCCGGGCTGGAAGCGTGGTCTCATCCGGTTGCCCCCCTGGTGGCCGGGCCCGCGACGATCGTGCGGGCCGAGATGTCGTACGCCTGGTCGGCGGTCCCGGTGACCAGGCTCGACTCGACGACGCCGACCACCGCGCGCAGGGTCGCCCCCGGCACGGCCAGCAACGCGTCGACGAGCTCGTCGACCGCCCGGTCCAGCTCGTCGTCGGGGACCACCCGGGCGACCAGGCCCCAGTCGCGCAGTTGCCCGGCGGTCGCCTCCGCCACCCCGGTGAGCAGGTGGTAGGCGTGCGGCCGGGGCACCGACCGGGCGATGGTGTGGCCGACCCCGGCGGGGGCGAAGCCGTAGCGCGCCTCCGGCAGGGACAGCCGGGCGTCGGCGGCGGCGACCGGCAGGTGTACGGCGCTGAGCAGGCCGACGCCGAACCCGATGATCCGCCCCCGGACGGCGGCGACGACGGGCACCGGGAGCCGACGGATGCGCTGCACCGCGGTGTCGCTGGCGCGCAGGTCGGCGGCGACCTCCTCGCGGGTGGCCCCGGCCAGCGCGGTGAACGACGAGGTGTCCCAGCCGGCGCAGAAGTGCCGCCCGGCCATGTCGAGGCGGATGACCGCGCAGGTCGCGTCGGCGGCGGCGGTCTCCAGGGTGTCGACGAGCCGGTGCAGCGTCGGGGTGTCGAAACAGTTGCCGCGCGCCGCGTTGTCGAAGCGGACCCGGGCGAGGCGGCCGTCGTGCCCATGGGTGAGGGTGATGGTCACCGCGGTATCATACAAACCGGTCGGTATGAACACAACGGCGCTGGCCGGCGGGCCTTTGTCATGCGAATGTCATGAGCGGGATACCGGGTTGACCCGTTGACTTGATACCGGCTGGTCGGTACTTTGTGGCGAACGTCACCGCCGCCTCACGCGGAGACAGAACGGGTCCATCGCAGTGAAGGACACCCATGATGATCATGAAATCCCTGCGCTCCCGGCGCTTCCTGGCACTGGCCGCCGCGCTGACCGTCGTGGGCGCCGGCCTCACCGGGTGCGGCGGCTCCGACTCCGACAACTCCGGCGGCTCGGGCACCGGCCCGATCCGGGCGCTGCTCGCCGCCCAACCGGCGACCCTCGACCCGATCGTCGGCGCGCGTTCCGCCCAGATCGTCTGGGCGACGATGCTCGAACCTCTGATCAACACCGGTAGCGACCTCGCGCCGGCCGACACCGGCCTGCTCACGAGCTGGACCCGCACCGACGCCACCACCTGGACGTTCAAGGTCCGGCCCGACATCAGCTTCAGCAACGGCGAGAAGGCCGACGCGGCGGCGGTCGCCAACACCATCACGCTCACCCGCGACAACCCGGCCTCACAGCTCAAGTCGTACTTCGGCAACGTCACCGCGATCGAGACGCCCGACGCCACCACCGTCGTGGTCACGACCAAGACCCCGCAGTACGACATCCCCGACCTGCTCACCACCGTCTACCTGGTGCCGCCGAAGTACTACCAGGAGAAGGGCTCGGAGGGCTTCGCCGCCGCACCCGTCGGCACCGGCCCGTACGTCTGGTCGGGCGCGAACGCCGGCCGCGACATCTCGGTCAAGCGCAACCCCGACTACTGGGGCACCAAGGCGACCAACGAGGGTGTCACCTTCACCTGGGCCAACGAGGCCGCCCAGCGGCTCGCGCTGATCCAGAGCAAGAGCGTGGACGTCTCCTTCGACCTGCCGCCGGCCCAGGCCAGCGCCGCCAAGGCCGCCGGGGTCGAGGTGGTCAGCACCGAGACCGCCATGAAGATCATCGCCTTCCTCGACTCCACCAAGGCGCCGTTCGACGACCCGAAGCTGCGCGAGGCGGCGGCCCTGGCCATCGACCGCGACGCCATCGTCAAGGGCATCTTCGACGGCCAGGCGGTCGCCGACGCCGGGCTGCTCAACGTCAAACCCGGTCAGCAGCCGACGCAGAGCGTGACCGCCGACGCCGCCAAGGCCAAGGAACTCCTCGGCGGGGCCACCCCGACCGTGCAGATCACCTACCCGGCGGCCCAGTACACCAACATCGAAGAGGTGTCCCAGGCCGTCGGCGGCAGCCTGGAGAAGGCCGGCTTCAAGGTCAGCTACGTGCCGCTGGACTACGGCACGCTGGTCAAGCGGATCGTCGGCCGCCAGGTGCCCGGTCTGTCGATCTTCGCCGGGGTGCCGAACGTCGCCGTGCCCGACTACTTCGTCAGCGGTTTCATGAAGACCAAGTCGATCACCGGCAACTGCCCCGACCCGCAGATCGACACCCTGGCCCAGCAGGCGCTGGAACAGAACGACGCCCAGCAGGCCGCCCCGATCTACGAGCAGCTCAACACGATCGGCGTGGTGCAGAAGCACTGCTACGTGCCGCTGTACCGGCAGGTGTTCAACTACGCGACCGGCCCCGGCGTCTCCGGCGTGGTGTTCGGCCCGCTGAACACCGTGGACTTCACGAAGACGACCCGCTGACCATGTCCGAGGTAGTGGAGACGGGGGTGCCGGGCGACCTCGCCCGGCACCCCCGCACCCCGGAGTCGGAGCCTCCCGTGCTGGAGGTCGACGACCTCGTCGTCGAGCACCGCGACGGCGGCACCGGCGCGCTCTTCCGCGCCGTCGACCAGGTGTCGCTGCGCATCGCGGCCGGCGAGAGCGTCGCCGTCGTCGGCGAGTCCGGCTCCGGCAAGACCACCCTGGCGATGGCGGCCACCGGGCTGGGCCCGCGCGGCCGGGGCGACATCCGGCTGCTCGGCCACTCGCTGGCGGCGGTCAGCCGTGCCCAGCTGCGTCGGCTGCGCCCCGAGGTGCAGGTGGTCTTCCAGGACCCGCACGGCTCGCTCGACCCCCGCCAGTCGGTCCGCTCCGGGCTACGGGAACTGCGGGCGCTGCAACCCGAACGGACCTCCTGGATCGACGACGCCGACCTGCTCGGCCGGGTCCGGCTCGCCCCGGACCTGCTCGACCGCTACCCCCACCAGCTCTCCGGGGGCCAGGCGCAGCGGGTCTGCATCGCCCGCGCGCTGCTGATGCGCCCCCGCCTCATCGTCGCCGACGAGCCGACCTCCGGCCTCGACGTCTCCGTCCAGGCCGACGTGCTGGCCCTGCTGCGCCAGATCCGGGCCACCACCGGCGCGGCGCTGCTGATGATCAGCCACGACCTGGCGGTGGTCCGGTCGCTCTGCGACGTCGTGCACGTGATGTACCGGGGGCGGGTCGTCGAGGCGGGACCCTGCGACCGGGTCTTCGGCACCCCCGAGAACGACTACACCCGCGAACTGCTCGCCGCGATGCCCGGCGTGCGCTGGAGGTCCCGCCGATGAAGGCCAGCACCGTACGCCGCGTCGGCGGCCGGCTCGCGTCGCTGTTCGCCTCGCTGCTCATCGCGCTCAGCCTGGCGTTCCTGCTCGGCCGGCTCTCCGGCGACCCGACCGCCACCATCCTCGGCCCGATGGCCCCGCCCGAACAACGCGAGGCGCTGCGCCAGCAGCTCGGCCTGGACCTGCCCGTCGTCGTGCAGTACCTCGACTACCTCAAGGGCGTCTTCACCGGCGACCTCGGCCAGTCGTTGCAGTTCTACCAGTCCAACACCTCGATGATCGCCGACCGGCTGCCGTACACCCTGCAACTGGTCGGTGCGGGCATGGCCCTCGCGCTGCTGGTCGGCGTGCCGCTCGGGGTGCTCGCGGCGACCCGGGAGGGCACCTGGTGGGACCGGGGGGCCTCCACCGTCGCCCTGCTCGGCCAGTCCGTGCCGGTCTTCTGGTTCGGCATGATGCTGGTGGTGCTGTTCGCCGTCAAACTCGGCTGGCTGCCCGCCGGCCAGTCCGGCAGCCCGAGACACCTGATCCTGCCCGCGCTCACCATGTCGGTCTACCCGATGGCGCACATCGCCCGGCTCACCCGCGCCTCGATGAGCGACGCGCTGGCCGAGCCCTACATCGACTCCGCCCGCGCCCGGGGCATCAGCACCCGCCGGGTGGTGTGGCGGCACGCCTTCACCAACGCGATGATGCCGATCCTCACCATCGTCGTGCTGCAGACCGGCATCCTGCTCTCCGGCGCGGTCGCCGTGGAGTACGTGTACTCCTGGCCCGGTCTCGGCCAGCTCGCGTTGCAGGCCATCCAGTTCCGCGACTTCCCGCTGGTGCAGGCGATCGTGGTGTTCGGCGCGCTGGTGTTCGTGCTGCTGAACCTGCTCGTCGACGTCCTGCACTCGATCGTCGACCCGAGGGTGCGGTGAGCATGAGCCAACTCGAACTCGACCCGGTCACCGCCCCGGCGGTGCCCCCGCGCCGGGCCGGCCGCCGGGCGCGTACCTCGGTGTTCTGGCTGGCCCTGCCGCTGGCGGTGGCCGCCGTCGCGGTGTTCGTGCTGCCGCTGACCGGGCTGCTGCCCGCCGCCGGCCAGGACCTCGACGCGACCCGCCAGCCGCCCGCGTTCCTGGCCGGCGGCAGCTGGGCGCACCCCCTCGGCACCGACAAGCTCGGCCAGGACCTGCTCACCCAGTTCGTCTCGGCCGGCCGGCTGACCATCGTGATCGGCCTGGTCGGCGCGCTCGTCGCGATCGGCCCCGGCACCCTGCTCGGCCTGCTGGCCGGCTACTTCCGGGGCTGGGTCGACCGGGTCATCTCGATCCTCATCGACGCCCAGCTCGCCCTGCCGTTCATCCTGGTCGCCCTCGCCATCATCGCCAACCGGGGCAGCTCCCTGCCGGTGCTGTTCCTGGTGCTGGCGCTCACCGGCTGGGCGGTCTGCGCCCGGGTCACCCGGGCGGCGACCCTGGCCATCCGGGAACGCCAGTTCGTCGTCGGTCTGCGCGCGGCCGGCGCGTCCGAACCCCGGATCGTCTTCCGGCACATCCTGCCCAACCTCGCCGGCACCATCGTCGCCCTCGGCACCCTCCAGGTCGGCACCGCGATCCTGGTCGAGAGCGCGCTGAGCTTCCTCGGCCTGGGCGTGGTGCCGCCGATGAACAGCTGGGGCTCGATGCTCGCCTCCGGCCAGGACGAACTGAGCCAGGCCTGGTGGATCGCCTTCTTCCCCGGCCTCGCCATCACCGTGCTGGTGCTGCTGGTCAACCTGCTCGGCGACGCGCTGCTCACCCACCACGACCCACGGAAGAGGCGGCGATGAGCGCACTGCTGAAGCTCTCCGGGCTGTCCATCACCGCCCGGCTCGCCGACGGCGAGCTGACCCTGCTCGACGACGTCGACCTGGAGATCCGCCGGGGCCAGATCGTCGGTGTCGTCGGCGAGTCCGGCAGCGGCAAGACCACCCTCGCCCGCGCCGTCGTCGGCCTGCTCGACCGCAACGTCCGGGTCGACCGGGGCACCGTCACCGTCGGCGACGAACAGGTGGTGGCCCCCGGCGTCGACCGCACCGCGCGGGTCCGGGGCAGCGCCGTCGGCATGGTCTTCCAGGACGCGTCCCGGTCGCTGAACCCGCTGCTGAAGGTCCGCACCCAGCTCGCCGAGGTGCTGCGCCGCCACGTCCGGGACATCAGCCGGGCCGAGGTCGAGCGGCGCTCGGTGGAGGTGCTGGCCCAGATGCGCATCGACGACCCCGGCCGGGTGCTGGCCAGCTACCCGCACCAGCTCTCCGGCGGCCTGCGGCAGCGGGTCGCCATCGGGCTCGCCGTCGTCACCCGCCCCGCGCTGGTGATCGCCGACGAGTGCACCACCGCCCTGGACGTCACCACCCAGACCAAGGTCGTCGACCTGTTCCGCACCCTCGTCGACGAACTCGGCATCGGCCTGCTCTTCGTCACCCACGACCTGATGCTCGCCAGCGACCTGTGCGACCGGATCGCGGTGATGAGCGGCGGGCGGGTCGTCGAACAGGGCGACGCGCTGACCGTGCTGGACCGACCGCAGCAGGAGTACACCCGACGCCTGCTCGCCGCCATCCCCTCGTGGAGCTGAAGGAGAACCCGCGACCCATGCCCGAGCAACCAGGCATCGACGCCTACGCGGCCTACCTCCCGGCGTACGTGCTCGACGACAACCGGCTCGACCCGAGCGCCCCGGCCCGTGCCGGCGGCCCCACCCGCGGCGTCGCCGGCCACGACGAGGACGCCGTCACCATGGCCGTCGAGGCGCTGCGGCACGTCGCCGCCGACACCCCGGCCGGGCGGCACCTGCTGCTGGCCACCACCAGCGCACCGTACGAGACGAAGACCTCCGCCGGGGTGGTCCACGAGGCGCTCGGCCTCGACCCCGGGGTCACCGCCCTCGACCTGCGCGGCCACCGGGCCGGCGCGTCCGCCCTCGACCTGGTCCTGCGGGGCGTCGCCACGGCGGCCCTGGCCGACGTGCGCACCACCCGCCCCGGGGCCCCCGACGAACTGGCCCAGGGCGACGCCGCCGCGGCGTTCGTCGGCGGCGGGCGGGCCGCCGTGCTCCTCGCCCGCGCCGGCCACACCAGCGAGCTGCTGGACCGCTGGCGGCTGCCCGGCGAACGCCACGACCGGGTCTGGGACGAACGGTTCACCGCCGAGATCCTCGTCGCCGCCGGCCTGGACGCCGCCCGCCGGGCCCTGGCGCAGGCGTCCCTGGACACCGTCGACGAGGTCGTCGTGTCGTCGTCGAACCCGCGTGCGGCGGCGGCGCTGCGCAAGACGCTCGGCGGCACCGGAGGGGATGCGACCGTCGAACGGGCCACCGGCTTCACCGGCGTCGCCCACCCCGGCCTGCTGCTCGCCGCCGCTCTCGACGAGGCGGAACCCGGGCAGACCATCCTGCTGCTGTCGGCCACCGAGGGCGGCGACGCGTTCGTGCTGCGGGTCGGTGACGGCGTCCGCGCCGCCCGGGGCGGGCCGTCGGTCCGCGCCCAGCTCGCCGCCCGGCAGCGCCTCGGCTACGGCCGCTACCTGCGCTGGCGCGGGCTGCTCGACGTGCAGGGTCCGGCCCGACCGGCCGCCCCCGCCCCGGCCGCCCCGCCCATGCACCGCCGGGCCGGCTGGAAGTACCGGCTGGAGGGCAGCCGGTGCGCCGCCTGCGGCCGGGTCACCACACCCCCCGGCCGGGTCTGCGCCTCCTGCGGCGTCGCCGGGGCGGGCGCGGCCCCGGTGTCGTTGCGCGACCGCACCGCGCGGGTGGTCTCGGTGACCCGCGACCACCTGACCACCATGCCGGAACCGGAGGTCGCGATCGTCGTCGCCGACGTCGACGGCGGCGGCCGGCTCAACGCGTACGTCACCGACGTGGCACCCGGTGAGGTGGCGGTGGGGATGGCGATGACCCCGGTGTTCCGCCGGCTCTGGACCACCGACTCGATCCACAACTACTTCTGGAAGCTCCGCCCGGCACCCGCGGACGCCACGCCAGGGAAGGACACCGCCGATGGCCAGTAGGCGCACCACCCACGACGTCGCGATCGTCGCGATGGGCTGCACCCCGTTCCGGGACCACTGGAACTCCTCCGCCGACGACCTGCTGGTCGACGCCGTGCAGGAGTGCGTCGGGTCGCTGCCCGACGTCACCCTCGACGACGTCGACGCGTTCTGGGTCGGCACCCAGGGCTCGGGACTGTCCGGGCAGACCCTGGCCCGCCCGCTGCGGCTGACCGGCAAGCCGGTGACCCGGGTCGAGAACTACTGCGCCACCGGCTCCGAGGCGTTCCGCAACGCCGCCTTCGCCGTCGCCTCCGGCGCGTACGACATGGTCATGGCGACCGGGGTGGAGAAGCTGAAGGATTCCTCCTACTCCGGGCTGTCGGCGGTGTTCCCACCCGCCGACGGCACCGACGTCGACTGGACCGCGCCGGCCGGGTTCTCCCTGCTCGCCCCCGCCTACCAGGCGGCGTACGGGATCGACGAGCGGGAGATGCGCGCCGCGATGACCCGGGTCGCGGTGAAGAACCACGCCAACGGGGCCCGCAACGACCGCGCCCAGTTCCGTCGGGCGGTCACCGCCGAGACGGTGGAACGGTCCCCGCGGATCGCCGGGCAGCTCGGCGTCATGGACTGCTCCGGCGTCTCCGACGGCGCGGCGGCGGCGATCCTGGTCCGCGCCGAGGACGCCCACCGGTACACCGACAGGCCGGTCTACCTGCGCGGGATGAGCTTCGTCGCCGGCTCCGGGGCCGGGCTGGCCGCCGACGGCTACGACTTCACCAGCTTCCCCGAGGTGGTCACCGCCGCCGGTGAGGCGTACGAGCAGGCCGGCGTGACCGACCCGGCGGCGCAGATCTCGCTGGCCGAGGTGCACGACTGTTTCACCCCGACGGAGGTGGTGCTGATGGAGGACCTGGGTTTCTCCGCCCGCGGCAAGGCATGGCGGGACATCCTCGACGGCCGCTACGACCTCGACGGGGCGTTGCCGGTCAACACCGACGGCGGGCTCAAGTCGTTCGGCCATCCGATCGGCGCGACCGGGCTGCGGATGATGTTCGAGTGTTTCACCCAGCTGCGCGGGGAGGCCGGGCCCCGGCAGGTGCCCGACGCCCGGCTGGCGGTCGCCCAGAACCTCGGCGGGCAGCCCGGTTCCTGCGTCGCGTTCGTGGCGGTCCTGGGGAACGAGCGATGAGCGCCCGGGTCACCCTCGACGGCCGGGTCGTCGTCGTCACCGGCGCGGGCAACGGCATCGGCCGGGCCCACGCGTTGACCCTCGCCGCACGCGGCGCGTCGGTGGTCGTCAACGACCTCGGCGGGACGGTCGACGGCTCCGGTTCCTCGGGCGCGGCCGAGCGGGTCGTCGCCGAGATCCGCGCGGCCGGTGGCACCGCCGTCGCCTCGACCGACTCGGTGGCCACCGCCGCCGGGGGCGCGGACCTGGTCGGCCGGGCGATCGACACGTACGGCCGGCTCGACGCGGTCATCCACAACGCCGGCATCCTGCGGGACCGGACGCTGGCCAAGATGTCCGACGAGGACGTCAGCGCGGTGCTCGACGTGCACCTGGCCGGGGCGTTCCACGTGCTACGGCCCGCCTGGCCGCACCTGGTCGCCCAGGGCTACGGCCGGATCGTGCTGACCAGCTCGTCGTCCGGCCTGTTCGGCAACTTCGGTCAGGCCAACTACGGCGCGGCCAAGGCCGGCCTGATCGGGCTGATGAACGTGCTCGCGCTGGAGGGGGCCCGCCGGGGCATCCTGGTCAACGCGATCGCGCCGACGGCGGCGACCCGGATGACCGAGAACCTGCTCGGCGAGCTGACCGACCGGTTCGACCCGCAGCACGTGGCGGCGGTGGCGACCTTCCTCGCCTCGGAGCAGTGCCAGCTCAACCGGCACATCCTCACCGTCGGCGGCGGCCGGGTCGGGCGGATCTTCCTGGGCGTCACCCCCGGCTGGTACGGCGGGCCCACCCCGGCCTCGCCCGACGACATCCTCGGCGCGGTGGACGACATCTGCCGGCTCGACGACTTCATCGTGCCGGACAGCGGCGCCGACGAGGTCACCCTGATCCAACGGGTCCTCGGCGGGCCGTCCGGACCGTCCGCCTGATCCGGCGCGAACCAACAGGAAGGCAGGCATCATGCCGGTCAGCGAAGTGCACCACGTGGCCATGACCGTCTCGGACGTCGACCGCGCCGCGGACTTCTACGAGCGGGCCCTGGGCTACCGCCGGACGCTGCGGACCGACGTCGGCGGGCCGGGGATCGAGGTGTCGCTGGGGTTGCCCGCCGGCACCACCGGCCGGGTCCAGTACCTCCAGGGGCCCAGCCGGGTCGGCCAGCTCGAACTCATCGAGTGGAACGGCGTGAAGACCCGCACCGCCACCGCCGGTCACCTGGAGCTGGGCACCTTCCTGCTCAGCTTCGAGGTGCCGCTCGACGAACTGGACGACCTGCACCGACGGCTGACCGAGCTGGGGGCGGAGTGCCTGTCCGCGCCGAACCGGGTGCTGCTGGACAACTACGGGTACATCACCGCGTTCGCCGCCCGGGACCTCGACGGCAACCTGCTGGAGTTCGTGTCGTTGCCGTCCCGGGAGGAGATCCTGGCCCGGCGGCGGGGGAGCGGCGACTGATGGGCGGCAGCAACTTCACCGAGACGCTGCGCCGGCAGGCGTTGCGCCGGGCCGACGCCGAGGCCCTGGTCGACGGGGCGGCCCGCTGGACGTACGCCGAGCTGGACGCCGACGTGGACCGGCACGCCGCGGCCCTGCGCGACGCCGGCATCGCCGACGGCGACCTGGTCGGGGTGCTCGGGCGCAACACCGCCACCTACGTCGTCGTGCTGTTGGCGTTGAGCCGGCTCGGCGCGGTCTCGGTGCCGCTGAACTGGCGGCTGCACGCCAACGAGCAGGCGTACGTCATCGACCAGGCGGGCGTCACCGGCCTGCTCTACGACGACGACTTCGCCGCCGACGCCGCCCGGTTGGCGGCCACGACCGGGCTGCGCACGCTGGTCGCCACCGGCGACACGGTCGTCGGTGCCGCGCGACGGCTGGCCGACCTGCTGGCCGGTCAGCCGCCGGGCGTGCGGGTCGCCGACGCCGACAAGGGCCCCGCCGACGTGCACCGGCTGCTCTACACCTCGGGCACCACGGCCCGCCCCAAGGGGGTGGTGCACACCTGCGGGAACCTCACCGCGAACCACTTCGCGCAGGTCCTCGAACTGGAGTTGACCGCCGCCGACCGGATCCTCGTGTCCGCGCCGCTGTTCCACGTCAGCGGGCTGGAGGCGCCGGGCCTGGCGACGTTCGTGGCCGGGGCGACGATGGTGCTCACCCCGACGTTCAAGCCGGCCGACATCGCCCGGATCGCCGCGCAGGAGCGGATCACCGGCATGGTGCTGGCCGCCCAGATCCTGTTCGGCCTGCTCGACCTGGACGCCCCGCCGGATCTCGGGACGCTGCGCTACCTGCTCTTCGCCGGGGTCGCGCCGAGCGTGCGGCAGGAGGTCAAGCGCCGGCTGCCGCACGTCCGGCTGATCGACACGTTCGGCATGACCGAGCTGTGCAACGGCGTGTGCTACCTCGACGCCGCCCACGAGCAGAGCAAGCTCGGTGCGCTCGGCGCGCCGTTCCCCGGGGTGCAGATCCGGATCGTCGACGAGCACTTCCGGCCGGTCGGCCCGGACGTCGAGGGGGAGATCGTCGTCCGGGGGGAGAAGGTGTCGCCCGGCTACTGGAACGACGACGAGGCCAACCGGCGCAGCCGGCGCGACGGCTGGTTCCGCACCGGCGACGTGGGCCGGATCGACGCCGACGGCTACCTGTGGTTCGTCGACCGCCGGACCGACCTGATCAAGTCCGGTGGGGAGAACATCGCCAGCGCCGAGATCGAACGGGTCCTGGCCCAGCACCCCGACGTCGCCGAGGTCGCCGTGATCGGGGTGCCCGACCCGCAGTGGGACGAGGTGCCGAAGGCGTTCGTCATCCTCCGCGACGGCGCGACCGGCACCGCCGAGGACCTGCGTGCGCACTGCCGGGCCGAACTGGCCCGCTTCAAGGTCCCCCGGTACGTGCAACTGGTGACGTCGTTGCCGCGCAACGACTCCGGCAAGGTGCTGAAGAAGGCGCTGCGCGAGGCGGCGGAGTGAGCACCGCGAACCTGGCCGCGATGCTGGCCGGCAACGCCCGCCGGTTCGCCGACGCCGACGCGCTGGTCTTCGAGGGGCGTCGGTGGACCCACCGGCAGCTTGACGACGACGTCAACGCGCTGGCCGCCGGCCTGACCGCCGAGGGGGTACGCCCCGAGGGCCGGGTGGCGGTGGTCGCGGACAACGTCCCCGAGTTCCTGCTGCTCTGCCTGGCGCTGGCGAAACTCGGCGCGGTCGTCGTGCCGCTGAACTACCGGTTGACGGCGGGGGAGTTGGCCCGGCTGCTGGCGCACGCCCGGGTCGAGGCGGTGGCCACGGTGCCGGAGTTCGCCGCGCTCACCGCCGCCGCCCTGGCTGACCTGCCGGCGGTGCGCCGGTTCGCGCTGGAACCGGTCGACGACGGCTGGACCGACGTGCGGGCGCTGGTCGCGGCGCACCGGGGGGCGCGGGTCGCCGACGCCGACCTCGACGACGCGGCCCTGCAACGGATCGTCTACACCTCCGGCACCACCAGTCTGCCCAAGGGGGTGCTGCTTACCCACGGCAACGTGAACCGGAACATGCACGCCCAGATCGTCGAGTTGGGGTTGCGTCCGACCGACCGGATCCTCAACGCCGCGCCGCTCTACCACGTCGGCGGCACCGACCTGCCGGGCTTTGGCATCTGGCACGTCGGGGGCACCATGGTGCTGCACCGCCGGTTCGTGCCGGCGGCGGTGCTGCGGGCGATCGAGACGGAACGGATCACCGGCATGGTGGTGGCGGCGACCATGCTGGACCTGGTCCGCCGCGAGCCCACCGCCGCGACCACCGACCTGTCGTCGGTGCGTTGGCTGATCTTCTCGCAGGTCACCTCGGCGCTGTTCGGGGTGGCCCGGGGACTGTTCCCGAACGCCCGGCTGATCGAGGGGTACGGCCTGACCGAGACGTGCAGCGGGCTGACCTACCTGGACGCCGCGCACCAGGAGTCCAAGCAGGGGTCGGTGGGGCTGCCGGTGCCGTGGGTCCAGGTCCGGGTGGTCGACCCGGACGGCGTGGACGTGCCGGTCGGCGCGCACGGTGAGGTGGTCGCGCGCGGGCCGAAGGTGAGCCCCGGCTACCTCGACGATCCGGCGGCGACCACCGCCGCGTTCCGGGACGGCTGGTTCCACACCGGCGACATCGGCTGCTTCGACGCCGACGGTTACCTCTACATCCGCGACCGGCTCAAGGACATGATCCGCAGCGGCGGGGAGAACATGTCCAGCGCCGAGATCGAGAACGTGCTGGCCGACCACCCGCTGGTGCTGGCCGCATCGGTGGTGGCGGCCCCGCACCCGGTGTGGCAGGAGGTGCCGGCCGCGTTCGTGGTCGCCCGGCCGGGGTTGACGCCCGAGGCGCTGATCGCGCACGCCCGGCAGCGGCTCGGCCGGTTCAAGGTGCCCAAGGAGGTCTACCTGGTGCCGGAGTTCCCCACCAACCCGTCGGGCAAGGTGCTCAAGCGGTCCCTGCGGGAGCTGCGCTCGACGCTGCGCCCCGACTGGACGTACGACGACCCCCGGCGCGACTGAGGCCGCGCCGGGCCGGCCGCCCCGGCGTCAGCGGCCGGTGGCGTGCCGCAGCAGGGCGAGGGTGTGCACGAGAGCGAACCGCCGGGTGCCCCGGCCCAGCTCGTCCCACGGCTTCTTCCAGGTCATCCGCTGGGCGAGATCCCACGCGGTGCCGCCGTCGCGGGCCAGTTCCCGGACCGTCCCGACCTCGTCGCGGTGGAGGGCCGCGAGGGCACCCGCCCGGGCGGCGACGTCGCGGTAGGGGAACTGGTGGGCGGGGCAGGCGATGGCGGCCCCGAGGTCGCGGATGCGGGCCAGCGTGTCGAACAGGTCGGCGGCCGGGTCGTCGTCGGGGCGGCTGACGATGGCGAGTTGGGTGGGCCCTTCGGCCATCATCGTGTCGCCGGTGAACACCAGGCCCCGGTCGTCGACGTAGACGGTGTGGCCGTAGGTGTGCCCGGGGGCGGGCAGGGCGCGGATGCCCACGTCGCCGAAGCGGAACTCGGTGTCGTCGACCACGGCCACGTCGAGCTGCAGGTCCTCGCGGTGCACGGCGACGGCGACCGCGTCGGCGTACATGGCGGCGACGACGTCGGGTGGCGCGCCGGTCAGGTCGAGCGCGGTGCGTACCTGCTGGAGGAAGGTGCCGCGCCGCCGGTGCATGGTGGCGAAGTCGTCGGCCGCGCCCATCACCACCCGCGCGCCGGAGGCGGCGCGTACCCGGTCGGCGAAGCCGACGTGGTCGGGGTGGTTGTGGGTGAGCAGGACCGCCGGGATCGTCTCGACCCGGTGGCCGATGGCGGCCAGCGACCGCTGGAACGACGTCCAGCAGCTCGGGTGGTCGTAGCCGGCGTCGACGAGGACCGGGCCGTCTCCGGTCTCGATCAGGAAGACGGTGATGGACCGCAGGGCGCTGCCGTGCAGGGGGACCGGGATGGCCCAGACACCGGCGACGACCTGCGCGGGGACCGGCACCTGACGGGCCCGCCAGCTGGCGGCGTGGGCGTCGCTCACGGGTATGGACATCGTCGGGAGGCTCCCTTACTGTGGGACATCAACATACCGGATGGTCGGAATCTAGCTCAAGGAGTTCGATGAGCGACGAGCGGACCGGGTTCCGGCTGTGGGCAGCCGCGGAACCGGAGCTGTGCGCGATCGTGACCGCCGACGACCGGCGGATCTCCTACGGTGACCTGTTCGCCGAGGTGAACCGGATCTCGCACGGGTTGCGTAGCCACGCGGGCCTGCGGCCCGGCGACACCGTCGCGGCGGTGCTGACCAACAGCCCCGGCCTGGTCGCGCTCTATCTCGCGGCGATGCAGTCCGGGCTCTACCTGGTGACCCTCAACTACCACCTCACCGCGCCCGAGATCGGCTACATCCTGGCCGACAGCGCCGCGAAGGTGGTGGTCGGCTCCGAGCGGGTGCAGGACGTGGTGGTGGACGCCGCCGCGGACGTGCCCGACATCCAGGTCTTCGTCGACGGCACGCCCCGCACCGACCGGGCCCGGCCGCTGTCGGCGCTCACCGCCGACATGCCCGCCACCAGCCCGGCGCAGACCCCGGCCGGCTCACTGATGATGTACACCTCCGGCACCACCGGCCGGCCCAAGGGGGTCAAGCGCCCACTCAGCGGCGTCGACGCGGACACCGGCGCGCTGACCTACGTCTGGCTGTTCCGCGAGTTCGGCATGGAACGCGACGCGTTCGCGTCCTGGCTGGTGTCGGCCCCGATGTACCACTCCGCCAACATCACCCCGGCGATGGGCGCGCTGCACGCCGGCGGCACCATGGTGCTGATGGACGGCTGGACGCCGGAGGGCTTCCTGCGCCGGGTCCAGCAGTGCCGGGTCACCGGCACCAGCATGGTGCCGACCCACTTCTACCGGCTGCTGCAACTGCCCGAGGCGGTGCGCGAGCGCTACGACGTCTCGTCGCTGCGCTACGTGCTGCACGGCGCGGCGCCCTGCCCGCGCGAGGTCAAGCAGCGCATCCTCGACTGGTTCGGCCCGGTGGTCTACGAGTACTACGGCTCGACCGAGGTCGGCACCACCATCGCACGCCCGCACGAGTGGCTCGCCCACCCCGGCACGGTGGGCCGGCCGGCCTCGATCTCCACCCTGCGCATCCTCGACGAGCTGGGCAACGAGGTGCCCGTCGGGCAGACCGGCATCGTCTACATGCGCCAGGGCGACGACCGGGTCGAGTACCACAACGACCCCGGCAAGACCGACGGCGCGCGTCGCGACGGCCTGCTGACCGTCTGGGACGTCGGGCACGTCGACGCCGACGGGTTCCTCTACATCACCGGCCGCGCCGCCGAGTTGATCCTGGTCGGCGGGGTCAACGTCTACCCTGCCGAGATCGAGGCGGCGCTGATCGGCCACGACTGGGTTGCCGACGTCGGGGTCGTCGGGGTGCCCGACCCGGAGTTCGGTGAGGTGCCCCAGGCGCACGTCGTGCTCACCGGCACCGCGCCCGACCCGGACACGGCCGTCGCGCAGTTGCGCCGGTACCTCACCGGGCGGTTGGCCAAGCCGAAGCGCCCGCAGTCCTACGTGGTGCGCGACGCGCTGCCCCGCGACCCGAACGGCAAGCTCTACAAGGCCCGGCTCGTGCCCGCCGAGGAGGCCAGCGCATGACCGGCGACACCGACGACCCACAGGGGGGTGGGCATGGACTTCGCTGACAGCGACACCGACCTGGCGTTCCGGCGCGAGGTCGGCGGATGGCTCGACGGGGCGCTGGCCGACGTGCCCGACCAGGAGGAGCTGACCCAGGACGAGCGGGAGCACTGGTCCCGGGTGTGGCAGGACCGGCTCTGCGCCGGCAACTGGGCCGGACTGTCCTGGCCGGTCGCGCACGGCGGCCGGGGGATGGACGCGTTGGCCCAGGCCGTCTTCAACGAGGAGGCCGCGGTACGCGGCGCGCCGTACCCGCTCAACGGGGTGGGCATGATGCTGGCCGGGCCGACGATCATCGCGCATGGCACCGACGCCCAGCAGGCCCGGCACCTGCCCGGCATCCTGCGCGGCGACGAGTACTGGTGCCAGGGCTTCAGCGAGCCCGGCTCCGGGTCGGACCTGGCCAGCCTTACCACGGCGGCGACCCGGGTCGACGGGGGCTGGCGGATCAACGGGGCCAAGATCTGGACGTCGAATGCGCACAACGCCTCGCGCTGCCTGCTGCTGGCCCGTACCGACCCGGCCGCGCCGAAGCACCAGGGGATCACCTACTTCCTCGCCCCGATGGACGGGTTCACCGTCCGGTCGCTGGTGATGATCAACGGGGACACCGAGTTCAACGAGATGTTCCTCGACGACGTGTTCGTCGCCGACGACGACGTGCTCGGCGGGGTCGGCAACGGCTGGACCGTCGCGCTCACCACGCTCGCGTTCGAGCGCGGCAGCATGGCGCTGAACCTGTGGGTCTGGGCCCGGCAGGCGGTCGACCGGCTGATCGACGTCGCGGTCGAGCGGGGCGTCGCCGACGACAGCGCGTTCGTCGACGCGGTGGGCGCGTTGCAGTGCGACGCCGAGGCGGTCCGGATCGGGTCGATGCGGATGCTCGGCGAGAGCCGGGCCGGCGGGGTGCCGGGCCCGGAGACCTCGGCGCTCAAGAGCCTGTGGGCCCGGGTGGTGCAGAACGCCAACCGGCTCGCCGTGCAGCTCGACGAGGCCGGCGGGGTGCTGGTCGACGGCGCCGGCGCCGCCGCCCGGATGCGCCGCTACCTGCGGGCCCGCGCCCACACCATCGAGGGCGGCACGGAGGAAGTCCAGAAGTCGATTCTCGCGGAGCGGGTGTTGCGCCTGCCCCGCTCCCGCTGAGCGAGGTGGTCCGGTGCGCGCGACATTCACCCAGGAACAGCAGGACATCGGCCGGACCGTGGGCGCGCTCGCGGACGCCGACCGGGGCACGGCCCGCGCGGCGTGGTCGGGCGGCTGGCGGGCCCCGGCGGGGGACGGGCCGCTGCTGCGTGACTTCGGGTTGCTCGGGGTGCCCGAGTCGGCCGGTGGCATCGGGTCGGGCCTGATCGACCTGCTGGTCGCCGTCGAGGCGCTCGGCGGGCGGCTGGTGCCCAGCCGGTTCCCGGCGCACGCGGCGGCCGTGCAGCTGCTCTGCGGCGACGGGCGGCGCGGGCCGCTGCCCGAGGAGGTGCTCGACGGCCGCCGGGTGCTCACCACGGCGGTCGACGTGCCGGGCAACTCCGGCTGGGCCGACACGGCGTCGGTGGACCCGCTGGTACGCACCCTGGTGCCGTACGCGGCGCAGGCCGACGGCGTCGTAGCGCTCGGCCCGGCCGGGGTCTGGTTCGCCGACCCGGTCCGGATCACCGCGCGGCAGTCGCTGGACCCGTCGGTGCCGTTGGCGGACCTGACTCTGGCCGCGCCCGAGCGGCCCCAGCCGTCCGGTGCCGGGCCGCTGCGGGCGGCGCTGGTGGTGGCGGCCGAGCTGTGCGGGGTGGCGCAGGGGGCGATCGACCTGGCCGCCGAGCAGGCCCGCACCCGCCGCCAGTTCGGCCGGGTGATCGGGTCGTTCCAGGGGGTGGCGTTCCCGCTGGCCGAGGCGGCCACCGCCCGCAAGGCGGCCTGGGACCTGACCCTGTACGCGGCGTGGGCGGTCGACACCGGACGCCCGGACGCCGGGGTCCAGGTGCACGCGGCGAAGGCGGCGGCCGGACAGGCGGCGGTGTTCGCCGCCGAGCGGTGCATCCAGGTGCACGGCGGGATGGGCATCACGATGGAGGCGGACCCGCACCTGTTCCTGCGTCGCGCGTTCGTGCTCGACGCCCGCTGCGGGCGGGGGTCGTGGCACCGGCGGCGGGCCGGCGAGCTGCGCATCCGGGCACGTCGGGCCACGCGGGGCTGACCTGCGGAAGTCTTGCCGGGTGCCAACCCGGAGCAGTAACATACCGGCTGGTCGGAATAAATGAGGAGAAGGCCGTGAAGTTCGGAATCATGAACCTGTTCCCGGTGGCCGACGGCGCATCGGACCATCAGGTGCTCCGAGAAACCCTCGAAGAGATCCAGCTGGCCGACGAGCTGGGCTTCGACTCGGTCTGGCTCGCCGAGCACCACTTCTCGAAGTACGGCATCCTCGGCAGCCCGGTGAACTTCGGCATGGCCGTCGCCGAGCGGACCCGCCGGATCACCATCGGCACCGCCGTCCTGGTCCTCCCGCTGCACCACCCGCTGCGCCTGGCCGAGGACATCGCCGCCCTCGACGTGCTCAGCGGCGGCCGGGTCTCGATCGGCGTCGGCCGCGGCTACCAGCCCGCCGAGTTCGCCGGCTTCGGCGTGCCGCTGGAGGAGTCGAAGCAGCGCTACCAGGAAACCCTGGAGATCCTGCGGCTCGCGCTGTCGCAGGAGAACTTCTCCTACCACGGCGAGATCTTCCACTACGACAACGTCACCACCTACCCCCGGCCGTTCACCCCCGGCGGGCCGCCCATCCTGCAGGGCACGGTCTCCCCGGAGAGCTTCCGGGAACGCGGCGCGGTCGGCGAGTCGATCATCACCTCACCGAACTTCACGCCGTTGGGAATCATGCAGAAGAACTTCGACCTCTACCGGCAGAGCATGCGGGACAACGGTTTCGACCTGTCCACCTACGACCTGCCGTTCATGCAGCAGGTCTGGTGCGGCGACGGCGACGAGGGACTGCGCGCGGCAGCCCAGGCGGCCATGAACTACTACAAGTCTGTCGGCAAGGTCATCCCCGGCTCGGAGGACGCCATCGCCCAGGAACGCGCCTACTACGCGGCCGTCGCCAAGAACATCGAACTGCTCACCCTGGAGCAGACCCTGACCCACGGCGGCAACTTCGGCTCGGCCGAGCGCGTCATCGAGACCATCGAGATGCTGCGCGACCAGCTCGGCATCAACCACTACATCGGCTGGCTGCGGATCCCGTCGCTGGACCGGGCCGCCGCGCTGCGCTCCATGGAGGAGTTCGCCGACAAGGTCATCCCGCACTTCCGGGCCCAGGACCGCGCCGCCGGGCGGGTGCCCACCGCCGAGGCGGTCCTCGGGTGAAGATCAGCTGCTTCCTGAGCGCCCAGTTCGATCCGTCGGCGTCCGCCGCCGAGGGCATCGACGGCGTACTGGCCCAGGCGGCCGCCGCCGAGGCGGCCGGCTTCCACGCCGTCTACCTCGGCCACCACTACCTGGCCCGGTCGGCGTTCGTCCAACCCGTCCCGCTGGCCGGCTACCTCGCCCACGCCACCTCGCGGGTCCGGATCGGGTTCGGCGTCCTGCTGGCCCCGCTGCTGAACCCGGTCGCCCTCGCCGAGGACCTGGCCTCCCTCGACGTGCTGTGCGGGGGCCGGCTGACCGTCGGCATCGGCGCCGGCTACCGCAAGCGTGAGACCACCGCGTTCGGCGTCGCCTGGGAGGACCGGCTGCGCCGGCTGCGGGAGTACGTGCCGATCCTGCGCGCCCTGTGGAACGGCGAGACGGTCGACGTCGCCGGCAGCTGGGGCGAGGCTCCCGGCGCGTCCCTGGCACTGCGCCCGGCCCAGCCCGGCGGCCCGCCGCTGTGGATCGGCGCGTTCGCCGAGCCGGCCGTCCGCCGCGCCGCCCGGCTGGACGCCCCCTGGCTGATCGGACCCAAGGGCGACGACGCCGAGCTGGCCAGGCTGCTCGGGATCTACCGGGCCGACCTGGGCGAGCGTGGCTTCTCCCTCGACCGGGAGTACCCGATGAGCCGTGAGGCGTACCTCGGCGACAGCTACCCGGCGGCGGTCGCGGCCGTCCGCCCGCACCTGCAACGCCAGTACGCCGGCTACCGGTCCTGGGACGACGCGCAGTCCCTCGATCTCGACCGCTATCTGGCCGAGGACTGCCTGGTCGGCTCGGCCGACGAGATCGTGGCCAAGCTGCGCCGCTGGGAGACCGAACTGGGCATCACCGAGGTGTCGCTGCGCCACCAGTTCGTCGGCGCGGGCCAGGACGAGGCGATGGAACAGCTCGCCCGCTTCGGCGCGGAGGTCATTCCGAGGGTCGCCGCGACCGCACCCGGGGTGACCCGGTGAGCGCCGGCAGCCTGGTCGGCATTCTGGAGGGCCGGTGCGCCGACCGGGGCGACCTGCCCGGCCTGTACGGCGAGGACGGCCGGTCCTGGACGTTCGACCAGATCGACCTGCTCGCCGGGGGCGTCGCCGCCGCGCTGCGGGCCGAGGGCGTCGGCCCCGGTGACCGGGTCGCCTGTTACCTGACCAACGGCCCCGAGATCGTCTTCCTGCTCTTCGGGGCCTGGAAGATCGGCGCGGTGCCGGTCACCGTCAGCAGCCTCTACAACGCCGCCGAACTGGCCGAGTCGGTGGCCAAGACCGCGCCCCGGCTGCTGCTGGTCGACGACCGCCGGCCCGACGTGGTCGCCGCGTTCCTCGCCGCCCGGTCCGACCCCGACGGGAACGGCGTAGCTGACGCCACCGCCGTCCCGGTCCGGTCCGTCACGGCGGCGTTGACCGACGTGCCCGAACTGCCGTGGCGGCAGGAGACCCGGGTCACCGGCGTCGACGTGGGGCCGGAGGCCGAGGCGTGCATCCTGTTCACCGGTGGCACGACCGGGCGGCCGAAGGCGGTCAGCGTCACCCACGGCGGGACGCGGGAGTCGCTGATCCGGCTGGCCCGGGTCACCACCGGCACCGAGGCCGAGGGCAGCGCCGCCCGCGACGCCCGCCCCAACCTGATCGCCCTGCCGCTGTTCCACAGCGGCGGCCAGCACGCGCTGCTGTTCGCGTACTTCGTCGGCCGGCCGGCGGTGGTCTGGGAACGGTTCGGCGTCGACCGGCTCGCCGACCTGATGCCCCGCTTCGGCTTCGACAACCTTTTCCTGCTGCCGACCATGGTCTACGACATCGTGCACGCCGAACGGGACCTGCCGTTCGCCGGGGTCAGGTCGGTGCTGGTGGCCGGGCAGGCGATCTCCTGGCCGGTGCGGCGGGCCTTCGAGGAGCGCTACCGGGTGCCGATCCTGGTCAACTACGGCTCGACCGAGGCCGGGCACATCGCCGGCTGGACCGGCCGGGACATGAGGGCCGGCCGGTGGAAGCCCGGCTCGGCCGGCCGGGTCTACCCGGGCGTCGAGCTGGAGATCCGCGACGACGCCGGGGCCGCGCTGCCGACCGGCGCGCAGGGCGAGGTGGTGGTCCGCTCCGCCCTGACCCGGGGGTACGTCGACGACGCCGCCGCCTCGGCCGAGCTGGTCCGCGACGGCTGGGTGCACACCGGCGACATGGGCTACGTCGACCCCGACGGGGTGCTCTTCCTGGTGGGCCGCAAGCGGGACATGATCAAGTGCGGTGGTTTCCAGGTCTGGCCCGAGGAGATCGAGGACGAACTGCGGACCCATCCGCTGGTGCGCGACGTCCGGGTGCTCGGCCGGCCGGACGACCGGCTGGGCGAGATCCCGGTGGCGCTGGTGGTCCGCGCCGCCGACGACACGGTCGACGACACCGACCTCGCCGCACTGCTCGTCGCGTACGCCCGGGAACGGCTGGCCCACTTCAAGGCCCCCCGGCGGATCGAGTTCGTGCCGGCGCTGGAACGCAGCGCCACCGGCAAGCTCAGCCGGGTGGCGGCCCCATCGCAGGGAGGCGGAGGACGATGAGGTTCGGCATCATGGCGTCGCACCAGTACCCGCCCGGCGACGACCTCGGTAGGCACCTCGACGACCTGTTCGGCACCGTCGAGCTGGCCGCCGAACTGGGCTACGACTCGGTCTGGACGATCAACCACTTCCAGTCCAACCTGGCCACCCCGCAGCCGATCTCGATGCTGGCGAGCCTGATCCCGCGTTCGGGGGACATGCTGCTCGGCACCGGCATCCTGCTGCTGCCGATGTTCCACCCGGTGCACGTCGCCGAGGAGTTCGCCACCCTGGACCACCTCTCCGGCGGGCGGGTGATCCTCGGCGTCGGTGCCGGCTACCGGGAGAACGAGTTCGCCGCCTTCGGCGTCGACCCGGAGAGCCGGTTCCGCCGCTTCGACGAGAGCCTGCGGCTGATCCGGGCGCTGTGGACCGGGAAGCCGGTCACCCACGACGGGGAGTTCTACCCGCAGGTCGACGCCACCATCGGCATCCCGCCGCTGACCCCGGGCGGGCCACCGATCTGGGTCGGCGCGGGTGGCAAGAAGGCGGTCCGTCGGGCCGCCCGGCTCGGCGACGCCTGGTACGCGCCGGGCAACTCGCCGAGCCGCCGGTTCCTGCCCGAGCACCTGGCCGTCTACAACGAGGCGTTGGCCGAGTACGGGCGGGACCCGGCGACGGTGCAGCGTCCCGTGGGCGTGGAGCTGTACTGCGCGCCGAGCACCGAACAGGCCGTCGCGGAGGCGCTGCCGCACGCCCGGGTCGAGTACTCGACGTACGCCGAGTATCCGGCGCTGCGCTGGCAGCGGGACCGGTTCGACGAGCTGGTCCGTAACACGCTGCTGCTGGGTTCACCCGAGTTCCTCGTCGAGCGGATCTCCGCCCTGCGGGACCTCGGGTTCGACCATCTCATCTTCCGGCCCGGGTGGCTGGGCATGCCCACCGAGAAGCTCCGCGCCTCGCTGCGGCTGTTCGCCGCCGAGGTGATCCCCGCCTTCCGTACCACCACCTGACCTAAGGAATTCGCCGTGAAGAAGACCGAAGCCGAACTGCTGGAGAACCAGTGGGACGTCGAGAACATGGAGGTCGACCCCGAGGTCCTCGCCAAGTACGTCCGCTACCACGTCGACGAGGAACGGGCCGTCGCCACCATCACCTTCGACCGCCCGGAGCGGCTCAACGCCATCCCGGTGGCCGCCTTCGAACGGGTAGGTGACCTGGTGAAGGAGGCGGAGACCGACGACCGGGTCAAGGTCATCGTGTTCACCGGGGAGGGGGAGCACTTCGGCACCGGCGCCGACGCCGCCGAACTCGGGCACTACATCGGCTACAAGACCGGCACCGACAAGGCGTCCCGGCGTCGTCCGGCGCAGCGGCAGCGCATCCTGCCCGACCGCAACGTGCTCAGCTCCGGCTTCACCCGGCCGATCATCGAATCGCTCAAGGCGACCATCTGCCAGGTGCAGGGCTACTGCTACGGCGGGCACTTCCAGATCGCGCTGTCGGCCGACATCGTCATCGCCTCCCCGGACGCCCGGTTCACCCACCCGGCGTTCCGCTACCTGGGGCCCGCGCCGCAGGACATGTACCACTGGATCGAGAAGGTCGGCCTGACCACGATGAAGGACGTCATGCTCACCATGCGGGCGATCGGCGCGGAGGAGGGTGAACGCAAGGGCCTGGTCACCAAGGTCGTCCCGCGTGACGAACTCCAGAAGTGGGTCGACGACTACGCCGACGCGATCGCGGTGATGCCGTTGGACTCGCTGATGATGGGCAAGTCGATGATGCAGGTGGTGATGGAGGCGCGCGGCAAGGGCCTCGGGGCGATGACCGGCTGGGTCGGGCACGGCTGGGCCACCAACGTCAGCTTCGCCGACGGGGACTGGAACTTCCTCAAGGAACGCCGGGAGAAGGGCATCGGGCAGGCGCTGGCCGACCGGGACCGGCTGGTCGCCCCGTACTTCCGCCTCAGCGACAGCCGGTCGCGGGAAGAGTAGGCGACGGCGTGAGGTTCGGCATCCTGCTCGACCACCAGTACGCCCCCGGCGACGACCTGGGCCGGCGCATCGGGGAGACCGTCGAGTACGTCCAGCACGTCCGCGACCTGGGCTACGACTCGGTCTTCGGCATCCACCACTACCTGTCGTCGCTGCGCACCCCGCAGCCGCTGCCGCTGCTGAGCCGGCTCATCGACCACTCCGGGACGATGCAGCTCGGCACCGGCATCCTCATCCTGCCGCTGGGCCACCCGGTGCACTGGGCCGAGGAGATCGCCACCATCGACCAGATGTCCGGCGGCCGGTTCGTCCTGGGCATCGGCTCGGGCTACCGCGACGTCGAGTTCACGTCGTTCGGCATCGAACGGCGGACCCGGGTGTCCCGGATGAACGAGGCGCTCGCGGTGATGCAGCAGCTGTGGACCGGGGAGCCGGTGCACCACGAGGGCAAGCACTTCACCCTGGACGGGGTGCGGTGCAGCGTACTGCCGGTGCAGCGCCCGCACCCGCCGGTGTGGGTGGGTGCCAACGGCCCGACCGGCATCGCCCGGATCGCCCGGCAGGGGCTGCCCTGGCTGGCCCCGTCCAACGTGCGCCGCAACTGGGCCGTGGGCAACCTGGCCGACTACCGTGAGCAGCGGCGGGCCGCCGGCTTCGACGAACGGGACGCGGTCTTCCCGATCCACCGGGACCTGTGCGTGGCCGACTCCGCCGACGCCGCGTTCGCCGTCGCCGGGGAACAGGTGAAACGCTCCTACGGCGAGTACGTCCAGTACGGCATGGACTTCTTCGAGTCGCAGTGGGACGCGATCAAGGAGAAGGCGCTCTTCTTCGGCTCGCCCGACGACATCGCCGCCAAGATTCAGGATTTCGCCGACGCCGGCTTCAACCATTTCGTCTTCCGCGCCCAGTGGCTCGGCCTGCCGATCGAACGGTCCATGGAGATCGTCGAGCGGTTCGCCCGCGAGGTGATGCCGAGGTTCCGGCCATGAGGATCGGTCACGTGATCGTCCCCGCCGACGACCTGGACGCCCAACTCGCCTTCTACACCGCGCTCGGGTTGACGGTGCGGTTCCGCGACGGCGACCGCTACGCCGCCGTCACCGACGGCACGGTCACCATCGGCCTCGCCGACGCCGGCCAGCAACCCGTCGCCGGCCGCACCGTGCTCAGCATCCAGGTCGACGACCTCGACGCCTGCCTCGCCCAACTGGCCGCCGTAGGCGTCACCGCCACCACCCCGACCACCGGCCCGCACGAACGCCGGGCCCTGATCACCGACCCCACCGGCAACCCCCTGACCCTCTACCAACCCCACCCCTGACCCCCCACCCCACCCCACCCCCTCACCCACCCCCCACCCCGCCCCGTGATCAAGAGAAAAGCGTCAGGAGTGATCTCCACGATGACGCAAACCTCTTGATCATCTGACGCAAACCTCTTGATCACCGAAGCGAGCCGGGACAGCACCTCCACCTCACGCAGCGGCGAGCGGCGGGGGTAGGGCACGGAGAGTGGGCAAGGGGCCGGCAGGGCAGGGCACGGGGCGGGAGGGGGCGGGGCGGCTGGTGGGGAGGGCAGGGGCACTCGGAGAGGTATGAGAAGGAGATCGATGTGAGTGTGAGTGACGAACTGCGGGGCCTCACCGTCGGTGTGCTCGGCGGGACGGGGCCGCAGGGGCGGGGGTTGGCGCGGCGGTTCGGGGCGGCCGGGCTGGACGTCGTACTCGGGTCGCGGGACGCCGAGCGGGCTGCGCGGACGGCGGCCGGGTTGCCCGGCCGGGTCCGGGGCGGGTCGAACGCCGATGCCGCCGGGCAGGCCGACATCGTGGTGGTCGCGGTGCCCTGGGAGGGGCACGCCGAACTGCTCGCCACGCTCGCCCCGGCGCTGGCCGGGAAGATCGTCGTGGACTGCGTGAACCCGCTGGGCTTCGACAAGCAGGGTGCCTACGCCCTGCCCGTCGCGGAGGGCTCCGCCGCCCAGCAGGCCGCCGCGATCCTCACCGGGTCGCGGGTCGTCGCCGCGTTCCACCACGTCTCGGCCGTGCATCTGGAGGACCCGGACCTCGACCGGGTGGACACCGACGTGCTGGTGCTCGGCGACGACCGCGAGGCCACCGACCTGGTCCGGGACCTCGCCGCCGCCATTCCCGGTGTACGGGGCGTCTACGGCGGCCGGCTGCGCAACGCCCACCAGGTCGAGGCGTTCACCGCCAACCTGATCTCGGTCAACCGGCGCTACCGGGCCCACGCGGGCCTGCGCGTCACCGACGTCTGACCCCGCCCCCCGGCCGAAGACCCGCCGCCCTCGGCCGAAGCCGCGCTGTCACCGGCAGCAGACCCCGCCCCGGCACGAAGGAGCATCCATGGATCTCGCCCGTACCACCGCCATCGTCACCGGCGCCGCATCCGGGCTGGGTGCGGCGACCGCCGCCGCGCTGGCCGCCGCCGGTGCCACCGTGCACGGCTTCGACCTCGGGCCGGCCATCGCGGCGGCCGGCGACACCCCGTCCGGGGTACGGCTGGTCGACGTCGACGTGTGCGATCCGGTGTCGGTGCGGGCGGCCGTCGACCGGGCGGCCGACGGCGACGCGCCCCTGCGGACGGTGGTGAACTGCGCCGGGATCGCCCCGTCACAGCGCATCCTCGGCCGACGCGGCGTGCATGACCTCGACCTGTACGCCCGCGTGGTGCGGGTCAACCTGGTCGGCACGTTCACCGTGCTGACCCTGGCCGCCGAGCGGATCGCGCAGACCACCCCGGACGGGCACGGCCAGCGGGGCGTGATCGTCAACACCGCCTCGGTCGCCGCGTTCGAGGGGCAGGTCGGTCAGGCGGCGTATGCGTCGTCCAAGGGCGGCGTCGTCGGCCTCACCCTGCCCGCCGCCCGGGACCTCGCCCCGCACGGCATCCGGGTGATGACGATCGCGCCCGGCATCATGCTGACCCCGATGATGCAGACCGTGTCGGCGCAGTACCGGGCCGGGCTCGCCGCCGGGGTGCCGTTCCCGGCCCGTCTCGGCGACCCCGGCGAGTACGCCGCGCTCGTGCTCGCCGTCGTCGGCAACGACTACCTCAACGGCGAGGTGGTCCGGCTCGACGGGGCGCTGCGGATGACACCCCGCTGACCGTACGGGGGTCAGTAGGCGTAGGTGACCGAGATGGTGGCGTTGGGGCAGCCACCGGCCAGGCTGGTCAGGGCGCTCTTCTCGGCGCTGTCGACGGTGAGCCGCCACCGGGTCTTGGTGGCCACCCACTCGTTGACGTACCGGCACCGGGCGGCGGCGTACGGCGGCAGCCAGGTGGCCGGGTCCTGGTCGCTCTTGGCCTGGTTGACGTTGTCGGTGACGGCGGCCAGCGGGCGGCTGTCGCCGAGGTCGTTGGCGTACGCCTGGCGGCGGCTGGTGGTCCAGGTACGCGCGCCGGAGTCCCATGCCTCGGCCAACGGCACCATGTGGTCGATGTCGAGGTCACCGGTGGCGGTCCAGTAGGCGTTGTCGTAGTAGGAGTACCAGCGTCCCCCGCTCAGCGTGCAGGTGCCGGTGACGGTGGGCGCGCTGACCGCCTCGGCGAGCAGCACCTCGTTGCGGGTGTTGCAGCCGTCGCCGTCGGCGTCGATCCAGTGCGGGAAGAGGTCACGGCTGTATCCGGTACGGATCTCGGTGGCGACGGGAAGGTCGGCGACGGCGGTGGTCAGCGGGGCGGAGTAGCCGGCGGCCTCGGCGGGGTGGGCGAGGCCGAGCGTGGCGGCGAGGACCGCGGCGGGGATGGTCGCGGCGGCGCGCAGGTGTCGGTTCATGGGTGCTCCGTCCGGTCAGATGCGGGCTCCGTTGCCCCATGTATAGACGGAAGTCGAAGGAGCGGTCCAGTGGGCCCGGTGTGAACGGTGGCCGAACTCGCCGGTCAGCGGCGGGTCGGCAGCCGAGCCAGCTTGTCCGGGTTGACCACCAGCAGCAGCCGTTCGATGCCCCGTACCGAGGTGTCCAGGGTGATCAGGGTGACCGGCCGGTCGGCGGCGACCAGCACCCCCGGGCCGCCGTTGACCTCGACCAGGCCGACCGTCGTGCCCCGCCAGTACTTGCGCCGCACGTTGTCCAGGAAGTTCGTCACCCGGGCCGGCCCGCACACGTCCCGGCGGGCCGCGTGCACCCGGCCACCGCCGTCGGAGCGGGCCACCACGTCGGCGGTGAGCAGCCGCTCCAGGGTGGCCAGGTCGCCGTCGCGGGCCGCGCCGAGCAACGCCTGCGCCAGCCGCCGACGGTGCTGCGGCGCGGCGGGCGCGGGGCCTTCGACGGCGAGGTGCCGCCGGGCCCGGGTGGCCAGCTGCCGCGCGTTCGGCTCCGACGTGCCGAGCACCTCGGCGATCTCCCGGTACGGGTAGTCGAACGCCTCACGCAGCACGTACGCGGCCCGCTCGGCGGGGGTCAGCCGCTCCAGCAGCAGCAGGACCGCGACGTCCAGGGCCGCCGCCCGTTCCGCGCCCAGGGTCGGATCGGCGTCGGTGGCGACCGGTTCGGGCAGCCACGGCCCCACGTACGTCTCCCGGGTGGCGCGGGCGGAGGTGGCCGCGTTCACCGCCAGCCGGGTGGTCGTGGTGGTGAGGAAGGCCGCCGGGTTGCGTACCCTGCTGCGGTCGGCGCGCTGCCAGCGCAGCCACGCCTCCTGCACCACGTCCTCGGCCTCGACGACGCTGCCCAGCATCCGGTAGGCCAGCCCGAACAGCCTCGGCCGTACGTCGAGGAACGCGGTCAGGTCGGCCGGCGCGACGGCCGCCGGCGCGTCGGCGGCGGCCCCGGACCCGGTCGTCATGCACCCACCGTAGGGGGTGCGGCGCGGGGGCGCGGCGGCACCCGCCGGCCCCCCGCGCCGGGTCAGCGTCCGCGCCACTGCGCCAGCCGGGTGCCGCCGGTGCGGGCGTCGCCGAGCGGAACCAGCGCCTGCTCGGCCAGCAGCGCCCCGAAGTAGCGCCCCTGCGGGTCGCTGACCACCGGGCGGGGGTCACCGGCGGCGGTCAGCGTCGCCCGGCCCAGCTCGTCCAGGCGGAACCGTTCGGGTCCGGCCAGCTCCACGATCCCGTCGGCAGGCGTGTCGAGGGCGATCTCGGCCAGCACCGTCACCACGTCGTCGGCGGCGACCGGCTGGATCAGCGCCGACGGCAGCCGTACCTCCCCGTCCACCACTGACGACTCGACGATGGCCGGCACGAACTCGAAGAACTGGGTGGCGCGCAGCACCGTCCAGGGGACGCCCGCGGCGGCGATCAGCGCCTCCTGGGCCACCTTGGCCCGCATGTACCCGCTGTCGGGGATGCGGTCGACGCCGACGATCGACAGCGCCACGTGGTGCCGTACGCCGGCCTTCGCCGCTGCCTCCAGCAGGGTCCGGGTGGACGTCCCGAAGAACGCCAGCACGGCGTCCGCCTCGAACGACGGGGAGTTCGACACGTCCACCACGACGTCCGCGCCGTCGAGCGCCTCGGCCACGCCCGCGCCGGTGACCGCGTCGACCCCGGTCCGTGGCGAGGCGGCCACCGCCTCGTGGCCCTGCTGCCCGAGCAGCGCCACCAGCCTGCTGCCGATGAGTCCGCTGCCCCCGATGACGACGATCTTCATGGTCGATCCACTCCCTGTCCGTCCCTGGCGGTCGCGCCGCCCCGTACCCCTACGACCGACGGGACCGGTGATCCGTGACAGGCGTCGTGGCGGGCCGGGAGCGGGGCGGCGGCCCGGTGGGGTGGCCGGGTCACGGTCCGCCGGTGGCCGCGGCAGCGGGTAGCGTTCCCGCGGTGGGTGCGCCGGCACCCGGGTGAGGAGACACCATGGCGGGCACGACGACGGTGGAGGTTCCGACCAGCGACGGCGCGGCGGAGGCGTACCTGGCCCGGCCGGACGGGGACGGGCCGTTCCCGGCGGTGCTGTTCTTCATGGACGCCTTCGGGCTGCGTCCCCGGCTCGCCGAGATGGCCGAGCGGATCGCCGCGCGGGGTTACCTGGTGCTGGTGCCGAACCTGTTCCACCGCACCGGCCCGATGCCGCGCGTCGACCTCGCCGACCTGGCCGACCCGCAGCGGCGCGGCGAGTTGTTCGGCCGGATCGTGCCGCTGATCATGGCGCTCACCCCGGAGCTGGTGGCCCGGGACGCCGGGGCCTATCTGGACTTCCTCGCCGCCCGTGACGACGTCGCGGACGGGCCGGCGGCGATCGTCGGGTACTGCATGGGTGGCACCAACGCGCTGCGCGCGATCGAGGCGCACCCGGACCGGATCGCGGCGCTGGCCAGCTTCCACGCCGGACGGGTCGTCACCGACGAGCCGGACAGCCCGCACCGGGGCGTCGGCGCGGTCACCGGTGAGCTGTACTTCGCCCACGCCGACCGGGACGACTCGATGACCGCCGACCAGATCGCGACGTTGGAGGCGGCGCTCGACGCCGCCGGGGTCGCCTACCGCTCCGAGGTGTACGTCGGTGCCCCGCACGGCTTCACGATGGCCGACACCGCGATGTACGACGAGGGGGCCGCCGAGCGCCACTGGACGGCGTTGTTCGACCTGCTGGATCGGACCTTCCGGGGGTCGGCGCGGCGGTCGGATGACGGTCCCCATGCGAGCGTATGACAGTCGCGTGACATTCGGCCCGCAGCGTCCCGCCGTGGTTTCACCGCCCGCCCGCCGGGGGCAGAGTCCAGGTCGACAGCGACTCGTGGAGGGACGACACACGTGGAAGTACAGGGCTTCTTCACCGCCATCATCATCGGTCTGATCATCGGTGCCCTGGGTCGCCTCGTGGTGCCCGGGAAGCAGAAGATCTCGATCCTGCTCACCCTGGCCATCGGCGTGGTGGCGGCGATCCTCGGTACCCTGCTCGCCGGCGCGTTCGGGGTGGACGACACCCCGGGCATCGACTGGATCGAGCTGTTCCTCCAGGTGGCCTTCGCGGCCGTCGGCGTGGCTGTTCTCGCCGGCACGTACGGCCGACGTCGGCACTGACCCGCACCCCCTCGCGTCGGCCCGCCCTCTCCCCGGGGCGGGCCGACGCGGCCGTTGCGCCGGGTGGCGGTCCAGGTACCCCCGGGGGTATGTTGGCGGCAGGAGGTGCACTGTGAAACTGCGACCGGAGATGACCGGCGACGCGCTGACCCGGCTCAAGCGGGCCCGGGGTCAGCTCAACGCCGTGATCGAGATGATGGAGAACGGCGAGGACTGCCGGGAGGCGTTGACCCAGCTGGCGGCGGTCTCCAAGGCCATCGACCGGGCCGGCTTCAAGATCATCGCCTCCGGGATGCGGCACTGCGACGCGGCGCGCGGGCGCGGCGAGACCCCCGAGATGACCGAGGCCGAGCTGGAGAAGCTCTTCCTGGCGCTGGCCTGACCCGCGAACGGCGTCCCGCCCGGCCCGCCTGAGCGCGCTCCGGGCGGGTACTCCGTACCTCGGAACACGAACACCCGTCTGTCCGTTAAATACCCCCTGGGGTATAAGCAGAAAGAGAGGTTTGTCATGACTGTTGAGGTGACGGTGCTCAGCACGTCCTCCCTCGGCGACCGCAGCTACCTGGCCTCCGACGGCCGGGTCGCGGTCGTGGTCGACCCGCAGCGCGACGTCGACCGCGTCCTGCGCCTGGCCGGCCAGCACGACGTCCGGATCACCCACGTGGTGGAGACCCACCTGCACAACGACTACGTCTCCGGCGGCCGGGAACTCGCCCGGCTCACCGGCGCCGACTACCTGGTGGCCGCCGCCGACCAGGTCGACTTCCCCCGCACCCCGGTCGACGACGGCGACGAGGTGCCCGTGTCGGACACCCTGCGGCTACGGGTGGTCGCCACCCCCGGCCACACCTTCCACCACCTGTCCTACGTCCTGGACGCCGCCACCGACGGCGGCTGGCAGCCGGTCGGTGTCTTCACCGGCGGCTCCCTGCTCTTCGGCACCACCGGCCGCACCGACCTGCTCGGCCAGCAGCACGCCCACGAACTCGCCCACCACCAGCACGCCTCCGCCCGGCGGCTGGCCGACCTGCTGCCCGACGGCACCCAGGTCTGGCCCACCCACGGCTTCGGCAGCTTCTGCTCCGCCACCCAGTCCGACGCCCCCGACTCCACCATCGGCCGGGAGCGGCAGGTCAACCCGGTGCTCCGGCTCGCCGCCGACGACTTCGTCACCGACATCCTCGCCGGCCTGGACGCCTACCCCGCGTACTACGCGCACATGGGGTCCACCAACGCCGCCGGCCCGACGCCGATCGACCTCACCCCGGTCACCCGCGCCGACGCCGGTCAACTGCGCGAACGGATCGCCGCCGGGCAGTGGGTGGTCGACCTGCGGCACCGCAAGGCGTACGCCGCCGCGCACCTCGCCGGCACGGTCAGCCTCGGCCTCGACGGGCCGATGTCCACCTGGCTCGGCTGGCTGATCGACTGGGGCGCCCCGCTCACCCTGCTCGCCGAGACCCCGGAACAGATCGCCGAGGCCCAGCGGGAACTGGCCCGCATCGGCATCGACCGGCCCGCCGCCCAGGCCACCGGCGGCCCCGAACGGTGGGCCGCCGACCCCGGCCAGCTCCGCGAGCAGCCCACCGCCGACTTCGCGGCCCTGGCCGCCGCCCGCGCCGGGAACCCGCCCGCCGGACTGCCCGCCCCGCAGGTCGTCCTCGACGTGCGGATGACCAACGAGTGGACGGCCGGGCACCTCACCGACGCCGTGCACGTCCCCCTGCCCGACCTGCGGGCCCGGCTCGCCGACATCCCCACCGGGGTGATCTGGGTGCACTGCGGCTCCGGCTACCGGGCCAGCGCCGCCGCGTCCCTGCTGGCCAACGCCGGCCGGACGGTGGTCGTCGTCGACGACCGGTTCGACCGGGCCGCGCCCGCCGGCCTCACCCTCACCACCCCCGCCTGACATCCCCACCCGCCGCGGCGGACCCGAAACGAGGAGAGATGGACCGTACCGACCCCACCCGCACGGCCACCGTCGACGCCGACACCCTGCGTGCCCTGGTCGACGCCGGCCGGGCACCCCGGCTGCTGGACGTCCGCACCCCGGCCGAGTTCGCGACCGCACACATCCCCGGCGCCTACAACGTCCCGCTCGACCTGCTCCGCGAACACCGCGACGAGCTGCGGCGACACCTCGACGAGGAGGTGGTGCTGATCTGCCGCTCCGGCGCACGGGCCAACCAGGCCGGCCGGGCGCTCGCCACCGCCGGCCTGCCGCACCTGCGGGTCCTCGACGGCGGCATGCTCGCCTGGGAGAAGACCGCGGCACCCGTACGACGGGGCACCCCCCGCTGGGACCTGGAACGGCAGGTACGCCTCGTCGCCGGGTCGATCGTGCTGGTCAGCGTCCTCGGCTCGGTGCTGGTGCCGGGACTGAAGTGGGTCGCCGCGCTGATCGGCGGCGGGCTCACCGTCGCCGCCCTCACCGACACCTGCGCCATGGGCATGCTGCTGGGCCGGCTGCCCTACAACCGGGGCGTCGGATGCGACCTGGACGGTGTCGTCGCCCAGCTACGCGGTGACACCGGACGGCAGGGGTGAGCGCCACCCTGCCGTTGACCGTCGGGCTGGCCGTGCTGATCGGGGTCAGCCTCGGCCTGCTCGGCGGCGGCGGTTCCATCCTGGCCGTGCCGCTGCTGGTCTACGTCGCCGACCTGCCGGTACGGGAGGCGATCGCCACCTCGCTGCTCGTCGTCGGCGTCACCAGCCTCGTCGGGGTGCTGCCGCACGCCCGGGCACACCGGGTCCGCTGGCGTACCGGGTTGGTGTTCGGCCTCGCCGGCATGGCCGGGGCGTACGCCGGTGGGCGGCTGGCCGGCCACCTCCCGCCGACGCTCCTGCTCACCGGATTCGCGGTGCTGATGCTGGCCACCGCCGTCGCCATGATCCGCGGCCGACGGGTCGCCGGGGGGACCGGGCCGCACGGGCTGCCTCTGGCCCGGGTGCTCGCCGACGGGGCGGTGGTCGGGCTGGCCACCGGACTCGTCGGGGCCGGCGGCGGGTTCCTGGTGGTGCCCGCGCTGGCGCTGCTGGGCGGCCTGCCGGTGCCGGTCGCCATCGGCACCTCGCTGGTGGTGATCGCGATGAAGTCGTTCGCGGGTCTCGCCGGCTACCTCTGGACCGTCGACATCCACTGGCCGCTGGCGCTTGCCGTCACGGCCGCCGCCGTGCTCGGCAGCCTGCTCGGCGGGCGGCTCACCGGCCGGGTGCCGGCCGAGGTCCTGGGTCGGTCGTTCGGCTGGTTCGTGCTGGTGATGGGTGGTTTCGTGCTGGTCCGGCAACTACCCGGCGAGGTTCGGGCCGACCCGGCGCTGTGGACCGGCCTGGCCGGCCTCGCGGCCGGCGCGGCGCTCGCCGCGCTGGCCTGTGCCCGACGTGCCCCGTCCGGGGCCGGTCGGGCAGCGCCCCGCCCCGCCGACTGACCACCCGGCCGGGCCTGCGGCGCGGTCACCGGGGGCGGCGACGCAGGTTGGCCAACTTCTCCATGCCCTGCCGGGCCTGGACGGTACGCAGCAGTTTGCTGGTCTCCTTGCGGAAGTGGCTGCACTGCTTGCCGAACTCGCCCACCGACTGGTCCTTGCTCGCCTGGAGCAGCCGTTCGGCGTACTCCAGCCAGCTGTGGCCCTCCCACGGGCACGGCTCGGCGATCGGATCGGCCGCGGAGGTCAGCTCGGCGGCCAGCAGGATCGCGCGGGCCATCAGGAACATGGTGACCGGGGTGACCCGACCGGCCAGGTGGACCTGCTGGAACACCCGGCACCCGTCGAAGAAGTGGAACGCCTTCACCGCCTTCTCGGGGTCCCGCCGCAGCTCCGCCATCCGCAGGTAGACCGCACCGAGACCGCGCAGGAGCTGCACCTCGGTGAAGTTCTCCCGGAGGAGGTCGGCGATCGTCGAGTGGGACTCGTCGGTGACCTCCCGGTCGGCCGGCGGACGCACCCGGGGCGTGGGGTCGAAGACCCGGCTGAGCTGGTCGGCGAACTCGCTGCCCTCGGCGATCCGCCACACCCCCCGGTCGGCCAGGCTGGTGACCACGGCGTCGCCGCTGCGCCGCCGGTTGAGCATCCGCGCGACACCCTCGGTGTAGCCGCCGTTGCTCATGATCTCGGTGGCGACGTTCTCGACGTCGCTCCAGGCGATCTCCCGGTTCAGTTCCAGGTCGACCCGGGTCCGCAGGATCACCAACTGCTCCAGCAGCGGACCCTCCCGCTCCTCGGCGGCGAGCAGGTCGCCCGCCTCCAGCAGCAGCGGACGCGGGTCGGGATCGTTACGCGGCCAACCGAAGTGGGCGTACCCGACGATGGCCTCGACCATGGCCAGCCCGTACCGCAACCGTCCCCGACCGTCCGACGCGGTCACGATCAGCCGCCGGTACGTCTCGATCGCCTGCCGGTACTCCCAGATGTAGCGGTGGAACTCCGCCCGGACCTCCAGCACCCCCGGATGGTCCGGCCAGCGCTGCTCGGCGGCCCGGATCAGCTCCCAGACCGTGCTGTTGTCGACGTCGTTACGCCGGTGCACCCCCTGCTCGTCAGGCTGCTGCTCGCCCACCCCCAGCCAGCGCCGGTACTGCCGCTCCAGTCCCACCTCCATCTGGAGCAGCTCGATCGAGTGGCTGAACCGGCGCAGGTGCCCGTCGAGCTTGTCCCGGCGGAGCCGGTAGACCCGGCGGATGTCGACCAGATCCTCCGGCCGCAGCCGCTTCCTGCGCTCCAGGCGCTCCACGCCCTCCGGGGTGGCCGCGGCCAGCAGGTTACCCTCGCTGCTCCACCGGGCCCGGTGGCACCACAGGTCGAGCACCGCGTGGTGCCAGGTGGTGTGCTCCTGTTCGGCCAGCCAGTTCTGCACCTCCTTGATCCGGCGCAGCAGTTTCTGGTCGCGGGGTCGGGTCCGGGGGGCGTCACCGCCGCGCGGGGACGCGTCGATCTCGGCCCGCCAGCCGCCCAGCTCCCGCTGGATACGCAGCTCCCGCAGCAGCGACCGGGCGCTCGGCCGGTCCTCGTGGGCCCGCTTCGCGCACTCCAGCGCGACCTCGGCCTCGGTCGTCGCCTCGGCGAACCTGTTGTTGCGACGCAGGCAGTGCGCGACGAACAGGTGCACCTCCGCCTCGATCCCGGGGAACAGCGGGAACTCGCCGTCGGTCAGCACCAGGGCCATCGTCCGTCGGGCGGCCTCCAGCTGGCTGACCACGTCCGGGTCGCTGCGGTGCACGGCGTGCAGCAGCCGCCACACGTACATCCGGGTGTCGCCGGGCCAGCGGGCCGGCGAACCCCAGGCCGTCGTCAGCTCCTCGACCACCCGCCGGCCCGTCGCCTCCTGGTCGGCGAAGGTGGGCTGTTCGGCGACGAGCAGCGTCGCCACGCCGCACAGCCGCATGCTCCACAGTCCCCGGTCGCTGTCCGACCCGGACAGGGCCAACCCCTCGCTGACCGCCGCCGTCGCCTCGGTCAGCGTCGCCACCCGTTCCGCCAGGGTGCGCTCCCCCCGGGCGCGACCGCACAGCAGCCGGTGGCGCATCTGCAACACCGCGAACCGGTCCCGCAGGGTGACCGGCTCGGGCATCAGCCCGAACAGCTCGAACGCGGTGCCCAGCGCGGCCCGCGCGGCCGGCACCCGGCCCGAGGTGAGCTGGAGGTCGACGGTGTTCAGCAGCCAGGAGATCGCCACGGTGATCAGATCCGGGCGGTTGCCGCCGGCCACCCGGGCGCAGTCGGCCAGCACCGGCGCGGCCTGCTCCCGGGCCGGCAGCAGGCTCGTCCCCGCCCGCAACCGGCGGCCACCGATGAACAGCGCGGTGTCGATCGACTTCAGCAGCCGGTGCGACAGCGCGTCCCGGTCGGCCTGCCCGATCGCCTCCGCCACCGCGTCGGCGGCGGCCACGAACGCCTCGCGCACCTGCTGGCTCTGCCCGGTGGCCCGCATCGCCTGGTTGAGCCGGGCGGCACCGGCGACCACCGGGTAGCCGCTGGCCCGGACCGGCCGGGCGGCGGGGACGTCCACCTCGACCGGCGGCGCGACGGCGTCGGTCGGGTTGGTGACCGGCCCGTCGGTTGCCGCGACGGCCGTGGCCTCCAGCAGCACCGGGCTGAACGCCGCGTCGCCTGAGTGCGCGGCGGCGAGCTTGGTCAGCGTCTCCCGCAGCCGGGGGTATCCGGCCACCACCGCCTCGTCGAGGCAGCCGATCGCCCGGTCGACGCCCTTCAGGACGTGCCGGTCGGAGTTGTCCGGGTGGCGTTGCCGTTGCCGCAGCATCGCCATGACCAGTGCGAACATCGCCTCGGCCACCGGCTCGTCGAGCTGGTCGGGGGTGAGTTCGGCACCGTCGACGAGTGCCCGCCCGTAGACGTTGTCGCCGCCGCTGCCGCGCAGGGTGGCGGTCAACGCGTTGCTCAGCGCGTGCCGGGCCGACCGCCCCAGGTCGTGCCAGAGGACGCCGTCGTGCTCCTGCTGGGTGAGGATGCGCGCCTCGACCAGATGGTGGGTGGCCTGCGGGGTGAGCCCGCAGCCCATCGTTTCGAGCAGTTCGGCGGACATCCACAGCCCGTCGGTGATCGCCCAGGCGGTCAGCACGGCCAGCGCACCGGGCCGGCCCCGCTTGCCGTCGACGCCGGTCCACAGCGCGAAGCAGTCCACGTCGCGCAGGCCGGCACCGACCGTGGCGGCAGAACGGCGCAGCAGCGCGTCGATGAGGTGTTCGACGCCCGGCTGCTCGATGCGCTTGTTCAGCACGTCGTTGGCGAGTTCGTCGATGCCGTTGTGCAGCACCCCGGGCAGCCGGACCAGCTTGTCGTCCAGCTCCGTCCAGAGCCGACCCTCGGCGAGGCCGGCGATGGTCAGGCCGCCGCCGTACAGCGGGTCGGCGAGCACCTGGTCGACCAGTGCGGTGGCCTCGTCCTCACTGAGTTCCCGCAGCTGGATCACCGGCAGGTAGCGCAACCGGTTGTCGCCGCTGACGTGGACCTCCGCCCGGGTGGCGATGATGACCAGCGCCCGGTCGAACACGGACAGCTCCAGCAGCCGGTCGAGCTGCGCCCGGACCGCCCCCGGCCGGGTGCCCAACCGGGAACCCTCGACGAACAGGATCAGCCGTCGGCGGTGCAGCTGCCGCTGCAACTCCTCGACCAGGGTCGTCCGGACCGCCTCGGCGTAGTCCATGCCGTAGTCGGTGACGTCGTCGATGGTGACGTCGAGTTCCCGGGCGAGCGCCCCGAGCACCGGCTCGGGCGCGCTGCTGTTGGGGATGTCCAGCCGCAGCAGTGCCACCTCGTCGAGCTGCCCGGCCTCCTCGGCGAAGCGGGCCAGCACCTCGTCGACGAAGTACCGCTTGCCGGCGTGCCGGGGCCCGACGACCGGCAGCACCGCCCCCTGTGGCAGGCGCAGGCTGGCCCCGCCCCGGACCAGTTCCGGGACCCGGCCGGCGAACGGCAGCTGCCGGTCCGGCCAGGCGCTCTCGAAGCCGGCCCGCTCGCCGTGGTCGGTGGGGGAGCCGGCGGGCCGGCGGGGGAACGGCACCGCACGCCGCTGCGGCGGACGCCACGCGGGGTTACGCACCCAGCCCCGGTCGAACTCGACCGGGCTGCGGGCCGGCGGCGGAAAGCCTTCGCCGGCCAGGAGTTCCCCGGCCTCCCGCAGCACCTCCGTCGGGCTCAGCCACTCGGGCGCGTCCGCCCGGCCGCGCCCGAAGACCTCCAGCAGGGCCCGGGTGAACGGGGTGTGCAGCTCGTCCGGGCCGGCGTCGAGCGCCGGCCCACTGCGGACGGCCGCCATCAGCTGCCAGCCACGGTCCTCGTCGAGGTGCAGCGCCTCCGACGGCAGGACCAGGCTGGCGTTGCCCGCGTGGCAGCAGTCGAGGATCAGCAGGCACCGCTGGGCGTCGGTGCCCCTGGCCGCCGCCACGAAACTCTCCACCGGGAACTCCTTGCCGGAGGTGTCCGCAGCCTCGTGGGGAAGGAGCCGTAGCGACCGGCCCGCCAGGACGGCGTGACCGGCGAAGTAGACCACCAGCACGCCGTCGCGGCCGACGAGCCGGGCCGCGTCCTCGACGTACCCGGCCAGGTCGTCGGCCGTGGGGTCGGGCACCACGGCGATCCGCCGCTTCGGCAGCCCCCAGACGGCGGGATCGGCGAACGCCTCGGCCAGGGCCGTGAGGTTGTCCCCGGCGGCCGGGACGGTCAGCCCCAGATGGGCGTAGGAGCTGACCCCCAGCAGGACGGCACGGGACTGGGCCGGATCGAACCGTGGTTGGTGCGCAGCGGTCACCGCAGGCCCTGCTTGAGCACCGCGACGACGTCCTCGGCCGAGCCGCTGGCCTCGATCTTCACCTCCCGGGTGCCGTCCGGGCTGTCGGTGAGGGTCACCGTGACGGTGGTGTCGCCGCCGCGCCGGGCGCCGCGCCGGGCCTGGTACCAGTCGTACACCGCCTGGATCACCACGGGCAGCAGCACGTCCTGGCCGATGAACTCCAGCACCTCGGCGGCCCCGAGGGTGCCCGGCTCGGGTGCGCGGTGGATCAGCCGGACCCGGGCGTCGCGCAGCTCCGGGTCGGCCACCAACTCGTCGCGAAGGTCGTGCACCGGCGACTCGTCGGAGTCCGAGACCGAGAAGATCAGACGCATGCCGTCATCATGGCCCATGCCGTCACGCGGTGTCAGCCGCGGGACGCTCTCCTGTCGTCCTGTCGACACAGTCCCGCCGACCGTCCATGTCGGACCACCGCCACGACCGAGTCCGGTGGGAATTGCGCGGCCGGTGGACCGTCCGATGTGGGGGAGGCGTCGGTGGTGACGGAGTGCCGGCTCAGGAGCCGGCGGGCACGGTGTCGTCGGTGGGTGGGAACGCCAGCGCCACGGTCAGGTCGAGCACCGTGCCGGGCTCGTTGAGCCGGTCGCCGTACAGCTCGCGCAGCCGGCCCATCCGGTACCGGACCGTCTGCGGGTGCACGAACAGGTCGGCGGCGACGTCGTCGCGCCGGCCCTGGTGCAGCAGCCAGGACCGCATCGTCTCGGCCAGCCGCGCGGCGGTCGCCGCCGGCAGCGTGGCCAGCGGTGCGAGCACCTGGGCGCGCAGGTCGGCCAGCGCCTCCGGGTCGGTGTGCAGCACCAGCCGGGCCAGGTGCTGCTCGGTGTCCCACGCGGCGGCGTCCGCCGGTGACGGCAGGCCGAGGGCGAGCGCCTTCAGCACCCGCTGGTACGACCGGGCCACCGCCACCCACGGCCGGGCCGGGCCGAGCACCGCGCGGTGCCCGTGCAGCGCCGTGGCGAGCTGCCGCCGCCGCCCACCGTGCATGTCCGGTACGAGCAGCAGCGCCCCCTCCTCGGCCCACTGCGCCCCGGGCAGTTCCTCACCGCTCTCCAGGGTGTGCGTCGGGAGCACCGCGAGCACCCCGCGCAGGCTGCTGCGGGGCAGCACCACCACGGTCAGGGTCTGCGGCGGTGGCCACTCGGCCCGTTCGGCGCTGCGCCGCAGCACCTCCTCCGGCTCGCCGGTCAGCAGTTGCTGGGTGAGCCGGTCCAGGTCGCGCCGCCGGGCCCGGCCGACGTTGGCCAGCTCGTCGGAGTGGCCGGCGACGCTGGCGGCGGAGAGTTCGTCGATGTAGGCGAACATCAGCTCGGCGAACTCGGCGACCGTCTCGGCGGACAGCCCGCTGCGTACGGTGGTGGTGGAGACCTCGCGCCAGGCCACCCGGGCCCCCACCCGGTACGCGGCCAGCAGCGCGTCCATGCTGCGCCCCGCCCGCGCCTCCCCGGCGCCCAGCGCGTACGCGGCCTCCAGCGCCCGGTTCAGCGGGGTGCTCGGGTCGGCCGCGGTGCCGGCCCGCTCGATGAGCTGGAGGAACGTGCCCAACGCGATGCGTACCGCATTCTCGATCTTCTCGCGCATCTGGCCGGTGAGGGTGCCGGAGTAGGCGGGGACCTCGGCGGTGATGGTGGTCACGGTGTGCGCGGCGACCATCGGCAACCGGCCGCGTAACCGGGCGGCCACCGGCGCGTCGAGTTCCAGCCGTCCGCCGGGGTGGCCGGCCGCCTCCGTTTCCGACATGTTGTTCCCTTCGAACAAGTTATCGCGTCCGATTCACCTTCCCTGGTCAAGATGTTATGCGGAAGTGCGAGGACCCTGGGTTCATGACCACCACCGTCCCGCACCGCCCGGCGAAGACCACCGTCCGGGACCGGCTCCTGCGGTTGGCCGAGACGGTCACCACCCCGCTGCTGCCGGAGGACTACCTCGACCTGGTCGCGCCGCTGCGCGCCGGGGCCGCCCTGCGCGGGCGGATCGTCGCCGTCGAGCCCGAGACCCCCGACGCGGCGACCCTCACCATCCGGCCCGGCCGCAACTGGCGCGGCCACACCCCCGGCCAGTACGTCCGCCTCGGCGTCGACGTCGACGGGGTACGCCAGTGGCGGGCCTACTCGCTGACCTCCGCCCCCGACCGCCCCGACCGCCTGATCAGCGTCACCGTCAAGGCCATCCCCGACGGCCGGGTCAGCAACCACCTGGTCCGGCGGACCCCGGTCGGCACCGTCGTCCAGCTCGACCAGGCACTCGGTGACTTCGTCCTGCCCGACCCGGTTCCCGCCCGGGTGCTGTTCCTCACCGCCGGCAGCGGCATCACCCCGGTGATGGGCATGCTCCGCGCCGGTGTGCACACCCGCGCCGACGTGGTCGTGGTGCACTCCGCGCCGACCCCCGACGACGTCGTGTTCGGCCCGCGGCTGCGGGCGCTGGCCGGGCAGGGCGGTATCCGCCTGGTCGAGCGGCACACCGACCGGCACGGTCTGCTCGGCGTCGACGAGCTGGCCACCCTGGTCCCCGATTACCTCGACCGGGAGACCTGGGCGTGTGGCCCGGTCGGGATGCTCGACGCGGTGCAGGAGCACTGGGCGGCGGCCGGCGTCGCCGACCGGCTGCACACCGAACGGTTCCGGCCGACGGTGATCGCGCCCGGCGAGGGCGGCACCGTCACCTTCACCCGCACCGGCCTCACCCTCGCCGCGGGCGGCGGCACCCCGATCCTCGACGCCGGTGAGGCCGCCGGCGCGCTGATGCCGTCCGGCTGTCGGATGGGGATCTGCTACGGCTGCGTCCTGCCGCTGCGCCAGGGGGCGGTGCGGGACCTGCGGACCGGGGAACTCACCACCGCCGTCCCCGGTGACGGCGTGCTCATCCAGACCTGCGTGTCGGCGGCGGCCGGCTCCTGCGACATCGATCTCTGACCGGAGGCCGGACGTGACCGTCATCCAGCACAAGCCCGTCAACCCGATCGCCCACCTGAGCGCCGAGGACATCGAGACGCTCGGCAAGGAACTCGACGCCATCCGGGACCGGGTGCTCGCCGAGCGCGGCGCGAGCGACGCGGCCTACATCCGCAAGGTGATCAAGACGCAGCGGACCCTGGAGATGGGCAGCCGCGCGGTGCTGCTCTTCTCGCTCTTCCCGCCGGCCTGGGTGGTCGGCACCGCCGGCCTGACGGTGGCCAAGATCCTGGAGAACATGGAGATCGGCCACAACATCCTGCACGGCCAGTACGACTTCATGCGCGATCCGAAGATCCACTCCACCACCTGGGAGTGGGACCACGTCTCCCCGGCCGACCAGTGGAAGCACTCGCACAACCAGCTGCACCACACGTACACCAACGTGCTGGGCAAGGACAACGACCTCGGGTACGGCATCATGCGCGTCGACGAGGACCAGAAGTGGTACCCGATGCACCTCGGCCAGCCGCTGTGGAACTTCGTCAACGCCTGTTTCTTCGAGTACGGCATCGCCGCGTACGACCTGGAGCTGGGTCGTAACCTGCGCAAGGGCCGGCACAAGACCCCCGAGTTCCGGGCCCGGCTGCGCGCGGTCGGCCGCAAGATCCGCCGCCAGGTGCTCAAGGACTACGTCATCCACCCGCTGCTGTCCGGTCCGTCCTTCCTGACCACCCTGGCCGCCACCTTCACCGCGAACCTGCTCCGCAACCTCTGGAGCCACTCGGTGATCATGTGCGGCCACTTCCCCAACGGGGTCGAGACGTTCTCCAAGACCTCGATCGAGGGGGAGACCCGGGGCGAGTGGTACCTGCGGCAGATGCTCGGCTCGGCCAACATCAGCGGCAGCCGGCTGATGCACATCATGACCGGCAACCTGTCCTTCCAGATCGAGCACCACCTCTTCCCCGACCTGCCCAGCAAGCGCTACCAGGAGATCGCCCCGCAGGTGCGGGCACTGTTCGACAGGTACGGGCTGACCTACACCACGGGCCCGCTGCCCAAGCAGGTCGCCTCCGCCTGGTGGAAGGTCATCCGGCTCTCCCTGCCCAACCGGGAGACCGCCCCGCCGGCCACCGACGAACCCCCGGCCCGGGTGCTCGCCACCTCCGGGGTCTGACCCCGCAGGCGGCCCGCTGGGTGGCCCGTCAGCAGCCGGTCCAGCGCACCGGGGTGAGCCGGTCACCGACGGTCCAGCCGACCACCGTGCCGTTGTCCGCGATTGCGCCCGCCCGGACGAAGCGGATGGTGTTGCCCGCCCCGGGCAGCGGCGTCACCCGGTCACCGTGCCCCACCGCCGACTCGCCGAGCACCACACCGCTTGCCGTCACGCCGTAGATCCGCCACCCCACCGCCGGATGGACCGGTGTCGCCGCCCCGGTGCGCAGGTTCCACCGCTGGGGGGTCCCGTCCCCCTCCTCCGGGGTGTCGTCCACCCCACCGGCGGCCCAGTCACCCCGACCCACGGACGCCCAGGCGCGGGGTTTGCCGGGCACGCTGAGCCAGCGGATGCTGCCGTCGGGGCGACGTACCCAGCCCGCGTAGCTCGGCGGGCCGTCCGGTCCGACCGAGGTGCCCACGACGCTGCCGTCGTCCAGGACCGCGTTGGCGACCGCGTCGGTCAGCGGCGCGACCGTCTCGACCGTGCCCGGCCGGTCCGCCGGCCACCGCAGCGGGACCTGGGTCTCGGCGGCGTCCACCGAGCCGCGTCCCACGATGTCGCCGCGGGCGTTGATCCCCTCGGCCCAGACGTTCGAGACGGTCCCCGGGACGGGTAGTTCGGTGAGCTGGCCGTCCTGGTAACGCCAGGGGCGGTACGTCGCGGACATGGCCCCGTTGCCGATCACCACGCCGGCCGGGTTGATCCCGGTGACCTCTCCGGCCAGCGGGGTGTCCACGGCGGTGACCCGGTTGCCCTGCCAGATCAGCAGGAGTTGCTCCCACACCCCGTCGGTGATCCGGGTGCCGATGCCGGCGACGAACCGGCCGGTCGGGTCCACCGCCTGGGCCTCGCCGTGCGTCAGCCCCGCCGGCAGTGGCAACGGACGCAACGCGCAGTACCCGATGCTGTCCCGGCGTGGCCCGGCCGCGGCCGACCCGGGCAGGGCCAGCGCCGCGGTGAGCAGGCCGACCGCGGCCCCGGCGAACACTCGTTGACCGATCATGGCGGATCCCTTCGGACGTGGTGGTGGTCCCGGCACCCGCCCGGCCCCGCCACGTCGGTCGCGGCGGGGCGCGACCGGTGCGGGGTGGTCCGGCGTACCGGCCCGTCCCGCTGTGTCGACCGGGCGGACCGGACGCCTGTGTTGCCTGTATTACGGTCGAAACCGAGGTCAGGTTGCGCGGTGTCCGATACGCGACCGGCCCGCCGGTCCGTCCCGCGTCGGACCCTGCCCGGCGTCGCGGCGGTGCGGGACCGCGGGGGTGAAGCAGCGGAGGAAATGCGATGGCCTACCTGTTCCTGCTGATCGCGATCGGTGCCGAGGTGGCCGGCACCAGCCTGCTCAAGGCGACGCAGGGGTTCACCCGGCTCTGGCCCACGGTCGGGCTGGCCGTGGCCTACCTGCTGGCCTTCGGGATGCTCGCGCTGGCGGTCCGGGACATCCCGGTCGGGGTGGCGTACGCGATGTGGTCCGGGCTCGGCACCGCCGCGATCGTCGCCGTCGGCGCGGCCTTCCTCGGTGAGCCGCTGAGCCTGACGAAGGTGATCGGGGTGGGACTGATCATCGGGGGAGTGGTCGTGCTCAACCTGGGTGGGGCGCACTGAGCCGGCCGCCCCCGGTGCGGGGTCGGCCGGCTGTGGCACGTGGGCTAGCGGCGGCCCGCGGAGTGCCGGTGCACCACCTGCCGTCCCCGCACGAACGCCAGCACGATCACCACCAGCAGCGCGACGAGGCCGATGATGGCCAGCCAACGGACCGCCTCCAGCAGCAGCCCGAGCAGGATGAGCGCGCCGCCGACGACACCGACGACCCAGAGCATGGCCCGCATGTCCACCTCCCGTGACTCGCTGACCGGGCAGCCTTCCCGTTCCGGGCCGCCGTATGCCCCGCAGCCACCGGGAGCGGGGTCAGCGCGGGTCGGGCCGCCGGTGGGCGACGTAGACGGTGTTGGCGGACTTCCCGCCGGTCAGCGGGTTGGCGAACGGGACGACGTGCGCCTGCCAGGTGGTGAACACCTCGGCCAGGACCCGGCCGAACGCGTCGTCCGGCGGGTCGTCCGACCAGAGCGCGAACACCCCCTCGGGCAGCAGCAGGTCGGCCAGCCGGCGCAGCCCGTCGGCGGTGTAGAAGGCGGCGTGGCTGGGGTGCAGCACGTTGCGCGGGGAGTGGTCGACGTCGAGCAGCACCGCGTGGAACCGGCGGCCCGGCTGGTCCGGGTCGAAACCGCTGCCGTCGGCGACCGCGGCGAAGAAGTCGGCCCGGACGAACCGGGTCCGTGGGTCCGGGGCGAGACCGGCGGCGAAGGGCAGCAACTGCCGGCGGTGCCAGTCGATGACGTCCTCGATCGTCTCCACCACCAGCACCGTGCGTACCCGGGCGTCCTCCAGCGCGGTACGGGCGGTGTAGCCGAGGCCGAGACCACCGACCACCACGTCGAGCGGCCCGTCGCCCAACGGGGCCAGCCCCAGCCGGGCCAGTTCGATCTCGGCGACCGGGAAGAGACTGGACATCAGATACTCGTCGTCGAGCTTCACCTCGTAGACGTCGACGTCGAGCGCGGGTTCCCGCCGCCGGCGCAGGCTGATCGCGCCGATCGGGGTCTCCCGCCAGGCCAGTTCCTCGAATCGCACGCCCACCCGGTCGTCCCTCCACCGTCGTCGTGCCGGGATGCTACCGGGTGACCGGTTCGGCGCGGCACCGGCGCGCGGCGACGCGGCCGGGCGGACGTCGCCGGTCACCACGCAGGGTCCACGGGACATCGACGCAGCGCATATCCTGTCCGCCGAGGACTCGCGGAAGGGACGCCATGCCGTCGCGGCAGGACCAGCTCCACTCCTACCAGTTCACCGTGCAGCGGGCCGTCGCCGCCCTGGTCATGCGGGAGACCGACCCGGCGCGGTCACCGTTTCGCCGGCTGGCCGGTGCCGGGCTGGCCAGCGTCCTGGTGGCGGCGATCGGGCTGGGTGGCTGCGCGCTCTACGGCCTGTTCGTGGGGGGCGGGTCGAGCTGGCGCGACGCCGGTGCGGTGATCGTCGAGAAGGAGTCCGGGGCTCGGTTCGTCTACCGTGACGGCCGGCTGCACCCGGTGCTCAACTACGCCTCCGCGCTGCTGATCGTCGGCGCGGACCGGTCCCGTACGGTGCTGGTGTCCCGCCGCTCCATCGAGGGGGTGCCGCGCGGGCTGCCGTTGGGCATCGCCGACGCCCCGGACTCGCTGCCGGCCGCCGGGCGGCTGTCCACCGCGCCGTGGACGGTCTGCTCGCGGGTGTCGGCCGAGGCGGCGCGGGCCGTACCCCGCTCGGCGCTGCTGATCGGCCGGGAGCCGACCGGCGGGCGGCGGCTCACCGAGGAGGCGGTGCTGGTCCGGCACCCCGACGGCGGGCTGCACCTGATCTGGCACCAGCGTCGGCACCTGCTGCGCGACACCGCCCGGGTGCTCGCCGCGCTGGCGACCACCAGGGAACGCGCGGTTCCCGCCGCCCCGGCGCTGCTCAACGCCCTGCCGGCGGGCGTCGACCTGGCCCCGCCGTCGCTGGCCGGGCTCGGCGAGCCCTCGTCCGGGGTCACCGACGCCACGGTCGGGGACGTCTACCTGGTCCGCAACTCCGGCGGCGGTCGGCAGTACGCGGTCGCCGGGCGCGCGGGCCTGGCCGGGATCACCGAACTCCAGGCGGCCCTGCTGATGGCCCGCACCGGCCAGGACGAGCCGGCCCCGATCAGCCTGGGCCGGTTCGCCGCGTCGCCCAAGCTGCCCGATCTGGTGCCGACCGGGCCGACCGCGCCGCCACCGGCCCCGCCCCGCCTGGCCGGGGTCGACGGCGGCGTGCTCTGTGCCCGGATCGGCGACGACGGCACGGTCGGTGAGGTGCGGGTCGACGCGACCGTGCCGGATCTCACCGCCGCCCGCAGCACCGACACCCCGGGCGGGGTGCGCGCCGACCAGGTGCTGGTCGAGCCGGGACGCGGTGCGGTCGTGGAGTCGGTGGCCGCGCCGGGCGCCGACGGCGGGGCGGTGTCGGTGGTCACCGACCTGGGCCGCCGCTACGTGCTCGCCGACGAGGGGGTGCTCGGCATGCTCGGCTACCGGGGGGTCACCCCGGTCCGGCTCCCGGCCGGCCTGGTCAGCCTCGTTCCCGCCGGCAGCACCCTCGACCCGGCCGCCGCCCGGGCGGCGGCTGCCCCGTCCTGACCACCCGGCCCGGCCCGCGCCCGGGGCGGTGCGCGGGGGTCAGCCGGTGGGGCGGCGCAGCAGGCTGACGGCGAAGTCCGCGTCGTCGCGCCAGGGGCGCAGGTCCCAGGTGGCGAAGCGCTGTTCGAGCCGCAGGCCGGCGGCGGCCAGGTCGCTGTCGAAGTGGTCGAGCCGGTAGCCCCGGTCGAGGCCGAACCCGACCAGCACCGCCCCGTCCGGGCGCAGGTGGGCGGCGATCCGGGTCAGCACGGCGGGTTCGGTGCCGGCAGCGACGAAGGCCATCACGTTGCCGGCCACCACGGCGGCGTCGAACGGCTCGGCCTCGCCGTCGGCGGCGAGATCCAGCGTGGCGAGGTCGGCGACCAGCCAGCGGGGCCCGGGATGGTCGGTGCGGGCCGCCTCGACCAGGGCGGGATCGGCGTCGACCCCGACCACCTGGTGCCCCCGCGCGGCGAGCGCGGCACCGACACGTCCGGTGCCGCAGCCGGCGTCGAGGATGCGGGAGCCGGGGGCCACCACCGCGTCGACCAGGCGGGCCTCCCCGGCCAGGTCGGCCCCCTCGGCGGCGAGCCGGCGGAACCGGTCGATGTACCACTGGGAGTGTTCGGGGCCGGTCTCGGTCGCCCACCGGGTCGGGTTGGTCATGCCGCCACGGTAACCGGCCGGCCCGGCGTGCCGGGGCGGCACGGCACCGCCCACCGTGCCGGGGGAGGCGGGCCGGTCACGGCGGGGCTCAGGGCAGCTGGGCCACCGTGACGAACTCGTTGTAGGTGAAGACCTTGCCCATCGACCGGGGGAACGGGAAGGAGTACTGCTTGACCACCGTCATGCCGAGATCCCGGGCGGCCTGCGCGGCCTCGTCGAACCCGACGAACCGGACATGGGTCGCGTCGCTGGCGTAACCCCGCTCCTGCGGGGTGATGAAGACCGCCGTGCCGCCGGAACGCAGGAACGGCAGGTAGCTGGAGATGACCTCCAGGGCCGCGTCGGCGGGCAGGTGCTCCAGCAGGTGGGCGGCGAGCAGCGCGTCGAAGGCACCGGGCCGGGCGTGCGGGGACTGGTGGAACTCCTCGATCGTGTACGCCTCCAGTCCGGCGGCCCGTGCGTGCGCCACCGAGGTGGGGTTGTGGTCCACCCCGACCGCGCCCTCGCCCAGGTTGGCCAGGTTGCGGCCGAGGCCGCAGCCGACGTCGAGGGTGCGGCCCAGGTCGAGCCGCTGGAGGTTCCACCGGTACGGCGCCTGCACGTCGAGCACCTGCTTCCAGCGTGCGCCACCGAGGCGTTGCAGCCGCTGGGTGTAGTCCTCACCCTCGGTGCCCGCCGCGGTGTCCTGCTCTGCTCGACTCATCGCCGGCCTCTCTGCCCGTCGCGGAAACGTCGCCACCCGGCGCGCGTGCGGAGGGCACGCCGCCGGCCGTCGGGTGTCCGCGCCGACGCGGACACCCGACAGATGCTACGGACCCGGGCGGCCATCGTCAGCCCCCACGGGTGGCGGGTCGGCCCTGGTGACGCAGGGTGTTGCAGGGTCGACCCTGGGTGCGGGACGGGTGCCCCGCCGGCGTGACCCCGGCCCCGGGTCGGCAGGTCGGCCTGGGAGACCACGCCGGGCACCCGTCGGGTGTCGTCGACCACCGGCGCCGCCGTGACGTGCCGGGCGGTGAGCAGGTCCACCACCGTCCGGTAGCCGGTGCCCTCGTCCACCGTGCGCGCGTCGACCGCCGTCACGTCCTGACGGGCCGGAGGTCCCGGGTGGTCGGCCGACCCTAGGATGGCGTGGGCCGGCGGCTGCGGCAACCCGCCTGACCTGGCGTTAAGGCGCCGTCCAAGATGGAAAATAGCCGGTTTGCAAGCTCTTTCGCCGCAAAATCACTTGTCGTTGGACACTTAAGCTGAAACTCCTTTTCGCGCTAGGGGGATGATCGGCCGATTTTCGCCGTCCGATCTTCAGGGCCTGGTGGGCCCTTCGGTCCGACTCCGATCGATGATCTTTCCTCGGCCGGATGTCGCCCTATTCTGCTTCCATTGTGAAGTCCTGGGGGGGATCATGATCACAATCGGCTGTTCCTGCGCGGCCGCCCACAGTGGAGTCGAGCCGATCCGCTGACATGGCGCAACCGACGATCATCCAACAGTTCGCCGAGGTTTCGGCCACCCGTACCGACCACCCGGCGATCCTCGGCGAGACCCACGAGGTCAGCTACGCCGCCCTGGCCGCCACCGTCGGCGGGCACGCGGTCGCGCTCACCGCGGCCGGCGTCCGCCCCGGCGACCGGGTCGCCCTGCTCACCGGGCACGGCGTCGGCACCATCGCGGCCGTCCTCGGCACCCTCGCCGCCGGTGGCGTGTACGTGCCGCTGGACCCCGGCTTCCCGGTCGACCGGCTCCGGCACATGCTCGCCGCCGCCGACGTGCGCGTCGTGGCCTGCGTCCCCGACCACCGCGACCTCGCCGACGCCCTGTGCGCCGCCCGCCCCGGCACCGCCGTGCTGGTCCTCGACCCGACCGCCACCGCCGTGCTGCACCCCGTCCCGGTCGATCCCGACAGCCCGGCCTACGTGCTGTTCACCTCCGGGTCCACCGGCACCCCGAAAGCCGTCGCGCAGACCCACCGCAACCTGCGGCACGTCGTCGACAACCAGATCCGCACCCTGGCCATCGGCCCGACCGACCGGCTCAGCCTGCTCGCCTCGTTCAGCTTCGACGCGGCCATCCCCGACCTCTACCCGGCGCTGCTCACCGGGGCCGCCGTCGTCCCGGTCGACCTGCGCCGGCACGGCCTGGCGTACGCCGTCGGGCAACTCGCCCGGCACCGGGTCACCGTCTACCACTCCACCCCGACGGTCTACCGGTTCCTCCTCGACACCCTCGGTGAGCGACGGCTGGACAGCATCCGGGTGGTGCTGCTCGGCGGCGAGCAGGCCACCCACGTCGACGCCGCCCGGGGTCGCGACCGGTTCGCCCCGGGATGCGTGCTGGTCAACGGCTACGGCGCCACCGAGATGACGTTCGCCGCCCGGTACGCGCTGCCGCTGGCCGACGCCGACCCGGGCCGCACCGGCCCGCTGCCGATCGGCACGGCGCTACCCGGCTACACGCTGCGGCTGGCCGACTCCGGCGAGATCGTGGTGCGCAGCCCGCACCTCGCCCCCGGCTACCTCGGCCAACACAGCGACCGGTTCGGCGTCGACCCCGACGGGACGCCCAGCTACGCCACCGGCGACTTCGGCGCGTGGCTGCCCGACGGGGAACTGGTCTGCCTCGGCCGGCTCGACCGCCAGGTCAAGGTCCGTGGGTTCCGGGTCGAGCTGACCGAGGTCGAGGCCGTCCTCGCCGCGCAGCCGGGCGTCGCCGCCGTCCGCGCCATCGCCCGCGACGGGACGCTGCTCGCGTACGCCGTGCCGGCCGGCGGTGACCTCGACCCGGCGGCGCTGCGCACCGCGTTGGCCCGACGGCTGCCCGACTACGCGCTGCCCCGCGCCGTACTGGTCCTCGACGCGTTCCCGCTCACCGTCACCGGCAAGATCGACGAGCGGGCGCTGCCGGACCCGCCCCGGACGGTCCCCGCCGGGCAGGAACCGGCCACCGACACCGAGCGGGCCGTGCACGACATCTGGTGCGCGGTGCTCGGCCGCGACGCCGTCGGCCGGCAGGAGAGCTTCTTCGACGCCGGAGGACAGTCCCTGTTGCTCGGCCAGGTGCAGCAGCGCATCGCCGACCGGTTCGGCGCGACGCTGCCCATGGTGCGGCTGTTCGCCCACCCGACGATCGCCGCCCAGGCCCGGCTGCTCGACCCGGGTGTCGACGGGCCGCCGGCCGGGGCGGCGCGCACCGGCCCGACCCCCGCGCCGAGCCTGCCCACCCCGACCGCGCCGTCGGTCGCCGCCCGCGAGTACACCGGCGACGAGATCGTGGTGGTGGGGCTCGCCGGCCGGTTCCCCGGCGCACCCGACGCGGCCACCTTCTGGTGGAACGTCTGCGCCGGGGTCGACTCGGTGCACGACCACTCCGACGCCGAGCTGACCGCCCTCGGCATCGGGCCGCGACTACGCGCCGACCCCCGGCACGTGCGGGCCACCGGCCGGCTCGACGGGGTCACCGACTTCGACGCCGAGTTCTTCGCCATGGGCGACGAGGAGGCCGCCCGGACCGACCCCCAGCACCGGCTCTTCCTGGAAACCGCATGGGAGGCGCTGGAGGACGCCGGGCACGACCCGACCCGCTTCCCCGGACTGGTCGGCGTCTACGCGGCCACCTCCGCCAACCGCTACTTCCTGTTCCACTTGATGGACAACCCGGCGGTGGTCGGCGACGTCGACCCGGACGACTGGGAGGCCCGGCTGATCGGCCGGCAGTCCACCGACCACCTGCCCGGCCAGGTGGCGTACCGGCTCGGGTTGACCGGGCCGGCGGTGGCCGTGCAGAGCGCCTGCTCCAGTTCCCTGGTAGCGGTGTGTACCGCCGCCCAGAGCCTCGCCGACTACCAGTGCGACATCGCCCTCGCCGGCGGGGTCAACGTCACCTGGCCCCGCTACCGGGCCACCCCCGGCGGGCTGGCCTCCCCGGACGGCCGCTGCCGCGCCTTCGACGAGGCCGCCGAGGGCTCCGGCTTCGGGTCCGGCGTCGGCGTGGTGGCGCTGCGCCGGCTCGCCGACGCCCAGGCCGACGGAGACCGGATCTACGCCGTCCTGCCCGGCTGGGCGGTCACCAACGACGGCCCCGACCGGGCCGGCTTCGCGGTCCCCGGACCCGCCGGCCAGGCCGCCGCCGTCGCGAACGCCCTGGCCGCCGCCGAGGTCGCCCCCGGCGAGGTCCGTTTCATCGAGGCCCACGGCAGCGGTACGCCCCTGGGCGACGCCATCGAGGTCGCCGCCCTGCACGAGGTGTACGGCGGCGCCGCCCCCGCCGAGTCCTGCGCGCTCGGCGCGGTGAAGACCAACATCGGTCACCTCGACGCCGGGGCCGGCATCGCCGGGCTGATCAAGACGGTGCTCGCCGTCCAGCATGGGGTGATCCCGCCGAACCTGCACTTCACCCGCCCGCACCCGGAGATCGACCTGGCCGGCGGCCCGTTCTACGTGCCCACCAAGGCGCGGGACTGGCCGGACGCGCCGCGCCGGGTGGCCGGGGTCAGCGCGTTCGGGCTCGGCGGCACCAACGCGCACGTGGTCGTGGAGCAGCCGCCACCTGCCGTACCGGTCGAGCCGTCGCCGCCGCGGGCCTGGCTGCTGCCGGTGTCGGCGCGTACCCCGCAGGCGTTGCACGCGGCGTTGACCCGGCTGCGGCATCACCTGGCCGGCGTCGGGCCGGCCCTGCCCGAGGTGGCCGCGACCCTGGCGCTGGGCCGGCGGTCCTTCGCCCGGCGGGCCGCCGTGGTCGCCGCCGACCTGGCCGAGGCGGTCGCCGGACTCGACGAACTGCTCGCCACCGACGCCACCGTGGCCGGTGCGCCGGGGGCGCTGCGTGACCTGGCCGCCGGCTGGGTGGCCGGCCGCGACGTCGACTGGGCCGCACTGCACCCGCAGGGCGTCGTCCGACGCACCGGACTGCCCGGCTACCCCTTCCAGCGCCGGCGGCACTGGATCGACCCACCGCAGAGAGGCGCACGGTGAACTGGTTCGTCTCGCCCGGAAGCCGACCCCAGGCACCGGTGCAGTTGTTCTGTCTGCCGTACGCCGGGGGTGGAGCCAGCGCGTTCCGCCGCTGGCAGCCGGAGGCCGGCCCGGACGTGGAGGTGCTGCCGGTGCAGCTACCCGGTCGGGAGAACCGGATCGGCGACGACCCGGACTTCACCGTCGCGGAGCTGGCCGCCGCCATCGCCGACCGGGCCGACCGCCCGTACGCGATCTACGGACACTCGATGGGCGGGCGGCTCGGCTTCGAGGTGGTGCGGGAGCTGCGCCGGGCCGGCCGTCAGCTGCCGGTGCGGCTGTACGTCGGCGGTGCCCGCGCCCCGCACGTCACCGCCGCGAGCTCCTTCGACGGGCTGTCCCGGGTGGACGACGACGAGCTGCTGCGCCGGCTCGCCGACGGTGGTGGCCTGCCCGACGGCCTGCTGGACCACCCGGAACTGGTGGAGCTGCTGCTGCCGTTGCTGCGCGCCGACTTCGGCCGGGTCGACAGCTACCGGTACGTCCCCGAGGTGCCGCTGCCGGTGCCGGTGGTGGCGTTCGCCGGGCGGCACGACCTGGCGGTCAGCCGGGAACAGAGCGCCGCCTGGGCGGAGCACACCACTGCCGGCTTCACCCTGCACGAACTCGACGGCGGCCACTTCTTCCTGCACGACCGGCTGCCCGAGCTGCTGCGGTTGATCCGCGCCGACCTGCCAGCCGCCGTCGGGCCGGTGCCGGCCGGGGTCGGCGGTCACCGGGTGCCGCTGGGCGACACCGGTTGGTCGGTGTGGCGCGACGCGATCCTGCGCGGCACCGGCTTTCCCGCCGACGGGCTGACCCGCTTCGCCGCGCCGCAGTTGGCCGCCGCCGCCGACGACCTGCTCGACGGCGACACCCCACCGGACCGGTTCGACAAGGAGTTCGCCGAGGCCGTCCGCGCCGCCGCGCACCGGTGCAGCGAACTGGCCGCCGACCCGCTGCTGCGGGAGGCGGTCACCTGGCAGAACCGGGGCGCGCTGGTCGCCCTGGACGGACTGGCCCGCAGCGGCGGCGACGCGGCCCGCAACGTGCGCCGCCGCGACCGCGAACGGGCGCTGCTCAAGTACTGGCAGCGCTACGCCGGCAAGAACGAGACCGTCGGCTTCTTCGGGCCGAGCTGCTGGGTGACCGTCGACCCGCAGCAGCCGGAGGTGGCCCGGATCGACCACGGCGCGGCGCTGGTCCGCCGCCGGTGGGTCTGGTTCGAGTCGTGGGCGCTGACGGCCTACGCCGACCGGATCGGTGCCGACGAGGCGGTCCGCCGCTGGTGGCCGCCGCGGCTCTGCGCCCAGCTCAGCGTCCGGGGACGCCAGGTGTTGCGGCCCGGCCGGCCACCGGTCCCGCTGTCCCCGGTGGAGGCCGCGCTGCTCGCCGCCGTCGACGGCCACCGGCCCGCGTACGACCTGGTCGCCGACCCGGCCGTCGGGCTGCGCCGGCCCGAGGACGGCTACGCCCTGCTGGACCGGCTGGTGGCCCGGGAACTGCTCACCTGGGACGCCGCCCTGCCGGTCAGCCCCGACGCCGAGCCGGTGCTCTCCGCCCGGATCGCCGCGATCGGCGACGAACCGGCCCGGCTGGCCGCACAGGCCGGCTGGGACGAGCTGCGGGCGGCCCGTGACGCCGTCGCCGCGGCGGCCGGCGACCCCGAGCGGCTGCGGGTCGCTCTCGACGAACTGGACGGGACCTTCACCGCGCTGACCGGGGCCGCCGCCCGCCGCCGGGAGGGCCAGATGTACGCCGGCCGGACCATCTGTTACGAGGACACCAGCCGGGACCTCGACGCGGTCTTCGGCGCACCCCTGCTGGCCGACCTCGCCGCCCCGCTCGACGTGCTGCTGCGTGCCGCGCGCTGGCTGGTGCAGGCGCTGGCGCAGGCGTACGACGCGGTGTTCCGGTCGCTCTACGAGGAACTGCGCGCCGAGGCCGGCGACGGCCCGGTCGCCCTGTCCGACCTGTGGTTCCTGGTGCAGGGCCTGTTCTGGGGCGAGGGGGAGCGGCCGGTCGACGCGGTGGCCGCCGAGTTCGCGGCCCGCTGGGCCGGACTGTTCGGGTTGGACACCCGGCCCGCCGACGCCGGGGTGGTCCGGCTGCGGGTCGCCGACCTCGCCGACCGGGTCGACGCGACCTTCCCCGCCACCCGACCGACCTGGTCCAACGCCCTGCTGCACAGCCCCGACCTGCAGATCTGCGCCCCCGACGTGGACGCCCTGCGGCGCGGGGACTACACCGTCGTGCTGGGTGAACTGCACGCCGGCTGGTCGTCGTTCGACTGCTCGGTGTTCACCCCCGCGCATCCGGACGTCGAACGGCTGCGCGCCGCGCTCGCCGAGGATCTCGGCGCACGACGGGTCCGGCTGCTCTTCCCGACCGACTGGCCGCGCCGGACCAGTCGCACCGCCGAGGCGCTGACCGGGCCGACGGACCGGCACCTGGCGTTCCTGCCCGCGCCCGGCGGCGACCCGGCCCGGCTGCTGCCCACCGTGGATCTCACCGTCACCGACGAGCGGGGGGAACTGGTCGCGACCGCCGGCGACGGACAGCGGTGGCCGTTGGTGGAGATCTTCGCCGAACTGCTCAGCGCGCACGCCGTCGACGGGTTCAAGCTGGTCGCCGCCGCCCCCCGTACGCCCCGGATCGTGCTGGACAACCTGGTGGTGGCCCGTGAGACGTGGCGGACCACCGTCGGGCAGTGCGGGTTCGCCGACGCGCGTGGGGAACGCGACCGCTACCTGGCCGTCCGGGCCTGGCGGCGGCGGCTGGGCCTGCCGGAGCAGGTCTACGTCAAGCTCGGCACCGAGACCAAGCCCTGCTTCGTCGACCTGAGCAGCCCCGCCTTCGCCAACGTGCTCTGCGCCATGGTCCGGGCCGCCCGGGTCGACGGCGGCGACGCGGTCTCCCTGGTGGTCAGCGAGATGCTGCCCACCCCCGACCAGGCGTGGGTGCCCGACGCCGCCGGCCGGCGCTACTTCAGCGAGCTGCGGTTGCAGATCGTCGACGCCCCCGCCGGGGAGGCCACCCGATGAGCCACCTGATACCCCTGGGCGGCACCGGCTGGTCGGTGTGGCGGGACGTGGTGCTGCGCAGCGCCGGTTTCCCGGCCACCGGGCTGGACCGGTTCGCCGCCCCCGGCGCGGCGGCCGCCGCCGACGGTGTGCTCGCCGGGGAGGTCCCACCGGAGGTCTTCGGCAAGATCCTCGGCGCGGCCTTCCTGGAGTCCTCGGCCGCCGCCGGGGAGATCGCCGCCGACCCGCTGCTGCGGGAGGCGGTCACCTGGCAGAACCCGGACATGCTGGCGGCGTTGGACGGGCTGCTGCGGACCGATCCGGCGGTGCGCAACGTCCGCCGCCGCAAGCGCGAGTCGAGCCTGCTGCGCTACTGGCAGCGGTACTGCGGCAAGGCCGAGACGATCGGCTTCTTCGGCCCGGTCTGCTGGGGCGTGTTCGACCCCGCCCACCCGGGCGTGCAGCTGCGGCCCGGCCCGGCCCTGGTCACCCGCCGGCAGGTGTTCTTCGAGGCGTGGGCGTTGACCGAGTACGCCGACCGGCTCGCCGACGACCTCGTCGTCCGCCGGTGGTGGGCGCCGATGCGGCAACCGCACCTGACCGTCGAGGACCGACAGTTGCGCCGGCCGCTGCACCCGCCGATCGCGTTGACCGCCACCGAGGCCCGGCTGCTGGCCGACTGCGACGGCCGGACCCCCGCCGTCGACCTGGTCCGGCGGCTGCACGCCGACGGGCTGGTACACCGCGTCGACGACGGTTACCTGCTGTTGGACCGCTGGGTCGAGCGGGGCCACCTCTCCTGGGGGGCCAACCTGCCGGTCAGCCCGGACGCCGAACGGGTGCTCGCCGACCGGATCGCCGCGATCGGCGACGACCCGGCCCGCGCCGGGGCCGCCGCCGGGTTCGACCGGCTGCGGGCGGCCCGCGACGAGGTCGCCGCCGCCGCCGGTGACCCGGACCGGCTCGCCGCCGCGCTGGCCGGCCTCAACACCGAGTTCACCGCTGTCACCGGGCGGCCCGCCACCCGCCACCGTGGCCAGATGTACGCCGGGCGCACCGTCTGCTACGAGGACTCCGCCCGGGACCTGGAGTTCCGCCTCGGCGCGCCGGTCCTCGACGCGCTGGCCGCCCCGCTGGCGGTGGTGTTGCAGGCCGCCCGCTGGCTGACCGCCGAGATCGGCGTCGGGGTCGGCACCCTGCTGGCCGAGCTGTACGACGAGTTGGCCGTCGACGGGCCGGTCCGGCTCGCCGACATCTGGTCGCTGGCCCAGGGCACGCTGGTCTCCCCGCACGGTCCGATCGCCACCGCGGGGGCCGAGCTCACCGAGCGGTGGGCCCGGCTGTTCGGCCTGCGGGACCTGCCGGCCGACTGCGTCGAGCTGCGGCTGTCCGCCGCCGACCTGGCCGGGCAGGTGGCCGAGGTCTTCCCCGCCGACCGGCCCGGCTGGCCGTCGGCCCGGCTGCACAACCCCGACGTGCAGCTCGCCGCCGCCTCCCCGCAGGCGTTCGAGCGGGGGGAGTTCCTGCTGGTCCTCGGCGAGCTGCATCCGGCCGCGATCGCGTTCGACAGCGCGGTGCTCAGCATGTTCCACCCCGACCCGGCGGCGCTGCGGGCGGACTTCGACACCGATCTCGGCCCGACCCGGCTGCGGGTGCTGTGGCCGGAGAGCTTCCCCCGGCGGGCCACCCGCACCACCTACGGCCTGCCCGGACCCACCGACCGTGAGCTGGGCATCGACACCGCGCAGGGGGCCGACGTCGACAGGCTGGTGGCGTCCACCGCCGTCACCGTCTGCCACGACGGCGACGAGCTGGTCGCGGTCTTCCCCGACGGCGTCCGCTGGCCGCTGGTGGAGGTCTTCGCCCAGGTCCTCGGCGCGCTGCTGCTGGACGCGTTCAAGCTGCTCGACCCGGCCCCGCACATGCCCCGGATCGTCATCGACCGGCTGGTGGTGGCCCGACGCACCTGGCGGACCACGGTGGGGGCCAGCGGCCTCGCCGGGCACCCCGACGAGACGGCCCGCTACCTCGCGGTGCGCCGCTTCCGGGCCGCCGCCGACCTGCCCGAGCGGGTGTTCGTCAAGGTCGGCACCGAGGTCAAGCCCTGCTACGTCGACCTGACCGGCCCGCTGTACGCCCAGTCGCTGTGCGCCATGGTCGACACCGCCGCCCGGACCGGCCCGGACGTCCCGCTGGTCGTCACCGAGCTGCTGCCCACCCCGGCCGACTCCTGGGTGCCCGATGCGGCGGGCCGGGGCTACGTCAGCGAACTGCGCCTGCTGATCACCGACCCGGCCACCTACCCGGGCGTCGAACCCGCCAGCCACCGGGGAGCCGACCCCGCCACCGTACGGGGAGTGCAGTGACCGACATCCTGACCGTCAGCGCCGTCGCCGGGGAGACGCTGCCCTGGCCGGACGGCACGCTTGCCGACCTGATCGTCGAGCGGGCGGCCCGCTGCCCGGACGCGGTGGCGGTGCGCCAGTGGGACGACCGGCTCACCTACCGGGAGCTGGTCGGCCGGGCGGCCGGCCTGGCCGCCGCGCTGCGGGCCCGGGGGGTGGGCCGGCAGACCCGGGTGGGGATCTGCGCCCACCGCCGCCCCGACCTGGTGGTCGACGTCCTCGGTGTGCTGCTCGCCGGGGGCTGCTACGTGCCGCTGGAGCCCGGTGGCCCCCGGCGGCGGCTGCGGGAGATCGCCGCCGACGCCGGGGTGACGCTGGTCGTCGGCGACGCGGCGGCGGTCGAGTTCGCCGACACCCCCGGGATCGAGGTGGTCACCGCCACCGGCCCGGCCCCGCTGGCACCCTGCCCGGCGCGGGCCGGCGACCCGGCGTACGTGCTGTTCACCTCGGGCTCCACCGGGCGGCCCAAGGGGGTGCTGACCACCCACCGCAACGTGGTGGAGTTCGTCACCGGCTGCGCCGCGCTCAGCGCCGCCGACGCCGGGGTCCGCAGCCTCGGCATCGCCTCGCTCGGCTTCGACGCGGCGAGCATCGACCTGTTCGTCCCGCTGCTGCTCGGCGGCAGCGTGCAACTGCTCGGCGCGGACGACCGCGCCGACCCGGACCGGCTGGCCCGGTTCATCGCCGCCCACGACGTCAACTGGGGTTTCATCACCCCGACCGTGCTGTCCATGCTGGACCCGGCCCGGGTGCCCGGCTGGCGAACGGTGCTCTGCGGCGGCGAGGCCGTCCCCGCCGACCTGGCCGCCCGCTGGGCGTCGGGCCGACGGCTGCTCAACGGCTACGGCCCCACCGAGACCACCGTGCTGGCGGTCAGCGGCGAGCTGACCGGCCTCGACACCGACCCGGTGCCGATCGGGCTGCCCCTGCCCAACCACCGGGCGTACGTGGTGGACGACGCGTTGCGGGCGGTGCCGCCGGGGCAGACCGGTGAACTGCTGATCGGCGGGCCGGGGCTGGCCGACGGCTACCTCAACCGGCCCGGCCTGACCGCCGACCGGTTCGTCCCCGACCCGTTCTCCGGGCTGCCCGGCGAGCGGCTCTACCGCACCGGCGACCTGGTCCGGCAGGCCGACGACGGGCGGATCGTCTATCTCGGCCGGACCGACCGGCAGGTCAAGATCCGGGGCCAGCGGATCGAACTGGGCGAGGTGGAGGCCGTGCTGGCCGCCGTGCCCGGCGTCGAGCGGGTGGCCGTGGAGGCGGTGCCCGGCCCGGCCGGGACGGAACTGGTCGCCTTCCTCACCCCGGCCACCGCGCCCGACGACGACGCCGTCCGGGCGTACGCCGGGGGGCGGTTGACCGCCGCGATGCTGCCGGCGCGGCTGCTGCGCCGCGGCGACCTGCCGGTCAGCGCCACCACCGGCAAGCTGGACCGGCCGGCACTGCGGGCGCTTGCCGACGCCGCCCTGACCGCCGCCCCCGCCGCCGGGCCGACCGACGAGCCGGCCGACCCGGTCGAGCGGGCCGTGCGGCGGGCCTGGACCCGGCTGCTCGGCGCGGCACCCGGCCCGGACACCGACTTCCTCGCCGCCGGTGGCAACTCCATCGCCGCGATGCGGCTGGTCGCGGCGCTGCGCGCCGAGCTGGGCCGGTACGTCGACACCCGGGACGTGCTGACCGGGCGCACCCCGGCCGCGCTGGCCGCCCGGCTGCGGGCCGCCGCGCCCGCCGACGCCGACGGGCTGACCACCGGCAACCCCCCCACGTTGTCCCCGCCGCAGCGCCGGCTGTGGTTCGTCGACCAGCTCGCCCCCTCCAGCGCCCCCTACAACATCGCCGTCGCGCACCGGCTGCGCGGCCCGCTGGACACCGGGGCGCTCGGCGCGGCGCTGCGCGCCGTGGCCACCCGGCACGACGTGCTGCGCTGGCGCATCCCGCAGACCGCCGGGGTGCCCTACGCGGTGTGCGAGGAACCGACCGACGTGGCGGTGCCGGTGGTCGACCTGACCGGCCGCGCCGATGCCGAGGCCGAACTGGCCGGGATGCTCGCCGCCGGTGCCGCGCACGCCTTCGACCTGGCCACCGGCCCGCCCTGGCAGGTGACCGTCTACCGGCTCGGCCCCGCCGAGCACGTGCTGGCGATGACCATGCACCACGCGGTCTTCGACGGCTGGTCCGAGGCCGTCCTCTACGCCGACCTGGCCACCGGGTACGCGCACGCCGTCGCCGGGACGCCGCCGGCCCTGCCGCCGCTGTCCGCCTCGTACGCCGACTACGCGGTGTGGCGCGACGAGCGGGACCGCCGGCAGGGCCCCGCCGACCTCACCTGGTGGGCGGAGCACCTGCGGGGCGTGCCGACCGTGCTGGATCTGCCCCGCGACCGTCCCCGCCCGGCCGTGCAGACGTACGCGGGCGCGGAGGCAGCGGTGACCCTGACCGCCACCGCCGACCGGGCGGTGCGGGACCTGGCCGGGCGGCGCGGCAGCACCGTCGCGGCGGTGCTGCTGGCCGGATTCGCCGAGCTGCTGCGCCGGCTCACCGGCGGCGACGACCACCTGGTCGGGGCGATCGTCGCCGACCGCCGGCTGGCCGCCTTCGACGACGTGGTCGGCTTCTTCATCGACACCGTCCCGGTGCGGCTGCGCACCGGCCCCGACGGCACGACCGGCGGTGGGGTCGGGTTCGCCGAACTGGTCGACAGGTGCGCCGCCGAGCTGCACGAGGCGACCGCCCACCCGGGCGCGCCGCTGGAGAAGCTCGTCGAGACCCTGGGCGTCGGCCGGGACACCTCCCGGGCGCCCCTGGTGCAGGTGCTGTTCAACGTGCTCAACTTCACCGCACCCCGGCTGACGCTGACCGGGCTGACCGCCGAGGCGCTGCCGGTGCCCAAGCCCGGCTCCCCGTTCGACATCACCGTCTACGTGGTGCAGCGCGACGGCCGGTGCGGGGTGGACGTGGTCTACAACCCCGACCTGTTCGACGCCGACCGGATCGACGCGCTCCTGGCCGACCTCGCCGACCTGGTCGGCGCGCTCGCCGCCGACCCCGACACCCCGGCCGACGCGGTCGCCGAGGCGCTGCCCCGGCCGACCGTCCGGGTGGCGGCGCTGGGCGCGATGACGGTGGCCGCCGCCGCACCGGCCCCGGTCGCGCCGGTGCCGACCGGGCCGGACGAGCTGACCGAGACCGAGGAGCTGATCGCCGGCATCTGGCGGCAGGTGCTGGAACGCGACCGGGTCGGGGTCGCCGACAACTTCTTCGACATCGGCGGGCACTCGCTGGCGCTGGCGGCGGTGCACGCCCGGCTCACCGCCGCCACCGGCCGGTCGATCACGATGCTCGACCTGTTCCGGCACCCCACCGTCCGGGCGCTCGCCGCCAGCCTCGACGGGGCCGCCGACCGACCCGAGCTGGCCCGCGCCGCGTTGCGCGCCGCCGCCCGGCGCGGCCGGACCCGTCGGCCCCCGCCACCCCGCCGACCGCACCAACCGTGACGACGCCTCCCTCCCCACCGCCCGCGGGCGGCACCTTGCGACAAAGGACAACCCCGATGCAGAACGAGATCGCCACCGTGCCGCCCACCGACGACGGCATCGAACCCATCGCCATCGTCGGGCTCGCCGCCCGGCTGCCCGGTGCCGCCGACGTCGACGAGTTCTGGCGCAACCTGGTCGACGGCGTCGAGTCGGTCACCGAGCTGAGCCGCGAGGAACAGCTCGCCCGGGGCGCCAGCGCCGACGAGGTCGACGACCCGGGCTGGGTGAACCGGGCGCCGCTGATCGACGGGTACGACACCTTCGACGCCGGGCTGTTCGGGATGACCAGCCGTGAGGCGGAGATGACCGACCCGCAGCACCGGCTGTTCCTGGAGAGCTGCTACACCGCGTTGCAGGACGCCGGTTACGACCCGGCCCGCTACGACGGTGCGGTGGGCGTGTACGCCGGCACCGGCGGCAACACCTACCTGCACCGGTACGTGCTGCGCAACAAGCGCGTCGGCGGCAACCCGCACGGCGCGGTATCCCTGGCCACCGGCAACTCGCCCAACTACGTGGCGACCAACGTGTCGTACCGGCTGGACCTGCGCGGGCCGAGCCTGACCGTGCACACCGCCTGCTCGACCTCGCTGGTCGCCTTCCACCTGGCCTGCGAGGCGCTGCGCAACCACGAGTGCGACATGGCGCTGGCCGGCGGGGTCAACGTGGAGCTGCCGCACGTCGGCTACCTGGGCATGGACGGCTTCACCTCGCCCGACGGCCGGTGCCGGCCGTTCGACGCCGGGGCCAACGGCACGGTCTGGGGCAGCGGCGTCGGGGTGACCCTGCTCAAGCGGCTCTCCGACGCGATCGCCGACGGCGACACGATCCGCGCGGTGGTGCTGGGCAACGCGATCAACAACGACGGCGCCGGGAAGGTCGGCTTCACCGCCCCCAGCGTCGACGGGCAGGTCGAGGCGATCGCCCAGGCGGTCGGGATGGCCGGGATCGACCCGCGCACCATCAGCTACGTCGAGGCGCACGGCACCGGCACCGCACTCGGCGACCCGATCGAGGTGGCCGCCCTGTCGGCGGTGTTCACCCGGGACACCGACGAGCGGGGCTGGTGCGGCATCGGCTCGGTGAAGTCCAACATCGGGCACCTGAGCCAGCCGTCCGGCATCGTCAGCGTGATCAAGACGGTGCTGGCGATGGAGCACGGGCTGATCCCCCCGACGATCAACTACGAGACCCCCAACCCGGGCATCGACTTCGCCGACACCCCGTTCTACGTCGCGAACACCCTGACCAAGTGGGACACCGACGGCGGGCCGCGCCGGGCCGGGGTCAGCTCGTTCGGCATCGGCGGCACCAACGCCCACGTGGTGCTCGAGGAGTCGCCGGCCGCGCACCGCGCGGACCGGCGGGTCCGCCCGGCGCACCTGCTGACGGTGTCGGCGAAGACCGCGTCGGCGCTGGACAGCGCCGTCACCCGGCTCGCCGACCACCTGGCCGCGGCCACCGACGGCGGGCCGGAACTGCTCGCCGACGTGGCGCACACGCTGCGGGTGGGCCGCCAGGAGTACCCGCACCGGGTGGCCGTGGTCGCCACCGACCTGGCCGAGGCGGTGACCGCGCTGCGCACCCCGCGCCGCCGTCAGTCCGGGGTGGTCGACGCCGCCGCGCCGCGCACCGCGTTCCTCTTCTCCGGCCAGGGCGCCCAGTACGCCGGGATGGGCGCACAGCTCTACGCCGAGGAGCCGGCCTTCGCCGCCACCGTCGACGAGTGCGCCGCGCTGCTCCGGCCCGAGCTGGGCCTGGACCTGCGGGACCTGATCCTCGGCCGGGACCCGCAGGCGGCGGAGAAGCTCACCGAGACCCGCTACACCCAGCCGGCGCTGTTCGTCGTCGAGTACGCCCTGGCGCTGCACTGGCAGCGGGCCGGGGTACGCCCGGCGGCGATGATCGGCCACTCGATCGGCGAGTACGTCGCCGCCACCGTCGCCGGGGTGCTGACCCTGCCCGACGCGCTGCGGGTGGTCGCCGCCCGGGGCCGGCTGATGCAGTCGCTGCCGGCGGGGGCGATGCTGGCCGTGTCGCTCGACGAGACGCAGGTCGCCGCCCGGCTGCCCGAGGGTTTGTCGATCGCCACCGTCAACGGGCCCGGCACCTGCGTGGTGGCCGGCGGGAGCGAGGCCGTCGCGGCGTTCGCCGACAGCCTCGGCGGCAAGAAGAGCAAGCCGCTGCGCACCTCGCACGCGTTCCACTCGCCGATGATGGACCCGATCCTGGCCGAGTTCACCGCGCTGATGGCGACGGTGCCGCTGCACGCGCCGGCCATCCCGTTCCTGTCCAACGTGACGGGCACCTGGATCACCGCCGAACAGGCCACCGACCCGGCGTACTGGGCGGCGCACCTGCGCCAGCCGGTGCGGTTCGGTGACTGCGTGGCGACCCTGCTCGGGGCGGGCACCTGGGCGCTGCTGGAGTGCGGTCCGGGCCGGCAACTGGCCAACCTGGCCCGGATGCAGGTCGCCAAGGGCTCCCCGGCGCAGCGGGCGTTGACCCCGCTGGGCAGCCTGCCCGGCCCGGGCGAGCCCACCGGCGACCTGGCCACCCTGCTCACCAGCGCCGCCGCCCTGTGGTGCGCCGGGACCGGGGTGCGGCTCGACGCCGACCCGGCCGCCCGGCGGGTGCCGCTGCCCACGTACCCGTTCGAGCGTCGGCGCTACTGGGTCGACCCGGACCCGGTGGCGGCGACGCCCGACGCCCCGGCCGACGCCGGTCCGCAGCCGCTGGAGCGGTGGTTCGCGGTGCCGGTGTGGCGGCAGGCCGCCGCCGACCCGGCGACCGTGCCCGGCGGCCGCTGCCTGGTGTTCGCCGCCGGTCCGCGCGCCGAGGCGCTCCTCGACGCGCTGCGGGCCGCCGGTGACGACCCGGTCGTGGTACGCCCCGGCGCGGCGTTCGCGGCGACCGACGACGGGTACCGGCTGCGCCCCGGCCACCGGGAGGACCACGACGCGCTGGTCGCGGCGTTGAATGCGGGCGGGGTGCCGACCCGGCTGGTGCACGCCTTCGCCCTGGACGGCACGCCGGCCGGCCTCGACGCGACCGCCGCCTGGGACGCCCAGCAGCGCGGCTTCTTCGACGCCCTGCACCTGGTGCAGGCGCTCGCCGGTGCGGGGGCGGCCGCCGGGGAGCGGCCGCTCACCCTCGACCTGGTCACCGCGGGCGTCGGCGACGTCACCGGCACCGACCTGGTCCGCCCCGAGCACGCCACCCTCGCCGGCCTGGCCCGGGTGCTGCCGGCCGAACTGCCCGGCCTGGCCGTCCGGCTGGTCGACGCCGACCCGGCCGGCGACGGGGTCGACGCGCTCGCCGCCGAACTGCGCCGCCCGGTCGACCCGCAGCGGGCGGAGGTGACGCTGCGCGGCACCCGCCGCTGGGTGACCGGCTACGAGCAGGTCACCGTCGCCGCCGAGACCGGGTCGGGGGCGCTGCGCGACGGCGGCCGGTACCTGGTGACCGGTGGCCTGGGCGGCATCGGCGTCACCCTCGCCGAGGACTTCGCCCGGCGGGCCGGAGCGAAGCTGGCGCTGCTGGCCCGTTCCGGGCTGCCGCCGCGCGAGCGGTGGGACGACCACCTGGCGGTGCACGGTGGCGCGGACCGGGCCGGCCGGGCCATCGCGGCGATCCGCCGGATGGAGGCGGCCGGTGCGACGGTGCTGGTGCTCGCCGCCGACGTCACCGACCCGGCCGACCTGCGCCGGGTCCGGGCCACCGTGGAGGCCGAGTTCGGCGGGCTGGACGGCATCGTGCACGCCGCCGGCCTGCCCGGCGGCGGGATGGCCGAGGTGAAGGAGCGGGCCGAGGCCGAACGGGTGCTCGCCCCGAAGCTCACCGGCACCCTCGCCCTGGCCGAGGTCTTCGGTGACCTGCCGCTGGACTTCGTGGCGCTGTGCTCGTCGATCACGTCGGTGATCGGCGGCTTCGGTCAGGTCGACTACTGCGCGGCGAACGCCTTCCTCGACGCCTTCGCCCGCTCCGGCGCGGGTTTCCGGGCCCCGGTGCTGGCGCAGAACTGGGGTGGCTGGGCGGAGGTCGGCATGGCGGTGGAGACCGCCGCGCCAGCCGCGTTCCGGGCCGCCGGCCGGGACACCGTCACCACGCCGGTGGAGCACCCGGTGCTCACCACGAAGGTGGTCGGACCGGAGTCGACGGTGCTGCACGGGCTGGTCTCCGCCGACACCCACTGGCTGCTCGACGAGCACCGCATCGGCGGGGTGCCGGTGGTGCCCGGCACCGCCCACCTGGAGTCGGTGCGGGCTGCGGTGGCCGCCGGGCTGCCCGCCCCCGCCCCGCAGGCCGTGGTGGAGCTGCGCGACGTGGTGTTCCTGGAGCCGTTCGCGGTGCCCGAGGGCACCGTCGCCCAGTACCGGGTCGAGCTGACCCCGGCCGAGGACGGCGTCGACTTCGCCGTCCGCAGCCTGGCCGCCGGCCAGCTCCGCACCCACGTGCGCGGCTCGGCCGGCTGGACCGTGGAGGCCGCCCCGCCGGCCCGGGTGCCGGTGGTCGACGGCCGGCGGGTCGACGACGACGCCTCGTTCGGCCGGGGCCGCACCAGCATGCTGACCTTCGGCCCGCGCTGGGCGTCGCTGGCCGAGCACCGGCTCGGCGACGGCGAGGAACTCGCCCGCATCGAGGCCCCGGAGCCGGTCCGGGCCGACCTGCCCGCGTGGGGCCTGCACCCGGCGCTGCTGGACGTGGCCACCGCGTTCGGCCGGGGCCAGGGCGACGGCACCTACCTGCCGCTGTCGTACGGGCGGATCGTGGTGCGCGGGCCGCTGCCGGCGGTGTTCCACAGCCACCTGCGGCACCGGGCCAGCGCCACCGACGAGGTGGTCGCCGCCGACCTGTCGCTGACCGACCCGCAGGGGCGGGAGATCGTCGCGATCGGCGACTTCGTGCTGCGCCGGGTCGACCAGGGCGCGGTCACCGGCGGGTTGACAGGTGCCTCCGACGCGGCACCGGCCGACCCGGCAGCCGGGGCGGCCACCGAGGACATCCGCCCGGTCGACGGCGCGGAGGCGTTCCGGCGCAGCCTCACCGCCGGCCTGGGCCCGCAGGTGGTGATCGCCACCCGGACGGTGGCGGACATCCGGCGGCGGGCCGCCCGGGTCACCACCGACTCCCTGGAGCAGGACCCGGAGCCGTCGACCGCCGCCGCGACGGCGACCGGCGGCGGCTCGGCGGCCCCGCGGACCGAGCTGGAGGTCACCATCGCCGGGGTGTGGCGGGACGGGCTGGGGGCGGCCGAGGTGGGGGTGGACGACGACTTCTTCGCCCTCGGCGGCAACTCGCTGGTCGCGGTGCAGCTGATCGCGGCGATGCGCAAGGCGACCGGGGTCCGGCTGCCGATGCGCAGCCTCTTCGAGACCCCGACCGTGGCCGGTCTGGCCGAGCGCATCACCCAGCTGCGGGCCGCCGCCGACGAGCCGGCCGCGCCGGCCACCATCCCCGCCATTCCGCGGCTACCCCGCGCCTGACGTCGAGAAAACAGGAGACCACGCAATGAGCGACACGATCGCCACGCTGCCGGTCGTCGTCGAGAACGACGGCACCGCCCTGACCGAGCTGATCGACCACCGCCGGGCCGAGCTGCGCGCCACCCTCGTCGCGCACGGCGGGCTGCTGTTCCGCGGCTTCGACGTGGGCGGGGTGGACGGCTTCGACGCGGTGGTACGGGCGTTCTCCGGCGAACCGCTGACCTACACCGAGCGGTCCTCGCCCCGGCACGCCATCAAGGGGAAGGTCTACACCTCGACCGACTACCCGCCGGACGAGGAGATCTTCCTGCACAACGAGAACTCGTACCAGGCGCGCTGGCCGCTGACGCTGTTCTTCTACTGCCTCACCGCGCCGCAGACCCTCGGCGCGACCCCGCTGGCCGACGTGCGCCGGGTGTACGCCGAGATCGACCCGGCGGTCCGCGAGGAGTTCGTCAGGCGGCGCTGGCTGCTGGTGCGCAACTTCCACGCCGACTTCGGCACCCGCTGGCAGGACGTCTTCGGCACCGACGACCGCGCGCAGGTGCAGGCGTACGCCACGGCGAACCGGATCGAACTGGAGTGGGTGGGCAAGGACGGGCTGCGGACCCGGGCGGTGCGCGACGTGGTGCACCACCGGCCCGGCTCGGACACCCCGCGCTGGTTCAACCACGCCACCTTCTTCCACCTGAGCACCCTGCCGAAGGACTACCAGGAGGGGCTGCTGGCGATGTTCGGCCCCGAGGGGCTGCCGGCGAACACCTACTACGGCGACGGCGGCGAGATTCCCGCCGACGTGCTGGACCACCTGCGGGCCGCGTACCGGGCGGCCAGCGTCCGCTTCGACTACCGGCGCGACGACGTGCTGGTGGTCGACAACATGACCGCCGCGCACGGGCGGGAGCCGTTCACCGGCCCCCGCAAGATCGCCGTCGCGATGGCCGAACCGCACACCCCCGACACCGCTGGAGCGAACTGATGGCCGACACCCGATTCCTGGTCGTGCGCAACGACGAGGAGCAGTACTCGATCTGGGCGGCCGACCGTGACCTGCCCGCCGGCTGGCTCGACGCGGGCTTCACCGGCAGCCGCGAGGAGTGCCTGGCCCACGTCGACGAGGTCTGGACCGACATGCGCCCGCGTTCGGTACGGGAGCAGACGGCATGACCCGCGAGTGGACCTTCCCCGCCTCGTTCGCCCAGGAACGGGTCTGGATCGCCAACCAGCTCGACCCGGCCTCGCCGGTCTACAACGTGTCGGTGCCGTGCCGGCTGCCCGCCGACCTGGACGCCGAGGCGGCGACCGAGGTGTTCGGTCAGGTGGTCGCCCGGCACGAGGCGCTGCGTACCCACCTGCGGGTCGACGACGGCACCCTGGTGCAGGTGGTCCGGGAGCACGAGCCGCCCCGGCTGCCCGTCGACGACCTGCGCGGGCTGACCGAGCCGGAGCGGCTGCGGCGGTCCAACGCGCTGCGCGCCGAGCTGGCCCGGACCCCGATCCCACTGGACGCGCCGCCGCTGTGGCGGGCCCGGCTGATCCGCTTCGACGACGGGTGGACGCTGCTGCTGGTGGTGCACCACGCCGTCTTCGACAGCCACTCGGCGGTGCTGTTCGGTGCCGAGGTCGCCGCGTTCGCGCGGACCGCGTCGACCGGTGTGCCGGCCGCCGTGCCGGAGCTGCCCATCCAGTACGCCGACTTCGCGGTGTGGCAGCGCGACCAGCTCGCCGGCGTGGAACGGGACCGGCAGCTCGCGTTCTGGACCGGGCACCTGGCCGGTGCCCCGAAGGTAACCGGCCTGCCGCTGGACCGGCCCCGCCCGGCGCAGCTCGGCTTCGCCGGTGACGAGGTGCGCTTCGACCTGCCCGCCGGCCTGCTGGACCGGGTCACCCGGCTGGCGGCCGGGTCGGCGGCGACGCCGTACATGGTGCTGCTGGCCGCTTTCGCGGCGCTGCTGTCGCGGATCTCCGGCGACACCGACGTGGTGGTCGGGGTCTCCACCGCCGGCCGGGAGACCGCCGAGCTGACCCCGCTGATCGGCATGTTCGTCAACCCGGTGGCGTTGCGCTGCGACGTCGGCGGCGACCCGCGCTTCACCGACCTGCTCGGCCGGGTCCGCGACGGGCTGGTCGACGCCCTGGAGCACGGGCAGACCCCGTTCCAGGCGATCGTCGAGGCGGTCGCCCCGGAGCGGGACCCGTCGGTGCAGCCGATCTTCCAGACCGCGCTGAACTTCATCCCCGACTCCGGGCTGGACCCGGTGGAGCTGGGCACCACCAAGGACGACCTGGCGTTCGACATCACCACCGGCGAGAGCCGGCTGGTCTACCGGACTGCGCTGTTCGACCGGGCCACCGCCGAGGCGGTGGTGGCCCGCTACGTCCGGCTGCTCGACGCGGCGGTGGCCGACCCGCGCCAGCCGGTCTCCGCGCTGCCGCTGCTCGCCGACGCCGAACGGGACCTGGTGCTCGGCGGCTGGGCCGGGACGGCCACGGCCGGACCGTCGGCCACGGTCGTCGACGAGGTGCAGCGGCAGGCGGCGGCCACGCCGGCGGCCACCGCGCTGGTCTGCGACGATGTCAGCCTCACCTACGCGCAGCTCAACACCGCCGCGAACCGGCTGGCCCGGGTGCTGGTGGGCCGGGGTGTCGGCCCGGAGTCCCGGGTGGCGTTGGCCCTGCCGCGCGGCCCGGAGCTGCTGGTGGCGATCCTCGCCGTGCTCAAGGCGGGCGGCGCGTACGTGCCGGTGGACACCGGCTACCCGGCGGGCCGGATCGGCTACCTGCTCACCGACGCCGCGCCGGCGCTGGTGCTGGCCGTGACGGAGACCGCCGCCCTGGTGCCGGCCGACGCGCTGCTGGTCGACGGGGTCGCCGGCCCGCACGCCGACAGTGGTGCCGCCGCCGACGGGGCGGACCTCACCGACGCCGACCGGGTCGCCCCGTTGCGCCCGGAGCACCCCGGCTACGTGCTCTACACCTCCGGCTCGACCGGCCGTCCCAAGGGTGTGGTGGTGGAGCACCGGGCGATCGCCGCGTACCTGGCCTGGGCCCGGGACACCTACCCGGGACTGGCCGGCACCGCCCTGCTGCACTCGCCGGTCTCGTTCGACCTGACGGTCACCGGGCTGCTCGGTCCGCTCACCGCCGGGGGCACCGTGCGGCTGGCCGGGATCGACTCCCCGGCGGCGCGGGTGGGTGGCCGGCCGACCTTCCTCAAGGTCACCCCGAGTCACCTGCCGCTGCTGGAGGAGGCCCTGTCGCCCACCACCGACCTGGTGATCGGCGGCGAGGCGCTCACCGGTGAGCAGCTCGCCGACTGGCGGGCCGCGCACCCGGACGTGGCGGTGGTCAACGAGTACGGCCCGACCGAGGCCACCGTCGGCTGCGTCGCCGCCCGGATCGCCCCCGGGCAGCCGGTGCCCGCCGGCCCGGTGTCGATCGGCCGGCCCACCGCCACCAGCCGGGTGTACCTGCTCGACGCGGCGGGGCAGCCGGTCCCACCGGGGGTGGTCGGTGAGCTGTACATCGCCGGTGACCAGCTCGCCCGGGGCTACCTGGGCCGGCCCGGCCTGACCGCCGAGCGGTTCCTGCCCTGCCCGTACGGCCCGCCGGGGCAGCGGATGTACCGCACCGGTGACCTGGCCCGGTGGCGGGCCGACGGCACCCTGGACTACCTGGGCCGCCGCGACGACCAGGTCAAGGTGCGGGGGATGCGCATCGAGCTGGGCGAGATCGAGGCGGCGATGCGGGAGCACCCGGAGGTGCACCAGGCGGCGGTGGCCGTCCGCACCGACTCGGGTGAGCCGACCCTGGTCGGCTATCACGTCGGCACCGCCGAGGAGACGCACCTCGCCGCCGAGCTGGCCCGGGAGCTGCCGGCGCACCTGGTGCCGGCGGCGTTCGTCAGGCTCGACGCGTTGCCGTTGACCCCGAACGGCAAGCTGGACCGGGCCGCGCTGCCCGCCCCGCCGGAGTCCGTCGCCGGGGACGGCTACGTCCCCCCGCGCACCGACGCCGAGACCCTGGTCGCCGAGGTGTACGCCGACATCCTCCAGGTGGAGAAGGTCGGCGCGCTCGACGACTTCTTCGCCCTCGGCGGCAACTCGCTGCGCGGCATGCGGGCGATGGCCCGGATCCGGGCCGAGGTGGACGTCGACCTGCCGATGCGGGCGCTGTTCGGCAGCCCCGTGGTGGCCGACCTGGCCGCCCGGATCGAGGCGCAGATCGCCGCCGAACTGGACGAGCTTTCCGAGACCGAGGTCGCCGCGTTGCTGGCGGCGGAGAAGGACACCCCCACATGACGGACCTGAAGGATTCCCGGGAGGCCGCCCGGGCGGCGTTGATCGCCCAACGGTTACGCCGACGGCAGGCCACGCCCGCCGCCCGCATCACGCCCAGGCCCGAGGGTGTCGAGGTGCCGCTGTCGTACGCCCAGGAGCGGGTCTGGTTCATGGACCAGCTCGCCCCGGGTGAGGCGGCGTACCACATCGCGGTGCCGTTGCGGGTGCGTGGCCCGCTCGACGTCACGGCGCTGCGCGCCGCCCTGGCCGCGCTGACCGCCCGGCACGAGTCGCTGCGCAGCCGGTTCCCCGCCGACGCCGACGGCAAGCCGACCGTGGTGGTCGCCGACGCGGTCGAGGTGCCGTTGACCGTGGTCGACGCCCCGGACGAGCGGGCGGCGCAGGAGCTGGTGGCGGCGGCCTCGCTCGCGCCGTTCGACCTGGCGGCCGGGCCGCTGCTGCGGGCCCTGCTGATCCGGCTGGCCGCCGACGACCACGTGCTGTTCCTCAGCAAGCACCACATCGTCGGCGACGGCTGGTCGGTCGACGTGCTGCTGCGCGATCTGATCACCGCCTACCAGGGGGGTGAGCTGCCCACCCTGCCCGTGCAGTACGGCGACTTCGCGGTCTGGGAGGCGCAGGAGCTGGGCGGCCCGGCGGCCCGGTCGCATCTGGACTGGTGGAAGTCCCGGCTGGCCGGGATCACCCCGCTGGAGCTGCCGCTGGACCGTCCCCGCCCGGCCACCCAGACCTACCGGGGCGACTTCGTCGAGTTCCGGCTCGACCCGGCGCAGACGGGACGGCTGACGGCGCTGACCCGGGAGTCCGGTGGCACCCTGTTCATGACCCTGCTCGCCGCGTACCAGGTGTTCCTGGCCCGGCACGCCGGGCAGGAGGACTTCGCGGTCGGCGCGTCGGTGGCCGGCCGGTCGGCCCCGGAGCTGGAGAACGTCGTCGGCATGTTCATCAACATGCTGCCGCTGCGGGCCGAGCTGGGCGGTGACCCGACCTTCACCGAGCTGCTGGAACGCACCAGGCGCAGCGTGCTGGACGGCTTCGAGCACGCCGAGGTGCCGTTCGCGAAGGTGGTCCACGAGCTGGGCCTGCCCCGTGACGTCAGCCGCTCGCCGGTGTTCCAGGCGATGTTCGTGTTGCAGAACTACGAGATGGGCCGGTTCACCGGGGTCTCCGACGCCACCGACGTGACGTTCGACTGGACCCCGATGGAGCTGCGGGCCACCCGGTTCGACTTCGAGCTGCACGCCGTGGAGACCGTCGACGGGCTCTGGGGCAAGCTGGTCTTCAACACCGACCTGTTCGACCGGGACACGGTGACCCGGATGGCCGACCGCTGGTGCACCCTGCTGCGGGCGGTCGCGGCCACCCCGGACGTGCCGGTCTCGGCGGTGGATCTGCTCCCCGCCGACGAGCGGGCGCTGCTGGCGTCCTGGAACGACACCACCGCCGACTTTCCGACCGCCGAGACGCTGCACGGCCCGATCGAGGCGGCCGCGGCGGCCACCCCGGACGCGGTGGCCGTCACGATCGAGGGCGTCTCGACGACGTACGCGCAGCTCAACGCCGCCGCGAACCGGGTGGCGCATCGGCTGCGGGCGGCCGGCGTCGGCCCGGAGACCCTGGTCGGGGTCTGCGCGGAGCGCTCCGTGGAGCTGGTCGCCGGGCTGCTCGGGGTGCTCAAGGCCGGTGGGGCGTACCTGCCGTTGGATCCGGAGTACCCGGCCGACCGGTTGGCGTTCATGCTGACCGACGCGGCAGCGCCGGTGGTGCTGGTGCAGGAGCAGTTGCGTGACGTGCTGCCCACCGTCGACGCGACGGTGCTGGCGCTGGACGACCCGACCCTCTGGGCGGACCAGCCGTCGACCGACCCGACCCCGCTGGCCGGCCCGGAACACCTGGCGTACGTGATCTACACGTCGGGGTCGACGGGTCGCCCGAAGGGCGTGCCGAACACCCACCGGGGCATCGTCAACCGGCTCGACTGGATGCAGAAGACCTACCGGCTCGACGCCGACGACGCGGTGTTGCAGAAGACCCCGGCCAGCTTCGACGTGTCGGTGTGGGAGTTCTTCTGGCCGCTGCGTACCGGGGCCCGGCTGGTGCTGGCCAAGCCCGGCGGGCACAAGGACGCCGGCTACCTGCGTGACGTGCTGGTGGCCGAGCGGGTCACCACCGCCCACTTCGTCCCGTCGATGCTCACGGTGTTCCTGGCCGAGGAGGGGGTGGAGGCGGCCACCGCGCTGCGCCGGGTGATCTGTTCCGGTGAGGAGCTGCCGCTGGCCTCGGCGGTCGACTTCACCGCCCGGCTGCCGCACTGCGCCCTGCACAACCTGTACGGCCCGACCGAGGCGGCGATCGACGTCAGCGCCTGGCACTGCGACCCGGCGCTGCTGGCCGGGTTGACCGGTGTGCCGATCGGTGGGCCGATCGCCAACCTGCGGCTGCACGTGCTCGACCCGGCCGGCCGGGAGTGCCCGGTCGGGGTGGCCGGTGAGCTGCACATCGGCGGGGTGGGCCTGGCCCGCGGCTACCACCTGCGGCCGGCGCTGACCGCCGAACGGTTCGTGCCGGACCCGTTCTCCGGCGAGCCGGGCGCCCGGCTGTACCGCACCGGTGACCTGGCCCGCTGGGTGCCCGACCCGGCGGGGCCGACGACCGGGGCCGACCCGGCCGGGGTGATCGAGTTCCTGGGCCGGATCGACCACCAGGTCAAGCTGCGTGGCCTGCGCATCGAGCTGGGCGAGATCGAGAGCGCCCTGCGCGAGCAGCCCGGGGTGGCCGAGGCGGCGGTGATCGTCCGCGAGGACAGCCCCGGCGACAAGCGGCTCACCGCCTACCTGGTGGGTGCGGCCGAGCATGCCGCGCTGAAGACGGCGCTGAAGGAGACCCTGCCGGAGTACATGGTGCCGGCCGCGTTCGTCACCCTGGACGCGTTGCCGCTGACCCCGAACGGCAAGCTCGACCGCACGGCGCTGCCCGCGCCGGTGGTCACCCGCGAGGCGTCGGTGGCCCTGGTGGAGCCGCGCGACGACACCGAGCGGCTGCTCGCCGGGATCTGGTCGGAGGTGCTGGGCGTGCCGACGCTCGGCATCGACGACGACTTCTTCGATCTGGGCGGGCACTCGATGCTCGCCACGCAGGTGGTGGCGAAGATCCGCCGGGCCGAGCACGGCGGCCGGGCGGTCGGCGTGATGGACCTGTTCCAGCAGCGCACCATCCGCGAGCTGGCCGCGTTCATGACCGGTGACGCCGAGGCGGCCGGCCCGCGTCGGCTGCTCTACGAGCTGACCAAGCCGATCCCGGCCGGCAGGCGGGTGCTCAGCTACGTCTGCGTCCCGTACGGCGGCGGCAGCGCCATCGTCTACCAGCCGCTGGCCGACGCGCTGCCCGCCGGGCACGCGCTGTGGTCGCTGGCGATCCCCGGCCACGACGTCGGGCTGACCGAGGACGCCCTGCCGTTCGACGAGCTGACCAGCCGGGTGGCCGCCGAGATCGTGGAGCGGATCGAGGGCCCGCTGGCCCTCTACGGCCACTGCGGGGTGGGCAGCGCGATCATCGCCGAGGTGGCCCGCAAGGTGGAGGCCGCCGGGCGGGAGCTGGAGGTCGTCTACATCGGGGCGATGTTCCCGTTCGCCCGCCCGAAGGGTGCGTTCGCGGCGTTGCGTAACCGGCTGGAGCAGTTGAGCAGCAACCGGCACTACGCGAGCTGGCTCAAGAGCATGGGGGTGGACACCGACGAGCTGGAGCCGGAGCAGGCCGACCGGATCATCAGCAACATGCGGGCCGACTCCCGCGCGTCGGAGGAGTACTTCACCGGGCTGCTCGACCGGGGCGCGGAGAAGCTGCGGGCGCCGATCGTCTCGGTGGTCGGCTCGGAGGACCCGGTGACCGACTACCACTCCGAGCGGTACGCGGAGTGGCAGTTCCTCAGCGACACCCTGGGCCTGGTGGTGCTCGACCAGGCCGGGCACTTCTTCCTCAAGTACCGGGCCGACGAGCTGGCCGAGATCGTCACCCAGGTGCACCCGGCCGTGCGGGCCGGGGACGTGACGGCGTTGGGCCCGGCGGCCCGGGGTGAGGACGCCGGCTGGGTGGTCACCGACCATCAGCGCGTCGGCGACACCGACCGGCCGGCCCCGGCGGTGGTGAAGCCGAGCATGGCCCGGTTCGTCGCGGTCACCGCCGGGCAGCTGGTCTCCACCACCGGCTCGGCGTTGACCGCGTTCGCGCTGCCGATCTGGCTGTTCACCCGGACCGGGTCGGTGGCCGACCTGGGCCTGCTGTGGGCGTTGGCGCTGATCTGCGGGGTGCTGATGCTGCCGGTGGCCGGCGCGCTCACCGACCGGGTCAGCCGGCGACGGATCATGATGATCGCGAGTTGCGTGTCCGGCTCCATCCAGCTCGTGTTGGCCGCCCTGCTCTGGACCGACAACCTGGCGCTGTGGCACATCTACGGGCTGGTGGCGTTGAGCCAGGTGGCCGGGTCGTTCCAGCGGATCGCCTTCCAGTCGGCGGTGCCGCAGCTGGTGCCGAAGCGCTACCTGGGGCACGCCATGGGCATCACCCAGCTCTCCAGCGGGTTCGCGATGCTGCTGATGCCGGTCTTCGCGGCCGGTCTGCTCGCCGCGATCGGCCTCAAGGGCATCCTGCTGATCGACGTGGCGAGCTACCTGGTGGCGGTGCTGACGCTGGCCGTGGTCCGCTTCCCCGACCTGCTCGGCTGGCGGCCCCGGGAACGGCTGCTGGTGGCGATCGCCAACGGCCTGCGCTACTCGTGGCGGCACCGGGGCTTCCGGCTGATGCTCGGCTACTTCGCGCTGGGTAACGTCTTCCTGGCCCCGGCGCTGGTGCTCACCACCCCGCTGGTGCTGTCGTTCGGCACCGCCACCCAGGTGGCGCAGGTGGCGCTGGCCGAGGCGATCGGTGCGGTGACCGGCGGGGTGCTGATGTCGCTGTGGGGCGGGCCCCGGCAGCGGCGGATGATCGGGGTGCTGATCGGCAACCTGGGCACCGCCGTCGGCTGTGTGCTGATCGGCCTGGACGCCTCCGTCGTCATGATCGCCTTCGGGGCGTTCTGGCTGGCCATGGCGATGACCACCGCCCAGTCGATCTACGCCACGATCGTCCAGGTGAAGGTGCCGCAGCGGTTCCACGGCCGGGTGTTCAGCCTGAACCAGACGATCTCCTGGTCGACCCTGCCGATCGGCTTCGCGCTGCTCGCCCCGGGCGCGACCGCGCTGTTCGAGCCGATGCTCGCCGACGGCGGGGCGCTCGCCGGTTCGGTGGGCGCGGTGATCGGCACCGGTCCCGGCCGGGGCATCGGCTTCGCGTACGTCTGCTTCGGGTTGGCCCTGGTGCTGATCACGCTCGGCGGGTTCGCGATCCGGACGCTGCGCCGGTTCGACATCGAGGTGCCCGACTCGCTCCCCGACGACCTGATCGGGGCGCAGGAGCGGCAGCGGCGGCTCGCCGAACGGGCGAAGGCCCGCCCGGAACCGGCGTCGGTGGCCGGCTGACCAGCCGCGCGGGCACGACGACACCCGTCGTGCCCGCGCGGCAGCGGGACCCCCGACCGCGGCGGTCCCCGGGGACGGTGCCGCCCCGGGGGCGTACGTCGCGGTCGGGCCTGGTCGCGGCGGCCGGTCCCCGCACGCCGCGATCCCGGTGGCGTCGGCCCCTCGACAGTGCCGGCTCCCGGGCGGTGCCGGTCGGGTCAGGTCGCCCCGGTGCCGGTCACCAGGACTCGACCGGGTCGGCGAGGTCGGTGTCCGCCGGCTCCCGGGGCTCGGCCACCCAGGCGGAGAAGACCGGCAGCCCGTGCCACGGCCCCGGTTCGCCGTCGCGGCGGTCGGTGGCCACCGCCAGCACCGCGTACGGGTGCCCGAACCGCAACTCGACGCTGCGGCGTACGCCCTGCGGCGGGAGGCTGGTCAGGGCGAACGCCCCGGTCACGGCGGCGGCCTCGAAGCCGTACCGGCCGTAGTCGGCCACCACCGCCTGCCGGGCCTCGACGCCCACGTCGACGCCGAGCAGCCCACCCAGCGCCCGCCCCACCGCCGCGAACCCCAGCCCGGGGGCGGTCAGGTCGTGCTCGTCGCGGGCCGACCAGCAGGGCAGCACCGCCCGGTGCCGTTCCTCCCGGCCGTCGCGGGCGGCGGTGCGCACCGGCTCCTCACGCAGGGTGCCGAGGGGACCCGTGCCCAGCGGCAGGTCGAACAGCGACCGGCGGGCCGGCTCGCCGTCGACCGCCGCGCCGGCCAACGCGTAGCCGGCGGCGAGCACGTCGGCGGGCGGGACCGCCGGGTCGGCGAGCACCGAGAGCACCACCAGGCCGGCCCCGTCGCGTTCCACCGCACCGGCGGCGTGCACGGCGACGTCACCGGCCGGCCCGGTCGCCGCGATCCAGGCCCGGTGCCCGTGCTCCGGGCTGCGCAACGCCCGGGTCAGCCGCCCCGCCCAGCCGCCGCCCGACCCGGCCGTCCCGCGCCCGTGGTCCGGCCCGTGCCCTGCGCCCGGCCCGTGCGCGGGTGCGCCGTCTGGTCGGGTCGCGCCGCGCGGGTCGTCGGGGCCGAGTGCCGTGCCGGGCACCAGGTCGAACGGGGTGGCCCAGGAGATCCGGGTGGCCAGCGCGCCGGCCAGCGCCAGTAGCACCCGGGGGGAGACGGTCAGCGGGAACCTGTCGACCAGCCCGAGGGTGTGCTCACGCGCCCAGGCGTCCAGGCCGGCCCGGTCGGGCAGCGGGCCGGTGGCGGTGCTGCGGGGCAGCCCGTCCCACCAGCCGGCCAGCGGGCCGGGGTCCGTGCCGGGCCGGTGCCAGACGGCGGTGGCCGACGGCACCAGCGGGTGCGGCCGGTCCAGCAGCGCGGCGGCGGCCCGCGCGGCGACCGCCCCGTCGACACCGAGCACCTCGGTCAGTTCGGCCTGTTGTGCGCCGGTGGCGGCCGGTGCGGCGAGCGCCAGCAGCAGCCAGGCCCCGAGCGGGGAGGCGACGTGGTGCCGGTCGCCGAGGTCGGCGTGCAGCCGGGCGGCGTACCGGGCCAGCGGGTCGTACGGGAGCGTCGTCATGCCCCCACTGTGCCCACCGGGCGGGCCGGTGGCACCCCGGTCAGGACCAGAGTTCGAACGGTTCGTCGATCCGTTCGCCGGCCAGGAACGCGGTGAGCAGGGCGGGCAGTCGACCCGGGTAGAACCGGGCGGTGCTGGTCACGATCTCCTCGACCGGCCACCAGCGGAACCCGAAGTAGTCCTCCACCTCGTAGTCGAGCCGGTCCGCGCCGTCGACGTCCGGCGCGGCGGCGTCGAGGCGTACGGTCAGCACCACCTCGTCCTGGACGTGGCGCAACCGGCGGTGGATGAAGCTGGCCCGCCGTCGCCAGGTCGGCGGGCCGAGCTGCGCGGCGGTGACCACGAAGCCGGTCTCCTCCCGCAGCTCCCGCAGAGCCGTCTGCGGGTACGTCTCACCGGGGTCGACGCCCCCGCCGGGCAGCTCCCACCAGGTGCCCAGCCGGGGATGTTCCGGGTCACGGGTGTGGAACAGCAGGATCAGGCCGTCCCGGTCGCGCACCACCAGCCGGACGGCGGTGCGTTCGACCACCGGCAGGTCCCGGGGCAGTTCGGTCATGGGCCTCCCTCGACGGGGCACCGGCCGGGCGGCGGCGGTGCGACGATGGCGATCATGGTGGAGCTCTTCGGTGCGGTGGCGGACGACTACGACGAGATCCGGCCGGGCTATCCGGCCGCCCTCGCCCCGACCATCCTCGCCTATCACGGCGAACCCCCGTCCCGGCTGGTCGAGGTCGGCGCGGGCACCGGCCTGGCCACCGCGCTGCTGCGCGACCTGGTCGCCCCGGACGCACCGGCCCACCCGGCGCGGGTGACCTGCGTCGAGCCGGACCCGCGGATGGCGGCGGTGCTGTCCGCCCGGTTCCCCGACGTCGAGGTGGTCCTCGCCCGGTTCGAGCAGTGGTCGCCGCCCCCGGCCGGGGTGCCCCTGCTGGCCTGCGCGTTGGCCTGGCACTGGCTCGACCCGGGCACCCGCAACCGGCGGGCCCACGACGCGCTGACCCCCGGCGGCACCCTGGCCGTCTTCGCCCACCGCTACGACTACGTCGACCCGGCCCAGTCGGCGGCGATCCGGGCAGCGTTCGAGTCGGTGGACCCGGTGCCGCACCACGACCGGCCGGAGGACTGGTTCCACGCCGACATCACCGACAGCGGGCTGTTCACCGACGTCCGGTCGGTGGCGTTGCGCCGGGCGGTGCCACTGACCACGGCGCAGTACCAGCGGCTGGTCGGCACCTTCTCGCCGCAGTTGCGCCGGCCACCGCGGTTGCGGGAGCGGGTCGTCGAGGCGATCGGCGGTGCGGTCGACGGTTTCGGCGGCACGGTCACCCTCGACCTGCGGACCACGCTGGTGCTGGCCCGCCGGCCCGGCTGAGAAAAAGTCGTCGGGTGGTCGTGTCGATCCGGCCGGGTGCCCGTTCGACCTGGGGGTGAGAGGGTCGAACGGCGACCCGGTAGCGAGGAGCGACGATGGCCAAGTACATGCTGATCATGCGGAACACCGACGATTCCCTGGCGGCGATGATGAAGATCCCCTTCGAGGAGATGCTGGAGACGATGGGGCGGTTCAACGACGAGTTGATCCGCGCGGGCGTACTGGTCGCCGCCGAGGGCCTGGAGGACCCGGCGCAGGGCGTGGTGGTCGACTACAGCGGGGAGACCCCGGTCGTCACCGACGGCCCGTACGGCGAGACGAAGGAGCTGTTCGGCGGCTTCTACCTGCTCGATGTGGCGTCCAAGGACGAGGCCGTCGAGTGGGCCCGCCGGATGCCGGCGCTGCCCGGCAGCAAGTGCGAGGTGCGCCGGGTCCCCGGTATCGACGAGTTCCCGCAGGACAACGAGTTCATCGTCCGGGAGCGGGCGTGGCGCGAGCGGACCGGCCAGCTCTGAGCACGGTGCCCACCGACGACCCGCCGGGTGCCGAGTCGGCCCGGCGGGCCGTCGAGGCGCTCTGGCGTATCGAGTCGGCCCGGATCGTCGGCGCGCTGGCCCGGTACACCGGCGACTTCGCGCTCGCAGAGGACGTCGCCCAGGAGGCGGTGGCGCAGGCCCTGGTCGGTTGGGCGCGTGACGGGGTGCCGGCGAACCCGGTGGGGTGGCTGCTCACCACCGCCCGGCGGCGTGCGGTCGACGCGTTCCGCCGTCGGGCCGCGCTCGACGACCGGTACGCGGTGCTCGCCGGCCAGCTCGCCGGTCCGGTGTCCGGGGCCGGGGAGCTGCCGTGGGACCCGGACCGGGTCGACGACGACGTGCTGGCGCTGATGTTCGTGGCCTGCCATCCGGTGCTCGCGCCGCCGGCCCGGCTGGCGTTGACACTGCGGGTGGTCGGCGGCCTGTCCAGCGAGGAGATCGCGCGGGCGCTGCTGGTGCCGGTGCCCACCGTGCAGGCGCGGATCACCCGGGCCAAGAAGGCGATCGCCGCCGCGCGGGTGCCGTTCGCGCTGCCGGAGCCACCGCAGCGGCGGGAACGCCTCGGCGCGGTCCTGGGCGTGCTCTACGTGATCTTCACCGAGGGGTCGACGGCGACGACCGGTGACGACCTGCTCCGCCCCGACCTGGCGTACGAGGCCATCCGGCTGTGCCGGATGTTGGCCGCGCTGCTGCCCGGCGAGCCGGAGGTGCACGGCCTGCTCGCCCTGTGTGAGCTGACCGCCGCCCGGTTCCCGGCCCGGGTCGACGCCGACGGCGAGGCGGTGCTGCTGGCGGACCAGGACCGGCGGCGGTGGGACCGGTCGGCGATCCGTCGGGGGACGGCCGCGCTGCGCCGGGCCGTGGCGTCGGGGCGTGGCCTCGGGCCGTACGGGTTGCAGGCGTCGATCGCCGCCTGCCACGCCGCCGCCCCCTCGGTGGAGCGCACCGACTGGGCCCGGGTGGTGCTGCTCTACGAGGCGTTGGGCCGGGTGGCGCCGTCGCCGGTGGTCGAGCTGAACCGGGCGGTGGCCGTGGCGATGGCCGACGGGCCGCAGCCGGCGCTGGCCGTGGTGGACGAGGTCGCCGCCACCGGTCGTCTCGCCGGGTCGCACCTGCTGCCCGGCGTCCGGGGTGAGCTGCTCGCCCGGCTCGGCCGGACCGCCGAGGCGCGGGCCGAGTTGGAGTTCGCCGCCAGGCTGTGCCGCAACGTGCGGGAACGGGCGGTGCTGCTGCGCCGGGCGGACGGCCTCGACGGGTGATCCGGCCCGGCTGGCGGTAGGCTGCCCGCCGTGGCAGGTCTGTTGAGGAACGTGGCGTCCCGGTTGAGCCGGGTGACCGGCGCGCAGCGCGCCACCCCAGGTCCGATCCCGGCGCAGCTGGCCCGGCGGCGTCAGGTCAGCGCCCTGCAACGGCGGGAGCTGTCGTACGCCCCGGAGCCGGACGGACAGGCCGACCCGGGGGAGATCGTCTGGACCTGGGTGCCCTACGAGGACGACCCGAAGCAGGGCAAGGACCGTCCGGTGCTGGTGGTCGGCCGGTCCAGCCGCACCCTGTTCGGGTTGATGCTGTCCAGCCAGAGCGAGCGGGACGGCCAGCGGCACTGGCTGGCGCTGGGCCCGGGGGAGTGGGACCGGGAGGCCCGCCCGAGCTGGGTACGGCTGGACCGGGTGCTCACCATGCGCGAGGACGGCATCCGCCGCGAGGGCGCGGTGCTGGACCGGGGGCGTTTCGACCGGGTCGGGCAGGCGCTGCGGGCCGGCTACGGCTGGCGCTGACCCGTCCCGTCATGCCGTCACGTCGTGGCGCGGTGCCGCCTCGGCCGGGCGGCTCAGCACTCGGCGAGGCGGGCGACGTCGAGCAGTTGCCGGGGTGACTGCCGGCTGGTGACGCCCTTCGCCCGGTACATCGCGGCGTCGGCCTGGCAGAGCGCGTCGGCGAGCTGGGTGGGGCCGGTGACCGGGGCGAGCCCGACCGAGGCGGTGACCCGGACGCTGCACGGGCCCAGCGGGATGGGTGCGGCCATGGCCTCGCAGAGCCGCCGGGTGGCGTGGTCGATCCAGCGCCGGTCGACCGAGGGGCTGGCCAGCAGGCCGGCGAACTCGTCGCCGCCGAGCCGGGCGACCAGGTTGTCACCGGCGAAGGCGGCCAGCCGCTGGGCGACGCTGATCAGCACCTGGTCGCCGGCGGCGTGCCCGTAGCTGTCGTTGACCTGCTTGAAGTCGTTGAGGTCGAGGACCACCGCGATGAGGGGCTGCCCGCCGGCGTCGGTGAGCAGCGCGGCGGCCAGCCGGTAGAAGGCCCGCCGGTTGGGTAGCCCGGTGAGCGGGTCGTGGCTGGCGGCGTGCCGTTCCGCGGCCAGCTCGGCCTGCAGGTGCTCCAGTTCCGCCTCGGCCTGTAGGGCCCGGCGGCGTAGCTGCCACACCGAGACCAGGGCTCCGGCTGCGGAAACGCCGGACGCGACGGTCAACGGATCCGGCACGGGTCCTCCCTCGCATGTCGGCGCACGACCCGCGCGGCGGCGGCCGTCGTGCCCCGCCGGGTCGTCGTTTGCCCAGGTGAAGCCCTGAGTCTGGTAACCCAAAGTGAACGGATAAGTACCCGTCCATGTGCGCTATCATGCTCGCTGTCCGAAGCAGATGCAATAGCAGATGCACGTGCAGCACGGCCGGATCTGATGTCGCAGCGCCCCTTCGACACCGCAACGTCCCCTCGCGACAGTGGTTCCGCACCCCGACAGAAAGACACCCATGCAGCAGCCTGAGAACGGCGTCCCCACCACCCAGCTGCCCCCGCTGAGGTGGGAGAAGAGCCGGCGCAGCAACCCCAGCGGCAACTGCGTCGAGTTGGCCGAACTGCCCGGCGGAGCCGGCATCGCCGTGCGCAACTCGCGCCACCCCGAGGGGCCCGCCCTGATCTACACGGTGGACGAGATAACGGCGTTCGTCCTCGGCGCCCGCGACGGTGACTTCGACCATCTGATCGACTGAGGCCCGACGGTCCCGCCCACGGGACCGTATCCGTCCGGAGGATGTTCACCTCACCGTCGGTTCATGGCATGCTTACTCGTCGGTCGGGCGGGGGCCAGGGACCGTGATCGGGTGTAAGGGCATGCGCGGAGGGGCGGGGCACGTGACGATGGTTGCCGCCGAGGGGGGACCGGCCACCGGCCCCACGGTGTTGCGGATGCTGCTCGGCGCGCAGTTGCGCCGGCTGCGGGAGGCCAAGGGTGTCACGCGGGAGGGCGCAGGCTGGGAGATCCGCTCCTCGGAGTCGAAGATCAGCCGGATGGAGCTGGGCCGGGTCGGCTTCAAGGAACGCGACGTCGCCGACCTGCTCACCTTCTACGGGGTGACCGCCGTGCAGGAACGCGAGGCACTGCTCAAGCTGGCCCGCGACGCCAACAGCCCCGGTTGGTGGCACCGCTACGGCGACGTCCTGCCCGCCTGGTTCCAGTCCTACCTGGGCCTGGAGGCCGCCGCCGCGCTGATCCGCAGCTACGAGGTGCAGTTCGTCCCCGGCCTGCTCCAGACCCCGGAGTACGCCCGCTCGGTGGTCCTGCTCGGCCACCGGGGGGGCCGCGGTCGACGAGGTCGACCGGCGGGTGGAGCTGCGTATCCAACGCCAGCAGGTGCTGCACCGCACAGACCCGCCGCAGCTGTGGGCGGTGGTCGACGAGGCCGTCCTGCGCCGACCGATCGGCGGCCCGGAGGTGATGCGCGGGCAGTTGACCGCGCTGATCGAGGCGACCCGCTCGTCGCACATCCGACTCCAGATCATCCCGTTCGACGCCGGCGGCCACGCCGCCGCCGGTGGGGCCTTCACCATCCTGCGCTTCGGCGACGACGACCTGCCCGACATCGTCTACATCGAGCAGTTGACCAGCGCCCTCTACCTCGACAAGCGGGAGGACCTGGACTACTACGCCGCCGCGATGGAGCGGCTCTGCGTCGAGGCGACCCCGCCGGAACGTACGCCCGAGGTGCTCACCCGGTTGCGTGACGAGCTGTACCCGCAGTGACTGCCGCACCGGGTCGCCGGCCCCGTCAGGGCGGCCTCTACGATGATCGACCGGAGACAGTGGACGGACGCCATCGACGATCGGATGGCGCGGAGTCATGGAGGACCCTGTGACCGCCGATGCCCCGACGGGCGCCGCCCAGCACCCCAGCGACCGGATCGACACCTCGGTCGCCCATCCGGCCCGCCGCTACAACTACTGGCTGGGTGGCAAGGACAACTTCCAGGCCGACCGGGACTCCGGCGACGCGATGGCCGCGGCCTTCCCGACCGTGCGTACCGCCGCCCTGGAGAACCGCCGGTTCCTGCAACGCGCCGTCGCCCACCTGGCCCGCGAGGCAGGCGTACGGCAGTTCCTGGACATCGGCACCGGCATCCCCACGGCCAACAACACCCACGACGTGGCCCAGGCGATCATTCCGCAGGCCCGGGTGGTCTACGTCGACAACGACCCGATCGTGCTGGCCCACGCGCGGGCGCTGCTGACCAGCTCGGCCGAGGGGGCCACCGCCTACATCGACGCCGACCTGCGCGAGCCCGAGAAGATCCTGCACCACCCCGAACTGCGCCGCACCCTCGACCTGGACCAGCCGGTCGCCCTGATGCTGGTGGCCATCCTGCACTTCGTGACCGAGACCGAGGACCCGTACGGGGTGGTCGGCCGGTTGCTCGCGGCGCTGCCGTCGGGCAGCTACCTGGCCGCCTCGCACGCCACCTACGACCACCTGCCACCCGCCGTGGCCGAGCAGGCCCGGGCGGGCAACCGGAGCGGCAACCCGCCCGGGATGATCAACCTGCGCAGCCGGGACGAGTTCGCCCGCTTCTTCGACGGCCTCGACCTGGTCGCGCCCGGCCTCGTCTCGGTGGCCGAGTGGTGGGCCGAGGACGAACCGCAGCCCCGGCCGACGGTCGAGGAGGTCAGCGTGTACGGCGCGGTCGGCCGCAAGCCATGACCGGAAGCCGGCCGTCCGTGCGGCCGGGCACCCGTCCGTGCGGTCAGGCCGGCTCGACCCGGTCCCCGACGGCCACCCGGCCGCCCCGTAGCACCACCGCGTACGCCCCCACGCAGGGCTGCGGCCCCAGACCCGGCAGCGGGACCACCCGGTTGCGTCGCGCCGGCTGCCGCAGTGCCTGCGGGGCACGGGGGAGCGGGCCGTGGGCCAGGGTGGGCACCGCGCAGCGGGGCGTCGGCGCGAGCACCCGCAGCACCACCTCCGGGCCGATCCGCAGTTCCCGGCCCACCCAGTCGTTCTCCACGAACCCCCGGGCTTCGGTCGCGACGACCAGGTTGGGCCGGTAGCGCGGCACCGCCTCCCGGAGCAGGTCGAGCGCGTCCAGGCTGGCCGTGGTGACCAGGTGCACCGGCGCGAAGTCGACCAGGCTGCCCGGCGGGGCGACGCCACCGAGCGGGTTGCCGGTCACCGGCACGTCCGCGTCCACCCCCTCGGCCAGCACCGCGTCCGGGTCGGCCCGGTCCAGCAGGGCGTCGGCGGGCACCGCGTCGGTGAGCGTGACATCCCGGCCGAGCAGCCGGGACAGGGCGGCGTCCAGGCCGGCGTCGGGATGGTCCAGGACGGTGCCGTCGGGGAAGGTGAGGCGTGCCCGGTCGGGGGCGTCGCCTGTCGCGCGGACGCCGAGCAGGGCCGACCAGCGTCGGGGCCGCTTCGCGCTGCCCACCCGCCCGGTGTCGTGGTCGAGCACGGCGAGCCGACGGTCGCCGGCCACCCCGCGACCGTCCACCGTGGCGTCGGACATTGCTTCCCCCAGCATCGACTTGACCGGATACCGCCACAGTTCGGTCAGTCGTCCCGGCACCGGCCCAGCGTACCGGTGCGGTGTCGTCGGTACGCGTGGTCGATTCGTCGACCGGCTCGTAACTTTGTCGGATGATCCCACGCTCCCTGGCGCTCAGCCCCCGTACGGTCGTCTCCGCCGCCGAGCCCCCCTCGGACGGGCCGGTGGGGTTCGTCACCGGTCTGGTGGAGCGGCTCGGCGGGCCCGGCGCGGGGCTGGCGGTGGCGCTGGAGAACCTCTTCCCGCCGATCCCCAGCGAGGTGATCCTGCCGCTGGCCGGCTTCGCCGCCGCCCAGGGGCGGATCAGCCTGGTGTCGGCGATCCTCTGGACGACCCTCGGGTCGGTGGTCGGCGCGTGGGTGCTCTACGGCATCGGCGCCGCGCTGGGCCGGGACCGGATGCGGGCGATCGCGGCCCGCCTGCCGCTGGTGAAGCTGAGCGACGTGGACCGTACCGAGGCGTGGTTCCTCAAGCACGGGGTCAAGGCGGTGTTCTTCGGCCGGATGATCCCGATCTTCCGCAGCCTGATCTCCATCCCGGCGGGGGTGGAGCGGATGCCGATCATGACGTTCCTGCTCTACACCACGCTGGGCAGCCTGATCTGGAACACCACCTTCGTGATGGCCGGGTTCCTGCTCGGCGACAACTGGCACGTCGTCGAGGAGTACGTCGGGTCGTTCCAGAAGGTCGTCATCGTGGTCTGCGTCGCCGCCGCCTGCTGGTTCGTGGTGACCCGGGTCCGCCGGGCGCGGGCCGCGCGCGCCGACGCCCCGGCCGCCGACGCCCGGTCCGCCAACGCCCGCCCGGCCGCCGATGCCGCGCCCGGGGGTGACGTCGCGGGGCAGCCGGACGTCGCCGACGGCACGCCCTACCGGGGGACCGTCTACCGGGGCGGACTCTGGGGCCGCGACACCGACTGACCGGCGCGGCGACCGGGCACACCGACCGCGCCCGGAATGATCCGTTGCGGCGGCCGGGCCGTACTGCTGTGCGGGGACCGGGACAGGGGAGGCACGATGGCGGAGCCGGGGCAGGAGCACCGTCCGACGACAGGGGAGCAGCGACCGGTCTTCGAGCCGGTGATCGAGGTGACCGGGGAACCGGTCGGGGTGACGGCGGAACCGGCTTACCGCTCACCCTGGCCCCGCAGCGCGCGGCTGCTGGCCGCCGCCGCGGTGCTGGTGGTCGCGCTCGGTGCGATCGCGGTGGTGGTGACCATGGCGAACCCCGACCGGCTGGGGATCGTCTCCTCCGGGGACCGCGCCGCCGCACCCCCGGCGTCGGTGAGCGCCGACCCCGGCGGCGCGGGCGCCGCCGAGGCCGACGGGCGGACCCTGACCGCGCCGGTCGACGGGCTGCGCCGGGCCACCTTCGAGCTGGTGGACGGGGTGACCTCGTTCCGGCTGCGCACCGACGACCTCGGTGCCGACCTGTACCGGATCAGCAGCCCGGCCGACGCCGGACTCACCCCCCGGCCCCAGGTCGCGGGTGAGCGGGTGCAGCTGCGGGTGACCCGCAAGGACCGGCCCGGCCGGGGCGTCGTCGACGTGACGCTCAACGCGCGGCTGACCTGGCGGTTGCGGCTGGTCGGCGGGGTCAGCGACCACGTCCTCGACCTCACCGGCGCGCGGCTGTCCGGGGTGGAGTTGATCGGCGGCGCGGCCCGCATCGACCTGCGGCTGCCGCCGACCACGGGCACCCGCACCGTCCGGATGACCGGCGGCGTCAACCAGTTCGTCGTCCACGTGCCCGACGGCCCCCCGGTCCGGGTCCGCGCCGCTTCCGGCGCGGGCAGCGTCGTCTGGTACGGCGACCGGCGCGACGGGTTGGCCCGGGGCGCTACGGTCGGCTCGCCGAACTGGGACCGGTCGCCCGACCGGCTCTACCTCGACCTGGTGGCCGGGGCGAACACCGTCACCGTCGTCGAGGACTGAACCGGCCGGGACCGGAGCCGTAGCGGGCCGGCCGGCATAGAGTCGGGCGGTGGACCGTACCGAATCGTTGCCGGCACAGACCCGACCACCCGGCGTCGCCGCCGAGGACCCGGGCAGCGTGCTGCTGCCCGGCCACGACGTGCCGCTGGGCCGGTACACCACCGTGCGCCGGCTGTTGCCGCAGCGGGCCCGCCGGATGGTCGGGGCGTGGTGCTTCGTCGACCATTTCGGCCCGGACGACGTGGCGCAGCGGCCCGGCATGGAGGTGCCGCCGCACCCGCACACCGGGTTGCAGACGGTGACCTGGCTGCTCGACGGGGAGATCGTGCACCGCGACAGCCTCGGCAACGTCCAGCCGATCCGTCCCGGCCAGCTCAACGTGATGACCTCCGGGCACGGCATCGCCCACTCCGAGCGGTCCCCGGTCAGCCATCCGCCGCTGATGCACGGGGTGCAGCTGTGGGTGGCGCTGCCCGACCCGGCGCGCGCCGGTGCCGCCGGCTTCGCCCACCACGCCGATCTGCCCCGCTGGCGCTCCGGCGACTGGGAGCACACCCTGCTCGTCGGCGAGCTGGCGGGCGAGGCGTCCCCGGCGGTGGTGCACACCCCGCTGCTCGGCGTGCAACTGGCGGCGCACGGCCCGGCCCCGGCGACGCCGCGCCTGCGGCCCCGCTTCGAGTACGCCCTGCTGGCGATGTCCGGCCGGGCCCGGGTGGACGGCGTGTCGCTGGAGCCCGGCGCGCTGCTCTACCTCGGCACCGGGCGGGACCGGCTGGAGCTGACCGCCGAGCCGGGCAGCCGGCTGATGCTGCTCGGCGGTGAGCCGTTCGACGAGCCCCTGGTCATGTGGTGGAACTTCGTCGGCCGCTCGCACGAGGAGGTGGCCACCGCCCGGGCGGACTGGATGGCCGGTCGGGACCGGTTCGGGCGGGTCACCGACGACCCGGCCCCGCCGCTGCCCGCCCCGGAACTGCCGACCGTCCGGTTGAAGGCCCGGGACCGCCGGGGTGACCTGCACGGTTGACCGATCCGCCCCGGTGGTGTGCTCGCCCACAGTCTCGCCGAAATCAGCCGTACGGGTGATGGCGTGACCTATGATGATCGTGGCAGCGATGCCCACCCGGTTCGGGTGGCCACCCGGCGGTTCGCCGGTGAACAGGCACGCGTGCGCCCCAGGTCGCGGTTCGTGACCCGGGGCGCCCGCCTGTTCGGGGTCAGATGCTCCGCAGGTGCTGCGCGACCCGCTGGTGCTGCTTCTCCCTCGCCTGCTGTGCCCGCCGGCCGGGGTCGACCTCCGGGGCGGGATCGATCCGGGCCGAGCGGGCCACCTCCGCGTCGTTGGCGTAGTCCACCGGCGGCAGCGCCCGCAACGCCCGCAGCACGTCAGGTGGTGCGCCCTCCCGTTCGGCCTGACGCACCACGGCGTCCTTCGCCGCCGGGTAGTCCAGGCTGGACAGGTACCGCAGGACTTCGGTCCGACTGGCCATCGGTGGGCCTCCTCGCCGCCTCGATCCGGTCACGATCGGCGGCGGTTACCCGTCCGGTGGCAGGTCACGCGCCCACGGGCGGAAAACCCCGGTGGGCGGTGCCGTTTCCGGGTCGTCCCGGCGGGTAACCGTGCCGCCTCATGTCGAAGGGAGCCCCGCATGAACTACGACACCTTCGTCGACCAGGTGGCCCGGCGGGTCCGTACCGACCCGGAGCGGGCGGTGGTGCTGGTCCACGCGACGCTGGCCACCCTCGCCGAACGGTTGACCGGGGGTGAGGTGCTCGACCTGGCGACGCAGCTGCCCGCGCCGTTGCGGCTGGCACTGCGGCCGGGCCCCGGCACGGAGGCGGCCGAGCAGTTCGGCGCGGCCGAGTTCGTGGCCCGGGTGGCGCGGCGGGCCGAGCTGGACGAACCGGCCGCCCGGGACGGGGTGCGGGTGGTCTTCGGCGTCGTGCACGAGGCGGTCAGCGGTGGTGAGTTCGACGATCTGGTGACCCGGCTGCCCCGCGACTACCGCGACCTGGTGGAGCCGGCCCTCGCCCCCGGCATGGGCGCCCCGCGCCGGGCCTGACCCACGGTCGGGCCCGGGTCGGTGGGCGGCGCACAGCGGTTGACCAGGGCAACCACGGTGGGACTGGCTTGGCGAGTCGTCCGGACCTGGCCTAACCTGGTCGGCACGAGGGGAGTACTTCCCACGAACCATTCCGGTCAGTACGGCGCGCTCCGGGTGCGCCTCGGGTGGTTGCCCACGACGAACGTGGGTGAAGGAGACCTCGAACATGGCACGGTGTTCGAGGAGGCTCCATGACCGATCTGTCGTACTTTGCCGCCGGTGGGTTGTCGTCGGTCGGCACCCCCACCCTGTGGGCGGTGACCATCGTCGGCGTGCTCGCCCTGCTGGTGCTCGACTTCCTGGTCACCCGACGCCCGCACGAGGTGTCGATCCGGGAGGCGCTGGGCTGGTCGGCGTTCTACATCGCGCTGCCGTTGGCGTTCGGCGGGTGGGTCTGGTGGCGCTTCGGCTCCCAGCAGGGCGTCGAATACCTGACCGGCTACCTGGTCGAGAAGTCGCTGTCGGTCGACAACCTCTTCGTGTTCATGCTGCTGCTGGCCGCCTTCGCGGTGCCCGCCGTGCTGGCCCAGCGGGTGCTGCTCTACGGCATCGCCGGCGCGCTGGTGCTCCGTGCGGTCTTCATCGCCCTCGGCGCGGCGGCCTTGCAGACCCTCGACTTCGCGTTCCTGATCTTCGCCGTCATCCTCATCGCCACCGCGGTCAAACTCCTGCGCGACGCCCTCACCGGGCACGAGCAGGAGGTGGACATCAACAAGATGCGGTCGGTGCGGCTGCTGCGCCGGTTCATGCCGGTGGTCGAGGAGTACCACGGCACCCGGATGACGATCCGGCAGCACGGCCGACGGGCGCTCACCCCGTTCGCCCTCGTGGTGGTCGCGGTGCTCGCCACCGACATCGTCTTCGCGGTCGACTCGGTGCCCGCCGTCTACGGCATCACCGAGGACCCCTACCTGGTCTTCGCCACCAACGCCTTCGCCCTGCTCGGGCTGCGGGCGCTCTACTTCGTGCTGCACGCCGCGCTGAGCCGGCTGGTACACCTCAGCTACGGCCTGGCGATCATCCTGGCCTTCATCGGCGTCAAGCTCGGCCTGCACTGGGCGCACGGCATCTGGCCGGGCGTGCCGGAGATCCCCACGCTGGCCTCGCTCGGGGTCATCATCGGCGTGCTGGTCGTGGTCACCCTCACCAGCCTGCGGGCCACCCGTGACCGGGAGCCCGGCGACGCCGAGGTGGTCGTCGACAAGCACTGACCGTACGCGACCGGCGGCGGCCCGCGACGGGGCCGCCGCCGGTCGTGGCCCGGTCCGCCGGAACCCTCCCGCCAACGCCTCCCAGGTGGTACGACTGACGGGTGGGCATCGTGTCACCGGGCTTCCAGGGCCGCCGTCGGACGACCGACCCGGCCCTGCCGCCGGGGCAGTACCTGACCGAGGACTTCCCGGTGCTGTCCGCCGGGCCGACCCCCCGGGTCCCTTTGGACCGGTGGGAGTTCGTCCTCACCACCGAGACCGGCGACGAGGTCCGCTGGTCCTGGGCGGAGCTGATGGAGCTGCCCCAGGAGACCCCCACGGTGGACATCCACTGCGTCACCCGGTGGTCGAAGTTCGGCACCAGCTGGCAGGGCGTCTCGCTGGACGTGCTGCTCGACGGCGTGGACACCGCCGCCGACTACGCCCAGGCCCACTCGTACGGCGGCTACACCACCAACCTGCCGCTGGACGACCTGCGCGACGGGCAGGCGTGGGTGGTGCACGGCTACGACGGCGAACCGCTGCCCGCCGAACACGGCGGCCCGGCCCGGCTGCTGGTGCCGCACCTCTACTTCTGGAAGTCCGCCAAGTGGGTACGCGGCCTGCGGCTGACCGTCGAGGACGAACCCGGGTTCTGGGAGACCGCCGGCTACCACGACTACGGCGACCCGTGGCGCGAGCAGCGCTACCAGGGCGACTGAGGTGACCTCGGCGGGTGGTCGGCCGGCCACGCCGCTGGGCTGGCGGGTGGCCCGGCTGGCGCAGCGCCGCGTCGAGACGCCCACCGCGCAGACCCTGGTCCTGTCGGTGCCCGGCTGGCCGGGGCACCTGCCGGGGCAGCACGTCGACGTCCGGCTCACCGCCCCCGACGGCTACCAGGCGGCCCGGTCGTACTCGCTCGCCGGGCCGGTCGACGGCGACCGGATCGCGCTGACCGTGCAGCGGGTGCCCGACGGCGAGGTGTCGCCGTACCTGACCGACACCTGGGCCGAGGGCGACCCGGTGGAGGTGCGCGGCCCGGTCGGCGGCTGGTTCGTCTGGCGACCCGAGCAGACCCCGCCGGTGCTCCTGGTCGCCGGGGGCTCCGGGGTGGTGCCGCTGATGGCGATGGTGCGGGCCCGCCGGGCCGCCGGCAACCGCGCGCCGTTCCGGCTGATCTACTCCGTCCGCACCCCGGCTGACGTGATCTACGCCGACGAGCTGCGTACCCGGGCCCGCGACGACGCCGGCCTGGACGTCAGCTACGTCTACACCCGGCAGGCCCCCGACGGGTGGCGGGGCGAGCCGCACCGGATCGGGCTGGCCGACGTGAACACCCACGGCTGGCCGGCGGACCTGGAGCCGCTGTGCTACGTCTGCGGCCCGACCGGCTTCGTGGAGACCGTCGCGGACCTGCTGGTGGGGCTGGGTCACCCGACCCGCCGGGTCCGCACCGAACGGTTCGGGCCGACCGGCTGACCGGCGAGGAGAACCGATGACCGAGATGTCCTACCTGGACGGCAACATGCTCGACGGGCCGCTGCGGGAGCTGTTCGCGGTGGACCTGAGCGCGGCGACCGGACGGTGCGCGTCCTGCGGCATGGTCGGCCCGCTGGCCGGCCTGCGCGTCTACGCCCACGCCCCCGGGCTGGTGGGGCGCTGCCCGGCCTGCACCGAGGTGATGCTCCGGCTGGTCCGGGCCCCCGACCGGGCCTGGCTGGACCTGCGCGGCGCCAGCTACCTCCGGGTGCCGGTGCCGCCGACCACACCGCCGTCCCTGCGCTGATCAGCGCGGCGCGGCGGCGACCGACGCCCGGCGCACCAGCTGACCCGGCAGGGCCACGTGCCGGGCCACCCGACGGCGGGCGCCCTTCGGCCGGTCGAGCAGCTCCACCATGGTCTCGACCGCCCACGCGCCCATCCCGTGGTGCGGCAACGCCACGCTGGTCAGGGCGGGGAACAGCCCGTCGGCGACGACCTCCTGGTTGTCGTGGCCGACCACCGAGAGTTCATGCGGGACGCGCAGACCGAGTTCGGCCGCCGCCCGGTAGACGCCCATCGCCATCGCGTCGGTGAAACAGAACAGCGCCGTCGGGCGGTCGGCCGCGGCGAGCAGGGCCCGGGCCGCCCGGTGCCCGCCGACGGGGTCACCGGCGTCGGCGCGCACCAGCTCCGGCCGGTACGGCACCCCGGCCGCCCACAGCGCCTCCCGGTAGCCGAGCAACCGGCCCTGAGCGGCGGGGACGTCGTCGACGGTGGTGACGAAGCCGATCCGCCGGTGCCCGTGGGCGAGCAGCTCCCGTACCGCCGTCGCCGCACCGCCGCGCTCGTCCGGCACCACCGAGGGGATCGTGGCGTCGGCGCTGCGGGCGTTGAGCAGCACCACCGGCATCGGGCGCAGCTCGTCGGGGACCCGCACCACCCGGTGGTCCGTGGTCGCGTAGAGCACCCCGTCGACCCGGTGCCGGGCCAGCGCCCTGATCTCCCGCCGTTCGACCTCGGGATCGCGGCCGGTGGTGAGCAGCAGCACCCACCCGCGCGCCGACGCGGTCTCCTGCGCGCCCAGGACGAGCCGCCCGGCCCGGCCGGTGGCCGCGACGACGTCACCGAGCAGCCCCAGGGCGTACGACCGTTGCAGCCGCAGTCCCCGGGCCAGCCCGTTCGCCGCGTAACCGAGCTGGCGGGCCACCGTCTCGACCCGTTCCCGGGTCTGTGCGCTGACCCGGGTGCCGGACGTGTTGTTCAGCACGTGGGACACGGTGGTCACCGAGACGCCCGCGGCGGCGGCGACGTCCCGGATGCTCGCCTTCGGTCCCATCGCTTCACCTTCGCGTCGTTCGTGGCTCGGCCGTCGGGCCCGACGGTCCGACAACGCTAGCCGACCGGATCCACCCGTGGAGATCACCAGCGGCCCACTTGCGGGATGGTCGCCCGGCGGTGCCGGCGGGTCGCCGGGCGGTGGCCCGCCCACGCGGCACCGCCCGCCGGGCCCACCGGCGGGCAGTACCGTCCGGTTCAGATCCGCGAGGTGAAGGCGACGAGCACCTGGTACGGCGCGGGAGTGCCGGTGTTGTCGAAGCAGATCACGTCCACCGGGGCATCCACCGCGTACGACCACGGCTGGGTCAGGTTGCAGTAGTTCGGCCCGGTGCCCTGCGCGGTGACCTGGGCGTGCGTCTCCTTCTGCCCGAGCTGCTTGAAGGTGACCAGGTAGCGGCCGGCCGGGGCGAGCGGCGCGATGGTGTTCACGCCCACCCCGAGCTGGGAGTTGTCGTTGGTGGGGCCGCCCGCCGCGCTGGCCAGGTGGCCGAAGAACGTCGGCGGGGCCAACGACCCGACCACCGACCGCCCCCGGTGGTAGGACAGGGTGAAGTCGGTGTTCACCGGCGCGCCGGCCTGGTCGAAGCAGAACACGTAGACCAGCACGTCGGAGCCGGAGGCGCCCCACCTGGCGACGGTGCACCGGCGCGGCGCGGCGTTCGGCTGGATCGCGGTGGCCTGCACGTTGCCGGCGAGCACCCCGGCCAGCCCGACCCCGGGCAGCTTCACCGACCACTGTCCGACGCCGACCGGGGCCAGCGCGGCGGGGGCCCCGGTCGACACGTACGACTGGACCAGGCCGCTGACCCCGCCCTGGACGTAGGCGTGTGCGGTGCCGGCCGGCAGCACCCCGGAGCTTGCGGTCCACAACACGGTGAACCGGCTGTCGTCGCGGGTGCCGCCGGGGGCGAAGCACTGCACGTCGACGATCTCGTCGGTGCCCGACTGGAACCAGCGCACCACCGTGCAGTAGTGCCCGGCCCGGTCCACCGGGGTCACGTGCGGCACCCCGCGCGCACCGGCGCCGATCTGCGGGAAACGCACCTGGAACCGGCCCGGGGCGAGTTTGATGCCGGTGGCCCAGGCGGCCGGGAAGGCGGTCTTCCAGGTGCCCCACTGCCGGCTCGTGTCCAGCACGGTCCAACTGGTGACGGTGGGGTTGTCGACGTAGGCGAAGCCCCAGCGGTCCGCGGTGGCCGCCGTGGCGGGTGCGGTCGGCGCGAGCCCCACGGCCGCCAGCAGGGCGGCCAGTACGACGGCGACGACACGACGAACTCTCATCTGTCCCTCCTTGGTGGTGGTCGAACAGGAACTCAGCGTGAGCGGAGGGTGCACCCGAAAGCAACGGTGTCGGCTACCCGGTGTGACTACAGTCGGGAGCCCGTCACTGAGGTATCAAACGGGCCGCGACGGCCTCGTCCACCGGGGCCGTGGGCGGCGCGGACGGTGGCCCCCGGGTCGCCCGCCGCCCGCCCCGGCGCGCGGGTGCCGGGGCGTCCGACACGTTTGTCGTGCGGACCGCCGGGAAGGGAGCGGACATGACGAAACCTCGGGTGGTGATCGTGGGGGCCGGTTTCGCCGGTTACCACGCGGCGAAGACGTTGCGTCGGCTGGCCGGCGGGCGGGCCGAGATCGTGCTGCTGAACTCGACCGACTACTTCCTCTACCTGCCGCTGTTGCCCGAGGTGGCCGCCGGGGTGGTCGAGCCCACCCGGATCTCGGTCCCGCTGACCGGCACCCTGCCCGGGGTCCGGGTGGTCGTCGGCGAGGCCGACCGGGTCGACCTGCGCCACCGCTGGGTCGGTTTCACCAACCCGGAGGGGGAGCGGGGTCAGCTCGCCTACGACCGGCTGGTGCTCTGCGTCGGCAGCGTCAACAAACTGCTGCCCATCCCCGGTGTGACCGAGTACGCCCACGGTTTCCGGGGCCTGCCCGAGGCGGTCTACCTGCACGACCACGTGGTCCGCCAGATCGAGCTGGCCGAGCAGGCGCAGGACCCGGCCGAGCAGCAGGCCCGCGCCACCTTCGTGGTGGTGGGCGCGGGGTACACCGGCACCGAGGTCGCCGCGCACGGGCAGCTCTTCACCGACGCGTTGCACGCCCAACGTCCCCGGTTGACCGTCCGGCCCCGGTGGATGCTGCTGGACGTCGCCCCCCGGGTGCTGCCGGAACTGGACGAACGGATGTCGCGCACCGCCGACCGGGTGCTGCGCCGCCGGGGGGTCGACGTCCGGATGGGCACCTCGGTCGCCGAGGCCACCGCCGACGGGGTGCACCTCACCGACGGCGGGTACGTCCCGACCTGCACGCTGGCCTGGTGCGTCGGGGTCCGCCCCGACCCGTTCGTGGCCGAGTTGGGCCTGCGTACCGAGAAGGGCCGGCTGGTGGTCGACGAGTACCTCAACGTCCCCGGCTTCCCCGAGGTGTACGCCTGCGGCGACGCCGCCGCCGTGCCGGACCTGACCCGCCCCGGGCAGCTCTGCACGATGACCGCCCAGCACGCCCAGCGGCAGGGCAAGCTCGCGGCACACAACATCGCCGCCTCCTACGGGCACGGCAGGCGTCGCCCGTACCAGCACCACGACCTGGGCTGGGTGGTCGACCTGGGCGGAAAGGACGCGGCGGCGAACCCGCTGAAGGTGTCGCTGTCGGGGTTGGCCGCCAAGGCGGTCACCCGGGGCTACCACCTGCTGGCGATGCCGGGCAACCGGGCGCGGGTGAGCGCCGACTGGGTGCTCGACGCCGCGCTGCCCCGCCCGGCGACGCAGCTCGGCCTGGTCCCGGCCCACGCCGTGCCGCTGGAGAGTTCCTCACCCGAGGTGCCGGTGCGCACCCGCTGAGCCGGTGCCGGCCGGACGGCCCCGGTACGCCCGGGGCCCGGCTTCACTCCCGTGGGGTGAGGAGTGCTCACCCGCCCGGGACGGACCATCGGGGCGACCGGAGGTCTTCCGAGGAACGCGGAAGGGTAGGTCGTCATGAAGAGGATCGTGGAGATCGTCCCGGCCCGTCCCGGCTGGTACTCCCGCTGGCAGGTCGGCCCCGAGGTGACCCGGTGCTACCCGGTGAGCCTCTGGGCGCTGGTGGAGGAGGCCGACGGCTCGGGCCGCGAGGTGGTGGGGATGGACTGCGCCGGGCAGTGGCCCGGGGCGGAGCACAACGAGTCGGGTGGGGGATTCGTCAGGTACCTGTTCCAACTGCCCGATTCCGGTCCTCCGGAGGACGTCGAACCCCCGTCGTCCGCCGCGCCCCGGTCGACCGGGCCGCGCCGGCAACCGGCAGTCGAGGCGCAGGAGGCCGCCGTCAGCGCGTGACGGCGAGCCGCCCGGGCCCTCCTCCCGGCCCCCGGCCCCTGGTCCCAGGGTCGGGGGCCACTGCAGCCGGACGGTTCAGCCCACCTCGGGGACGTCGTCGACGGCGCCGGCCGCCGGCTGCTCCTGCCCCGCCAGCAACTCGGCCAGGCCGGTGCGGTCGAGCAGTTGCTGGAGCCGGGCGTTGACGCCGGTCAGCCGGACCGGGCCGGCCCCACCCTGGCGCAGCACCACGAACGCGCTCAGCCCCGACGAGTCGCACAGGCCGACCCCGCTGAGATCGATGACCAGCGCGCGGTGACCGTCCGCGCGGACCCTGGCCGCCGCCTCGACCAGCTCCGGCGCGGTGTCAAAGTCGAGGTCGCCGGTCAGCCGCAGCCGGGCGGTGCCGGCGTCGGGCCGGGTCACCTCGATGGTCAGAAGCTGCGGGCGCATGCCCCCATGTTCCCAGCATCAGGTGATCGGGAAACGCCGGGGTTCGCCCGGCGCGGTCCCCCCGCAGGCCCGCCACGAGTGCGCAGCCCCGGTTTCTGCGCCCGGTGACCGGTTCAGGCGGACGCGGCCCGGTGCTGCGGCGCGGGGGCGGACTGCGGCGGCACCTGACGGGCCAGCAGGCCGGTGACCCCGGTCATGTCGAGGATGGTGGTCAGGAAGCGGGGGACGGCCCGCAGCCGGACCAGCGTCCCGACCCGTTGCCCCTCCCGCCAGGCGTGCACGATGACCGACAGGCCGGTGCTGTCGATGAAGGTCAGCCCGGAGAAGTCGAAGACGACCACCGCAGGGCGCTCCACCAGCAGCCGGTCCACCTCCACCCGCACCGGTCGGGAGGTGGCGTAGGCCAGCTCACCGCCGACCGACAGGACCGGCGTCGCGGGGTCGGAACGGTCCACCGACATCGTCAACGGGGCGGTCTCGGGTTTCCTTCCAGGGGGCACCACAGCACGCCTTTCCGCAGGGCCGACGGTCGGGCCGGACTACGCCGGATCGTAACAACCCGCCGGTGGGTCCGCAGGGGTGCGCGTGCGCGCAGGACGCCGTGCGGTGGCGGTGCCCGCGTTCCGGCGTAGGCTGAGCGGAACAGATTGGAACATACGACCTACATCCGGGATGTGCCGGATGGCGACAGGGGGAGTGGGGCTCAGCTGGTGAGTGCTGCCGACGTCAGGGGCTTCGAGCCGGGCGACGGACGGATCTCCACGCCGAGTGCCGGTCGGGCCGCGGCGCGGTCCGTCGGGCTGCCGCCGTTGGCCCCCGACCGGAGCGGCCCCGACCCCGTCCGGGCCGACCCGGACCGCGTCGACCCGGCCTGGCCCGAGGTCGTCGAACACTTCCGGGAGGGCCTGGTCGTCTGCGACGCCGACGGGGTGGTCCGGCACGTCAGCCCGGTCGCCGGGCGGCTGCTGCCCGAGGTGACCCCCGGCCGTCCGCTGTCCGCCGCCGGTCTCGCCGTGCTGACCGCAGCCGCCGCCGAGCCCGACGGGTTCGGGCACCACGGCCGGCGGCTGCGCATCCGCCGGGTGCCGCTGTCCGGCTCCCGCAGCTGCCTGTACGTCGAGGACGTCACCGACATCGTCTCCCGGGCCGACGCGCTGCTCGCCGAGCGGGCCCGGTCGGCCTTCCTCGCCGTGGTCGGCGAGAAACTGGGCAACCCGCTGCATCCGGACCGGGCCGCCGCCGCCGTGGTCCGGCTCACGGTGCCCACCCTGGCCGAGGTGGCGGTGCTGGTGCTGGCCCCCCGCTCCGGGCGGGCCCGCTGGTGGCGGGCGACCCGGGCCGACGACGAGTCGCCCACGGTGGACAGCGGCATGCTGCCCGCCGCCACACTGCCCCCGGCGATCGTCGAGGGGTTGTCCGGTGTGGAGCCGCACACCGTGGACTGGCTGGCCGACCAGGCGGTCGAGGCCGGCTGGCTGCCGGGGCTCAGCGCCCGCGAGGTGACCGCCCGGGTGGTTCCGCTGCCCGGCCGGGACGCCCCGGCGGGTGTGCTGCTGGTGGCCCGGCGTACCCGCTGGTATGACGACGCGGACGTGGAGCTGGTGCGGGCCTTCGCCGCCCGGGCCGGCGCGGCGCTCACCACCGCGGTGCTCTACCGCAACCAGGCCGAGGTGGCCGACACCCTGCAGGCCAGCCTGGTGCCGGTGGAACCGGCCGAGGTGGCCGGGGTGCAGTGGGGCACGGCGTACCGGCCCTCCCAGGCGAGCCTGCGGATCGGCGGCGACTTCTACGGCGCGCACCGGCTGGCCGACGGCGGTGCGGTGTTCTTCCTCGGTGACGTCTCCGGCAAGGGGGTGGAGGCGGCGGTCTTCACCGGCCAGCTCCGCCAGTGTCTGCAGGCGCTCTACCGGGTCGAGTCGCGGCCCGGCCGGCTGCTCAAGCTGCTCAACGACGCCCTGCTGGAGACCACCCAGGCGCACGGGCAGGGCCGGTTCGCCACCATGGTGCTCGGGGTGGTGCGTCCGCACCGCGACGGCGGACTGTTGCTGACCCTGGCCGGTGGTGGGCACCTGCCGCCGCTGGTGCTGCGCGACGGCGGCGAGGTGGAGACGGTACCGCTGAGCGGCATGCTGATCGGCGTGGTGCCCGACCCCCGCATCGGCGAGGTCACCGTCCGGCTGGCGATGGGGGAGACCTGCCTGCTCTACAGCGACGGGGTCACCGAGGCCCGGGGCGGTCGGCGCGGCGACGAGCAGTTCGGTCAGGACCGGCTGGTCCACGTGGTCACCGGGTGTCACCGGATGCCCGCCGCAGCGCTCGCCGAGCGGGTCGAGCAGGTCACCTGCGACTGGCTGGCGCACGGCGACCACGACGACATCGCGGTGCTCGCGCTGCGGGCCACCGGACCGGGTGGCCGCTCCCGGCGGCACCTGCACTCCGTGCCGGCCGTGCCGGACCCGGCCGGGGAGAGGACGTCCCGACCGTGACCGTCCCCGCCGACCCGTACCGGGCCTTCGGCGACTTCCTCGCCTGCCTGGAGGAGGCGGACGAGTACGGCGCGATCGAGGTGGTCACCGGGCTGCTCGACGCCGGCGTACCGGCGGAGCGGGTGCTGCTCGACCTGGTCGCCCCGGCCCAGTCCGAGGTGGGCGAGCGGTGGGCCCGCAACGAGTGGAGCGTGGCGCAGGAGCACGCCGCGACGCACATCAGCGAACGGGCGGTGGCGGCGGTCGCCGGGTACGCCGCTCCACGTCCGACCCGGGGACGGATCGTGGTGGCCTGCATGGACGGTGAGTGGCACGCCCTGCCGCCCCGGCTGGTCGCCGAGGTGCTGCGGCTGCGCGGCTGGCAGGTGACCTTCCTGGGCGCCAGTGTGCCGGCCGCCCACCTGGTGTCGTACCTGCACCGGCACGACGCGCACGCGGTCGCGTTGGCCTGCGCCCTGCCGATGCGGTTGCCGCAGGCGCACCGGATGGTCGAGGCGTGCCGGCGTTCGGACGTACCCGTGGTGGTCGGTGGGCGTGGGTTCGGCCTGGACGGCCGGTGGGCCCGGCGGCTCGGGGTCGCCTGGGCTCCGGACGCCCCGGGCGCGGCCGACCTGGTCGCCGACGAGCGGGCCCTGCGCCGGGTGCCCCCGGCGGACCTCGCCCATCTCGCCGACGACGAGTACGCCAGCCTGGTGAAGCGGCGCGGTGAGCTGATCGACTCGGCGGTGGCGGACCTGCGGGCCCGGGTGCCGTCGGTCGTGGACTACACCCCGGCGCAGTGGGACGCCACGACGGGCGATCTGGGATACATCGTGGACTTCCTGGCCGCCGCCGTCTACGTCGACGACGCGGCGCTGTTCACCGACTTCGTGTCGTGGCTGGTGTCGATCCTGACCAGCCGGGGGGTGCCGGCCGGGTCGGTCGCCGACACCCTGGGTCACTACGGGCGCGTCCTGCGTGACTTCCCCCGGGCGGCGCGGTTCCTGGCGCTCGGCACGGCGGCGACCGTGGCGTCCGGCGGGGTACGGCACTGACGCGCCGCGCGGGCCCCCCGGGGAACGCTGCGTATACTTGCTGCACTGCAAGGGTCTGCCTGTGGTGGGAGCGAGAGGGACGACGTTGACCTTCACCGTGACGCATGCCGGGCGGGGCGACGGCGGCGTGTGTCTGCGGCTCGCCGGCGAGCTGGACCTCAGCTCGGCCGGGGCACTCAACACCGAGATCGACCGGCTCGCCGCGGACGGTGAGCGGCACCTGCTGCTCGACCTCACCGAGCTGACCTTCTGCGATTCCACAGGCATCGCGGCCTTCGTCCGGGGGGACAATCTCGCTGCCGCCCGGGGTGGCTGGCTGCGGCTGTGCGGGGCGACCGGCCGGGTGGACCGGGTCCTCCAGATCACCGGCCTGGCCGACGTGCTGCTCTTTCAGCCCGACACCGCCGACCCGCGGTCGCCGTCCACCCGTTGATGGGTTAAATTTCCCCGCCAGCGGCTGACCGCGCAGTTCCCGCGCCGCGGGTGACCGCGTTCGGTCGGGCCGCCAACGGGGTACCGAGACCGTCGTCCCCCGCTCGCCGACACAGACAGGTTGGACCCATGGACCGAGGCGCCACGAACCCCGTCCGCATCCTGGTGGTCGACGACGACCCGGGTGACGTGCTGATGATCGAGGAAGCCCTGGCGGACTCCGGCATCGCCAAGGTCATCGACGTGGTCGGTGACGGTCAGGAGGCGATGGAGTTCCTGCGGCAGCAGGGGCGGCACGTCGACGCCCGGCGACCCGACGTGATCCTGCTCGACCTGAACATGCCCCGGATGGACGGGCGGCAGGTCCTCGGCGAGGTGAAGCAGGACGACGACCTGCGCACCATCCCGATCGTGGTGCTGACCACCTCCAACGCGGACACCGACATCGTGGGCAGCTACAGCCTCCAGGCCAACGCCTACGTCACCAAACCGATCGACCTGGACGACTTCAACGACGTCGTACGCCGGATCGACGAGTTCTTCGGTCGGGTCGTGGTGCTGCCGAAGCGTTCCTGAGCAGCCCGGGGCGTCCCCCGGACGACGGTCTCGGGAGCCGCCCCGCAATTGCTGAACATTTTTCTCGAACCGCCCCGGGGGTCGTCGGCTGGCGCGAGGATCGAGCTGGGACAGACGTACCAGCTTCCTGGGGGGCGACACGTATGAGGTTCTCCGTCGTTGAGTCCGGCTACGACCGGCGTCAGGTCGATTCCTGCCTGGACGAGCTCGGAGTCCGGTTGACCCGCCTCGCCGCGCGGGCGGAGGTGATCGCCGACGCGGGGCGGGACTGGGACCAGATCCGCCAGGAGACCACCCTGCTCCTGGCGCTGGTCGACCGGCGGCGGGTCGACGCCGACCGGGGCGCGGCCCGGCCGGCGGCCGACGAGCTGCTGGCCCGCGCCCGCGCCGAGCTGGACGCCGCCCGGGAGGAGGCCCGGCAGTTGCGCGAGCGGGTGTACGTCGAGGCGGTGCAGGCCCGCCGCGAGTTCGAGGCGTCGCTGCACGAACGGCGGCACCGGGCGGCCCGGGTCGACCAGATCCTGACCGGGCTGAGCGTCGACCCGGTGCCGGTCGACACCCCGACCGCAGCCGCCGGGGGTGTGCCGGCCACCCGGGTCGCCACCGGCACCGACGAGGTGACTGTCGACCAGCCGGAGCCGGGCACCCGGGTCGCCTGACCGGACACCCTGCCGGCCGTGGCCCGGCCCCGCCGCCGCCCGACCCGCGGTGCCGACAGGGCCGGGTCAGGTCAGCGCGTCGACCACGGTGGTGGCCCGGTCCTCGTGCCGCGCGTACGCACCCGGGTAGGCGGAGATCTGCACGGCCTGCGCGGCGGCGGTGATGCTGAGCTGCCGCCAGCCGGGGATCTCGGCCAGCGCGGAGTAGAACGCCCGTGCCGCGTAGGCGGGGCGCATCAACTCGGCGACCGTGCCCCAGCCGCTGCTCGGGCGCTGCTGGAACAGGCCCACCGAGTCGTGGTCCGAACCGCTGCCCTGGTGCGGGTGCTCGTACGACTCGGGCAGCACGTCGCTGGCGAGGTTGTGCAGGTCGCTCTCCTGCATCGCGGTGGCGACGGCGACCACCAGGCCCCGGCGCGGCACCCCCAGCTCGACGCCGACCTCGACGATCACCTGGGCGTTGGCCATCTGTAGCGGGGTGAGCCCGGCGACCGGGCGGGGCCGGGCCGGCCGCTGGGGTTTCGGTGTGGCGGTGCGGCTCGCCGACGGGGCGGGGTCGGCGGAGGTGGGGGTGCCTGACGGCAGGGCGGTGCGCTCCCGGGCCCGGGAGGCCCGCTGCTCGTCGGTGGCCCGGTCGGCCAGCACCTCCTGCACCGGCCGGGGCTGCCTGTCGACCCGGTGCGTCCCGGCCAGCGCGACGAGCCCCAGGCAGCAGGTCACACCCCCGACGAGGGCGATCCGGGCGGGGGTCGAGGCGAGCGCGGCACGGGCACCCCGGCGGGGCGGCTCCGGTGCGCGGTGCCGGCCGATCCTCCGTTCGTCCGAGGCCACCGGGGTCGAAGGGGTGGTCGGGCGGTTCCGGGGCGGTTGCCGCGCAGCGGTCTCGTCGGGGTGCACCCGACGAGGTTAGAGAGGTTTCGGCCGCAGACCGGCGGCGGTATGGGTGGCCTACGCCACAATCAGCCGGAATCCGCCCGGATATTCCCCGTATCGCCTTACCAAAGCCGCGAAACGGTTAGGCGGTACTTGTCGGTCCTGACCGTCGAAGTACGTAGGAACCGGGCGGGCAGCGGCCCTGGCGGTGCCGCCGGACGGGCCTCCGCCGAACGGGTGAGCCGGTTCCGCCGACCCGATGGGACCGGCTCACCCGGACGTGGCGGGATCCGCCGGTTCAGTGCCTGCCGTTCTCGGCCGCGCTCACCGTCAGCCGGTGCCGGCTGCTGTCGTCGCTGGAGAACGGCCACAGCCGGTCGGCGTACGCGACCAGCTCGGCCAACTGCTCCCGGCTCAACCCGGCCGAGGAGATGCTGGCGTGCACGTCGGCCCGGTATCGGCCGTCGTCGTCGCGCCCCAGCTTCGCCTCGGCGGTCACCTGTACCGTGTGCGCCTCGTCGGTGATCTCCCCGGCCGCCTCGACCGCCGCGTGGTGCAGGCAGGAGGCGAAGGCGGCGGCCAGCAGCTGCTCCGGGGTCAACCCGGTGCAGTGCGGTGCGAGCGGCGACGCCAGCGCGGTGGACAGTTCGCCGTCGTCGGTGCGTACGTGCCCGCCCGTGGCGGTCGCGCTGGCCTCGTGCAGCCAGGAACTCGGATCCGGCATCGCGTTCCCCCCTCATCCGTCGGCCGGGTTCCCGGCCACGAACGGGTGAAACGCCCGGGACACGCCGACGGCCGGGATCAGACCTGTCCGGTCCGGGACCAGTCGGGCACCGCTACCGCCTCGGTCGCCTCGGCCGCCGCCCGTTCGGTCCACGGCGACACCGGCGCGGCGCGGGGCCGGGGCACCGAGGCCAGCATCGGCACGTAGACCCGGGCGTCGACCACCTCCGCCAGCTCCAGGGCCGCCACCAGACTGGTGGGCCGCTCGCGCGGGTCGTCGGCGAGGCAGCGCCGGCACAGGTCGGCCACCTCGGGCGGCAGCCCCGCGACCGGCGGCAGCGGCTCCGGCGTGATCTTGCGGCGGGACCCGACCAGCTGGGTGGCGGTGGTCCCCGCCGCGTACGGCAGTCGTCCGGTGAGGCAGTAGTAGAGCAGGACACCGAGGGCGTACATGTCGGCGGCAGGGGTGGCCGGCTGCCTGTCGAACTGCTCCGGCGCCAGGTACGCCGGGGTCCCCACCAGCATGCCGTCCGGGCTGTGGTCGGGCGCTCCGGCCGGGGTGGCGATACCGAAGTCGAGCACCTTCGCCCCCGACGGGGTGAGCATCACGTTGGCGGGCTTGACGTCGCGGTGCACGATCCCGTGGGCGTGCGCCGCGGCGAGCGCGGCGGCCACCTCGGCGCAGACCCGGACCGCGATCCGCCAGTCCAGCGGGCCGGCCCGCAGGTGCGCGGCGAGGGTCTCGCCCTCCACCAGCTCCATCACGATGTACGGCAGCTCCCGGCCGGGCAGGGGCGTCGAGGTGCCGAAGTCGTGCACGCTGGCGACGTTCGGGTGCACCAGCCGGGCGGCGGACCGGGCCTCGGCCCTGATCCGTTCGACCGAGGTCTGCTCACCCCGGTGGGCGGGGGACATCAGCTTCACCGCGACCGGCCGGTCCAGCACGACGTCGTGGGCCCGCCAGACCTCCGACATCCCACCCATGCCGATGCGCTGTTCGAGCTGGTACCGCCCGGCCAGCGTCCTCATCGACCCGCTCCCGTCCATGCCGACCGCGTCGCCGGGGTGGCGATGGCGCTGTCGAGCCGGTACCCGGCCGCTGCGCTGGGCAAACCGTGCCCGCTGGGCTCCGGACCCGGGTGGACCCGGTCGAGCCACCCCGGCCGGGCCCCGGGTGCGGTAGCTTGCCGTCAGTGGCCCGCGACCGCCGGCCGGAGGGAGGCCCCGATGGGCGAGGTGACCGTACGCTTCGTCGGCGGGCCGGCCCACGACCTGGTCCGTGTTCTGCCGGCCGACCCGGCCGGGACGCCGCCCGCCCGCTGGGTGCTGCGCCACCCGGACGCCCCACCGGCCCCCGGCGGGGGCGGCCCCGACCACCTCTACCAGCGGGACCAGCCGGCCGGCGACGACCACTGGACGATGTCCTTCGTGCACACCTACCCGACCGGTATGAGCCAGTAGCCGCCCGCCGTACCGGCCCGTCGGTGGCCGGGTGCGATCCGGGGAACCGCCCCCCGGCCCCGCCCGGCCGGGTACGGTCGAGTGGGGCCGCGCGCACAGCGGGCGCACAGGATGGGCACAGGGCAGCGCCAGTAACCGGTCCCACGATGGGGGCATGGTGACCGAGGGGCAGACCGCACCGCACCGGATCGAGTTGCGCCGCCCGGACGGCGAACCCGTCCGGGTGCTGGTGGTCGACGACGAACCCACCCTGACCGACCTGCTGTCGATGGCGCTGCGCTACGAGGGCTGGCAGGTGCGCAGCGCGGGCAACGGGATGGCGGCGCTGAGCGCGGCCCGCCAGTTCCAGCCCGACGCGGTGGTGCTCGACGTGATGCTCCCCGACCTGGACGGCTTCCAGGTGCTGCGCCGGTTGCGCGAGCACACCCCGACCGTGCCGGTGCTCTTCCTGACCGCCCGCGACGCGGTCGAGGAACGCATCGCCGGGCTTACCGTCGGCGGCGACGACTACGTCACCAAGCCGTTCAGCCTGGAGGAGGTCATCGCCCGGCTGCGCGCCCTGCTGCGGCGTACCGGCTTCGCGGTGACCGCCCGGGACGAGGCCGTGCTCACCGTCGGCGACCTCACCCTCGACGAGGACAGCCACGAGGTACGCCGGGGCGACGATCTGATCACCCTGACCGCCACCGAGTTCGAACTGCTGCGCTACCTGATGCGCAACCCGCGTCGGGTGCTCAGCAAGGCGCAGATCCTGGACCGGGTGTGGAACTACGACTTCGGCGGGCAGGCCAACGTCGTCGAGCTGTACATCTCGTACCTGCGCAAGAAGATCGACGTGGGACGCGCGCCGATGATCCACACCCTGCGCGGCGCCGGCTATGTCCTCAAGCCCGCGCCGTGACCCGGTCGGTCGCCTCCGCCGCCGGCTGGCTCACCGGTTGGCGGGCTGGTCACTGCGTCGCCGGCTGGTGCTCACCGTGGTCGCGCTGCTGGCGCTGGTCAGCGTCGGCATCGGCGGGCTGACCACCGTCGCGCTGCGGCACTTCCTGATCACCCAGGTCGACACCCAGCTCGTCGGGGACAACCGCCGATTCGACACCCGGCTGCCCTGGGACCGGACCCCGGGCCAGCCCCGCCCCCTCGACCAGGCCAGCGGCCGGCAGGGGCAACCCGACCCGCCACCGACCTACCCGGTCGGCTCGATCGGGATGCGGATCATCCCGCAGGAGCAGCCCTCGGCCCGCATCCGCAGCGCCTCCGGCACGACCGAGGCGCTCACCGCCGCCGACGTCGCCCCGCTGACCAGGTTGCCCGCCGACAGCAGGCCGCACACCGTCGACCTCGGCGAGCGGGGCGACTACCGGGCGGTGGCCCGCCAGGTTCCCGGCGGCGACATCCTGGTCTTCGCCATCCCGCTGAGTCTCGTGCAGGAGACCGTCTGGTGGATGGTCGTCGCCCAGGCGGGCGTCGCCGCCGCCGGACTGCTCGTCGCCGGCAGCCTGGGCGCGTTGATCGTCCGGGCCACGCTGCGCCCGCTGAACCGGGTGGCGGCCACCGCGGGGCGGGTCGCCGAGCTGCCGCTGGACCGGGGCGAGGTGGCCCTGTCGGTACGGGTGCCCGCCGCCGACACCGATCCGCGTACCGAGGTGGGCCAGGTGGGCGCGGCGCTGAACCGGATGCTGGGTCACGTCGCCGCCGCGCTCGCCGCCCGCCAGGCCAGCGAGACCCGGGTACGCCAGTTCGTCGCCGACGCCTCGCACGAGCTGCGTACCCCGCTGGCCGCGATCCGGGGCTACGCCGAGGTGGCCCGGCGGGGCCGCGACCGGGTGCCCCCGGACGTGGCCCACGCGCTGCGCCGGGTCGAATCCGCCAGCACCCGGATGACCAGCCTCGTCGACGACCTGCTGCTGCTGGCCCGGCTGGACTCCGGCCGGCCGCTGGCCACCGGGCCGGTCGACCTGACCGCCCTGGTGGTCGACGCGGTCAGCGACGCGCACGTGGCCGGTCCCGAACACCGGTGGCAGCTCGACCTGCCCGACGAGGCGGTGGAGGTGCCCGGCGACGCCGTCCGGCTGCACCAGGTGGTGGCGAACCTGCTGGCCAACGCCCGGGTGCACACCCCACCCGGCAGCACCGTCACCACCCGGCTCGCCCCGGTGCCCGGGGCAGTGGAGATCAGCGTCACCGACGACGGCCCGGGGGTGCCGGCGGAGCTGCGCGACGAGGTCTTCGAACGGTTCGCCCGGGGCGACAGCTCGCGGTCCCGGGAACACGGCAGCACCGGCCTGGGCCTGGCCATCGTGGCCGCCGTGGTGGAGGCCCACCACGGCACCGTCGCCCTGGAGAGCCGACCGGGCCGCACCGTCTTCACCGTGCGGTTGCCGGACTCCACCGGGCCCGCACCGCGGGACGCCGACCCGTCCACGCCGCCGTATTCCGCCGCGCCCTCGTCGCGTCATTCCGCCGCCCCCGCGTTGCCGGAGGCCGGCGCAGCGGGGCCGCCGGATTCCACAGCCAACGCATAGCCAGGGCACGGGAGCGACCCAACCGGCCCGGCCAGGCTGGCCGCATGGACAGAACCGAGAGCCTGCTGACGACGCCGGCCAGCGCGCCGGACGCCGCGACCGCACCGCCGTCGGGCCAGCCCGACGCCGCGACCGTACCGCCGGCCCGGTCGGCGTCGGTCCACCCGGGCGCAGACGACGCCCCACCACGACGTGACCCGCGCTGGGTGAGACCCGCGCTGGCGGTGCTGCTGCTCGGCACCGGCCTGCTCTACTTGTGGGGCCTGGGGGAGTCCGGCTGGGCGAACTCGTTCTACTCGGCGGCGGTGCAGGCCGGCTCCGAGAGCTGGAAGGCGTTCTTCTACGGCTCCTCCGACGCGGCCAACTCGATCACCGTCGACAAAACGCCGGCCGCGCTGTGGCTGATGGCCCTGTCGGTACGCATCTTCGGGCTGAACAGCTGGGCGATCCTGGTGCCACAGGCGCTGCTCGGCGTCGCCTCGGTCGGCGTCCTGTACGCCACCGTCCGCCGCTGGTACGGCCCGGCCGCCGGCCTGATCGCCGGGACGGTCCTGGCGCTCACCCCGGTCGCCACCCTGATGTTCCGGTTCAACAATCCGGACGCGCTGCTGGTCCTGTTGCTGGTGCTCGGGGCGTACGCCACGGTCCGGGCGGTGGAGACGGCCAGCACCCGGTGGATCGTGCTGGTCGGGGTGCTGGTCGGCTTCGGCTTCCTCACCAAGATGCTCCAGGCGTTCCTGGTGATCCCGGTCTTCGCCGGGGTCTACCTGCTGGCCGCGCCGACCGGCTTCTGGCGGCGGATCCGGCAGCTGCTGCTGGCCGGCCTGGGCCTGGTCGTCGCCGCCGGCTGGTGGGTGGCCACCGTGGAGCTGGTCCCGGCCAGCGCCCGCCCGTACATCGGCGGTTCGCAGAACAACAGCATCCTGGAGCTGACCCTCGGCTACAACGGTCTCGGCCGGATCACCGGTGACGAGGAGGGCAGCGTCGGCGGTGGCCGGATGGGCGGCGGCGGTGGGCCGTTCTCCGGACAGACCGGCTGGCTGCGGATGTTCGACACCGAGGTCGGCGGCCAGATCTCCTGGCTGCTGCCGGCCGCGCTGATCCTGCTCGTCGCCGGCCTGGTGCTGGCGGGTCGGGCGGCGCGCACGGACCGCCGTCGCGCCGGGCTGCTGCTGTGGGGCGGCTGGCTGCTGGTCACCGGGCTGATCTTCAGCTTCATGTCCGGCATCTTCCACGCCTACTACACCGTGGCCCTGGCCCCGGCGGTCGGCGCGCTGGTCGGCATCGGCACCGTCCTGCTCTGGCGGGAACGCCGGGCCGCCGCCGGAACCGTCACCCCGGTCACCGGTTCCGCGGTGCCCACCGCGCCGACCGCCGCCCCGGGTGTCGACGCCGCGACGGCCCCCGTGACCGCACCGGTGACCGGTGGTCGCCGGTCGCTGCGGTGGCGGGGGTGGTTCGCCACCGTCACCCTCGCCGTCACCCTGGCGGTGACCGCCTGGTGGTCGTGGCGGCTGCTGGGCCGCAGCGCCGACTTCCAGCCCTGGCTACGGCCGGCCGTGCTGGTCGGCGGGCTCGCCGTGGCGGTGCTGATCCTGCTCACCCGGCGGCTGCCCCGGCGTCTGGTGCCGGTGGTGCTGGTGCTGGGCGCGTCGGTCGCGCTGGCCGGCCCGGCGGCGTACGCGGCGCAGACCGCCGGCACCCCGCACACCGGGGCCATCCCGACCGCCGGCCCGGCCGTGCAGGGCGGCTTCGGCCCGGGTCGTGGCGGGCCCGGTGGCCGGATGGGCGACGGCATGGAGTTCCCCGGTGGTGGCTTCCCGGGCGGCAACCGGGACGGCGGCACCGGTCGGAACGGTCAGCCCCCCGGCTTCCCCGGCGGTACCGCCAACGGCGGCACCGGCCAGTTCCCCGGCCTCCCCGGCGGCACCGGCCAGGACGGCGGCACCGGTCAGGACGGCGGCACCGGTCAGGACGGCGGCACCGGTCAGGACGGCGGCACCGGGCCGAACAGTGGTACCGGTCAGGACGGTGGGCGTACCGGGGGTGGCCAGGGACGCATGGCCGGCGGGATGGGCGGCCTGCTCGACTCCCGGGAGCCGAGCGCCGCGCTGAAGGCGCTGTTGACGGCCGACGCCGACGACTACACCTGGATGGCGGCGACCGTCGGCTCCAACAACGCTTCCGGCTACCAGCTCGCCACCGGCCGTCCGGTGATGGCGGTCGGCGGCTTCAACGGCAGTGACCCGTCGCCCACCCTGGCCCGGTTCCAGGAGTACGTGGCGGCCGGGAAGATCCACTACTTCATCGGCGGGAGTGGCTTCCGGGCCAACGGCGGCAGCTCCGCCTCCCAGGAGATCACCACCTGGGTCACCGAGAACTTCACCGCGCAGACCGTCGACGGAGTCACCGTCTACGACCTGACCAGCGCCGGACAGGAGGCACAGTGATGACCACGATCGGCAGCCCCCGGCCCGCCGTCGAAACCCGGACCGGCACGCCGACCGCCGTGCTCGACGTGGTGGTGCCGGTCTACAACGAGGAGGCCGACCTCGGTCCCTGCGTACGTCGGCTGCACCAGCACCTCAGTGCGCACTTCCCGTACCCGTTCCGGATCACCGTGGCGGACAACGCCAGCGTCGACGGCACCCTCGCCGTGGCCGAGGCGCTCGCCGCCGAACTCCCGCACGTCGAGGTACGGCACCTGACCGCCAAGGGACGCGGCCGGGCCCTGCGGGTCGCCTGGTCGGCGTCGGACGCCCCGGTGCTGGCGTACATGGACGTGGACCTGTCGACCGACCTGGCCGCGTTGTTGCCGCTGGTCGCCCCGCTCATCTCCGGCCACTCGGACCTCGCCATCGGCACCCGGCTGGCCCGGACCTCCCGGGTGGTGCGGGGCGCCAAACGGGAGGTGATCTCCCGGGCCTACAACCTGCTGCTGCGGGGCGCTCTCGCCGCCCGGTTCTCCGACGCGCAGTGCGGCTTCAAGGCCATCCGCGCCGACGTGGCCCGGGAGCTGCTGCCGCTGGTGCAGGACACCGGTTGGTTCTTCGACACCGAGCTGCTGGTGCTCGCCCAGCGCGCCGGACTGCGCATCCACGAGGTGCCGGTGGACTGGGTCGACGACCCGGACAGCCGGGTCGACATCGTGGCCACCGCCCTGGCCGACCTGCGCGGCATCGGCCGGCTGGGGCGGGCCCTGGTCACCGGGGCGTTGCCGCTGGCCGCGCTGCGCGCCCAGTGGGGCCGGGCACCGCTGGCCGCCGCACCGGCGCGGGTGCCGGCCGGGCTGCCCGGCCAGCTGGCCCGGTTCGCCCTGGTCGGCGTGGTCAGCACGGTGGCGTACCTGGTGCTGTTCGTGGCGACCCGGGGGATGCTCGGCGCGCAACCGGCGAACCTGCTGGCGCTGTTGGTGACGGCGGTGGGCAACACGGCGGCGAACCGCCGGCTCACCTTCGGCATCACCGGCCGGCGGGCCGCCGGCCGGCACCACCTGCAGGGGTTGCTCGCCTTCGCCCTCGGCCTGGCGTTGACCAGCGGCGCGCTCGCCGCCCTGCACGCGGTCGGCACCCCGTCCCGGCCGGTCGAACTGGCCGTGCTGGTGGTCGCGAACCTGGCCGCGACGGCGCTGCGGTTCCTGCTGCTGCGCCTGGCGATGCACCACCGCCGGGCCTGACCGGCCGGGCGGCGGGGCGTGGCGACCTCCGCGCCCCGCCCGCCCTGCCGGCACCGGCCGTGCGGCGGGGGGCCGCAGGACCGGGTCGGCCGGGCGTCAGTTCACCGGGGTGAACACCGCGCCTGCGGAGTGCCCTCGTAGGTGTTCTCCGTGGGGCACCTCGGGCAGCGCGACGGTACGCGCCACCGGCTCCGTGGCCCCGGGGGAGAAGTCGGCGGTGGTCGCCCGGACGATCAGTTCCGGGTCCAGCCGTACCGACGTGGTGCTGCCCGAGCCGAGCAGGGTGAGCAGGGCGTGCAGGGCCTGCGAGCCCATGTCCCGCAGCGGGGTACGGATCGAGGTGAGCGGCACCAGGAGTTGGGCGTCCACGTCGATGTCGTTGTAGCCGACCACCGCCACCTCCCGACCGACCCGCAGGCCGTGGTCGCGCAGGGTGCCCATCGCCCCGATCGCGGCGAAGTCGTTGACCGCGAAGACCCCGTCGGGGCGGCCGGTGTCCAGCAGCCCGGCCATCGCCGACGCCCCACCGGCGACGTCGAAGGTGGACGGTGCGACCCACCGGGGGTCGACCGGCACGCCCCGGGCCTTCGCCGCGGCGAGGAAGCCGGCGACCCGGTCGGCGGAGGTGCTGGCGTGCCCGGGACCGGCGATCACCGCCAGCCGCCGGCAGCCCACGTCGATCAGGTGCTCGGCGGCGAGCCGACCACCGAGGCGGTCCCGGCCGGTCACCGAGGGGAAACCCCGGGAGGCCCGACTGACCAGCACGAACGGAACCCCGTCGGCGGCCAGCCGGGCCAGCATCGGATCGTTGCGGCGGGCGTCGCCGATGATCAGCCCGTCCACCCGTTCCCCGATCAACCGCTGGATGCGCACCGCCCGCGCCTCGTCGTCGTCCCAGCTGCTGCTGACCACCGCCTGGTAGCCGGCGGCGGCAGCGGCGGCGTCGATGCCCTCGAAGACGGTGGCCAGCACGATGTCGGTGATCCGGGGGACCAGCACGCCGATCACCCCGGTCTTGCCGCTGCGCAGGCTGGCCGCCCAACGGTCCGGGTGGAAGCCCAGTTCCCGGGCGGCGGCGACGATCCGGGCCGCGGTCGCCGGGGCGACCCGGACGTCGTCGCCGCGTAGCACCCGGGAGACCGTGGAGACGTGCACACCGCAGTGGCCGGCGACATCGCGCAGGGTCACCCGCTTGTTCACTGTGCCTCCCGTGCCGGACCGGTACCCGTACCCGGCAACCTAGCTGAGATGACTGCCCCCGTTCACATCGAAGGTCACGCCGGTGACCGTGGCGCAGGAATCGGAGAGCAGGAACAGCACGATGTCGGCGATCTCCTGTGCCGAGGAGACCCGGCCCAGCGGCATCCGGGCCCGCAGCCGCGCCTTCTGTTCGGCGGTGAGCCGGTCGTGCATCGGGGTGGCCACCGGGCCGGGCGCGACGGCGTTGACCCGTACCCCCTGCGGTCCGAAGTCGACGGCCAGGTGGCGCATCAGGCCCAGCACCCCGGCCTTCGCCGCCGCGTACGCCGTGCCCGACAGCCGGGTGCCGCCGTCGCGGGCGTTGAGGCTGCTCATCAGCACCAGCGACCCGCCGCCGGCCGCCGCCATCCGGGGCACCACGGCCTGGCTGACGACGAACGCGGCGGTGAGGTTGTTGCGCAGGGTGCGTTCCCACTCGGCGAGGCTGGTCTGTTCGATGCCACCGGCGCTGACCACCCCGGCCAGGTGGGCCACCCGGGTCGGGGTGCCGATCGCGTCGACGAACTCGCCGACCGCGACCGGGTCCGCGGCGTCCACGCCGGTGGAGACGTCCAGCACGTGCACCGTCTCGCCCCGGGCGCGGGCGGTGGCGACCACCGCCGCGCCGATGCCGCTGGCTCCGCCGGTCACCAGCAGGCTCACGACGTGCCGCCGAGGATCTCGTCGCGGGCCCGCCGGTAGGCGTCGGAGAGCAGCATCTCCGGCTGGGAGTAGACGACGAAGCGGACGCCCCGGTCGATCCAGCGGCGGGCCTCCTCGGCGGAGTAGGCCAGCATGCCGGCGACCCGGCCGGCGGCGACGACCCGCTCGACGAAGTCGACCGCGTGCTTCTCCACCTCCGGATGGGTGGGCTGGTAGCCCAGGCCCAGCTTGACCGACAGGTCGGCCCGGCCGAGCATCAGCACGTCGAGGTCGGCGGCGAGGATGTCGTCGAGGTTGGCCAGTCCGGTGGGGGTCTCGACCAGGGCGACGACCGTGGTGTTCTGCCCGGCCCAGGTCAGGTAGCGGTCGAAGTCGCCCCGGGCGGTGCCGTGCCCGGCGGCCCGCGCCGCCGAGCACAGCGTCCGGTCGCCGACCGGCGGGTAGTGGGTCAGCCGGGCCGCCTCGACGGCCTGCGCGCCGGTCTCCACCAGCGGCAGCACCACGCCGCCGGCACCGCTGTCCAGGGACCAGAGCAGGTCCTTCTCCTCGATCCGGCGCAGCCGGACCAGCGGGGTGGTCCCCGCCGAGCCGGCCGCCCGGACCATCGCCAGCACGCTCTGCTCGTCGGCCGCGGCGTGCTCGGTGTCGACGACCAGGAAGTCGTAGCCGAGCGCGCCGAGGATCTCGCCGATCGCCGGTTCCTGGAGCAGGGTCAGGCTGCCGAGGGCGACGCCACCGTCGCGCAGCACCTCGGCCAGCCGGCTCGGACGGGGAAACATCAGGACTCCAGCTTCTGGACGCTGCCGCAGTCGCGGTTGACCGGCACCTCGCCGACGATCTTCAGGGCGGCGTCGACGACGGAACCGTCGTGCCACTCACCGACCTCGGGCAGCTTCTCGATGATCTTGTTGTCGAGCAGCCACTTGCCGTCCTCGGCGACCACCGTGGCGGTGTCCACCCGGCCGTTCGGGTCCATGTACGGCCACTGGTCGGTGCCGTACAGCTTGGTGATCGTCTCCGCCGGCACCTTGGTCCGCTCGGCCACGATCTTGATGACGTCGTCCTTGTTGGCCGGGTCCTGGTAGTAGCGCACACCCTCCAGCCAGCCGGCCATCCACCGGGCCGCGACCTCGGGCCGCTTGCTGATGAAGTCCTGCGACATGGTGATCAGGCCCTGCTCCTGGTTCGGGGCCACCTCGTTCATCGCCAGCACCCGCTTGGCCTGCCCGTCGGTGATGAGCTGGTACGCCAGCGGCTGCACCACGAAGCCGGCGTCCACCGCACCGCTCTTGAGCGCGTTGGCGGTGTCCGGGTAGCTCAGGGTGACAATCTGCCCCAGGTCGGACTGCTTGAGCCCGACCTCACCCAGCGCCCGGTCCAGCCAGTACTCGGTGGTCGAGCCCTTGGCCAGGATGGCGACCTTCTTGCCCTTGAGGTCGGCCACGCTCTTCAGGCCGCCGTCGAAGGCCTGGGTCCGGGCCAGCAGGAGGTTGTCCGAGGCACACCGGTACTGCTGCCGGTCGGCCACCGCCCGCACCCGCAGCCCCTGGTTGACCGCGTTGAACAACGCGCCACCGGTGCCCGGGATGTTCACGTCCAGCTTGCCCTGACCCTGCACCGCGAGCCGGGAGTAGATGTCGGCGTTGCTGAACTCCACCTCGACCTGGTGCTTGCCGAAGAAGCCCTTCGCGTCAGCCACCATCATCGGGGCCAGCGAGAGGATCTCCAGCGAGTTGACAGTCACCTTGTCGGTACCGCCGGAGCCTGTCGACTCCGCGTCGTCACCGCAGGCCGCGGTGCCGAGCAGCAGGCTCGCCCCCAACAGCGCGGCGATGACACCCTTGTTCTTGATTGTCATGATTGGCCCTCCGTCCAGCTGAAGAAGCGCCGCTGCACGCGCAGCGTCACCGTGGTGAGGAAAAAGCCCATCGCCGCGATCACCGCGAGCGTGGCGTACATGTTGTCGATCTGATAGATCTGCCAGTACCGCCAGGTCATCGACCCGACGCCGTCACTGGCGGCGAGGAACTCACCGGCGATCGTGCCCAGCAGGGCCAGCCCCGCGGCCAGCCGGATACCGGCGAAGATGGACGGCAGGGCCCCCGGCAGGACGATCTTCCAGAGGATCTGCTGCCGACCGGCGCCCAGGTTGCGGGCCATCAGGATCAGCCGCTCGTCGACCTGGAGCACCCCGGACATCGCGTTGACCACCGCCGGGAAGAACGAGATGATGCCGGCGAGCACCACGATCGGCCGGCCGCCGGTGCCGAAGATGACCAGCAGCAGCGGCAGGATCGCCACCACCGGGATCGGGTACGTGATGGCGATCAGCGGATCGATCAGCACCCGCACCCACCGCGACCGTCCCATCGCGATGCCCAGCAGCGTCGCCGGGATCACCCCGAGCAGGAAGCCGAGCAGGATGCGCTGGGCGGTGATCCCGATGTTCGGCAGCAGCTCCCCGGAGGAGAACAGGTCGACCAGGGCCTGCACGCACTCCGACGGGGCCGGGAAGAAGGTCTTGTCGATCAGCCCGGCCATGCTGCCGACCTGCCACAGCGCCAGCACCACGACCACCGGCACCATGCTGCCCAGCCCGCTGCTGAGCAGCTTGAACCCGCGACCCGGCGGGCGTTCCGCGCGGGGGTCCACCGCGTAGCGGACCACGGGTTCGTCGGTCGCCCGCTCCCGGGTCGGCGCGCTCTGCTCGCTCATCGGTCCCCCTTCGCTTCCGCCCACTCGGCCGCCAGGGTGGCGTCCCGCAACTGCGCCCACAGGTGGCGCTTCAACTCGGTGAACCGCGGGTCCAACTCGACGTCGCGGGTACGCGGCCGGGGGAACGGCACCCGGATCTCCTCGACCACCCGGGTCGGCCGGGGACCGAGCACGATGATCCGGTCCGCCAGCAGCAGCGCCTCCTCGATGCTGTGCGTGATGAACAGGACCGTCTTGCGGTGCCTCGACCAGACCTGGAGCAGCTCGTCCTGCAACAGGGTCCGGGTCTGGGCGTCCACCGCCGCGAACGGCTCGTCCATCAGCAGGACCTCGGGGTCGCTGGCCAGCGCGCGGGCGATCCCGGCCCGCTGGCGCATGCCGCCGGACAGCTCGTGCGGCTTGTTGTCGGCGAACGCCTCGATGCCCATCATCGTCAGGTGCTCCCGGGCCACCTCCCGCCGCCGGGCGGCGGGCACCCCGCGCAGTTCCAGGCCGAACGCCACGTTGTCGGCGATGGAGCGCCACGGGATCAGCGCGTAGTCCTGCCAGACGATCGAGGTGAGCGGGCCGGCGGCGGTGCGCTCCCCGACGAACCGGATCTCCCCGTCGTCCGGCCGGCGCAGCCCGCCGAGCAGGCCGAGCAGCGTCGACTTGCCGCATCCGCTCGGACCGATCACGCAGATGAACTCCTGCGCCTCGATCGTGGTGCTGAGGCTGCCGACCACCGACAGCCGGCTCCCGTCGGCCCGGGGATACCCCTTGGCCACGTTGTCGATCTCGATACGCATGGTCACTGTCCTCCGTGGGCCGGCAGGTCGGAGTAGTTGTGGTGCCACCAGTCGGCGATGTCGCGCCGCCTGGCGAACCAGACGCCGGGCAGGTCCTGCGCCCAGGCGATCAGGTCACGCAGCGCGGAGGCCCGCCCGGCCTGGCCGATCAGCCGGGCGTGCAGCCCGATCGAGATCATCTTGGGGGAGGTCTCGCCCTCCTCCCACAGGTACTCGATGCCCCGCCGGCAGTTCTCGAAGAAGTCGGTCGGATTGCCGTAACCGGGGCTGAAGGCGAACCGGCCGTCGTTGTAGGTGTGGGTGTACGGCACCACCAGGTGCCGCTGCCCTGCCACCTGCACCCAGTACGGCAGGTCGTCGTTGTAGGCGTTGGAGTCGTACCGGAAGCCGCCCTCCTCGACCAGCAGCCGCCGGGTGCGGTCCGACGGGGCGTACCGGGAGTACCAGCCGACCGGGCGCTCCCCGCACAGCTCGGTGATCGTCGCCACCGCCTGCCGGATCTCGGCGCGTTCCTCGTCCTCGGTCATCCCCGACGGCTCCCGCCAGCGCAGGCCGTGCGAGCAGATCTCGTGCCCGGCGTCGACGAACGCCTTGGTCAGTGGCCGGTTACGGGCCAGCGCCTCGGCACAGCCGTACACGGTCACCGGGGTCTGCGTCCGGTCGAACAGCCGCAGCAGCCGCCACGCGCCGGCCCGGCTGCCGTACTCGTAGACCGACTCCTGGGACAGGTCCCGGTGCTCGGCGCTGGTCGGCGTGTACGAGATCTCGCCGACCCACTCGTTGACGCTGTCGCCGTCGAGGAGGCTGTGTTCGGCGCCCTCCTCGTAGTTGAGGCACAGGCTCACCGCCACCCGGGCGCCACCGGGCCACTCGACGCGGGGGAGGTCCCCGCCGTAGCCGATGAAGTCCCGCTCGGTGCCGGGTTCGACTCTGATCACCATGTCGTCGTGTCCTTTCTGCCGGATGGGCCGGCCCCAGCGGGAACCGGCGGCGGACCGCCGTTCGGATTCGGTGCCCCGCCGCGCACCAGCGCGGTGAGGTCTCGCAGTCGGGTCGCCCCGGGCGCGCGGGCCAGCCCGTGCAGCAGCTCGGCCGCCCCGCCCGGCACCCCCGGGGTACGCAGCAGCGCGGCGTCGACGGCGGCCAGGTCGTCGGCCGTCATCGGGTCCTCCCGGTCGCCGTGGTGGAACCGGGCCCGCCCGGTCAGCCGGGCACCGCTGCGGGTGGTCACCTCCACCACCGCCGGTCGGCCCGCCGGATATCCCTGGTCCAGGCCGGGGTCGTGGCGTACGGTCACCCGCTCGGCGAGCCGGGCGGCGCGGGCCCGTCGGTCGTCCGCCGACCCGTCCGGGGCGCCCGGGTCGGTGCCGAGCAGCCCGCAGGCCACCACCCACGGGATGCTGAACTGGCGGGCCAGCCGGCCGGCCGGACGCCGCTCGGCGAGCAGGGCCGCCCCCGCGTAGGTGTGCACGGTCACCGCCGCCACCTCGTCGGCGGGTAGGTCCCGGGCCATCGCGCGGGCCACCGTCCAGGCGGTCAGGGTGTGCGCGCACACCCCGACCGGCTTGAAGTACGCGTCGGGCAGCAGCGGTCGGGGCAGCAGCGCGGCGTCCACCGGCCGGTCGGTGAGGCCCTGGTGGACGGTCCGGCCGAGGTGCGGCAGCGCCGGGCCGGTGGCCGGGAACCCGGCGGTGGCGAGCCGGGCGACGGTCAGGCCGTTGGCGCTGCCGAGGCCGGGCAGCAGGTAGTGGGCGGAGTTGCCCCGCCGGGTGTCGGCCTCCGGCCCGGCCAGCGCCACGGTCAGCGCCAGGTTCACCGTCGCGGCCAGTCCGGCGGCGTCCTGCCCGGCGACGGTCCCGGCGGCGGCCGCCGCCGCGCCGCCGCCCCACCCGCCGTGCGGGTGCACCCCGGGGCGGGGTGCGCCGAGCAGCAGCCCGAGCCGGGCACCCACCTCCCAGCCGACCGCCAGCGCCCGCAGGAACACCCGCAGGCTGTGGTCGTCGGCCTCGGCGGTGGCCAGCGCGGCGGCGTACGCGTGCAGCCCCGGGTGCCCCCGGGATTCGCGCAGACCCTCGTCGCACTGGCTGACGGTGATCGCCGCCGCCGTCACCGCGGCGGCCTGCGCCGGCTGGTCCGTCCCGCCCGGCGCGGCCAGCAGGCTGCACGGGCCGTCCGGGTCGCCGGCGGTGTCCAGCCCGGCGGGCAGGTGTCCACGGGCCGCGACGGCGTTGGCGGTCAGCCGGGCCGCCACCTGCCGCACCAGCACCTGTCCCGCGCCGGTGGCCAGCAGCGTGTCGGCGGCCTCGACGGCACCGGCGACGAGCGTGGCCAGCACGTCGTCGTGGGCGTCGGACCGCCGGTGACCGGTCACGGTGTGATCACCTGCTTGCCGAGCACCCGCCGGTCGGCGAGCGCCTGGTGGGCCCGGCCGGCGTCGGCCAACGACAGGACCGCGTCGACCCGGGGGGTGAGCTGTCCCGCCGCGACGAGGCCCAGCACCCGGGCGATCTCGTCGGGACGCTGGCTGCGCGAGCCGCGCAGCTCGTACTCGTTGCGGAAGGTCTCGATGAGGTCGAGGTGCGGGTGCTCCCCGGCGTGGCCACCGCCGACGATCAGCCGGCCGGTGGGGGCGAGGGTGCCCAGCGCGGCCTCGAAGACGTCGCCGCCGATGTGTTCGACGATCACGTCGAAGCCCGCACCTCCGGTGATCTCCCGGGCCTCGGCGGCCCAGTCGGGATTCCGGGTACTCAGCACCGCGTCCGCGCCGAGCGAGGAGACGAAGTCGGCCTTCGCCGGGTCGCCGATCAGGCCGACCACCCGGGCGCCGCCCAGCTTGGCGAGCTGGACCACCGCGTGCCCGAGCCCACCGGCGGCCCCCGGGGCGAGGACCCACTCGCCGGGGGCGAGCCGGCCTATGGAGTACAGGGTGCGCCAGGCGGTGCCGAAGGAGATCGGGGTGGCGGCGGCGACCACCGGGTCGAGGTCGCCGATGTCCAGCAGGCCGCGCGCCGGGGCCACCGCGTGCCGGGCGTACCCGCCCCACCTGGTGATGCCGGGCATGTCGGCGTTCGGGCAGAGGTTGGCCCGCCCGGTCAGGCAGCGGGGGCAGCTCCCGCAGGGCGTGTTGGGCAGCACCAGCACGCGGTCGCCGGGGGCCCGACCGGTGACCCGGGAGCCGAGCCGTTCCACCACGCCGACGACCTCGCGGCCGAGCACGTGCGGCAGCCGCAGCGGCATCCGGGACACCCCGCTGCGCAGGTCGGCGTCGAGGTGGTTGACGGCGACGGCGAGCACCCGCAGTACGACCTCGTCGGGGCCGGGGTCCGGCAGGTCGACCTCGGTGAGGGTGAGCGTCTCGGGGCCGCCGTACCCGTTCATGGTCACTGCTTCGGTCTTCACGCGCGACGTCCTTCCACCATGGTGCGCAGGGCTTCCGGCACGGCGCCGGGTTCTTCGACGGCCAGGGCGAGGGCCAGCGCCACCCGGGCCTGGGTGCCGGTGAGGTCACCGGCGAAGAGCGCGCCGGCGCGGGCGAGGGTCGCCCCGCCGCCGGCGTAGACCGGGCGGACCCGGCCCGCCCCGGTCCGGCTGGTGATGACCACGGGTACGCCGCGCCGGCCGGCCTCCGCGATGGCGTCGGCGACCGCGGGTGGGGCGTTGCCCGCGCCGAACGCCTCGACCACGATGCCGGCGGCACCGGCGTGCAGCGACGCGCGCAGGTGGGTGCCGTCCACGCCCGCGACGAGCTTGACCAGGTCCACCCGGGGCAGTCGGGCGGGGACCGGCAGGTGCGCGTAGTGGCCGCCCCGGGCGGCTGTCGACACCCGCAACACGCCGTCCGGGTCGACCAGGGCCAGCACGCCGGCCGTGCCACCGGAGAACGCCGAGACCGCCGAGGTGTGCACCTTGCGGCTCTCCACCGCGGCGTAGGCGACGCCACCCATGACCGTCGCCGCGCCGAGCGGCCGGGGCGCGGTGACCACCCGGATCGCGTCGGCGAGGTTGCGCCCGGCGTCGGAGTCGGGCTCGTCGGCGCCGCGCTGGGCCCCGGTCAGCACGACCCGGGCGTCGGGTCCGGTGAACTGCCCGGTCAGGTAGGCGGCTTCCTCCAGCGTGTCGGTGCCGTGGGTGACGACCACCCCGGCGAACCCGTCGGCGAGCTTGGCCCGTACCGCCCGGACGGTGGTCAGCATGTCGTCCAGGGAGAGCGTGAAGCTCGGCCGGCAGGACAGGTCGAAGCCGTGGATCTCCGCGTCGGTCGTACCGGTGACGTTCTTCAGCAGGTCCGTGACGGAGTCGGTCACGGCCAGGCCCTCGTCGGGGTCCCACCGCGACGCGATCGTCCCACCGGTTGCCAGAACCGCGATCCGCACCAGCCACACCCCCTTGCGCAAACGATTGCTCAGTCGAGGTGATGACGGTTGCACAAACGTTCGTCCTGCACAAGAGCTGCGAGAACGTGAACCCGTAGAAGTTATGGATTGGTGGCCGGGGCGATGACGCGCTGATGTCGTGCCTGTTGCGGTGTCCGTCGCCGTCCGGTTCCCCGGGACGCCGGCGTCGGGTCGCGGTGATAGGCCGACGGCGTGGCAGGCTGGGACCGTGTACCGGGAACGGCCCGCCGGGGTGATCGACGGCGCGGTGCTCTGGGCGAGCGAGAGCCGCCCGGACGCCCCACCGACCCGGGTGCTGCCCGACGGCTGTCTCGACCTGCTCTGGTCCAGCCGGGCGGGCCTGCTGGTCGCCGGCCCGGACCGCACGGCGCAGCTCAGCGTGTCGGTGCCGGGGGAGCGGTGGCGCGGCGTCCGGCTGCCGCCCGGGGTGGGCCCGGCCGTCTTCGGCGTTCCCGCCGACGAACTGCGGGACCTCCGGGTCCCCCTCGACGTCCTCTGGGGGCGTGCCGCCGTCCGGCTCGCCGAGCAGCTCGGCACCGCGCCCACCGCCGCCGCCCTGGCCGTGGTCGCGGCCGACCGGCTCGCCCGGTCCGGCGGCGTCGACCCGCTCGGCCCCCGGGTGGCCGCGCTGCTCGCCGCCGGCGCCACGGTCACCGCGACCGCCGCCGAGATCGGCCTGGGCCCGCGTGCCCTGCACCGGCGCAGCCGGACCCTCTTCGGGTACGGCCCCAAGACCCTCGCCCGCATCCTGCGGCTGCACCGGGCCCTGGCGCTGGCCCGGCGTGGCGTGGGACTGGCCGAGGTGGCCGCCCGCGCCGGCTACGCCGACCAGGCCCACCTTACCCGCGAGGTGAGGGACCTGGCCGGCGTCGCACCGACCACTTTGCTCGCCCGCTGACCACCGCCGTGGCGGGACCGGGCCACCGATCTCGTGCCCCCGCGCCGCGCGTCGTGCCGTCGTGCGCTCGCGTCGTGCGTCGTGCCGTAGTGCGCTCGCGTCGTGCGTCGTGCGTCGTGCCGTCGTGCCCCCGCGCCGCGCGTCGTGCGTCGTGCCGTCGTGCCGCCGCGCCGCGCGTCGTGCCGTCGTGTCCTCGCGCCGTGCGTCGTGCGCCCGGGGCGTGCGCGCGCCCGGTCCGGTGCGGATCGTGCGCTGCGCCCCCTCGGGTCGTGCGCCGCGCGCCTTCAGCCGGTGGCCCGAGTCGTCGGGTTCTCCGCGGTCCCGTCGGGCCACCCGCTGTATCCGAGTCCTGCTGGCCGGCCGTCACCCGACCGTGGACGCACCTGACCGGCCTCCCGGCCGGCCCCGGGTCGCGTCGCCGTCCGGCCGGCCCGCGTCGCCGTCCACCCGGCCCGCGTCATGGCGGCCGGGCCGGCCGACGATATGCGGTGCGGGTCCTTTCGAACTGATGACGCTGCCGAATCACCCGCCGGGCTGCCGAATCACCGCCGGGCTGCCGAATTACCCGCCGTGGGCTTCCCCCTGAGATGTGGACACCCTGAGACTGGATGTTGGTCCAGAGGAAGGGGTGTCCCCGTTGGGGCGTCCATCGAAGTACACGGAAGAGTTTCAGCGTGACGCGATTGAGCTGGTC
>NZ_JAFEUO010000008.1:0-379216 GCF_016900955.1 Micromonospora humidisoli
ATCCGCGCCCGATACCTGACCGACGCGATCACCTACAACCAGGTCCGCGGCCTACCCTTCACCGCCGCCGAACTGGAGACGATGCTGGAAGAGGTCTGCAAAAATGCCTGAACCCGTCGCCCTGAAACTCACCGGCAAAGACTTCAAATCCGACCAGGAAGTCCGCTGGTGCCCCGGCTGCGGCGACTACGCCATCCTCGCCGCCGTCCAACAATTCATGCCCGAGTTGAACATCGCCCGCGAAAACACCGTGTTCATCTCCGGCATCGGCTGCTCATCCCGCTTCCCCTACTACATGAACACCTACGGGATGCACTCCATCCACGGCCGCGCCCCCGCCATCGCCACCGGACTGTCCGTCACCCGCCCCGACCTGTCCGTCTGGGTCGTCACCGGCGACGGCGACGCCCTGTCCATCGGCGGCAACCACCTCATCCACGCCCTACGCCGCAACGTCAACCTCAAAATCCTGCTGTTCAACAACCGCATCTACGGCCTCACCAAAGGCCAATACTCCCCCACCAGCGAAACCGGCAAAATCACCAAATCCACCCCCGCCGGCTCCACCGACGCCCCCTTCAACCCCCTCTCCCTCGCCCTCGGAGCCGAAGCCACCTTCGTCGCCCGCACCATCGACTCCGACCGCAAACACCTCCAAACCATCCTCCGCGCCGCCGCCGAACACCACGGCACCGCCTTCGTCGAGATCTACCAAAACTGCAACATCTTCAACGACGGCGCCTTCGACCCACTCAAACAACCCGACACCCGTGACGACTACCTCATCCGCCTCGAACACGGCCAACCCATCACCTTCGGCCGCAACAAACAACACTGCGTCGTCCACCCACCCCACGGCTTCGGACTCGACATCCGCGACACCGCCACCACCCCACCCGAAAACATCGTCACCCACGACACCACCATCACCGACCCCGCCTACGCCTTCGCCCTCACCCGCCTCCCCCAACCCGACCTCCGCAACACCCCCATCGGCATCCTCCGCCAAACCCAACGCCCCACCTACGACACCCTCGTCCAACACCAAATCACCACCGCCAAAAACACCACCACCGACACCCCCGAACAACAACTCACCACCCTCCTCCACACCGGCGACACCTGGACCATCAGGCCGCTGGCCGACGCATGATCGACCGGATCACACCGCCTGGCGTCGTCGCCGTCGAGGCGTTCGACGACACCGACACCGAGCCGCTGCACCCCGCGGAGGCCGCGCTGGTGGCCCGCGCCGTCGAGAAGCGGGTGCGGGAGTTCACCACCGCCCGAACCTGCGCCCGCCGGGCGCTGCGCGCCCTCGGCGTACCGCCCGCGCCGGTGCTCACCGGCGAACGCGGCGCACCCGTCTGGCCGTCCGGTGTGGTCGGCAGCCTCACCCACTGCCCCGGCTACCGCGCCGCCGTGGTCGCCCGCGCGGCCGACGTACGCGCCATCGGCATCGACGCCGAACCCGATGCGGCACTGCCCGACGGCGTGCTCGACGCGATCGCCCTGCCCGAGGAACGCGCCATGGTGGACCGGCTGGCCACCGACGCCCCCGGACCGCACTGGGACCGGCTGCTGTTCAGCGCCAAGGAGTCCCTCTACAAGGCATGGTTCCCGATCACCGGGATCTTCCTCGGCTTCGACGAGGCCCGGATCGTCCTGCACCCGACCGACCGCACCTTCGCCGCCCGCGTCCTCGTCCCCGGTCGCGGTCGGGACTTCGACGGTCGCTACCTGCACGACGCCGGCCTGACCCTGACCGTCGTCGCCGTACCGCACTGAACCCGAGCCGTACCGCACCAGCCGACCCGGAACCGCGCCCCGCCGTGCGGACCTGACGAACGAGGGGACCACACCCGATGAACGCCGGCATCTACGCCGTCAGCGACCTGCACGTGGCGTACCCGGAGAACCGGAAGATCGTGGAGAGCCTGTGGCCCCGCGCGGCCAGCGACTGGCTGATCGTCGCCGGTGACGTCGCCGAACTCTTCGCCGACGTCACCTGGGCGCTGGCGCTGCTGGCCGAACGGTTCGCCAAGGTGATCTGGGCGCCCGGCAACCACGAGTTGTGGACCCACTCGCAGGACCCGGTCCGGCTGCGCGGCGAGGCCCGCTACCAGGCCATCGTGCGGCAGTGCCGGGACCTGGGGGTGGCCACCCCCGAGGACGACTACCCGATCTGGACCGGGCCCGGCGGCCCGCTGCTGGTCGCGCCGCTGTTCGTCGGCTACGACTACTCGTTCCGCGAGCCGGGTGTCACCAGCAAGGAACAGGCGCTGGCCCGGGCCCACGCCGCCGGGGTGGTCTGCGCCGACGAGGTCTTCCTGCACCCCGACCCGCACCCGAGCCGGGACGCCTGGTGCCGGGCCCGGGTGGCGCTGACCGAGACCCGGCTCGCCGGCAGCGACCCGGCGGTGCCGAAGGTCCTGGTCAACCACTACCCGCTGGTCCGGATGCCCACCGACATCCTGCGCTACCCCGAGTTCGCCCAGTGGTGCGGCACCGAACTCACCGCCGACTGGCACCGCCGCTTCCACGCCACCGCGGTGATCTACGGGCACCTGCACATCCCCCGGGTGACCTGGCACGACGGGGTGCGCTTCGAGGAGGTCTCCGTCGGCTACCCCCGGGAGTGGCGTACCCGTCCCCGCCCCGACTCGTGGCTGCGGCGGGTGCTGCCGACGCCCGTGCAGGTCTGACGGTTCACCCCTCGACGAGGCGCTTCTTCTGCACCTTGCCCAGCGCGTTGCGGGGCAGGGCGTCGACCAGCCGCACCTCCCGGGGCCGCTTGTGCACCGACAGGTGCCGGGCCACGAAGTCCACCAGTTCCGGCCCGGTCACCCCGTCGCCGACCACGTACGCGGTGACCTGCTGCCCCAGGTCCGGGTGCGGCAGGCCCACCACGGCCGCCTCACGCACCGCCGGGTGGGCCAGCAACGCCTCCTCCACCTCACCCGCCCCGATCCGGTACCCGCCGCTCTTGATCAGGTCGGTGCTCGCCCGGCCGACGATGCGGTGCCACCCGTCCGGGCCGACGGTGGCGACGTCCCCGGTGCGGAACCAGCCGTCGGCGGTACGGCTCGCCGCGTCGGCGTCCGGCCGGTTCAGGTAACCGTCGAACAGGGTCGGGCCGGTGACCAGCAGCTCGCCCATCGCAGCCCCGTCGGTGGGTAGGTCCCGGCCCTGCTCGTCGACGATCCGGGTGCGTACCCCGGGCAGGGGCACCCCGACGGCGCCCGGACGGCGCGGGCCGTCGGCGCGGGCGCTCACCGTGATCAGGGTCTCCGTCATGCCGTACCGCTCGACGACCCGGTGCCCGGTCAACCCGGTCAGCTCGTCGAAGACCGCCGTGGGCAGCGCCGCGCTGCCCGACACCAGCAGCCGCGCGCCGCGCAGGGCGCGCGCCGAGGCCGACGCCGCGGCGATCCGCGACCAGATCGTCGGTACGCCGAAGTAGAGCGTCCCGCCGGCCGCCGCGTACCGCTCGGGCTGCGGCCGGCCGACGTGGTGCAGCCGGCCACCGACCCGCAACGGGCCCAGCACCCCGAGCACCAGCCCGTGCACGTGGAACAGCGGCAGCCCGTGCACGAGCAGGTCGTCAGGCGTCCACGCCCAGGCGTCGGCCAACCCGTCCAGGCAGGTGGCGATCGCCCCCCGGGACAGCAGCGCGCCCTTCGGCGCGCCGGTGGTGCCGCTGGTGTAGAGGATCAGGGCGGTCCGCTCCGGTCCGGGTTCCGGATGCGTGGTCGCCGACACCCGGCCCAGGTCGACCGGGACGACAGGCAACCTGTCCGCCGCCGGGGAGTCCTCCGGGGTCGTGCCTGCCGGCGCGAGCAGGGCCCCGGCCGCCGAGTCGCGCAGGATGTGCTCCCGCTCCCGGGGCCCGGCGTCCGGCGGCACGGGCACCACCGCCGTGCCCGCCAGCAGCGCGCCCACCACCCCCACCACGGTCTCCATCGTCGGGGTGGTCTCGACCGCGACCCGGTCCAGGCCGTGCAGGTCGTCGGCGACGGCGGTGGCCAGCCCGTGCAGCCGGGACCGGGACAGCGACAGGTCACCCACCCGGATCAGATCCGGACGGTCGTCCACCGACGATGACATCGCGGCCAGCAGCGACACGGTCCACGCCCCTCCGGTCGATTCGCCCGGGGCACGGTGCGGCCCCGTGCCGCCGACGCTAGTGCGGCGACCGGCCCGTCACCACCCCTACCACGCTGCGCCACCGGGGTTCCCGGCGCGGCGGTTTGTGGTCGTCCGGTTGCGGTATCCCGGTCGGGTACGCCGCTACGAGGAGGCCCCGGTGGACGTCGACGACCTGCTGACCGGAATCTACGACCAACTGCCCGACCTGGTGGACGCGGCGGTGGACGGGCTCGGCCCCGAGGAGCTGTGCCGTACGCCCCGGCCGGGCGTCAACCCGGTCGGCTGGCTGGTCTGGCACCTCACCCGGATCCAGGACCAGCAGGTCGCCGACCTGCTCGGGGTCGACCAGGTGTGGGTCGCCGGTGACCGGGCGGCCCGGTTCGGGCTGCCCGCCGACCCGGCCGACACCGGCTACGGCCACACCCCCGAGCAGGTCGCCACGGTCCGGCCGGAGAACGCGCAGGCGCTCGTCGACTACCACCGGGCGGTGGCGCAACGGACCCGGGGGTTCCTGACCGGGTTGCGCCCGGCGGACCTGGACCGGGTGGTCGACGAGAGCTGGGACCCGCCGGTGACCCTCGGGGTCCGGCTGGTCAGCATCGCCGCCGACGACCTCCAACATGTCGGCCAGGCCGCCTACCTGCGGGGCCTGCTGCGACCGTGACTCGTCCGGCCCGATCTCGTCCGGCCCGATCTCGTCCGGCCCGGGTGAGCCGGCCTCACCCTCTCGACCGGCAGGCTGAGCAGGCACGTGACACACCGTGGGGGAGGGCAGCCGTGGGGACGTCGGTGGCGGAGTTCCTGGACCGGTGGGACGGGGGTCGGCGGCCCGACCTGCCGGAGACGACAAGCGGCACGCTGCGCCTGGACGCCGCCGAGGACGGGCACACCGCGCACTGGCGGTTGACCGTCCGCGACCAACGCGTCGAGGTCACCCGGTCCGCCGAGGACGCCGACCTGGTCGTCCGCGCCGACCGGGACGTCTTCGACCGGTTGGCGTCGGGCCGGACCCACCTCGCCACCGCGCTGCTGCGCAACGACCTGTCGGTACGGGGCAACATGCGGCTGCTGATGCTGCTGCGGCGGATCTTCCCCGGCCCGCCCGACGCCCGGCACCCCCGGGAGGCCGCCCGGGAGCGGGACGGTCACCGGTGAGGGAGGAACGGGTCCACGTCATCGCCGGCAACGCCTTCGCCGTCAGCGACGCGCACGGCGACATGGAGGTGGACCCGAGGACGCCGGTGGGGTTGTTCTCCTTCGACACCCGGTTCCTGTCCCGCTGGGTGCTCACCGTCGACGGGCAGCGGCTGCACGCCCTGTCCCGCGACGACATGACCTACTTCGAGACCCGGTTCTTCCTGGTCCCCGGCACGGCCAGTCACTACGTCGACGCGGACGTGTCGGTGATCCGGCACCGGTCCATCGACGACAGCTTCACCGAGCAGTTGACGGTGCTCAACCACTCCGCCGAGCCGGCCGAGTTCGTGGTGCGGATGGAGGTCGGCGCGGACTTCGCCGACACCTCGGAGATCCGCAGCCCGACGCCCCGGCGGATCACCACGGTCGCCTCCCCGTCCGACGCGGTGCTGCGGCTGCGCTACCACCGGGAGCGGTTCGCCCGGGAGGCGACGGTCTCCAGCACCGCCCCGGCCGACGTCGACGAGGGGGGCTTCACCTACCGGATCACCGTGCCGGCACACGGGAAGTGGACCACCGACCTGCACGTCGCGATGTCCATCCGCGGCGAGGGCGGGCACGACCTGCGGGAGAGCCTGGAGTCGCACCGGCTGCGGGTACGCCACGACATGCGGCACGACCTGAGCGACTGGCTCGACCGGGCGCCGCAACTGGTCAGCGAGCGGGAACGGCTGCCGGCGACGTACGAGCAGGCGCTGACCGACCTGGCCGCGCTGCGCTACGTGCCGCTGGCGTACTCGGGGCGGGTTCCGGTGGGGGGTCTGCCCTGGGCGATGGCGCTCTACGGCCGGGACGCGTTGATCACCTGTCTGATGACCCTGCCGTTCACCCCCGAACTGGCCCCGAACACGCTGCGCATGCTCGCCCTGCTCCAGGGCGGCCGGCTCGACGACCAGCACGACGAGGAGCCCGGCAAGATCCTCGGCGAGCTGCGGTACGGCGAGTCGGCCGCCTTCGACGAGCAGCCGACCGGGCTCTACTACGGGGCGGCCGACACCACCCCGCTGTTCGTGATCCTGCTCGACGAGTACGAGCGCTGGTCCGGCGACGCCGCGCTGGTCCGTCAGCTGCGCCACCCGGCCCGGATGGCGTTGGACTGGATCGACGGGTACGGCGACCTGACCGGCGACGGCTACCTGCGCTACCAGCGGCGCAACACCCGCAACGGGCTGGTCAACCAGGGCTGGCGCAACTCGCCTGACGCGATCGTGGACGCCGACGGCCGGGCTCCCGCCGGGCCCAGGGCCACCTGCGAACTCCAGGGCTACGCCTACGACGCGAAACGGCGCGGAGCCCGCCTGGCCCGGGAGTTCTGGGGCGAGCCCGAGTACGCCGACCTGCTGGAGCGGCAGGCCGCCGCGCTGAAGGAACGGTTCGACAGGGACTTCTGGCTGCCCGGCCAGGAGTACTACGCGTCGGCCCTGGAGCCGGACGGCACACCCGTGGTGGCGTTGACGTCCCAGCTCGGGCATCTGCTGTGGAGCGGGATCGTCGCCGAGGACCGGTCCACCGCCCTCGCCGCCCACCTGGTGGGGCCGCAGCTCTTCTCCGGCTTCGGGGTCCGCACGTTCGCCGCCGGGCAGTTGGCGTACAACCCGGTGGGCGCGCACCTGGGTGCCGTGTGGCCGTCGGACAACGCACTGGTCGCGGCCGGGTTGCGGCGGTACCACCATGACGAGGAGGCCGCCCGGATCGCCGACGGCATCTTCGCGATGGCGGATCTGGTCGGCGGGTCGGTGCCGGAGGTGGTCGCCGGTTATCCCCGGGAGAGCACCGGCTACCCGGTGCAGTTGCCGATGGCCGGCCGGCCGCAGTCGTGGTCCGCCGGGGCCCTGCTGATGCTGCTCGGCACGATCCTCGGGCTGCGGCCCTGCGGGGACAACCTGCTGGTGAACCCGGCCCTGCCCGCCGGTTTCGGCCGGGTCGAGCTGCTGGACGTGCCGGGCCGGTGGGGTCGGGCCGACGCGTACGGCCGGGACCGGTCGGCCGTACGCCCGGGGCGTCGCCCCCGGCTACGCTGACCGCCCGGCCGGTGGCGGGGTCGGTCGCGTGGGGGTGACCGGGTCGGCCGGCGGGTGGGTGACCCACCGGGACAGGGCCCGGTCGACGCCGACGAAGAGCAGGCCGAGCAGCCAGAAGGCGACGGCGAAGAAGACCGCGCTGACCGTGACGCCGTCGTAGCCGAGCTGCCCGGCGTCGACGAACGGGTACGGGTAGCGGTGCACGACCAGCCCGCGTACCAGGGCGAACCCCAGGTACGCCAGCGGGAACGCCAGCCACCAGAGGGCGTACCGGGGGCGCAGCCGGCCGCGCGGGTCGAACAGCGTCCAGTCGGCGACGGCGAGCAGCGGCACGACGGTGTGCAGGAGCTGGTTGCCCACCGCCTCGCCCGGCGTCCGGTCGGGCTGGGTCATCGCGAACGGGCTGGCCGGGTTGGCCAGCACCAGGTGGTAGACCACGCCGGTGATGGTGATGTAGAGCGTCACCGCGCCCTTGAGCGCGGACGGCGGTTCGGGCCGACGTCGCGCGGCCTGCCAGGCGGCGTAACCGGCGAACAGGCCGACCGCCAGGTTGCTCTGGATGGTGAAGTACGGCAGCAGCCCGGTGACGGTGGCCGGGCCGAGGGCGGTGAGCACGATCCCGGCCAGCACACCGATCACGATCGTCAGCCGGAAGGCCACCGCCAGGCGTCGACGCCGCAGACTCATCGGCGCAAGCTACCAGCTCCCGCCGGTGCCGTCGTCTGCCGTGGCTCGGCGGTCACCGGCCCCGGCGGTCGTCGGTCGGCGTCGGCGGCTGGACGTCGTCGCCGTCCAGCGGTCCGGGCGGATCGGCGGCGGACCGGGCGGGGACGGGGGTGGCCAGGGCGGCGCGCGCGGCCCGGAACGCCGACACCGCCGCCGGCTCGCCTGGCAGTTCGGCCGGGGCCACGGCGGCGCGCACCGCGGTCAGCAGCGTCGCCAGCGGCCGGACCGGACCGGTCGACCCGTCGACCACCCCGCTGAGCAGCCGCTCAGCGGTTTCCTGATCCAGACGGTATCGGGTCATCTCGTGTCCCTCAGCGTCGGCGCGGCGTGGGACGTCACGCCGCCGGAGCCCGGCGTGGCCCCGGTCACATCCGACCCGCGTGGCGACGACGCGAACCCGGTCGGCATCCCTACAGTACGTGACCGGCTGGTGTGCGCTGGTGTAAAAATCCGCTGGACAGGTCGCATCGAGGGAGGTTGGCGCCATGCCCGAACGTGACACCCACCGTGACGAACGCTTCGATCAGGTCGGCGACGAGGTGTCGGCCGCCGTCACCCGCGCGGCATCGGTGCTCCAGGAGGAGCTGTCCGCCGGCATCGACAGCGCCCGCCGGCTCCAGGAGAAACTCACCGCCGACCGGCGGGTCGACCCGGCGGCCTTCGACGAGGTGGCCGGACGGGTCCGCAGGGACACCCACGCGCTGATCGACATGGTGGTCGCCCAGCTGCCGGCCACCGGTGACCGGGGCGAGCTGACCCGCCGCTACGCCGCCGACGCCCACGACGTGCTGGACAGCCTGCTCGACCTGGCGCGGCTCGCCCCGGAACTGGCCAACGGACTGATCGACCGGATGTCCCGGCAGGGGTCGGAACCCACTCCCGGCCCGGTCCGCGTCGACCGGGACGCGGGGGCCCCGGCGGCCGACGGCGGGCCCGGCCCGGTGTCCTGAACCGATGACCCTCCCCGGCATCGACGACCAGGTCGGCGCGGTGCTGGACCGCTACCGGGCGCGGACCATGGCGACCCTGCTCGCCGACCTGCCCACCGGCGGCCCCCGCCACCTCTACGATCTGGTCGCCGACTATCCCCGCCGCTCCGGCAAGGGGCTGCGGGCGGCGCTCTGCCTGGCCGCGTGTCGGCTCGCCGGGGACGGCGGCGAACCGGACGAGGCGGCGGTCAACGTGGCCACCACCGTCGAGTTGTTCCACAACGCCTTCCTCATTCACGACGACATCCAGGACGGCAGCGAGCAGCGGCGGGGCGCGCCGACCCTGCCCGCCGCGTACGGCGTGGGCGTGGCGCTCAACGTCGGCAACATGACCAACCTGCTCGCCCTGGACCGGCTGCTGGCCAACCGGGACGCCCTCGGCTCCGGCACCACCTGGCAACTGGTCGAACAGACCCGGCTGATGCTGCGTCACTCGCTGGAGGGCCAGGCCATCGAGATCGGCTGGATCAGGGACAACGCCTGCGACCTCACCCCCGACGACTACTACCGGATGTGCCTGAAGAAGACGTCCTGGTACACCTGCATCTACCCGTGCCGCACCGGCGTGCTGGCGGCCGGCGGCGGACGGCTGCGCCCCGACCGGCTGGACCGCTACGGCTGGTATCTCGGTGCGGCCTTCCAGATCACCGACGACGTGCTGAACCTGGTGGGGGAGTACGCCGCCTACGGCAAGGAGATCGCCGGCGACCTGTGGGAGGGCAAGCGCACCCTGATCCTCATCGACTTCCTCGCCCGCTGCACGGCCGGGGAACGGGAACGGGCGGTGGCCTTCCTCGGCACCCCCCGCGCCGAGCGCACGGCGACCGAGGTGCGCTGGCTGCACCGCCGGCTGACCGCGTACGACAGTGTCGAGGTGGCCCGCCGCAGCGCCCGGGAACTGGCCGGGGCGGCGCTTGCCGAGGGGCGTACCGTCCTCGGTGACCGGGCCGACACCGAGGACGGCCGGTTCCTGCTCGGCCTGACCCGTTACGTCGTCGACCGCCCACGCTGACCGGCCGGCTCAGCCCATCGTCTTCGCGCCGTCGATGGACTCGCGGATGATGTCGGCGTGCCCGGCGTGCTGGGCGGTCTCGGCGATCACGTGCAGCACCGTCCGCCGCACCGACCAGCTCGCTCCCGGCTCGAACCAGGGTGCCTCCGGCAACGGGTGGACCGTGTCCAGGTCGAGGGTGGCGACCAGCTCGTCGGTGCAGGCCGCCGTCCCGGCGTACCGGGCGAGCAGGTCGGTCAGGGTGTCGTCGTCGGTCATCCGGAACATGCCCGCCCAGTCGACCGGCTCGCTCTCCATCGCCTCCGCACCGCCGGCCATGAACCGCGCCCACCGGTGCTCCACCAGGGTCACGTGCTTGATCAGGCCGCCCAGGCACAGCTCGCTGGCGGTGCTGCGGGTCGCCGCCTGCGCGTCGGTCAACCCGCGTACGGTGTGCCGCAGGAAGCCGCGGTGCAGGCCGAGGGACTGCACCAGGTCGGCCCGTTCGCCGGTGAGCACCCGCTCCGAAGTGGTCATCCGCCACCCTCCGTGGTCGATGTCGTCGGGGGTCACGCTAGGGCCACCCTCCGACACTTTCCGCCCCGCCCCGCCCCACCGCACCTGCGACCGCATCCGCCCCTGCGGTTGCCGATCCGGCCGCCTGGCGGTGGACTGGACCACATGGGAACGATCAGGGTGGGCACCTCGTCCTGGGCGGATCAGACGCTGCTGCGCGCCGGCTGGTATCCCCGGTCGGTGCGTACCCCGGCCCAGCGGCTGGGCTGGTACGCCGGACGGTTCGGGCTGGTCGAGGTCGACACCTCGTACTACGCCGTCCCGGTGCCGCAGACCACCGCCGGCTGGGCGGCGGCCACCCCACCGGGCTTCACCTTCGACGTCAAGGCGTTCAGCCTGTTCACCGGGCACCCGACACCGGTCCAGGTGCTGCCGAGGGACCTGCGCCCGCCCGCCGGGCCGTCCCGGGTCCGCCGCCGGGACCTGCCCGAGGCGGCGTACGACGAGCTGTGGGCCCGGTTCCGGGCGGCGCTGGCGCCGCTCGCGGCGGCCGACCGGCTCGGCGCGGTGCTGCTGCAGTTCCCGCCGTGGCTGGTGCGCGGGGAGGGCGCCCGGCGGCGGATCGCGGAACTGGCCGACCGGTGCCGGCCCTGGCGGGTCGCCGTGGAACTGCGCCACGGGTCCTGGTTCGACGGTGCGGCGGCGGCCGAGACGGTGACCTTCCTGCGCGACCACGACCTCAGCCTGGTCTGCGTGGACATGCCGCAGGGGCACCCGTCCTCGGTGCCCCCGATCATGATCGGTACCGCCGAGCCGGTGCTGGTCCGGATGCACGGCCACAGCGCGCACTGGGAACACGGCAGCAAGGAGGACCGGTTCCGGTACGCCTACGCCGACGACGAACTGCGCCGCTGGGCCGACCTGCTCACCGACCTGGCCGACCGGTCCGGCGAGGTGCACGTGCTGTTCAACAACTGCTGCGCGGGGCAGGCCCAGCGCGACGCCGCCCGGCTGGCCGAACTGCTCGGGGTGGTGGCCCCCACGACGGCAGCCGCCCGCCACTGACCGTGCCGGTACGGGCCCACCGTCCGTGCCGGGCCACTGACCGCGCCGGTACGGGGCCCGCCGTCGGCGTTGACGGCGGCCCCCGTACCGGCCGGTCCCGGCCCGCCGGTCAGCCGGCCATCGCCATCCGCCGCCGGGCCCCCGTCGCGGCCAGCCGGCCCATCGTCATCGGGGCACCCATCAGCCCACCGGCGCGCCCGAGCATCCCCCGGAACACCTGGCCCGGCTTCTGCTGCTCACCCATGTACGCGGTGACCACCACCAACGCCCCGGTCAACGCCGGCACGGTCCACTGCAGGACCTTCATCTGCCGCTGCCGGTGCGCCACCTCGGCGGGCGTCTGGTAGTTGGGCTCGGTGGTCCCCGACACCGGCGGGTTGCCGGCGTTCTGCAACTTCATGCCCACCAGCCGGCTGTAGCCGGTGACCGCGAGCGCGCCGACGGTCAGCGCCGTCTTCACCGCGCTCATCCGACCCACCCCGGACTGGGCCATCATCCGGGGGCTCTCGGTGGCCAGCTCACCCACCGCGCCGGCCAGGTGCGCGCCGATCGCCGCCGCGTTGACCGGCGTCCACCGCGACCAGCCGGCCGAGGCCACCGGAAGCCGTTGGGTCGAGTCGCTGATCCGTGCCGCCGCTCCGTTGACGCCCAGCGCCCCCATCAGGGAGCCACCGAACCAGGCCGCCAGGCCGAGATCGTGCATCGAGCGCAGTGCGGTGTGTCGTTCCGACATCTGATCCCCCTCCACCGTGTTCGGGCGCAGCGGCATACCCGTCCCGACGGGGGCTACGCGCCCGGCTGCCGGCGGGCAGGTACCGGACCGGACACCGGGGTCAGCGGCGGGGCAGACCGGCCGCGAAGTCGGCTACCCGCCGGCTCAGCGGCAGGCCGGCCCGGACCCAGCGGAAGTGGTCCAGCGGGGCCCCGGCCTCGGCCGCCGTGTACCGGTGCCTGGTGACCGGCGCGGCGGTGAGCTTGGCGCAGAGGTGGTCGACGATCGGGTGCGGGGTGTACTGGTCGTCGTCGACGCTGACCGCCAGCACCGGCAGGGTCAGCCGGCCCACCGCCGCGTCGCCGTCCACCCCGTCGAGGGTGGGGAAGCGACCGGTGCGGGCGGTACGCGCCCAGTCCCGGATCACCCCGCGCGCCTGCCGGCCGCCGAACCCCCAGCCCGGCCAGACCCCGAGCGTGCCGGCGACCGCCGCGATCCCCTGGCTGTACGGCAGCACGCCGTACCGGCGCAGGCCCGGGTAGCCGCGCCAGTACGGCATGCCGACGGCGAACAGGGCCAGCCCGTCGACCTGGTCGACACCGTGCAGGGCGAGGTGCAGCAGGGCCGCCTGCCCGCCCAGGGAGTGCCCGAGCAGCAGCGTCGGGCGGCCGTCCCGGTGGGACTTGAGCGCGTCGAGGACCGCGCCGACGTCGGCGGCCAGTTCGCGGTAGCCGTACCGGCAGGCCCGCGACGGCGTGGGCGTGCTGGCCCCGGTGCCACGCAGGTCGGCGACGACCACGGCCAGCCCGGCGGCGCGCAGCGCGGCGGCGAACGGGCGGTAGTAGCGGGCGCGGACCCCCATCGCCGGGCAGATCAGCACCAGCGGCGCGGCGGGCGACCCGGTGGGCTCCGGATAGACCTGGATGCCGATCCGGGCCCCGTCGACGTCGACGAACTGCTGCGTGTAATCCGCGTCCCCGCTCACCGGAACATCCTACCGGTCGGTAATAAGCGGTCTGTCGCGCCGCCCGCCGGGGGCGGTCAGGCCGCCGCCGGGGCCAGCCGGCCGACCCCGCTGACCGCGGCGTAGACCGTGCCGAGCTGCTCGGCCCAGTGCCGCAACGAGTAGCGCACCCGCACCCGGTCCAACGCCGCCGTCGCGTACGCGAAACGGCGTACCCGGTCGGCGAGCAGCCGGCGGACCGCGGTGCCCAGCGCCCGGGGGTCACGCGGCGGCACCAGGTCCCCGGTCAACCCGTCGACCACACTGTCGGTGATCCCGCCGACCGCCGTGCCCACCACCGGCACGCCACACGCCATCGCCTCCAGCGGGCTACGGCCGAACGGCTCGTACCACGGGGCGGCGACCAGGACGTCGGCGGAGCGGTACCAGGCGGCCAACTCCGCACGGGGCACCGCACCGACCAGCCGGACCCGGTCGGCGACACCGCAGGACCCGGCGAGCGCGGTCAACCGGCGGGCGACGTCGTCGGCCGGCAGCGACCCGGCCGGCGGCCCGCCCACCACCACGTACTCGGCCCCGGGCACGCCGGGCAGTGCCCGCACGACGTCCTGCACGCCCCGGCGTTCGTGCAGCGGACCCACGGTGAGCAGCCGGGGCCGGCCCGCGACCCGGGCGGCGGCCGGCCCGGTCGGGCTGAACAGCCGCTCGTCCACCCCCGACGGCACCAGCGCCAGCTTCGCCCGGGGCACCCCGAGCCGGACCAGCTCCCCCAACTCGTCGTGTGACTGGACGACGACCCGGTCGACGGCCCGCCCGAGCGCCCGCTCGTAGCCGATCCGCCCCCGGCCGGCCCGCTCCCGGCCATCCGGGCGGCGACGGTACGCGCTGCCCAGGTCGTGGTACGTCAACACCACGGGCGTGCCGGTACGTCGGCCGGCGTGCACGGCCGCCAGGCCGCTGAGCCAGAAGTGGGCGTGCGCCACGTCCGGCCGCCACCCGTCCTGCTGCCAGTGCGTGGCCAGCCAGCGGCCGAACTCGCCCAGGTGGGGCAGGAGTTCGTCGGCGGGCACCGGCCGGGCCGGACCGGCGGGCACGTGCCACACCTGGTACCCCGCGTCGGTCGGCACCGTGTCGGGCAGCCCGGTGTCGTCCCGTCTGGTGTAGACCCGCACCTCGTGGCCCTCGGCGGCCAGCGCCGCCGCCTGCTCGGCGACGTGCAGGTGCAGCCCCACGGCGTCATGTCCGCCGGGAACGGCGAGCGGGCTGGCGTGTCCCGAGACCATCGCGATGCGCATGCTTCCTCCTCCGTGGGCCGGTCACCGGCGAGGCGGAATCCGGTGCGGCGGCTCCGGCCGGCGTCATCACCCGGTCCCGCGCACCGGGCGCGTGACAGGCACCCGGCCGCCCCTGCGGCGTCGGTGCCCGGACGTCACGCGCCGCCCGGCATGCCGAACCAGTTGCCCAGCGCGGAGGCGGTAAACAACAACTTTGCGTGCCCGTCCGAGCGCCCTGCGTCCCCGTGACCGGCAGTGCTCAGCCCACCTCGGGCAGCATCCCCGGACCGAACACCTCGTAGGCGATCCGCTCCACCGGCACCCCCCGGCGCAGCAGGCCGCCGCGGACCCGGTTCATGAACGGCAGCGGACCGCACAGGTGCACGTGCACGTCGGGGGAGAGCGGGATCAGCTCCGGGTCGATCCGGCCCCGGGTCACCTCGGCGGGCAACCCCCGGGCGTCGTCGCCGGTGGTCTCCTCGTACCACAGCCGCAGGCGCAGCCGGGGCAACCGGGCGTGCAGCTCGACCAGGTCGGCCCGGTGGGCGTGGGCGGCGCCGTCCCGGTCGGCGTGGGCCAGCACCACCGGCCGGTCCGGCGCGGTCGCCGCCAGGTGGGCCAGGGCCGACATCGCCGGGGTGAGCCCGATCCCGGCGCTGACCAGCAACAGTGGCCCCTGGCCCGCCACCGCGCTCACCTCGCCGAAGGGTGGGCTCAGCGGCAGGGTGCCGCCGGGGCCGACGTGGTCGTGCAGGAAGCCGGAGACCAGCCCGTCCGGGGCCGCGCCCGCGCCGCGTACCCGCTTGACGGTGATCCGCCAGTGGTCGGCGTCGGGCCGGCCGGAGAGGCTGTACTGCCGGATCTGCCGGCCGCGCCCGCCGTCGAGGTCCACCGCGACCGAGACGTACTGGCCGGGCACGAAGCCCGGCACCGGGCCGCCGTCGACCGGGACGAGGGTGACCGAGACGACGTCGGTGGCCTGCGGCGTCACCCCGGTGACCCGCCAGTCGCGCCAGACCACCCCGCCGTGGGGCAGCCCGGTGGCAGCGTACAGCCGGGCCTCCCGGGCGACGAGTTCGCAGGCCATCAGCCAGTACACCTCATCCCAGGCGGCGGCGACCTGCGGGGTGACCGCCGCGCCCAGCACCTCGCCGACGGCGGCCAGCAGGTGCCTGCCCACCAGCGGGTACTGGTGGGCGGCGATGCCCAGTGCGGCGTGCTTGTGCGCGATGCGCTCCAGCACCGCCGTCCACCCGGTCGCGTTCTCGCCGGTGAGGTGCCCGGCGTACGCGACCACGGAGGCGGCCAGCGCCGCCTGCTGCCGGCCGGTCGCCTGGTTGCCCCGGTTGAACAGGTTCAGCAGTTCCGGATGGGCGGCGAACATCCGGGCGTAGAACCGGCCGGTGATCCGGTCGGCATGGGCCCGGACCACGGGCAGGGTGGCGGTGACGACGGCGGCTGACGACTCCGAGAGCACGGCTCCTCCTCCAAACGGGTACCGGAGACCACTAAAACAGGAACTTGAAAGTCCTCTTAGAGCCGAAAGTCCCGGGCCCGTCGGCACGCCGGTCACCGCCACCCGGCCCCTGTCCGCCACCAGGGGCGCTGGCTAGGGTCGGACCGTGAAGCTCAACCTGTCGACGGACATGGCCCTGCGGATCGTCATGCTCACCGCCCCCGCGTCGACCCGGACCACCGTCGACGAGTTGGCCGAACGGCTGGACCTGCCCCGCAGCCACGTGGCCAAGGTGGTCCAGCGGCTCCAGCGCATCGGGGTGCTGTTCACCGTCCGGGGCCGCTGCGGCGGGGTGGCCTTCGCCGAGGGGGCCGAACGGATCACCGTCGGCCGGGTCGTGCGTGCCTTCGAGGGGGAGGGGGAGGTGGTCTCCTGCGAGGAGACCGGCTGCGCCCTGCGCGCCGGCTGCCGCCTGCGGGTCCAGCTCCGCCGCGCCCAGGCGGCCTTCCTCGCCGTACTCGACGAGATGCCCCTGGAGGAACTGGCCGGCGGCCCGGCGGTGGCCCTGCTGCCCACCCCCGCGCCCGGCCCGGCCGCGGCCCGCACCCCGGTGGCGACCTGAGCGGCCCGGGGCGCGGACCGGCCGGCAGGGCGACCCACACGATCGCCCTGCCGGCGTCGGGTTCAGCTGATCTGGATCGTCCCGTCCGGCGAGCGGACGCAGGAGACCGCGTGGGCGCTGGTCGCCGCCGCACCGGTCAGGCACCGGCCGAGCACCTGGTGCCCGGCCGCGCTCGGGTGCCAGGACTCCTGGCACGTCTGGAAGTACGTCCCACAGGTGTTCGCGATCCGCTGGATGTCCAGCTTGTCGTAACCGGACAGGCTGGTCACGAAGACCCCGGAGGTGCCGTCCTGGAGCCGGATCGGGGTGGCCAGCGCGTTGCCGGGGCTGCCCGCCGACTCGCACAGCCGGGCCCCGTCGAAGGCCCGCTGCACGTTGAGGTAGACCAGGTCGGCGGCGGGGAACTCGGCGGACAGCGTGCTGCGGACCGAGCTGACCAGGGTGCCCAGGCCCTGCGAGAAACGCTGACCGGGGGCGAGGCTGGCCCGGTGGATCGGACAGCCGGCCGCGTACCGCTCGGCCCCCAGGTCGCGGAACTTGTCCCGGGTGTCGTCCCGGCTGTCCTCCTCCCAGTAGGTCGAGGCCAGCTCCGGCGGCAGCGGGTTGGTGTAGTCCTGGAAGACGATCCGGTGCTGGCCGTCGGCGTCGATCTCGTCCAGCGTGGTCAGGATCTGCCGGACCGCCGCCGTGGTCTCCGCCGTCGCGGCGGCGACCTGGGCGGAGGTGGCCAGGTCGGCGTCCGAGCAGGGCTCCTGCTCAACCGGGCCGCCGAGGTACGCCCAGAACTCCCACCACCCGGTCCAGGCGTCGGCGATGAACCGGTTCGCGCACTTCTCGGCGACACTGCCGAAGGTGAACGAGCTGTTGTTCGAGCCGAGACCGACCAGCACCAGGTCGATGTCGTGGGTCTGCCCGACCGCGCGCAACTGGTCGAGCTGGGCGGCGACCTGGCGGCCCTTGGCCCGGCTGGCCGAGGCGTTGGCGATGTCGTAGGGCTGGCCGCCGGAGCAGGCCAGGTTGAACCGGTCGGCGATCCCCGGCAGATCCGCCCTGAACAGTGAGGCGTTGGGTGACCGGTGACAGAAGTACGCGTTGGTGTTCGGTGCCGACCAGCCCGGGAACGGCTGGGCGACCCCGTTGACGTCGGTCACCGCCGAGTACGCCCCGGCCCCCTCGCCGCTGATGAAGCTGTCGCCGAGGGCGACCGCGGCGGTGGGCAGGGCGGCGACGGCCGGCGCGGGCGGGCCGGCGGCGACCGGCAGGGCGGCCGCGGCGACGGTGAGCAGCGCGGCGAGGGCGCTACGGTGGAACCTGGACATGACGTCCCCCATCTGTCCATGGAAATGTGAAAGATCCTTCCGGGCCGGATCAGATCACTTGGCGAGATGGACGTCAATGCCTCTTAACACGATCGTCCAACGGCGGAAACGGTCGTTTCCGGCCCGGGGTGCACCCCGTCAGGGAAGGCCCCGACGCCTGACGGCGTTGTCACCGGCGGACGCGCACCCGCCGTCCGACGTGGGGCTGCACGGCGCTGTCGGGGCGTACGGCTACGCTCGCTGCGGCACGCCGCGCGTGGAGATCGAGACGGTGAGCGGCACCACACCGCCGAGACCGGGGAGTACGACCAGTTGACCGCACAGCCTGAGACCCTCTACGGGGCAGACGACCTCACCCACCTGGAGGGCCTGGACGCCGTCCGCAAGCGTCCCGGCATGTACATCGGCTCCACCGACAGTCGTGGCGTGGGTCACCTCGTCAACGAGATCCTCGACAACTCCACCGACGAGGGTGTCGCCGGTCACGCCACCACGGTCGAGGTGATCCTGCACGCCGACGGCTCGGTGCAGGTCGACGACGACGGCCGGGGCATCCCCACCGACGTGCACGCCAAGTCCGGCATCTCCGGGGTCGAGCTGGTGCTCACCCGGCTGCACGCCGGCGGCAAGTTCGGCGGCTCCGGCTACAAGACCTCGGGCGGCCTGCACGGCGTGGGTGCCTCCGCGGTCAACGCGCTGTCCCGCCGGTTCGACGTAACCGTCCGGCGCGGCGGCAAGGTGCACGCGATGTCCTTCCGGCACGGGGTGCCCGGCGTCTTCGCCGGTGACGGCCCGGACGCCCCGTTCACCCCCGGCCCCGGCCTGCAGGTCGTCGGGGCGATGAAACGCGGCCAGCGCACCGGCACCTCGATCCGCTACTGGCACGACGCCCGCTACTTCGAGACCGGCGCGCGCCTCGACGTCGAGGCCGTCCGGATGAAACTGCGCAACACCGCCTTCCTGGTCCCCGGGGTCGACTACCGGCTGCGCGACGAGACCGCCGAGGAACCGGTCGAGGAGCGCTTCCACTACCCCAACGGGCTCACCGACATGGTCGAGTTCCTGGCGCCGGCCGGTGACCGGCCGGTCTCCGGCACCCTGCTGGTCACCGGCGAGGGGACGTACCGGGAGAACGCCGCCGACGCCAACGGCGTGATGCAGTCCAACGTGCAGCGCCGGGCCGAGGTCGAGATCGCCTTCCGCTGGGGCACCGGTTACGAGCGCACCGTCGAGTGCTTCACCAACACCATCCGCAACGCCCACGGCGGCACCCACCGCCGGGGCTTCGAGCGGGCGCTGACCCGGACCCTGGCCGACGCCGTCCGCAACATCCGGGGCCTGCTCAAGCCCAAGGAGGACCCGCCCACCCTGGACGACGTCCTGGAGGGGATGACGGCGGTGGTGCACGTGCGCATCCCCGAGCCGCAGTTCACCTCGCAGACCAAGGACGAGCTCTCCACCGCCGGCATCACCAAGGTGCTCCAGACCCTGGTCGAGCAGCACGTCAAGGCCTGGCTGGAGGACAAGCGCAGCAAGGCCGAGGCGCGCACGGTGCTCCAGAAGATCGTCGACGCGGCCCGGGTCCGGCTGACCCAGAAACAGCAGAAGGACGCCGCCCGGCGCAAGACCGCCCTGGAGGGCGCGTCGATGCCCGCCAAACTCGTCGACTGCCGCGCCGCAGGCATCGATAGGAGTGAATTATTCATCGTGGAAGGGGACAGCGCCCTCGGCACAGGGCGACTTGCCCGTTCTGCGGAATATCAGGCGCTGCTGCCGATTCGCGGCAAGATCCTCAACGTGCAGAAGGCCAACCTCCAGCAGGTGCTCGACAACGCCGAGTGCGCCGCGATCGTGCAGGTGCTCGGGGCCGGCTCGGGACGTACCTTCGACCTGTCCGCGCTGCGCTACGGCCGGGTGCTGATCATGGCGGACGCCGACGTGGACGGTGCGCACATCCGGACCCTGCTGATCACCCTGTTCGCCCGCTACATGCGCCCGCTGATCGAGGCCGGCCGGCTCTACGCCGCGATGCCGCCGCTGCACAAGATCACCACGAAGGGGCGCAGCCCGCAGACCACCTACACCTACACCCAGGCCGAGATGGAGGCGACGGTCCGCAAGCTGGAGAAGGCCGGCAAGCAGATCGTCACCCCGATCCCGCGCTTCAAGGGCCTCGGTGAGATGGACGCCGACGAGTTGTGGGAGACCACGATGAACCCGGCCACCCGGGCCGTGCGCCGGATCACCCTCGACGACGTCGACGCCGCCGAGCGCATCCTCGAACTGCTGATGGGCGAGAAGGTCGAGCCGCGCCGTAACTGGCTGATCGACTCCTCCGACCGGGTCGACCGGGACGCGATCGACGCATGAGCACCGTGGCCGCCGCACACCGGGAAGAGAGCTGAACGATGGCACGCCGTAAGGACGACCGCGCCAAGGTGGACCTGTCCGCCTTCGACCAGGCCGGCGCGCGGGTCTTCGACAACCCGCTGGTCACCGAGGTGTCCGACTCCTACCTGGAGTACGCCTTCTCGGTCATCCACTCCCGCGCCCTGCCCGACGCCCGCGACGGCCTCAAGCCGGTACACCGCCGCATCCTGTACTCGATGCACGAGAACGGCTTCCGGCCGGACCGCTCGCACGTGAAGTCGGCCCGGGTGGTCGGCGACGTGATGGGGCGCTACCACCCGCACGGTGACACCGCGATCTACGACGCGATGGTCCGGATGGCCCAGGACTTCTCGCTCAACGCCCCACTTATCGACGGGCATGGAAATTTTGGTAGCCCGGACGACGGCCCGGCCGCGGCGCGCTACACCGAGGCCCGGCTCGCCCGGGAGGCGATGCTGCTCGTCGGTGAGCTGGGCGAGGACACCGTCGACGTCGAGCCCAACTACGACGGCTCGCTGACCCAACCGACCGTGCTGCCCGCCGCCTTCCCCAACCTGCTGGTCAACGGCGCGTCCGGGATCGCGGTCGGGATGGCGACCAACATGATCCCGCACCACCTCGGCGAGGTGGTCTCCGCCGCCCGTTGGCTGATCAACCACCCGGACGCCGACCTCGACAAGCTGATGGAGTTCGTCCCCGGCCCCGACCTGCCCACGGGCGGTCTGCTGCTCGGGCTGGACGAGGTGCGCCGGGCGTACGAGACCGGGCGCGGTGTGGTGCGGATGCGCGGCCGGGTGGAGATCGGCCCGCTGGAGGGCAGCCGGGGCCGGCAGGCGATCACCGTCGTCGAGTTGCCGTACGGCGTCGGCGCGGAGAAGGTCATCGCGGCGATCACCAACGAGGTCAACAAGACCAAGCGGCTCACCGGCATCGCCGACGTCAAGGACCTCACCGACCGGGAGAGCGGCACCCGGCTGGTCGTCGAGTGCAAGGTCGGGGTCAACCCGCAGGCGTTGCTGGCCGACCTCTACCGGCTGACCCCGCTGGAGCAGTCGTTCGGCATCAACAACCTGGTGCTGGTCGACGGCCAGCCGCGCACCCTCGGGTTGAAGGCGCTGCTGGAGGTGTTCCTGGCCCACCGCTACGAGGTGGTGACCCGGCGCAGCGCGTACCGGCGGCGCAAGCGCGAGGAGCGGCTGCACCTGGTCGACGGCCTGCTGATCGCCCTGCTCGACATCGACCGGGTGGTCAAGCTGATCCGGGCCAGCGAGGACGCCCAGGCCGCGAAGGACGGCCTGATGCAGAAGTTCAAGCTCTCCGAGATCCAGGCCACCTACATCCTGGACACCCCGCTGCGCCGGCTGACGAAGTACGACCGGATCGAGCTGGAGGCCGAGCAGGACAAGCTGCGCGGGGAGATCGCCGCGCTGTCGAAGATCCTCGACGACCCGAAGGTGCTCCGCAAGGTCGTCTCCGACGAGCTGGCGGCCGTGGTGAAGCAGTTCTCCGGGTCGCGGCGGACCACCCTGGTCGACGGGGACCTCAAGGAGGTGCTGGCCGCGTCGGTGCCGGCCGGGCCGCTGGAGGTGGCCGACGACCCGTGTCAGGTGATCCTCTCGGCGACCGGGCTGGTCGCCCGGACGGCGGCCGAGTCGGAGGAGGCGTCCGAGGGGCGTCGACGCAACGGCCGGGTCAAGCACGACACGGTACGCGCGGTCGTGCACACCACGGCCCGGGGGCGGGTGCTCCTGGTCACCAGCGCCGGCCGGGCCTTCAAGGTCGACGTGTTGCCGCTGCCGGTGCTGCCCGAGCAGGCCGGCACGGTGTCGTTGCGGGGCGGGATGGCCGCCGCCGAGCTGGTCCCGCTGGCGGCGGGGGAGACGGTGATCGGGCTGGCCCCGCTCGGTCCGACCGCGCAGGGCTCCCCGGGCCTGGCGGTGGGCACCCGGCAGGGCGTGGTGAAGGTGTGCACGCCGGAGTGGCCGGTGCGGTCGGACGAGTTCGAGGTGATCTCGCTGCGGTCGGGCGACGAGGTGGTGGGGGCCACCTGGCTCGACGACGGCAGCGAGACGTTGGCGTTCGTGACCAGTGAGGCGTCCCTGCTGCGGTTCGCGGCGTCCGTGGTCCGCCCGCAGGGGCTCAAGGGTGGGGGGATGGCCGGGGTCAGCCTGCCGGCGGGCGCCCGGGTGGTGTTCTTCGGCGCGGTCCGCACCGACGACGCCGCGCACGGGGAGCCGATGGTGGTCACCTCGACGGGGGCGACGGTCAAGGTGACGCCGTTCGCGTCGTACCCGGCGAAGGGCAGGGCGACCGGCGGGGTGCGCGCGCAGCGGTTCCTCAAGGGTGAGACGGATCTGGTGGTGGCCTGGATCGGGGCGCGGCCGGTGGGCGCGACGGCGACCGGTGACCCGGTGGAGCTGCCGCCGGCCGATCCGCGCCGGGACGGGTCCGGTTTCGCCGTCATGCTCGGCCCGACCGTCGTCGGGCACCTCATCGAACGCGACTGAGCCCGGCCCGGCCGCCGCAGGGGCTGGCGGCCGGCCGCCCCGTCGGCGTCAGGCGACGTCGACGGGGCGGAACTGGACGCTGACCCGGGGGCCGACCGGGCGGGTGGTCTTGGGCACGGCATGTTCCCAGGTGCGCTGGCAGGACCCGCCCATCACCACCAGGTCGCCGTGGCCGAGCGGGAAGCGCACGGTGTCGCCGCCGCCCCGGGGGCGCAGCAGCAGCGGGCGGGGAGACCCGAACGACACGATCGCCACCATCGTGTCGCTGTGCGCGGAACGGCCGAGGGTGTCGCCGTGCCAGGCGACGCTGTCCCGCCCGTCGCGGTAGAGGCACATGCCGGCGGTGACGAACGGCTCGCCCAGCTCGGCGGCGTAGTGCCGGCTCAGTGCCGTGCGGGCGGCGGTGAGCAGCGGGTGCGGCAGCGGGCGGTCGGGGCCGTACCAGCAGAGCAGGCGGGGGACGTCGACCTGCGTGTCGTACATGGTGCGGCGTTCGGCCCGCCAGGGGACGCCGGTGCGCAGGGTGTCGAGGACCGCGTCGGAGCCGTGCACCCAGCCGGGCAGGTGGTCGACCCAGGCGCCCCGGGTGAGCGTCCGGCGGCGCAGCCCGGCCAGCGGGGTCAGCGTCGGGCCGGTGTCGGTGAGGTCGAGCATCGACGGTTGGTAGGCGGCCTGCGGCATACCCGGCACCCTATCAGTGCTTTAGTACACCCGTACGATCGGCGATCCGGGTGAGGACCGCGTCGGCGACCCGTTGCCGGCCGCGCCCGTCGACGGTGGTCCAGGCGCGGGCGGCGAGGGCAGCCCGCCGTCGGGGGGAGGCCAGCAGGGTGCGTAGGGTGCGGGCCGCGTCCGCCCGTGCGGCCCGCCCGGCCAACCCCGGTGCGGCCAGTTCCGGCAGCTCGCCGAGGCCGGCGGCGAGCCCGTGCGCCACCACCCGCCGGTACGCGTCGCGCTGGTTGTCCACCACGCAGACCAGCGCGGCGGGCGCACCCAGACAGCACAGCTCCCAGGTGGAGGTGCCGGCGGCGCTGACCACCAGGTCGGCCGCGCCGATCAGCGTGGGCAGGGCGTCGGTCGGCGCGACGAGGTGCAGCGACTGCCCCCGCCCGGTGCCGACCCGCGACAGTTCGGCCTCGATCCCGGGGCGGGCGACGACCACGGTCACCGCCATCGGGTGGCCGGTGCCGAGCAGCACCCGGGTCAGCACCGGGGCCGCGCCGACCGCGTCGGTGCCGCCGAAGAAGGCCAGCACCCGGGGTCGGTCCGTCGGGGTGGCCGGCGGTGGCGCCGGCGGCCGGGCGGCGGTCACCGCGTCGCGCAGCAGCGCGTACCGGACGCCGGCCAGCAGCCGCCCGTCGCCGGGTGTGCCGGCGGTGGGCTGCCCGTCGGGGGTGTCCGCGCCGAAGTTCTGGTCCAGGTAGAGGTCGGCGTCCTGACCCCGGGTGTCGCCGTCGACGAGGCAGAGGGTGAGCACGCCGGCCGCCCGCAGCGCTCCCGCGCCCGCCGGGTCCAGCTCGTACGAGTCGAGCACGAACGCGTCGAGGGCGTGCGTACGGGCCGCCTCGACCAGCCCGGCGGGGGTGTCGGGGCCGGGGTGGACCGGGATGCCGCAGGCGGCCAGATGGGCGGCGGCCCAGCCGACCCGGTCCACCGTGCCGAACAGTTCGACCCGGGCGCCCCGGGCCAGGAACTCCTCGCCGAGGGCCAGGCAGCGCACGAGGTGCCCGACGCCGGTGTGCGGGCCGGCGTCGCAGCGCAGCCCGATCCGTGGTGGGTTCAGGACTCCTCCAGCCGCTTCTGGCGTACCGAGGAGTTGAGGGTACGCAGGTCGGGCCGCCCGTCCAGCCAGTCGGCGAGTTTCGCCAGCGGCACGCTGACGTCGCCGAAGTGGTCGACGACCGCGCTGACCAGCGCCCAGTCCTGGTCGGTGTCGAGGGTGAGCCGCAGCGCCGACCGGTCCGGGGTGAGGGTCACCCCGAGCACCCGGAACAGCTCCGGATGGGCGTACGCGAAGGAGGTGACGTGCACCCGGTGGTGGTCGGCGGCGAGCCGGTCCAGGGTGCGCAGCGCGTCCGCCCGGATGATCTCCACGTCCAACCCCCGGGGCAGGGTACGGGCGATCGAGGTGCTGGCGTAGTCGAGCCCGGGGACGGCCCGGTAGACCGCCGCCACCAGGGTGACGATCTCCGGGTCGAGCAGCGGGCAGTCGGCGGTGAACCGCATGACGGCGTCGCCGGGGTGGGCGTCGAGCGCGCCGACGAACCGGCTCAGCACGTCGTCCACCGGTCCCCGGTGCACCGGCACGTCGAGCCGCGCGCACTCGGCGACCACCGCGTCGTCGACCGGGTCGACACTGGTGGCGACCACCAGGTCGGCGAGGACCCCGCTGTCCCGGGCGGCCCGGACCACCCGGCCGAGGACGCTGCGTCCGGCCAGCGGGCGCAGCACCTTGCCGGGCAGCCGCGACGAACCCATCCGGGCCTGCACGATCCCGACGATCCGCAGGTCGGAGCCGGCCGGCCCGGCCGGTGCGAGCGCGCCGTGCGGTGGGGCGTCGGACTGTCCCGTGTGCGGGGCGGTCACTGCTGTTCCTCCGCCGGCTTCGGGCCGAGCGCCTCGCGGGCCCGCCGCTTGGCCGCCCGGGCACCCCGCTTCGCCAGCCGGGCCGGGGTGATGGCGAGCCGGCCCACCCGGTAACTGAGCGAGCCGCTGAGCAGGTTGATCGTGGCGTCGGCGCGGCGCAGCGCCCGTTCCCGCGAGGTGAGCAGCTCCTCGGTCCACTTCAGCAGGGCGGCCAGCCGGGTCAGCTCCTCCCGCTGGCGTACCCAGGCCTCGCGCATCTGCTGGTAGCTGCGCGGTCCGGCGGGCGGATCGGTGGGGGTGACCGCGTGCAGTTCGGTGGCGAGCATCCCCCGCCCGTCGGCGTCCAGGCCACGCAGGGCGGCGGCGACCGCCGCCTCGGTCTCCACGGCCGCGTCCACGGTGGCCCGGTCCAGGTCGTGCCCGGCGACCCCACCGAGGACCACGGTCAGCCCGGCGACGTCGAGGGTGGACGGCCACGGGTGGGCGTAGCCGCCGGTGAGCAGGGTGACCGCGAACCGCCACAGCCCCCGGGCCAGCACCACGTCGAGGGGCAACGGTTCGCTGGCCCGCCAGCTCGGGTCGAGCACCGCGAAGGTGTCCCCGTCGACGACCACGGTGTCCGGGTCGGCCAGCGCCGCCGCGCCGGTGAGCCGCCTGTCCGGGTCGGCCTGCCCGGCGAGCCAGCCCGCGTAGCCGCGCAGCAGCCGGCGCAGGGCGTCCAGGTCGCGACGCAGGCAACCGTCGAGCAGCACGGTGCGCAGCAGCCGTCCCGGCGGAACCGGGCCGGTGAGTGCGGCCGGGTCCCGGTGGGCGGCCTCCCGGCTGGCGAAGGGCGCCGGCCGGGTCCGGTCGGCCCCGCCGCCGGTGACCGACCAGTGCCAGCCGTCCGACCGGTCGGCCACCTCGACCACTCCGACGCCGGGCGGGCCGGTCTGCACCAGCACCACCGGCAGCGCCCAGTCGACGGGCGCGTCGGGGCCGGGGCGGCGGGCCAGCGTCAGCCAGCCGGGGGCCAGCGCCGCGCCGAGCCCGGCGTGCAGCGCGTCGACCGCCAGCCGGGCCGGGTCCTGGAGCACCGGGCCGGCGGTGAACCCGCCCGCGCAGGCACCGTGCAGCACCGCGTCGAGCAGCCCCGAGGTGGGCCGCTGCTCCAGCGCGTCGGTGGCGACCAGGGCCGTCGGGGCACCCGGACCGGGGTACGCGGCATAGCTGACGCCCACGGTCAGCCCCACCTCGGCGAGCTGGGCCCGCAGCTGCTCCCGGTTGGCCGGGCGGCCCGCGTCGAGCACCCCGCCGATGCTCCACGCCGCGTCGCCCCGGTCGGCGTACCAGGGGGTGGGGGCGACCAGCCGGGACACCCCCAGCGGGTTGTCCAGGCGCAGCAGCAGCGTGCCGCCGGGCCGCAGGGCGGCGGCCAGCCGGGCCAACACCCCCGTCCAGCCCAGCCGGGCCCCCTCGACCGACTCGACGGCGTCCAGTCCGGCCCCGGCCAGCACCACGTCGAACGTGTCGGCCGGGTCGAGTCCGGCGGGGCCGCCGACGACCACCCGGGCGGCCCGGTCGGCCAGGGCCACCGCGTCCGGGTGGCTACGCAGCAGGCAGGTCACCTCGGCGTGGGCGAGCCGGTCCAGCAGCGCCGGGTCGTGCGGCCCGGCCAGCAGCACCCGCGCCCCGGCCGGTACGACCAGGGCGGCCAGCGCGCCCAGCGGCCCCCCGTCGGCCAGCCGCTGCTCCGGCAGGTCGGACCAGGCCAGCATCTCCCCACCGGGCAGGACGACGGGGGCGGTGGTTCCAGTGGTCAACTCGTGCCTCCTGCGGGACGTGCCCAGCCGAGCAGTTCACGCAGCTCGGCGGGGGTGCAGCGGTGGTCGGTGCCCAGCTCGGCGTGGGCGATCGCGACGGCGGTCGGCAGGTCCACCGACTCGCCGTGCAGCTGCGGCCACTGCCGGCGGATCCGGGCGGTGCCGCCGAAGGTGGGGTCCTCCTTGGCCAGGATCATCGGGTCGCCGTAGACGGCCGGCTCACAGCCGGCGGCGATGCCGTAGAAGATGGCGCTGGTCAACCGGTTGGACGCCACCCGGGCGTGCCGGCGCAGCTCGGTGAGCTGCTTGTCGAGGAACAGCGGGTCGGTGTCGCGCCACCAGTGCCCCCGGTAGCCGTGGCAGATCACCCGGAAGCCGGCGTTCTCGTAGAGCCGGCGGACCCGGCGCATGCCGTACTCGTGCCAGTAGAGGCAGACGGTGACCGGGCCGGGCTCGGTGTCCCGGATCCGGGCGATCAGCTCCCGGTGGTCGCCCTTGACGTGCTGACCCTCCCAGCCGTGGAACGGGTACCAGATGGTGCCCTCCCGGGCGGCCGGCGGCGGGTCGTCGCGGCGCAGGTCGAGCAGGTACGCGAAGGGTGCGCCGACGACCACCACGTTGCGCCGCCCCACCGACCAGGCCCGTCGCCGGGTCTGCTCCGACCAGAGCAGGCTGGGGGTGCGCTCGGCGTACGGGTGGCCGGGGGCGAGGCCGTCGCCGATGTTCCAGCCGTGCTGGACGTACCCGTTGATCCGGGGCGGGTGGCCGTCGCCCAGCCCGCAGTAGCGGGCCAGCACGTGGGCGTGGCCGTAGAAGTGGTTCGCGTGGTGCATCGGTTCCCCCGGTCAGGCGGCGGTGGGCGCGGTGACGCCGCGCAGCGCCGCGCCGAGCGCGTCGATCACCCGGTCCTGGTCGGTGTCGGTGAGACCCGGGTACAGCGGCAGCGAGAGCTGCTGGGTGTAGAACGACTCGGCCACCGGGCAGGACCCGCGCCGGTAACCGAGGTCGGCGAAGGCCGGGTGCCAGTGCACCGGCAGGTAGTTGACCTGGACGCCGATGCCGGCGGCGCGCATCCGGTCGTACACCTCGCGGCGGCGGCCGTCGAGGACCCGGACCGGGTAGAGGTGCCAGGCGGGGGCGGCCCAGGACCGGCGGGTCGGGGTGAGCACCCCGTCCAGGTCGGCCAGCGCCTCGTCGTAGCGGGCCACCAGCCGGGCGCGGGCGGCCAGGAAGTCGCCGAGCCGGCGCAGCTGGCTGCGGCCCAGCGCGCAGAGCACGTCCGGTAGCCGGTAGTTCAGCCCGAATTCGTGCACCTCCTGGTGCCAGCCGCCCTCGTCCGGGGCGCGCAGCTCGGCGCGATCCCGGACCAGCCCGATGTTGCGGAACCGGCGGGCCCGCGTCAGCAGCTGCGGGTCGGCGGTGGCGACCGCGCCGCCCTCGGCGGTGGTGAGGTTCTTGGTGGGGAAGAACGAGAAGGTGGTCAGGTCGGCCAGCGACCCGACCGGCCGGCCCCGGTAGCTGGCCCCGATCGAGTGGGCGGCGTCGGCCAGCAGCAGCGCGTCGGAGCCGGCCAGGGCGGTGCGCAGGGCGTCGTAGTCGGCCGGGTGGCCGGCGTAGTCGACGGCCGCGACGACCTTCGTCCGGGCGGTGGTCGCGGCGGCTGCCGCCGCCGGGTCCAGGGTGAACGTCCCCTCCTCGACGTCGGCGAAGACGATCCGCGCGCCGAGGGCGACCGCGCTGCTGGCGGTCGCCACGAACGTCATCGGCGGCACCACCACCTCGTCGCCGGGGCCCACCCCGGCCGCCGCGTAGGCGACGTGCAGGGCGGCCGTGCCGTTGGCGACCGCCGCGCAGCCGGCCCCGCCGGTCCAGCCCGCGAGGTCGGCCTCGAACGCGTCGACCTGCGGGCCGGTGGTGAGCCAGTCGCTGCGCAGGGTGGCGACCACGGCGGCGACGTCGTCGTCGGTCACCGACTGCCGGCCGTACGGGAGCATCGTCGTCATGCGGCGATGCCGAGCATGTCGCGCAGCTGCGGGACGCTCAACCACTCGTCGTTGCCGTCGGACTGGTAGGCGAAGCCGTCCGGCACCGGCTCGCAGTCGACGGGCGGCCGGTAGCCCCAGGTGGCGATCGTCGGCTGGACGATGAACCGGTCCTTCGCGCGCAGCGTCCGGCGGCTGTCGTCCGGGGCGATCATCTCCTCGTGCAGCTTCTCGCCCGGCCGGATGCCGATCTCGTGGGTGGTGGCGTCCGGGGCGACCGCCTCGACCAGGTCGAGGATGCGCATGCTGGGGATGCGCGGCACGAACAGCTCACCGCCCTGCATCTGGTCGAAGCTGTCCAGCACGAACTGCACGGCCTGGTCCAGGGTGATCCAGAACCTGGTCATCCGCTTGTCGGTGATCGGCAGGCTCTTGCCCTCGGCGGCGAGCCGGCGGAACAGCGGCACCACCGAGCCCCGGCTGCCGACCACGTTGCCGTAGCGGACCACGGCGAACCGGGTGGGGTGCTGGGCGGCGTAGTGGTTGGCCGAGACGAACAGCTTGTCGCCGACGAGCTTGGTCGCGCCGTACAGGTTGATCGGGCTGGACGCCTTGTCGGTGGAGAGCGCGATGACCTTCTTGACGCCGGCCTCGATGGCCGCGTCGACCACGTGCTGCGAGCCGGTGATGTTGGTGGCGATGAACTCCGACGGGTTGTACTCGGCGGTGTCCACCTGCTTGAGGGCGGCGGCGTGCACCACGTGGTCCACCCCGTGCATGGCCCGGGTGAGCCGGTGCCGGTCCCGGATGTCGCCGATGAACCAGCGCAGCCGGGGGTCGTCGCCGAGCTGCTGGCGCAGCTCGTACTGCTTGAGTTCGTCGCGGGAGAACACCACCACCCGGGCCGGGTCGGCCACGTCGAGGACGTGCCGGAGGAACGTCTTCCCGAAGGAACCCGTCCCGCCGGTGACCAGAATGGAGGACCCGTTCAACTCACTCAAGGTGGTGCTCCCCAGCTCGTGGTTGCGCCGCCGGCTCGGGCCAGGCGACCGGACGGACGCTAGCCAGGCCGGGTTAACACCCCGACGCCCCCGGGTGAACCGACCACGCTGGTCGTGTGAATGCCGGCCCCCCGGCAGGCGAACACTTGCCGACCCGGTGGCTGCCGGCTGACCAGCGGGTACGCCGCTGACTACAGTGGCCCGGCGCGGCCGGTGGGCACCGGGACCGCATCCGACACCCACGGCCGGACACCAGCCGGCCCGGGACCGCCGCGTGTCCCGGGCGGGCCGACGTGGGTGCCCCGACGAGCAGGAGGCGACGCATGGTGGCCGTCACCGAGGTGGGACACCGGGTCGCCGACCCGGCCGGGCGGCCGGTGGGCCGACGCCGTCGACTGGTGCCGGTGCTGCTGGTGGTGGGCTGGCTGCTGGGCGTCGGCTGGCGGATGTGGCTGTCCCGGCACGTGCCGCTGCCCATCGCCCACACCGACGAGGACAGCTACCTGCACACCGCCCGCGCGCTGGCCGGCGGGCCGGGCGGGTTCAGCAGCGAGAACGGGCCGTTGCGCCGGGTCGGCTACCCGCTGCTGATCTCCCCGGTGTTCCTCGGGGAGCGGGACTTCGCCGACAGTTACCGACTGGTGCAGTTGATCAATGCGGCGGTGAACGCGACGGTGCTGCCGCTTGCGTACCTGCTGCTGCGTCGGCTGACGCCGGTGCGCCGGCCGGTCGCCCTGGTCGCCGCCACCGTCGCGGCCACCCTGCCGGCGACGGTGTTCTACGCCGGGGTGGCGATGATCGACGCGGTGCTCGCGCCGCTGGTGCTGGCCTGGCTGCTGGCCGTGCACCACTGGGTGCGCCGGCCCGGCCCGCTGGCCGCCGCCGGGGTGGGCGCCCTGGTCGGGGTGTTCCACCTGCTGCACTCCCGGGGCCTGGTGATCGTGGGCGTGCACGCCGGCCTGGTGCTGCTGCTGTTCCTGCGGCGTCGGGTCAGCCCGGCGCAGGTGCTCGCCGCGGTGCTGCCGGTGCTGGCGTTGGCGCTGCTCAACGAGGTGGTCATCCGGCTGCTCGGCGACCGGGTCTACCTGCTGGGCGACCCGCCAGGCGGCGGCACCGTCCGGGCGGTCGCCTCCGGGCCGGGGCTGCTGCGGGTCGGGGCGGCGGTCGCCACCCAACTCTGGTACCTGGTGGTCATCACCTTCGGGCTGGCCGGCGTCGCCTGGGCCGGTGCCGTGCACCTCCTGCTGCGTCGTCCCACCCCCGCCGCGACCCCGGGGCCCGACGCCGTGCCCCCGGGGCCTGCCGCCGGCCCGGCGGACGCGGTCGGGGCGACCCGGTGGACGGTCGGGGTGGCGCTGGTGACCAGCGTGGGGGTGGCGGCCGGAGCGTCGGTGATCCTGGCCGGCATCACCGGCAAACCGCTGGACGCCATCTACGGCCGGTACGTGCAGATGCTCGCCCCGTTCTGGCTGCTGCTCGGGGTGGGGCTGCTGGTGACGGCGACGCCCCGGCAGCGGTGGCGGCGGGCGGCGGTCGCGGTGGGCCTGCTGCTGGCCGGCGCGACCCTGATCGCCGCCCGGCTGGCCTGGGTCGCCGGCCGGGGACACGAGCTGCGCTACGGCGGGTTCGGCGCACCGGACCTGATGGCGCTCACCGGTGGCTGGCGGGAGTTCCGGCCGTTCACCGGGGCGGCCGTGGGGATCGCCGGCTGCCTGCTGCTGGTCGCCGCCCTGCGGCTGCCCCGGTGGCGGCTGCCGGTGCTCGCCGCCCTGGTGGTGGTGAACCTCGGCACCATGCAGGTGATCACCGACCGGCTGGTCCGGCCGCTGGTCGCGGCGACCGCGCCCACCCCCCGGGTTTCCGACCTCGGGGTACGTCCCGGCGACCGGGTCTGGGCGTCGCTCGGCGTGCAGTGGGTGCTCCGGTTCAACCTCAGCCACCAGGTGACCTGGGCCGACGTGCGGTGGTTCGGGGACGACCCGCCGGCCGACGCCGACGTGGTGTTCGTCAGGTGGGCCCCCGGCGAGCCGGACGACTGGGACGGCACCCGGTACGGCTTCGTCCGCCTCGGCGGCAACCCGGAGCAGCGCTGGGCCGCCTGGCGGCGGAGCTGACTCCATCGCCGGGCCGCCCGTGACCGCCCCGCCGGGGCGCAATTCGGTTAACGGGGGGTGGCGAGTCGGTGAATGGTCGCCGGACAATCGGGAAAATCAGCGATGACGGCGGTTCTCCCGATTCAGGGAAATGGGGACGACGGTGATTTCCCGGCCGTCGTGCGTCTCCCGTCGGGCGGTGCCCTCGACGAACCGGAACCGTCGGTTCATCTGCCGGACGACCGTGTTGTCGGCCAGTACCTCGCCGTCGAGCCGGTCCAGCGCGAGCACGTCGAAGGCGTGGTCCACCGCCGCCCGCATCACGCCCAGCCAGGCGGGCAGCGTCGCCCCCCGCTCGGCCAACCCGTCGGCGTCCAGGTAGAAACCCCAGGAAGCGGTGCGTTGCGGCCCGTCCGGGCGCAGGTCGAAGAAGGTCACCACGCCGGCCGGCCGGTCGTCGTACAGGTAGATCAGCACCCGGCGGGTCGGGTCGGTACGCACCCGCGACCACCATGCCGCGTGTTCGGCGGCGGTGATCTCGTGACTGGTCTTGCTGACCCGCCGGTTGGTTTCCTGATTACGCCAGGACAACATCAGGTTAACGTCGTCCGTCGTGGCCTCGCGCAGCACCCGTACCCCTTTGTATTCACCTTGTGGACTCCTGCGGACCTTACCCGGGTAAAGCGGCCCGATAATTGTCGGGCTGTACACTCCGGCGCATGAACGAATTGAGTCGCGCGCAGATTCGCGACCTCATGGCGCAGGTGGTGCGCAACCAGGGCCGGGTGCTGCCCGACGACGACGCCACCGACCTGCGGGAGATCGGCTTCCGGTCGCTGGACTTCTCGGAGCTGGCCCTGCGGGTCGAGGACGCCACCGGCGAGGAGCTGAACTTCGACGCCCCCGGCCTGCGCCGGATCGCCACCGTCGGCGACGTCCTCGACTTCCTCGCCGAACTCCAGCGACAGTGACCGTCGCGACCTCGCCGGCCGGGCTGGACAACCGGGTCGTCGTCGCCGGGGTGGCCCGGAGCTGGCGCGACCTGCCCGCCCCGGCGCTGCCGTCCCCCGGGGTGGTCCTCACCGCCGGGGCCGCCGACGCGCTCGCCGTCGCCGGGCGGCACGCCGTCGACGGCACCGAACTGCTGCTCGCCGCCCCCACCCGGGTCGACGCGGCGATGCGCGACGAGCTGCGCGCCGCCGGGTTCGCCGTCACCGTGCTCACCGACGGGGTGCCGCAGACCGAGCCGCCGGCCACCACCAGGTCACCCGAGCCGGGTCGGCTCTGGCTGCTGACCTCCGGGTCGACCGGGCGGCCCAAGCGGGTCGGGCACAGCCTCGACTCGTTGACCACCGTACGGTCGGCGCAGCCGGCCCGGACCTGGCTGTGCCCGTACGCCCCCGGCAGCTACGCCTGGTGGCAGGTGGTCACCCTGTCGTTGACCCAGCCCGGTCAGCACCTCGTGGTGGTCGACCCGCACGAGTTGGACGACTGGCCGGCGCTCGCCGCCGCGCACGGCGTCGACGCCGTCTCCGGCACCCCCACCTTCTGGCGGCGCACCCTGCACCGCGACCCGCAGGCGCTGGCCCGGGTGCCGCTGCGCCAGCTGACCCTCGGCGGCGAACCGGTCGACCAGGCCGTCCTGGACCGCCTGCGGGAGCTCTTCCCGACCGCCCGGATCTCCTGGATCTACGCCTCCTCCGAGGTCGGCGCGTCGATCGTGGTGCACGACGGGCGGGCCGGGTTCCCGGTCTCCTGGCTCGACCGGGTCACCCCGGGCCGACCCACCCTCTCCCTGCGCGACGACGAACTGGTGATCACCTCCCCGCACCACGGGGTGGGCCTCGGCGGGCCGGTGCGCACCGGTGACCGGGCCCAGGTGGTCGACGACCGGGTGGTGATCACCGGCCGGCTGGACTCCGACGAGATCAACGTCGGCGGCAGCAAGGTCTCCGCCGGGCTGGTCCGCGCCGTGCTCACCGCCCACCCCGGGGTGGCCTGGGCCCGGGTCACCGGCCGCCGCGCGCCGGTGCTCGGCCGGATGGTGGTCGCCGAGGTCGTCCCCAGCACCGCGCCGGGCGACGCCGGGGTCCCGCCTGACGAGGGCGTGCTGGTGCGCTGGTGCGCCGACCGGCTCCCCGAGTACGCGGTGCCCCGGCGCATCCGCCTGCTGACCGAGATCCCCGTCAAGGAGACCCTGAAGAGCGATGTCTGACTCCCCGCCCGTTCCCGCCAGCACCGTGGTCCTCGTCTCCGGCGGGTCCCGGGGGCTGGGCCTGGCCATCGTCACCGACCTGCTCGACGCCGGGCTCACCGTGGCCGCGTTCGCCCGCAGCGTCACCCCCGAGCTGGAGAAGCTGGCCGACGCGCACCCCGACCGGGTGCACGTCGGGGCGGTGGACGTCACCGACCTCGCGGCGGCCCAGCGCTTCCTGCGGGAGGTCGAGGCGCGGTTCGGCCCGGTCGACGGCCTGGTCAACAACGCCGCCGTCGGCCAGGACTCGATGCACACGCACACCGCGACCGCCGACATCGCCCGGATCGTCGAGACCAACCTGACCGCGCCGTTGCAGCTCACCCGCCTGGTGGCCCGGCGGATGCTCGGCCAGGGGCGGCGCGGGCGGATCGTCAACGTCACCTCGATCTGCGCGCAGCGCGGCTTCCCCGGCCTGGTCGCGTACTCGGCCACCAAGGGCGGGATGGACGCGGCGACCCGCTCGCTGGCCCGCGAGCTGGGCGGGCGGATGCTGGTCAACGCCGTCGCACCGGGTTTCTTCGCCTCGGAGATGTCCGCCGTGCTGGGCAGCACCCAGCTCGACCAGATCGTCCGTCGCACCCCCACCGGCCACCTGACCGAACCGGCCGAGGTGGTCCCGGTGGTGCGGATGTTGCTGTGCGCGCACACCAACATCAACGGCCAGGTCATCGTGGTCGACGGTGCCGCCTCGATCTGACCTGGCCCATCCGGGCCGGGACGTCGGGCTACGGCCGGTGCCGGCGTTGCTGGGCGCCGCCGAACGGCACCTGCGCGTCGGCACCCCCGCCGAGCTGCGGTACGCGGTGACCCGCAGCCACCTCGACGACGGGCGCTGCGTCGGCTGGTACGGGCCGACCGCGCCCGGTTGGCGGGTGGCGATCGACGCCGAACGGGCCACCGCCGAGGTCCCGCCCGCGTTGGCCGCGCGCTTCGGCCCGGCCGACTTCTGGGCCCGCTGGACCCGGGCGGAGAGCCTGTGCAAGCTGGCCGAGGTGCCGGTGGCGGCCTGGTGGCGGCGGCACGGGCTGGCCGTACCCCCGCACACCCGCGCGGTCTGGCGCACCCTGCGCCTGGCCGACCTGGTGGTCACGGTCGCCTTCGCTCCCTGAGGCGTCCTGCTGCCCCACCGCAACGGCGGGGCAGCAGGTCAGCTCAGACGAGGTCCCAGCTCAGCGGGGTGCCCCGGGGGACGTCGGTGGTGAAGGTGCGGCCGAGCACCCGGTCGATCTCCACCGGGGGCAGGCCGCCGGCCGGACGGATCGAGCGGACGTTCGCGGTGGTCACCTCGTCGCCGGCCCGGACGTCGGCCACCACGAACAGGGAACGGCGGAACCGCAGCCCTTCCCGCTCGGCCGGGGTCGGCCCGACGGCGGTGCCGCCGAGCGCCGCGTGCGCCCGCGCCGACTCCACCACCAGGGCGGCCAACTCGTCGGGGTGCAGCGAGAAGTCGGAGTCGACCCCGCCGTCGCCCCGGTCGAGGGTGACGTGCTTCTCGATGAAGCAGGCGCCCAGCGCCACCGAGGCCACCGGCACCCCGATGCCCGGCGTGTGGTCGGACAGGCCGACCGGCACCCCGAACGCGTCGGCCAGCACCGGGATCCGGCGCAGGTTGCTGTCGGCAGGCGGGGCCGGGTAGGCGGCGGTGCAGGCCAGCAGCACGATGCCGCCGGCCCCGCCGTCACGGGCGGTGCGCACCGCCGCGTCGATCTCGGCGAGCGTGGCCATGCCGGTGGAGATGACCAGCGGCTTGCCGGTGCCCGCGACCAGCCGGATCAGCGGCAGGTCGACCAGCTCCGACGAGGCGATCTTGTACGCCGGGACGTCCAGCCCCTCCAGCAGCTCCACCGCCGACGGGTCGAACGGGGACGAGAACACGGTCAACCCCCGCTCCCGGGCCCGTTCGACGATCGGCCCGTGCCACTCGTACGGGGTGTGGGCCCGCTCGTAGAGCCGGTAGAGGTTCTGCCCGCCCCACAGCTCGTGCCCGCCGGAGATCCGGAACGCCGGGGTGTCCACGTCGATGGTGATGGTGTCCGGCCGGTACGTCTGCAGCTTCAGCGCGTGCGCCCCGCTGGCCGCCACCGCGTCCACGATCGAAAGCGCCCGGCCCAGGTCACCGTTGTGGTTGCCGGACATCTCCGCCACCACGAACGGCTGCTCCCCGGCCCCCACCAGGTGCGGCCCGATCTTCACTGTCGTCATCTGAAACCCCTGTTCCCTGTGCTCGTTGCTGGTACCCCCGCCGCCGCCGAACCACCGGCCGGTCACCTGCTGCCGCGACCCGCCAGCGCGTCGCGGTCGGCGGGGGAGTGGTGGGCCGGCCCGACGACCGGCGGCACCGGTTGCGGTGGGGCGGCCGGGCGGCGCAGCCAGCCGGCCAGCCGGTGCGCGTTGCGCAGCACCGCGTACGCGAGATAGGCGTCCCGACCGACCAGCCGGTGCTTGAGCCCGGCCACCCCGCCCGGCCGGGGGTAGCCGCCCGGCGGCAGGTGCCGGCGGTAGTGCGCGGCGACCCGGTGGAAGAACTCCCGACGCAGGTGCGGGTGCAGCCGGCCGTCGTTGCCGACCACCACCAGCATGTGGTTGACCATCAGGGCGAACAGCTCGCCGCGCAGCCGCTCGTCGGGATACCGGCGGGCGACCCAGTCGAACAGCCGGTCGTACTGGTCGAAGGCGTCGAAGTGGCGACCGCTGCGGGTGGAGGTGATCGCGCCCTGCCGGCCCTGCCGGTAGAGGTAGCAGACCCGGTCCAGCACGGAGATCCGCTCGGCACCGATGAGCAGCGGGTTGCTGAACGGGATGTCCTCGTACCAGCCGGGGTGGAAGCGCAGTTCCAGCGCGTGCAGGTGGGCCCGGCGGACCACCTTGTTCCACGCGGTGTGCTGCACCCGCAGCAGCCCGGGGCGGTCGGCGAGGCGGACCACCCCGGGGATGCCGCGCAGCAGGTGACTGCTCGCGTCCACCTCGCGCCGGCCGTCGTCGCGTACCCGCAGGTGGTCGAGCATCAGCACGTCGGGGCGGTGCGCCCGGAGCCGGTCCAGCACCGCCGGGACGGTGCCCGGCGGCAGCCAGTCGTCGCTGTCGACGAACCAGACGTACTCGCCGACGGCCACGTCCAGGCCGGCGTTGCGGGCCGGACCCAACCCGACGTTGCGGGCCAGGTGCACCACGCGGACGCCCGGATGCTCGGCCGCGTACGCGCGCAGCAGCTCCCCGCACCGGTCCGGCGAGGCGTCGTCGACGGCGACGATCTCGACCGCGCCCGCCGCGTCGGCCGGCACGTCCGTGCGCACCGAGTCGAGGCACTGGTGCAGGTACGCCTCCACCCCGTGGACCGGGACGACGACGCTGAGCAGCGGGGTGGGCGCGGGCTGGTTGACCACCCCGCCACCCTGGTGCACGGGTATGGACGGCCACGGAACGTGACGTATCCGGTGGAGATGGAGCTGCTGAACACCGGCCGAGCGGCAGGTTAACGACCTATGATCCGCCGTACCGGTGCCGGGACCGCGCGCCGCACCCGGGCCCGAAGCCGCTGGTCACGCAGCTCCCGCACGTCGTCGCCGAGCGCCGTGTTGCGGTCGCGCAGCCACTGGATGCGGGCCAGCAGTTCCTCGGGTGAACTGGCCGAGGCGGGCCGGACCGCCGGTGGGAACACCGTCTCGCGGACCTGCGCGTCGAAGCGGGCCGCGCTGTCGCCGTCGTCGAACGCGTTGCCGAGGTCGTGCCGGGCGAGGAAGGCGCGCATCACCTCGTAGCGGGCCCGGTGCCCGGTGTTCAGGCCGGTGTAGTCGGCCTCGGCGTAGAGCTGGGCGGCGTCCACGTCCGCCGGCACGTCCGGCATCAGCCGGTGCGGGATGTCGAAGTAGCGGGCCAGCTCCAGGGTGCGCGAGTCGTGCGCGAACAGGTAGCCGGGGGTGCCGGAGACCAGCGCGGTGATGGTGCCGTGGATGCGGGTGCCGAAGGCGAAGTCGAACCCGGCGAGGTAGTCCATCCAGGTCCACGGGTCGAGGAACATCCGCACCTTGTCCTGCGTGAACAGCGGGTGCGAGGTGTGGATCGGGATGGCGCTGGTCTTGCCCCGGTCCTGCGGCGCGTCGCCGTAGAGCAGGGTGCCCAGCGTCTTGAGGTCCTGCGGCAGGTAGCGCAGGTTGGGGTAGCGGGCCTGGTGCGAGGCGATGATCTTCGCCATCGACTTGACGTACGGGGAGACGGTCAGCGCCACCCGGGCGTCGGTGCTCAGGGCCGGCGCGGACTTCTCCACCCGGAGCTGGTCGCCGTGCAGGAACATCGACGGGCAGCCGATCACGTCGACGGCGGAAAAGCCCAGCGTGTTCAGGTACTGCGCGGTGATCTCCCCGCGTACGCCGATACTCGGCCCCCGCTCCAGCGCCGCCCGGACGAACCGGCTGACCACGTCGTCGATCGGACGCAGGTACTCCCGGTCGCCGTGGATGTCGGTCTGTACGCCCACCCCGAACACCACCACCGGGATGCGCAGCCGCTCGACCAGCTTCGTCATCACCTCGATGCGGTGGGCGTAGCTGCGCCGGAACGCGTTGGCCAGCGGGATGACGTACACGTCGTACTGCTCGTTGATCCGGTCGGCGTCGCGCAGGTCGACCTTGAACTCGGTCGACGTGATCCGCGCGGTGGAGGTGCGCAGCAGCTTGTGGGCGGCGTGACTGAAGACCAGGTTGCCGTTGTTCTCCCCGATCCAGTTCCCCTCGTACGCCTCCTCCGGGCCGCGTACGTCGAACGGGTCCTTCTTCGCCCGCATCAGGATCCGTTGGTGCACCACTTCGCTCCGTTCCTCGTTCGCCGGGAGCCTCCGCCGGCCGCCGATCTGACCCACGGGTACGCCGACACCGACAGGTCCCGCGATGTTAGGGCAGTGGAGGGATTTCGTACACCTTCCGCACATCCGCACCACCCCGGTCCGTCGCCGGTACCGGGGTGTGCCGGTAGGGTGCCCCGGGTGACCAGCGTGCCCACCCCCGCGTCCCCGGCGCTGAACCGGCTCCCGTCGCTGACCGGGCTGCGGTGGATCGCCGCCATGCTGGTCTTCGGCTACCACGTCGGCACCATGCGGATCGTCACCCAGCCCGACGCCAAGGCGGTGGTCGACTGGCTGTTCACCCTGGGCCTGTCCGGGGTGCAGTTCTTCTTCATCCTCAGTGGCTTCGTGCTGGTCTGGTCGGCCCGCGACGGCGACCGGCGGCGGGACTTCTGGCGTCGCCGGCTCGCCAAGATCTATCCCAACCACGTGCTGACCTGGGCGGCGGCGCTGCTGGTGATGTGGTGGTTCGCCGACCCGGTGGTGCCCCGCGCCGCCCTGGAGAACCTCTTCCTCGTCCAGGCGTGGGACCCCACCCCCGGCTACTTCTACAGCATCAACAACGTGAGCTGGTCGCTCTCCTGCGAGCTGTTCTTCTACCTCTGCCTGCCGCTGGCGCTGCCGGCGATCCGACGGGCCCACTCCGGCGTGCTGTGGGCCGTGGTGGTGGCGGTGCCGCTGGTGATCCTGGCGCTCTGGCCCGGCCAGCAGTTGCTGCCCGAGGGCAGCAACTGGTGGTTCACCCAGGTCTTCCCGCTGGTCCGCTCCACCGAGTTCTGGCTGGGCGTGGCCGCCGCCGAGCTGCTGCGTCGGGGCCATTGGCGGGGTCCCGGGCTGACCCTGGCCAGCCTGCTGTTCGTGGTCGTCTGGGTGGCGGCGCACTGGATCCCGGCCGAGATGTGGGCGGCGCTGCTGTCGGTGGCGTACATCCTGGTCATCCCGGCGGCGGCCCGCGCGGACGTGCAGGGTCGCCGGTCGCCGTGGCGGCACCGCACCCTGATCTGGCTCGGTGAGGTGTCGTTCGCCTTCTACCTGGTGCACGTGCTGGTGATGATGACCGTGCTGCGGCTCACCGGGCACTGGGGCGTCGGGTTGCCCGGCTGGTCGGGGCCGCTGGCCGTACTCGGCTTCCTGGTGGTGAACCTGGCGCTGGCCGCCGCGTTGCACCGCTTCGTGGAGACCCCGATGATGCGCCGGCTGGCCCCCCGCCGCCGCCCCGCCCCGGCCGCTGTTCCCGGTGCCGCTGCTCCGGGTGCCGGCGGGACGGCGGTCGTGCCGGGGCCGAGGGGGGCCGACGGCGGGCCGCGCGACGCCCGCCCCGTCGAGTACGCGGGCCCGCGCGACCCGCACTGATCTTGCCCCGGCTCTGTTCCCTGCCGGCCTGCCGCTACCTGCCGCCTCGGTGGCGGTGTGCCGGCTCGGTCGTGGGCGGCGGCGGGACTCCCTCCACGGTGGATGCCGAGCCCGGGGTCCGTCGCCCGCCCGGGTGTGACCGGTTGCCGCGCGGCCGGCGCGGCGACACGCCCGGCGGTGCTGCGGGCCGGTGGCCCCTTCGGTAGCGTGTTCCCGTGTTCCCGGTCGCGCTCACCAGTCCCCTGTGGTGGGTCGCGCGCGGGATGTCCCGGCTGCTCGCCGGCCTCGCCGTCGCACTCGCGTTCGCCGCCGCCGGCCCGGCGCTGTCCGGCCCCGCGCTGTTCGATCCGGTCCCCGGCGCACTGTCGGCCGACGCGTCGCACTCCTTCCCCGCGGCCGGGGCCCTCGACACCCCGTCCGGTCAGGGTGACGGCATCCGCGCCGACGGCCGCGGGACGGAGCGGGTCGACGTGGTGACGACCGACCGGGTCGACGCCGGCCTGCCCGCCGTGCCGGCCGGTCCGGCACGGGAGCTTCCGACGGCCACCCTGTCGACACCGGCCGGTCGGATGCCCGCCGCCCCCGGGCCCCGGGCACCCCCGGCGCGCTGACCCCGCCCCACCGGGGCCGCCCGCCCGCCGCCACCACCACGACCTCGTCCCCGTACCGCCCCGGACGGACGTTGCCCGCAACGGTTCCGCCCCGGTACGGCCCCGATCCGCCCCATCCGCCCGCGAGGTGTCGACCCGTGACCACCGTGCTGTCCCAGTTCCTGATCGGGGTGCCGACCGCCACCGCGATCTGGTCCCTGCTGCTCGTCCTCGCGTTGACCGGCCTCGCCGTCCTGGTCGCCCGCCCCGAACGGGAGCAGCCGACCGACGTGACCGCCGTCGGGCCGCCGCCCGACGCCCCACCCCCGGTCGCCGACCTGCGCCGCTACGCCGACGAGGTGACCGTGGCCGCCGCCGGGGCCGCCCAGACCGCCCGCCGTCACCGGGCCGCCTGGCTGGCCGCGCAGGACACCCTGGAACGGGCCTGGCAGGAGTACGACGAGGCGGAGACGGCGGCCCGACGGTTCACCGGCGCGGGGGCGCTGCCCACCCCGCGTACCCCCCGGACGCCTGCCGAGTACGCCGGCCGGGAGCGGTGGCTGCACCAGGAGGCGGTGGCGGCGCACTGGCGGGGCGAACTGTCGGTGGAGCGGCTGCGGGACGTCTTCGCGCACCGCGACGGCTGGGACCCGCGCCGGCACCCCGTTGAGCACGAGGTGATGCTCGCCCGGGCGGTCCGGGAGGACCGGCGGGCGGCGTACCGGGCGGCGCACTGGCGGGAACGCGTCGCGTGGCGGGACGCCGAGCTGGCCGCCGAGGCCGCCCGGTCGCTGGCCGCCGAGGCGTACGCGGCGACGCAGCGGGTGCGTCCGGGCCGGGTGCCGCTGCCCCGGGCCGCGACGTCGGCGGCGACCCGCCCGACCCCGGCCACCCGCTGGCACCCGGCCCGGGTGGGCTGACCCGCCCCGCGACTACCGCCTGGTCCCACCCCGGGCCGGGTGGGCCGGGAGGTCGGGAGGTCGGGAGTCCCGGGGACCGAATTGTTACCCAGGCGGGTGTGGACGCGGTCACGCAGCGGCGGAACCGGACAGCCCGTCACACCCGGTCACATCGACTTCGTTGATCATCGGAGGTTGCGGGTCGGTTGTCCGGTCACGGCCCCGACGGGCCCGGACGACCATTCGTCCCCGGCCCGCACCCGGGCTGCCCGAACGCCCCGCACATCGGCCTGCCCGGCGATGTTTACGCAGGTCACAGGGCTTGGCGGGAGGCAAGGGCGACCAGTAGTGTCGCTGCGGTCCGGTGCGGTTCCCGATCGCAGCAGGCGACGCCGCGCCGACCCGCTCAATCGTGCTTGTCACGAACCGGGGACCCACACGCACCACCTGGGGTGAATCTCCGGGCCACGGCCCGGGGTAGGGCGATCTTCCCGCCCGAATCCGTCAGCTAACCCGGTCGGCGGCAGCGGAAGGAGTTCCCTCCTCGTGCAGCATGACCCCACCCCCTCGGTAATCCCTCCACCTCGGTGCCGGGGTGCCGCCGGACCGTCGCGCCTGACGCGCTGACCCGGCCGTCCACCCCGCCGCCCGACCCCACTCGGGCGACCCGCCGATCCGCCCGGCTCCCGTCGGGCGGACCCTACCGAACGAGCGGCCCAAACACCCGATCCGCGCGTGGCGTACCCGCCACGTGCCGGTCCGGCGTGCCCGGCCGCCTCGCCCCGTGGAGGAACACCCCGTGAAGCACCACATGAAGCGACAGCTCCGCCGACTGGGCGCCCAGCGCCCGTACCGGATGGTCGTCGGCTCGGCGGCGGTCCTCGTCCTGGCCGCCGGTGGCACCGCCCTGGCCGCCGGGGTCGACGACGCCCCGACCGACCAGCAGCGCGCCACCGCCGTGGCCGAGACCGCCCCCCGCCTCGACGACGTCGCCAGCCGCGCCCAGGCCCGGGTGGCCACGCCCGCCCCGGCCAGCCCGTCGGCCACCCCCACGGCCAGCCCGTCGGCGAGCCCCACCCCGTCGCCGCGCGTCACCCGGGCGAAGTCCCGTCCCACCGTCGACCCGGACCTGACCCGCAAGGCGGCCCCGAAGCCGCCGTCGTCGAAGGTTCTGCGCTACGACTACCAGGCCCAGATCACCTACTACTACTGTGGCCCGGCGGCGGTGCGTAACGCGCTCAGCGCGGCCGGCATCGAGCGCGGCCAGGACGACCTCGCCGCCCAGTTGGGCACCACCGAGATGGGCACCAACTCGGCCGAGGACACCACCCGGGTGCTCAACGCCGTGGTCAAGGGCGATCCGTACCGGACCCGGATGTTCGCCGGCACCCCGAGCGACGCGCAGGTCGAGCGGCTGCGGGCCGACGTGGTCGCGGCGGTCACCGACAAGCGGGCCGTGGTCGCGAACGTGGCCGGGGACGCCACCGACCTCGACGGCGGCTGGCACTCCTTCCCCGGTGGCCACTACGTCGCCGCCGTGGGCTACCGGGACAACGGCCGTACCGTGCGGATCGCCGACTCGGCCGACCCGTCCCTGCCGGCCTACTGGGTCGGCGTGACCACCCTGGCGAACTGGATCGCCACCCGGGGCTACTCCGCCTGACCCGTTGCTCTCGAATTCGATCCGGACCGCCTCGGCTGCCTGACCACGGGCACCGGGGCGGTCCGCTGTCGGCCCGACCGACGAGGACTGACGGCATCGGCACCACCGATGCCGGGTGCCACCCGGCGCGCCCCGGACCAACCACGCCTGCATCGTCCGAGGGGTGCACATACCACCCTCGCTCCCTACAGAGCTGATGACGGCAACGACTCAGTGCCGACGCCGCACCTACTTCAGGCGGAGCCGATCATTGCCGGTACCCGGCCGGTCAGCGAGGGCACACACGGCGTGATTCGTTTGCGTCATCAGGTCTGTAGGCGGCAGACGGCACTTGCGAGGGGGCGTCCGTGCACGCGTCGGGCCCGAGTGGCGAACCACGCCACCACCCCGGCCCGGGTCGACTCCCGGTCAGCCGCGCGGGGACACCGAAGCGTCGTCCCAGGTGGCGGTGCCGGCGGTACGCGGGGCCGGCGGGTTCCAGCCCGGCTCCAGCTCCCGGCGGGCCGCGTCGAGGAAACCGTCGGCGTACGCGTCGTCGGGGAAGTCGCCCAGGTAGCGGCGGCGGGTGTCCCACCGGGCCGCCGCCAGCGGATCGGTGTCCAGCAGCCCGGTCAGCACCTCGTCCAGGTTGGCCATGTCCCGGCGCAGCACGTAACCGGAGCGGGCCAGCGGGAACCGGTCCAGGAACTCGTCACCGTCGACGCCCAGGTCGGTCACCGCGTACGGCTTGCCCGAGTAGAGGTAGTCGGAGATGACCCCGGAGACGTCGGAGACCAGCGCGTCGGAGCGGTTGACACAGTCGGTCAGGCTCAGCTCACGGCTGGCCGCTGCCCCCCACAGGTGCTGCCGCCCGGTCCGGGTCCGGTCGGCGGCGAGCAGCTCGGTGAGCCGGGCCAACTGCCGGGCCGAGGCCGGGTTCTGCCCGGTGTACGGGTGGGCCCGCAGGATCACCGTGGCCCCCCGGTCGAGCAGCCGGCGCAGCAGCGGCTCTGCCACCGGCAGCGAGCAGTAGTTGGCGTCGGCGTGGTGGCCGGTCCAGGTGGGGGTGTAGAGCACCGTCGGGGCGGCCGGCGGGCGGGCCTCCCGGCGTACCTCGATGGCTTCGACCTGCGGACGGCCGACCACGACGAACTTCTCGGCGGGGATCTCCACGCCGGCCCGCGCGTACCGCTCGATCGCCGCCGGACCGGCCACGAAGATCTTGTCGAAGATGGCCGAGACCGGGTTGGCGCTGGGGGCCTTGTCGCTGTCGCCGTGGTGCAGCTGCACGTGGGTGAGCTGGGTGAACCGGATGCAGTGGCTGTTCTTCGCCCCGTGGTTGACATAGAACGCCACCCGCAGGCTGGGCACCAGCGCCTCGTCCATGGCCTTGAGGGTGGGGCAGTAGACCACCGGGGCGCTGGTCGCGGCGGCGATCGTGGGCAGGAATTCCGGCTCCCGCAGCAGCACCAGGAACGGCCGGCCCAACCGTTCCAGGTAGGGCAGCCACATGGTGACCTGGTATTCCGAGCCGGGTGGGGCGGAGAAGTAGAGCAGGAACTCCGGCTGGTGCGCACGTAGCGCCCGGGTCACCGGGCCGCCCCCGCCCGGCGGCCGGAACCGCCGCCGGGCCAGGTCCAGGCCGACCGCGCCGCAGCCGGCCGCCACCACCAGCACGACGGCCAGCGCGACCACGGCGGGCAGGGCGAGGGCGGCGGCCACCGCCACCACCGCGAGCAGCCCCAGCAGGATGCCGCCGAGGCGGGCGGCGACCAGCGGGGTCCACGCCCGCACCGGCAGGTTCGCCGCCCGGATCTCCAGGTTGCCGGCATCGCGCAGCGGCCCCACCAGCAGCACCAGGCCCAGCAGCAGCAGCGCGGTGAGCGCCAGCACCGGGTCGAACCCGTCGTCGAGCCGGCGGGCGTAGCCGACCAGGATGCCGGCGGCCAGCAGCACCGTCTCGGCGACGATGTCGGCGTCGGGGCGGACCCGGCGTTCGTAGCCGGCGGCGGCCAGCGCGGCCACCGCCAGGGCCAGGCCCCAGCCGGTCGCGCCGGTGAACGCCACCACCAGGAAGGCGAGCACGGCCAGGCCGGTGGTCAGGCACCGTGCGATCAGTTTCCTGACCAGGTCACCACGCATGTCGTACGTCTCCGGGGGGTCGGGTCAGCCGGCGTCGACGCCGCTGGGCAGCCGGTCCTGCTCGGCCGCGGTCGGCTGGGCCGGCACCGGGGCCGGCTCGCCGGGGGCCCGCCGGACGTCGATCACCTGGCCGGTCAGGTCGGAGATCAGCACGTCGAGCGAGGACTGGGCGACCGTCTCGGCGGCCAGCAGGGTGTGCTCCGGCTCCTCACCGAACGCCTTGGTACGCATCGGGGTGGCGGTGCGCTCCGGGTTGATGCAGTTGACCCGGACGCCGTACTCGGCCCACTCGTCGGACAGCGCCTGGGTCAGGTTGACCAGCGCCGCCTTCGTCGACGAGTAGAGCGCGTACTGGGCCCGGCCCCGGGTGTAGGAGCTGGACGTGTAGAGCAGCAGCTGACCCTTGGTCTGTTGCAGGTACGGCAGCGACTGCCGGGCGGCGATCACCGGCCCGACGAAGTTGACCTGGAGCACCCGGTCCATGGTCTCCTCGTCCATCTCGGCCAGCGCGCCCTTCTCCAGGATGCCGGCGGTGACCACCACGTGGTCGATCCGGCCGGTGGCCTCGAACGCGGTCTTCAGCGCGGCCTCGACGTCGCCGGTCTGCTCGACGTGGGTGCCGGTGCTGGACCGGCTGAACGGGAAGACCTGCGCGCCGTAGCCCCGGGCCAGCTCGGCCAGGTCGTGCCCGATGCCGTAGCTGCCGCCGAAGATGACGATCGTGCGCCCGGCCAGCTCCTCGGTGTAGCTGCGGTGCGACAGCCGGGGGGCCTGGGCGGCGGCGAGCTGGAACAGCTTGTCGGCGAGGTGCACGTCGACCGGGTGGGTGACCTTGATGTTCTCGTCCGACCCGTCGATCACCTTGATCGGGGTGCCGGGCAGGTAGCGCAGCACCACGCCGCAGTCGTCGGTGGCGGCGAAGTCCGGGTCGCCCTCGGCCCGCCGGTACGCCTCCCGGATGGTGCCCGAGCGGAACGCCTGCGGGGTCTGCCCCCGGCGCAGCCGGGACCGGACCGGGATGTCGGTGATGCACTCGTCCTCGTCGACCTGGATGATCGTGTCGGCCGAGGGGATGGCCACGTCGACGGCGGAGTAGGTCCACAGCGCGTTCACGCACTCGCGGACGATCCGGGCGCTGACCAGCGGGCGGACCGCGTCGTGGAAGAGGATGTTGACGTCGCCGTCGCCGACCGCGTCCAGGGCGATCCGGGTGGTGGCGTTGCGGGTGTCGCCGCCCTCGATCACCTTGCTGACCTTGCGGAAGCCGGCCTTGTCGACGATCTGCTGGGCGTCGGCGACGTGGCCGGTGGCCATCAGCACGATGATCTCGTCGATCTCCGGGGCGGCCTCGAAGACGGCCAGGGTGTGCTCGATGATCGGCTTGCCGGCGATCTTCAGCAACTGCTTCGGGATGCCCAGGCCCAGCCGGGTCCCGGTGCCTCCGGCCAGCACCACCGCCACCGTCCGCGAGGGCCGCCACGGCGCCGGGGTCTCCGGTGTGGCGTCCGGGCCAGTGGTGTGGTCCTGCGTCATTGCCGATCCTCACTCTCGGGGGATGTCTGCACGCGTCCCGGGGGTCACCCTGAACGGAGGGTTGCGCCAGCGTGGCGACGGGATGAACCTTAACGCGCGGACCGCGCCGCCCCAACGGGACGACGCGGTCCGCCGGGCGTCGAACCGACGCGGTACGCGCGCCCGGAATGCTACTTGCCGTTGGCGAATGCCTCGTACGCCCGGATCACCTCGTCGGTGGGCCCGTCCATCCGGATCAGCCCCGACTCCAACCAGATCGTCCGTTCACAGGTGTCCCGTACCGAGGAGAGCTGGTGGCTGACCAGGAAGACCGTGCCGGCCCCCTCGCGCAGTTCCCGCACCCGCTGCTCGCTGCGCTTGCGGAAGCCCTTGTCGCCGGTGGCGAGCGCCTCGTCGATCAGCAGCACGTCGTGTTTCTTGGCGGCGGCGATGGAGAACCGCAGCCGGGCCGCCATGCCCGAGGAGTACGTCCGCATCGGCAGGCTGGCGAAGTCGCCGCGCTGGTTGATCCCGGAGAACTCGATGATCTCCGGGGTCATCCGGGCCACGTCGTCGGGCTGCATGCCCATCGCCAGGCAGCCGAGGGTGACGTTGCGCTCACCGGACAGGTCGTTGAGCAGGGCGGCGTTCACCCCGAGCAGGGACGGCTGGCCCTGGGTGTAGACCGCGCCCCGGTTGACCGGGAGCAGCCCGGCGATGGTGCGCAGCAGGGTCGACTTGCCGGAGCCGTTGCTGCCGATCAGGCCGATCGCCTCACCCCGGTAGGCGGTGAAGGAGACCCCCTTGACCGCGTGCACCTCCTGGATGTTCGGTGCGGAGGAGCGCTTGACCAGCCGGCGCAGCGCGGCCACCGGGGTGGTACCGCCCCCGGCGCCCTTGTGTACCCGGTAGATCACGTGTGCGTCGTCGACCACCACGGTGGGGATCCGCTCGACGATCCGGGGCAGGGTCACGGTGACGTCGTTGGACGTCTCGAACCGGTCATCCACGGCCGTACTCCTGTTCGCCGCGCCAGAAGTAGACGTACCCGGCGATGCCACCCAGCACCGCCCAGCCGAACGCCACCAGCCAGAGTTGGGTCACCGACTCGTTGAGCAGCGGCGCCTGCTCCAGCAGGGCGTACCGGGCCAGCTCGATGTAGACCAGGATCGGGTTGAACTGGATCAGCGTCGAGGCCCACTCGGGCAGCCGGTCGAACAGCTTGACGCTGTAGAGCACGCCGGAGCCGTACATCCAGGTGCGCAGGATGAACGGCATGACCTGCTTGAGGTCGCTGGCCTTGGAGCCCATCCGGGCGACCACCATCACGACCCCGGCGTTGAACAGCGCCTGCAGCAGCAGCGCCGGGGGCAGCATCAGCCAGGCCAGGGTGATCGGCTCGCCGGTCACCAGGACGATGCCGACCAGCACGATCATCGAGGCCAGCAGCTGCTGGAACTGGGTGAGCGTGGCGGCCAGCGGCAGGCAGGCCCGGGGGAAGTGCAGGGCCCGGATCAGCCCCAGGTTGCCGCTGATCGACTGGGTGCCGGCCAGCACCGCGCTCTGGGTGAAGTTGAAGATGAACAACCCGGTGGTCAGGTACGCGATGAAGTTCGGGATGGTGTTCTGCCCGAGCACCACGCCGAAGATCAGGTAGTAGACGGCGGCGTTGGTCAGCGGGGTGAGCACCTGCCAGATCTGGCCCAGCTTGGCGTTGCTGTACGAAGCGACCAGTTTGGCGTTGGCGTACGCGGCGGTGAAGTGCCGGTAGGCCCACAGTCTGCGGCTGTACTCGGTCAGGGAGGGGCGCTCGCCGGCGACCCGTAGTCCGTGCCGAGCGGCCAGCTGCGCCTGGGTCAGGCCCGTTTCGGGGTCGACCAGCGCGGTGGTGGCCATGGGAAGGGCGCTCCGATCTTTCGTACCAACGGGATGCGCGCGACGATGGGAACTGTGGGTCGGCGCGGCGCCGGGGCAGCCTCGTCGCTGCGTGGACGGTAGTCCATAACACGTCGGGACGCAACCGTACCGTCGTTGCGCTACATTGGCCCCCGTGACAGGTGCGAGAAGTCCCCGATGACCAGCGACAAGAGGCGTACGCCGGCCGGTGCCGCAGTGCTGAGAGGCGACATCACCAGGGCCATCCGCCGCGCGTTGATGCAGGAACTCGCCGCGGTCGGATACGGGCGGCTCTCCATCGAGGCGGTGGCCCGCCGGGCCGGGGTGAGCAAGACCGCGATCTACCGGCGGTGGAACTCGAAACTCGACCTGGTGATCGAGACCGTGGTGGCCGCCGCCGGCAACAAACTGCCGGCGCTGGACACCGGCAGCCTACGCGGCGACCTGACGCTGCTGTTCCAGGTGATCGCCCACGCGCTCGGCCACCCGCTGGCCTCGCAGATCATCCCCGACCTGCTGGCCGAGGCGGCCCGCAACCCGACCATCGACGCCACCCTCCAGCAGCTCCTGCGGGCCAAGCAGCAGGAGATCGGCGGGCGACTGATCGGCCTGGCGGTGCAGCGCGGCGAACTGCCCGCCGACACCGACGCCGACGCGGCCGTCGACCTGATCGTCGGCCCGCTGTACTGGCGGCTGGCCATCGCACGGACCCCGCTCACCCCGAGCTACCTGGACCTGCTGGTGGAGTCCGTGGCGACCGGGTTGACCGCGAACGGCACGGTGCCCCGCCAGCGGGAGGCACCGGTGTCCGGTTGACCGGTCCCCACCCGGCCGTCTCCGGGACACCGCCACGCCGCCCACCGGCCATCGATCCGAGGTGGTTGCGGTTACCCTGCTTTGCGGACCGGAGCCGGGCGACCGTCCGCCGCCCGCCGGCCGTACGACTCTCGCGTACCGTGCCCGTACGACGACAAGGACGACCCGTGCCGAACGCCGACCCCGTTGCCGTCGCGCCCCCGCCCGTCGCACCACCCCCCGCCGGGCCGGTCGCCGGACGACCGCGCCCCGCGCACCGGCTGCGGTCGGCGCTCGCCGCCGCCCCGGCCGTCATCACCGACGCGGGTGTGCTCGGCTTCGCGCTGTGGACGGTGCTCTACCACGCCTCCTTCCTGTTCGGGCTGCGCCCGTCGGTGACCTTCCTGAGCTGGCTCGTCGGCTGCGTCGTGATCGCCGCCGTGGTCGCGGTGCGCGCCCTGCGGCGGACCCGTGTCCCCGTCACGCCCCCCGCACCGGCCGCCGACCCCGTCCCGGCGGGCGGGACGGGCCAGCCGCGCCGCTTCCTGCTGCCCGTGGTCGCCGCCGGAGTGGTCGCCGCCGTCACCGCCGGCCTCGCCGGCACCCCGGCCGGCGACGTGCTGTCCTGGTGGGTCCCCGCCGTCGCCGGCGCTGTCGCGGGGATCGGCGTCATGCTGCTCACCCGGCGGGCGTGGCGGGCCGACGACGCCGACCCACCCGCGCCACCCGTCCCCACCGCTCTCCAGTCCGGGTACGCGCTGCTGATCTCGGTCGGGGTCGCGATCTCCTCGCTCTACCTGGCCCGTAACACCCCGGACGACGTCTACTACGTGGGCAAGACGGTCTGGGTCGCCGAGCGTGACCTGGTGCCCACCAACGACTTCCTGTTCACCGAGAACGTCGCCCCGGCGATGGGGTCGCTGCCGCCCACCCCGTCGATCGAGGTGTTCGACGGCGCGCTCGCCCACGTGCTCGGCATCCACGGGGCGTCCGCCACCTGGTACCTCGCGCTGCCGGTGATGGCGGTGCTGGCCGTCCTGGCGCTGTGGCGGCTCACCCACCGGTGGGCCCCGCGCCGCCCGGTGCTCGCGTTCAGCGTCGCGGTGACCTACCTCTACCTGGTGGCCGGGTCGGACGCCGCGCTCGGCACCTTCCACCTGCCCCGCCTCTACGAGGGTAAGGGGATGTTCGTCTCGGCGGTCATCCCGTTGATGTGGCTCTACCTCACCGAGTGGTTCGACACCCGGTCCCGCCGTTCGCTGCTGCTCGTCTTCGCCCTCTCGGTCACCGCGGCCGGCCTCACCACCACCTCGGCGATCATCCTGCCGATGCTGGTCGGCGCGGCCGGGCTGGCGATGCTGCTGGTCGGCCGGTGGAAGGACGCGGTGGTCGGTGGGCTCGCCGCCGTGGCGTACCCGGTGGGGGCGATCGTGGTGTCCCGGCTCGTGCTGGGCGGCATGGACGCCGCCGGTGCGGACGACGCCTTCTTCGACGCCGAGTACACCTACCGGCGCACGCTGCTGGTCGGGATCGTCGGGGTGATCAGTGGCCTGGCGCTGTGGTGCGGGCCGCTGCTGGCCCGCCGGCGCACCCCGGCGCTGCTGGCCGCCGGTGCCGCCCTGGTGATGAGCGTGCTGCTGGTGCCCGGCGTGCTGGAGACGCTCGGCGCGCTGACCGGCATTTCCGTGGTGCTCTGGCGGGTGCCGTGGCTGCTCGCCCTGCCGACCCTGATCGGTCTGCTCTGCACGGTGCACGTCCCGTCGCCGTCGCGGCTGCTGCGCGGTGCGGTCGGCGCGCTGGTCGCCGCCGCGATGGTCACCTCGTTCGCCGTCTGGGCCACCCCGATGTGGTCGCCGGACAGTTGGGTGGAGACGCACACCCGACCCACCTGGAAACTGCCCCAGCAGCGGCAGGAGATCGCATTCTGGATCGCCGGACGGGACCGGCCGGACGGGCTCGTCCTGGCCCCCTCGACGATCATGCGAACCTCACTGATCGTCACCAGTCGGGTCCGGGTCGTCCTGCCCCGCGACTTCTACCTGGTCGAGTACGACCTGAACTCCGATTTCGCCAAGGACCGGCTGCTGCTGGCCCATTTCGCCGACGGGCGGGAGAAACCCGACCGGGCGCAGGTCGCCACCGCCGTGGAGCGGCTCGGGGTGGGCACCATCTGCGTCTACAACGGCAACCGGTACGCCCGGCAGACGGCCGTCGAGCTGGGCTTCACCGAGTTCGCCTCGCGGCGTGGCCCGGGCGCGACGACCTGCTACGGCCGGACGGGCTGAGCGGCGGACGGCCCGGGTCGTCCGCCAGGTATCGTCTCGTCTGACCGAAATGGACCTGGATACCCGAGCGACACCGGGACGTCCTCTCGCGTTAAAGTCGCAGTCACCCGCAGGCCGGCCCGTTCGGTCGCGGTGCTGCGGTCACGCCCGTCGTACGACGAGGCCGTCGACCGCCGGGCCCCGCCCGTCATCGATCTCGTTGGGAGCGTCCCCCTTGTTCGGCTCGTTACTGGAACGCACCGGCACCGCCGCCCGAGGCGCGCTGCTGGTGCTGTCCTACCTGGTCATGCTCGTCGCGGGCGTTTTCGGATGGGTGGCCCTGTTCGCCGTGGCCGGGCTGGCCGCCGTCGTCGGCGAGTTCGCCGTCACCCGCTGGTCGCCTCCCTCGGAGACGCTGCTGGAGAAGGTCGGCCTCAACCGGGGCTACCGGCAGCTCAGCCGCGACCTGGCCAGCGTGCTGCTGGTCGCCGCCACGGTCCCGCTCACCGGGGTCGAGCTGACCTGGCTGCTGGTGCTGCCGGCGGCGGTCTGGGTGACCGCCGTCTTCTCGGGCGCCCTCAACACCATGATCGACAGGCGGAACCCGGTCTCCGCCCTGGTCCGCAACATCGAGTTGGGTCCGATCCGGTCGGCCCCCCGCCCGCCCGGCTGGGTCGCCGCCCTGGCCGGCGTCCCGCTCGCGGTGCTCAACGTGCTGCTGATCCCGGCCGCCGTGGTCGCGGCGGTCCGCACCGACGTCACCGTCATGCTGGCGGTCGCCGCGCTGGCCGCCGGGCTCGCCGCCCTGGTCGGCGCGGTCGTCGCGGTGACCTGGCTGCGCGGGCGGGGCACCGGCAAGAGCCCGGTGCTGCCGGTGCTCCAGCGCTGGATCGACGGCTACCGCCCCGAGGTCGCGCTCTACTTCGCCGGCCCGGCCAAGGACGTCTACCAGGCGAACATGTGGCTGGCCCCGACCGAGGCGCTGAACCAGCGGGCGGTCGTGCTGATGCGCAGCAGGGAGGCGTTCTTCGAACTGGCCGACACCCGGCTGCCGGTGATCTGCGTGCCGACCGGCCCGGACTTCATGAACCTCGAACTGGGCACCGTGCGGGCCGCCCTCTACGCGGCCAACGTCGGCGCGAACATCCACATGCTGCGTGAGCCGGGCATGAAGCACGTGTTCGTCGGCCACGGCGACAGCGACAAACAGGCCAGCGTCAACCCGTACAGCAAGGTGTACGACGAGGTGTGGGTCGCCGGCCTGGCCGGCCGGGAGCGGTACGCGCGGGCCGCGGTCGGTGTCCGCGACGAGGACATCGTGGAGATCGGCCGGCCGCAGCTGGCCGGGGTGCACACCTTCGGCGGGACCGCCCCGGACCGGCCGTTCACCGTCCTGTACGCCCCCACCTGGGAGGGCTGGCTCGACGACGACCCGTACCACACCTCGCTGGTGCTGATGGGGGAGCGGATCGTCCGGGGCGTGCTCGCCTCGCCGCAGGTGCGCCTGGTCTACAAGCCGCACCCGCTGACCGGCTCCCGCTCCAAGGAGGCACGGGCGGTGCACGAGCGGCTGGTGTCGCTGATCCGCGCCGCCGGCGGCGACCCCGACTCCGGTTCGCTCGACGGCCCGGGGCACCGGGTGGTCACCGGCCGGGTCCCCGCCCTGTTCGACTGCTTCAACCAGACCGACCTGCTGATCAGCGACATCTCCAGCGTGGTCTCCGACTTCGTGCAGAGCCAGCGGCCGTACGTGGTGGCCAACCCGAGCGGGCTGCCGGAGGACGAGTTCCGGCGCGAGTTCCCCACCTCCCGGGGGGCGTACCTGCTCTCCCGGGACTGCGGCGAGCTGGAGAAGATCGTCGCGGTGACCCGGGCCGGTGACGACCCGATGACCGACGCCCGGCGGGAGCTGAAGACCTACCTGCTCGGCCCGGCCGAGGCCAACCCGATGGACCGGTTCCAGGAGGAGATCGGCCGGCTCTGCCGCTGACCGACCGGGCCGTGGGACCCGGGGTGGACGCCCGCCCCGGGTCCCGCGCCGTTTCCCCGGCCGGTGGCGGCGGCATCCCGGTGACCGGCGCGGGGTCGCCCACCGTTTCCCCCACGCCGGCGCTTCTGCCACCATTCGCTCGACATCCGTACGACGAATGGGGGTCACCGGTGCGCATCCTGCTGGTCGAGGACGACCGACGGGTGGCCGCCGCCCTCGCCTCGGCGCTGACCCGACGCGGGTACGAGGTCGAGCACGCGGCCACCGTCGCCGCCGCCCTCTCCGCCGCCCCCTGCGACCTGGTCCTGCTCGACCTCACCCTGCCCGACGGGGACGGCACCGAGGTGTGCCGGGAGTTGCGGCGGCGCAGCAGCCAGCTCGGCATCATCGCGGTCACCGCCCGGGGCGAGGAACGCGACCGGGTGCTCGGGCTGCGGCTCGGTGCCGACGACTACGTGGTGAAGCCGTTCTCGATGGTGGAGTTGCAGGCCCGGATCGAGGCGGTGCTGCGGCGGGCGGCGCACGCCGCGCCGGCCCGGGACCTGATCGAGGTCGGGCCGGTCCGCATCGACGTGTCCGCCCGGACGGTCGCCGTCGCCGGTCAGCCGGTGGCGTTGACCCGTAAGGAGTTCGACATCCTGCTCTCGCTGGCCCGTCAGCCCGGCACGGCGGTGCCCCGGGACCGCATCCTGCTCGACGTCTGGGGCACCACCTGGGCCGACCGGCACACCGTGGAGGTGCACGTCGGTTCGCTGCGCGGCAAGCTCGGCGACGCCCGGCTGGTGGAGACCGTACGCGGGGTCGGCTACCGGCTCCGGGGCGAGTGAGGGGCAGCCGGTGCGGCGTCGACTGGTGATCAGCTACCTGCTGCTGATGGTGCTGGTGCTGCTGGCGTTGGAGACACCCCTCGCGGCGACCCTGGCGTCCCGGGAGACCGACCGGGTCCGCGCCGACCGGCTCGCCGACGCGACCCGGTTCGCCTCGCTGGCCGGGCCGGCGCTGCGCGGCGGCGGAGCAGGGCCGCTGACCGGCGAACTCGTCAGCTACGACCAGCTCTACGGCATCGGGGCGGCCGTCGTCGACCGGGACGGCCGGGCGCTGGTGGTGTCGACGAGTTGGCGTACCGGCCGGGACACCCGGGCGGCCCTGGACACCGCGCTGGCCGGGCAGCAGTTCAACGGTCCGGACTCGGTGTGGCCGTGGGTGGACGGCCCGCTGGTGGTGGCCGTGCCGATCAACGACGGTGGTGAGGTGCTCGGCGCGGTGGTCACCGCCACACCGGTGGCGAAGGTGCGCCGCACGGTCACCGCGTGGTGGCTGCTGCTGGCCGGGATCGGCCTGCTCGCCGTGCTGGCCTGCGTCTCCACCGCGTTCGGGCTGGCCGGTTGGGTGCTGCGCCCGGTGACCGAGCTGGACGCGGTGACCCACGAGATCGCCGAGGGGGACCGGGGTGCCCGGGTGCAGGACCGGTGGGGCCCGCCGGAGCTGCGCCGGTTGGCGGCCAGCTTCAACCACATGGCGGCGGTGGTCGCCGACGTGATGGACCGGCAGCGGGCCTTCGTCGCGCACGCCAGTCACCAGCTGCGCAATCCGTTGACCGCGTTGCGGCTGCGGGTGGAGGAGCTGGGGCCGAGCGTGGTCGATCAGGACGGCCGGGCCGAGCACCGGCTCGCCCTGGAGGAGACCGACCGGTTGGCGCTGGTCCTCGACGGGCTGCTCACCCTGGCCCGCGCCGAGCGGGAGCAGAACGAGCGGGTCACCGTGGACGCGGCGGCGGTGGCCGCGTCCCGGGTCGCCGCGTGGGAGCCGCTGGCCCGGCACCGGTCGGTCACGTTGCGCCTGGCGGCGGCCGGCCCGGCCTACGCCCGGACCGTGCCGACCGCCGTCGACCAGGCGTTGGACGCGCTGATCGACAACGCGATCAAGTTCAGCGGCGACGGTGGTGAGGTGACCGTGGCGGTCCGGCACGCCGACGGGGGCACCGCGCTGGAGGTGCGCGACACCGGCCCCGGGATGACCTCGGGCCAGCTCGACCAGGCCACCGAGCGGTTCTGGCGGGCCCCGGACGCGCAGAACATCGAGGGCGCCGGCCTCGGGCTGACCATCGTGGCGGTGCTGGTGGACGCCTCCGACGGCCGGCTCACCATGCACCCGGGTCAGCCGCGCGGCCTGGTCGCCGAGCTGTGGTTCCCCGGCCCGTGCGGCACCGACCCTCCGTCGGACGCCGGTGCCCCCGCCCTGCCCGCCGGGGCGGGCTGAGCGGTCAGGGTTTGGCGGACCGGTACCAGTCGGCCGCGCCCGGGTGCAGCGGTAACGGCGTGGTGGCGATCGCCGAGCGGGGACTCATCCGGCCGGCCGCCGGGTGGGCGGCGGCCAGCTCCGACCGGCGTTCCATCAGCAGCCGGGTCACCTCGCGTACCAGGGGCTCGGGCAGGTCCGCCCGGACGATCAGGTAGTTGGGGTTGGCGACGGTGGTGACCGGGTCCACCCCGTACACCGAGCGGGGGATGTCCCGGGAGACGTACACCTCGCGGTAGGCGCGGCGCAGTGGCTCGGTCCACTCGCCCAGGTTGACCAGCCGGATCGAGGTGGCGTCGGCGAGCGCCTTCACCCCGCGTACGGGCAGGCCGCCGGAGAAGAAGAAGGCGTCGATCCGGCCGGCGCGCAGCGCCGCCACCGAGTCGTCCAGCCCGAGGTGTTCCTGTCGGACCTGGTCCCCGCCGAGCCGGGCCACCGCCAGCAGCCGGGTCACGGTGACCTCGGTGCCGGAACCGGCCGCGCCCACCGAGACCCGTCGCCCGCGCAGGTCCGCGAGGTCGTGGATCGGTCCGCCGGCCGTGGTGACCAGGTGCAGCAGGTCGTCGTAGACGCGGGCCACGGCCAGCACCTTCGGCGGGGTGGTCGGGTTGGTGTCGAGCACGTCGGCCTGGGTGAAGCCCAGTTCGGCGGCACCGGAGCCGACCAGCCGGACGTTCTGGGCGGAGGCGGCGGTGACCACCACGCTGGCGCGCACGCCTGGCAGTTCGCGGTTGAGCACGGTGGCCAGCGACTGGCCGAAGGCATGGTAGACGGCGGTCGGGCTGCCGGTGGCGATCCGGATCGGGATCGGCTCGTCGGGGGAGTCCTGGCAGGCGGCCAGCCCGCCGAGCACCACGACCAGCAGCATCAGCAGCGCCCCGCCGGCGGAGGCGGGCCGCCGGCCGCGCCCGGTCCGGCTACGGCTCACGCGGTGCACTCTGCGCCGTCACCGGCTCCGGCGCAAGCTCGGGCGGCCGGTGACCGGTCTGAGCACCGGTCAGCGTGCGGTGTGGTGGCCGGTGGCCGTGGTCAGACCAGGGTGGGGGTCCGGGCGGGCGCCAATGCGGCCCGCTCCATGATCCGCAGCCGGTCCGGCCCGTCCGCGACGCTCACCACCAGGCAGCCGGCACCCGGGCGCAGCAGTGCCGGCACCTCCAGCAGCGCCGCCGACCGGATCAGCACGGCGGCCAGTTCCCGGTCGGCCAGCCGGATGCCGAGGATGTGCCGCCGGACATGCCGGCCGCCGGCCAGCAGGGCCGAACGCCAGGCGGCCGAGGCGAGCCGGGTCCGCCAGGCGGCCCGGGGGGTGGAGGAGCCGACGGCCGGCCCGAGCAGTTCCCGACGCCCCTGCCGCCAGCCGGTCTCCCGCAACCTGGTGAACCCGGCGCGGTGATCCGCCGGCACGTGCAGCCGGTGCAACTCGTAGCGGCGGCGCAGGCCACCGGTGACCACCTCGTGCTCGACCGGCACGTCGAGCCGGGCGAGCAGTTGCCGCATCCGCAGTGCGGCGTCCTCCCGGTTGAACTCCACCGCGACCCGCTGCGGTGGCGTGGGGGCGTGCGGGCGGGCCGTCGGTGTCGGCGTGCAGCGCACCAGGCAGGCCACCTCGAACGCGTCGGCCAGGGTCAGCCAGTCCAGCGGCGGCGGGGACGACGGGAGGCGTGGCCGGTCGAGCAGGCGGGGTTCGGAGGTCATCGGACCGCTCCTTCTCGACGTCGGATGCCCCTAACGGTCGCCTGCCGGTCGGCCCGCCTCCAGCCATCGGCACGGGATTTGAGGAAATCTTGCGTTCCTAGAGTTCGGTCACCACCACGTCGATCTGCCGGGGCCGGCCCGCCGTCACCGGCTGCTCCTCGACCGGATACTTCAGGTCACGCAGCGCGGCGATCAACGCGGTCGCGGTCCGTGGCCGGGCCCCGGCCAGCAGCAGGTCACGGACCAGCCGCCCCTTGGTCGCCTTGTTGAAGTGGCTGACCACGGTGCGTTCGCCCGGCCGGCGCTCGTGCAGCACCCGCACGGTGACCGTCCGACCGGCCAGCGCCGCGGGCGGCGTCCAGGTCGCCGCGTAGGCGGCGGAGCGCAGGTCCAGCACCGGGCCGCTGCCGGCCGCCGCCGTCAGCACCGGCGTCAGCACCCGCCGCCAGTACGCCGACAGCGCCCCCACCCCCGGCAACCGCGCCCCGATCGGGCACCGGTACGGCGGGATCCGGTCGGCGAGCCGGACCGCGCCCCACAGGCCCGAGCTGACCAGCACGGTGCGACGGGCCGTCCGCAGCGCCCCGGGCGGCAGGGTGGAAAGGCCGAGGGCCTCGTAGAGCACCCCGGTGTAGACCTGCCCGGCCGGTGCGGTGGCGGCCCGGTCCAGCCGGGCGTTGCGGGCCAGCTCGCCCCGCTGGCCGGCGGTCAACCCGAGGGCGGTCAGGGCGGCGTCCGCGGCGGCGTCGGACCGGCCGGTGGCGCTGAGCGTCATCAGCGCGCCCAGCACCTCCTCGCGGGCCGGGGTCAGCTCGGGCAGGGAGAGCCGGGTCAGGTCGAGCCGACGGCCGGTGCCGGTGTCGGCCTTGCCCTCGGAGGGCGGCAGCAGGATGAGCACCGGCACAGCGTACGGACCGAGGTCGGTGCCCCGGCCGGACGGCGCTCGGGCCGCTCCCGCTCCCACCCGGACCGCCGGCCCGGTGTGTGCCGAGCAGCCCGGGTGGCTACCTGGGCGCTCGCCTGGCCGCTGCCGGACACCTGTGGCAGGGTTGCAGCGTGCCATCCACCACCGCAGGCCAGCTGGCCGTACCCACCCTGCACCGGGCCGCGCGTATCGAGGACGCCCTGCACCAGTTGGTGGAGCGTCGGCTGCGGCGCACCGGGTGGCAGCCCAACATCGTCGCGTACGCCGGTTACGGCGCGCCCGGCTGGGCCCGGGTGCTGTGCCGGGTGCTGCTCAGTCGCCCCGACCGGCGGCAGGGCCGGCTGGAGAAGGTGCGCGGCTGGCGCAGCTTCGCCACCCTGCCCGCCAAGCACGTCGAGGTCACCATCGAGGCGGGCGGCAGCGTGCACACCGCCCAGGCCGACCGCAGCGGCTTCGTCGACACCGTGGTCAAGGCCGACTTCATCCCCGGCTGGGCGTCGGTGCGGCTGCGGGTCGCCGACGCCGAACCGGTCGAGGCGCTGGTCCGGGTGATCGACCCGGAGGTGCGCCTGGGCATTCTCTCCGACATCGACGACACCGTGATGGTGACCGCGCTGCCCCGGCCCATGCTGGCCGCGTGGAACACCTTCGTCCTCGACGAGCACGCCCGTACGGCCGTGCCCGGCATGGCGGTGCTCTACGAACGCCTGGTCACCGCCCACCCGGGCAGCCCGGTGTTCTACCTGTCGACCGGCGCGTGGAACGTCGCGCCGACGCTGACCCGGTTCCTGTCCCGGCACCTCTACCCGGCCGGTCCGCTGCTGCTCACCGACTGGGGGCCGACGGCCGACCGCTGGTTCCGCAGCGGCCGGGAACACAAGCGGGCCACCCTGGCCCGGCTGGCCACCGAGTTCCCCGACGTGCGGTGGCTGCTGATCGGCGACGACGGCCAGCACGACCAGGAGATCTACCGGGAGTTCGCCGCCGCCCACCCGGAGAACGTGGCCGGGGTGGCGATCCGCCGGCTCTCCCCGACCCAGTCGGTGCTCGCCGGTAGCCTGCCCGTGCCGAACGACCGGCCGTCGTCGGCGGGGCCGGTGGGGCAGAAGTGGCTCTCCGCCCCGGACGGGGCGGGCCTGTGGAAGCTGCTCCGCGACGCCGGCCTGGTCTGATCCCGCGGCCTGACCGGCGTCCCGGGCGGCGGTTCAGTCGCGGCGCAGCCAGAGCACGCCGAGCGGGGGGACCCGCAGTGACACCGAGGCGGGCAGGCCGTGCCAGGGGACGTCCTGGGCGTGCACCGCGCCGAGGTTGCCCACCCCGGAGCCGCCGTAGTGGTGGGCGTCGGTGTTGATCACCTCGGTCCAGGTGCCGGCGGCCGGCAGGCCGACCCGGTAGTCCTCCAGCGGGCTCGCGGAGAAGTTCGCCACACAGACCAGGGTCGCGCCGTCCGGGGCGATCCGGACGAACGAGACGGTGTTGTTGGCGACGTCGTCACCGGCGATCCAGCGGAACCCGGCCGGGTCGGTGTCCTGCGCCCACAGCGCCGGGGTGTCCCGGTAGGCGGCGTTGAGGTCGGCGACCAGCCGCTGCACGCCGGCCCGCGCCGGATCGTGCAGGAGGTACCAGTCGAGGCCGCGTTCCTCGCTCCACTCCCGGTCGTCGCCCAGCTCGCAGCCCATGAAGAGCAACTGCTTGCCCGGGTGCGCCCACATGTACGCCAGCAGCGCCCGTACGTTGGCCAGCCGTTGCCAGGTGTCGCCGGGCATCTTGCCGGCCAGCGACCCCTTGCCGTGCACCACCTCGTCGTGGCTGATCGGCAGCACGTAGTTCTCGCTCCAGGCGTACGCCAGGGAGAAGGTGAGCTGATGGTGGTGGTGCTGCCGGTAGATCGGGTCCTTCGCGGTGTAGAGCAGGGTGTCGTGCATCCAGCCCATGTTCCACTTGAAGCCGAAGCCGAGCCCGCCGTCGCTGGTGGACCGGGTGACCCCGGGCCAGGCGGTGGACTCCTCGGCGATCATCACCACCCCGGCGTGGTGCTTGTAGACGGTGGCGTTGACCTCCTGCATGAAGGCGATCGCCTCCAGGTTCTCCCGGCCGCCGTGCTGGTTGGGCAGCCACTGCCCCTCGGGGCGGGAGTAGTCCAGGTAGAGCATCGAGGCGACCGCGTCGACCCGCAGGCCGTCGACGTGGAACTCGTCGCACCAGTACAGGGCGTTGGCGACCAGGAAGTTGCGGACCTCGCGGCGGCCGAAGTCGAAGACGTACGTGCCCCAGTCGGGGTGTTCGCCGCGGCGCGGGTCGGGGTGTTCGTAGAGCGGGGTGCCGTCGAAACGCGCCAGCGCCCACTCGTCCTTGGGGAAGTGCGCGGGCACCCAGTCCAGCAGCACCCCGACGCCGGCGGCGTGCAGCCGGTCGACCAGGTAGCGGAAGTCGTCCGGGTCGCCGAACCGGGAGGTGGGTGCGAAGTAGCCGGTGACCTGGTAGCCCCAGGAGCCACCGAACGGGTGTTCCATCACCGGCAGGAACTCCACGTGGGTGAAGCCCATCTCGGTGACGTACGCGGTGAGCTGCTCGGCCAGCTCCCGGTAGCCGAGGCCGGGCCGCCAGGAGCCGAGGTGCACCTCGTACACGCTCATCGGTTCCCGGTGCGGCTGCCGGCGGGCCCGACGCTCCATCCACAGCGCGTCGGTCCACTCGTAGCGGGACCGGTGCACCACCGAGGCGGTGGCCGGCGGCACCTCCGCGTACGCGGCCAGCGGGTCGGCCTTGTCCCGCCACTGTCCGTCGACGCCGAGGACGCGGTACTTGTAGCGGGCCCCCTCCGGCGCGCCGGGCACGAAGATCTCCCAGACGCCGCTGGAGCCGAGGCTGCGCATCGGCCAGCCGTCGTCGGCCCCCCAGCCGGTGAAGTCGCCCACCACCCGTACCCCACGGGCGTTCGGGGCCCACACCGTGAACGCGACGCCGTCGTCGCGGACCCGCGCGCCGAGCGCCTCCCAGAGCCGTTCGTGCCGGCCCTCGCCGATCAGGTGCAGGTCCAGCTCACCGAGGGTCGGCGGGTGACGGTACGGGTCGTCGGTGACCCACCCGTCGACGTCAACCCGGTAGTCGAGCACGCTGCCCTCGACGCGGGCCTCGAAGACGCCGACGTCGTGCACCCGCTTCATCGGGTGCCGGTCGTCGCCGACGAGCAGCGCCACGTCACCCGCGCCGCGCCGCATGGTGCGGATCGTGGTCCACCCGTCGGCGGGGTGCGCGCCGAGCAGGGCGTGCGGGTCGTGCGTCGCGCCGGCGATCAGCTGGTCCATCGGTCGTCCTTCGGGGCGGGGTCGGTCGGGGTGCTGCCGTGCGGGGCACGGCCGGTCCTGGTGCCACCGGCCCGGGTTCCGCCGGCCCTGCCGCGGCGGACCCTGGCAGGGCCGGGCGCGGGCAGGTCGGTCGCGGCGGCTCCGGTCGGCTGGTCGGCCTCCGGGGCGGGGGCGGGGGCGGTCGGGGCGGTGCCGCCGGAGAGTTCGGCGGGCACCTCCGTCACGGTCAACTCGGCCGGTTCCGCACCGGCCGGCGGCACGGCCGGCGGTGTCGGCGGACGCCGGACCGTCAGCACGTGCGCCGGTTGCAGGTACGGGTCGAGCCGGACCGCGTTGCGCTGCCCCCATTCGTAGCTGGCCCCGGTCAGCTCGTCGTGCACGGTGAACCGTTCGTGCCAGTCGAAGCCGAGCGCCGGCATGTCCAGTGTGGTGTTGCCCCACTGCACGGTCTGCGAGTCGAACGAGCAGACCACGATGACCGTGTCGCCGGTGTCCGGGTCGCGCTTGGACCAGCAGAGCAGCGCCGGGTTGTCGATGTCGTGGAAGACCAGGTTGCGCAGCCGGTGCAGGGCCGGGTGCTCGCGGCGGACCCGGTTGAGGGTGGCGACGAACGGGGCGAGCGAGCGGCCGTGTGCCTGCGCGCCGGCCCAGTCCCGGGGGCGCAGTTCGTACTTCTCGTTGTCGAGATATTCCTCGGCCCCGGGCCGGGCGACGTGCTCGAACAGCTCGAACCCGGCGTAGATGCCCCAGGACGGGCTGAGCAGTGCGGCCAGCACCGCCCGGATCTTGAACATCGGCGGTCCGCCGTGCTGCAACGATTCGTGCAGGATGTCCGGGGTGTTGGGCCAGAAGTTGGGCCGCATCCAGTCGACCGAGGCGACCAGTTCCTCGCAGTACTCCCGCATCTGCGCGGCCGTCGTGCGCCAGGTGAAATAGGTGTACGACTGGGTGAAGCCGATCTTGCCGAGCCCGTGCATGATCGCCGGCCGGGTGAACGCCTCGGCCAGGAAGAGCACGTCCGGGTCGGTGCGTTTGACCTCGGCGATCAGCCAGTGCCAGAAGTCGAACGGCTTGGTGTGCGGGTTGTCCACCCGGAAGATCCGGATGCCCTCGCCGATCCAGTGCCGCACCACCCGCAGCACCTCGGCCCGGATGCCCTCGGGGTCGTTGTCGAAGTTGACCGGGTAGATGTCCTGGTACTTCTTCGGCGGGTTCTCCGCGTACGCGATGCTGCCGTCGGCGCGGGTGGTGAACCATTCCGGGTGCTCGGTCACCCAGGGGTGGTCGGGGGCGCACTGCAACGCCAGGTCCATCGCCACCTCCAGGCCCTGCTCGGCGGCGGCGGCGACGAAGTCACGGAAGTCCTCGGGCGTACCCAGGTCGGGGTGGATGGCGTCGTGGCCGCCCTCGGCCGCGCCGATCGCCCACGGCGAGCCGACGTCGTCGGGGCCGGCGGTCAGCGCGTTGTTGCGGCCCTTGCGGTTGACCCGGCCGATCGGGTGGATCGGCGGCAGGTAGAGCACGTCGAAGCCCATCGCCGCGACCCCGGGCAGCCGGTCCATCGCGGTGACGAAGGTGCCCGAGCGGGCCGGGGCGTCGACGGTGGCCGGGATGGCACCTTCGGAGCGGGGGAAGAACTCGTACCAGGCGGAGAAGAGCGCCCGGGGGCGGTCCACCCAGAGCAGGTGCGGGGTGCCGGTGGTGACCAGTTCCCGCACCGGATGGGCCCAGAGCAGGTCGGCCAGGTCGAGGGCCGGGGCGACCCGGTGGGCCAGCTCGGCCTCCTTGTCGCCCAGCGCGGCCACCGCCGCCTCGACCCGCCCGACGTCGCCGGCCGGTACGAGCTCCAGCGCGGCGGTCAGCACCCGCACGCCCTCGGCCAGGTCGTTGGCCAGCTCGGCCGCGCCCTGCCCGGCGGCGACCTTCTTGGTCACCGCGTTCTGCCAGGTCAGGTACGGGTCCTGGAACGCCTCGACGGTGAAGGTCCACTCGCCGACGGCGTCCGGTCGGATGGTGGCGTGCCAGCGGTCCTGCCCCGGTTCGCCGGGGCGCATCCGGGTGAACGGGCGGGTCACGCCGTCCGGGCCGTGCCAGACCACGTTACAGCCGAGCGCGTCGTGGCCTTCCCGGTAGGCGCGGGCCGACACCGGCACCAGCTCGTCGACCACCGCCTTGGCCGGGTAGCGACCGCAGGCGACGACAGGGGAGACGTCTTCGATCGGGAACCGTCCGCTCACCCGCTCAACCTACTGTGCGAGATCCCCTCGCGCTCAACCAAGCGATCCCTTCTCCCGCCGGCCGCCGTGGGTGTGGTGCCCGGCACCGCCGCCCAAGCCCGGCTACTACCAGCACCGCAAGTGCTCCACGCGGTCTCGCTCTCCTTCTTCGTGGACAGCACCTCGTCGACCACGAAGTGGCCGCACTCGGTCGGCTACAACACCCGGATGTTCGCCGCGCAGGAGGCCAACGGCCGCTACCACGTCTCGCTCTGGGACGCCTCGGGTGACACCAACGGCTGGGTCAGCACCGCCTGGGTCCGCCCGAGCGGAGATGCTCAGGTGGTGGGAGTCGTGGCGACGTACGGGCCGGCTCCCTGAACGCCGATGATGATCCCGTGGGCCTGTAGCAGCATCACCGCTCGCTGCACGATCGAGACGCTTGCCGAGTAGAGCTGGGCCAACTCGGCGTAGGTGGGCAGCCGGCTCTCCGGTGGGTACTCGCCCTGCTGGATGCGGGCATGCAGGTCGGCGGCGATCTTCCGATAGCCCATCGGGATGGTCATGGAGCCTGCCTCCGTCCGGCAGTACTTTCGTCGGAGACCCGTATGACTGTCAGGCATAAATATGCCTGACAGTCATACGACCTTCTGGAGAGTGGTACGACTGTCGGGGTTACGCAGCGTGCGTGCGGGCACCGCCATTCCGGGCTGTCGAGTGCCCAACAGCGGTCCACGCGCTACGCGGGCGGCTTCGATGCCACGAACGAACCCTTGCCCTGTCGGGTGACGATCCAGCCGCGCTCCTCCAGGATTCGGAGAGCGTAGCGGACCGGCCAGGCGCTCGACTGGTACTGCTCGCGCAACTCCGCGATGGACGGCAACTTGTCGTCGGGGTGAAGCGTGCCTGCCCGGATCGAGGCTGAGACATCAGCGATGATCTGCTCATACAGCGGTGCCTGCGGCATGGTGGAGCCACCTCTCGTCAGCACCCCGATCTTTGCACCCGCGGTGACTTACCGTGCCTGCTCAGTTGACCCTGACGGCATTGCCTTCTATGTTGGGTGACGACAGCGGCTCTCTCGTCAGCAAACGGGGTGCCTCTGACCGGGGCGGGGTGGCTTCCATGCCAGGCCACTCCGCCCTGCCGCTTCGGCAACGTCGGTTCCCTGCTCGGAGCCGTGCGAACTGCATCTTGGCGTGTCGGTGAGGAGGCCGGGATGGATGAGCATTCACGTCAAGGGCTGCGGGGAGGGACGTACCCGGTGCCGGGTGGTCCTGCTCCGCTGCCGGATGGCGACCGGGTGCCCGTGCCGGTCCGGTCGCGCCGGACGCTGCTGCGTCGGCGGCGGTTCGCCTACGGTGTGGCGGTCGCGGTGTGCGTACTCGTGCTGCTCGTGGTGGGGGTTTCGCGGTGAGCGGGACGGGCCGGCGGTGAACGAGCTGCCGGTGGGCCGCCGGGTCGCCCAGTGGCGGGTGCGGCGCAACATGACGCAACAGCAGTTCGCCGACCATCTCGGCAAGTCGAAGAGCTGGGTCGACAAGGTCGAGCGCGGGGTACGCCGGCTGGAGCAGGTGTCCAACCTCCGGATGGTCGCCGAGGCGCTCCGGATCGACCTGGAGGTGCTGCTCGCCGGGTCGGCGGGGGAGTCGGCGCGACCGGAGACCGCCACCACCGGGGTCGACGCGGTGCTGGCCGCGCTGGCCCGCTACCACGTCGAGCCGCCGGCCCGGCCGCCCGACGTCGCGGAGCTGCGTACCCGGCTGGCCCACGCGGAGCAGAGCTACCGGCACGCCCGGTACCCGGAACTGCTCGTCCTGCTGCCCGGCCTGGTCGACGCCGTCCGCGCGGCGCGGGCACTGCGGCCCAGTCGGGCTACCGACGGCCTGCTCGCACGGGGCTACGGCCTGGTCGCGCTGGTGCTGCTCAAGGTCGACCGGCCGGAGGTGGCCTGGCTGGCCGCCGACCGGGCGCTGGCCGCCGCGCAGCTCACGAAGGACCCGTGGGTGGCCGCCGCCGCCACCGTGCCGTTGGCCCAGGCGCTGCGCCACGGCGGCCGGCGGCGGGCCGCGATGGAGGCCGCCGCCGTCGCCGCCCACCGCCTCCTGCCGGGGCGCTCCCCGGGCGCGCCACGGCCGACCTCGTCGACACCCGGTGACGACCAGTCGGCCGACCCGACCCTGCTCGCCACGCTGCTGCTCCAGGCCGGCCTGGCCGCCGCCGGGCGGGGTGACGGCCGGGCCGCCCGGGACCTGCTCGACCGGGCCGGCCGAGCCGCCCGCGACGCCGGGGCCGAGGGTGGCACAGCGGCGGTCGAGGCGGCGCGGGTGGTCGCCGAGGCCGCCCTCGGCGAGATCACGGCGGCGACGGTACGCCACGAGCGGCTGGTGGCCCGCGACGAGTGGCGGTGGCTGCCGCCTGAGCACCGGGCCGCGTACCTGCTCGACGCCGCCCGTGCCTACGTGCTCGACGGCAACCTGCTCCGCGCCGGCCGGGCGGTGCTCGAAGCGGAGCGAACCGCCCGCAGCGAGGTCCACCACCGCCCGGCGGTACGCCCCCTGGTCGCCGTGGTGGCCCGTTCCGCCGCCGCCCCGCCCGCACTGACCCGCCTCGCCGCCACCCTCCACGTCACCTGAGTCTGAGGGCTACCTGTCGCCGTAGTGGTACCGGCAGGCGATGATCTCGACGTCGTCCTTGGTGACCCGGTACACCAGCCGGTGTTCGCGGTCGATCCGGCGGGACCAGAAGCCGGAGAGCTCACCCCGCAGGGGCTCCGGCTTGCCGATGCCCTCGTATTCGTTGCGCATGACGTCGGCGATGAGATCGTTGATGCGCTTGACCAGCTTGCGGTCCGTGTGGCTGAGGTACTGGCTCCACGCTGTCGCGGTGAAGACCAGCCTCACGCGACGTCCCGTACGGTCGTCGGGTCGGCCAGTTCCCGCTCGGTGGAGTCACCCTCGTCGAGTTCCGCGATCGATCGGCGCAGGGCTGCCGCGTTGCCCGGACTGCGCAGCAGGTACTCGGTCTCCTTCATCGACTCGTACTCCGCCAGCGGCACGATGACCACCGGCTCGTGACCCGACCGGGTCACCACCACCTCCTCCGCGTCGTTGATGACGCTGTCGAGTTCGGCGGCCAGGTTCTGCCGTAGCTGGGTGAAGTTCACGGTCCGCATGACCACCTCCGAGGTAGGTACAGAAAACTGTACCTGACCCTGGTTATTCCAGGAGCGAGCGGTACAGCTCGAGGGTCTGGGCGGCGATCGCGTCCCAGGAGAAGTGCTCCACGGCCCGCCGCCGGCCGGCGAGACCCAACTCCTCGGTGCGCTGCGGGTCGGCCAGCAGCTCGTTGATCGTCTTGGCGAGGTCGGCGACGAACCGGTCCGGGTCCAGCGGGTTGCCGCTGCCGTCGCCGGCCTGCTCGATCGGCACCAGCAGGCCGGTCTCGCCGTCGGCGACCACCTCGGGGATGCCGCCGGTGGCGGTCGCCACCACCGCCGTCTCGCAGGCCATCGCCTCCAGGTTGACGATGCCCATCGGCTCGTAGACCGAAGGGCAGACGAAGACGGTGGCGTGGGTGAGCACCTGGATCACCTCGGGCTTGGGCAGCATCTCGGCCACCCAGACCACCCCGGACCGGTTGGCCCGCAGCTCGCCGACCAGCCCCTGGACCTCGGCGGCGATCTCCGGGGTGTCCGGGGCGCCGGCGAGCAGCACCAGCTGGGTGTCGGCGGGCAGCTCCCGGGCGGCGCGCAGCAGGTACGGCAGGCCCTTCTGCCTGGTGATCCGCCCGACGTAGACCACGCTGGGGCGGGCCGGGTCGATGCCGAGCCGGTCGAGCACGTCGGTGCCGTGGTCGGGGGCGTACTGGGCGGTGTCGATGCCGTTGTAGACCACCCGCACCCGGTCCGGGTTCACCGCCGGGTAGGCGGTCAGCACGTCCCGGCGCATCCCCGCGCTGACCGCGACGATCGCGTCGGCGGACTCCATCGCCGTCCGCTCGCACCAGGAGGAGAGCGCGTAGCCGCCGCCGAGCTGCTCGGCCTTCCACGGGCGCAGCGGCTCCAGGCTGTGCGCGGTCACCACGTGCGGCACCCCGTACAGCAGCTTGGCGGTGTGCCCGGCCAGGTTGGCGTACCAGGTGTGGCTGTGCACCACGTCGGTACCGGCGCACCCGGCGGCCATCGCCAGGTCGACGCCCATGGTGCGCAGCGCCGCGTTCGCGCCGCCCAGGTCGGCCGGCTCGGGGTACGCGGTGACGCCCGGCTCGTCGCGCGCCGCGCCGAAACAGTGCACCCGCACGTCGGCGAGCCGGCGCAGCTCCCGGGCCAGGTACTCGACGTGCACCCCGGCCCCGCCGTACACCTCCGGCGGGTACTCCCGGGTCAGCAGGTCCACGCGCAGCGGGGCGGAGTCGGTCATGACCGGCACCCTAGTGCAGAATCCGGCCGGGCACCGGTCACGGAACTGCGCCCGTACGAGTGGTGAAGTCGCAGCGGTATGGATAGCGTCTGGTCATGGCTGCCAAGGTGCTCGCGATCGTCCTGGCCGGCGGAGAAGGCAAGCGCCTCATGCCGCTCACCGCGGACCGGGCCAAGCCGGCCGTCCCGTTCGGCGGGATGTACCGCATGGTCGATTTCGTCCTGTCAAATCTGGCGAACGCCGGCTTTCTCAAGATTGTCGTGTTGACCCAGTACAAGTCCCACTCGTTGGACCGGCACATCACCAAGACCTGGCGGATGTCGACGCTGCTCGGCAACTACGTCACGCCGGTGCCGGCCCAGCAGCGCCGGGGCCCCTGGTGGTTCGCCGGTTCCGCCGACGCGATCTACCAGAGCTTCAACCTGATCAACGACGAGCAGCCGGATTACGTGATCGTCTTCGGTGCCGACCACATCTACCGGATGGACCCCCGGCAGATGGTCGACGACCACATCGCCTCCGGTGCCGCGGTGACCGTCGCCGGCATCCGCCAGCCGCTGTCGACGGCCGACCAGTTCGGCGTGATCGAGGTCGGCCCGGACGGCAAGCGGATCACGTCCTTCCGGGAGAAGCCCACCGACGCCGTCGGCCTGCCCGACGCCCCCGACCAGATCTACGCCTCGATGGGCAACTACGTCTTCTCCACCCGGGCGCTGTGCGAGGTCGTCGAGCGGGACGCCGCCGACAAGACCAGCAAGCACGACATGGGCGGCAGCATCATCCCGATGCTCGTCGAGCGGGGCGAGGCCAACGTCTACGACTTCAAGGACAACGAGGTGCCCGGCAGCACCGACCGGGACCGGGGCTACTGGCGGGACGTGGGGACGCTCGACTCGTTCTACGACGCGCACATGGATCTGATCAACGTGCACCCGGTGTTCAACCTCTACAACTTCGACTGGCCCATCTACACCGACCAGCCGCCGTACCCGCCGGCGAAGTTCGTCCACCAGTGGGGCGAGCGGGTCGGCCGGGCGGTCGGCTCGATGATCTCGCCCGGCGCGGTGATCTCCGGCTCGCTGGTGGAGAACTCGGTCGTCTCGCCCAAGGTCAAGGTGCACTCCTGGGCGCAGGTCGACGGCGCGGTGCTGATGGAGGGCGTCGAGATCGGCCGGCACGCGGTGGTCCGCCGGGCCATCCTCGACAAGAACGTCTTCGTGCCCGAGGGCGCCGAGATCGGCGTCGACCTGGAGAAGGACCGGCAGCGCTACACGGTCTCCGACAACGGCGTCGTCGTCATCGGCAAGGGTCAGCGCGTCGAGCCCTGAGCCGGGTGTGACCCGGTCGCCGCCGGGGAAGACAGGGTTCCCGTCCCGTACCACCGAGGAGGTTTCCGCAGTGGCCCACCCCCGTGCCGGACAGCCCGCCGAGCCCGCCGACCTGGTCGACGTGCCCCGGCTGGTGACCGCCTACTACGCCGAGCACCCGGACCCGGACGACCCGGCGCAGCAGGTCTCCTTCGGCACCTCCGGTCACCGGGGGTCCAGCCTGCGTAACGCCTTCAACTCCGACCACATCCTGGCGGTCACCCAGGCGCTCTGCGACTACCGCCGCCAGCAGGGTCTCACCGGCCCGCTGTTCCTGGCCCGGGACACCCACGCGCTGTCCGCCCCCGCCGAGGCCGACGCGTTGGAGGTGCTCGCCGGTAACGGGGTGACCGTGCTGCGGGACAGCCGCGACGGCTACACCCCCACCCCGGCGCTGTCGCACGCCGTGCTCACCCACAACCGGGGGCGCACCGACGGGCTCGCCGACGGCATCGTGATCACCCCGTCGCACAACCCGCCCGACGACGGTGGCTTCAAGTACAACCCGACCAACGGCGGGCCCGCCGACACCGACGTCACGAAGTGGATCCAGGACCGGGCGAACGCGATCCTGGCCGCCGGGCTCAAGGAGGTCAGGCGGATCCCGTACGCGCGGGCGCGCGCCGCCGACACCACCGGCACGTACGACTTCCTCGCCGGCTACGTCGACGACCTGCCCTCGGTGCTCGACATCGACGCGATCCGCGACGCCGGGGTGCGGATCGGGGCCGACCCGCTCGGCGGGGCCAGCGTCGCCTACTGGGGTGAGATCGCGCAGCGGCACCGCCTCGACCTGACCGTGATCAACCCGTTGGTCGACCCGACCTGGCGGTTCATGACCCTGGACGGTGACGGCAAGATCCGGATGGACTGCTCGTCGCCCAACGCGATGGCGTCGCTGATCGCCGCCCGGGACCGGTTCCAGGTCTCCACCGGCAACGACGCCGACGCCGACCGGCACGGCATCGTCACCCCCGACGGGGGCCTGATGAACCCCAACCACTACCTGGCGGTGGCGATCGGGCACCTGTTCCGTACCCGCTCGCAGTGGGGTCCGGCGGCGGCCGTCGGCAAGACCCTGGTCTCCTCCTCGATGATCGACCGGATCGCCGCCGATCTGGGTCGGCCGTTGCTGGAGGTGCCGGTCGGCTTCAAGTGGTTCGTCCCGGGGCTGCTCGACGGCACGGTCGGCTTCGGCGGCGAGGAGAGCGCGGGGGCGTCCTTCCTGCGCCGCGACGGCAGCACCTGGACCACCGACAAGGACGGCATCCTGCTCTGCCTGCTCGCCGCCGAGATCATCGCCAGCACCGGCCGGACCCCGAGCGAGCACTACGCCGCGCTGACCGAGCGCTTCGGCGCGCCCGCGTACGCCCGGATCGACGCCCCGGCCAGCCGGGAGCAGAAGGCGGTGCTGGGTCGGCTCTCCCCGGATCAGGTCACCGCCACCGAGCTGGCCGGTGAGCCGATCACCGCCACGCTGACCAGCGCCCCGGGCAACAGCGCCTCGATCGGCGGGCTGAAGGTGACCACCGAGTCCGGGTGGTTCGCGGCCCGGCCGTCGGGCACCGAGGACGTCTACAAGATCTATGCCGAGTCGTTCCAGGGGCCCGAGCACCTGGCCCGCATCCAGCAGGAGGCGAAGTCCCTGGTCGACGAGGTGCTGGGCTAACAGCCGGACGACGTCGTCGCGCCCCGCCGGTCACCGCACGGTGACCGGCGGGGCGTAGTCGTCTGCGCCCGTTTCCGGGGTTTTCTCCCGGTGAGCGTGTCGCCGCCCCCGCTGCCTCGTTGCGCATGAGGCGACCGAAAACAGTGAGGGGAACATCTGATGGTCTGGTCCAGGGCGGTCACCGACCCTGGACCGCGGATCGACGTCATCGACACCCGGGCGGTCCGCCCGACCCGAGACGCCCGGTCGAGACGACAGCAGGAGCTGGTCGGTCGGCTGTTGCGCTGCTATCCGGTCAGCTTCCTGGTGCTCGCCCCGTACGCGTTGCTGATCCTTCCGATGGCGGTGGTCTACGACAACCCGCAGACCGACTTCATCGTGCTCCTGGTGGGGCTGGCCCTGCTGGGCAGCGTCAGCGTGGAGACGCTGGGTCTGCTCTTCGGGCGTCCCGACCCGCAGTGGCGGCAGGGCATGCGGCAGGCGACCGCCCGGTATCCGTACATCTATCCGGTGGCCCGGCTGGTGACGTCGACCAGCATCGCGGCCGACCTGCTGGGCGCCTACCTCGGGCGGGGGAGCATCGTCGCGCAGATCTCCGGGGAGTTGTCCGACGCGCCGATGGTGGCGCTGACCAAGCTCTTCTCCGGCTGGGGCGCGCTCGGCTTCGCGCTGCTGGTCGCCAGCCACCTGGGCGGCCGACTGACCCGGGGCAAGCTGTACGGCTGGCTCGCCGCGCTCGTCACCACCCAGGCGGTCGTCACCATGCTGACCGCCCTCACCGCCCCCCTGATCGCCTTCCTGTTCTTCGTGGTCGCCGCCGGGGTGGTCTGTGGCGTGTTCCGGCTGCGGTACCTGTTGCTCGGCACGGTGGTGATGGTCCTGCTCTGGCCGTCCATCTTCGACTACCGCAACGAGATCCGACAGGACCAGGGCATCGAGGTGAGCGACGCCGTCACGGCGGCGGACCGGATCCGCCTGGACCGGCAGTTGACCCTCGTCGCGGGCATCGACGTCCCCGTCGACCTCGGCCAGCCCGGCCTCGTCGACCACCTCCGGTACGGGCTGGTGCCCCGGATCGTCGATCCCGACCGACCGGCCCTGTCCACCGGGCAGCAGATCAACCAGTTCCTCGGCGGCGGCCCGACGTCCGCCTCCAACTTCCTGCTGCTGGGCAACATCTGGTTCTTCGACGGGCCCGTCGGGGTGCTGGGCGTGCACGCCTTCTGGGCGGGCTTCGTGGCGTTGCTGCTGCGGTGGCGGGCCCGGCCCGGGCCGGCCCGGTTGAGCCTGTTCTGCCTCGTCTGCTCGGACGTGCTGCTGTGGTCCGGCACCTACCCCGAGTCGACGATAGCCTTCCTGCAACACGTGGTGTCGGCCATGACGGTCTTCTTCCTCCTGTGGCTGACCCGCAGGATCCCCCTCGGGTCAGGTGGCCGTCCGGCGCTGCTGCCCGCTGGCGGGCGTGTGCGGTCGGGAGCGTTGCGGGGCCGCGGCCGGCGTGGCGCTCACCGCGCAAGGGACGCCTGATGATCGGGCCCAGGGCGGCCGAAGAGCAGCTGGCCGTCGACTGTGGATCCGGGCCCTGGGTGAGCGGAGCGGTGCCGGTCGGGCCGGGCCGTGGCGGCTGGTCCCGGCAGCGGGAGCTGGTCGGTGGGCTGTTGCGCTGCTATCCGGTCAGCTTCCTGGTGCTCGCCCCGTACGCGGTGTTCATCCTCCCGATGGCGGTGCTCAACGACAACCCGCAGACCGACTTCATCGTGCTCCTGGTGGGGCTGGCCCTGCTGGGCAGCGTCAGCGTGGAGACGCTGGGCCTGTTCCTCGGGCGTCCCGACCCGCAGTGGCGACGGGGGATGCGCCAGGCGACCGCCCGCTATCCCCGGATCTACCCGGTGGCCCGGCTGGTGACCCTGACCGGGATGGTGACGAGCATCATCGGCGCCCACCTCGGGCGGGGGACCATCGTCACCCAGGTGTCCGGCGACCTGTCCGACAGCCCTGTCGCGATGGTGTGCGCCCTCTTCTCCGGTTGGGGCACCCTGGGCTTCGCCCTGTTGGTGGGCAGCCACCTCAGCGGCCGGCTGTCGGTGCGGCGGTTGTACTGCTGGGTGGCCGTGCTCGTCGGCGTGGAGGCGTACGTCGCGGTGCTGACGGCCCGGTCCGCGCCCCTGGTGGCCCTGGTGTTCTTCGTGGCCGCCGCCGGGGCGGTCTGCGGGGTCTTCCGGTTGCGTCACCTCCTGCTCTGGACGGTGGTGCTCCTGCTCGCCTGGCCCGCCATGTTCGCGCAGCGCAACGCCATCCGGGAGGAGCAGGGGGTGGTGGTGGACACCCAGGTCACCGCTGCCGACCGGCTCCGGCTGGACAGCCAGCTCACCGCCGTGACGGCGTTCGCGGTGCCGGTCGAGATCGGCCAGCCCGGTGTCGCCGACTACTTCAGGTACGGGCTGGTGCCCCGGGTGCTCGATCCGGACCGGCCGGCGTTGTCCACCGGGCAGCAGATCAACCAGTTCCTCGGCGGGGGACCGACGTCGGCGTACACCTTCCTGCTGTTGGGCAACATCTGGTTCTTCGACGGACCCGCCGGCATGGTGGCCGTGCACGCCTTCTGGGCGGGCTTCGTGGCACTGCTGCTGCGCTGGCGGAGCCGGCCCGGCCCGGCCCGCCTGACGCTGTTCTGCCTGGTCTTCTCCGACGTGCTGCTCTGGTCGGGGACCTACCCCGACTGCACCATCGGGTTCCTGCAACACGTGGTGTCGGCCGCACCGGTCTTCCTGCTGTTGTGGCTGACCCGCAGCGCCCCCGCCGGTCGCGACGACGAGGTGACGCTGCCGGTGGGTGCCGTCCGGTGACCGTTCCGGTCCGCTCCCGGGTCGGCGGTACCGGTGTCCGGGGTGCCCCCCGACGCGGTCGTCGGGCTCTGCTCGCGCTGGTCGTCGGGGGGTTGTCCAGCGGCGGCAACCTGCTGGTGGCGGTCACCGTCACCCGGCTGGAGTCGATCGGCGGGGTGGGCGAGTTCGCGCTGGCCTTCTCGTGTTACGTGCTCGGCTCCGGGCTGGTCCGCAGCATGGTGACCGAGGCGACCCTGGCGGCGGGGACGGGCGTGGCCCCGGCCGCCCGACGGGTCGTCCTGCTCGGGGTGCTCTGCGGCGTTCCGGTCGGTGCGGCCGGCGTGGCGTACGGGTCGCCGTATCTGCTCGGGGTGGGCCTCGCCCTGCCGGGGCTGGTGCTCTACGACCACGCGAAGGCGGTCGCCGTCGGGCTCGGCGTCCCGTCGGGCGCGTTGTGGCAGGAGGCGACCTGGGCGGCTCTCACCGGCTGCGCCGCGCTGGCCGGCCTGCTCGGGCTGGTCGACGCGCCGTGGGTGGTGGCCGGTTGGGCGGCCGGCGGCGGCGTGGTGGGCGTGGTCGTGGCGGCCCGACGCGGCTACGCCCTGCGGCCCGGCTGGTACGTCGACCGGGCGCAGCGCCGGATCGCGCTGGGATTCGGTACGCAGTTCCTGCTCACCACCGGGTCGGCGCAGCTGTCGCTGAGCGCGGTGGCGGCCTTCGCGGGCACCCCGGTGGTGGGGGCGTTGAGTGCCGGGCGGACCCTGCTGGGGCCGGTGAACCTGCTGCTGTCCACCGCCGCCACGCTGACCCTGCCCTACCTGGCCCGCACCCGTACCGCGTCCCGGTCGGTCCGGTCCCGGGCGGCCGTGCGGGTCGCGCTGCTGGTGGCCGCCGCTGTCCTGCCGATCACGGCGGCGGTCGCCCTGCTGCCCGACCGGCTGGGCAGGATGCTCCTCGGCGGCAACTGGGACCTGGCCCGCAGCCTGCTGGTGCTGCTGGCGCTGGAGAGCCTGTTCGCGGTGCCGGCCGCCGTCGGCTTCGCCGGGCTACGGATCGAGCAGGCGAGCCGCCTGGCGATCCTGCTCGGGGTCCTGCTGGGCGGGCTGCGGGTGCCGGTGGTCGTCGGCGCGGCGGTCCTGGGTGGGGCGACCGGCGCGGCGGGCGCTCTCGCGGTGTTGGCCCTGGTCAGCGCGGTCGCCTGGGCGGGCAGCTACCTGCTGCTGCTGCGGGGGGCCGGCCGCCCGCCCGCCCACCGGTGGGATGCCCGGTCCCACCCGCCGGCACACCGGCGTCGACGCCACCCCGTCCCGCCCATGGGCTGATCGGGGACGGGACCGGGTGGGTCGGCCGGGCTCAGCCGACCGCCGCCAGGGCGGCGCGGACGCGTTCCACCACCGTCTTGACCCCCGGCTCGGTCAGCTCCGGATAGGTGGGCAGGTTGATCCCGCGCCGGCTCAGGTCGACGGTCACCGGGCAGTGCGCCGCCGGATCGTGGTGGGCGGGCAGTTCGGGGATCGGCACGAAGAAGGGCCGGGTCTCCACGCCGAGCCGGTCCAGCGCCAGCGCCAGCGCGTCCCGGGAGGCGGTGTCCCCGGCGGGCCCGACCAGGAAGCAGGCCATCCACGGCGCGCGGCGGACCCCGGGGAGCACCGGCTGGGCCGACAGCGCCGGCTCGTCGGCGAGTTGCGTCTCGTAGCCGGCGACCACCGCGTCCCGCCGGGCGATGATCTCCTCGGCCCGGTCGAGCTGGGCGCAGAGCAGCGCGGCGGCCAGGTTCGTCATCCGGTAGTTGTAGCCCAGCACCGGGAAGTAGTACCGCCGCTGCGGGTCCATCCCCTGGTTGCGCAGCAGCCGCATCCGTTCGGCCAGCGCCGCGTCGGAGGTGGTCACGCAGCCGCCCTCGCCGGCGGTGAGCACCTTGTTGCCGAAGAACGAGAACGTCGTGGCGTCGGCCAGGGAACCGGTCGGCTCCCCGTCGAGCGTGGCCCCGAAGGACTCCGCGGCGTCGGCGACCAGGAGCAGACCGTGCCGCTGGCACAGCGCGCGCAGGGCCGGATAGTCGGCGGGGTGGCCGTACAGGTCGACGGCGACGACCGCCCGGGTGCGTGGCCCGATCGCCGCGCGGACCGCGGCCGGGTCGACGCACCAGCTCTGCGGCAGGACGTCCACACAGACCGCCCGCGCCCCGCAGTACGCGACGGCGTTCGCGGTCGCCACGTAGGTCAGCGCGGGCACGATGACCTCGTCGCCCGGACCGATCCCGGCGGCGGCGAGGACCAGGTGCAGGGCGACCGTGCCGTTGGCGGTGGCGACCGCGGTGCCGGCGGCGCACCGGCGGGCGAAGCGGTCCTCGAAGTCGGTGAGGAAGGGACCCCGGGAGGAGACCCAGCCGCTGCGCAGGGCCTCCACGACGTACCGTTGCTCAAGGTCGGTCAGGCTCGGGCGGGACACCGGATAGCTGTCGTCGGTCAGGCTCACGAGGTTTCCTCCCCGGTCAGTTCGGCGGCGAACGCCGAGCGCGGCATCGGTCCCGGCCGGCCGTCGGCCACCCAGCGCAGCACGTCGAGGTAGTCGCCGCCGGTCGCCGTCCAGGTGCGGGCGGCCAGCCGGCCGTTGGCGTGCCGGGCGGCGGCGGCGTAGTGCGCCCGGTCGGCCAGCAGCCGGTAGACCGCCTCGGCCAGCGAGGCGGGCTCGGTGGCCGAGAAGACGGCCGCCTCGGCGCCGGTGAACTCCAACTGCGCCAGCAGCGGTTCGGCGTCGGCGCAGGCGACGGGCAGGCCCCAGCTGAACGCCTCCAGCATGGCGCCGCTCGCCGCCTCCCACAGCGACGGGATCACCACCGCGTCGGCGCGGGCGTAGAGGGCGTTCAACTCGTCGAGGGTGACGAACCCGGGGAAGGACACCCGGCCGCGCAGGTCGGGCTGCGCGGCGCGGGCGAGCAGCCGGCTGGCGTCCGGCTCGACCAGCGGACCGGGGCAGACCAGCCGGCACTGCGGGAGCAGCGCCATCGCCTCCAGCAGCGTCGCGTGGTTCTTGTGGGTCGCCGTCGAGGACGGGTAGAGCAGCAGGCCCGGTTCGGGGCGCGCGGCGGCGCGGGCGGGCGCGGGTTGGAACGTCGGGGTGGGGATGAGCGCAGTCCGCTCCGCCGCCTCGGGAAACAGCCGTAGCGTCTCCCGGTACGGGTGCGGCCAGGTCACCACGACGGCGTCGGCGCGGGCCACGTTCTCCCGGACCACCGCGGCGAAGCCGGGGGAGTGGAAGGCGGCCAGCAGGTGCCGCAGGTCGTGCACCACGACGACCGACGGGCCGGTGCCGATCGGGGCGCTGTGGAACGGGTAGAGCGTGACGTCCGCGCCGCGCTGCCGGGGCACCGAGCGGTGCCGGACCGCATTGACCGCCCGGCGTACGGCGAGGGAGTCGCGGACCCGGGTCGGTGTCCAGCGGCGTAGGAGCTGCCCGGGGGCGGTGTCCGAGCGCAGCGGCTGGGTGACCTCGGCCCAGCCGATCCGTTCGGCGGGCACCTGGTCGCGCCACTGGTCCAGGGTGCCCCGCAGCACGTTCACCCGCAGCTCGCAGGAGGTGTCGGCGACCATGCCGGTGAGCAGGCCGTAGGTGAACGCCTCGACCCCGGCGGCGTGGCCGGGCCGGATCGGGGTGGCCTCGACGGTGATCCTCATCGGTCCACCCGCACCAGGCGTCCCATCCGCTCGTCCTCCAGCAGTTGCCGGTCGGCGTCCACCATGATCCTTACCAGGTCGCCGAAGAGGGTCTTGGGCGCCCAGCCCAGCCGCCGCCGGGCCTTGGTGTAGTCGCCGATGAGCGCGTCGACCTCGGCCGGCCGGAAGTAGCGGGGGTCGATCTCGACGTACCGTTGCCAGTCGAGCCCGACCCGGTCGAAGGCGGCCTCGACGAACTCGCGCACCGAGTGCCCCTCGCCGGTGGCCACCACGTAGTCGTCCGGGGTGTCCTGTTGCAGGGCCAGCCACATCGCCTCGACGTACTCGGGGGCGTAGCCCCAGTCCCGGACGGCGTCGAGGTTGCCCAGGTAGAGCCTGTCCTGGATGCCGGCCTCGATCCGGGCGACCGCGCGGGTGATCTTGCGGGTGACGAAGTTCTCCCCCCGTCGGGGGCTCTCGTGGTTGAACAGGATGCCGTTGACGCAGAACATGTCCCACGACTCGCGGTAGTTGACCGCCGTCCAGTAGGCGTAGACCTTGGCGCACGCGTACGGGCTGCGGGGGTGGAACGGGGTCTCCTCGCGCTGGGGCGGCGGGGCGGAACCGAACATCTCCGACGAGGACGCCTGATAGAAGCGGCAGTCGACGTCGGCCGCGCGGGCCGCCTCCAGCATCCGCAGGGCACCGAGCCCGGTGACGTCGGCGGTGTAGCCGGGAATGTCGAACGAGACCCGGACGTGGCTCTGCGCGCCGAGGTTGTAGATCTCGTCCGGCCGGATGTCGCGGATCAGCGCGGTCAACGACGCCGGATCGGACAGGTCGCTGTAGTGCAGGAACAGGCGGGCCTCCCCGTCGCGGGGATGGACGTCCACCTGGTCGATCCGTTCGGTGTTGAACGAGGACGACCTTCGCTTTATCCCGTGCACCGTGTAGCCCTTGTCGAGAAGGAACTCGGACAGATAACTGCCGTCCTGACCGGTGGTGCCGGATATGAGTGCCACTCGCGACATGGGAGTCCTCTCGTGCCGGGTCAGATATTTCTTCGCCGCCTTCCTTATACCGGCTCAAGTCCTGCTGGCTGTGGGTTTCCGGCTAGTGTTCGACGGATTGGCGATAATTGCGTAACGCAGTCACGAAATGGGTCTCCGCTCGTTGAACCGATCAGTTTCGTGTCTTCAGCGAGGAGCGAGGATGGCCGGCGACACCAGCCCCGCGACGGAAGTCGACGAACGGTTGGCCGAGGCCGGGGGGAAGAGTTTCCGGGTCCTCGTCACGGCCGGCTACTTCAGCCCCGGCTGGCGTGCCGGAGGGCCCGTCCGCTCCATTTCCGACGTGCTCGACACGGCCAGCGCCGGGGTCTCCACCATCCTGCTGACCCGCGACCGTGACCTCGGCAGCCCCGCCGCCTATCCCGGCCTGTCCGGCACCTGGGTACGCCGGGGCCGCACCGACATCTTCTACCTCGGCGCACGGCACCCGGCGCACTGGCGGACGCTCTGGCGCTCGCTGCGCTCGGCGCGGTTCGACCTGCTCTACGTCAACAGCGTCTGGTCGGTCTTCTCGATCCTGCCCATCGTCGCGGCCCGGCTCGGCCTGCTGCGGGCGGAGCGCATCCTGGTCGCCCCCCGGGGCGAGTTCGGCGCGGCAGCCCTCGGCCTGCACCGGCTGCGCAAGCGGGTGTTCCTGGCCGGCTGGCGGTGGATGCTGCGGGGACCCCGGGTGCTGTGGCACGCCACCGGACCGCAGGAGGTCGCCGACATCCGCCGGGTGCTGCCCCGGGCCCGCATCGGGGTGGTGGCGATCGCCCCCGGCCCCGAGCCGCACCCCGCCCCGGTCGCGCTGCCGGCCACCGACCATACCCGGCTGGTCTTCATCAGCCGGATCTCCCCGATCAAGAACCTCGACCTGGTGCTCGCCGCGCTCGCCCACGTCCGGGCCCCGGTGCGGCTGGACATCTACGGCCCGGTCGAGGACCCGAGATACTGGCAACGGTGCCGGGAGCTGCGGGCGGCCCTGCCGGACCCGTCGGTGGTCAACTACCTGGGTGAGCTGCCCCCCGGGCAGGTGGGTGCGACGTTCGCCAGGTACGACGCCTCGGTCCTGCCGACCCGGGGCGAGAACTTCGGCAACGCCATCGCGGAGAGCCTCGCGGCGTACTGCCCGGTGGTCTGTTCGGACCGGACACCGTGGACGCCCGTGCTGCGCGACGGCGGCGGACAGGTGCTCACCGAGCTGACCCCGGCGGCGCTCGGCGCGCTGCTCACCCGGATCGCCACCGCCCCGCCCGAGCAGCGGCAGGCGGCCCGGCTCAGCGCGGGGGAGGCCTACCGCAGGTGGCAGCGCAGCCGACCCCGGATCAGCGTGCTCGACCAGGCGTGGCAGGCGATCGACGAACCGCCGCACCGGGTGCCCCCGCAGGGCCGCTCGTCGTGACCACCGCCGACCCGTACGGCCGACGGTTCCCGCAACCACCCAGACCAACCACGAGGAGGCGTCCGTGACCCGGGTGATGACAGTCGTCGGGACCAGGCCGGAGATCATCCGTCTGGCCCGGGTGATCGACACGCTGGACCGGACCGTGCAGCACACGTTGGTGCACACGGGACAGAACTGGGACCCGGCGCTGTCCGACATCTTCTTCACCGAGCTGGGCGTACGCCCGCCCGACCGGTTCCTGCGGGCCGACACCCGGTCGCTGGGCAGCCTGCTCGGCGCGGTGCTGGTCGGCACCGAGAAGGCCATCGCCGAGCTGCGGCCGGACGCGCTGCTGGTGCTCGGCGACACCAACAGCGCCATCGCGGCGCTGATGGCGCGGCGGATGAAGGTGCCGGTCTACCACATGGAGGCGGGCAACCGGTGCTTCGACCTCAACGTGCCGGAGGAGACCAACCGCCGGCTGGTCGACCACGTCGCCGACTTCAACCTGGTCTACTCCGAGCACGCCCGGCGCAACCTGCTCGCCGAAGGACTGCACCCCCGCCGCATCCTGCACACCGGCTCACCGATGCGGGAGGTGCTCGACCACTACCGGCCGCAGATCGAACGGTCCACCATCCTGGCGCAGCTCGCCCTCGAACCGGACGGCTACTTCGTCGTCAGCGCCCACCGGGAGGAGAACGTCGACCACCCGGACCGGCTCCGTCGGCTGCTGGACTGCCTGTGCGCGGTACGCGACGAGTGGCGGCTGCCGCTGCTGGTCTCCACCCACCCGCGCACCCGCAAGCGGCTGGAGGTGCTCGCCGTCGACGGCACCCTGCTGGACGGCATCACCTTCCACGAGCCGTTCGGCTTCTTCGACTACGTGACCCTGCAACGGCACGCCCGGTGCACGCTGTCCGACAGCGGCACGGTCAGCGAGGAGGCGGCGATCCTCGGCTTCCCGGCGGTGACCCTGCGCGAGTCCATCGAACGCCCCGAGGCGCTGGATACCGGGGCGATCGTGATGACCGGCCTCGACCCGGAGGGTGTGGTGGAGGCGGTGCGGGTCGTGGTGGACCAGGTGGCGGCCGGTCCGGTCGACTGCCCGGCGGACTACCGGGTCCCGGACACCTCACGCCGGGTGGTCGACTTCATCCTGTCGACCGTGCGCCGACACCACGACTGGGCGGGCATCCGCCGCTGACCCCGGCGTCACCGGCCGGGCGGGTACCCCGGTGACCACCGTGTCCGCCGGGACGTCCCGGGTCACGCACGCACCCGCGCCCACCACGGCGTCCCGCCCGACCCGCAGCCCCGGCAGGACGGCGGCCGTGGTGCCCACCATGACGCCGTCGTCCAGCCGGCAGTAGCCGGAGACCGCGGCGAGCGGATTGACCGAGACGTGGTCGCCGAGCACGCTGTCGTGCCCCACGGTGCAGTTCTGGTTGAGGTGCACCTGGCGGCCCAGCACCACGTTCGTCGTCACCCGGGCCCCGCCGGCCGCGAACAGCCCCTCCCCGACGACGCAGTCCGGCCCGATCTCCGCCGCCGGGTGCACCACCGTGGCGGCGGGCAGGCCGTACCGCTGGAGGGCCAGATCGGTCTCGCGGCGCAGCCGGGGATGCCCGACGCCCAGCGCCACCGTCAGGCCCGCCTGGCCACCGGCGAGCCAGCGGGTGGGGCCGAGGAAGGGGACGCCGAGCCGCCGCACCCGGGCCACGTTCTCCTCGGTCGGGTAGTCGTCGACGAAGCCCAGGACCCGCCACGGGGCCGCACCTGCCGCGTAAGCATTGAGCAGCCGAATTACCCCGAACATCTCCCTGCCCATGCCGCCCGCGCCTACGATCACTACGTCGGTGGTCAACCGTTGCCCCCTCGGCCACGGAGAACACCGGTCGCGTTCCGCCAGCCGGCCCCGCGCGGGACCGCCGGTGCCCGTCCGACGTGCGCGGCGGCACGGGTCGAGTCCATGGCCCGCGAGCGCACCCTTCCCCTCGACGGCGAACTCCGGCACGGGCCGGGCCCTCCGGCCACCGCCCGTGCGGTGCAGACATCCCTACGGGACGCCGCCTTCCGGGCGGCACGGTGAAGGTGGGCCGATGATGAACAAGTTGACAACGCTGCCCTCCCTGGACGTCGCCGACGCGCCACGACGGTCCGTGGGCACCTACCGGGTGGTCGCGACCGCGGGGGTGTTCGAGCCGGGTTTCCGGGGCGGCGGCCCGATCCGCTCGCTGCGGTTCATCCTGGACACGCTGCCGGGGGACCTCGACGTCACCCTGATCACCCGGGACCGGGACCTCGGCTCGTCAGCACCGTACCCCGGCCTGTCCGGAAGGCTGCTGCGACGCGACGGGCGGTCCGCCGTCTTCTACCTCAACCCGTGGGCCCCCCGGCACTGGGCCCGGCTGGTCCGCCACGTCCGGGCCCGTCCGGTCGACCTGCTCTACGTCAACAGCATCTGGTCGTTGTTCTCGGTGCTGGCGATCCTGGCGGTGGCGCTGCGCCTGGCCCGGGTCGGGGCCATCCTGGTCGCCCCGCGCGGCGAGCTGTCGCCCGGCGCGCTGGCGATCAGGGCCACCAAGAAGCGTGTCTTCCTGGCGCTGTGGGCACCGCTGCTGCGCCGGCTGCGGGTGCGCTGGCAGGCGTGCAGCGGGCTGGAGGAGCGGCAGATCCGGGCCAACCTGCCGTGGGCGCAGGTGATGGTGAACGGCAACGAGAGCCCGATCCCGGCGGACCCGCCCCCACCTGTCGTCGCGCACGACGGTCCGCTGCGGCTGGTCTTCGTCGGCCGGATCTCGCCGATGAAGAACCTGCGTACCGCCCTGGAGGCGGTGGCCGGCACCACCCGGCCGGTGGAGTTCGACATCTTCGGCCCGGCGGAGGACCCGCACTACTGGTCGCGCTGCCAACGGGTCATCGCGACCATGCCGGGACACGTCCGGGTCCGCTACCTCGGCGAACTCGCGGCGGCGGACGTCATGCCGACGTTCAGCCGCTACGACGCGTTCCTCTTCCCCACCCTCGGTGAGAACTTCGGCCACGTCATCCTGGAGAGCCTGGCGTCGGGTTGCCCGGTCGTCTGCTCGGACAACACGCCGTTCAGCGACCTGATCGCCGACACCGGAGGGATGGTGGTCCGCCCGGCGACGGCGGCCGACCTCAGCCGGGTGCTCGACCTGCTCGCCGACCGGACACCCGCCGAACGCGCCGAGGCCAAGGCCACCGCCGGGCGGCGCTACCGGCACTGGCGGCAGCGGCACCGGGAACTGCACGTGCTGGCCCACGCCCGCCAGTTCTGCGGCTGACCGTCGAGGACGGCGGTCAGCCGTCACCGGGGTCGGACCCCGGTCGTTGTCCCAGTGAGCGGACCCGCCCGTCCCCGGGCTGGCAGCCCGGGACCGTACCTGCGATCGAGGACAGCCAGTGCCCAGTCGTGTTCGTACGATGGCCCGGCGCGTACGGGACCATCTGGCCGCGTCCCGCGACCCCGAGGCGTTCGTCAGGTCCCTGGGGGTCAACCTCACCGGTCGGGTCAGGTTCTACGGGGTCAACCGGGCGATGTTCGGCTCGGAACCCTGGCTGATCACCATCGGCGACAACGTCTACGTCACCTCCGAGGTGCAGTTCATCACCCACGACGGCGGCACGCTGATCCTCCGCAAGGAGTATCCCGACCTCGACTGGACCGCGCCGATCACGATCGGCGACGACGTCTACATCGGCATGCGTGCGATGATCCTGGCCGGCGTCACCATCGGCAACCGGTGCGTCATCGGGGCCGGTTCGGTGGTCACCCGGGACGTCCCGGACAACACGGTGGCGGCCGGGGTCCCGGCCCGGCCGCTGCGCACCACCGACGAGTACCTGGAACGGCTGCGGGCCAAGTCGCTGGGCATCGGGCACCTGCCCGTCCCGGCCAAGCACGAGGCGATGAAACGGATCTACGGCGTCCCCACCGGCTGACGTCCCGCCCGGCCGCCGGGTCAGGCCCGCCGGTAGGCGACCTGCGGCGGGGGGAACCGGTGCAGCCCGGCGATGGTGATCGCCCCCAGCGCGCCGGTCACCCCGGTCACCTCGTAGCCGTACCGGTCGCCGGTCATCGCCGCCGCCGTCGAACCCAGGTTCAGCACGGTGGCGCAGCCGACGCCACTGGCCCGCACCGTCGGCGCGGTGCCGCCGCTGACCTGCCACACCTGCGCGTACCAGTGCCAGCCGGCCGGCAGCCCGACGGGCGCGGCCAGCACCGACTCCTTCACCCCGACGGTGGTGACGGCCACGGCGCCGAAGTCGGCGACCGGGCCGAGCAGGGCGGGCCGGCCGGTGGCCGGGTCGTGGGCGTACACGCCGTGGCGCAGCACGCCGGTGCCGACCCGGGTCACCTCCACGCAGGCCCGGTCGACCGGGGTCGGCTCGGCCAGGAAGAACGGGTGCAGCAGCAGCTGCTGGTAGGCACCGGTGCAGGTGCTCTCCACCGTCGGGCCGGACCGGACGAGGAAGTAGCCGCCCCGGGCGAGGGACGCCCCCGGCAGCGGCTGCGCCACGGCCCCGTCGGGGTCCGCGCGCCACATCCCGTAGCCGGGGGAGACCGGCACGGCGTACGGCACACCGGCGACGGTGACCCGGTCGGGCACGGTGAGGTTCGTCGCGCCCACCGGCACCAGCAGCCGGTGGAACAGCTCGGGCGCGGCCAGTTCGGCCTGGGCGACCGTGCCGACCCGTTCGATCACCACGAAGTCGTCGTCGCCGGCGGAGACGACGAGCCCGGTGGCGGTCGACGGCGGGGCCAGGTAGCGGCGGTAGGCGGTCCCGGTCACCGACTCACCGGCGGCCAGGGTGCGCCCCCACACCAGCTGCGGGTAGTTCTTCTTCAGGCTGGAGCTGATGAACCAGCTCTTGGCCGTGGTGTAGCGGGCCCGGACGGTGGGCACCCCGTCCGCGACCGGCAGCAACCCGACGGCGATGCCCCACTGCTGCACGCTGCCGCCGCTGACCACCCACTGGGTCATGCTGGCCGCCGGCATCGTCCGGTCGGTGAGGTTGGCCGGGGTGACGTCGGTGAGGGCGGCGAGGGTGTCGATGTTGGCCCAGGTCGACCAGTTCAGGCCGCCGGCCACCCCCACGTTCGGCATGAACTGCCGGCGGGAGCCGCCCGTCACCGGTGTCAGCGGCGCGCACTGGGTGACGCCCGCGTTGAGGGTGAACCGGGTCAGCGCGGTCACCGTCTGGGTGACGAGCAGGCCGCCACCGGGCGACCAGCGGTAGACGTTGGCGATCCGGCACAGCGACGGGATCCTGGGCATGATCGTGGCGATCGGGGTGCCGACGTTCGCCCGCGCCGTGTCGATCATGCCTTGGTAGGTCGGGATGAGGTACGACTCCCGGATCACCAGTTCCAGTCCGGTCGACCGGCCGTCGGGCACCGGCCGGCCGTCGAGTTCGACGGCGACCGTGTGCGAGTGGGTGGCGGGGCGGATCTGCACGTCCGGGGTGAGACCGGTGATCGGCACGGTGGTCCGGTTGGTCGCCCCCGAGACGTGGGTGAGCGGCCCGGCCGGCTTGACCCGGGCACCCTGCGCGATGCCGTCCACCACCGTGTACGGGTTGCCGAACAGCAGGCTGTTGGCGTTGGTGACGGCCAGCAGGGTGAAGATGCGGGTGCCGTCGCTCCACTGCGAACCCACGTCGGCGGTCGTCTTGCCGTGGTTGGTCACGACGATCTGGTTGCCGACGTTGTAGCCGTGGTTGCCGCCGACGTACGACCAGCCGGTGTTGATCGGGCAGTTGTCGTCGGAGGTGTCGTGGACGCGGGTGCCCACGGCGGACATGACCGGCCACACCTGGGCGTCGGTGGCGGTCGAGGGCACGAGGCTCACCTGCGGCAGGCCGGAGTGCCACAGGCCGACCATCCCCTCGGGGTACGCCAGGTTGGCCGGCATCACCACGTCCCGGGTGGCGTCGAACCGCGACCTGACCGACATCAGGGCGTTGGACCGGTAGACGATCAGCTCGGGCATCCCACACCTCCACCGTGACGCACGACGACCCTGTCACTGTGCGCGTTTCCGCAGCTCACGGCGCTTTTTGGTCGGTTCCCGGACAGCACCGTCGGCCGTTCGGTGGAGACCGGTCCGGCCGCCGGCCGACATCCCCGCCGTGGGGAGGGTGAATTTCGCGCCGCCGCCGTAACGTGCCGCGCCCTGGCTCGATGTACAGGTGATGTGCGTACATGGGGGTGGTTCATGCGCATTCTGATTACGGGTGGGGCCGGTTTCATCGGCGCCAACCTGGCCCGCGCCGCGTTGGCCGAGCCGGCCGTCAAAGAGGTCAGCGTCCTCGACGACTTCTCGGTGGGGCTGCGCGGCAACCTCGCCGGGCTCGACGTCGACCTCGTCGAAGGGTCGATCCTGGACCCGGCGGCCCTGGACGCGGCGATGGCGGGCCGGGAGGCGGTGGTCCACCTGGCCGCGCTGCCCAGCGTGCCCCGGTCGCTGCGGGACCCGCTCGCCTCCCACCACGCCAACGCCACCGGCACGCTGATGGTGCTGGAGGCGGCCCGCCGGCACGACGTCGGGCACGTACTGGTCGCCTCCTCCTCGTCGGTGTACGGGATGAACCCGGCACTGCCCAAGGCGGAGCTGACCTGGACCCGCCCGATGAGCCCGTACGCGGCCAGCAAGCTCGCCACCGAGGCGTACGCGCTGGCCCACCAGGCGTCGTTCGGGCTGCCCACGCTGGCGTTCCGGTTCTTCAACGTGTTCGGCCCCGGGCAGCGCCACGACCACGCGTACGCGGCCGTCATCCCCCGGTTCACCCACGCCGCCCTGCGCGGCGAGCCGGTGCAGGTGCACGGCGACGGCACCCAGTCCCGCGACTTCACCTACGTGGGCACGGTCTGCGAGGTCATCCTCGACGCGGTGCGCCGCCGGGTGCACCACCCGCACCCGGTCAACCTCGCCTTCGGCGCGCGGGCCAGCCTGCTCCAGGTCCTCGACGAGTTGGAGGAACTGCTGGGCCGGCCGATCGCCCGGGAACACGTGGCACCGCGTACCGGGGACGTCCCGCACTCGCTGGCCGACAACACCACCCTGCGGGAGTTGTTCCCGGACGTCACCCCGGTGGAGCGCCGGCAGGGGCTGCGGGCCACGGCCGGGTGGCTGGCCGAGCGGCTGGCCGTCGCCCCCGCCCCCCTCCGGTGACCCGGGCCGTGGGCCGGGCCGCCGCCGGCACGGTCCCCGCCGACGCGACGGCCGTCGGGACCACACCCGCGACCACCACCCCCGCCCCCGCAGCGGCCGGCACGACGGCCGACGGAACGACGACCGGCGGCACGACGGCCGACGACGGGACGACGACCACCCCCGCGCCGCCAGCCCCGGCGTCGGGGCCCAGCCGGGACCGGACCGTCACGGTGGGCATCGCCACCGCGATGGTGGCCAAGGGGATCGGCCTGGCCGCGCCGCTGGTCATCACCCCCGCCTGCTTCCGCTACCTCGGTGAGCAGCGGTACGGCCTGTGGATGGCGATCACCGCGCTCACCGGGATGGCCTGGTTCGCCGACCTGGGGCTGGGCAACGGGCTGCTCACCCGGCTCGGTCAACTGGCCGACGACCCCCGCCAGCAGGCCCGGGAGATCTCCGGTGCGTTCGCCACCCTCGGCGTGGTCGCGGTGCTGCTGCTGGCCGCCCTGCTGGTGGTGACGCCGGTGGTGCCCTGGGTGGAGCTGTTCGCCGTCGGTGACCCGGGCGTCGCCGCGCAGACCCCCACCCTGGTCCTGCTCTGCTTCGGCGCGTTCGTCGTCAACATCCCGCTCTCGCTGGTCCAACGGGTGCAGTACGCCCGTGGCCAGATGGTGCAGAGCAACGCCTGGCAGTCGGCCGGTGCCCTGGCCGCCCTGGCCGTGGTGCTCGCCGCCATCGCCGCCGGCTGGCCACCGCTGGTGGTCGTCGCCGGTGCGGTGCTGGCCCTGCCGGTGACCAACCTGCTCAACACCGTCACCTACTTCTGGGCCTGCCCACCGGCCCACCGGCCGGGGCCACGACTCGTGCACCGGGACACCGTCGCCGGCCTGCTCCGGCTGGGCGTGCGGTTCTTCGTGCTCACCACGATGTCGTCGATCGCGCTGAACGTGGACAACCCGCTGGTCGCCAACGTGCTGGGGCTCGCGGCAGCGGCGCACTACGCGGTCGTGGGAAAGCTTTTCGGCGTGCTGTGGGTCTTCGTCGGGCTGGTGGGCATGACGGTCTGGCCGGTCAACGGCGCCGCCCTGGCCCGCGGCGAGGTGGCCTGGGTACGCCGCAACACCCGGCGGATGGTGCTGCTCTACGGGGTGGTGGTGGGCTCGGTCGGGTTGGCGCTGGTCGGCACCGGTCACCGGCTGATCGCCCTCTGGCTCGGGTCCGTCGACCGGTCGACGATCCGGCTGCCCGTCCTCGTCGGGCTCGCCAGCTGGTCGCTGCTGGTCGCGGTCACCTCACCGCTGCTCATGGTGCAGAACAGCATCGGCCTGCTCCGGCCGCAGTTCGTCGGGTGGGCGGCGTTCCTGGTGCTGGCCACCGCGCTCAAGGTCTGGGGGCTGCGCCAGTTCGGCCTGGCCGGGCTGCCGGCGGCGGCCTGCGTCGCGTACCTGTCGACCATGGTGCCGGCCGCGCTGGTGGGCTACCGGCGGGCGCTGGCCCGGTGTGGTCCGTCGTGACCGGCCGGCTGCGGGTGCTGCGGGTCGTCGGCGAGCTGAACTTCGGCGGCACCGAGATGCGTACCGCCGAACTGCTGCCCCGGCTCGCGGCCGGCGGCGTCGACCTGCACCTGGTGACGCTCAGCGACCGGATCGGCCCGGGGCCGCTGGCCGACGTGGTCGCCCGGCACGGCGGCAGCGTCACCGCGATCCCCCTCGACCCGCGCTTCCCGCTGCGGTTCCTGCGGCTGCTCGCACGGCTGCGCCCGGACGTGGTGCACGCCGACTGCGCCAACTTCTCCGGCGTGCCGCTCGCGCTGGGCGCGCTGCGCGGCGTACCCGGGCGGGTCGCGCACTTCCGGGGCGACGACAACACGCCGCGCACCCTGCGCCGCCGGGTCTACCGGTGGGTCTGCGGGCGGCTGCTGCGGGTCTGCGCCACCGACATCCTCGGTGTCTCGCCCAGCTCCCTGACCTTCGGTTACCACCCGGGCTGGCGGGCCGACCCCCGGTGCCGGGTGGTGCTCAACGGGCTCGACCTCGACCGGCTGCGCCGCCCCAGCCCCGACGACCTGCGGGCCCTGATCGGCGCGGGACCGGCCGACCTGGTCTGCGTGACGGTGGGCCGGGCCTCACCCGAGAAACGCCGCTGGCTGCTGCCGCCGATCCTGGCCGCGCTGCGCGACCGGGGGGTGTCCGCGCACGCGGTGCTGGTCGGGCCGGGCGACCCGGCCGACGACGAACGGGTCCGCGCGGCGGCGGACGCCGTCGGACTCGGCGACCGGGTGCACCTGCTGGGCCCCCGCGACGACGTGGGTGGGCTGCTGCGGCAGGCCGACGTCGTCGTCCACCCGTCCTGCCTGGAGGGGCTGCCCGGGGGAGTGCTGGAGCCCGTCGCGTTGGGCGTCGGCACGGTCGCCGCCGACCTGCCGGGCGTGCGCTTCATCGACGAGCGGCTGCCCGGGGTGACAGTCGTCGGGGTCGACGCCCCGCCGCAGGTGTGGGCGCGGGCGGTGGGCCGGGCGGCGGCGTACACCGCGTCGACCGCCCCCGCGGTGGCCGCCGACCGGTTCGTCGCCAGTGCCTTCGCCATCGACACGGCCGCCGCCGCCCACCTGGAGATCTACCACCGGTGGGCGGCGGCCCACCCCGGTCGGGACCGCACGCCACGACAGAGCAGCCGGCCACCTGTCGGCTCGGGACGGTGAGACAGATGAACGAGCAGACCGTGGTCGTGGGTCGGCGACCCCTACCGGACGGCGGACCGACCGTGCGGACCGGCCCACCGGGTCCCCTGCTCGTCGGTGCCTACGCCTTCCCGCACGGCGACGCGACCTCCAACCGGCTGCTGCAACTCGCCCGGTCCGCCGCGCCCGAGGGCACCCGCACGCTCGTCGTCAACGACTGGCCCTGCGAGCTGCCCTTTCCCGCCCGGCCACCCGAGGCGGCCGGCGTCGACCTGGTCACCCTGCGCGTGCGGGGCCGGTACCGGCTCACCCGGCTGCCGGCCCGGCTGGCCCGCCCGGTCCGCGTGCTGCGGGCCGCCCGCCGGCAGGGGGTACGCCGGGGCGACGTGAGCGTGGTGCTGCTGCCGATGGCGCTGATGACGCTGGGCAACTGGGCGGTCCTGCGGCTCGCGTTGCGTTGCCCGGTGGTGGTCGACGCCAGCGAACGCCACGACCGGCGACAGTTCCGCCACGGGTGGCTCACCCCGTACTACGTCCGGCACCGGTGGTCGACGTTCCTGGCCACCCGGCTGGTCGACCGGGCCACCGCGGTCTCCACCACGCTGGCCGGCTACCTCACCGGGCACGGGATGTCGGTGCTGGTGGTGCCGCCGCAGGTCGACTGCGACGACTTCCCGGCGGCCCGGCCACCCGCGCTCTCCACCGGCCTGCGGCTGCTCTATGCCGGCACCCCCGGCCGCAAGGACATGCTGGACGTGATCCTGCGCGGGATCAGCCTGCTCACCCCGGCGCAGCAGCGCCGGGTCAGCCTGACCATCGCCGGGGTCACCCGTGAGGCCGCCGCCACCCACTCCGACCTGGACGTCGCGGTCCTCGACGGGATCGTGGCCGAGGTGCGGTTCCTCGGCCGGGTCCCCCGTGACACGGTGCTGACGCTGCTCGCGGAGTCGCACTTCTCGATGCTGGTCCGCCCCACCGGCGGGTACGCGGCCAACGGTTTCCCGTCCAAGGTGCCGGAGAGCCTCGCCGCCGGCTGCCCGGTGCTGCTCAACCACACCAGCGACCTGGCCGCCCACGTGCACGACGGCGTCGAAGGGCTGGTGCTCGACGGCAACGGCCCGGACGACGTGCGGCGGGGGATCGAGCGGGCGCTGCGGCTGCGCGACGAGGAGTGGACGGCGATGAGCCGGGCCGCCCGGTCCCGGGCCCGCGGTTCGTTCGACCACCGCGCCTGGCGGGACGAGGTCAGCGCCTTCCTGGTGGCCGACGACCGGCGCTGAGCCGGGTGCACACGAAGCGGTGGGCGTCCCGACCGGGACGCCCACCGTCGCGTGACCTCAGCGCAGGGCCGGGACCGGTAGGCGGATCAGGCCGTCGGCCGGGACACCGACCCACGGCGGGGACGACGCCGGCTCCGCCTCCGGTTCGTCGACGTCGACGCGTTCACCGGGCAGGTGCAGCAGCACCCCGGCGGCCACGCACCAGAACACGTACGGGTACGTCTGACCGGTGCCGAAGATGGCCGACTCGGTGATCTGGATCAGCAGGCCGGTGACGACGAGCCAGACCAGCCCGGAGTCGGCCCGGCGTACCGGTGCGCGCAGCGCGACCCGTCCGACGGCCAGTAGCAGCAGCGCCAGCGGCGCCACGGCGGCGAGCCCCAGTTCCAGCAGCAGTTGCAGGTAGCTGTTGTGCACCACGCTCACCCCGGTCCCGAAGGACTCGTCGAGGCTGGCGAGGGCGAACAGGTGGTTGCGGGAGGCGTACCCGAAGCCCAGGGTGGGGCGGTTCTGCCACCACAGGTCGACGGTGGCCTGCCACATCTCGGTGCGGCCGTTGGACAGGTCGCCGCCGGTGGGGTCGGTGAAACGCAGCACGAGCTGCCGCATCCAGGGGCCGGCGAACAGGACCGGCAACAGGTTGAACAGGTACGCCACCAGCAGCCCCACGGCCAGTCCGGCACCCAGCCGGACCATCCGGCCCAGCCCGTTGCGCAGCACCACCCAGCAGGCCCCGGCGAGCACGGCGATCAGGCCGGTGCGGGACTGCGACAGCAGCAGGCAGGCGACGGCCGGCACCATGCCGAGCAGGTCCACCCGGCGACGGGATTGCCGGTAGACGGCCCAGCCCAGCGGCGTGGTCAGGGCGCAGACGATGCTGAGCATGTTGGGGTTGTTGTAGAGGCCCTCGAACCGGTCGGTGCGCGACAGCGCGGCCATCAGCGTACCGTCGGTGAACCCGACGCCGAGGCTGATCACTGCGGAGCCGCTGAGGACCAGGTAGACCATGCGCAGGTCGGCCAGCATGACCGCCCGGTCGGTCCACCGGCGGCGGACCAGGACGTGCACCAGGGCGGCCAGCAGGAGCAGCGCCACGCCCCGTTGCAGGGTCTCCAACGGCACCACCGACCAGGTGAAGCTCACCGTGGCCAGGCCGGCCATCGCCCAGAGCGCGCCGACGAGCAGGCGGGTCCACGGGTCGACCCGGGCCACCGTCCGGCCCGGCGCGCCCAGCGCCCAGACGACCAGGACGGCCACCGCCGCGTACCGGGGATAGAAGCTGGCCTCCACCAGGGCCGGCAGCTTCGACGAGGCGCAGACCAGCAGCGCCATGGTCAGGCCCAGCAGCCACCGCCAGCCGTCCATCTGCTGCGCGAGCGCGAACAGCGCGAGCAGCAGCAGCGCCACCGCGCCGACCGCGACCAGCGGGACGGTGACGCTGGCGACGGTGGTGACCACCACGGCCAGGACCGCCCCGACGACCAGGCACAGTTGACCCACTCGGTTCCCCACGTGATGTCCTTCGACTCCGACAGGCCGGCAACGCCGGCGGTGGTCGTTTGCTGCGTCAGCGCGGCGCGCCCGCCAGGCCCGGCCGGGCCTGGCCGAACGCCCAACGTTCCCGGGCGGCGTGCAACGCGGTGATCATGTCCGGCCAGCTCGGCGGACGGTATCCGGTGGCGTGGGTGAGGGCGTCCGCGCGCAGCGACCGGTCGCAGACGAACCCGTCGTCAGGCACCAGCTCACCGGGCCACCCGTACACCTCGGCGACCAGCCGGAGCAGGTCGTACTTCGTGATCGGTTCGGCGGCGACGTGGTAGAGGCCGGTGAGCTCCGGCCGGGGCAGGACCACCGTACGCAGCAGCCGGGCGAACTCCACGGTCGTCACCCCGCTGTAGACCGCCCTGGTGAAGCCGCGCACCCGAGCCCGTTGGGAGAGGAACCAGTCGACCAGGGAACGGCTCGTGGTCAGCTCGTGCCCGACGATCGAGGTACGCAGGGTGAGCGCCGACGCCCCCGTCGCCTCACCCAGCAGTTTGGACCGGCCATAGAGGTCGGGCGGGTCGGGCAGGTCGTCCTCGGTGTAGCCGCCCCGCCGGCCGGAGAACACGCAGTCGGTGCTGACGTGGACGAGCCGGCCGCCGACCTGTGCGCAGGCGTCGGCCAGCAGGTGGGGGAGGAGCGCGTTGAGGGTGACCGTCGGGACCGCGTCCTGCACGTCCGGCCGCTGCTTGATGACGCCGACGCAGTTGACGACGACGTCCGGCCGCACCTCGTCGACGAGCCGTCGGACGTGGTCGAAGCGAGTCACGTCGACGGCCGGGACGATGCGGGCCAGCAGGTGCGGCGGATACCAGCCCGCCCGGTCGTCGATGCTGCGGGCGAGGCCGTGCACGTCGAGCGTCGGATCGTCGGCGAGTTCCCGCAGCACGGCGTGCCCGAGCATGCCGGTGACGCCGACGACGAGGACCCGCCGCGCCGGGGCGGCGGCCCGCTGGTCCGCCCGGTCGTCGGTGCGACGGCGGGGCACCCGGTCCGGGCGGGTGGCGTCGGCGGTCGCGCTCAACGCGTCACCACTGCCGGAGTGGCGGCCTCGACCTGCGCGCGCACCTCGGGCAGCGTCATCAGCAACGACTCGATCTCCGGTACGGACAGTCGGCGGGCGTTGTGCGAGTGGAAGTCGGCGAGGCCGCCGTGTTCGACGTCGCCCTCCTCGAAGTACAGGGAGTAGTTGAGGTCGCGGCTGTCCACCGGCACCCGCAGGAAGTCGCCGAGGTCCTCGGCGAACGCGAGTTCCTCCCGGCTGGCCAGGGTCTCGTAGAGCTTCTCCCCGTGCCGGATGCCGAGCACGGTGAATTTCGCCGGCACCCCGAACAGGTTGCACAACGCGGTGGCCAGGTCGCCGATGGTGCAGGCGTCGGCCTTGCGGATGAAGACGTCCCCGGGCTGGCCGAAGGTGAACGCGTGCTCCACCAGTTCCACCGATTCGGGCAGCGACATCAGGAAACGGGTCATCGACGGGTCGGTGACCGTCGGCAGGCCGCCGCGCAGGATCTGGTCGATGAACAACGGAATCACCGATCCGCGCGAGTACATGACATTGCCGTAACGCACGCAGCAGACCCTGGTCCGGGCCGTCGCGTTGTTACGGGAGTGCGCCTGCGCCACCTTTTCCATCAACGCCTTGGTCAGGCCCATCGCGTTGACCGGGTAGACGGCCTTGTCGGTGCTGAGCAGGACCAGCGTCTCGACCCCGACGCGTTCGCAGGCGTCCACCACGTTGGCGCTGCCGAGCACGTTCGTGCGGACCGCCTCCAGGGGGAAGAACTCGCAGGAGGGCACCTGCTTGAGCGCCGCGGCGTGGAACACGAACTCCATGCCCCGGGCGGCCTTGAGCACGCTGTCGTAGTCGCGCACGTCACCGATGTAGTAGCGGACCCGGTCGTTGCCGAGGCGGTGGCGCATCGCGTCCTGTTTCGACTCGTCCCGGCTGAGGACCCGCACCTCGGCGGCACCGGCGTCGAGCAGTCGGGAAACCATTGTCTGGCCGAACGAACCAGTGCCCCCGGTGACCAGGAAACGCCTGTCCGCAAGCGAGGAAAGCATTTCTCCTCCTGCCTTTTCCCGTCGGACCATCCGCGGGGATCACGATCTCGTCAATGGTGACCATACTGTTGCGATAACGAGACCGTGCGGGCTTCCGGTAAAGGGAGGGACAGTCACGTTTCACGTTTTGCGCGGTGCCTCGCGACGGTCGTTGCCGAACCACCGGTGCGGCAAATGTGAAACTGCGGGCGGGTCGCCGGGAAGATGGTAGGTCTGTTCCATGTCCAAAGTTGCTGCCCCCGCGGCACAGCCGCGCGCCGGTGCCGCCGGCCCGGTGACCGGACGGGCGACCGGCCCGTCGACCCGCCGCCCGTACGACAGGTGGAAGCGGCTGCTCGACGTGCTCGGCGCGCTGGTCGTGCTGACCCTCGGCGCGCCCCTGCTGGCCCTGGTGGCCCTGCTGGTGCTCGTCACCCACGGGCGGCCGGTGCTGTTCCGGCACACCCGGCCCGGCCTGCACGGCGAACTGTTCGAGGTGGTCAAGTTCCGCACCATGCGCCACCCCGACCCGCAGCGCGGGCTGGTGACCGACGCGCAACGGCTCACCCGGTTCGGCAGGTGGCTGCGGGCGAGCAGCCTCGACGAGCTGCCCGAGTTCTGGAACGTGCTGCGCGGCGAGATGAGCGTGGTCGGCCCCCGCCCGCACCTGGTGCGGTACCTGGCCCTCTACAGCCCCGAGCAGGCCCGCCGGCACGACGTGCGGCCGGGCATCACCGGGCTCGCCCAGGTACGCGGACGCAACGCCCTGAGCTGGGAGGCCAAGTTCGCCTCCGACGTCGAGTACGTCGACAGGCGCTCGTTCCTGCTGGATCTGAAGATCGTGCTGACCACCGTCCGGGTGGTGCTCACCCGGGAGGGCATCTCGGCCCCCGGCGCGGCCACCTGGCACGAGTTCACCGGCAACGCCCCGTCCCCTGCCGACGACCGGCCCGCCGCGCCGCCGTCCGGTGTCGACGGGTCCGCCACGCCGTCGTCGGGTGCCGCCGTACCGTCGTCGGGAGTTGACCGGGCGTGCGGGTCGTCGGCCGACGACCGGGACGTCGTGCAGCGCCGATGAGCCGGGTGCTGCTGCTGGGCGCGGGCGGATTCCTCGGCCGGCACATCCATGCCGTGCTGGCCGCACACGGCACCGTCCGGGCCCCCTCCCGCGCCCGGTGCGACCCGGCCCGGATGGAGCTGCCCGAGCTGACCGCGCTGGTCGCCCGGGAAGGCCCCGACGTGGTGGTGAGCGCCGCCGGTCGCATCGTCGGCTCCGGACCCGACTTCGTCCGGGCACACGTCGTGGCGACCGCGCAACTCATCGAGGCGGTGGCCGTCGCCGCGCCCGCCGCCCGGCTGGTCCGGATCGGCTCAGCGGCGGAGTACGGCGTCGTGCCGCACGGCCTCGCCGTCGCGGAGGACCATCCGGCCGCACCGGTCAGCGAGTACGGGCTCAGCCATCTGGCGGCGACCCGGCTGGCCGAACTGGCGGGTGACGCCGGCCGGCTCGACACGGTCGTGCTGCGGGTCTTCAACCCGGTCGGGCCGGGGATGCCGGCCGGCAACATGCTGGCCCGGGCGACCGCGCTGGTCCGTACGGCGATGGCCGACGGCGCGGACGGCATCGCCCTGGGCCTGCACGACACCTACCGGGACCTGGTCGACGTGCGGGACGTGGCGGCGGCGGTGCTGGCCGCGACGCGGTGCGGCCCCGTCGGCGGGCACCGGATCGTCAACGTGGGCAGCGGGCGGGCGACGGCCACCCGCGACGTCGTCCGGCTGTTGGCCGACGTGGCCGGGTTCACCGGTCAGATCCGCCCCGGTGGCTTCCCGCCGGACGCCACCCGCTCCGCCGCGGTGCCCTGGATGTGCGCCGACGTCGACCGCGCCCGCCGGGTGCTCGGCTGGGCCCCGGCGTACGACCTGGCCGCATCGCTGCGCGCCCTGTGGCGGGCCGACGGCGAACCGTCGGACCGACCGGTGGCCGGTGTGGCGGCGGGGTGAGGCGGATGCGGATCGGTCTGCTCACCCAGTGGTTCGACCCGGAGCCCGGCCCGGCGGCCCTGCCCGGGATGCTCGCCCGTGCCCTCGCCGAACGGGGGCACGAGGTCCGGGTGCTCACCGGGTTCCCGAACTACCCGACGGGCCGGCTGGCCCCCGGCTACCGGCTGGCCCGCCGCCGCGACGAGGTCGACGGCGCGACCCGGATCCGCCGGGTGGCCCTCTATCCCAGCCACGACCGTTCCGCGCTGCGCCGGGTGGCGAACTACGGCTCCTTCGCGGTCTCCGCGCTGGTCTCCGGCACCCCGGCGCTGCGTGGCCTGGACGCCCTCTGGGTCGGCAACTCGCCGATCAGCGTCGCCCTGCCGATGTGGTTCACCCGCCACGTGCACCGGGTGCCGGTGCTGCTGCACGTGCTGGACCTGTGGCCGGACAGCGTGGTCGCGAGCGGGTTCCTCGGCACCGGCCGGGCGTCGCGGGCCGTCGAGCGGGGGATGGCCGCCTGGTGCGGGGCGATGTACCGCAGCGCCTCCCGGGTCGCCCACGTCGCACCCGGCGCCGCCGACCTGCTCGCCGACCGGGGCGTGCCCCGGGACAAGCTGGTGCACATCCCGGTGTGGGCGGACGAGACGGTGGGCGTCCGCGCCACCGACCTGCGCGCCGAACTCGGGCTCCGTCCCGACCAGGTGGTGCTGGTGTACGCGGGCGCGCTCGGCGAGGCGCAGGGGCTCGACTCGCTGGTCGACGCCTGCGCCCGTACCGACGATCCCCGGCTGGTCTGCCTGATCGCCGGTTCCGGCACCACCGGGGAGCGGCTCCGTCGGCGGGCCACGGCGGTGGGCGCGTCCAACGTCCGGTTCCTCGGGCAGTTGCCCCGGGAGCGGATGCCCGCGCTGATGGCCACCGGGGACGTGCACTACGTGAGCCTGCGCCCCGGCGGCATGTCCGCGTACACGATGCCGAGCAAGGTGCAGGCGACCCTCGCCGCCGGGCGGGCGCTGCTGGTCGCCGCGGAGGGCGACGCCGCCGCGGTGGCCCGGGACAGCGGCGCGGGGATCACCGCCCGGCCCGGTGACCCCGGCTCGATCGCGGACGCCCTGCGTGAGGTCTGCGACCTGGGCCGGGAGAAGCTGGAACTGCTCGGGCAGGCCGGTCGGGCGCACTACGACCGGATGTTCTCCGTCGCCGTGGGTGCCGACCGGGTCGAGCGGACCCTGCACGAGATGGTGGCGGAGCCGGGGTTCAGGGCCAGTCGTCGCCGGCGGCGAGCCGACGGGTGAGCAGGTCGGCCAGCGGGATCGACTCACCGTCGCGTCCGCCGCGCCCGACGACCAGGGGTGGCCGGGCCGGCGGCACGTCCACGCCGAGCAGCCGGGCGCGTACGCCCGACGGCACGGTGAGCAGGTAGAACCGGCCGTCGACGGTGACCGCCCGCAGGCCGGCCCGGTCGACGTACCAGCCGGTCAGCCTGGTCCGGTACCGGCCCCGCCCGTCGTAGCCCCGGGCCACCAGCCGGGTGGTGCGCAGCCCGCGCCGGGTCGCCTCGGCGGTGAACCGGGCCACCAGTTCCTCGGCCCGCGCGTGCTCGCCGTCGCGCTGGCGGGCGTCGGCCGCCGCGTGCGCCCGGACCGCCCGCTGCCGCCGCTCCCGCCACTGCGGGCCGCCGTCACCATCCATGCCGCGACGGTACGCCCACCGCCGGCGACCTGGCGACGCCCCGTCACCGGCTGCACCCGGCCCCGGTGCACGGTCCGCCGCCCGTCGAACCGGTCCGGCGAGCGCGCACCCGCCCGGCCCGACCGCGACGCGGTGACCGGCGGGTGCCGCCCCGCCCGGTCGATGCGGGGCGGGGCGGGGCGGTGCCGGCCGGGTCAGGCCAGGCCGGCCCGGCGCAGCGCCTCGGCCATCGCGTCGTTGGCGGGTGCCGGCGCGGAACCGCCCCGGCCCTGCCGTTGCTGCGGCCCGCCCCGGGTACCGCCCCGCTGCTCCCGCTGGCCGCCGGTCCCGCCCGCGCCGCCGGACCTCCCCGCGCTTCCGGACCCGCCCGCGCCACCGCGCCGGCCACCCGGGGTCTCGCCGCGCCCGCCCTGGGGGGTGCCGCGCTCGCGCCGCTGCCCGTCGGTGGCCGGCCGGCCACCGCCCGCCGGCACCTCGTCGTCCAGCCGCAGGGTCAACGAGATCCGCTTGCGCGGCACGTCCACGTCGAGCACCTTGACCCGGACCACGTCGCCGGACTTCACCACGTCGCGCGGATCCTTGACGAAGGTGTGCGACATCGCCGACACGTGCACCAGGCCGTCCTGGTGCACGCCCACGTCGACGAACGCGCCGAACGCGGCCACGTTGGTGACCACCCCCTCCAGCAGCATCCCCGGGGTCAGGTCGCCGATCTTCTCCACCCCCTCGACGAAGGTGGCGGTGCGGAACTCCGGTCGCGGGTCCCGGCCGGGCTTCTCCAACTCGGCGATGATGTCGGTGACGGTGGGCAGGCCGAAGGTGTCGTCGACGAAGTCGGTGGCCCGCAGCCCGCGCAGGATCGCCGACCGCCCGATCAGCGAGCGCAGGTCCTGCCCGGTGCCGGCCAGGATGCGCCGCACCACCGGGTACGCCTCCGGGTGCACGCTGGACGAGTCGAGCGGGTCGTCGCCGCCGGGGATACGCAGGAAGCCGGCGCACTGCTCGAACGCCTTCGGGCCGAGCCGGGCCACCTTCTTCAGCTCGGCGCGGGTGCGGAACGGGCCGTTGGCGTCCCGGTGCAGCACGATGTTCTCGGCGAGCCCCGCGCCGATGCCGGAGACCCGGGTCAGCAGGGGTGCGGAGGCGGTGTTGACGTCCACCCCGACGCCGTTGACGCAGTCTTCCACCACGGCGTCCAGCGAGCGGGACAGCTTCACCTCGGACAGGTCGTGCTGGTACTGGCCGACGCCGATCGAGCGCGGGTCGATCTTGACCAGCTCCGCGAGGGGGTCCTGGAGCCGCCGGGCGATGGAGACCGCCCCGCGCAGCGACACGTCCAGCGTGGGCAGCTCCTGCGAGGCGTACGCGGAGGCGGAGTAGACCGACGCGCCGGCCTCGGAGACCATCACCTTGGTCAGACCGAGCTGCGGATACCGCTTGATCAGGTCGGCGGCGAGCTTGTCGGTCTCCCGGCTGGCGGTGCCGTTGCCGATCGCGACCAGCTCCACCCGGTGCGCCCCGGCCAGCTTCGCCAGCGTCTCGATCGAGGCGTCCCACTGCCGGCGCGGCTCGTGCGGGTAGATCGTGTCGGTGGCGACCACCTTGCCGGTGGCGTCGACCACCGCCACCTTCACCCCGGTCCGCAGGCCCGGGTCGAGACCCATGGTCGCCCGGCTGCCGGCCGGCGCGGCGAGCAGCAGGTCGCGCAGGTTGGTGGCGAAGACCCGGACCGCCTCCTCCTCGGCCGCCTGCCACAACCGCATCCGCAGGTCGGCCCCGAGGTGGATCAGGATCCGGGTACGCCAGGCCCAGCGCACCGTGTCGGCCAGCCATCGGTCGGCGGGCCGGCCCGCGTCGCTGATGCCGAACCGGCCGGCGATGGCCGCCTCGTAGCGGGTCGGGCCGGTGGGCGGGGCGTCCGGGTCCTCCTCGACGTCGGGGGCCATGGTGAGGTCGAGCACGCCCTCCTTCTCGCCCCGGAACATCGCCAGGATGCGGTGCGAGGGCAGCTTCGGGTACGGCTCGGCGAAGTCGAAGTAGTCGGCGAACTTCGCGCCGGCGTCCTGCTGCCCGTCGCGTACCCGGGCGACCAGCCGGCCCCGCGACCACATCTGCTCGCGCAGGGCGCCGATCAGGTCGGCGTCCTCGGCGAACCGCTCGATCAGGATGGCCCGCGCGCCCTCTAGCGCGGCGGCGACGTCGGCCACCCCGCGGTCGGCGTCGACGAACCCGGCGGCCGTCTCCTTCGGGTCCCGGGTCGGGTCGCCGAGCAGCGTCTCGGCCAGCGGCTCCAGCCCGGCCTCCCGGGCGATCTGCGCCCGGGTCCGCCGCTTGGGCTTGTAGGGCAGGTAGATGTCCTCCAGCCGCGACTTCGAGTCGGCCGCCATGATCTGCGCTTCCAGCGCCTCGTCCAGCTTGCCCTGGCTGCGGATCGACTCCAGCACCGCGGCCCGCCGCTCGTCCAGCTCCCGCAGGTAGCGCAGCCGCTCCTCCAGGGTGCGTAGCTGGGCGTCGTCGAGCAGGCCGGTGGCCTCCTTGCGGTAACGGGCGATGAACGGCACGGTCGCGCCGCCGTCGAGCAGCTCCACGGCCGCGCGCACCTGGCGCTCGGCGACGCCGAGCTCGTCGGCGATCCGCTGATGGACTGACTGGGTCACGATGTTGATCCGCCTTCGTTTCGGGTTCCCTGCTGCATTCTGCCGCCCACCCCCGACGCCCCGCGCCACCCCCGCCGGTGACCCGGTGCGGGACGCGGCAGCCGGGCGGCCGGCTGCGCTAGCGTGGCGATCATGGAGCAACCTGCGGACCCGCGTGCCCGTCGCCTCTTCGGCGGCAGCGCCCGAGCCCTCGGCGACCTGGCCGCGAGCCCGTTCCGGGCCGACCGGGACCGGATCGTCGCCTCACCGTTCTTCGCCCGGCTCGGCGGCGTGACCCAGGTGATCAGCCCGGTCGGCTCCGGCCTGCTGGTGCACAACCGGCTCACCCACAGTCTCAAGGTCGCCCAGGTGGCCCGCGCGATCGCCGAACGGCTGACCGCCGACCCGACGCACCGGGACCTGCTGGACAAGTTGGGCGGCTGCGACCCGGACGTGGTGGAGGCCGCCGCCCTCGCCCACGACCTCGGCCACCCACCGTTCGGGCACCTGGGGGAACGGGTGCTCGACCGGCTGGCCCGGCAGCGGCTCGGGCTGGCCGACGGCTTCGAGGGCAACGCCCAGTCGTACCGGATCGTCACCAGCACCGAGATCCGGGGGGCCGCCACCACGGGCCTCGATCTGACCGCCGCCGTCCGGGCGGCGATGCTGAAGTACCCGTGGACCCGGCTGGACCACCCCGACCCGCACCCCCGGCACCTGCGTCCCGCCCCCCGGGGTGCCGCCGCCCCACCCGACGACCCGGACAGCGGCTCGCTGAAGTTCGGCGCGTACGGCACGGAACTCGCCGACCTGCGGCAGGCCCGCGCGCCGTTCGCCGGGCGGATCGCGCAGTGGCAGCAGACCGTCGAGGCGTCGGTGATGGACACCGCCGACGACATCGCGTACGCCATCCACGACGTGGAGGACTTCTACCGGGTGGGGGTGCTCCAGCAGGGCACCGTCGCCGCCGAGCTGATGGCCTGGCAGCGCGAGGGCGGGCACCTGCGGGCGGTCACCGACGCCGCGTTGACCGGCGCGGCCCGCCGCCCCGGTTCGGCGATCGAGGCGCTGCGCCGGCAACTGCACCGCAAGGACGCCTGGGTCGCCGACGACGAGGCGTTCGCCGCCGCCGTCGAGCACGTCCGCGAGGAACTGGTGGACGGGCTGCTGGCGCTGCCCTTCGACGGCTCGATCGAGGCGGAGCAGTACGTGGCCCGCTTCTCGGCCCGGTGGACCACCCGGCTGGTCGACGCGATCACGGTGACCGCCGCCCCGGACGTGCGCTCCGGTCACGTGCTGCTGGCCCGCGCCCAGTGGCACGAGGTGCAGGTGCTCAAGTTCGTCCACCACCGCTTCGTGCTGGCCCGCCCCGACCTGGCCCTGCACCAGCGGGGCCAGGCCCGGCTGCTGGGCACCCTGGTCGAGTCGCTGTGGGAGTGGCTGCTCGACCCCGAGGAGGAGTCCCGGCTGCCCCGCCGCCTGCCCGACCTGGTGGAGCTGGCCGAGGCGGAGCTGCACCCGCGTACCCCGGACCGGATCTCCCGGGCCCGGGGCCGGGCCATCGTCGACTTCGTCGCCCAGCTCACCGACGGGCAGGCGGCGGCGATGCTGGACGTGTTGTCGGGCCGCTCCGGCGCGCTGTGGACCGACGCCTTCGTGCTATGAGCGCCGGCCCGGCGTTCTGCGGCGAACGGCGCGGCGGGCCGTCACTCTGCGGCGAACGGCGCGCCGGGCCCGTGGTCAGGCGACCGTCTGCCACCAGCCGTCGACCGGCGACGGGTCGTCGGCCACCACCCGCTCGCCGGGGCGGGGCACCGCCAGCCGCACGCCCCGCGCCTTGGCCTCGGCCCAGAGCCGGTCCACCGGCTCGGACCAGTCGTGCAGGGCCAGGTTGAAGGTGGCCCAGTGCACCGGGACGAGCAGGTCACCGCGCAGGTCGAGGTGGGCGGCGACGGCCTCCTCCGGGAACATGTGGATGCCGGGCCAGGCCCGGTCGTACGCGCCGATCTGCATCAGCGTCAGGTCGAACGGCCCGTGCTCCGCGCCGATCTCGGCGTACCCGTCGAAGTAGCCCGAGTCGCCGGTGTAGAAGACCTTCCGGTGCGCCCCGGCGACCACCCACGAACTCCACAGCGTGCCGTCGCGGCGCAGCCCCCGGCCGGAGAAGTGCTGGGCGGCGGTCGCGGTGATCTCCAGGCCGCCGACCCGGTGCCCCTGCGACCAGTCCAGCTCGACGATCCGGTCGTCGGGCACCCCCCACCGGTCGAGGTGCGCGCCGACGCCCAGCGGCACCAGGAACGACGCCGACTGCCGGCGGACCAGCTCCCGGACGGTGGCCATGTCCAGGTGGTCGTAGTGGTCGTGGGAGATCAGGATCGCGTCGACGGTGGGCAGCTCGTCGAGGCGTACCGGGGGCTCGTGCAGCCGCCGGGGTCCCACCGCGGCCGACGGCGAGCACCTGTCGCTCCACACCGGGTCGACCAGCACCCGCTGCCCCTCGATCTCGATCAGCGTCGAGGCGTGGCCGTACCAGACGACGTTCAGCTCCCGGTCGACGTCGGTGGTCGGGGCGGGGGCCGGACGCAGCAGCGGGACCGGGGCGGTCGGGCGGCGGCGCTGCTGGCCGAAGAGCAGCTCCCGCAGCAGGTTGCGGCCGGAATCGCCGCCGGGCATGGTGCGGGTGGGCACCCGGTTGTGGAAGGTGCCGTCGCGGAACTGCGGGGACCGGGCCGCCCGTTGCGCCCGCGCGCCGGTCAGCCGGCCGCCCAGCGCCGCCGGCACGTCCCGCGCCGTCCACGCCAGGCCGGCGACCGCCGCCAGCCCGGCCAGTTGCCACAGCCGCCCGCCGAGCGTCCGCTCGACCGCACGTTCCGCTGGTTCCCGCATGTGTCGTCCCCCTCGCCGGTGTCCCGCGGTACACGGTAGTCACCGTCCGCCGCTGCCGCCCACGCCGACCCTCGGTACCCCTCCACTGCGCCGGTCGGCCGACGCGGAGACCGTGACCAGCGGGGTGACGAGTTCCGGGCTCACCGCCGCCGACGTACCGCCCCACCCACCGCGAGAGCCGTCCCGGCGGCGACCGCCAGCCCGGTCGCCACGGCGGTCGCGCCGGCCGGCGTGCCGGCCCGGCGCAGCAGGGCGGACAGCTCCGGCAGCCAGCCGCCGCGCACCGCCGCCCCGGCCGGGTCCGGGGTGAACACGACGCCGTCGTGCGGGGCGACCGGCTGACCGGTCAGCCCGCCGCGACGCATCAGCGGCCGACGAGCGCGTCGTAGACGCCCGGCACGATGGTGAAGCCGCCCCGCATGAGCAGGTTGACCCGGCCCACCGAGACCTCCCGGCGGGGCCGGTCGGCGCAGCGGGCGATGGCCCGCGCCACCCGCTGCGGGGTGGTGACCGGCAGCGGGGGCCGGCCGGCCCGCCCCAGGTAGTTCGCCGCCCGCTGGTAGACCGGGGTGTCCACACTGCCCGGGGTGACCAGGCAGACGTGCACCCCGGGCAGCTCCCGGGCCTCCTGCTGCACGGTGCGGACCAGCCCTTGCAGGCCCCACTTGCTGGTCACGTAGCCGCTCATGTAGGGGGCGGTGACGTGCCCGAGGACCGAGCCGGTGAGGATCAGGGTGCCCTTGCCGGCCGCCCGGAAGCGGCGCAGCGCCACCCGGAGGACGCCGGCCGCGCCGAGCAGGTCGGTGCGGACCACCCGGTCGAAGACCGCCGCCGGGAGGTCCTCGAACCGGCCGTACGCCATCACGGCCGCCGTGTGCACCCACACGTCGATGCGTCCGAACTCGGTCACCGCCGTGTCGGCGAGCGTGTCGAGCGCGTCGGGGTCGGTGACGTCGGTGGGCACCGTACGGACCCGCCCCGCGCCGGCGTCGTGGCACTCCCGGCGTACCTCGGCCAGGCTTTCGGGGGAGCGGGCGGCGAGGACCAGGCGGTCCCCGCGCCCGGCGAACTCCAGGGCCGCCGCGCGGCCGATGCCGCTGGTGGCCCCGGTGACCACCACCACCCGGCTCACGGCGCGAGCACGACCTTGACGCAGCCGTCCTCCTTCTTCTGGAACATCTCGTACGCCTTCGGCGCGTCCACCAGCGGCAGCCGGTGGGTCCGCAGGTCCTCCACGCCCAGCGGGTCGTCGTCGCCGGACAGCAGCGGCAGGATCTCGTCGGTCCACCGGCGTACGTGGCACTGGCCCATCCGCAACTGGATGCCCCGGTCGAACATCTCCATCAGCGGCATCGGGTCGACCTCGCCGCCGTACACCCCGGAGATCGAGACGGTCCCGCCGCGCCGGACGGCCTTGAGGGCGGCCTTGAGCACGGTCAACCGGTCCACGGCGACCTTGTCGATCATGGTCTGGGCGAGCTTGTCCGGCAGCAGACCGGCCGCGCTCTGGGCGAGCTTGCCGCTGGTCGAGCCGTGCGCCTCCATGCCGACCGCGTCGATCACCGCGTCCGGGCCGCGTCCGTCGACCAGGTCGATCAGCGCGCCGGGCACGTCGTCGAGCTGGCTGACGTCGAGCGTCTCGATGCCGTGCCGGCGGGCCATCTCCAGCCGCTCCGGCACCAGGTCCAACCCGATCACCCGGCCCGCGCCGAGGTGCCTGCCGATCCGGGCGCAGAACTGCCCGACCGGACCGAGCCCGAACACGGCCAGGGTGCCGCCGGGCGGGGTGTCGGCGTACTTCACCGCCTGCCAGGCGGTGGGCAGGATGTCGCTGAGGTACAGGTAGCGCTCGTCGGGCCCGGTCTGCGGGATGGTGATCGGGCCGAACTGGGCCTGCGGGACCCGCAGGTACTCGGCCTGCCCGCCGGGTACCGATCCGTAGAGGGAGGTGTAGCCGAACAGCGACGCGCCCTTGCCCTCGGCGGTCACCTGGGTCGTCTCGCACTGGGCGTAGAGCTGCCGCTCGCACATCCAGCAGTGCCCACAGGAGATGTTGAACGGGACGACCACCCGGTCGCCGGGCTTGAGCCGGGTCACCCCGGAGCCGACCTCCTCGACGATGCCCATCGGTTCGTGCCCGAGGATGTCACCGGGCTTCAGGTACGGCCCGAGCACCTCGTACAGGTGCAGGTCGGAGCCGCAGATCGCGGTCGAGGTGATCCGGACGATCGCGTCGGTCGGTTCCTCGATCCGGGGGTCCGGCACGTCGTCCACCCGGACGTCGTGCCGGCCGTGCCAGGTCAGTGCCTTCATGCCGGAAATCCCCTCTCGGTGCCGTCGACGGGTCTGCTACCCCGAGGGAGGCGCTTGAACCAGCGACCCCGGTCCCACCTGTACGGCCTGGCGTCCCGCCCGGGAACGGCGCGACCGCCGCACCCCGGGCGGGGCGCGGCGGTCGCGGTTGGGGCGCGGGGCTCAGGAACCGGGGGTGTCGCCGCGCTTGGCGGTCGCGGTGAGGTAGTCCCGGTTGAGCCGGCCGATGGTGTTCAGCGGGATGCCCTTGGGGCAGACCGCCGTGCACTCGCCGGCGTTGGTGCAGCCGCCGAAGCCGGCCTCGTCGTGCGCGTCGACCATGCCGATCACCCGGGTGTAGCGCTCCGGCTGGCCCTGCGGCAGCAGCGAGAGCTGAGTGACCTTGGCGGCGGTGAAGAGCATGCCGGAGCCGTTGGGGCAGGCGGCCACGCAGGCGCCGCAGCCGATGCAGGCGGCGGATTCGAAGGCGGCGTCGGCGTTGGCCTTGGCCACCGGTGCGGCGTGCGCCTCGGGGGCGCTGCCGGTCGGGGCGGTGACGTACCCACCGGCCGCGATGATCTTGTCAAAGGCGCTCCGGTTGACCACCAGGTCCTTGATCACCGGGAAGGCGCGGGCCCGCCACGGCTCGATGTCGATCGTCTCGCCGTCTGTGAACTGCCGCATGTGCAGCTGGCAGGCGGTGGTGCCGCGCTGCGGGCCGTGCGCGTCCCCGTTGATCATCAGACCGCACATGCCGCAGATGCCCTCGCGGCAGTCGTGGTCGAACGCGACCGGCTCCTCCCCGGCCAGGATCAGCCGTTCGTTGAGCACGTCGAGCATCTCCAGGAACGACATGTCGGGGGAGACGTCGTCGACCGGGTAGGTCACCATCCGCCCCTTGTCCTGGGGGCCGGACTGACGCCAGATGCGCAGGGTCAGGTTCACTTGTAGCTCCGCTGCGTGGGGTGGACGTACTCGAACTTCAGGTCTTCCTTGTGCAGCACGGCCGGCTCACCGGTGGCGGTGAACTCCCAGGCCGCCACGTAGGCGAACCGGTCGTCGTCGCGCTGCGCCTCACCGTCGGGGGTCTGGTGCTCGGCCCGGAAGTGGCCGCCGCAGGACTCCTCGCGGTGCAGGGCGTCGATGCACATCAGCTCGGCCAGCTCGAAGAAGTCGGCCACCCGGCCGGCCTTCTCCAGCGACTGGTTGAGCCCCTCGCCGTCGCCCGGCACCCGGACCCGCTGCCAGAACTGCTCGCGCAGCGCCCGGATCTCGTCGATGGCCTTGCGCAGCCCGGCCTCGGAGCGCTCCATCCCGCAGTGCTCCCACATGATCTGGCCCAGCTCCCGGTGGAACGAGTCCACCGTCCGGTCGCCGTTCACGGCCAGCAGCCGGGCGATCCGGTCCTCGACGTCGCGCCGGGCCTGCACCGCCGCCGGGTGGCTGGCGTCGACCTTGTCCAGCGGCCCGGAGGCCAGGTAGTGGGCGATGGTGGTGGGCAGCACGAAGTACCCGTCGGCCAGGCCCTGCATCAGGGCCGACGCGCCGAGCCGGTTCGCGCCGTGGTCGGAGAAGTTCGCCTCACCGATGACGAACAGGCCGGGGATGGTCGACTGGAGGTCGTAGTCGACCCACAGCCCGCCCATCGTGTAGTGCACGGCCGGGTAGATCCGCATCGGCACCTGGTACGGGTCCTCGCCGGTGATCCGCTCGTACATCTCGAACAGGTTGCCGTACTTGGCCTCGATGGCCTTGCGGCCGAGCCGGTCGATCGCGTCGGCGAAGTCGAGGTAGACCCCGAGCTTGGTCGGCCCGACACCCCGGCCCTCGTCGCAGACGTTCTTGGCGGCCCGGGAGGCGATGTCGCGGGGGACCAGGTTGCCGAACGACGGGTAGATCCGCTCCAGGTAGTAGTCCCGCTCGTCCTCCGGGATCTGCCGGGGGTCGCGGTCGTCGCCCTTGGCCTTGGGCACCCAGACCCGGCCGTCGTTGCGCAGCGACTCGCTCATCAGGGTCAGCTTGGACTGGTGGTCGCCGGAGACCGGGATGCAGGTCGGGTGGATCTGGGTGTAGCAGGGGTTGGCGAAGTACGCGCCCTTGCGGTGCGCCCGCCAGGAGGCGGTGACGTTGCAGCCCTTGGCGTTGGTGGAGAGGTAGAAGACGTTGCCGTAGCCGCCGGAGGCGAGCACCACCGCGTCGGCCATCTCGGTGCTGATCTCACCGGTGACCATGTCGCGGACCACGATGCCCCGGGCCCGGCCGTCCACGACGACCAGTTCCAGCATTTCGTGCCGGGTGTGCATCTCCACGTTGCCCAGGCCGATCTGCCGCTCCAGCGCCTGGTACGCGCCGAGCAGCAGCTGCTGGCCGGTCTGGCCCCGGGCGTAGAAGGTGCGCTGCACCTGCGCGCCGCCGAAGGAACGGGTGTCCAGCAGCCCGCCGTACTCGCGGGCGAACGGGACGCCCTGGGCGACGCACTGGTCGATGATGTTGACCGACACCTCGGCGAGCCGGTGCACGTTCGACTCGCGGGAGCGGAAGTCGCCGCCCTTGACGGTGTCGTAGAACAGCCGGTGCACCGAGTCGCCGTCGTTGCGGTAGTTCTTGGCGGCGTTGATGCCGCCCTGCGCGGCGATCGAGTGCGCCCGGCGTGGGCTGTCCTGGTAGCAGTAGCTGCGCACCCGGTAGCCCTGCTCGGCGAGGGTGGCGGCGGCGGAGCCGCCGGCCAGGCCGGTGCCCACCACGATCACCGTCAGCTTGCGCCGGTTCGCCGGGTTGACCAGTTTGGCCTCGAAGCGGCGGGTCTCCCAGCGCTTCTCGACCGGGCCGTCGGGAGCCTTCGTGTCGGCGATCGGCTCGCCCTCGGTGAAGAGTTCCATGTCAGGACACCAATCCGGTGAGTACGGCGAACGGGACCACCAGGTAGCCGGCGCAGAGCACCACGGCGAAGACCAGCGCGGCGGTACGGGCCCGCCGTTCACCCCGGGGGGTCTGCTGACCGAGGCTGCGCAGCGCGGAGAACACCCCGTGCCGCAGGTGGAAGCCGACGGTGACGATCGCCAGGGTGTAGAACAGCGTCACGTACCAGCGTTCCGGGGCGAAGTCGGCGACCACGTTGCCGTACGGGTTGCTGGCGTCGCCGACCGGGTTGAGGGTGCCGGTGGTCAGGTCCAGGATGTGGTAGATCACGAAGAGCAGGATGATCACTCCGCCCCAGCGCATGGTGCGCGCGGCGTAGCTGCCCCGGACCTTCTTGCGGTGGGCGTAGCGCACCGGGCGGGCGGCGCGGGCCCGCACGGCCAGCAGGGTCGCCGCCCAGATGTGCCCGAGCACGGCCACCACCAGCGCGGTGCGCAGGATCCACAGGAACCACACGCCGGGCAGCAGTGGCTTGCCGATGTCGCGCAGCCAGTGGGCGTAGTGGTCGAACGAGGTCTCGCCGGTGAATACCTTGAGGTTGCCGAGCATGTGGGCGACGAGGAACAGCACGAGCATGATGCCCGTCACCGCCATGACGGCCTTCAGGCCGACGTTGGAGCGGATGGGCGACCGAGTTTTCGTGATTACCACCTGACCGACGCTAGGAGCCCCGCAATCAGTCGTCCAATGCATCGAACTCGCAGTCTCGATAGCCGTAAGCTATGAAGATGCAGCTCCATCAGCTGAGGTACTTCGTTGCGGTCGCTGAAGTACGACATTTCACCCAAGCCGCCGACATCGTCGGCATAACCCAGCCGTCGTTGAGTAAGCAAGTTCACGCTCTGGAGACCACCCTCGGCGCCCCCCTGTTCGAGCGGGTACGCGGCAACATCGCCCTCACCGCCGCCGGCGAGGTGCTGCTGCCGCTGGCCAAACGCATCCTCGCCGACGTCGACACCGCCACCCGGGAGGTGCAGGAACTGGTCGGGCTGCGCCGGGGCCGGGTCCGGCTCGGCGCGACCCCCAGCCTGGCCACCTCGCTCGCCCCGCCGGTGCTACGCCGGTTCCGCGACGCCCACCCCGCCGTCGACCTGCGGGTCGAGGAGGGCGGCTCGCAGGACCTGGTCCGCGACCTGCTGCGCGGCGACCTCGACCTGGCCCTGATCATCATGCCGGCCCAGGGGGCCGATCCCGGCCTGCGGGTGGACCCGATCCTGCGGGAGAGCCTGGTGGTCGCCTCGGTGGAACCGCTACCCGCCGCGCTGGTCAGCGGCGAGTTGCGGATCACCGACCTGCGCGGCCAGCCGCTGGTGATGTTCCGCGAGGGCTACGACCTGCGCGACGCCACCATCCAGGCGTGCCGGGAGGCCGGCTTCGAGCCCACCTTCTCGGTCGACGGCGGTGAGATGGACGCCGTGCTCAGCTTCGTCGAGGCCGGCCTGGGCATCGCCCTGGTGCCGGGCATCGTGGTCAGTCGCCGCCCCGGCGTCCGGGTCACCCGGCTCGCCCCGCCCGGGGTGAGCCGGACCATCGCGGTCGCCCGTCGCCGCGACGTGGTACCCACCCACGCCGGGCGGGAACTGCGCCGCATTCTCCTCGACTACGTGCACGCGGCCACCAGCACCAGCGACCTGCCGCCGGGCGTGGAACCGCTGCCCTGATCAGCGCCCCTCGGCGTCGTCCATCGCCCGGTAGATGCGCTGCTCGGAGACCGGATAGGGGGTGCCGAGAGCCTGCGCGAAGACGTTCACCCGCAACTCCTCGATCATCCAGCGGATCTGCCGTACCGGCTCCGAGGCGCGGCGGGCCGGGGGCAGCGCGGCCACCATGTCCCGGTATTCCTGCTGCACGGTGGCGATCCGGTCCTGCTGCTGTTTGTCCCGCTGCGGGTTGGCGGTCAACCGGTCGAGGCGGCGCTCCATCGCGGTCAGGTAGCGCAGCAGGTCGGGCAGCCGGGCGTACCCGGTCTCGGTGACGAAACCGTCGTGCACCAGGCCGGTGAGCTGCTGGCGCAGGTCGGCCAGGGCGGCCACCACCGCCAGGTTGCGGGTCGCGCCGAGCCGCTGCTCCACCGCGTACGCGGCGGCGAGCACCTGACGGACCCGGCCCATCACCTCCACCACCGTGTCGACCAGGTCGGCGCGGACCCGGTCGCGCAGCGCGGCGAAGCCGTCGGCGTCCCAGGCCGGCCCACCCGCATCGGCGATCAGCTTGTCGATGGCGGCCCCGGCGGCGTCGGCGATGAGCTGCTGCACCCCGCCGTGCGGGTTGCGGCTCAACGCCAGCTTCGCCTCGTTGCTCAGCCGCCCCTGGAGGAACTGCGCCGGTGACGGCACGGTCAGCCGCAACAGCCGCCTGGTGCCCGCCCAGTGCGCGGCGGACTGCTCGGCCTCGGAGTCGAAGACCTTCACCCCGACCGTGGCGCCCTCGTCGACAAGCGCCGGGTAGGCGGTCACCGCGTAACCGGCCCGGACCTGCTCGATGGTGCGCGGCAGGGTGCCGATCGTCCACCCGGTCAGCCCGGTCCGGGCCACCTCCGGCGCGGCGGCGGCCACCACCTGGCGTACCTCCTGGCGGAGCTGGCGTTGCAGGGCCGGCAGGTCCTTGCCCTCGGCGACCGGCTGGTCGGCGTCGCCGATCACCCGGAACGTCACCCGCAGGTGCGGCGGCAGCTTCGCCGGCTCCCACGCCTCCCGGGGCACGGTCACCCCGGTCATCCGGCGTAGCTGCCGACTCAGCGCGTCCAGCAGCGGCTCCTCGCCCGGGGTGATCGCGGCCAACGCCGCACGCGCGTGGTCCGGCACCGGGACGAAGTTGCGCCGGACCGCCTTGGGCAGCGACCGGATGAGCGCGATCACCAGTTCCTCGCGCAACCCCGGCACCTGCCAGTCGAAACTCTCCGCCGGCACCTGGTTGAGCAGCGGCAGCGGGATGTCGACGGTGACGCCGTCGGTGGGCGCGGTCGGGTCGAAGGTGTACGTCAGCGGCAGGGTCACCCCGTCGGCCCGCCACTCGTCCGGGAAGTCGGCCTCGTCGACCCCGCCGCGCCCGGCGTTGACCAGCACCTCCCGGGTGAGGGTGAGCAGGTCGGGCTGCTCGTGGCGGGCCTTCTTCCACCAGGCGTCGAAGTGTCGTCCGGAGACCACGTCGGCCGGGATCCGCTGGTCGTAGAAGGCGAAGATGCTCTCGTCGTCGACCAGGATGTCCCGGCGGCGGGCCCGGTTCTCCAGCTCCTCGACCTCGGCGCGGAGCTTCTCGTTGTCCCGCCAGAACTGGTGGTGGGTCTGCCAGTCGCCCTCCACCAGGGCGTGCCTGATGAACAGCTCCCGGCTCAGCGCCGGGTCGATCCGACCGAAGTTGACCTTGCGGGAGGTGACCAGCGGGACGCCGTACAGGGTGACCTTCTCGTAGGCCATCACGGCGGCCTGCTTCTTCTCCCAGTGCGGCTCGCTGTAGCTGCGTTTGACCAGGTGCTGGGCCAGCGGCTCGACCCACTCCGGCTCCACCCGCCCGGCGACCCGCCCCCACAGCCGGGAGGTCTCCACCAGCTCGGCGGCCATCACCCAGCGCGGTGGCTTCCTGAACAGCGCCGAACCGGGGAAGACCGCGAACTTCGCCCCCCGGGCGCCCAGGTACTCGTGCTTCTGGGCGTCCTTGAGCCCGATGTGCGACAGCAGGCCGGGCAGCAGCGACTGGTGCACCTTCGGGGTGTCGATCTCCTCCGGCAGGTCGGCGGCGACCCCGCGCCGGCCCCCGTCGGCCGGGGGCTGCGCCGCGCCCCGCCGGCCCCGCCGCCCGTCACCCTGCTCCGGGGTACGCAGCACCTGCCGCAACTGGGCGACGATGTCCTGCCACTCGCGGACCCGCAGGTAGTTGAGGTACTCCGCCCGGCACATCCGGCGGAACGCGCTGGAGGACAGCTCCCGCTGCTGCTCGCGCAGGTAGCGCCACAGGTTGAGCAGCGACACGAAGTCGGACTCCCGGTCGGTGAACCGGGCGTGCGCCTGGTCGGCCTGGGCCTGCTTGTCCGCCGGCCGCTCCCGGGGGTCCTGGATCGACAGCGCGGCGGCGATCACCAGCACCTCGGTGGCGCAGCCGTTGCGTTCGCCCTCGATCACCATCCGGGCCAGCCGGGGGTCGACCGGGAGCTGGGCCAGCCGCCGGCCCAACGGGGTGAGCCGTTTGGCCGGGTCGGCCTCGGTCGGGTCCAGCGCACCCAGCTCGTGCAGCAGGTTCACCCCGTCGGTGACGTTGCGCCGGTCCGGCGGGTCGATGAACGGGAACGCGGCCAGGTCACCGAGGCCGATGGCGGTCATCTGGAGGATGACCGAGGCGAGGTTGGTGCGCAGGATCTCCGGGTCGGTGAACTCCGGCCGGGAGGCGAAGTCCTGTTCGTCGTAGAGCCGGATGCAGATGCCGTCCGAGGTCCGGCCGCAGCGGCCCTTGCGCTGGTTGGCCGACGCCTGGGAGACCGGCTCGATGGGCAGCCGCTGCACCTTGAGCCGGCTGGAGTAGCGGGAGATCCGGGCCGAACCCGGGTCCACCACGTACTTGATGCCGGGCACGGTCAGCGAGGTCTCCGCGACGTTCGTGGCGAGCACCACCCGGCGTCCGGCGTGCGGGGCGAAGACCCGGTGCTGCTCGGCGGCCGACAGCCTGGCGTACAGCGGCAGGATCTCGGTGCCGAGCAGCGCGCGTTTCGACTGGGTCAGCTTGCCCAGCGCCTCGGCGGTGTCCCGGATCTCCCGCTCACCGCTGAGGAAGACCAGGATGTCGCCAGGCCCCTCGGCGGCCAGCTCCTGCACCGCGTCGCCGATCGCCTGGATCTGGTCGCGGACGTTCTCCTCGTCGTCGCCCCCGTCCTCGTCGCCCTCGGCCACCTCGACCAGCGGCCGGTAGCGCACCTCCACCGGGTACGTCCGCCCGGACACCTCGACGACCGGCGCGGGCTTGCCGTCGGCGTCGGCGAAGTGCTCGGCGAACCGGGCGGTCTCGATGGTCGCCGAGGTGATGACCACCTTGAGGTCGGGACGGCGGGGGAGCAGCTGGCGCAGGTAGCCCAGGATGAAGTCGATGTTGAGGCTGCGTTCGTGCGCCTCGTCGATGATCAGGGTGTCGTACTGGCGCAGCATCCGGTCGGTCTGCAACTCGGCCAGCAGGATGCCGTCGGTCATCAGCTTGACCAGGCTGCGGTCGCTCACCTGGTCGGTGAAGCGGACCTTGTAGCCGACCACATCGCCCAGTTCGGTGCCGAGTTCCTCGGCGATCCGGTCGGCGACCGTCCGGGCGGCCAGCCGGCGGGGCTGGGTGTGCCCGATCAGCCCGGTGATCCCCCGCCCCAGCTCCAGGCAGATCTTGGGTAGCTGGGTGGTCTTACCGGAGCCGGTCTCACCGGCCACGATCACCACCTGGTGGTCGCGGATGGCGGCGGCGATGTCGTCGCGCCGCTCGCTGACCGGCAACTGCGCGGGGTACGTGATCGTCGGCACGGCGGCCCGCCGGGTGGCCAGCCGGCCCTCCGCCCGGGACACCTCCCCGGCGATCTCGGCCAGCGCCTCGTCGCGCCGCTGCGGGTCGCGCAGCTTGCGCACCCCGTCCAGCCGCCGCTGGAGGCGACGCTGGTCGCGGAACATCAGCGCAGTGAGCCGGCGGTGCAGCTCACGGGCGGACACGGTGGCGGCGGGCGCGGCGGGGCCGGCGGCGGTTGGATTCTGCATGTCGTCGCCAAGGATAGGCAGCCGACCACCGGACCGCCCCCGGGTTACGCCCCGGAGTCCCACGGCCGCTGGTGGGTCGGCTACCCCCGGCTGTCCCGGCGCAGGTCACGGGCCGGGTGGGGGCGGGCGCGCGGTGCGGTGCGCGACCGGTCACGTCCCCCGGTGCGCTGCCCGGGAAACGGGCCGCCGCCGGGCTACGCTGATCGCCGACGACGCGACCACGGGGGCTGCCGGATGACGACGACGATGCTGGACACCGACCGCGCGCTGGTCCAGGCCGCCACGGCGGTCGCCAAGCTGCGCTGCCGCAGCGAGAACCACACGGTCGCGGCGGCGGCCCGGACCACCGACGGCCGGGTCTTCACCGGGGTGAACCTGTTCCACTTCACCGGCGGCCCCTGCGCGGAGCTGGTGGCCATCGGCGCCGCCGCCACCCAGGGCGTGGGGGAACTGGAGACCATCGTCGCGGTGGGTGACCGGGGACGCGGCGTGATCCCGCCGTGCGGGCGGTGCCGGCAGGTGCTGCTCGACTACCACCCGGGCATCCAGGTCATCGTCGGACCGCTGGACGCCCTGCGCAAGGTGCCGGTGGCCGACCTGCTGCCGGACACCTACATCTGGGCCGAGCAGCGGCTCGACGCCTCCGCCATCGTCCGGACCGGGCAGTGGCCGATGCCGACGGTCCCGGCGAGCCGCCCCGCCTCGGAGGACTGAGCCCCCGTCGTGACGACCGGCCCGGCCGGGTGCGGTCAGCCGTCCTCTGCCGCCACGTCCAGGGCGAGGGCGCGGGTGCGGTCCATCAGCTCCGCCGCCTCGGCCGCGTCCCGGCCGATGCAGACCGCGCCGAACTTGCCGTGGTCGGGCAGAGCGCTGAGCATGTGCAGCACCGTGCCGGTGCGCCGGGTGTGGTCGTAGCGCAGCGGTGACCGCTCGACGGCGTCGATCAGCCGGGCCGGGGCCAGCCCCACCAACGACGGGTCGGTGATCGAGTCGGACGCCTGATAGACCCGCTCCGCGCGGCCGTCGGGGGTGTCGGTGAACAGCCTGCCGTCGGCGTCCGGCACGGTGTCGAGCAGGTGGCTGGCCATCACGAAACCGTGCTTGGTGCCCGTCGCGCGCAGGTTCAGCTCGCAGCCGAGCACCCGCACCGTCGCGCCCCGACGGGCGGCGAGGAAGTCGACGCCGTAGTCGCCAGTGGTGACGCCCTGCGCCACGAGGTACCGGCCGACGCGCAGGCCGTACTCCACCACCGTGTCGCGGTAGGCGGCGTCGGCCGGGAACGAACTGCCGACGTAGGTCAGCCCCACCCCACCGAGCACCTGGTCGTGGGTGGAGACGCACTCGACGTCGCCGGTCGGGGTCACCCGGCCTTGGAAGCTGGGGCTGCGCAGCTCGTCGGCCTCGACGAACTCCTCGGCGACGATGCCGGCGTGGGGGATCAGGTCGGCGAACTCCGCCCAGCCCAGCCTGCCGTCGACGAGGCGGCTGCCGGGCAGCCGCTTGGCCACGGCGGCGACCACCTCGGCCCGGTCGGTGCCGGTGACGTCGGTCAGGTCGACGGTGGCGTTGCCCATCCCCGCGCCGTACGCGGTGCTGCTCAGCTTCAGCACCAGCCGGCGTCGCCCGGCCAGCACGAGGTCGGCGACCGCCTCGGCGAGCGTGTCGACGTCGTGGCACTCGGGGGTGCCCGCCGGCACCTCGATGCCGAGCGCCCGGAACATCTCCCGGCCGGCGCTCTTGGTGCCGAGCGGGATGTACCCGGCGTCGGCCTGGTCCCCGGGGACGCCGAGGGCGGCGGCGTAGTCCTGTAGGGGGCGGGACGGCTCGAAGTAGCTCAGCGCGACCTCGTCACCCGCCTGCCGGGCGGCGGCGACGAAGTCGGCCACCCGCTCGCGCAGCCGGGTGGCCGCCGGGTTGGTCGGGTCGAGCAGCTTGTCGCTCAGCCAGCGGGGCGAGGAGTCGTCGAGGCTGCCGACCACCACCCGGTCCCGGCGGGGATCCCGCCCGTCGACCGGCTCCTGCGGCAGCAGCCCGAGGAAGTAGTCCACCTGGCGGTCGGCGTCGATCATGCGGGGGGCGGTGACGTAGAGCAGCGAACCGCCGCCACGGCAGACCACCGCGACGATCGCCGCCCCGACCGGCCGTTCGGGAAACAACGTCGATCCGCTCAACCGTTCCAACAGTTCGGGGCTGCATTCCCGGCTCTGCACGGAAACGACGGCACGACGGATGCCGGTGACGGCCATCGCGATCATTCTCCTCGGCGACGGAGGTCGACGGGCGGTCGTGCCACCGGAGGTGACATGACCGCCCGTCCGACGGACGGTGGGCCCGACCCTAACACCGCGATCGACGCCCCGAGGTGACCCGCGTCCGCCCGCGATTCCCCCGCCGTCAGGGGTGGGTCAGCGCTTTCACCACCGCGAATGCACCGTCCTGTTTGAGTACGGTGCGGTGGTACAGCTCGGTGTAGAAGGCGCAGAACAGCCGGTACACGTTGGTGATGTGTTCCACCACCCGACGCCGGTCGTCGTCGGTGTGCACGAACGTCATGAGCACGTCCCACACGAAATCGGTGTGGTCGTCCTCCAGGTCGTGGTTGACGTGCGCCTGCTGACCCTTGGCCATGCCCGCGCCGAGCACCTGCTCGACGTTCTCGATCCAGTCCGGTTGGGTCATCAGCGAAACGTTCTCGATGAAGTACGAACTGGACAGCGAGGCCAGCGGCCGGCCCTCGTGTTCGAGGCCGTAGTAGAAGTAGCCCTGGAGCAGTTTGGTGGAGAACATCGGCTCGGTCGAGTAGATCTCCTCCCGGCTCACCCCGACCCGTTCCAGGTCCTTGGCGAACATCGAGTCGTGCAGCATCTCGTCCTCGGTGTACGCACACCACTTCTTGGCCAGCACCGGGTTGTGCTTGGTGAAGTAGTGGATCGTCAGCGCGTCGATCCACCGCTTCATCCGCAGCCGGAGGATGATCTCGATGACGTGCCGCTGGTAGTAGGCCATGTTGATGTCCCTGGCCCGGAAGAGGTGGTCCGCGCCCTCGACCTCGCGGTAGAACTGCTGCACCATCTGTCGCAGCAGTTCGTCGACCTCCTGCTTGAACTCGGCGTGCTCGTTCTTCGTCATGCGCTTGCCGGCCCCTGTCGTCAGTCGGATGCCGCGGCCGGAATCGCGTACTGCCGGCTGCGGCGGGAGATGGCGGTCTTGTCGGGAAGGTGGCGGTCGAGCATTTCCAGGCCGCGGGCGACGCGGCGGACCCGTTCGACGGTCCGTGCCTCACTCGGCGGGTCGTACGGATGTTCCTGCACGCTCGCGCCCATCTTGAGCATCACCGGTGCGGCGATCTGGACGATCTCGGCCAGTTCGTAGAACCGGATGAAGCCGCCCTTGGTGCGGTAGACGTCGGTGGGCACGTCCATCGGCAGTTCGGGGTTGAGCCGCCGGATCTCCTGGATCATCGGCAGGCCCAGGTCGTGCGCCAGGGTGATGCTGTCGGCACCGTTCTCGGCGAAGATCCGCGCCAGGAACGGGTTCGTCGGCATGCAGTGGCTGGAGGTCTTGAAGACCAGGTCGGCCGGGAGCAGCCCGTCCGACCGCAACTCCGCGAGCACCCGCAACACGCCGATGTCGTAGACGGTGATGCCCCGGCAGCCGAGCGCCGCGAGCCGTAGCGCCTCGGCGACGCAGGCACGGATGCCGTCGCTGTTGTTGATCTGCCGCCCCATCTCCAGGCCGAAGCCGGTGCGGTAGAAGGCGCTCTTCGTGTCGTACTCGGGGCGCGGGCCCAGGCTGACCACGATGCCGTGGTCGTTCTCCCGGCACAGGGCGAACATGTCGGTCAGTTCGGCGTCCGAGAGCAGAAACGACCCCAGCGTCTCGTTGAACCGGGTGACCCGGACCCCGTGCTCGTTGAGCAGTTTGACCATGATTTCGAGGTCGCGCATCGAGTTCACCGCCGGGATCTCGACGCCGAACTGCCCGCCCCCGTCGAACTCGCCGGCCGAGCGGTGGAATTCGACGGTGTCGGTGAACGGGTAGCCCTTTCCGGCCAGCCAGTCCCGTGCCGCACTGCCGGACATGGTTACGTCGTTCACGCGATCTCCTGTCGGGGTGCCGGATCGGGGGTGATGCCCAGTGCCGCGGCCAGTGCCGCGCGGGCGGCCGGTGTCGGGGCGTGCACCAGGCACAGCACCCGGTCGAACTCTCCGACCTCGGCGGCGAAGAATGCGTCGACGCGCCGGTTTCCGGAGCGTGGCTGGTACCGCCAGAAGTCACTGCCGACGCTGCCGCCGCCGTGCACGACCACCCCGGTACGGGGATCGAACCGGCATTCCGGTGACAGTCGGGCGGCCAGTCGGGCGGCCAGCCGGCGTACCTCGTCGGGGTCGGAGCCGTCGAGGGACGGATAGCAGCGGATGTCGTCGTGCACGGTGAACCGGTGCATCACCGCGTACGCCTTCGGCGTGTAGGTCTTCATCGCCACCAGTTCCGGAAAGTCGCCGAGCCGGCGGGTGATTTCGCGGAACAGTCGGGAGACCAGACCGAAGGCGACGGTTCCCCCGTGGTGGTCCTCGGCGACCAGCAGGGTTTCGATGTAGGTGAAGGGCTGGTCGTCGGGGTCGCGTTCGGTGGCGGCGATGAGCCCGACGCACCCGTGGGCCGTCTCGGCGGCGACGAGGTGGTGGCTCTCCCGCAGGATGTGCTGTTTGGTGGCCAGGTAGTCGGCGACCTGGTGGCGGGGCATCGACCGGGCCAGGTCGGTGCGTATTCGGTGGACGAAATCAGGGGGGATCGATTCTGCCCCGGCGAAGTAGCGGAACCGGACGTGACTCATCGGAAATTCCACCTCCGATCGACCAGGTGCTTTTCTGCGCCATTACGCATCGAGGTAGACCAACGTTATTTCCGCAACACTCTACGTTCGGGGCCGGCGCTCAAGGTGATCGGAGCGGTATTTGGGAAAGTCTGCAACGACAGACAGATCGGACGGCGGCGGTGCCGTCCGATCTGTCTCAGAAAACTATGCAGGTCAATGCATAAACGAATGTTCCGGGAGTGTGGTCAGGCGGCGGTGGACCAGATGGCGCGGAAGGCGGCCGCCTCGCCGGCGAGCCACTGCTCGACCTGTGCCGGCTTGACATGCTCGGGCGTCCGGTGTGCCACCCCGCGCCGCACGTCCACCAGGACCGGCTCGGCGTGCGGCAGCACCGCGTCCATGTGTCGGGCCATCAGGTGCAGGGTGGCCAGGGCCGCCTCCTCGCTCGGCGGGGTTTCGTCGAAGTGCAGCCGCACCGCTTCGGCGTGGCCGTCGGCGTACCGGACGCCGAAGTGGGGATTGATCTTGACGGGCAGGTCGCCGAGCATCGCGAGGGCGTCGCGGGTCTGCGCCAGGTCGACGCCGGCCGGCTCGCCGAGCGACGCCAGCCACGCCGTCGCGCCGGGCGTCAGCGCCTGGTAGAGCGGACGCCAGCGCGGCTTGACCAGATCGGCCACCCCGGCCAGGTGGGTGCCGCCGGTGTGGAAGGCGATGTCGGCCTTGAGTGCCTTGACGAACTGGCCGTGCGGGTTGAAGCCGTGCCGGCTGGCCCGCTGCTTGCGCAGCCCGCCGACGAAGCTTGCCTTGGTGGGCCCGGTGCGGTCGACGTACCGGGTGAAACCGAGGAGGGTGGCGTACGGCGTGAGGGGGGCGTTGACGGGCGCGGTCACGAGCGTCCTCCCAGCTCAGGAACTCGATTAGTACATACATTCTAATCGACGGGGGTGACATCTCCCAGGGGTGGAAGCCGTCGATCCTCCATGTTCCGGCGCACTGGCCAACGTCGGCCGGACCGGACCACGCCCGCGCCATCGGAGTGACCATGCCGGCCGTCGACGCACCTGGCGTTTCCTACACTCGCCACCATGGCGACGTCACCTGCTGCCGTTCGAGACCTTGGCTACGAACTGAAGGAACTCGGTTGGGTCAGCGATCTCCTGGTGGCAGGGTCGTTGGCCACCGGTGACTACGTCCCACGCATCAGCGACCTTGATCTGGTCGCGCTTGTCGACGGCCCTGTCGACACCGGTCGGCAGGCAGCACTATCAGTGATCCACCGTCGACTCGACAGCGGGAGCGGCGCGGGCTTCAGCCTGGGCTGCGTATACGTCGACACCGCGACCATCTCCGATATCGAGGAGCAGCATCCGACCTGGACGCACGGCCAACTCGTTCACCGCGTTCTTTCCCGGGTCACCAGAGCAGAACTGGCGCGACACGGATACGAGGTCTTCGGACGCCCGCCGCGCGAGGTCTTCCCCGCAGTCTCAGCCGAGGACATCCGGGCGGCGGCCCGCGCCGAGCTCACCGGCTACTGGGCCTGGGCCGCTCGACGTCCGTGGATCTGGGTGGACCCCATCATCGCTGAACTCGGCCTCACCTCCATGGCCAGGGGTCGCCACGCACTCGACAAGGGCGAACTCCTCACCAAGACGCAGGCCATCGAACAGGCGCACGCCCCGACCTGGCTGATCGACCAACTCAGCGCGAGACGGCGAGGCGAAGCCGTCTCCTCGCCTCGGATACGGACAGCCGTAGTCGCCTGGCTCGACGCCCGCCGGACAGTCGCCCGCGCGAAGCGCGCTCGGTGAACTCCCGACTCCCGCCTCACCGCAACGCCCCGGGCGGCCACCGATGCCCGGACACGGACGCACCGGACGGCCCCTGCGGAGAAGAACTCAGAGCTGCCCCACGTCCGTCACCCGGACCACGGCGGCCCCCACCTCGTCCGAGGCGACCAGGTCGACCTCGGCGCTGATCCCCCAGTCGTGGTCGCCCTCCGGGTCGTCCAGGATCTGCCGGACGGTCCACTTCTCCCGGCCCTGCTCGATCATGAGCAGCGCCGGGCCACGCGCGTCCGGCCCCACCCCGATCCCGTCGTACGCCGCGAAGTACGGCTCCAGCGCCTCCGCCCAGGCGTCGGCGTCCCACCCGGACGCCCCGTCCAGCTCGCCCAGGTCCCACCAGCGGCGCAGGGCGGCCAGCTCGACCCGGCGGAACAACGCGTTGCGCACCAGCACCCGGAAGGCACGGGCGTTGCGGGTGACCGCCGGCACCCGCTCCTCCAGCGACGCGTGCGCCTGGGCGGCGTCGGCGACGTCGGACGGGTTGCGCAGCCGCTCCCACTCGTCGATCAGGCTGGAGTCGACCTGCCGGACCAGCTCGCCCAGCCACTCGATGAGGTCGACCAGCTCCTCGGTCTTGGCGTCCTCGGGCACGGTCTGCCGCAGCGTCTTGTACGCGTCGGCGAGATAGCGCAGCACCAGCCCCTCGGACCGGGTCAGCCCGTAGAACTGCACGTACTCGCCGAAGGTCATCGCGCGTTCGTACATGTCCCGGACCACGGACTTGGGGGAGAGCTGGTGGTCGGCGACCCACGGGTGCCCCTGCCGGTACATCTCGTACGCGGCGTGCAGCAGCTCCGCCAGCGGCTTCGGCCAGGTCACCTCGTCGAGCAGCTCCATGCGGGCCTCGTACTCGATGCCGTCGGCCTTCATCGCGGCGACCGCCTCGCCGCGCGCCTTGAACTGCTGCGCGGAGAGCACCTGGCGCGGGTCGTCGAGGATCGACTCGATCACGCTCAACACGTCCAGGGCGTACGACGGGGATTCGGCGTCGAGCAGTTCGATGGCGGCCAGGGCCAGCGGCGACAGCGGCTGGTTGAGCGCGAAGTCGAGCTGGAGGTCGACGGTGAGCCGGACCCGGCGGCCCGTCTCGTCGGGCTCGTCGAGCTGCTCGACCACCCCGCCGGCCCGCAGCGCCCGGTAGATGGCGATCGCCCGGCGGATGTGCCGGCGCTGGGCGGCGGCGTCCTCGTGGTTGTCGGTGAGCAGGTGCCGCATCGAGGCGAACGCGTCACCCGGCCGGCCGATCACGTTGAGCAGCATCGAGTGGCTGACCTGGAAGCTGGAGGTGAGCGGCTCCGGCTCGGCCTCGACCAGGCGCTGGAACGTCGGCTCGCCCCAGCCGACCGAGCCTTCCGGTGGCTTCTTCTTCACCACCTTGCGCCGCTTCTTCGGGTCGTCACCGGCCTTGGCCAGGGCCTTCTCGTTGTCGATCACGTGCTCGGGGGCCTGCACCACGACCCGGCCGAGGGTGTCGAAGCCGGCCCGCCCGGCCCGACCGGCGATCTGGTGGAACTCGCGGGCCTTGAGTAGCCGGGTGCGCACCCCGTCGTACTTGCTCAGACCGGTGAACAGCACCGTGCGGATCGGCACGTTGATGCCCACGCCCAACGTGTCGGTGCCGCAGATGACTTTCAGCAGCCCGGCCTGGGCCAGCGTCTCCACGAGCCGGCGGTACTTGGGCAGCATCCCGGCGTGGTGCACGCCGATGCCGTGCCGCACCAGTCGGGACAGCGTCTTGCCGAAGCCGGAGGTGAACCGGAAGTTGCCGATCGCGGCGGCGATCATGTCCTTCTCGGCCCGGGTGCAGACGTTGACGCTCATCAGCGCCTGGGCGCGTTCCAGCGCGGCGGCCTGGGTGAAGTGCACCACGTACACCGGGGCCTGCTTGGTCTCCAGCAGCTCCTCGAGGGTCTCGTGCAGCGGCGTCATCGCGTACGAGAAGATCAGCGGGACCGGCCGCTCGGCCGACCGGACGACGGCGGTCGACCGGCCGGTACGCCGGGTCAGGTCGTCGACGAACCGGGTGGTGTCCCCCAGGGTGGCCGACATCAGCACGAACTGCGCCTGCGGCAGCTCGATGATCGGCACCTGCCAGGCCCAGCCCCGGTCCGGCTCGGCATAGAAGTGGAACTCGTCCATGATCACCTGGCCGACGTCGGCCCGCGCGCCCTCGCGCAGCGCCAGGTTGGCCAGGATCTCGGCGGTGCAGCAGATGATCGGGGCGTCGGCGTTGACGCTGGCGTCGCCGGTCAGCATGCCGACGTTCTCCGCGCCGAACACCTCGCACAGCGCGAAGAACTTCTCCGACACCAGGGCCTTGATCGGCGCGGTGTAGAAGCTCGTCCGGTCGTCGGCCAGGGCGGTGAAGTGCGCCGCGATCGCGACCAGGCTCTTGCCCGAACCGGTGGGCGTATTCATGATCACGTTCGCGCCGGAGACGATCTCGATGACCGCCTCCTCCTGGTGCGGGTAGAGGTCCAGCCCACGCTCGGACGCCCAGCCGGCGAACGCGTCGAAGAGGGTGTCGGGGTCGGCGCTTCGAGGCAGCGCGGCAGTCAGCGTCATAGCGCCCCCATCGTGCCCGCACCACCACCCCGCCCGCCAACCGGGCCACCCGCGCGCCGAACCGCTTGCGGGTCGAGGTAACGGCATCACTACCGGTCGGACACCGCCGGACGGGCCGCGCAGCGGGCTCAGCGGCGGCGGTGCACCAGATCGAAGACGGGCCGCCCGGCGGTCAGGGCCCGCCGCTCGAACTTGGTCACCGGGCGGTGGGCGGGCCGGGGAGCGTACCCGCCGTGCACGTCGACCAGCTCCGGGTCGGCGGTCAGCGTCGAGCGCATCGACCCGGCGTACTCGGCCCAGTCGGTGGCGCAGTGCAGCGTCCCGCCGCCGGCCAGCCGGGACCGCAGCAACGCCACGTGCTCCGGCTGGATGATCCGCCGCTTGTGGTGCCGCGACTTGGGCCACGGGTCCGGGAAGAACACGTGCACCGCGTCCAGGCAGCGCTCGGGCATGGCCCGGAGCAGCTCCAACGCGTCACCCTGGGCGACCCGGACGTTGCCCAGGCCGTGCCGCTGCACCAGGTCGAGCAGGTTGGCGATGCCCGGGGTGTGCACCTCGACCGCCAGGTAGTCCCGGTCCGGGTCGGCGGCGGCCATCGCCGCGGTGGCGTCACCCATCCCGGAGCCGATCTCCAGCACCACCGGCGCGCCCCGACCGAAGAACCCGGCCGGATCGACCGGCCCGTCGAGGTCGGCGATCTCGATCCCGTACGCCGGCCGCAGCCGGGCCAGCGCGTCGGTCTGCCGGCTGGTCATCCGGCCCCGTCGGGGGTGGAAGGTGCGGATCGTCCCGGTGCCCGGCCGGGCCACCGGGACGGCGGGGTTCTGGTCGATGGAGGTCACAGCGACCCGAGCCTACGCGACGGTTCCGCCGTATCGGATGTGCCGTCGGTCGGAGGGTGAGACGATTCATCCCGTACGGCAGGTCGGCGTCCGGGTCGGTCCGGCGCTGCCCCGGGGCGCCGGAAGGGGGAGACGTGTCGGTTCCGCTGTACCGCACCGCGCTCGCGGTCGCCGCCGGTGCCCTCGTCCCCGCGCTGTGGCACACCGCCCCGGCACCCGCCGCCCCGCCTTCCGCCGTTCCGGTCTCCGCCGCCCCGCTTTCCATGGCCCCGCTTTCCACCTCGCCGTTTTCCGTAGCCCGGCTTTCCGCCGCTCCGCAGGCTGTCGCCGCGGCCCCGGGGCCGGGTCAGCCCCCGCCCGACGGCGGTGGTGAGCCGCAGCCGCCGCCAGGCGTGCTCTTCGTCGAGGTGACCCCGGGGACCGTCGAGCCGGGTTACCTGGTCGGCATCCGGGCGAGCTGCCACGACAACTCGATCCCGGCGACCGTCGTGTCCGACGCCTTCGGCCGGGTCCAGGTGCAGCCGCAGCGCGGGCTGCTCACCGCCGCGCCGATGGTCAAGGAGCGCGTCCGCCCGGGCAACTACCGGGTCAAGCTGGAATGCCCCGACGGGGCGACCGCCTCGACGGCGCTCCAGGTGGTCAAGAAGGTCAAGCCCAGCCCCGGGCCGCACACCGGCTTCGGCGGCGCGGCCGGTGCCGGCGGGCTGCCCGGCGGGCTGCTCGTGCCCGGCGGGCTGGCGTTGACCATCGCCGGGGCCGTCGTCGGTATCGTGGCGGCCCGCCGGCCGCGTGGCGTCACCGGGAAGTGACGTGCCGCCCGCCTCCCCGGGTCCGCGCAACGGCCCGCTCCCGCCCCCGGGCAGCCCGCCCCCCGGTGGTACGCGGTCGCACCCTTCCCCCTCCGGCGGCCCGCTGCCCGGCGGTGCCCGCCCACGCTGGGGCGGCCTGATCCCCCCACCGCCCGGTCCGCCGCCGTCCGCCGCCGCGACCGCGACCGCGCGGCACGGCACTCCGACCCGCAGCACTGCGCCCCGGCCGCCCGACGATCCGATGTCGCCGCCGTTCCGTGCCCCGGTCCCGTCCAGCGGCGGCCCGACCGGCTCCGGCCGGTCCCCGTCCAGCAGCGCCCCGGCCCCGGCCGCCCCGGACGGCGGCCGGTCCCCGACGCGCGGCCCGTGGTCGGTGCCGCTGGCGGTGGTACTGGTGCTGCTCGGGGTCTTCGCCACCGGTGCCGGGCTGGGGCGCTCGGTCGGGCCGCTGGACCGGACGGGCACGCCCTCGCAACGTCCGGCCGCCGACGCCCGGCGGAGTCCCGCGCCGGGCAGCCTGCCGGCCAGCCGACCGGTCCGGCTCACCGTGCCCACCATCAAGGTGGCCGCCCCGGTGGCCCCGGTCGGTCAGGCCCGCGACGGGTCGATCGACGTGCCGCCGCTCGACCGGCACAACGAGACCGGCTGGTACGACCGGGGCCCGACCCCCGGCGAGCCCGGCCGGGCGATCATCGTCGGCCACGTGGACTCGAAAGACGGCCCCTCGGTCTTCTACGACCTGCGCAAACTCGCCCCCGGCGACACGATCGAGGTGACCCGGGAGGACCGACGGGTGGTGGTGTTCCGGGTCGACTCGGTGGAGTTCTTCGACAAGTCGGCCCTGCCCGCCGACCGGGTCTACGGCCGCGACGGCGCACCCGCCCTGCGGTTGATCACCTGCGGCGGCCAGTGGATCGGCGGACGCACCGGATACGCCGACAACGTCATCGCGTTCGCCTCGCTGGCGGCGACCCGGTCACCCTGAGCAGCCGGAGCGTTATTGCGGCGACGCCGCCCGCCGGCGGATGGCAGGATCGCGCGGTGACGGCGGACGTGGTGCGGCAGGCTTTCACCTGGATCGAGTCGGTGGCGGTGCCCGCCGACGGCGGCCCGCTCTGGCGGGAGGCGGGCGAACCCTTCGACGACCTGTACGCCGGCACCGCCGGGGTGCTGCTCGGCTGCGCCGAGGCCACCGCCGCCGCCTCCCCGGCGGGCGGGCTGCCCACCGGGACCGCGCCGCCCGTCACCGGGTCGGGCAGCGGGGCCGGGCCGGACAGCGGGACCGGGTCGGCTCTCGACCGGGTCGCGGCCGGTGCCCGGGACCGGTTGGTGCACCTCGCCCGGCACGAGCCGGACGCCCCGACGCTGCCCGACGACGGAATGTTCGGCGGTTGGGCCGGAGCCGCCGTCGCCCTGCGCGCCTGGGGTCGGGTCGCTGCCGACCCGGTCGCCCTCGACGTCGCCGCGTCGGTGACGGCACGCGTCGCCGAACGGCTGCGCGACCGCCCGGTGGACCCGGGCCGGTGCTCCGACGTCATCTCCGGCGACGCGGGCATCCTGCTGGCCCTCCTCGACGCCCACGACGACACCGCTCCGGTGGTGACGCAGGCGGCTCACCTCCTCGCCGACGGGCTGGTCGGGCTCGCCGAGGAACACCCGGACGGGCCGCACTGGCGGATGCGGGCCGGCGACGAGCGGCTGATGCCGGGCTTCTCCCACGGCACCGCCGGGGTCGCCTACGCCCTCGCCGTCGCCGGTGTCACCCTGCGCCGCGACGACCTGCTCGACACCGCCGTCCGGGCCGCCGACGGCCTGCTGGCCATGGGCCACCACCCGGACGGCTGGGCGCTGCCACTGCTGGTCCCGCCCCGCCCGGACCGCCCGGCTGTCAACTTCGGCTGGTGCCACGGGCCCACCGGTACGGTGCGGCTGTTCACCCTGCTGGACACCGTCGACCCGCAGCCCCGCTGGCAGCGGGCCGTGGACGGATGCCTGCGGGCGCTGCGCGACAGCGGCCTGCCGCAGCGGAGGTACCCGGGCTACTGGGACAACCTCGCCCGGTGCTGCGGCACGGCCGGCGTCGGGCAGTTGCTGCTCGACCGCTACCGGTCCACCGCCGACCCCGCCCTGCTCGACTGGGCGCACCGGCTCGCCGGGGACGTGCTCGCCCGGACCGTGACCACCCCGACGGGGGTCGCCTGGTCCAACACCGAACACACCCGGACCCCGGCGGAACTGCCGCCGGAGCCCGGGTTCATGCAGGGCGCCGCCGGGATCGCCGGCTGGCTCGCCCGGCTCGCCGCCCCCACCACCGCGCCCGTCCTGCCCTGGCTCTGACCGCCGGGGCCGCCGGTCAGCCCTTGCCGGTCACCTGCTGGACCACCTCGAACTCCAGCAGCGTCGCGCCGGAGGCGACCGGCCGCTGCTGCTCGCCGCCCCCACCACCGGCGTGCGCGGCCCGCGACGGCCCGGCCGCCCACTCCTGGTACGCCTCCTCGGTCTCCCACCGGGTGTACACGAAGTAGCGGCTCTCGCCGGCCACCGGGCGCAGCAGTTCGAAGCCGAGGAAACCGGGGGAGTTCTCCACCGCGCCGGCCCGGGCGGCGAACCGCTTCTCCAGTTCCTCGCCGGCACCGGGCGGGACGTCGATCGCGTTGATCTTCACGACTGCCATCTCCCCACCCTAGCCCCGCGCCACCGGGCCGGTCCCCGGCTGGTGTGCCGCGTCCGGTGAACGGATCGTGGAGAGTTGTCGTCGCCCCGCCCGCCACAACTCTCCACGATCCACCTGCCGCCGGCCCGTCCCGGCGAAACGATCAGTCGGTGGGTGGGTGGGTGGAGCCAGGCCAGGAAACGGTCGGTCAGGTCGACCTGACGACCACAGTCGAGCTGCGTCAGGTGTTCGGTAGCCTCCACCGACAACTCGGCCAGGAGAACCCGAAGAACGAATCTCTACGGACGCGCTGACCGCCGCCGGGCTCACGGTCGGCCAGCTCGCGGAGAAGTGCGACGTCGATGCCAAGACCGTGCAGCGGTGGGTCGGCCGGGGTCGCCTGCCGCATCCACGTTCGCGGGTGCGGGTGGCAGGTGTTCTGGGTAAGGATGTAGACGTGCTGTGGCCTGATGCTGTGCGTCGCGCTGTCAAGTTGGGTGCGGACCGGGAGTTGGTGGGCGTCTATGCCCGCCGTTCCGACCTGCCCCGGTCGCTGCTCCGGGAGTTGATCGAGGGAGCGCGGTCCCGCCTCTGGTTCGGCGGCTACACGAGCTACTTCGTCTGGCTGGACGTGCCGAACGCCGCCGGGACCCTGGGGGCGAAGGCGCAGGCCGGAGCGGACGTACGTTTCCTGCTCGGTGACCCGGCGAGCCCGGTCACCGCCGGTCGGGACCGGGTCGAGGCGACCCCCCTCGACCTCGGGACCCGGATCGCCATGACACGTGCCGAGATCGGCAAGTCGCCCACCCCGCTGGCCGTGCGGCTGTCCGACCGGCACGTCGCGATGTCGGTCTGGGTGTTCGACGACGACGCGATCGTGGCCACCCACATCGGCGGCGCGCTGGGCCAGGACTCCGTCACGTTCCACCTGCGACAGCGGGAGAGCGACGGGCCGTTCAGCAGGTACGTCGAGCACTTCGAGGCGCTCTGGGCCGATGCGGCGCAGCAGCAGCCCGCCGATGCGGCAGCAGAGCAGCGGGGCTGACCGGCTGGGTGTGGCGCGTTACCGGGCCCCGGCCGGGTGGGTCGGCTCCGTGCCGGGCAGGTCGGCGTCGATCACGACCGGGGCGTGGTCGGAGGGGCCCTTGCCCTTGCGGGCCTCCCGGTCGACGTACGCGGAGCGGACCGCGCGGGCCAGCGGCGCGGAGGCGTACACCAGGTCGATCCGCATGCCCTTGTTCTGGTGGAACATGCCGGCCCGGTAGTCCCAGTAGGTGTACGGGTGCGGGCCCTTCATCGGGGTGGGCACCACGTCGCTGAGGCCGAGGTCGCGCAGGGCGGCCAGGGCGGCCCGTTCGGCGGGGGTGACGTGGGTCGAGGTGGCGAAGAGCGCCGGGTCCCAGACGTCGGCGTCGGTCGGGGCGACGTTGAAGTCCCCGCAGACGGCGACGGGGCCACCGGCGGCCACCGCCGGCGTCACCGCGTCCCGCAGCGCCGCCAGCCAGGCCAGCTTGTACGCGTAGTGCGGGTCGTCGGTGGCGCGGCCGTTCGGCACGTACACCGACCAGATCCGGACCCCGGCGCAGGTGGCGGCGATGGCGCGGGCCTCGGGCCGGGGGAAGCCCGGCTCGTCGGGTAACCCGACGGCGACGTCGGTCAGGCCGACCCGGGACAGGACGGCGACCCCGTTCCACCGGCCGTCGCTGTGGCTGGCCACCTCGTAGCCCAGCTCGCCGACCTCGGTGACGGGGAAGGCCCCGTCGGGGCACTTGGTCTCCTGGAGGCAGACCACGTCGGGGGCGGTGCCGGCCAGCCAGTCCAGCAGGCGGGGCAGGCGGGCCTTCACCGAGTTCACGTTCCAGGTCGCCAGGCGCATGGGCCCAGCCTGCCGCATCGCGGCCCGGCCCGCCGGGCCGGCCCGCCGTCGGGCCGGTTCCGGCGCGCGGGGGCGGGTGGGCGGGCCGGGCGGCGGCGACACCGCCCGGCCGTGGGTCAGGCGCCCGGGGTCTCCCCGGGTCGGGTCTGCTCGGCGAGGAAACGCTCCAGCTCGGCACCCAGCTCGTCGGCGGTGGGCAGCGGCCCGGTCTCGGCGGCGAGCAGGTTCTTCTCACCCCGGCCCCGGGCGAACGCGTCGTACTGCTCCTCCAGGGCGGTGACCAGCGCGGCGGCCTCGTCGGTCTGGGCGACCTGCCGGTCGATCTCCACCCGGACCGCCTCGGCGGCGGAGCGCAGGCTCTCGTTGGGCAGCAGCAGACCGGTGCTGCGGGACACCGAGGCGAGCAGCACCTCGGCGGCGGCCGGGTACTCCGTCTGGGCGACGTAGTGCGGCACGTGCGCGGAGAACCCGAGGGCGTCCCGGCCGGTCTCGCCGAGCCGGTACTCCAGCAGGTGCCCGACGCTGCCCGGGACCTGCACCCGCTGCAACCACGGTTCGTAGCCGGCGATCAGCTCACGGCGGGTGGCGTGCGCGGTGACCCCGGTGGGCCGGGTGTGCGGGACGGCCATCGGGATCGAGTTGAGCCCGACGGTGAGCCGGACGTCGAGCCGGGCGACCACCGCGCCGACCGCCGCCACGAACCGCTCCCACTGCAGGTCCGGCTCGGGGCCGGTGAGCAGGAGGAACGGGGTTTCGTCGTCGTCGCGCAGCAGGTGCAGGGCCAGCTCCGGGGCGTCGTAGTCCTCCCAGTGGTCCTCGACGAAGGTCATCACCGGGCGGCGGGACCGGTAGTCGAAGAGCTGGTCGACGTCGAAGGTGGCGATCGTCCGGGCGTCCAGTGAGGTGAGGAGCTGCTCGCGGGCCAGCCGGGTGGCGTTGCCGGCGTCGACGAAGCCGGTGAGCGCCTGGATCAGCACCGGCTGACCGAGGTCGGGCAGATCGTCGGTGAGCTGGTACAGCTCGTGTGGGTCGAGCACCGGTCGGACCTCCTGAGGAAATGCGCCTACGGGCGACCGCGCACGGACGGCACCCGGTTCGGGGAACGTACGCGTCGGCGTCATCCATTCCATCACTGGGCGCGTCGTGACCGATCCGGCTATCAAACCAGGAGGAAGCCACCAATTCGCCGGACGGGCCGGAGTGGCTCGGTCGGACGGTTCCGGCGTGTCACCCGAAAGGGTGACATGGTGGATCATGCAGCCGGCCACGGTGGTCTGGGTGGTCGATCCACTCCGACGACGGCGGGCGCGGTTGTTGACCGCAATGCCCGTTGCGGGTGGTATGTCGCCCTGGGTCTGCGTCCGGGGTGGGCGTCCCGGCGGCCCGCCGGAAAGTGTGGCGAGGGCCACTTCCTGCTGGTGGGTGGGCGGGAAAGGGCATGCCTAGCCTCGGCGGATGCGTGACGACGACACCATCGACGACCAGGGGGCCCCTCGGGGCATGACTGGCCGTTCGGACGACACCCCCTCGTCCGTTCAGGTCGGCGTTCTCCGTGAACCCGACTCCCTCCGTACCCGCCTCGGCGGGCTCGTTAACCTTCGCCGCCGCCGGCCGGCGCTGCTCGCCGCCGGGGTGCTCTGCTGCCTCGGCCTCACCGCCGTCGCCGGCGTCCAGGCACTGCCGGACGAGCGGGCCGACGACCGGACCGGCACCGAGGCCGCCCTCGCCGAGCGCGCCCAGCAGCAGGCCGCCTCCCGCGCCGAGGTCCGTACCCCGGTCACGGTCGTGCCCAGCAGCCCGCCCGCCGCCAGCCCGCCCGCCGCCACCCCCAGCCCGACCCCGAGCGCGACCAGGACCACCAAGCCCAAGCCCCGGCCGAAGCCGAAGCCCCGACCCAAGCGGATCGTTCCGGTGGCCGGCCTCGACCAGGCCCAGATGGACAACGCCAAGGAAATCGTCAAGGCCGGCCGGGCGATGGGCGTGCCGCGCCGGGCCCTGGTCATCGCGGTGGCCACCGCCATGCAGGAGAGCAACCTCTACAACTACGCCAGCGGGGTGCTGCCCGAGTCGCAGAACTACCCGCACCAGGCGATCGGTTGGGACCACGACTCGGTCGGGCTGTTCCAGCAGCGCCCGAGCAGCGGCTGGGGCGAGGTCGGCCAGCTGATGGACCCGGCGTTCGCCACCCGGGCGTTCCTCACCGCGCTGCTGGAGATCCCCGGCTGGGCGGACCTCCCGCTCACCGTCGCCGCGCAGGCCGTGCAGATCTCCGCCTACCCGGACCTCTACGCCCAGCACGAGTGGCGGGCCACCGAGGTGGTCACCGCCCTCCTGGTCTGAGCCGCCGGCCCGGCCCGCACCGCGGGCCGGGCCGGGCCGGTTCGCGTCGGCGTCGCCGGATGGCTACCCTCGACCGGACACAGTGGACGGTTGGCGGTTGCTCGGATCGGGTACACATGACGCAGGACACCCGATCGGAGGACGACATGTCAGCACTGATGCAGCGGATCAGCGCCTTCCTGCGCTCCCCCAAGGGGCAGCAGCTGGTCGACCGGGGTCGGCGCGAGCTGGCCAAGCCGGAGAACCAGGCACGGCTCAAGCAGGCGGCCGGCAAGCTGTCGGGCCGTCGCCGCTGACCGTCCGCGAACCGATTCCAGCCCGGGAGCACCTGTGACCGAAGCCGTCCCCGTCGACGACGAACCGACCGTCCCCACGCCGCCGGTACCGGCGGACACCACCGGCCCGGCCGTTCCCGCGACACCGGCCGTCGGGTCGCCGACCGCCACGGTCCCGGCGGCGGGGGCGGCGGCTCCGGTTCCGGCGGTGCCGGCAGGTGATCCGGGCGACGCCCCGGAGGCGCCGCCGGCCCGGCTCTGGGACCGGATGCGGGACGACCCGCAGTACGCCCCGGAGCACCTGGCCCTGGAGGCGGTCCGCCGGCTCGGCCCGGAGGCGGCGCAGTGGGTCGCCCGCACCCGGGCGGAACGCCCCGACGCCACCGCCGACCAGTTGGCCGAGCAGGCCATCAGGCGTTTCGTCAACCGGGCCCGCCTCTCCGGCGCGGTCTCGGGTGCGGCGGGGCTGCCCGGCGCGGTCATCGACGTCGGCGTGCTGGCCTGGACCCAGGCCCGACTGGTGCTGCATGTCGCCGCCGCGTACGGCGCGGACCCGGTGCACCCGGACCGGGCCACCGACCTGCTCGTCCTGCAGAAGGTGCACAAGGCGGCCGAGACGGCCCGGTTGGCGCTCGGCGTCGCGGCCGGTCGGGAGCGGGCGGGCGCGCTGTTCGGTCACGCCGCCCAGAACCCGCTCGGGCGGGTGATGCTGCAACTCGGCGTTCGGCTGGCCCGGATGGCCGGGGTGCGGGCGGCCAAGCGGGTCTTCGCCAAGGTCGTCCCGGGTGCCGCGATCATCCTCGGCACCTGGGCCAACTCCTCGGCCACCAAGGATCTCGCCGAACGCGCCCAGGCGCTCTACCGGGAACACCGGGGCGGACTACCCCACCCGCGTCGCCCCTGACCGGAGGAGCTGCCACGCCGTGCCCGGCCCACCGCCGGGCGCGGCCCGCGCGACCCCGGCCCCGAGCGGGTCGGTGCCGGGGTGGCTCAGAGCCGCCAGCCGGCCGCCGAGAACGTCGCGTCGGCGAGCCGGTTCTGCCCGGCGACGTTGGGGTGGAACCAGTCCAACCCGTTGACCTCGTCCAGGCTGAACCGCACCCGGTGCACCGCGCCGCCGTCGTAGCGGCACCGCGACCCGTACGCCCGGCAGGCCGCCTTGAGCTGGCTGTTGTACGCGTCGATCCGGTCGGCGAAGCGGGCCCGGCGATCCCGGTCGGCCTTGGCGTCCGAGGTGGGATTGGCCAGCAGGGCGGGGCAGATCCCGGTCTTCCAGATCCGCACCGCGCGGGACTCGGTGCGCCCGACCTCCCAGAGCCGGTTCAGGTCGGGGATGCTGGCCACCAGGACCCGGGCCTTCGGGCGGCCCTCGCGTAGCACCCGTAGCGCCTTGTCGACCTGGCTGCGGAAGGTGGCGGTCGCGGTCATCTGGTCGATGTCGTCGCGGCAGGCGTCGTTCGCGCCGATCAGCACGGTGACGTAGTCGACCTTGTCCTTGACGGCGGCGTCGGCCTGCCCGGCGAGGGCCTCGGCGCGGGCCCCCGGCACGGCGTGGTTGCGGGCCCGGTTGCGGATCGGCGCGTCGGCGTCGAGCAGCCGCCGGTAGTGACTCTCCACCCGGATGCCGTCGCCGGTGGACCAGGAGTTGCGCTGGCACGAGGTGAGCACCAGGCAGGAGCCGAAGCCGGTGGTGATCGAGTCGCCGAGGGCGGCCATCGTGGTGGGCAGCCCGGTCGGTGTCGATCCGCTCTTCGTCGGGCGCGGGGAGGCCCCGCCGCCCTCCTCACAGGCGAGCGCGGTCAGCGCCAACAGGCAGGCCACGGCGGCGACCCAGCGTCGAGGCATGCGTCTTCCCCCGGTCAGACGGCGCAGAGCGACAGCCCGGTCACTCTACGGGCCGTACCGGGTGGGAAGGTCCGCTCGTGTCGACTTCCGGGCAGATTCAACAGCTCGAAACACGAATCTGGTAAGAACATCTCGGAGTGGGGCTATCCGGGCAGGTCAACCGCCCGACACCGGCGCGGTGGGCGGCGTCGACGTGGGGTGATCCGGGCGTCGGGACCGGTTAGCGGCGTCCGTGCCGGGGTAGGCCGAGACGATGACGAGATCGCAGCCCCGGCGCGCCCGTGGCACGGTCGGCCACGCCTACAGCGCGTTGAACCTGCGCCTGGCGCTGGCCCTGTTCGGCCTGGTCACCATGACCGTCCTCGCGGTCGTGGCGTTCTGGGCCGGGTTGGGCTGGCTGGGCGTGCTCTGCGCGCTGTTCGCCGTCGTGGCGGTCGTCGACCTGGTCGTCATCCAGCGCCGCCGTGTCGCCCGCCGCCGTGAGCAGCCGGGCGCGCGGCACTCACTCTTCGAGTGACAGGAGTACGAGATGCCCATCGCCACCACCAACCCCGCCACCGGTCAGGTGCTCAAGTCGTACGAGCCGATGTCGACCGAGCAGATCGACGCCGCCATCGAACGGGCCGACCTGGCGTTCCGGGACCTGCACCGGACCACGCTCGCCCAGCGGGCGCAGTGGATGAACGCCGCCGCGGACCTGCTCGACGCCGAACGCGACGAGACCGCCCGGCTGATGACCACCGAGATGGGCAAGACCTACGCCGCGGCGAAGGCCGAGGTCACCAAGTGCGCGACCGCCTGCCGGTTCTACGCGGCGAACGCGGAGCGGATGCTCGCCGACGAGCCCGCCGACGCCGCCGCGGTGCAGGCGAAGCGGGCCTTCGTCCGCTACCAGCCGATCGGGGCGGTGCTGGCGGTGATGCCGTGGAACTTCCCGCTCTGGCAGGTGATGCGGTTCGCCGCGCCGGCCCTGATGGCCGGGAACACCGGCCTGCTCAAGCACGCCTCCAACGTGCCGCAGACCGCGCTCTACCTGGAGGACGTGTTCCGCCGGGCCGGGTTCCCCGAGGGCGCGTTCACCACCCTGCTGGTCGGCTCGGACGCCGTCGACCGGATCCTCAGCGACCCCCGGGTCCGGGCGGCGACGCTGACCGGCAGCGAGGGCGCGGGCCGCTCCATCGCCCAGATCGCCGGCCGGGAGTTGAAGAAGACGGTGCTGGAGCTGGGTGGCAGCGACCCGTTCGTGGTGATGCCCTCGGCCGACCTGGACCGGGCCGCCGAGGTGGCCACCACCGCCCGCTGCCAGAACAACGGCCAGTCCTGCATCGCCGCCAAGCGGTTCATCGTGCACACCGACGTCTTCGACGCGTTCGCCGGGAAGTTCGCCGCGAACATGGCCGCGTTGCGGGTCGGCGACCCGATGGACGCCGACACCGACGTCGGCCCGCTGGCCAGCGAGAGTGGCCGGGACGAGATCGACGCCCAGGTGCAGGACGCGGTGGCGCACGGCGCGACGGTGCTCTGCGGCGGCGAGAAGCCGACCGGCGACGGCTGGTTCTACCCCCCGACCGTGGTGACCGACCTGAACCCGCAGATGCGGATGTGGGCCGAGGAGGTCTTCGGCCCGGTCGCCGGGCTCTACCGGGTGTCGTCGTACGGCGAGGCGGTCGCGGTGGCCAACGGCACGCCGTTCGGGTTGGGCGCGAACGCCTGGACCACCGACCCGGCCGAGCAGGAGCGGTTCGCCACCGACCTGGACGCCGGCAACGTGTTCGTCAACGGCATGACCACCTCGTACCCGGAACTGCCGTTCGGCGGGGTGAAGAACTCCGGCTACGGCCGGGAGCTGTCGGCGCTGGGGATGCGGGAGTTCTGCAACACCAAGACCGTCTGGGTGGGGGAGGGCGCGGCCACCGCCGGGGCCGGCGCGCACGCCGAGTGACCGCGCGCCGGGTGACCGGCGCGGGCGAGCTTTAACCGGACACCGTCATGGGTACGGAAGGACGCCATGACGGTGTTCGGCTTCCACGCCTCCCACGAGCAGATCCATCCGAGCCGCCTGCTGGAGGCGGTGGTGCACGCCGAACGCGCCGGCTTCGACGCCGCGATGTCGTCGGACCACTTCTCGCCGTGGAGCACCCGGCAGGGCCAGTCCGGGTTCGCCTGGTCCTGGCTGGGGGCGGCGCTGCAGGCCACCGGGCTGCCGTTCGGGGTGGTCAACGCCCCCGGCCAGCGTTACCACCCGGCGATCATCGCGCAGGCGATCGGCACCCTGGGCGCGATGTACCCGGGCCGGTTCTGGGCGGCGCTGGGCACCGGCGAGGCGAGCAACGAGCACATCACCGGCGACGGCTGGCCGCGCAAGGACGTGCGGACCGCCCGGTTGCGGGAGTGCGTGGAGGTGATCCGGGCGCTGCTGGCCGGCGAGGAGGTCAGCCACGACGGCCTGGTCCGGGTGGACCGGGCGAGGCTGTGGACCCGGCCGGAGGAACCGCCGGCGCTGATCGGGGCGGCGGTCAGCGTGGCCACCGCCCGGTGGTGCGCCGAGTGGGCGGACGGCCTGATCACGGTGAACGCGCCGACCGCGCACCTGCGCGAGATGATCGACGCCTACCGGGACGCGGGCGGGCGGGGGCCGCTGCACCTGCAGGTGCACGTGAGCTGGGCACCGGAGCAGGCCGAGGCGGAGGCGATCGCGTACGAGCAGTGGCGCAGCAACGTCTTCGCGCCGCCGGTCTGCTGGGACCTGGACACCGCCGAGCACTTCGACGCGGTCAGCGAGCGGGTGCCGATGGAGCAGGTCGCCGAGGTGGTGAACGTGTCGGCCGACCTGGGCCGGCACGTCGGCTGGCTGGAGGAGTACCTGTCGCTGGGCTTCGACCAGATCGCCCTGCACCACGTCGGGCAGGAGCAGCGCGCCTTCATCGACACGTTCGGCGCGGAGGTGCTGCCGAAGCTGCGCGCCACCGGGTGATCACCCCGGCCCCTCCGTACGCCTAGGCTGCTACTCCATGGAAGCTCTGTTCGAGGTCGTGGTCTTCCTGGCGATCGCGACCTTCGGTGCCGCGCTGGCCCGCAAGCTGGGTCTGCTCGCGCCGATCCTGCTGGTGGTGCTCGGCCTCGGGCTGTCCTTCCTGCCGGGCTTCCCGCACGTGCGGCTCGATCCCGACCTGGTGCTGGTGGGCATCCTGCCGCCGCTGCTCTACGTGGCGGCGTTGGAGACCTCGGTGCCGGCGTTCCGGCTCAACCTGCGGCCGATCCTGCTGCTCGCGGTGGGGCTGGTGATCTTCACCGCGTTCGTGGTGGGCACGGTGGTGCACCTGTTCCTGCCCGAGCTGCCGTACGCGATCTGTGTGGCGCTGGGCGCGGTGGTGGCGCCGCCGGACGCGATCGCGGCGACCGCGGTTGCCCGACGGGTGGGTCTGCCCCGCCGGGTGGTGACCATCCTGGAGGGGGAGAGCCTGGTCAACGACGCCACCGCGCTGGTGCTGCTGCGGGTGGCGATCGTCGCGGCCACCGCCAGCGCCGGCTCGGTCAGCTTCGGGTACGTGGCGCAGGAGGTGGTGGTCGCCACCGGTGGCGGGGTGCTGGTCGGGCTGTTGGGCGTGGTGGTCTTCGGCTACCTGCACAAGCGGACCACCGACCCGCTGCTGGACAACGCGCTGTCGCTGATCGTGCCGTTCGCGGTGGTCTTCGCGGCCGAGGAGATCCACGCCTCCGGGGTGGTGGCGGTGGTGGTGACCGGGTTGGGCATCGGCCACAAGATGCCGCTGCTGCTGTCGGCGGCGTCCCGGTTGCAGACCGGCGCGTTCTGGCGGCTGGTGCAGTTCCTGTTGGAGGGGCTGGTTTTCCTGCTGGTCGGCCTGCAACTGCCCGAGGTGCTGCGGGATCTCGACGAGCCGACCGGCCGGCTGGTGGGGATCACCGCGGCGGTGCTGGCGGCGGTCTTCCTGGCCCGCTTCGTCTGGGTCTTCCCGGCCACCTACCTGGCCCGGCTGGTGCCCCGGGTCCGGCAGCGCGACCCTGGCCCGCCGGTGCAGTTCCCGATCGTCATCGGCTGGGCCGGGATGCGCGGGGTGGTGACGCTGGCCGCCGCGCTGGGTCTGCCGCTGACCCTGGCCGGGGAGCAGCCCTACCAGCGGGCGCTGTTCATCTGGCTGGCCTTCGCGGTGATCGTGGCGACGCTGGTCGGGCAGGGGGCGACCCTGCCGTGGGTGGCCCGCCGGTTGAAGCTGCCCCCGGACGACCCGGTGGCCGACGCGCTCTCCGCCGCGACGGTGCAGCAGCAGGCCGGCCGGGCGGCCCGGGAGAAGCTGGACGAACTGGCCGAGGGCGCGCCGCCGGCCGTGGTGGAGCGGTTGCGCGGGCTGGTGCAGAGCCGCACCAACCTGGCCTGGGAGCGGCTCGGCGGCAGCGACCGGGAGACGCCGTCGCAGGCGTACGGTCGGCTGCGGCAGGAGATGATCGACGCCGAGCGGGAGGTCTTCCGGGCCGCCCGGGACGAGGGACGGATTCCCGAGGAGGTGCTGGTGCGGGCGTACCGCGACCTGGACCTGGAGGAGTCGTTGTTGCGACGGGAGAGTGACTGATGAGCTGTGCGCACCTGACCGGGGCGGGAACCGCCGAGCCGAGCGTCACCGACGCCTGCCCGGAGTGCGTGGCCGTCGGCAACGACGACTGGGTGCACCTGCGGTCGTGTGTGGAGTGTGGGCAGGTGGGGTGCTGCGACTCGTCGCCGTACCAGCACGCGACGAAGCACTTCGAGTCCAGCGGGCACCCGGTGATGCGGTCCATCCAGCCGGGGGAGTCCTGGCGCTGGTGCTTCGTCGACGAGGAGATCGGCTGAGCCGTCCGGTGGTGGCGGTATGACGTAACCGCTATTCGACCGGGTTCCGACCGACCGCATAACATCGGTGAACTTCTATCGATGGGAGGTCGGACGATGCGCCGACGACAGTTCTCGCGTACCGCCGGGACCCTGCTGGCGCTGGTGCTCACGGCGACCGGCGTGGTCGCGGCGGGCGGCGGCACGGCGTCCGCCGCCGCGCGGACGGTCTACTACGACGCGAGCCGGGCCGGGGAGTTCCGCACCAACTTCGACCAGGCCGCGACGATCTGGAACAGCTCGGTGGCCAACGTCCGGCTGGTCGCCCGCACCCCCGGCAACATCACCATCTACGTCGACACCGGCTGGCCCCGGGCGCAGACCACCAGCCTGGGCAACGGCCGGGTCTGGATGGGCACCCAGGCCGTCGACCAGGGGTACGACCGGACCCGGATCGCCACCCACGAGATCGGTCACATCCTCGGCCTGCCGGACAACCGGACCGGCCTGTGCACCGACCTGATGTCGGGCAGCAGCGCGCCGGTGTCGTGCCGCAACGCCACGCCGAGCGCCGCCGAGGCGTCCCGGGTCAACGCGTTGTTCGCCGGCTCGCTCACCGCGCCGGCCGGGGTCAGCTACGTCTGGCGTGGCGACGGTGCCCCCGCGCCGGTCGCCGTGGGTGCCCCCGCCGGCTCCTGAGCCCCCCGTCGGTCCATGGTGGAGGGTCGTTCCCGCCGCTGGGCGGGAGCGGCCCCGGTGGGCGTCGCCGACCGGGGTCCGGCCCGTCGGTGACGCCGCTCGATCTCCCGGTGCCGAAGGGTTGCGACATGATCACACGGCGTAGCAAGATGACTCCGGATATCCAGGATGTCCGGGAGGGTCAGGATGAATCTGGCAGTCAAAGAGGCGATGGCCGAGGCGGGTGAGACGGCCGAGAGCCTCGCCGCCCGCATCGGGGTCGACCCGAAGACCGCCGCGCGCTGGGCCAGTCAGGGGCGGATTCCCCAGACCCGGCATCGTGCCGAGGTCGCCGCGCTGCTCAAGCGGGACGTCCTGGACCTCTGGCCCGACCTGCACAAGCGGCACGAGCCGGTGTGGTTCCGGCCGTGGGCCGACATCGAACGCGAGGCCGTCGTGCTGCGCGGCTTCGAGCTGGCCTGGGTGCCCGGCCTGCTCCAGACCGAGGCGTACGCGCGGGCCACCCTGGCCGGGGAGACCCTGACCGGGCAGGAGGTCGACCAGCTCATCACGGCACGCCTCACCCGCCAGGCGATCCTGCACCGCGACCGCCCGCCGCTGCTGGTCGCCGTCATCGACGAGTCGGTGCTGCACCGCCCGGTGCCGGGCCGGCCCGAGCTGATGCGTGAGCAGTGCGCCCACCTCGCCGCCTGCGCCGAGCTGCCGACCGTACAGGTGCACGTGGTCCCGGCCGAGACGGGCATGTACGCCGGCCTCGGCGGCCCCTTCGTCGTCGCCGAGCTGGACGACGGCACCCGGGTGGCACACGTCGACGGGCAGGTACGCGCGCAGATCATCGACCAGCGCGCCGATATCGCTGTCCTGGAACGCCGGTGGGCGCGCATAGTGGGGGAGGCCCTACCCCGGGCGCGATCCCTGGAACTCGTCAGGAAAGCGGCGGCATCATGGAGCTGAGCGGCGCGCGGTGGCACACGAGCACCAGGAGCGGCAACAACGGTGGCAACTGCGTCGAGGTGGCGGGCAACCTGCCCGGCGTCGTCCTCGTCCGCGACACGAAGGACCGCACCGGCGGCATCCTGGCCTTCACCCCTGACGCCTGGCGTGGCTTCCTGCGCCTGGCCCGGTCGACGCGACAGGCCGGCTGACCGGCCCACCCGCCGTCGGTCACCGGGTCGGCGAGGTGCCGGTCAGGGCGCGGGATGGTGGCGCAGCGCGGCGATGAACCAGTCCAGCACCGGGGTCAGGGTGGGCGGCGCGGTCCAGCCGTTGACCGCCGCGAGGAGCTGGAAGTACCGCTCGGTGCGTGGGTCGTTGGCGACCTCCAGCCGGGCCAGCAGCGCGCTGCGGTAGCCGGCGTCGTCGACCCGGTCGAAGACCTCGCCGTACGCGCAGACCAGCGCGGCCACCACGTGGCCGGCGCGGGGCGACTCGGGGGCGATGCCGGCGGCGCGGGCCAGTTCGACGGTGTCGCGGACCCGGTGGGTGAGGTCACGGACCATCGCCACCACCTCGGGGTGGGCGTCGCCGACGGTCTCGTCGACGAACTCGTGGACGATGCGCCGACGCTCGGCGTCGGAGATCGTGGTCTGCTCGGGCATCGGACTCGTCTCCACTGCTGGGCCGGGCGTGCCGGGCGGTCGGGCGGGGGCGCCGGGCGGTCGGGGGACGACCGCCCGGCGCGCTCGGACCCCGGGTGGCAGCCCGGGGTCCGAGGGTAGGAGTGCCGGTCAGGACACCGTGCAGGCGACGCCGTTGACGGTGATCAGATCCGGTTCCGGGTTGGCCAGCGTGCCGGTCCTGGCGAGCAGACCGAAGGTGATGCTGGCGCCCGGCGCGATCTTTGCGTTGTACGACTCGTTCTTCGCCGTCACGGTGGCCCCGGACTGGGTCACCTTCGCCGACCACGCCTGGGTGACCTTCTGGTCGCCGGTGTAGGCGTAGCGCAGGGTCCAGCCGTCGATCGCGGTGTCACCGGTGTTGCGCAGGACGACCTGGGTGTTGGAGCCGTCCGGCCAGGTGCCGTGCACCTGGTAGCTGACCGCGCAGGTACGCGGGGCCACGGCCTTGGCCTCCCCCTGGTCGGCGAGGAACGACGCGAGCCAGGCCAGCGCCGAGTTCCAGTTGATCGCCACCTCGTTGGTCGAGTACGAGTTGATGTCGTCGACGTAGCAGAACATCGGCGCGCAGCCCTTGAGCAGCTGGGCGACGAACGGGTCCTGCAGGGCGGCGTTCGGGCCGCCGGCGAGCGAGCCGACCGGCGGGTTCGGCATGGCCGGGTTGAGCTGGTTGCCGAAGATCCGGCTGTGCTGGTTGCGTGCGTTCTGCTCGCCCCAGCCGGTGACGAACGACATGTTCAGCGCGTTGCGGCCGAGCAGGTAGTCGCTCGCCTGCACCGCGCCGTCCCGGTACTTCGCTTCCCGGGTCAGGTCGAACGCGGTGGCCAGCACGACCATGTTGTTGATGATGTTGCTGTTGCTGCCCCAGACGTAGCTGGCCGCCTCGCCCGGCACCGGCAGGCCGTACGCCTGGGCGTGCAGGGTGGTCAGGTAGTTGTCGGCGGCGGCGGTGACCGAGGCGCGGACCCGGGCCTTGTCGGCGGCGGGCAGGCCGTTGGGCACGGTGGCCAGGTCGAGCCGGCCGACCGCGGCCACGCTCTGCCAGCTGAACGCGCCGCCCGTGGCGAACACGTCGCCGGTGTGGTGCGGCGAGGCGGTCAGGTCGTCCAGGTACGCCTTCTTGCCGGTGGTCAGGTACAGCTCCACGGCGGCCCAGTAGAACTCGTCGGTGACGTTGTTGTCCTCGTAGGCCCCGCCGCCGATGCCGTCGGCCGGGTCGGCGTAGACGGCCGGGTGCGCCTTGGCGGCGGCGTACGCGCTCGTCGCGGCGGTGCCGCAGCGGGCGGCGAACGTCGCGTCGTACGGGGCGAACAGGCGCTGGCACTGCGCGGCGACGGCGGCCAGGTTCAGCGTGGCGGCGGTCGACGGCGGGTGCAGCTCACGCGGCTGCGCGTCGTCCTGCGGGGCGAGCGGCAGACCGGTCCACGCCTTGTCGTGGATCTTGTGGTGGACCATCCCGGCCAGCGGCTTGCCGACCGGCACCTGCATCCGGAGCAGGAACTCGATCTCCCAACGGGCCTCGTCGAGGACGTCCGGCACCGCGTTGCCGCGCTCGGGCACCCGCAGCGTCGAGTCGCCCAGCGCGGCGCCACCGGCGGCGGTCTCCGCGGTCTTGGTCCGCTCGAAGGCGCTCAGCAGCTGGTAGGCGGCGATACCGCCGTTGACGACGTACTTGCCGTGGTCGCCCGCGTCGTACCAGCCGCCGCGCACGTCCAGCGTGTAGTCGCAGACGCCGGGCTGGCAGGGGACCTGGGTGTCGCCCTGGTTGGGGGCCACCCCGAGGTGGCCGGCCGGGCGGGCGTACTCCTCGCCGATCAGGTCACCGTCGATGGCGATGCCGCTGCGCTGGGCGTAGAAGAACTGCATCGCGTCGGCCCGCAGCCGGTCGTAGAGGTCGCCGGAGATGTCGAACGGGTGGCTGGTCTCCCCGTCGGCGACCAGCGTGTAGCCGGTGCCGGGCGTACGGAAGGACGAGAAGTCGACGGTCTGCACGTTCTGCCCGGAGGCGGCGTCGATCCCGCGCGGGGTGCTCTGGCCGCTGGCGACGACCGTGCCGGCGGCCGACTTGAGCTGCCAGGGCAGTGCCTCGGTCGACTCGGTCACCACGGTGGCGTTCTTCGGGCCGCCGGGCAGGTAGCCGACCTGGTTGACCCGCACCCGGGGGCCGGTGTCCGGCACGTACGGCGGGGCGGCCTCGCCACCGCGCAGCGAGACGTTGTCCAGGCAGAGCCGCTGCTCGGCGGCGGCTCCGCCGACCTGGAAGATGAGCTGGGCGTTGGGGTTGTCGTCCGGGACGGTGAAGGTCTGCTCGACCCGCTTGGTCGTCGGATTGGCGACGGCCGGAACGCTCGCGTACGACGTGTAGGGGGCGCTGCCGAGCTGGAGCACGGCGTTGACGGAGAGGCCGGGGGTGGCCGAGATGTCGAAGCTGAGCTTGTACTCCGCGCCGGCGTTGAGCCGGACCCCGTCGTGGCCGATGCCGGCGTCCCACGGGTTGACCAGCCCGGCGGGGACGGTGACGCAGAGCTGGCCGTCGACGACGTCGAGCGGGCCGGTGCCGTAGGAGAACCAGGGCGCGACGCCCTCGCTGAAGTCGCCGTTGCTGATCTGCTCGGGGGCGTCCGGCGGGACCTCGGCGTGGGCCACGCCGGTGCCGACGCCGGTGAGGACCAGGGTCGTCGCTGCCAGTACCGCGAGATGCCGCCGACGTCGTCGGGTCAGGATCACGGGATTCCTTTCCGGGCGGAAGGGTGGTGATGGAGGTGTGCCGTCGATGCCTGTCGCTGGGAGCGCTCCCAGCTATCAGCCAGATGTTTCCAGCGCGTCTCGTCCCTGTCAATCGATTCGACTGGATGACCTTCGGGCTGGTCGAGGCGGCCCGGACCGACGCCGACGGCAGTGAGATTCGCCGCGCCACGCGCAGTCGTCCTGATCTCCTAGAGACAACAACACCCTCCGCCTGGCAGGCTGCCACCCATGACCCTGAAGCTTCGTTCCGTCGGGACGAGCGACCGTGGGCTGATCCGCAGCGGAAACCAGGACGCCATGCACTCCGGAGCCTGGCTCGTCGCCGTCGCCGACGGCATGGGCGGGATGGCGGCCGGCGACCTGGCCAGCCGGATCGCCATCGACGCGGTCGCCCCACTGGACGTGGAGACCCCCGAGGACGCCCTGGTGGCGGCGTTGCAGACCGGCATCGAGCTGGCCACCGCGCGGATCAACCAGGCCGTCCAAGAGGACCCCGAGCGGCAGGGCATGGGCACCACACTGACCGCCCTGCTGTTCTCCCGCACCGGCAGCTGCCTGGCGCTGGCCCACGTCGGCGACTCCCGGGCCTACCTGTTCCGCGAGGGCACCCTCAAACAGGTCACCCGGGACGACACCTTCGTCCAGATGCTCGTCGACCAGGGCGTGATCAGCCCCGAGGAGGCGTCCAGCCACCCCCGGCGCGCCGTGGTCACCCAGGCGTTGCAGGGCGAGCAGGTCTCCCCGTCGTACGCCACGATGGTGCCCCGGGCCGGCGACCGCTGGCTGCTGTGCAGCGACGGCCTCTCCAACGTCGTCCGCCCGGACACCCTGACCGAGGTGCTGCGGGAGACCCCGGACCGCCAGGACTGCGCCCGCCGACTGATCGATCTCGCCCTGCGGGCCGGCGGCCCCGACAACATCACCGTGCTCATCGCCGACGTCGTCGACGAGTGACCACCGAGCGGCGCACCGCGCCGGCTCAGCGGCGGCGGTGCGCCGTGTGCCGGGTCGGCGCGGCCGTGACCGGGTCCTCCGGCCAGGGATGGCGCGGGTAACGCCCGCGCAGTTCCCCGCGCACCTGCGGATAGCCGGTACGCCAGAACGACGCCAGATCGGCGGTGACCGCGACGGGCCGGCCCGCGGGGGAGAGCAGGTGCAGCAGCACCGGCACCCGGCCGTCGGCCAGCCGGGGCGCCTGCTGCCAGCCGAACGTCTCCTGGAGCTTCACCGCCAGCACCGGCGCGGCCGGATCGGCGTAGTCGACCCGGACCCGGGAGCCGCTGGGCACCTCGATGCGTTCCGGGGCCAGCTCGTCCAGCCGGCCCGCCTGCGGCCAGGGCAGCAACCGGCGCAGCGCCCCGGCCACGTCGATCCGGGCCAGGTCGGCCCGGCGGCGGGCGGTGGCCAGCTCCGGCCCGAGCCACCGGTCGGCGGCGGCGAGCAACGCGTCGTCGGAGACCTCCGGCCACGGCCCGCCCAACGCCTGCCGGCAGAACGCCAGCCGCTGACGCAACGACCGGGCCGCCGGGGTCCAGGTCAGCAGGTCCAGTCCCGCCTGGCGGAGGCCGTCGGCCAGGGCGGCGGCCAGCAGCTCCGGCGTCGGCCGGGCCAGCGGGCGACTGACCAGCTCGATCGCTCCGAGCCGGGTCACCTGACGGGCCAGCACGTCGCCGTCGACCCAACCGACCTCGCGGTCCTCGCTCACCAACGCCCCGCCGACCTCCCGGGCGGTCGCCTCGTCGAGCGGGGCGGCCAGCCGGACCCGGGCGGTCGGCGCGCCCGGCGAGCGGTCGGCCACCGCGACGGCCAGCCAGCCCGTCCCGGTCAGCGCCGATCCGGCGGCCAGCTCGGCCCCCGTCCCACCCGCCATCAGGTACGACGTCCCACCGGCCCGACGTAGCCGGGCCAGCCGCTCCGGGTGGGCCAGCCCCACCAGCAGCCCGGCCGCCAGGTCATCGGGTAGCCACCCGCCGCCACCGCCCCGCTCGGTGTCGGACAGGGCGGCGCGCAGCCGGCGTACCTCGGCGCGCCAGCGGGCGGTGGCACCGGGGTCGGTGTCGTCGCGTAGCCGCCGCCACGCGGCGGTGAGGTCGTCGTGCCGCCCGGCCAGGCCGTCCTCGGCGAGCAGGGCGACCAGCTCGGCGGCCCGGTCCCGACCGATCCGGACGGCACCGTCGAGCAGGGCCCGGCCCAGCCGGGGGTGGGTGCCGGTGGCGGCGATGGCCCGTCCCCGGGCGGTCACCCGACCGTCGGCGTCGACCGCGCCGAGGGCGGTCAACGTCTCCCGGGCCACGGTCAGCGCGGCGGGCGGCGGGGGATCGGGCAGCGCCAGGCCGCCGCCGTCCGGGCTGCCCCAGGCGGCCAGGTCCAGCGCGAAGCCGGTCAGGTCGGCGGTGGCGATCTCCGGCCCGGGTTGCGCGGCGAGCCGGCCGTGGGTCGCCTCCGACCAGCAGCGGTAGACCACCCCGGGGCCCTGCCGGCCGGCCCGGCCGGCCCGCTGCGTCGCGGCGGCCCGGGACACCGGCACGGTGACCAGCGCGCCCAGCCCCCGGGCGAGGTCGGTGCGGGCCACCCGGGCCAGGCCGGCGTCGACCACCACCCGGACCCCGGGCACGGTCAGGCTGCTCTCCGCGACCGAGGTGGCGAGCACCACCCGACGCCGGTCGGCGGGGCGCAGCGCGGCGTCCTGCGCGGCGGCGGGCAGCCGCCCGTGCAGCGGCAGGACGGCCACCCGGTCGGTCAGGTCGGTCAGCCGGCGGGTCACCGCCCCGATCTCGCCCGCCCCGGGCAGGAAGACCAGCAGGTCGCCGTCCTGCTCGTGCAGGGCCCGCCGGACGGTCGCGGCGACATGGTCGAGCAGCAGCGGATCGACCCGTCCCGCGCCCGGTGGCGCGACCGGGCGCGGCGGTGGCGTGAAGACCCGGGTGACCGGGTGCAGGGCCGCCTCGGCGCGCACCACCGGGGCCGGCGTGTCACCGCCGAGCAGCGCGGCGAACCGGTCCGCCTGCGGGGTCGCCGACATCGCCACCAGCCACAGCTCGGGCCGCAGCGCCGCGCGGGCCTCCACGGTGAAGGCCAGCGCGAGATCGGCGTCGAGTTGCCGCTCGTGCACCTCGTCGAGCAGCACCGCGTCGACCCCGGGCAGCTCGGGGTCGCGCAGCAGGCGGCGGACCAGCAGGCCGGTGGTGACCACCTCGATCCGGGTGGCCGGCCCGACCCGCCGGTCGCCGCGCACGGCGTACCCGACCCGGTCGCCGACCCGCTCACCGAGCAGGTCGGCCATCCGCCGGGCCGCCGCCCGGGCGGCCACCCGGCGGGGCTGGGCGACCAGCACCCGCCCGGCCACCCCGTCGGCCACCGCGAGCGGGGCCAGGGTGGTCTTGCCGGTGCCGGGCGGGGCCACCAGGACCGCGCTGCCGGTGCCGGTCAGCGCCCGCAGCAGCGGTGGCAGCGCCGGCCGGACCGGCAGGTCGAGGGGTACGTCACGGAGCACGGCTGCCACTGTGGCACGCCCGGGGTCAGCCCCGGCGTACCGCCTCCATGCCGGCGACGAAGGCTGTCCAGGCGTGGGCGGAGAAGACCAGCGCGGGGCCGCACCGGTCCTTGCTGTCGCGCACCGCGATCCGGTCGTCGGTGGAGGCGATCTCCACGCAGTTGCCGTTGCCGCTGCTGCGACTGCTGGTCCGCCAGTCCATCATGGACAGAGGCAGCGCCTGCATTCCCGTACCTTCCGTTCCCCCCGGGCGTGCCGCAATGCGATCACGCAAAGTGACGAGCAGCCTCCTCCAGGCGGGCCAGAGACGCCGCCGGATCCAGTGCCATCCGACACAGCTCCTCGTGCACAAGGGTATACCCGCGTACGTGTCCCGCTTCCTCCAGCGCCAGACCCAGCGTGAGATTGTCCAGGTAAACCACGGAATTGTCGGCCGCGTCGGCAAACGTGATGATCACGTACGGAGTGCTCATCGCGGGGTGCCCACCGGACGCGAACGGAAGTACGTGACATGTCACGTTCGGTGATCGGGCGACCCGGGCCATGTGGGTCAACTGCTCCGCCATGACGGCCGGCCCGCCCACCGGGCGCAGCAGCACCGCCTCGTTGAGGACCACCGACAACTCGACTGCGGGCGAGTCCCGGTGCAGCACCTCCTGGCGGCGCAGCCGGGCGGCCACCTTGCGCTCCAGCCCCTCCTCGCCGGCCGTACGACGGAACATCTCCCGGGCGTACGCCTCGGTCTGCAGCAGCCCGGGGACGGACTCCGCCTCGTAGGTGCGCAGGCTCTCCGCCTCGGCCTCCAGCCCGACGTAGAACTCGAACCACTCGGGCAGCACGTCGCTGTAGTTCTGCCACCAGCCGCGCTGCTGGGCGCCCCGGGCGATCTCGATCAGCGCCTCGGCATCGACACCGGTCACCTCGTAGAGGGCCAACGCGGCGCGGACGTCCCGGGGCTTGATGCCGATCTGGGCGTTCTCGATCCGGGACAGGTTGCTCTTGGACATGTCGAGTTGGCGGGCGGCGACGTCCAGTGTCATGCCCGCGCGTTCCCGCAGTTGGCGGAGTTCACGGGCGATGCGGCGGCGGCGAACAGTGGGGCTGACGGTCACCCTCCGAGTCTGTCACGACAAGATCCGCAGGTCGCATGAGTACGGAGTGCAACCACCGAATCTGGGAGTTGCAAAGCTGGAGCTCTGCGGGCATCCTGTCACCCGGCGTGGATCACCTGTGGACAATGCGTGGGAGGCTCGTTTGCTGGTCGCCGACGAGTTCTTTCTGATTGCGCACAACGACAGCCGCGGCAAGGCCAAACTGCACCCGAGCGCCACCGGGCTCGGCCTGGCCGCCGGGTTGCTGGCCGAGCTGATCCTGTTCGGACAGATCACCGTCTCCGGTGGACTGGTCACCGTGATCGACAGGCGTCCCCCGACCGACGCGCTGGCCCACACCGTGCTCGACCAACTGATCGGCGAGTCGCAGCACCAGGCGGTGCGCACCTGGCTCGCCTTCCTGGCCCAGTCGTCCACCACCTCGGTGGGGGAGCGGCTGGCCCGGGCCGGGGTGCTGCGCCGGCAGGAGACCCGCCGCCTGCTGCGGACCACCGTCAGCTACCTGCCGATCGACCTCAACGCCGCCGCCTGGCCGGCGACCCGGCTACGGGCCCTGGTGGAGCGGCCCGAACAGCCGCTGGTGTCGGACACGACGCTGCTCGGCCTGGTGGCCGCCGCCGGGCTGACCCGCGAGGTGCTGTGGAGCGCCGGGCCGCGTGCCCACCACCGACTGTCCACCCTCGTCGGGTCGCTGCCGCCCCCGTTGAAGGAACTCGTCGTGCACACCGAGGCCGCGGTCGGCGCGGCGGTGCTGCGCGGCATCCCCTGATCTCGCCGCGCCACCCCCTTCCCCCCTCACCTCCCCTCTTCCGGAGCAGCCCCATGCCCCCGCATCCGACAGTCGACCGCCCCAGCAACGTCAGTGACGCCCTGGCCCGTGGCCGCCTCGGCGTGCCGTCGGTCATCTTCTTCGTCCTCTCCGCCGCCGCGCCGCTGACCGTGGTCGCCGGCGTGGTCACCACCGGCTACGCGGTCACCGGCATCACCGGCATGCCGCTGGCCTTCCTCACCGTGGGCGCCGTCCTGGCGCTCTTCTCCGTCGGCTACGTGGCGATGGCCCGCCGGGTCGAGAACGCCGGCGCGTTCTACGCCTACGTCGCCCGGGGCATCGGCCGCCCGGCCGGCGTCGGCGCGGCCTGGGTCGCGCTGATCGCCTACAACGCGCTCCAGGTCGGTCTCTACGGCGCGATCGGCGCCGCCGCCGCCCCGGTGCTCGGCACCCTGTTCGGCGTCGAACCGCACTGGTCCGTGGTGGCCCTGGTCGCCTGGGCCCTGGTCGCGTTCCTCGGCCTGCTGCGGGTGGACGTCAACGGCCTGGTCCTGGCGGTGCTGCTGATCGCCGAGATCGTGGTGATCGTCGTGTTCGACCTGGGCCAGCTCAGCCACCCGGCGGGCGGCTCGACCAGCTTCGCCGCCCTCGCCCCGGCCAACCTCCTGGTGCCGGGGGCGGGCGCGCTGCTGGTCCTCGCCATGACCGGCTTCGTCGGGTTCGAGTCCTCGGTGGTGTTCAGCGAGGAGAGCAAGGACCCCCGGCGGACGGTCCCGCTGGCCACCTACCTCTCGGTGGCGATCATCGCCGGGCTCTACGCGCTCTCCTCCTGGTCGATGACCGTGGCCGTCGGCCCGGAGAACATCTCCGCCGCCGCCGGTGAGCAGAGCATCGAGTTGATCTTCAACCTGGCCGCCGCGCACCTCGGCGACACCGCCGTCACCATCGGCCAGGCGCTGTTCATGACCTCGGTGCTGGCCGCGATGATCTCGTTCCACAACACCACCGCCCGGTACGCCTTCGCGCTGGGCCGGGAACGGGTGCTGCCGGCCGCCTTCGGGCAGACCTCGCCGCGCACCGGCGCGCCCCGGATGGCCTCGCTGGCGCAGAGCCTGCTCGGCCTGCTGGTGATCGTGCTGTACGCGGTGAACGGCTGGGACCCGGTGGTGCAGCTGTTCTACTACGCCGGCACCGGTGGCGGTTTCGGCGTGCTGTTGCTGATCGCCACCACCAGCGTCGCCGTCATCGTCTACTTCGCCCGCTCCGACACCGCGGAGTCGCTGTGGAAGCGGGCGATCGCCCCGGCCCTGGCCACCGTCGCGCTGGCCGCCGTCGTGGCGGTGGCGGTGGCGAACTTCGCCACCCTGCTCGGTGTCGCGCCGGATTCGCCGTTGCGCTGGATCATCCCCGGGGTCTACCCGGTGGCCGCGCTGATCGGCCTGCTGTGGGGTCTGGTGCTGCGCGCCAACCGTCCCGACGTCTACGCCCGGATCGGGCGCGGCGCGGAGAGCGCGGCGACCTCACTGTTCGCCCCGCCGGTGGACGGCCCGGTGCCGGTGGAGGCCCGGCGGTGACCGCGCCGGCCGTCGGACGGCTCGCCGCCGCCGACACCCGGTGGGTCGCCGAACGGATCGCCGAGGCGTTCCTGGTGCTCCCGGCGACCCGGTGGCTGGTGCCGGACGAGGCGAAGCGGGAGGCCGTCTTCGCCGACAACTTCGAGATCCTGGTCGACCACGCGATGCGCCACGGCCTGGTCTTCGGCACCGAGGACCGGGACGGGGTGGCGGTCTGGCTGCCGCAGGTCGGTGGCGAGTCACCGGCCCCGGAGGACTACGACGACCGGCTGGCCGCCGCCTGCGGGGAGTGGACCCCCCGGTTCCGGCACCTCGACGAGCTGTTCGCCGCGAACCACCCGCACCCCGACCACCACCACCTGGCGCTGCTCGCCGTCCGGCCGGGCCGGCAGGGGCGGGGACTGGGCACCGCGCTGCTGCGGCACCACCATGCCTGGCTGGACGCCCACGGGGTGCCCGGCTACCTGGAGGCCAGCAGCGAGGCCGGGCGGGACCTCTACGCCCGGCACGGCTACCGGCTGCGGGAGGTCTTCCGGCTGCCGGACGGCACACCGTTCTATCCGATGTGGCGGGACCCGGCGGTCGGCTGACCGGCATCCCGGGCAACGTCAGCGTCGCGTACCGGCGTGAACGCCGACCGACGTGGCACCGGCCCCGACGCGAGTGCGTCGGGGCCGGTGGTCGTCCGGAGTCGGGAAGGCCCGGCCGGCGAACCGCCGGCCGGGCCCCGTGGCTGTGGCCGTCGCCGACCCGTCGGGCCGGTGACCGCCGCCATCCCCTCAGTAGGTGCCGTCGAGCTGACCGCGCAGCTTGGTCAGGGCCCGGGCGAGCAGCCGCGACACGTGCATCTGCGAGACGCCGATCTGGTCGGCGATCTGCGACTGGGTCAGGTTGCCGTAGAAGCGCAGGGTGAGGATCTTCTGCTCGCGCTCGTCGAGGGTGGCCAACGCCGGGCCGAGGGCGACCCGCAGCTCGGCCAGCTCGAACTCGTTGTCCTCGCCGCCGAGCATGTCGCCCAGCTCGGTGGCGCGGTCGCCGTCGCCGGTCGGGGTGGACAGCGACACCGCGTTGTAGGCGCGGGCACCCTCCAGGCCCTCCAGGACCTCTTCCTCGGTGAGCTTGAGGTGGGCGGCGATGTCGGCGACCGTCGGCGAGCGGCCGAGGGTCTGCAACAGCGAGCTGTTGGCGTCGGAGATGGCCAGCCGCAGCTCCTGGAGCCGCCGGGGGACCCGGATGTCCCAGGTGCGGTCGCGGAAGTGGCGCTTGAGCTCGCCGATGATGGTCGGGATGGCGTAGCCGGCGAAGTCGACACCGCGCGACGGGTCGAACTTGTCGATCGCCTTGATCAGGCCGACCGCGGCGGTCTGGGCCAGGTCGTCGGTGGGCTCGCCCCGGCCGCTGTAGCGGTGGGCCAGGTGGTTGGCCAGCGGAAGCCAGGCCTCGATCGCCCGGTCGCGCAGCGCCGCCCGGGACGGGTGGCCGGCGGGCAGCGCGGCCATCGCGTTCAGCAGGTCGGCGGCGCTGTCGGTGAGCGCACGCGGGTCCAGCTTCTCGGTGGTGGACGGTGTCGCCGCCGGCTTGCTCATGGTTGGCGCGGTCATTGGTGGTCCTCCCTGCACCTCGTCCGCGATCAAAAAGACGTGACGCTTCGGTTTAGCTTCAGATGGGCCGTTCGGAAGCCACCATAGCCTGATCGGTGAACGGAAATCTAGCCGAAAGGCTGATGTACTTAAGTGATTTTCGACGACAAAACTGCACTATCGGACATGGTTCGCGTCGACTGTGATCGCGGGCACCTGTCGAACCGGTCGGCCCCCCCGGAACCCGACGCCGCGGTAACGGTGTCGGCTATCCGTCCTTGTCCCGCCGACGGGGCCGCCCGTAGCGTCGCTTGAGACCATCGCCGTACGGAGGACCACGTGCTCGACCCCGCGGACCCGCAGCTCGTCGTCGACAGCCGTACGTTGCGCTTCAGCTGGTCGCCGGCCGACCCGGACGCGGTCGCCGCCCTGGTCCCACCCGGCCTGTGCCCCCGGCCCGACCGGCAGGTCTTCATGAACCAGTACGTCGTCGAGGACGCCGCCCAGACCTCCGGCCTCGGCGCCCACTCGCTGACCTACCTGGGGGTGGCCCTCGCCGGGGTCGACGCGCCCGACAGGGTTACCCCCGGCGGCTGGTGGACCCACTACGTCACCTCCAGCCCCCGGGTCCGGGACTACGCCGTCGCCCGGGGCGCGCCGGCCGTCCTGGGCCGCACCACCCTGCGGGTACGCGGTGACGTGCTGGTCGCCGACACCGAGGTCGGCGGTGTCCCGCTGATCCGGACCCGGGCCCGGATCGGCCACACCGGCCATGAGCTGCGCGCCGGCCACCACCGCTACTTCACCCGGCGCGACGGCGAGCTGTTCAGCGGGGTCTACCCCTACGTCTCCGAACCGGTCAGCCCGTTCGAGATCGAGTCGGTGGAGTTCCTCGACCCCCGGCACCCGAGCTACGCGCTGCGCCCGGAGAACCCCCTGCTCATCGCCAACGGCTGCTACGCCCCGCGCACCTCGTTCGCCCATCCGGGCGGGCTGACCCGCTACCCCAACCCCGCCCACGTCGGCCCCGACCGGCGGGAGCTACCAGGTGCCCTTGCGGCGGGCGTGCAGCGGCCTGCCGTCGGGGTCGTAGAACAGCCGGTACGCCGGTAGCGCCCACAGCCGGGTGTACCAGGGCAGCCGCTCCGGCCGGTGCGGACGCAGCCGGCCCGGCGGCCGGGGGCCCGAGCGGCCGGAGTCGTGCCACCGCTGCAGGGCGTCCGCCGAGGCGGTGATCGCCGCGACCGCGCTGGCCGGGTCCAGCAGGTCGGCGTCGTCGGCACCGTCCGGGTCGCGGTCCAGGTGCTCACGCCACAACCGCAGCCGCAGGTCCCGGGCGAACACCCGGGCCCCGTCACCCCGACCCGCCGGGTCGACCGGGGCCCGCTCGTCGCGGGTCTCGTCGAGCACCGCGCAGGACAGCTCGCTGTCGTGCGTCCAGGACCGCCTGTTGAAGTTGTCACTGCCCACGCTGGCCCACACGTCGTCGACCACGCAGATCTTGGCGTGCACGTAGACCGGGTCGCCCGCCCGGTTCTCCACGTCGAAGACGTGCACCCGGTCCGGCGCGGCCCGCGCGCACAGCGACAGCGCCTGCTCCCGGCCCACCGTGTTGGGCGGCAGCGCCAGCGCACCGTCGACGTCCGGGTAGCGGGGGACCACCGCGACCAGGTGCAGGTCGGGATTGTCCCGCAGCGCCTCGGCGAACAGCTCGGCCACCTCGGTCGACCAGAGGTACTGGTCCTCCAGGTAGATCAACCGGCGGGCCCGGCGTACCGCCTTGGTGTAGCCCCGGGCCACCGTCCGCTCGCCGTCCGGGGCGAACGCGTAGCGGGGACGCACCGCCGGATAGGTGCGCAGCACCTGGATGTGGTGCGGGCCGCAGGGCGGCGGGTCGGCCGGCGGGTCGGGCAGCGGATCGGGGCTCAGGTCGGAGCCGCGCAGCCGGTCCCGCAGGTAGGCCAGCGGGTTCTCCGAGTCCAACGGCATCGGGTCGGTCCACCGCTCCCGGAACGTGGTGTCCAGCGCGGCGACCACCGGGCCCCGGACGGCCAGCTGCACGTCGTGCCACGGCGGATGTGGGCCGTACTTCGGTGACATGGCGAGGGCCTGCGGGTCGCCGTGGTGGTCGGCGTCGTCGCGGCGGCTGTGGCACAGGTCGATCCCGCCGGCGAAGGCGACGTCCCGCTGCGGGGCGTCGCGGTGGCGCAGCACCACCAGCTTCTGGTGGTGCGACCCGCCCCGCCGGACGCGCTGGTCGAGCAGCACCTCACCACCGGCGGCGTTGACCGTCTCGCTCAGGTCGCGGTTCTCCGCCTCGCTGTAGGACAACGAGTCGAGGTGGGAGCGCCAGAGCAGCCCCTTGACCAGCACGCCCCGCTGGGCGGCCCGGGCGAAGAGCTGGGCCACCGTCGGGCCGTCCGGGCGCATCCGCTCGTCCGGGTCGCCCCGCCAGTCGGTGAAGAAGAGCTGGTCGCCCGCACCGAGCGCCTCGACCTCGGTGACCAGGCGGTCGAAGTACGCCGAGCCGTGAATCAACGGCTCGGCGAGGTTTCCGGACGTCCAGACGGGTATCCCGGAGACCGGGTTGGCGCGTTCCTCAGCGGTCAGGAACCAGTCCTCGATCGCCACGTTCCAACCTCCCGAGGTCGACGACGTCCTCACGGTAGGACCCCCACCGTCGGTACGCACTCCGGGTCTGCCGGAACCCGCCCGGACGGTGGCCTACCGCACCCCACGAAGCCGTGCACGCCGAGGAGGCCAGGCCCATGCCCGCCGAGACGACGAACCCCGCGACCGAGGACCGTACGGATGCGGTCGAGAGCGAAGGCGGCGCGATCCTGGCGGTGCTGCTGATGGTGATCCTGGGGGTGGCCGGGATCTTCGCGGTGTCCTGACCGACGCGGTCCCGCCCCGGGCGTCCCGGGGTGACACCGGGACGCCCGTCGCAGGTCGGTCTCAGGGGCGGTCGCCCTGGCCGCCGGTGTGCGGCAGCCGCTGGGCGGGAACCACGCCCAGCTTGCCCGCCTGGAAGTCCTCGAAGGCCTGCATCAGCTCGGCGCGGGTGTTCATCACGAACGGCCCGTAGTGCGCCACCGGCTCCCGGATGGGCTTTCCGCCCATGATGTAGAGGTCCAGGGCCGGGGTGTTGCCGTCCTGTTTGCCGGCGGCGGTCACCCGCAGCGCGTCGCCCGCACCGTGCACGGCCAGCTGGCCGCCCTGGAACGGCCGCCGGTCGGTGCCGATCGTGCCGCGACCGGAGAGCGCGTAGACCAGCGCGTTGAAGTCGGCCCGCCAGGGCAGGTCCAGCTCCGCGCCGGGCTCTAGCGTGACGTGCGCGATGGTGATCGGGGTGTGGGTCGCCCCCGGCCCCCGGTGCCCGGCGATCTCACCGGCGATGATCCGGATCAGCGCGCCGCCGTCCGGCGTGGTCAGCAGCGCCGACTCCCGGCCACGGATGTCCTGGTAGCGCGGCGGCATCATCTTGGCCACCCGGGGCAGGTTGACCCAGAGCTGGAGGCCGTGGAAGAGACCGCCGCTGGCCACCAGGTGCTCCGGCGGGGCCTCGATGTGCAGCAGGCCGCTGCCGGCGGTCATCCACTGGGTGTCGCCGTCGGTGATGGTGCCGCCGCCGCCCTGCGAGTCCTGGTGGTCCATGATCCCGTCGATCATGTAGGTGACGGTCTCGAAGCCCCGGTGCGGGTGCCACGGGGTGCCCTTCGGCTCGCCCGGCGCGTAGTCCACCTCGCCCATCTGGTCGAGGTGGATGAACGGGTCGAGATCCGACATCGGCACCCCGGCGAAGGCGCGGCGGACCGGGAAACCCTCACCCTCGTAGCCGCTGGGGGCGGTGGTCAGCCGGCGGACCGGCCGGTAGCTGGTGGTCTCGTCGAGCCGGGGCAGGCGGGGCAGGACGAGGACGTCGTCGACGGTGATCGCGGGCATCACGGGCTCCTCAGGTGTCGCGGTGGGTGGACGACGCGTCCCGGTCGGCGCGCAGCCGCCGGCCGAGCCGGTCGAAGACCCGGGTCAGGGTGGCGACCTCGGCGTCGTCGAGGTCGTCCATCAGGTGCCGCCGGACCGAGGCGAGGTGCCCCGGCGCGGCCTCACGCAGGGCGAGCAGCCCGGCGGCGGTGAGCACCGCCTCGCTGCCCCGACGGTCCCCGGGGCAGGACTGCCGGGCGACCAGACCCCGCCGCTGCATGGTGGAGATCTGGTAGGTGAGCCGGCTGGGGGAGAAGACCAACCGGGCGGCCAGCTCGCCCATCCGTAGCCGTTGGCCGGGTGCCTCGGAGAGCAGGACCAGCACGTGGTAGTCGGCGAAGCTCAGCCCACCGTCGGCGCGCAGATCGTCCTCCAGCTGGGTGAACAGCCGCTGGCTGGCCTCGATGTAGGCACGCCAGCAAGCCATCCGCTCGCTGTCCAGGCTCTCCGTCATGGCTCGAACAGTAGCACTCTTTCAAATTTAAACAAGCTCACTGATGCCCGTGTGAGCAGCGAGACAGTCCTCCTTGACGGGAGGAAGTTCAGGATTTGAAAGGACCCGGTGGGTGGCGAGCTGACAGACTGCTCCGGTGGAACCCGTACAGATCACCGCACCCGGCCTGGTGCTGCGCCCCTGGCGGGCGGCGGACGCGCCGGCCGTGCTGGCCGCCCTGGTCGACCCCGACATCGTCAGGTGGAACGGGCAGGGGGTGACCGACCTGGCGACCGCCGCCGCGTGGATCACCAGGCGGGCCGACCGCAGCGACGACAGCCATGTCTCCGTCGCGGTCACCGACGCAGCCGACGGGACGCTGCTCGGTGCGGTCTCCGTCCACCAGATCCGGCACGGCAACGCCGCCGTCGGCTACTGGACCGCCGGGCCGGCGCGCGGACGGGGGGTCGCCTCCGGCGCGCTGCGGGCGCTCACCGACTGGGCCTTCACCCACCTCGACCTGCACCGGATCGAGCTGTGCCACGCGGTCGACAACCCCGCCTCCTGCCGGGTCGCCACCCGCGCCGGCTACCGCTGGGAGGGCACACTGCGCGAATCGCACCGCTACGGCGACGGCCACCGCCACGACGAGCACCTGCACGCCCGCCTCGCCACCGACACCTGACCCGCTCCGCTCCCGCTCACCCGTCGCCCCCGCCCCGCCCCGCCCCGGCCCTGCCCTGTCCCGGGTGATCAAGAGCTTTGCGTCACCATTGAGCCGAATGCTGACCCAAACCTCTTGATCACCGCCGCTCGGCGCGTTGTCCCGGTGGAGCGTCCCGTGATCAAGAGGTTTGCGTCACGTTGAGGCCGATTTCCGGCCCAAACTTCTTGATCACCGCCCCGTGGGCGCCGCTGTCCCCGGTGATCAAGAAGTTTGCGTCATCGTTCAGCCCGATACTGACGCGAACCTCTTGATCACCGGGGGCGGCGGTTCGGGGGCTGGTTAGGGTCGACGGGTGGACGACCTCGATGTGCTCGACTGGCGGGAACGCACCGCTGCGCTCTACCTGTCCGACACCGATCTGGCCGGCTTCCGGGCCGCCCGGGACGAGTTGTTCCGCAGTCACCCGGCCAGCCCGCTGCCGGCCGCCGACCGGGCCGGTTTCCCCGGGCTCGGCTGGTTCCCGCCGGACCCGGGGGCGGTGGTCGAGGCCCCGCTACGCCCCGCCTCCGGCACCGAGACCATCGACACCGGCGGCCCGGACGGCGTGGTGAGCTACCGGCGGGTGGCGGTCGCGGAGACGCCGTGGGGGCCGCTGACCCTGTGGTGGATCGAGGCGTACGGCGGGGGACTGTTCGTGCCGGTCCGCGACGGCACCAGCGGCCGGGAGACGTACGGCGGTGGCCGGTACCTCACCGACACGGTCAAGGGGACCTTCGGGCGGGGACTCACCGTGCTCCCCGGTCACCGGGTACGCCTCGACGCCAACTACCTCTACAACCCCAGCTGCGCCTACGACGACACCTGGGCCTGCCCGCTGGCACCCCCGGAGAACCGGCTCGCCACCCCGATCCGGGCCGGTGAACTGGTCTATCCCCGCCGCGACCGCTGACCCTGCCACGTCCCCGCCCTACCCGCCCCGCCCCACCCGCCCCGTCGCTCGGCGAGAGGTGAGGTCAGCGGCCGGCCTGGCATGCCCAGGTCAGGAATCGGTCGGTCGCGTCCACGGTTCTGCCGCCGTCGAGCTGCGTGAGCTGGTCTTCGGCTTCCTCCCTGAGCGTCGACAGCAGGGTCAGCAGGCCCGGCCGGTCGTCGGCGTACGCCGCGAGGAGCGCGAGTTTCGCTTCCCCGCAGGGCCACGGGTGGGCGTCGATCCGGCAGAGCCAGGTGGGTGGCAGCGGCGTGTGCCGGCCGGGAAGCAGCTCGGTCACGCCACCACGGCCCTTCCCGGGATCGGCCTGCGCGGAGCCGGTCGACGGGGGCCGGGCTCCGGGCGCGTCGCTCCGGCCGGCATCAGGAACAGGGTCCGCCGCCGGACCGCGTCGCCGGCTGCGTCCAGCTCGTAGGCGTCGATCCACAACCAACCGTCGTACGTGTGCCGGTCGGTGAGCACCCGGATGACCCGTACCGTGATCGGACGGATGAACTGCACGCTCGCGGCGCGCGTCAGGTGGAGCACGTCACCGGGGCGGATCGGGTGCGGGGTCACCGGGCTGGCTCCCGTTCCAGCCGAGGGGCCCGGCGGTGGCAGTGAGCCCGGCGGTGGCAGGGGACGGCGTTCGCCAGCCGGCCGGGGCCCCGCCACGGTGGGACGAACGGCCCGATCGGGCCGGGCACCGACGGGCGTGCCGGTGGCGGGTCGTCGTCAGGCTTGCGGCGCGGCTCGGGCGGCGGTGGGCTGTCGGGCTCCGGCGTGTCCGGCACGGTGCTCCCCCTTCGTAGCGGTGGATGGAACGGGGGCCGCCTCCTGCCCCTCCACAGGAGACGGCCCCCGCAGCAGACGCGGCCGGCGGATCTCCCCTCCGACCGGCGGCGCCGCTCTGGACTCCACCTTGCCGAGGGTTGTGGAGCAAACACACCGCGTAGCAATATGCAGGCAGACGTTCGGAACGTTCGGCCGCAACATGGGAGGGAGCGGGATGAATCTGGCAGTCAAAGAGGCCATGGCGCAGACCGGGGAGACCGCCGAGAGCCTGGCAGCTCAGGTCGGGGTCGACCCGAAAACCGCAGCCAGGTGGGCACGCCACGGGAGCATCCCGCAGACCCGGCATCGCGCCAAGGTCGCGGCGGTCCTGGGCCGCGACGTCCTGGACCTCTGGCCGGACGCGCTGAAGCGCCACGAGCCGGTCTGGTTTCGCCGCTGGGCGGACATCGAGCGCGAGGCGGTGGTGCTGCGGGGGTTCGAACTGGCGTGGGTGCCGGGGCTCCTGCAAACGGAGGCGTACGCGCGGGCGACGCTGGCGCTGGCGACCCCCACCCCCGAGGAGGTGGACGAGCTGGTGACGGCGCGGATGCAGCGGCAGGCGATCCTCCACCGGCCAGAGCCTCCGCTCGTCGTCGCGGTGATCGATGAAGCGGCCCTCCGGCGGCGCGCAGGACGCGACGGCAAGCTGATGCGCGAGCAGTGTGAGCACATCGCGGCCTGCGCCGAACTGCCGTGCATGCAGGTGCACGTCGTGCCGCTCGACACGCCGATCTATCTGGGCATGGGCGGTCCGTTCGTGCTGGCCGAGCTGCCGGACGGTGCGCGGCTGGCGCATCAGGACGGTCCGGCCAGGGCGCACATCACCGACGACGCGGCAGAAATCGCTAGCCTTGAACGTAGCTGGGCTCGCATAGTCGGCGAGGCCCTACCCCGGACGCAATCTCTCGATCTCATCAGGAGAGTGGCAGCGACATGGACATGACCGGCGCGCGGTGGCGTAAGAGCACGAGGAGCGGCAGCAACGGCGGGAATTGCGTCGAGGTCGCCGACAACCTGCCCGGCGTCGTCCTGGTGCGGGACACGAAGGACCGTGCGGGTGGGACGCTGGCGTTCGCGCCGGGTGCGTGGCGGGGGTTCGTGGACTTCGCGAGGGCGTCCCGCTAGCCAGAAATCCCAGTGCCCCCGTCGGCCGGGGCATTCCTCGCTGCCCGGGTGACGGGTGCTCCCGGCGTGTCATGGCCGGGCCGCCCGCCCCGGTGAGGGGCCGACGACGCGACCGCCGCCCCGACGCTGGGCGCGTCGGGACGGCGGCGGGGTCGGACGGGTCAGCGGGCGGTGGCCCCGGTCGGGGTCAGGTGCATCCGGCCGAGCATCTGCCGCGCCTGGTCGGCCAGGGCGGCGTCGACGGTCACCGCGTACTGGCCGGCGCGTAGCGAACTGGCCGAGGTGAAGTCGCGCTGGCCGCCGGACATGGCGTGCGCCACCGCGCCGAACACGGCACCCCAGATCGCGCCGATCACCAGGCCGACCAGGATCACCGCGAGCCAGTTGCCGACCGTGAAGATGCCGAACAACAGGCCGATGAACAACCCGAACCACGCGCCGGTGCCGGCACCCAGCAGGGCGGCGCGTCCCGTGGTGAGCCGGCCGAGCACCGTCTCCACCAGGGTGAGGTTGGTCCCGACGATCGCGGTGTGCTCCACCGGGAACCGGTTGTCGGCCAGGTAGTCCACCACGCGCTGCGCGGACGGGTAGTCCGGGTACGCGCCGATCGTCACCGTGGGCGGGCCGCCCTGCGGGCCGTGTCCGTCCCCCGGCGGGGTCGCCGGCCGGCCGGCCGGACCGGACGGGAGGTTGTCGCCGCCCGGCATCCCGGGTCGCCAGGTGGCGGTCGGGTTCGCTGCTCTGGTCATGGCCTCCTCCTTCGTCAACGACCGGCGTTCCCGTGGGCCCGTCGAGGTAACGCCGGCAGGTCCGGTAATCCGGGCCCGACCTGGATGACGCCGGGAGGCTGGGGCCGCCGGAGCGAGGGTCACGGGCGGACAGAAGACGGTGTGGTCGAGGAATGCGCGCCGAGGAGCCCGGGTAACCCGCCCCGTGGACAGCGGACGGATCAGCGAGCACGGGTTCCTCGCCGACGGGCGCAGCGCCGCGCTGGTGGACCGGCACGGCTCGGTCAACTGGTGGTGCCCGGCCCGGTTCGACAGCCCGTCGGTCTTCGGCCGGCTCCTCGACGACCGGGCCGGGCACTGGTCGATCACCCCGGAGGGCGACGACGTCCGGGTGTCCCGCTCCTATCTGGACGATTCGCTGGTGCTGCGTACCGTCTTCCACACCGGCACCGGCTCGGTGGCGGTCACCGACGCGCTGGCCCTGGAACCGGAGGCGCGCGGGCACGACATCGGCCTGCGCTCGCCCCGGGTCCTCGCCCGGCTGGTCGAGGGGCTCTCCGGCGAGGTGCCGGTACGCGTCGAGTTCGCTCCCCGGTTCGAGTACGGCCGGGTCACCGCGTACCTGACCCACGCCGCCGGGGTGATCGACGCGCGGGCCGGCGCGTGCCGGCTCAGCCTGCGCTCCGACGTACCGTTGGCCTGCCGGCACGGCGATGCCGTCGGCCGGGCGACCGTCCGGGCCGGGGACACCCTGCGGCTCACCCTCGGGTACGCCCCGACCTACGACGGCGGCGAACCGGCGCTGCCCGCCGCCGACCGGGTGGTGGCCGACGCGGTGACCGGCTGGCGCTCCTGGGCCGACCTGCACGACTACCAGGGTCTCTACCGCGACCAGGTACGACTCGGCGCGATGGTGGTGCAGGGCATGACCTACCAGCCCAGTGGCGCGATCGTCGCGGCGGCCACCACCTCGCTGCCCGAACAGGTGGGTGGTGACCGCAACTACGACTACCGCTACGTCTGGGTCCGCGACTTCAGCCTCACCCTCCAGGCGCTGTGGCGCTCGGCCTGCCCGGACGAGGCCGACCGGCAGTTCTCCTGGGTGGCGCGGGCGATGGGCCGCATCGACGACGGCCGGGTGCCGATCATGTACGGCGTCGAGGGCGAGCGGGACCTCACCGAACACGCCCTCGACCACCTGCGCGGCTACGCCGACAGCCGACCGGTGCTGGTCGGCAACGACGCCTGGACCCAGCGGCAGAACGACGTGCTCGGCGAGATCCTCGACGCCGCCTGGCTGATGCGGCACTACCTGGACCCGATGTCGCCGGACGTGCGGCACCTGCTGCGGGCGCTGGCCGACCAGGCGGTCCACAGCTGGCGTCTGCCGGACTCCGGCATGTGGGAGGCCCGCGACGCCGAACGGCACTACGTGTCGTCGAAGGTGCAGTGCTGGACGGCGTTGGACCGGGCGGTGCGGTTCGGCCCCCGGCTCGGCGACCCGGCCGACATCCGGCGGTGGGCGGGGGCCCGCGACGAGGTCCGCGCGGCGGTGCTGCGGCGGGGGTGGAACGACCGGCTGGGCGCGTACACCGGGGCCTTCGACTCCGACCGGTTGGACGCCTCGGTGCTGCTCATGCCGCTCGTCGGGTTCCTGCCCGCCGCCGACCCGAGGATGCGCTCCACCATCGACGTGGTGGAGCGGCGGCTGTCCCGCGACGGGCTGCTGCGCCGCTGGGACGGTGACCCGGCCGGTTTCGTGATCTGCTCGTTCTGGCTGGCCAGCTGCCTGGCCCTGGCCGGCGAGCAGGAGCGGGCCACCCGGCTGTTCGAGCAACTCGCCGGCCGGGTCAACGACCTCGGCCTCTACGCCGAGCAGATCGACCAGGCCACCGGCGAACAGGTGGGCAACTTCCCGCAGGCGTTCTCGCACATCGGCCTGATCAACGCGGCCGGCCTGCTCACCGACATCGCCGAACGACGGCGCGACCTCGCCACCGACCGGCCGCATTTCGTGACGACCGGCACCGACGTCGTGGCGACGTCGACCTGAGCCGTGCCGACCGGCACGGGACCGACGGAGGGAACACGCTGATGAGTGGACGACTGACCGGCCGCACCGCCCTGATCACCGGCTCGGACTCGGGCATCGGGCAGGCCACCGCGATCGAGTTCGGCCGGGAGGGTGCGGACGTGGTGGTGCACTACCTGCACGATCACGCCGGCGCGGACCACACCCGGGCCGAGATCGAGAAGGCCGGCCGACGGGCGGTGGTGGTGCAGGGCGACATCAGCGTCGAGCATCAGGTCGAGGCGATGTTCGACGAGGCGCTGGCGGCGTTCGGCACGGTGGACGTGCTGATGAACGACGCCGGGGTGGACGCCTCCGGCATCGGCGTGGCCGACCTGGACACCGCGACCTGGGACCGGTGCATCCGCACCAACCTGTACGGGATGTTCTTCTGCTGCCGGCGGTTCGTCCGGCACCGCCGCGACCAGGGCGGCGGCGGGAAGATCATCAACATCACCTCGATCCACCAGGAGGTCGCCCGGGCCGGCGGGGCGGACTACGACTCCAGCAAGGGCGGCATGCTCGAACTGGCCAAGAGCCTCGCCCTGGAGGTCGCCCCGATGCGGATGAACGTCAACAACATCGGACCCGGGATGGTGCTCACCCCGTTCAACCAGGAGGCCATCGACGACCCGAAGTACCTGGAAGAGCAGGTGCAGAGCATCCCGTGGAAGCGGGCCGCCGAACCGGCCGAGATCGCCAAACTGGCCGTCTTCCTGGCCAGCGACGACGCCGACTACGTGACCGGGTCGACGTACTTCATGGACGGCGGCCTGATGCAGAATCAGGGCCAGGGCGCCTGAGCCGGCCGGCCGCGCCCGGCCCCCGCCCGGAAGGCCCGCCTGATGCGGCTGCTCATGATCGCCGACACCCACCTGCCCCGACGCGCCCGGGACCTGCCGGACGAGGTGTGGGCGGCGGTGGACGCCGCCGACGTGGTGCTGCACGCCGGTGACTGGGTCGAGGTGGGGCTGCTCGACCGGCTGGCCGACCGGGCCCGTCGGCTGGTCGGCGTGTACGGCAACAACGACGGCCCCGACCTGCGGGCCCGGCTGCCCGAGGTGGCCGAGGTGGAGCTGGCCGGCCTGCGGGTGGCGGTGGTGCACGAGACGGGTCCGAAGACCGGCCGGGAACAGCGCTGCGCGGCCCGGTTCCCCGACCGCGACCTGCTCGTCTTCGGCCACTCGCACATCCCGTGGGACAGCGTCGCACCGGGCGGCCTGCGGCTGCTCAACCCGGGCTCACCCACCGACCGGCGGGCCCAGCCGTACGCCACGTACCTGACCGCCGAGGTGGCGGCGGGACAGCTCGACCGGGTCGTGCTGCACCGCCTGCCACCCCGCTGAGGTCACCGGCCCCGGCCGGTCTCCTCCTGCAACTCGTCGATCCGCCGGGACGCCTCTGCCTTGGTCAGGTCGTCCGGCACCTCCTCGCCCGCCTCCCGGGCGAGGGTGTGCAGGTACGACTCCTGGGCGGCGGTCGGCGGCTCGTCCCCGGTCACCCACTCGTCCGGATCCTTGATCGCCCCACGCGGGTCGGGCAGCTGGTCGTTGTCGGTCATCACGTTCACCTCTCCTCGAACAGCCGTGCCAATACCCCGCCGGCCGCCAGGTCATGCCGGTCGCGGTGCCTACGATCATCCGGTGGACACGGATGTGATCGTGGTGGGTGCCGGCATCGCCGGGGTGGCGTGCGCCGGGGAACTGGCGCGGGCAGGTGTGCCGGTACAGGTCCGGGAACGCGGTCGGGTGGCCGGGGGCCGGATGGCCAGCCGACGCTTCGACGGCCGCCCCGCCGACCTGGGGGCGGCGTACCTCACCGCCGACGACCCGGACTTCGTCGAGGTCGTCCGGCGCTGGCAGGCCGCCGGGCTGGTACGGGAGTGGACCGACACCTTCGTCGCGTACGGCCCGGACGGCCGGCGGGAGGTGCCCGGACCGGTCCGCTGGGCCGCCCCGCGTGGCCTGCGTTCCCTGGTCGAGGAGCTGGCCCGGGAGTTGCCGGTGACCGTCGACCGGCTCGTGTCGGGCGTCGCGCCGGGCCCGCTGGTGGACGGGGAGCCCGCCGCCGCCGTGGCGCTGTGCACCCCGGGTCCGCAGGCCGCCCTGCTGCTCGACCCGGCGCTGAGCGGGGCCACCCGGGCCGCCGTACGGCAGCGGTGGTCGCCGGTGCTCGCGGCGGTGCTGCGCTTCCCCGGCCGGCGGTGGGCCGACTTCCGGGGCGCGTTCGTCAACGACCACCCGGTGCTCGCCCTGGTCTGCGACGACGGCGACCGGCGCGGCGACGCCGCCCCGGTGCTGGTCGCCCACACCACGCCGGAGTTCGCCGCCGGGCACCTGGCCCAGCCCGGGGGTGCCGGCCCGGCGATCGAGGAGGCCGTCCGCGACCTGCTCGGCCTGCCGGACCCGGCCGAGCTGACCCACGTGCACCGGTGGACGTACGCCCGGCCGGTCGAGCCGGACCATGACGGGACGTTCTTCCTCGACGACGACCTGGTCGGGTTGGCCGGGGACGCCTTCGGCAGGCCCCGGGTGCAGAGCGCCTGGCGCTCCGGCCGGGACCTGGGCCGGGAACTGGCCCGCCGGCTCACCTGACCGTGCGGCCGGCCCGGTCCGGTGCCCGGTCAGCTCCGGGCGGCGTCCAGGGCCGGTTCGTCGCGCCGACCCCGCTCCGACGGGTCGGCGGTGCGTTCACCGGCCCGGTCCAGCAACTGCATCACCGGGGTCGCGGCGATCCCGTGCACCACCACCGAGACGACCACCACCAGGCCGACCGTCGCCCAGATCAGGTCCGCCTGGGCGAAGTCCGCCTTGGTGGTGGCGTACGCCAGGTAGTAGAACGAGCCGACGCCGCGGATGCCGAACGACGCGATCACCCAGTGCTCCGCGGGGCGACCCGGTGCGCCGCGCAGCGACAGCCACCCGAACAGCGGCCGGATGACGAACACCAGCGCCAGCCCGACCGTCGCCGCCTGCCAGGTGAGCGGGGCGAGCAGACCGGTGATCACCGCGCCACCGAACAGGAGCAGCAGCAGGACGGTCAGCAGCCGTTCGGTCTGCTCGGCGAAGTCGTGCAGCACGGCGTGGAACTCGTGGGTCCGCTCGGCCGCCCGGATCGCCCGCGCGGCGACGAACACGGCCAGGAAGCCGTACCCGCCGACCACCTCCACCAGCCCGTACGCCAGGAAGGTGGCGGCCAGCGCGAGGAAGCCCTCGGCGTGCCGGGCCAGCCGCAGCTCGCTCGGGGCGCGGAAGAACAGCTTGCCGAGCAGCCAGCCGATCAGCAGGCCGCCGCCGATCCCGACGGCCAGCTTGTAGAGCACGTCGACGGTGAACCACTCGGCGAACCAGCCCGACGGGGCCAGCCCGGCGGTGGCGATCGCGATGGCCGCGTAGACGAACGGGAAGGCCAGGCCGTCGTTGAGGCCGGCCTCGGAGGTCAGCGCGAAGCGCACCTCGTCCTCGGAGTCCTCGGCGTCAGTGGGTTCGCCCACCTGGACGTCCGAGGCGAGCACCGGATCGGTGGGGGCGAGGGCCGCGCCCAGCAGCAACGCGGCGGCCGGCACCAGTCCCGCCCACCACCAGCCGAGCAGCGCCACCGCCGCGATGCACAGCGGCATCGCGATCGCCAGCAACCGCCAGGTGGACGACCATTTCCGCCAGCTCAACGGTCTGTCGATCTTGAGGCCGGCACCCATCAACGCCACGATCACGCCGATCTCGGTCAGGTGGGTGGCGACCTGCGGGTACCGCAACGGGTCCGGCGCGGGCAGCCCGATCGGCAGGGCGAAGACCAGCATCCCGAGGCCGAGGAACGCTATCGGCATCGACAGCGGACGACGCTCCAGCAGGCGGGGGAGCACCCCGGCCAGCAGGGCACCCACGCCCACCAGCGCGAACTCGACATCGACCAGTTCCACCCCGACCGCCTCTCACCCCCGGCCACGAGCGTGGGCGGGGGTGGGACTGTGCCCCGTGACCGGCCGGGCTAAGCCTGGGTGTCCGGCTTGTCCCGGCACGGGCGGTCGATCAGTGGCCGCCGATGGCCGACCCCGACGGCCACTCCCGCGTGTCGAAGCGGTCAGCGTTCATCACACCGGACAGAAGTCGGGGCCGTCGGGTGTGGTGACCAGTTGCCAACCGAATGCCTCCAGGGTGATGTCGGTCCGGGTGCCGAAGGTCCGGAACACCTCGGCGACCGTGCCGTCCGGAAGACGGTCGGCGACGTCGGTGAACATCGCCTCCGGCGGCACGTGGAGCTGCCGGGCCACGTACCAGGGCAGGGCCAGTCCCACCATGAGGTCCCGGGCGTCGTCGTCCTCCAGACAGCCGGCGAGCCCGGTGGCGAGCAGGGAACGGCGTAGCAGGTCGGGATCGTGCTGCCGGAGTGCCCGCGTGGCGGAACGGACGCCGTACCGGCCCAGCGCCAGCGCAACGGCCGGATCAAGGGAATCGACGAACTGTTGATCCATACGACCTGGTACGCGCTTGAGGATCGCTGCCGCCAGGTGGTCCTGCCTTCCTGAGATCCGGTGCAGGTTGGGCTTCATGGGGTCAGGATCGCAGACGGGTTCGAGCCGACGGCGAGGGCTTGGTCCGCAGCCGGGGACCGACCGGACCGCTGGTGGGCAATCCCGGTCAGCCGGTGGGCAGGAGGATCTCGAACCAGACCGTCGAGCCCCGTACCGTCGGGTCGGTGCCCCAGGCGTCGGAGAGCTGTTCGATCAGCCCGAGGCCCCGGCCCCGGCTGCTCAGCGTGTCGGTCTGGGCGCGGGTCACCGTGCCCCGGGTGCCGGAGTCGGCCACCGACACCAGCAGTCGTTCCGGGCTGAGGTCGATCTCCACCCGGGCGGCGGTGCCGGCGTGCAGCAACGCGTTGGTGGTCAGCTCGCTGGTGCACAGCACCGCCGCACCGATCACCGCCTCGGGCACCTGCCACTCGGCCAGCTGCGCGGTCATCCAGTGGCGTACCCGGCTGGGCGCGGTCGGCTCGGCGGGCATCTCCATCCCCGCCGACCGGCTCGGCTTGAGCGCGTGCTCGACCGCGAGCACCGCCACGTCGTCCTCGGTGGCGCCGGGGACCGCGCCGGTGGCGACCGCACACAGCGCCCGGGGGTCACCGCTGGCGGCCCCGGCCACCGCCGCCGCCAACCCGGCCAGGCCGGCGGTGAGGCTCTGTCGCCGGCGCTCGACCACCCCGTCGCTGTAGAGCAGCAGGGTGTCGCCGGGGGCGAAGGGCACGGTCGCGGTGTGCGGCCGACAGCCCAACCCCAGGGGCGCGCCGGTCGGCAGCTCGACGAAGGCGGCGGTGGCGACGCCGTCCGGCCCGGACCGCCGGATCAGCGGCGGGGGATGCCCGGCGCTGGCCAGAGTGATCTCGCCCCGGTCGGCGTCGACCACCCCGAAGGCCACCGTCACGAACAGCTCGTGGGTGCCGGTCTCGGTGCCCAGGCTCGCCACCAGCCGGTCCAGCCCGGCCAGGACGGCGTCCGGCCGGGGATCGGTCAACGCCAGCGCCCGCAGCGCCGCGCGTACCTGCCCCATCCGGGCCGCCGCCTGCACGTCGTGCCCGGCGACGTCGCCCAGCACCACGCCCAGGTCACCGGAGGGCAGCAGGAACGCGTCGTAGAAGTCGCCCCCGGCGGCGTTGCCGTCGACACCGGGGTCGTAGCGGGCGGCGATGCGCAGCCGGGGCAGCGTCGGCAACTGCTCCGGGAGCATGCTGCGTTGCAGCAGCTGGGCGGTACCGTGCTGGGTCTCGAACCGGCGGGCACGCTCCGCCGCCTGGCCGACCAGCTCGGCCGAGGCGGCCAGCAGCGCCCGTTCCGCCGCCGTCCAGCCGTGCGGGGTCTGGTAGCCCACGGCGAGGCCGCCGCGGATCACCGACGAGCGTAGCGGCAGCGCGGCCAGCGAGCGGATCTTCTGGTCGTGCCGGTCGACGGCGGTGTCCCGCAGCGGTTGGCCGTCGCCGGCGAAGAAGGGCACCCCGCTGCGCGCGCCGACCACCACCGGCGCGGTGGTGTCCGGTGGGACCGGTCGCCACAGCGGGGGCAGCCGCTCGTCGGCCTCGTCGAGCAGTTCGCCCCGGATCCGGCGGACCAGCCGCCAGGCGGGGCCGTCGTCGACGGCGAAGGAGACCTGGTCGGCGTCGAAGGAGTGCAGCGCGTAGCGCAGCGTCACCCGGGCCACGTCGTCGAGGGTGAGGGTGCCCGACAGCGCCGCGGCGAAGTCGGACAGGCTCTGCAACTGCTGGGTGAGCTGGCTGGTCTGGGCGGCGACGGTGAGCACGCCGACGATCCGCCCGGTGCTGTCGCGGACCGGGGAGTGGCCCCGGGTGAAGACGGTGTGCTCGCCGGTGCCCTGCTGGTGGATGGGGAGCACCGACTCCTTCTGGAGGAAGGACTCGCCGTGCCGGTAGGCCCGCTCGATGACCTCGCCGACGCCGGGGGTGTGCCACAGGTCGGCGTAGACCTCGGGGGCGGGCCGGCCCATCGCGTCCGGGTGCCGGTCGCCGATCACCTCCGCGTACGCCTGGTTGTAGAGCAGCACGAAGTCGTCGCCGTAGTGCAGCGCCATCGGTACGGGGCAGGACAGGATCACGTCGACCAGGACGCGGATGGTCACGTCCCAACCCTGTTGCGGACCCAGCGGGGTGTCGGCCCACGGGTGGGCGGGCACGGCTGCCGCCTCCGGTGTGACCCCGGCCGGCCCCGGTGCGGGGGTTGGTGACGTCGGGACCCGCCCGACCGTGCCTGGCATGCCCGCAGCCTATCCGGAGCCGGCCCGGGTGACCCGATCATGCCCGTCGCCTCCACTGACGCCGACCTTCGTGTAGTTCCGGCGGGTTTTCTACAGACATGTCGGGAAAATCGGTGCGGATTCTCCGGCGTGCTGCTGCGGCGGACGGGTAACCGGGCGGCGCAGTCCATTGGACAGGAGGGACATCATGCCGGAAACCCTTGCGGTCAGGCAGGTCGACATCGGTAGCGCCTTGACCGACATGTGGCGGTCGGTGCTGCTGTTCGTGCCGAGAGCCATCGCGTTCATCGTCATCCTCGTGGTGGGCTGGCTCATCGCCCGCGCGGTACTCAAGATCGTGGACGCGGCGCTGGAACGGGTGGGCTTCGACCGGGCGGTCGAACGGGGCGGGATCAGACGCGCGTTGGAACGCACCAAGTACGACGCCAGTGACATCCTGGCCCGACTGGCGTACTACGCGGTGCTGCTGTTCACCCTGCAGTTCGCGTTCGGGGTGTGGGGGCCCAACGCGATCAGCGACCTCATCCGGGGGGTGGTGGCCTGGCTGCCGCGGGCGTTCATCGCGATCGTCATCGTGGTCGTGGCCGCTGCCATCGCCAACGCCGTGCGGGACCTGGTCTCCGGTGCGCTCGGCGGCCTGTCGTACGGCAAGGTGCTGGCCGACCTGACGGCCATCTTCATCCTGGCGCTCGGCGTGATCGCCGCGCTGAACCAGGTCGGCATCGCCACCACGGTCACCACGCCGGTCCTGATCGCGGTGCTCGCCACCGTGGCCGGCATCCTGATCGTCGGCGTCGGCGGCGGTCTGGTGAAGCCGATGCAGTCCCGCTGGGACGGCTGGCTGGACCGGGCGGCCGAGGAGTCGCGGGCGGTCCAGGAGCACCGGCGGGCCCGCGCCGCCGGGCAGGGCGACATGGGTCGGCAGATGGCCGACCGGGGCGGCGAGCGGACGCAGGCCATGCCGCGCGTCGACGAGGCCCGCACGATGGCCGGCGGTCGGGGAACCTACCAGTCCGGCACCGGCGACGAGACCCAGCAGTTCGGCCGTCCGGGCAGCTGAGTCGGCAGTACCACCGGGAAGGGTGTCCGCGCGAGGCGGGCACCCTTCCGGCGTGGACCGGGTCAGGCCGGGTCGAGGTGCCGGGGGTCGAGGGTGCGGGCCAGGGCGCAGACCGCGAGCAGGCGGACCAGCACCCAGTCCGGGGCGGTGAAGTCCGCCGCGCCCTCGGGGAGCAGGCCGTGCTCCCGGGCGGTGTCGCGGACGCCCTCGGCGTAGCCGGCCAGGGCGGCCGGGGTCAGCGGCCGGCGGTCACCGTCGAGGCTGTCCCGGATCGCCGCGGCGTGCTGGTCGACCAGCGCGAGCAGGCCGGGCCGGGCTGCGGCGGCAGCGAGGCCGGGGGCACCGACCGAGGCGCTGAGCAGGGCCAGGTGGGAGCGCGCCGCCCGTACGGCGGTCCGGGTCGCGACCTGGGGGTACGGCACTCGCATGAGGATCGAGGTTAACCACCCGGTAACCCCGGCGGAGTCGGCCACCCGGCCGGTACGGGTTCCCCCGGCGGCCGACCGGCCCTCGGCCACCGGGACCGATCCGCGCCCCGGCGGGCAGACGGCGCACCGGCCACCGTCGGCGTCCGGGCGGACAGCAACGGGACGCGGTGCCGGAATCCCCCGGTGCGTCAGGGGGTCAGTGACCCGAGCAGGACGGTGCCGCCGCACGGCAGCTGCCCGACGTTGCCGACGGTCAGCACGTACTGCCGCTGGCGGGAGCCGTCCGGGTTGGCCCGTTGCACGTACCGGCTGCGGGTCACCTCCAACTGGCAGGCGTTGCCTGCGGCGGCCCCCGTCGGGGCCAGGCCGGGCAGGTAGACCGCGTTCAGCGGGTTGGCGTTGTTCCAGGTCCAGGTGGCCGAGGCCCCGACGGCGAGCGTCCCGGTCGGCCACGACGCCGACGGGCCGGTCTGGGCGAGCTGGAACTGGCCGGAGCAGGTGATCGTGCCGATGTTGCGGAGCACGAAGTAGAACTTGCGTACCCCGTCCGGTTCCTGCCGGTACCAGCTGCGGGTGATCTCCAGCTGGCAGGCGGCCGTCGCGGTCGCCCCGGTCGGCGTCACCCCCAGCAGGTACGACACGGTGGGCGCGATCTGCTCCACCCAGCCGTAGTTGCCGCTGGCCCCGGGCGCGAGCGCCCCTGTCGACCAGTCGTGGGTCGGCGTCAGCCAGGACAGCAGGACGGTGGCCGTGCAGGTGAGCGTGCCGCTGTTGGCGACCATGAAGTGGAACCGCCGCTCGCCGCCCGGCTCCCGGGAGTACCAGGTCCGGGTCACCTCGAACTGGCAGGGGGTCAGGTCACCGGCCCCGGTGGGGGACAGCCCCACCTGGTACGCCGCGTTCAGCGGGTTGGCGTTGTTCCACACCCAGCCCTGGGTGACGCCGGGTGCGACCGGGCCGGTGGACCACGACGCCTGCGCGGCGGCGCTGCGTACGGCGGCGAGGTCGCGGGCGTCCCGCTCGCCCACCGGCGGCGCGGCCGACGCCGGCGTCGGGGCGAGCGCCACCACCGCCAGCAGGCTCAACAGCCACATCCACACCGTCGGTCGTCTGGTCACGGTCGGCGCTCCTCGGGGTCGGGGGTGCCGGAGTACGGCGACCGGGGCGCGGCGGGTGCCGGGCCGGTGCCGGTGTGCGGCGGGGTGTCGACAAGGTCGCACACCGGCGGTCGCCGTGGCGGGGCCGATATCCGACAGCGCGGGACGACGCCCCGGGCGGTCCGGCGTCGCTACAGTCCAGTTCCCACCCGGAAGGAATCCCACCGATGGCCCTGTCCCGTTCCGCCCGCCGGTGGTTCGGCGCGCGCCTCGCCGGCACCCTCGCCCTGGCCCTGACCGTGCCGCTCGCCCAGCCCGGAGCGGCCCTGGCCGGCACCGCGCTCGGCGACGGCGACGTGCAGATCGCCCGGACCGCGCAGGACTACACCTACCGCACCTACCAGCGGCACTGGTCGGTGGTCGCCGTCCAGCCCGCCGCCACCGCCGACTGGGACCTGACCCTGCGCGACGCCGCCGGCAGCACGCTCGCCACCAGCGTCTACGGGCTCGGTCGTACCGACTTCGTGGTGGTCGACTCCACGGCCGGGCACCTGCCGTTCGGCGCTTACACGGCCGTGGTCAGCGCGTACACCCCCGGCGTGTACTGGGTACAGCAGCGCACGGACACCGCCACGATCACCCTGCCGCCGGTGACACACTCCGGCACCACCGGCCCGGCCGACCCCGACCTGACCTTCTCCAGCCTGGTCGACCACGACGTGGTCACCGTCGCCGACCTCTGGCTGACGGCCGGGGAGTCGTTCTGGGCGCACACCACCACGGCCGCATCCTCGCTGCTGCTGGCCGGGAGCGACCCGGCCGACCCGACGAGCTTCGTCCAGGGCCGGGCCACCGTGGCGGCCCGGCAGCACACCGAGGTCATCGACGGCTGCACCAGGTACACCGCGCAGCGCACCGGTTGGCACGCCCTGATCCAGATCGGCGACCGCGCGCCGAGCACACACGTCCCGACCCAGGGCACCGGGTACGCCCTGCACCGGGTCGACCCGGCGCACCCGCTGAGCTGCCCGCAGCGGGAGTTCCCCGGCCCGACCCCCTGACGGGCCGCCGGGCGGTCAGTCCGCGCTGGTGGCGTCGGCCGGGCGACGACGGCTGGCGTCGTCGGCGATGATCACGGTGGCCACCATCAGCGCGACGCAGAGGCTGAACAGCCACGAGTCGTCGGAGGAGAACCTGGCGGAGACCGGGGCCTGGACGGCGGCGAGCAGGAAGCCGAGCCAAGCCAGACGACGCTGACGAGGGGTGAGGAAACCGGAGCCCTGTTGCATCCCGAAAGTCTTGCGCGACCCCTTCGGATTACCGGCAGCCGAACGGCGGATTCTGGACGACCTGTCCGGTTTACTGCCCGCTCGGGCGTTCCAAACCACCGGTTCGGGGGAGGCGACAATCACGTCGACCCGTTCTCGGTGATGCGGCAGGATGAGCCTCCGTGTCCGTCGCTCCGCCCCGTACCTCACTGCTCCTGCTCGCCTACCTCGCCTTCGTCAGTCTCGGCCTGCCCGACGGCCTGCTCGGCGTCGGCTGGCCCTCGATCAGCGCCGAGTTCGGCGTACCGACCGGCGCGGTCGGGCTGGTGCTCACCGCCGGCACGATCGGGTACCTGACCTCCAGCGTCCTGGCCGGTTTCACCCTCGCCCGGCTGGGCGTGGGCCGGCTGCTGGCCGGCAGCACCCTGCTGGCCAGCCTCGCGCTGACCGGGTACGCCAGCGCCCCGGCGCTGACCGTGCTGATCGGCTGTGCGCTGGTGCTCGGCCTGGGCTCCGGGGCGATCGACTCCGGTCTCAACGCGTACGCCGCCGGGGCGTTCGGCCCCCGGCACATGAACTGGATGCACGCCTTCTTCGGCCTCGGCGTGGCGATCGGCCCGCTGGTGATGACCGCCATGCTGAGCACCGGGGCCGGCTGGCGCTGGGGGTACGCGGTCACCGCCGCCGCCCAGCTCGCGTTGGCCACCGCGTTCGCGCTCACCGTCGGCGCATGGCGGGACCGCACGGCCGGCTCCCCGCCGTCGCCCGCCGCGCCGGTCGACCGGACGGTCGGTGCGCGGCCCGACGACAGCGTCGTCGCGCCGGCCGGCCACCCCGGACCGGTCGACGGTCCGGCGGTGGCCGGGCGTGGCGGGTCGGCCGGTGGCCCGGCGGGGGTGCGGATCGCCGACACGCTCCGGTTGCCCGCCGTCTGGTTCGGCGCGCTCGCCTTCGCCGTCTACGTGGCCATCGAGGTGTCCGCCGGGCTCTACGCGTTCCTGCTGCTCACCGAGGGGCGGGGGGTGTCCGCTGAGGCCGCCGGGGTGGCGGTCTCCGGCTACTGGGGCAGCCTCTTCGTCGGCCGGGTGGTGCAGGGGCTGGTCGCCGAGCGGCTCGGCACCGCCCGGGTGCTGCGGGGCAGCCTGCTGGGCATGGCCGTCGGCGCGGTGCTGATCGCGCTGCCGGGGCCGGGCTGGGTGACGGTGGCCGGCCTGGTCGTCCTCGGGTTCGCCGCCGCGCCCGTGTTCCCGCTGCTCACCCTGAGCACCGCCGAACGGGTCGGCCGGCAGCACGCCGACCGGGTGATCGGCGTGCAGATCGGCGCCGCCGGCATCGGGGCGGCCCTCATCCCGGCTGGGCTCGGCGTGCTGCTCGGCGACATCTCGGTGCGGCTGCTCGGCCCGGCGCTGACCGTGCTGGCGGTGGCGCTGCTGGTGGCGCACGCCGCAGCCGCCCGCCAGACCGCCGCGCCGCCCCCCACCCACTGAGCCCGCTTCCGCCCTTTTCGGGCTCGGCCAGCCAGGGCAATCGGGCTTCTGGGCCGATGATGCGGTGTCGTTCGACCGGGACACCGCATCATCGGCCCCCATGCCGCCGACCCCGACCCGACGCGGGCCCCGACGCCGACCGTCACATCGTGTCGGGCCCGGTACGTCCCGTCGTGGAGGGGCGGTAGGCGCGCTCGGTGTCGGTCATCTCCCGGCGCTCGGCCTGCGGGCCGGCCCCCCGGTCCACCGGCTCGGGGCCGTGCCCGAAGGCGGCCTCCTCGCCTGCGTCGTTGCCGGTCGGGTCGTCGGCCTGCCCGTCGATGGTGGACCTGGCGATCGCCCGGTCCAGCTCCTCCAGCGGTGTCTTCCGCTCGTCCCGCCACACCCTGCCGTCGTTGTCCGTCATACCTCCGCGGTACCCCGACCCGATGATCGCAAACGGTTGGACCGGACGCGGCGACGGCCGCCGGGTGAGCCGGCGGCCGTCGGGGCTGTGCGTCCGTGTCGGGGGAGGAGTGGATCAGGGCTGCGGACGGTCGACCGACCCGCGCCACGCCCCGGTCTCCTGACCGCGACGCTCGATGAACTGCTTGAACCGCTCCAGGTCACCCTTGGTCCGCCGGTCGACCACACCCAGCTTGTCGCCGGCCTGCTCGACCACGCCGTGCGGCTCGAAGTCCATCTGCAGGGTCACCCGGGTGTTGCCCTCGTCGAGCCGGTGGAACGTCACCACACCGGCCTGCTGGGTGCCGCCCGTCGACTTCCAGGCCACCCGCTCGTCGGGGAGCTGCTCGGTGATCTCGGCGTCGAACTCGCGCTTGACCCCGGCGATCTCCACCGTCCAGTGGGTCATCGTCTCCGACAGCTGCCGGACCTCCTGCACCCCCTCCATGAAGTGGGGGAACTCCTCGAACTGGGTCCACTGGTCGTAGGCGGTCCGTACCGGTACCGACACGTCCACGTGCTCGATGACGCCGCTCATGCGAAATCCTCCTCTGGCCGTTGGTGCTCGTCCGGATCGTGGGCCGATCCGGTCACCAACGCGTCGTCTCGTTCCGGTGCCCGAGTGCGGCCCACACCTCGGAAATCGTCTGGTAGCTGGTGCCCTCCGGCAGGCGCTCCAGGGCGGCCACCAGGTCGTCGGGCGCGTCGTTCTCCCGGGCGTTGGCGACCAGCGTCAGCCGGTCCCCGGGCAGGGCCGTCATCGTGATGAACCGGCCCAGCCGGCTGCGCGCCTCCACGTCCTCCGAGGTCATCCCCTGCGGGGTGCCGGTGCGCAGGTCGCCCGCCGGCGCTGTGGTCGCGCCCGGCTGGTCCTCGCCGGCCGGCTCCGCCTCACGGAACTCCTCGACCCGGGAGCCACCGGCGCCGGACCCCTGGACCAGGCCGCTGACCTCCTGGCTCATCTGGTCGTCGACCCTCGGTGCGTGCTTGCTGCTGCCACGTTCCATGTCTGTTGTGCTACCCGCGCCCGCCCCGGGGAAACACCGACCCGGACGCCGGACCCGACGGGTCACGAACCGGCGGTGGCCTTCGGCGGCAGCACCGGCTCACCCGGGTCGTCCTCGCCCGCCTGCAACCTGCGCCCCCGCTGCAACTCCGCGTTGATCTGCACCCCGAACATCAGCGCCGAGTTCGACAGGTACAGCCACACCAGGAAGGCGATCACCGCGCCCAGGCTGCCGTAGGTGACGTCGTACGAGCCGAAGTTGGCAACGTACAGGCCGAAGCCGAAGGAGACGACGATCCAGGACAGCAGCGCCACCGCCCCGCCCGGGGTGAGCCACCGGAACCGGGGCTGCCGGACGTTGGGGGCGATCCAGAACATCAGCGACAACAGCGTCATCATCACCAGCGCCAGCACCGGCCATTTCACGACGCTCCACGTCGTCCGGGCCAGCCCACCGGCACCCACCAGGTCGCCGACCGCGTCGGTCACCGGGCCGCTGACGATCAATCCCAGCGCCACCACCGCGAGCAGCAGCAGCGACACCCCGGCCAACCCGATCTGCAACGGGCGCAGCCGGTAGAACGGGCGGCCCTCCTCGACGCCGTAGACCGCGTTGGAGGCCCGGGTGAACGCGCCGATGAACCCGGACGCCGACCACAACGCGCCCACCAGACCGAAGCTGAGCAGCACCTTCGTCCCGCTCTGCTGGTCGACCACCGTCCGCACCACGGAGACGAAACCCTCGTTGCCGACCACCGAACCGGCCCCGATGTCGCGGGCCAGGTCCAGCACGGTGTCCACCGTCCGCTCGCCGTCGGAGACCAGCCCCACCAGGGCCACCACCACGACCGTGGACGGGAACAGGGCGAGCACCCCGTAGTAGGTCAGCGCCGCCGCCCAGTCGGCGCAGTTGTCCTTCACGAAGCCCCGGCCGCTGCGCACCAGCACCCCGCGCCAGGTCGACCAGCTCAACTGGCGTACCCGGCGGGGTACGTGTACCCCCGGGTCGTCACCGGCGACCGTGGTCGGCTCCGTCGTCGCTGCCATGCTCGGCTCCTCGTCGCCCGACGACCCGGCGGACCCGGCGTCCGGCGCGTGTCTGGGCCCGGCGGTACCCGACGGTGGAAATCGACAAACCCGACGTCGGTGTTTGCCGGTGCGGGCCCAGGGAACCGTTGGGGTCAAGCCAGGAAATCGACGCGGAGGAGGACGTGATGCCCGGGCGCGAGGTACTGCCCAGCACGCTGCGACGCTCCCCGGAGAAGGCGCAGCGCACCTGGGAGAAGACACACGACTCGGCGGTGCAGACCTACGGCGAGGGGGAGCGGGCGCACCGCGCCGCCTTCGCCGCCGTCAAGCACAGCTTCGAGAAGGTGGGCGACCACTGGGAAGCGAAGGGCCGCAAGGGCCCCAGCGACCGCCAGGCCGAAGGCGGCGGCCCCGCCCGCCGGGCCCCCACCGCCGGTGGGGTGGACGCCAATGCCACCAAGGACCACCTGATGCAGGTGGCGAAGAAACTGGACGTGCCCGGCCGCAGCCGGATGACCAAGCCGGAACTGGTCAAGGCCATCGAGAAGGCCAACAACCGGGCCACCCGCAAGGCCCGCGGCGACTGACCGGAAGTACGCGCGGGGCCGCCCCGGACCGGGGCGGCCCGGCTCACCAGTGGCCGCCGGCCGGCGGTTGCAGGTGCACCGCCTTGACCGTGCTGAACTCGTCCAGCAGCTCCGGGCCGTACCCGAAGCCCTGGCCGCTGCCCCGGCGCGGCTGCGCGGCACCACCCGGCGCGCCCCCGAACACCGCGTTGACCTTCACCGTGCCCACCGGCAGCTCCCGAAAGGCCCGCTGGGCGTGGCTCATCGACCCGGTCAGCACCGTCGCCGCCAGCCCGTACGGCGAATCGGCGGCACACCGCAGCGCCTCGCTGAACGAGTCCACCGTCACCACCGCCGCCACCGGCCCGAACGTCTCCTCCCGCACCAGCGTCATCTCCTGCCGGCAGTCGGTGACCACCGTCGCCGGATAGAACGCCCCCGGCCCGTCCGGCAGCACCCCACCGGTGCGCAGCGTCGCCCCCTGCGCCACCGCCGCCGTGACCTGCCCGTGCACCTGGTCGCGGTGCCGCCGGTCGACCAGCGGGCCCAGCTCGGTGGCCGGGTCCCGGCCCGGCCCGACCGTCAGCGCCCCGGCCCGCTGCACCAGCGCGTCGACGAAGTCCTCGGCGACGTCGCGGTGCGCGTAGATCCGCTCCACCGCCACGCAGAGCTGCCCGGCGTTGGCGAACGCGCCCAACGCCGCCTGCCCGGCCGCCCACCCCGGGTCCACCCCGGCGTCGACCACCAGCGGGTCGCTGCCGCCGTTCTCCAGCAGGGCCTTCGCCCCGGTCCGGGCACAGGCCGCCGCGATCGCCCGGCCGGTGGCCGTGGCACCGACGTGCGCGACCACGTCCACCGGCTGCGCGGCCAACGCCGCGCCCACCTCCGCGCCCCCGGTCAGCAGGGACAGCACGCCCGCCGGGAACACCCCGTCGAACAGCCGGGCCAGCAGCCACCCGGTGACCGGGGTCCGCTCGCTCGGCTTGAACAGCACCACGTTGCCGGTGACCAGGGCCGCGCCGAGCAACCCGCAGGAGACCGCCACCGGGTCGTTCCACGGGGTGATCGCCGCCACCACCCCCCGCGCCTGCGGCAGCATGAAGTCGATCGCGTCGCCGTCGCCGTGCAACGTCCGGCCGCCGCGCAGCGGACCCAGCTCGGCGTACTGGCGCAGCGTGCCCACGCCGGCCGCCACCCCGCCCCGGGCATCGCCCAGCGGCTTGCCCATCTCCGCCGTGGTCGTCGCGGCCAACTCCTCCGCGTCCGCCGCCACCGCGTCCGCCGCCTGGTGCAGCAGCTCCGCACGCTGCGCCATCGGGGTCGCCGCCCACTCGGCGGCCACCTCCCGGGCCGCCTCGACCGCCTTGGCCACCTCGTCCCCGGTCGCCACCGGCACGGTGCCGACCGGGGAGCCGTCGGCCGGGTCGTGGACCGTCAGCTCACCACCCTCGCCGCCCGCGCCCCACACCCCACCGATGAGTTGCTCCACCCGGTACATGCGGCGGGATGCCCCGCTCCCGCCGAAGCAAACGCGTTTCGCCCGGTTGCCGGCCGGGTAGCCGGATCCGATGACCTCGCCGGGCACGGACACCGCGGACGCCGTCGTCATCGGCGCCGGACACAACGGCCTGGTGGCCGCCAACCTGCTCGCCGACGCCGGCTGGGACGTGCTGGTGCTGGAGGCGACCGACGCACCCGGCGGGGCGGTCCGCTCCGCCGAGGTCACCGCCCCCGGCTACCTCAGCGACCTGTACAGCTCCTTCTACCCCCTCGGGTACGCCTCCCCGGTGCTGGCCGGCCTCGACCTGCCCCGCTACGGCCTGACCTGGACGCACGCCCCCGACGTGCTGGCCCACCTGCTGCCCGACGGGCGGGCCGCGGTGATCAACCGGGACCTGGACACCACCGCCGCCTCGCTGGAGACGTTCGCCCCCGGCGACGGGGACCGCTGGCGGCACGCGTACGCCGACTGGGCGCAGGTGTCCGGCCCGATGCTCGATGCCATCACCACCCCGTTCCCCCCGGTACGCGGCGGGCTGGGCCTGCTGCGCCGACTGCGGGTGGGCGGCGCGTTACGGCTGGCCCGCCGCCTGGTCCTGCCGGTGCGCAAGCTCGGCAGCGAACTGTTCACCGGCGACGGCGGCCCGGCGCTGCTGGCCGGCTGCGCCCTGCACACCGACCTGTCCCCCGAGGAGGCCGGCTCCGGCGTCTACGGGTGGCTGCTGGCCATGCTCGGCCAGCAGGTCGGCTGGCCGGTGCCGGTCGGCGGCGCGCAGCGGATCACCGACGCGCTGGTGGCCCGGCTCACCGAGCGGGGCGGCCGGATCAGCTACCGGGCGCGGGCCGACCGGGTGCTCACCGCCCGGGGTCGGGCGGTGGGCGTCCGCACCGTCGACGGGCAGCTGTGGCGGGCCCGCCGGGCGGTGCTCGCCGACGTGCCCGCCCCCGCCCTCTACCTGGACCTGGTCGGGGCCGCCCAACTGCCGCCCCGGCTGGTCGAGGACCTGGCCCACTTCCGCTGGGACGGCTCCACCCTCAAGGTCGACTGGGCGCTGTCCGCCCCGCTGCCGTGGACCAACCCGGCGGTGGCCGGCGCCGGCACCGTGCACCTGGGCGCCGACCTCGACGGCCTCACCACGTACTCCGCCGAACTGGCCCGGGGCGAGATCCCGGCGAAGCCGTTCCTGCTGGCCGGGCAGATGACCACCGCCGACCCCACGCACTCGCCGGCCGGCACCGAGTCGCTGTGGGCGTACACCCACCTGCCGTTCCGGCGGGACTGGCGGGCCGAGGACGTCGCCCGCCAGGTCGACCGGATGGAGGACGTGCTGGAGGATGCCGCCCCCGGGTTCCGCGGCCTGGTCGTCGGGCGGCACGTCGCCGGGCCGGCCGAGCTGGAACAGGGCGACCCGAGCCTGGTCGGCGGGGCGTTGGGCGGCGGCACCGCCGCGGCGTACCAGCAGCTGTTCCTGCGTCCGATCCCCGGCCTGGGCCGGGCCGACACCCCGGTCGACCGGCTCTACCTGGCCAGCGCGTCGGCGCACCCCGGCGGCGGGGTGCACGGCGCGCCCGGCGCGAACGCCGCCCGGGCGGCGCTGGCCCGTGACCGCGCCGTCACCGGCGGCGTGTACGCCGGCATGATCGACGCCGCGCACCGGACGCTCTACCGCTGAACCGTCCACCCACGACCCCGCTGCGGGGTCAGGAGTCCAGGTTGCGGTGCCGGGTGCGCAGCTTGAACGGCATCAGCGCGCTCTCCACCTTGGTCGCGGTGGTCATCTTGGACATGCCGTCGCGCCGCTCCTCGAACCGGATCGGCACCTCCAGGATGGTGTGCCCCAGCTTGGTGGCCAGGTAGTGCATCTCCACCTGGAAGCTGTAACCGTTCGACTGCACCCGGTGCAGGCCGATGTCGCGCAACGCGTCGGCCCGCCAGATCTTGAAGCCGGCGGTCAGGTCGCGGATGCGCACCCGCAACAGGGTGTGCACGTAGAGGTTGGCCCAGCCGCTGAGCGCGCGCCGGTAGAGCGGCCACGCCTCGTCGAGCTGCCCGCCCGGCACGTACCGGGAGCCGATCACCACTCCCGCCTGGGTGGACAGCAGCGCGCCCAGCATCCCGGGCAGCGCCTCCGGCGGGTGCGACAGGTCGGCGTCCATCTGCGCCACGTACTCCGCGCCGCCGTCCAGGGCCCGGCCGATGCCGTCCACGTACGCCCGGCCCAGGCCCTCCTTGCCGGCCCGGTGCACGACCTGCACCCGGTCCGGGTTCTCGATGGCCAGCTTGTCGGCCACCTCACCGGTGCCGTCCGGCGAGTTGTCGTCGGCGACGAGCACCTTCAGGCCCGGCAGCGGAAGGGCCAGCAGCCGTTCGACCAGCACCGGGAGGTTGCCCGCCTCGTTGTAGGTGGGGACCACGACGGTCAGGCGTGCGTCCCGCCACGGTGACGGCAGCTCCACGGGTTCGATCATCTCGGACATCCTCAGTCGGGGTCGGCATTCCCCCACAGGGTAGCCAAAAGCCCGGCGGGACCCCGCCGAGGCTCCCCGCGACCGCCCGGTCACCGTTCGGCGCGCGCGTCGGCCTTCTGCCGGGTGGCGATGTCGGAGAGCCGGCGCAGCGTCTCCTTGTTGCGCTGGTGCAGCACCAGGTCGTTGAGCTTGTTGCGGACCCAGCGCAACGGGCCGGCGGCGAAGTCCTCGCCGATGCGGACCCGGGTCGCGCCGTCCCCTTCCGGGGTCAGCGTGAACACCACGACCGCCTCCCCGGCCGGCCACAGGCCGGCCCGCAGCACCAGCCGGTGCGGGGGCTCGCAGACCAGCACCGTCGAGGCGTCCTCCAGGGAGAACGGCCAGGGGCCGGCCCGGTGGTGCAGTCGGGTGCCGACCCGGGGCCACTGCGCGTCGACGTCACGTACGTGCACCGTGCCGACCACCCAGTCGCTGTACGTCCAACCGTCGGCCAGCACGTCGAAGACCTGCTGCGGGGGTGCATCGATCACTTTCTCCACGGCTGCCACCGCTGAGCAGTACCCGGGCCGGCCCGGCCTAACCCGCCGCGTTAGCTTCTCCGGGCCGACGGGTAACGCTGCACCGACCCGGTTCGGGTCGACGGCGCGGCCCGGCCCGACGCCGGGCGGCGTACCGCCCGGTAGGGCCAGGTTTACTCCCCGGGGCCTCGGGAACCCGCCGCCCGTGCGACGGGACGCGGAGCCGTATCAGCGCAGGTCAGGCCGGGTTGATCCGGTCGCTGGCCGGGACGGCCGCGCACTGTACGACGCGGTGCTGCTCGACCGGGACGGCACCCTGATCGAGGACGTGCCCTACAACGGCGACCCCGACAAGGTACGGCCGGTGCCCGGCGCGCGGGCGGCGCTGGACCGGCTGCGCGCCGCCGGGCTACGGCTCGGCGTGGTCACCAACCAGTCGGGGCTGGCCCGGGGGCTGTTCACCGCCGCCCAACTGCGGGCGGTCAACGCGCGGGTCGAGGAGCTGCTCGGCCCGTTCGACACCTGGCAGTGCTGCCCGCACGACGAGCGGGCCGGCTGCGCCTGCCGCAAACCCGCGCCCGGCATGGTGCACGCCGCCGCGCGGGCGCTCGGCACCACCCCGGACCGCTGCGTGCTGGTCGGGGATATCGCCGCCGACCTGGGCGCCGCCGCCGCGGCCGGCGCGGCCGGGGTGCTCGTGCCCACCCCCACCACCCGGGCCGTCGAGGTGGCCGCCGCCGGGCAGGTCGCCGCCGACCTGCCCGCCGCCGTGGAGCTGATCCTCACCCGGTCCGCCCTGGTCGCCGGCCCGCCGCCGCGCCGGGCCGGCACCGTGCTGGTGGTGCGCAGCGACTCCGCCGGGGACGTCCTGGTCACCGGCCCGGCCGTCCGGGCCGTCGCCGGGTACGCGCAGCGGGTCGTGCTGCTCTGCGGCCCCCGGGGCCGCGCCGCCGCCGCCCTGCTGCCCGGCGTCGACGAGGTCGTCGAGTGGCCGCTGCCCTGGATCGACGGCACGCCCGACCCGGTCGACCCGGCGGACATCGACCGGCTCACCGACCGGCTGCGCGCGGTCCGGGCCGACGAGGCGGTCGTGTTCACCTCGTTCCACCAGTCGCCCCTTCCGCTGGCGTTGCTGCTGCGGCTGGCCGGCGTGCCGAGGGTCAGCGCGATCAGCGACGACTACCCGGGTTCGCTGCTCGACGTGCGGCACCGGGTCCCCGCCGGGCTGCCCGAGCCGGAGCGGGCGCTGTCGCTGGCCGCCGCCGCCGGTTTCACGCTGCCGCCCGGCGACGATCCGCGACTGCGGGTCCGCGCCGACCGGGTGCCGCCGGCGCCGGCCGGGCTCGGCGGCCCCGGGTACCTGGTGCTGCACCCCGGTTCGGCGGTGCCGAGCCGGGCCGTGCCACCGGAACTGGCGGCCCGGATCGTGCGGACCCTCACCGCCGCCGGGCACCGGGTGGCGGTCACCGGCGGACCCGACGAGACGGCGCTGACCGCCCGGGTGGCCGGCGACACCGGCATCGACCTGGGCGGCCGGACCGGCCTGGCCGACCTGGCCGGGGTGCTCGCCCACGCCGGCGCGCTGGTGGTCGGCAACACCGGGCCGGCGCACCTGGCCGCCGCGCTGGGCGTGCCGGTGGTCAGCCTGTTCGCCCCCACCGTCCCCTACGGACAGTGGGGGCCCTACCGGGTGCCGACGGTCCGGCTGGGCGACGCCGCCGCACCGTGCCGGGACACCCGGGCCACGGTCTGTCCGGTGCCCGGCCACCCCTGCCTGTCGGCCGTCGAACCGGGCCGGGTCCTCGACGCGGTACGCCTGCTGGGCGTCCCCGCCGACGCCCCGGCCGGGGTGACGCCGGCCGGGGTGACGCCGGTGACCGCCGGGCGGGGGAGTCGGCGATGAACATCCTGCTCTGGCACGTGCACGGCTCCTGGACCACGTCCTTCGTGCACGGCAGGCACCGCTACCTGGTGCCGGTCACCCCCGACCGGGGCCCGTACGGGCTGGGTCGGGCGCGCACCTACCCGTGGCCGGACAGCGCCGTCGAGGTGACCCCGGAGCAGTTGCGCCACGCCGACGTCGACGTGGTGCTGCTGCAACGCCCCGAGGAACACGACCTGGCCCGGCAGTGGCTCGGCCGGGCGGTGCCGGCGGTCTACGTCGAGCACAACACCCCCAAGGGCGACGTGCCGAACACCAGGCACCCGATGGCCGACCGGGAGGACCTGCTGCTCACCCACGTCACCCACTTCAACGAGCTGTTCTGGGACAACGGGTCCACCCGCACCGCCGTCGTCGAACACGGCGTGGTGCCACCCGCGGTGACCTGGACCGGCGAGCTGGACCGGCTCGCCGTGGTGATCAACGAGCCGGTACGCCGGAATCGGATCACCGGCACCGACCTGCTCGCCCGGTTCGCCGAGATCGCCCCGCTGGACGTGTTCGGCATGAAGGTGGCCGGGCTCGCCGACCACCTGGGCCTGCCGGCCGACCGGTTGACCAGCCACGACGACGTCCCGCAGCACCTGATGCACGTCGAGCTGGCCCGGCGGCGGGCCTACCTGCACCTGTGCCGGTGGACCTCGCTCGGGTTGAGCCTGATCGAGGCGATGACCATCGGGATGCCGGTGGTCGCGCTGGCCACCACCGAGGCCGTGCAGGCGGTGCCTCCCGGGGCGGGGGCGTTGTCCACCCGGGTCGACACCCTGCTGGCCGCCGCCGCCCGGTTCGTCGCCGACCCCGCCGAGGCGCGTCGCGCGGGTGCGCAGGCGCGGACCGCCGCGCTGGGCCGTTACGGCCTGGACCGTTTCCTCGCCGACTGGGACCGCCTGCTGGAGGAGGAAGTATGCGCATCGCGATGATCTCCGAGCATGCCAGCCCGCTCGCCGTGCTGGGCGGTGAGGACGCCGGTGGGCAGAACACGCACGTCGCGGAACTCTCCGCCGCGCTGGTGGCGGCCGGCCACGACGTCCGGGTCTACACCCGACGCGACGCCGTCGACCTGCCGGTCGCCGTGCGCGCCCCGGACGGGTACGAGGTGGTGCACGTGCCCGCCGGGCCGGCCGAACCGGTCGCCAAGGACGCCCTACTGCCGCACATGAAGGAGTTCAGCCACTGGCTCACCGGCCGCTGGCGGGGCGGGGACTGGGTGCCCGAGGTGGTGCACGCGCACTTCTGGATGAGCGGGTTGGCCGCGCTGGCCGCCGGCCGGCAGACCGGGGTGCCGGTGGTGCAGACGTACCACGCGTTGGGCACGGTCAAGCGGCGTCACCAGGGGGTCCAGGACACCAGCCCGGCCCGGCGGATCGGCTACGAACGGGAACTGGGGTGCGCCGTCGACCGGGTCGTCGCCCAGTGCAGCGACGAGGTCGGCGAGCTGGTCCGGCTCGGCGTACCCCGGTCCCGGATGACCGTCGTGCCGTCCGGGGTGAACCTGGACACCTTCGCCCCGCTCGGCCCGGCCGTCGACCGTGACGCCGACCGGCCCCGGGTGCTCACCGTCGGCCGGCTGGTGGAACGCAAGGGCTTCCAGACGGTGATCCGGGCGATGGCGCTGGTGCCCGACGCCGAGTGCGTGGTCGTCGGCGGGCCGCCCGCCGGGCTGCTGGAGACCGACCCGTACGCCCGGCGGCTGCGGGCGCTCGCCGGCACCTGCGGGGTCGCCGACCGGGTCCGGCTGGTCGGGGCGGTGCCCCGGGAGGAGATGGGCCGCTGGTACCGGTCGGCCGACGTGCTGGTCGCCGCCCCCTGGTACGAGCCGTTCGGGCTGACCCCGTTGGAGGCGATGGCCTGCGGGGTGCCCGTCGTCGGCACGGCGGTCGGCGGCATCCGGGACACCGTGGTCGACGGGGTGACCGGGGACCTGGTGCCGGCCCGGGACCCGCAGGCGCTGGGCGACGCGCTGGCCGGCCTGCTCGGCGACCCGGCCCGCCGCTACGGCTACGCCACCGCCGCGTTGCAGCGGGCCCGCCGCAGCTACTCGTGGGCCACCGCCGCCGACCGGTTGACCGAGGTGTACGCCGAGGTCGCCGCCGTACGCAGGCCGAGCCGGGTGGTCGCCTGATGACGACCTCGACCCGGGCGGCACGGGCCGGCCTGCTCGACGCGCACCTGACCCTGCTGGCCGAGGCGCTGCTGCCGTACCGTGCGGCGGAGCCGTTGCTGGCCCGCTGGGGCACCGAGCTGGCCGGCATCCTGGTCGGCGGCGGGCGGTTGCTGGTCGCCGGCAACGGGGGCAGCGCCGCCGAGGCCCAGCACCTCACCGCCGAACTGGTCGGCCGGCTGCGCGACGAGCGCCGGCCGCTGTCGGCGATCGCCCTGCACGCCGAGACCTCCGCGTTGACCGCGATCGGCAACGACTACGGCTACGACGAGGTCTTCGCCCGTCAGGTGCGGGCCCACGGCCGTCCCGGTGACGTCCTGCTGCTGATGTCCACCAGCGGGTCCAGCGGCAACCTGCTCGCCGCGGTGGCCGCCGCCCGGGAGGTCGGGCTGCGCTGCTGGGCGTTCACCGGCCCGACGCCGAACCCGCTCGCCGACGCCTGCCACGAGGCGCTGGGCGTCGCCTCGCCGGACAGCCAGGTGGTGCAGGAACTGCACCTGGTCTCCACCCACGTGCTCTGCGAGTACGTCGACCGGGCGTTGCCCACGGCGCTGACCGCGCTGGCCGGCCAGGCGGCGGCCAGCGCCGCCGCCGCGTCGGCTGTCCGGCCCGTGGACCCGGCGGCGGACGACCCGGTCGACGCATCGCCGGTGGCCGACGGCGGGCCGGTCCGGGCCGGGGTGGAGGTGGTCGTCGACCCGACGGCCGACCGACGGCGTGGGGACCCGGCGTGAGGGGCCCGCTGGTGGTGCTCGGGGACACCCTGCTCGACCGGGACGTCGAAGGGGTGGTGAACCGGCTGTGCCCCGACTCGCCGGTGCCGGTGCTGGACGAGACGGCCGCCGCCGACCGGCCGGGCGGGGCGGGCCTGGCCGCCGTCTTCGCCGCCGCCACGGGTGCCGAGGTGGCGCTGGTGACCGCGCTCGCCGACGACGCCGGGGCGGCCCGGCTCAGCTCGCTGCTCACCGCCGCCGGGGTGCAGGTGTACGGGCTGCCGCTGGCCGGGGCGACCCCGGAGAAGGTCCGACTGCGGGCCCGGGGCCGGGTGCTGCTGCGCCACGACCGGGGTGGCATGGCGGGCGAACCGGGGCCACCCACCGAGGCGGTGCTGCGGCTGCTCGCCGGGGCGTCCGCCGTGCTGGTCAGCGACTACGGCCGGGGGGTGGCCCGACAGCCGGCGCTGCGGGCGGCGCTGGCCGCGACCCGCGCCCCGGTGGTCTGGGACCCGCACCCCCGGGGCCCGGTCGCGGTGCCCGGGGTGCGGCTGGTCACCCCGAACGAGCCGGAGGCCCGGGAGTTGGCCAAGGTGCCGCCGGGCGGGTCCCGGCTGGCGGTCGCCGCCCGCGCCGGCCAGGGACTGCGGGAACGCTGGCGGGCCGGGGCGGTGGTGGTCACCCTCGGGGGTGACGGCGCGCTGCTCTGCTCCGCCGGGGCGACGCCGCTGATGGTCTCCGCGCCGGTCAGCGCCGAAGGGGACACCTGCGGGGCGGGGGACCGGTTCGCCTCGGCCGCCGCGGTGGCGCTCGCCGGGGGCGCGCTGGTCTCCGAGGCGGTCCAGGCGGCCGTCGGCGCGGCGTCGGCGTACGTGGCCGACGGCGGGGTGGCCGCCGCGCTGCCCGTACCGGTGCGGGACTGCCCGCCGGTGCTGGTCGGCGGCGGGGAACGGATCGGGGCCGCCGCGGCGGGCGCGGTGGTGGCCGAGGTCCGCGCTGCCGGTGGCACCGTGGTCGCCACCGGGGGCTGCTTCGACCTGCTGCACGCCGGGCACGTGGCGACGTTGCAGGCCGCCCGGCAGCTCGGCGACTGCCTGGTGGTCTGCCTGAACTCCGACACCAGCGTCACCGGCCTCAAGGGCCCCGACCGGCCGGTGATCCCGCAGGGCGACCGGGCCCGGCTGCTCGCCGCGTTGAGCTGCGTCGACGCGGTGGTGGTCTTCGACGAACCCACCCCGCACGCCACGCTGGGCTGGCTGCGGCCCGACGTCTGGGTCAAGGGCGGGGACTACGCCACCGGCGTCGGCGACGGGCCGGGCCTGCCGGAGGGCGAGCTGTTGCGCCGGTGGGGCGGGGACAGCGTGGTGGTGCCGTACCTGGACGGGCGCTCCACCACCGACATGATCGCGGCGGCCCGGGGCGAACGCCGGGGCACCGGCCGGCCGGAGCCCGCCGGGTCCCCGGTCGGACCGGCGCATCCGACGACGGAGGGAGCACGATGAGCAGCAGTCCACCCGGTGCCGGTCCGGCCGTCCTGGTCACCGGCGGGTCGAGCGGCCTCGGCGCGGCGGTGGTCACCGCCGTCGCGCGGGCCGGCGGACGACCGCTGGTGCTGGACCGGCGACCCCCCGCCGACGGGGTGCCGTGGATCGAGTGCGACCTGGCCGACACCCGGGCCGCCGAGGAGGCCACCCGGGACCTGGCCGAGCGGGTCGGCGGGCTGGACGCGGTGGTGACCGCCGCCGGCATGGACGTGCCCGGCAGACTGGCCGACGTCCCCCGCGACACCTGGGAACGGATCGTCGTGGTGGACCTGCTCGCCACGGTGGCGGTGGTCCGGGCCGCGCTGCCCTACCTGGAGGCGTCCCGGGGCAACGTCGTCACGGTCGCCTCCACCCTGGGCGTCAAGGCGGTCGGCGACGCCACCGCGTACTGCGCGGCGAAGTTCGGGGTGGTCGGGTTCACCAGGTCGCTCGCCGCCGAGCTGGCCGGCAGCGTCGGGGTGACCCTGCTCATCCCCGGCGGGATGCGCACCGCGTTCTTCGACGACCGCGACCCGCAGTACCGTCCGGGCCCGGACGCGAAGCTCAACGACCCGGCCGACACCGCCGCCGCGATCATGTTCGCGCTGTCCCAGCCACCCGGTAGCACCGTGCGGGAACTGGTGGTCTGCGCCGAGCAGGAGACCTCGTACCCGTGATCCTGGTGTTGCGGGCGCTCGGCGTCGGTGACCTGGCCACGGCGGTGCCCGCGCTGCGCGCCCTGCGGGCCGGGCATCCGGGCGAGGAACTGGTGCTGGCCGCGCCGGCCTGGCTGGGCCCGCTGGTCGAGCTGGTCGGCGGGGTCGACCGGCTGCTGCCCACCGACGACCTCGGCCCGCCGCCCTGGCCCGTCCCGCCGTCGGCCGACGGGTCGTCGCCGGGCGTGCCGTCGTGGTCCGGGCGGCTCCCGAATGACGTGCCGTCGTGGTCCGGGCCGCCGCCGCGGGTGGCGGTCAACCTGCACGGACGCGGGCCGGGGTCACACCGGATGCTGGCCGGCGCGGGCCGGCTGGTGGCCTTCCGGTGCCCGCCCGCCGGGCACCGCGACGGCCCCGACTGGGACGACGACGAGCACGAGGTGGACCGCTGGTGCCGGCTGCTCCACTGGTACGGCATCCCGGCTGACCGCACCGACCTGGCGTTGCGCCGCCCACCGCCGGGCCGGCTGCCGGCCGGGGTGACCGTGGTGCACCCGGGCAGCAAGGTCGAGGCGAAGCGGTGGCCGGCGGACCGGTTCGCCGCGCTGGCCCGGCGGCTGGCCGACCGGGGGCACCGGGTGGTGGTGACCGGCTCGGCCGGGGAACGGGACCTGGCCGCCCGGGTGGCGGCCGACGCGGGCCTGCCCCGCTCGGCGGTGCTGGCCGGCCGGACCGACCTGGGTGAGCTGGCCGCCCTGGTGGCCGCCGCCCGGCTGGTGGTCAGCGGGGACACCGGGGTCGGTCACCTGGCCACCGCCTACCGGGTCCCGTCGGTGCTGCTGTTCGGCCCGGTGCCGCCGGCCCGCTGGGGCCCGCCGGCCGACCGGCCGTGGCACCGGGTGCTCTGGGCCCCGGGCGGGGATTGCGCCGCCGTGCCCGGGGTAGGTACGGCGTCGAGATGGGCGGCGCTCCCGGTCGACCGGGTGCTGGCCGCCGTGGACGAGGCCGAGGAAACGGTACGGGTCTGAGGTGCGACTACGGCGCAGTGATCCGGGTCGGGCGGGGTACGGGCGTCGCCGGCGCGGCAAGGGCTGGACCTTCCTGGACCGGCACGGTGAGCGGGTGCGGGACCCGGACACGCTTGCCTGGCTGGGCGAGCTGGTGATCCCGCCGGCCTGGTCCGACGTGTGGATCGCGCCGTACCCCAACGGGCACATCCTGGCCACCGGCACCGACGCCGCCGGACGCCGACAGTACCTCTACCACCCGCAGTGGCGGCGCAAGCGCGACGAGGCGAAGTTCGACCACGTGCTGGAGGTGGCCCGCCGGCTGCCGACCCTGCGCGACCGGATCGCCGGTGACCTGGCCGGGCGGGGGCTGAACCGGGACCGGGTGCTGGCCACCGTCGTCCGGCTGCTCGACATGGGCGCCTTCCGGGTCGGCAACGAGCAGTACGCCGTCGGGGAGGACGCCACCTTCGGCGTGTCCACCCTGCGCCCGGAGCACGCCCGGTCCCGGGGCGGCTGCGTGGTGTTCGAGTTCCCGGCCAAGGGCGGCGTCGAACAGGTCCGCCGGATCGAGGACCCGCAGCTGTGCCAGGTGCTGACCACCCTGCGGCGGCGTCGGCGTACCGAGGAACGGCTCTTCGGCTACTGGGACGGGCGGGTCTGGCGGGACGTGCGCAGCGACGAGGTCAACGGCTACCTGCGCGACGCCAGCGGCGGCGAGATGACCGCGAAGGACTTCCGCACCTGGCACGCCACCGTCCGGGCGGCCACCGAACTGGCGACCGTGGGGACGCAGCGTTCGGTGACGGCCCGTCGCCGGGCGGTGGCCGGGGTGATGCGGGCGGTGGCCGACCTGCTCGGCAACACCCCCACGGTGGCCCGGACCTCGTACGTGGACCCCCGGGTGGTCGACCTCTACCACGAGGGCGTGGTGCTGCCGGTGCCCGCCGACGCCCCGCGTGAGCAGGTCGAACGGTCGGTGCTGGAGCTGCTGGCGGAGACCTGACCGACCCCGCCGCTGTTCCTGGGGGGAAGGCGCGACGGGGCCGGGGCCGGTGCGGCCGGGGAGCCCTCCGGGCGACGGCGGTCGTGTGCCGGACGGGCTGCGGCACCGGGCGGCCGTCCGTGACCCGCCTGGGTCACGGACGCCACGCCGCGGTCCCCCGTTACCGTCGGGCCGGGCGGTCGGGTGACCGCCGGCCCACGGTCAGTATGTCGGTCCCGGGTTGACTGCGGACGCCGTGCTGTTGACGATCCGTGCCTGTTGCAGGTGCAGTTCCCGGTACGCCTGAGGGGTGAGCTGGTGGGCGGCCCGGAAGGCCCGGCTGAAGTGCGCCTTGTCCCGGAAGCCCCAGCGGGCGGCGACGGCCTGCACCGGCCGGTGGGCAAGCGTCGCGTCGGCCAGGTCCCGCCGGCACCGCTCCAACCGCAGCTGCCTGATGTACGACGCCACCGTGGCGTGCTCCTCCTCGAAGAGCCGGTGCAGGCTGCGTACCGAGATGTGGTGTGCCTCGGCGATGGTGGCCGGGGTCAGCCCGGCGTCACCGAGGCACCGCTGGACGTACGCCCGCACCTGGGCGAGCAGTGCCCGGCGGCGTACCTCGCGGGGCATCTCGTCCTCGGCGACCAGGTACCGGCCGAGCATGGTGGCGATCAGGTCCAGTGCCACCCCGCCCAGCCGCTCGGCGTCGGCCTGCTGGTACTGCTCCGGATGGCTGGTGATCCGGGTCAGGTACTGGGCGACCAGCGCGCCGACCCCCTCGCTGGCCGACATCCGGCCGGCCAGCAGCGGGGCGAGCTGGTCCGGGGTGAGCGGCAGCGCCCCGTACGGGACCAGGGCGACGATCGAGGCGGCGTGCTCCGCGCCGTTGCCGTCGCCGAGGTGGCTCACCTCGTGCGGCCGGGAACCGTCGTAGAAGGTGAACTCACCGGCCCCGAGCCGGCTCTCCCGCCCGGCCTGCCCGGCGATGCCGGTGCCGTTGGTGGTGAGGGCGAGCATGTGGAAGTCCACCTCGGTGCGGCGGACCAGCTTGGGGGTGCGGACCGCCGCAAGCGACGGGTAGCGGTAGCGCACCAGCCGGATCGGGCCCAGCTCGACGAACTCGGCGCGGGCCCGGAAGTCGTGCTGGTGGTCGGAGCGGATGCGCAGCGGCGCGGCGGTCCGGGCGACCAGGTCGAGCCACATCCCGAACCGTTCCGTCGGCGGCAGTTGTTCGGTGTCGATCACTGTGCGGTGCACCATGTCCGGCCTCCCCGTCGGCGGGCACTTCCCCTCCATTCTGGACGAAGACCCCACGCTCGGGGTGTCGGGTGCGCTCGCGGGGTGCGCAGATGCCGCTGTTTCGCGGAAATAGCGGCATCGGAGCGCCGGGGATACCAGTCCATCGGCGACATTGAGTCGATCAACTGACTCGCGCTCGCTCGGCATCGTTCTTGAGCGCCGGCCGGCGACCAGCGCGGGGTGTCACGCATCCGGTGGTGCGGGTGTACGTTCCGTGGTGGCAGCCTGTCGGTTCCGGCCGGTGGGGATCTCGTGTCACCGGGGGAGTGTGCTGATGCCTCGTCGCTCTATTCCTGACGATCCGTCGATCGGTGATCGTATTCGTGCTCGCCGGGAGTTGCGTGGTTGGAGCGTGCGGTATGCGGCCAGTCGGGCGGGCATCTCCCATACGTCGTGGTCGCGTATCGAGCGGGGGCTGCAGCGCACCGACCGGTACATGGTGGTGGATCTGGCGGCGGCCCTGGAGTGTTCGGTGGTCGACCTGACGGGTCAGGCGTACACGCCGGCTGACCGGCAGCTCGATGCCGCCCGGATCGACGCCGAGCGGGTGTGGCGGGTCATGATGGACACGCCGATGGCCCGGCGCTCCGCCGTGACCGTGACGGTCGAACAGGTGCGTCGCGAGGCGGCGCTGGTGCGTGGCCTGTATGGGCGGTGTGATTACGCGGGCGCGTTGCGGCGGCTGGTGGATCTCGTCCCGGCGATGCACGCCCTGGTGGACCGGCGGGCCGCGTTGTCGGAGATGGTGCCGGTGTACGGCGTGGCCATGGGGTCGTTGCTGAACGTCAGCTATCCGGCCCATGCCTGGCTGGCCGCCGAGCGTTGCGCCGAGGCTGCCGGGTTGCTCGACGACCGGGTGGCGGTCGGGGTGGCGGCGGCCAACCGGGCGCGGGTGTCGGCCTACTCCGGGGCCTACGGGCCGGCCCGCGCGTGGTGTGACGCGGCGGCGGCCGATCTTGCGGGATCGTGACGCCGTGCGGATGCTGCTCGCTGCGGAGCGGATCGGGCCGCAACATGCCCGCTCGTCGGTCGCCGCCCGGGAGACCGCACGGTCGTTGCTGCGTAAGGGGGCGACCTCGCCCGAGCTGCGGGGCCTCTGCGAACGGATGAGCCTGACCACGGGTGGTGCGTAAGCGTTCCAACCCTTGCGCGTGCGCTCCGTAGCGTCGTGATCACGGTGCGGTGACGCCTCGTTGGTCTGGTGACCGGCCGTCGCTGTGCCGTTGATCGTGCGCGGCGGTGGTGACCTCCAGGTACACCGTCGCGCCCATGCGAAGGGGACGCAGGTGGGCGACGAAGAACGTGATCCGGGTGAGAGCCGGGGCGAGCGGATTCAGGCGGTCGAGCGGGAGGCGGCGCGGCGGCGGCTGCTCGCGCAGGCCGAGGCGGAGCGGATTCCGGTGGAGGAGACGACGCGGGCGGTGCCGGATCGGCGGTGGCGTCGTGGAGGGCGGTGAGTTGTTGCCGGTGGGTCGGCGGGTGGCGCACTGGCGGGGGCGGCGTGGGTTGTCGCAGCAGGTGTTCGCCGACCGGTTGGGTAAGTCGAAGAGTTGGGTGGACAAGGTCGAGCGGGGTGTCCGGACCCTGGACAAGGTGTCCACGCTCCAGGACATCGCCGCTGTCCTGTGTATCGATCCGGGTGTGCTGCTCGGCGGGGACCTCCGGCCGGCCGACGTGCCCGGTCCGGTGGAGGCGGTGGAGCGGGTCCGCGAGGCGTTGTCGACGTACGACATCGTGGTGGGTCGATCGACAGTGCGGAGTCAGGTGCTGTCGGCCGATCGGCTGGCACGAGACGTCGCCCACGCCTGGGGCATGTTCCAGCACGCCCGCTACCAGCAGGTGACCGGGCTGCTCCCGGGTCTGGTGATCGCCGCGCAGCGTGCGTACGCGGATGATCCGGTGGCGGGGTGGTCGGTGCTGGTGGAGGCGTATCGGGTCACCGCGTCACTGCTGGTCAAGCTGGATGAAGGAGAACTGGCGTGGTTGGCTGCCGATCGGGCGATGACCATCGCGGCCGGTGATGCGGTGCTGGTGGCCATCGCTGCCGTGCAACTTGGCCGGGTGCTCCGCGCTTCGGGGCGGGCCCGGGCGGCGAGGTCCACGGCGCTGGCCGCCGCGTACCGGATCGCTCCACCCGACCTCGACGACGGGCACGCCCCGGTGTTGTCGCTGTGCGGTGCCCTGGTCATTGAGGCCGCGTTGGCCGCAGCCCGAGACGGCGACGATCACGCCACGGCCGACCTGCTCGACGAGGCCGCCGAGATGGCGGCCCGGGTCGGCGACGGCCACGACCACTATCGGACCGCCTTCGGGCCGGTCGCGGTGGACCTGGCCCGGGTCGTCGCCGCCCTGGATCTGGGCGATGCCGGTGCAGCGGTGGCCTGGCACGAGAAGGCCATCGCCCGCGACGGCTGGCGGTGGCTACCGGCGGAACACCGCGCCGGGCACCTGCTCGACGCCGCCCGCGCCTACCTGCGCACCGGCGACTCGGCCAACGCCAGCCGCGCCCTCATAGCCGCCGAGCACGCCGCCCCCGCCGAGGTGCGCCACCGGCCTGCTGCCCGATCGGTGCTCGCCCAGTTGGCCCACGACCCACGGGCTTCAGCCGCGATCATCCAGCTCGCCGCCACCCTCCGGGTGACCTGAGCATGACCGCGCCGTTCCTGTCCCTGGCCCAGATCCGCAACCGACTGATCCTCGCCGCCCGCCGCGCCGAACGATCCGCGCCCGACGGTCGCTGTCCCCTCTGCGGTGCCGTGGCGACCGCTGGACGTCCGCCACGTCGCTGAAGAAGGGCGACGGTTTCCGGCCTGCTCTCGGGATGCGTTATTGGCCTTTTGGATGGTTTTCGATGTCGGTCTCCCGACTCCGGGGCGGCGTCCGCCCGTCCAGGGTGTCTGGCGTCGACAGGTTGCGATATTCCTATGGGTTGGGCATGTGGCGACCGATCAGGGGGCTGTGATGGCGGCGGAGGAACTGCTCGCGTTGGCGGGAGCCGGTGGTGCGGCACTGGTGGGCGCGGTGGCCCAGGACGCGTGGGGGCTGGCGAAGACCGGCTTCGTGCGGTTGCTCGGCCGGGGTGACCGGGCGAGAGAGGACGCGGTGACGCAACAGTTGGAGCGGACCCGTGGTGCGGTGGAGACGGCGGGCGCGGACGGCGACCGGGTGCGTGCACAGCACGAGGCGCTGTGGGCGGGCCGGCTAGAGGACCTGCTGATCGAGCAACCGGCTGCCGCCGCCGAACTGGAGGCGCTGGTACGGCAGGTCGCCGCGAGCGCCGGGGTCCGCTCGGCCGGTCACGTGGTGCAGCATGTCACCGCCTCCGGCAACGCGCGGCAGGCTGTGCTGGGCCACGGCAGCCAAGTAAACACGTTCGGCACCGCGCAGGCGCGCGCCGATGACTGAGCCGTCCGGTGGTCCCGCGACCGAACCGTCACACGGTCGCGGGTCGGGTGGCGATTCCCCGCCGGTGACGCAGCGGATGCAGACCGAGGGCCACGGCACGAGTGCCGGGGTGGGCAGCGGTCTCCAGATCAACAACTTCATCAACACCAGTGGCGTACCCGCTCCCCGGCCTGCCGCCGACCAACCTGCCGCCACAGCGGGCCGGCCGTCGTCGGTGTGGAACCTCCGGCCCCGAGATCCGAACTTCGCTGGCCGGGGGACCGAACTCGCCGAGTTGCGGACCCGGCTGTCATCCGGTGGTGCTGCGGGCGTGCAGGCGATTCACGGCCTCGGCGGGGTCGGCAAGACCCAGTTGGCCCTGGAGTACGCGTACCGGCACCGGGCCGACTACGACGTCGTGTGGTGGATCTCGGCGGAACAGTCCGGGGCCATCGGTGAGCAGTTCAGCGCGCTCGGGATCGCGCTGGGCGTGCTCGACGCCCAGGTGGACAGCGTGATCGCCCAGAGCAAGGTCAAGGAGTTCCTCCGAAGCCGGGACCGTTGGCTGCTGATCTTCGACAACGCGGAGAAACCCGACGACCTCCGCCCCTGGCTGCCGGACGGCGAGGGGCATGTGCTCGTCACCTCCCGCACCACGGCCTGGGGGCAGCTCGCCCGTACCCTGGAGCTGGACGTCCTTCCTCGCACCGAAGCCGTGGAACTGCTGACGTTGCGCCTGACCAGGATCAGCGCGACCGAGGCCGCTCAGCTCGCCGAGGATCTTGGCGACCTACCCTTGGCGCTGGCGCAGTCAGCGAGTTACCTGGCCGAGTTCGGCATGTCGGTCACCGAGTACCGGCAGGTGCTCCGGGAGGAGACGCGTGCGGTGCTCGACGAGGGGCAGCCCGCAGGCTATCCGCATTCCCTAGCGGCAGCGGCCACCCTGAGCATCACCGCGTTGGGGGCCAAGGATCCCGCCGCGCTCGCCGTCCTCCACCTGTGTGCGTTCCTGGCACCCGAGCCGGTGCCGACCGATCTCGTCGTTATCATCGCCCGGCACGCCGACTTGCACCTAGAGAATCTCGCGCCGCTGGCGCAGATCATCGACAGGCCGCTCCAGCGGCAGCGGGCCATCAGTGCGGTCGGTGCCTCCGGTCTGGCCCGGGTCGAACTCGGGACGATCACCGTCCACCGGCTGGTCCAAGCGATCGTCCGGGACCAGATCGAATCGGCCGTCGCCGCCGAGCTAAGGATGCGCATCGAGGCGGCGCTCGGCACCGTCGACCCGGGTGATCCCCGCGACGCCGCGACCTGGCCCCAGTGGAGCATGGTCCTGCCCCACCTGCTGGCGGCGGACCCCGCGCACACCGACAACCCCGATCTCCGCCTGCGGGCACGCAACGCCATCGTCTACCTGATCTGCCGGGGCGACAGCCGCCCCGCCCAGCAACTAGCCGACAACCTCTACCAGGAGTGGAAGAAGCGACACGGCCCGGATCATGTGGACACTCTGCGCGCTGCCACTGAACTGGTCTGGGCCTACCGCGACCTGGGCCAGTTCGACCGGCTTCGTCCTCTGATCGACGACACCCTCACCCGCCAGATCAGTATTCTCGGCCATGACCATCCCGACACCCTCCGCACTGCCTCCGACCTTGCGGTAGTTCAGAGTGCTCTCGGGAACCATCAGCGGGCGCTCGAAATCAATGAAGATGTGTATGGGCGGCGGATTCGGGTTTTGGGTGAGGATCATCCTGACACGCTGACCTCGGCGAATAATTTGGCCGGTTCTTTAGGTAGGGTGGGGGAGTTTGGGCGGGCGTTGGAGGTTGCGGAGGATGTGTATGGGCGGCTGGTTCGGGTTTTGGGTGAGGATCATCCTGACGCGTTGACGTCTGCGAGTATTTTAGCCGGTTCTTTAGGTAGGGTGGGGGAGTTTGGGCGGGCGTTGGAGGTTGCGGAGGATGTGTATGGGCGGCTGGTTCGGGTTTTGGGTGAGGATCATCCTGACACGTTGACGTGTGCGAGTAATTTGGCTGTCTCGTTGGGTGATATAGGAGAGTTTGGGCGGGCGTTGGAGGTTGCGGAGGATGTGTATGGGCGGCGGGTTCGGGTTTTGGGTGAGGATCATCCTGGCGCGTTGATGTCTGCGGGTAATTTGGCCATTTCTTTAGGTAGGGTGGGGGAGTTTGGGCGGGCGTTGGAGGTTGCGGAGGATGTGTATGGGCGGCTGGTTCGGGTTTTGGGTGAGGATCATCCTGACACGTTGAAGTGTGCGAGTAATTTGGCTGTCGCGTTGGGTGGTGTGGGGGAGTTTGGGCGGGCGTTGGAGGTTGCGGAGGATATGTATCGGCGACGTGTACGGATCCTCGGCGATGATCATCCTGATACGCTTTCGGGCATGGTGAATCTCGCCCAATTATTGGGGCGGCGCGGGCAGTTGATTTCCGCTCGTCGATTCGCTGAAGCAGCGCATCGGAAACTGCGAACCACTCTTGGTCAGCAACACCCTTATACGGAGCACGCGCGGACCACCCTCGACCAGATCGCAGTTGCCATGGGTGGACGCCGGACACCGCGCAAAACCCGCCGCGGGCGTTGACCAATGCGTGAACATTGGCACGGACTACAGCGCGGGCCGGGCCGCCGTCAGGCTGGCCCGGCCCGTCGGCCGTGGGTTGACGTCAGTCGTTGAGGACCTGGGAGAGGCGGTCGCGGAACTTGCGCTCCGAGTCGCTGACCTGGTCGCCGCCGATGCCGAGCAGCCCCCCGCTGGAGGCGGCCCCGACCACCTGGTCGGCGATCTCCACCAGCCAGTGCCGGTACGCCCCGGCCTCGCCCTCGTCGACCTTCGCGGCCAGCAGGGTGGTCGCCTGTCCGGCCCGGACCAGCACGTCGTCGATGAGCGCCTGCGGGTCGGCCGGCGAGATCACCGGCAGCTCCTCGCCGGCCTCCGGGTCGCCCACCCGGGAGACGATCTCCCCGGCGACGGCGGCGACGAGCGGGCTGGCCGACTCCCGGCCGGCGGCGATGGTCTCCAGCCCGGCCGCGTTCTCGGCGCGGGTGCGCCGGGCGCCGTCCGACTCGGCGGCGCTGGCCGCGGTCAGGACCGACTGCGGCAGGCCGACCAGCAGCCCCCACTCCTCGTCGGAGAACCCGAACCCGGTGTACGCCGGCTGTTCGATCACGACTGAGCCCCTCTCGATCGTTGCACTGCGGGCACCGCCCCCGGCGGTCGCCCGGGTCAGGCTAGTCCAGCGTCAGCAGACCCTGTTCGGACACCACGCGTACGGAGAGCGTCTTGTAACCCACCTCGTCGAAGAGCACCGTCATCCGGTCCTCCTCGTAGTTGAGCACCAGCCCGGGGCCCCACTCCGGGTGCCGCACCTGGCTGTGCACCGGGAACGGACCGACCGCGCCGTCGCTTGCCACGCTGGTGCCGGCGTGGCAGTTGTCGCAGTGCCCGCAGACCTGCGACATCTGCTCGCCGAAGTAGGCCAGCAGCACCTGCCCCCGGCACCCAGTGGTCTCGGCGAAGGCGCGCATCATGTCGGTACGCGAGCGGGTCACCGTCTGCTGCCGTTCGGCCTCGGCCAGGGCCGCCGCGCCCGCCTCCGCCGGGGTGGGGGAGTAGCGCGGCGCGCCGATCTTCTGCCCGGCCCGGGGTTCGGCCGCCCCGATCTGCTCCAGCAGGGCCAGGTACTGCCCGAGCTTGCGCGGCCCGAGGCCGGTCGCCTCGCGCAGCGCCTTCTTCGTCGTCGCCCGGCGGCGCAGCAGCGCGGCCAGGTCCCGCAGTTCGGTCTCGTCGGGCAGGCCGCCGGAAAAGTAGCGTTGCAGGCCGACGTCCTCGGCCCGCCACAGCAGCAGCACCCGGGCCGGCGCACCGTCGCGCCCGGCCCGGCCGATCTCCTGGAAGTAGCTGTCCGGCGAGTCGGGCAGCGCCATGTGCACCACCCAGGCGATGTTCGGCTTGTCGATGCCCATGCCGAACGCCGAGGTCGCCACCATGATCGGCACCTGGTCGGCGAGGAACGCCTCGTGCAGCCCGTGCCGGGCGGCGGTGGGCATCCCGCCGTGGTAGTACTCGGCCGGGAACCCGGCGGTGGTCAGCCGCTCGGCCAGTTCCTCGGCGGCCCGCCGGGTCGGCACGTAGATGATGCCGGGCCGCTCGTCGTCGCGCAGCAGCGCGATCAGCCGCCGCCACCGGTAGTCGTCGGTGGGGCAGTAGGCGACCTCGACGAACAGGTTCGGCCGGTCCAGCCCGGAGACCACCACCTCGGGGTCGCGCAGCCGCAGCCGGGCGATGATGTCGTCGCGTACCGGTGGGGAGGCGGTGGCGGTCAGTGCCACCACCGGCGGACGGCCCAGACCGTCGATCAGGTGGCCCAGCGCCAGGTAGTCGGGGCGGAAGTCGTGCCCCCACGCCGAGATGCAGTGCGCCTCGTCGATCGCCACCAGCGCCGGTGCCAGCGACTTCACCTCGGCCATCCGGTCGGGGTTGCTCAGCGCCTCCGGGGTGATGAAGAGGAACTCCGCCCGCCCCTGCCGAACGTCGTCGATCGCCTGGGCCTGCTGGGCGGCGCTCTCGTCGGAGCTGATCCGCACGGCGCGCAGCTCGGGGCGCTGGCGTTCGTTGAGCGCGGCGATCTGGTCCTGCTGGAGGGCCAGCAGGGGCGAGATCACCACCGTCGGCCCGGGGATCAGGCTCGCCGGGATCTGGTAGATCGCCGACTTGCCGGCTCCGGTGGGGAGCACCACCAGGGCGTCGCGTCGTTTCATCACCGCACGCATGGCGGCGAGCTGGTTGGGCCGCAGCGCTTTCCAGCCGAACAGGCTGCGCGCCGCGCGGCGCAACGTCGTCGAGTGCATGGACAGCTTCATCGAGGGCCGGAGGTACCCGGGTGGACCGGTGGCGAAACCGCTCCCACCGGATCGGACACATCACGCACGCCGGCCGGTACGTCGCAGGTCAGGCGCGGTGACCGGGTGCACACACGCGATCGACCACGGGTCACCGTCGGCGGGGTGCGCCGGTGACCCGTGGTCGGGGCGGACGGGTTCAGCGCAGGTGGGGGAGCACCTCGCGCTGGTACAGGTCGAACAGTCCCTGCCAGTGCGGACCGGCGTTGCCCACGTAGACCTCGTCGAAGCCGGCCTTGGCGTACCTGTCGATCATCTCCAGGTGGGCGTCGGCGCTGTTGCCGCAGACGAAGCCCTGCCGCACCTGGTCCGGTGTGACCAGTTGGGCCGCCTGCTCGAAGTGCCTGGGGGAGGGCAGCACCTGGGACAGCTCGCCGGGCACCCCGGCGTTGGGCCACGTCTCGTACGCGATCCGCGCGCCCTCGTCCTCGGTGTCGGCGTACGCGGCCTTGAAGCCGGCCTGGCACGGCTTGTCGCCGCCGCCGTTGTCCCGGAACCGGCTGACCAGGTCGCCGTCGGGCATCATGCTGACGTAGCCGTCGCCGATCCGGGCGGCCAGGTCGACGGCCTTGGGGCCGAAGCCGGAGACGTACACCGGCGGGGGTGCGTCGGGCAGCGTGTAGACGCGGGCGTGCTCCACCGTGTAGTGCCGGCCGTGGTGGTTGACGAAGTCGCCCCGCCACAGTTCCCGCATCACCGCCACGGCCTCCTCCAGCATCTCCAGCCGGACGTCGGTCTGTGGCCAGGCGTCGCCGAGGATGTGCTCGTTGAGTGCCTCGCCGGTGCCGACGCCGAGGACGAACCGGCCGGCGTGCATGACCGCGCTGGTCGCCGCCGCCTGCGCCAGCACCGCCGGGTGGATGCGGACCGTCGGGCAGGTCACCGCGGTGCTCACCGGCAGCGTGGTGACCTGGCTCAGCGCCCCGATGACGGACCAGACGAAGGGACTCTGCCCCTGGGCGTCCGTCCACGGGTGGTAGTGGTCGGAGATCCACAGTGCCTGGAAGCCGGCCCGTTCGGCGGCCCGGGCCTGCTCCAGCAGTTGCGCCGGGGTGAACTCCTCGCTGGACAGGAAATAGCCGATCCTCATCGTGCCCCCTCGCTGGGCGCGCCGCCGGGTGCGGCGTGACGTCCCGCTACCGGTACCCCGGCCGGTGCGGGATCAGTCGGTCGGCGACGGTCGATCTCAGCGGCGGTCGATCTCAGCGGCGGCCGAACATGGCCCGGATAGCGGCCAGCAGCAGCAACCCGCCGACCACCAGACCGAGCAGGCGTACGCCGGGGATGTCGGCGGGCGAGGTGGCGTCGGCGAGCGGCGGCAGGTCCATCCCCGCACTGTGGCACGTCGCCCCGACCGACGCCAGACAGTAACAGTAAGGTTTATTGACTATTACCTCGCCCGGTGTGACCATGACAGCACCGCGACGGCACCGGGCCGTCGACACGCGACGGGGGTACCGGGGCCGGATGAACGAGCGCAACCTGGCGGGTCTGGCCGCCACCGTCCTGCAACCCGGCTTCGTCGGCACCACCCCGCCCGACTGGGTCCGCCGGTGGCTGGCCGACGGGCTCGGCGCGGTGGTGCTGTTCGCCCGCAACGTCGTCGACCCGCACCAGGTGGCCGCGCTCACCGCGACGCTGCGCGCCGAACGCCCCGACGTGCTGGTGGCCATCGACGAGGAGGCCGGCGACGTCACCCGGATCGAGTCCGGCCGGGGCAGCTCCCGCCCCGGCAACCTCGCCCTCGGCGCGGTCGACGACCCGACGCTCACCGAGGACGTGGCCCGCGACCTCGGCGTCGAACTCGCCGACCTCGGCGTCACCCTCAACTACGCCCCGGACGCCGACGTCAACATCAACCCGGCCAACCCGGTGATCGGGGTGCGGTCCTTCGGCGCCGACCCACACCTGGTGGCCCGGCACACCGCCGCCTGGGTGCGCGGCCTGCAGTCCGCCGGCGTCGCCGCCTGCGCCAAGCACTTCCCCGGCCACGGCGACACCCGGGTCGACTCCCACCACGACCTGCCCCGGATCGCCGCCAGCCGGGCCCGCCTGGACGCCGGTGAGCTGGTCCCGTTCCGGGCCGCCGTCGCCGCCGGCGTGCAGGCGGTGATGACCGGGCACCTGCTGGTCCCCGCCCTCGACCCCGACCTGCCGGCCACCCTCAGCCCGCGCATCCTCGGCGACCTGCTCCGCGAGGAACTGGGCTTCTCCGGCGTGGTGGTCACCGACGCGGTGGAGATGCGCGCCGTCGCCGACCGGTACGGCTTCGCCGGCACCGCCGTACGTGCCCTCGCCGCCGGGGCCGACGCGATCTGCGTCGGCGGCGAACGCGCCGACGAGGCCACCGCCCGCTACCTGCGCGACGCGATCGTGGCCGCGGTGCTCGCCGGTGAGCTGCCCGAGGAACGCCTCGCCGAGGCCGCCAAGAGGGTCGGTCAGCTCGCCGAGTGGAGCACCGCCGCCCGCGCCGGCCGGCCCGATGCCGCCCCGCGCCCCGCCGACGGCTCGCCGGTCGGCCTGGCCGCCGCCCGCCGGGCGGTACGGGTCAGCGGCGACGCGGTCGGCCGGCTGCCGCTGACCGCTGCCGCGCACGTGGTCGAGTTCGCCGCACCGCACAACATCGCGATCGGCGCGGAGACCCCGTGGGGCCTCGGGGCGCCCCTGGCCGACCTGCTGCCCGGCACCACCACCGTCCGGCTCGCCGAGGCCGACCTGCCCGCCGACCCGACCGCCGGGGCGGCCGGCCGGCCACTGGTGCTGGTCGTGCGGGACCTGCACCGGCACCCGTGGATGCGGGCCGCGGTCGACCGGGCGCTGGCCACCCGGCCGGACGCCGTCGTCGTCGAACTCGGCCTGCCCGAGCTGATCACCGGTGGGCTGCACCTGGCCACCCACGGCGCGACCCGGGCCGCCACCCGCGCCGCCGCCGAACTGCTCACCGCAGGCCGCTGAACCACCCGCCCACGCGGCTCACCGGCCCGCCGGTTCCCCCTGTTCGGCCAGCCGGTCCAGTTCGGCCAGCAGCCGGTCCACCTCGTCGACGGTGTTGTAGTGGTAGACGCTCGCCCGCACGGCACCGCCGCTGTCGCGCAACCCGAGCGCCTGGAAGTACTCGTACGCGTAGTAGTCCCCACTGGACAGGCAGAGCCCGGCGGCGCCCAACGCGGCGGCCAGGCCGGCCGGCGTCCACCCGGCCACCCGGAACGACACGGTCGGGCAGCGCCGCACCCCGGCCGGCAGGACGGTGACCGCCGGCCGGGCGGCCAGGCCACCGACCAGCCGGGCGAACAGCGCCCCCTCGTACGCCTGCGCGGCGGCCAGCCCGGCGCGGACCCGGGCCCGCCGGTCCCCGGTGGCCGTCGGGTCCAGTCCGGCCAGGTGGTCGACGGCGGCGGCCACCCCGGCGAGCAGCGGGAAACTCGGCGTGCCGGCCTCGAACCGGTCGGGCACCGCGTCGGAGGAGGGGACCAGCTTGGCCGGACGCAACCGCGCCCACCGGGCCGGGTCGGCCACCATCGCGGCCAGGTGCGGCCCGGACCACTTATAGGCGCTGGTGACCAGGAAGTCGGCACCCGTGGCTGCCAGGTCGGTGGGGCCGTGCGGCACCGAGTGCACCCCGTCCACGCAGACCAGCGCACCGGCCGCGTGGGCCGTCGCGGCGATCGCCGCCACGTCCGGCATGGTGCCGGTGGCGTTGCTGCCGGCGGTCACCGCCACCAGCCGGGTCCGCGCGCCGACCAGGTCGGCGTACTGCCCGGCGGGCAGCTCACCGGTGGCCGGGTCGAACTCGGCCCAGCGTACGGTCGCCCCCGCCGCCCCGGCCGCCTGCACCCAGGGCCGCACGTTGGCGTCGTGGTCGAGCCGGGAGACCACCACCTCGTCCCCGGGGCCCCAGTCCGCGCCCAGCGTCCGGGCCAGGGTGTACGTCAGCGCTGTCGCGCTCGGCCCGAGCACCACCCCGTCCGGGGTGACGCCCAGCAGGTCGGCCACCGCCGTCCGGGCCCCCGTGACCAGTTCCAGTGACCGGCGGCCGGGCAGGAAGGCGGTGCTGCGGTTGCCCACCGCGATCCGCATCGCGTCGGCCACCGCGTCGATCACCGACCGGGGGGTCTGGGTGCCACCGGCACCGTCGAAGTGGGCGAAACCCTCGGCGAGCGCGGGGTACGCGTCCCGGGTGCGGGTGATGTCGAACGGCATGCCCGGACCCTAGCCCGCGCACCCGACCCGAAGATCCAGCCGGGTGCCGGGGTGGGCGGCGTCTCGTACCCTTGGTCGGGTGACGAAGCGAAGCGCCACCACCCCCACCCCCCTCCGGCGGACCGCCGGCCTGCTGGCCGGCCTGGCGCTCGGCGTGGCGGTGCTGGCCGGATGCAGCTCCGACGGCGCCGACACCGACTGCGGCCTGGACGCCTGCACGGTCACCTTCGACCGGGGCGTGGACGCCCGTGCCTCCATCCTCGGCGTCGAGGCGAAGCTGATCGGCGCGCAGGGCGACCAGGTGACCGTCGAGGTGGCCGGCGAGCAGCTGTCGCTCACCATCGGCCAGCAGGCCACCGAGGTGGGCGGTTTCGCGGTCACCCTGGACAGCGTCACCGACCAGCAGGTGCAGATCCGGGTGGCGCGCAACGCCGGCAGCTGACCTGCCCGGGAGCGCGGCACACCACGTTTGGGGATCTCCGCAAACGGAGATTGTGGCCCCATGTCACTCACCCGGAACGCCGAAGCCACCGCCGCCCGCACCGCGGACAGCCGTTGGCTGGAACTCCTCGCCCGGGCCGGTTTCATCGGCTACGGGATCGTCCACCTGCTCTTCGCCTGGGTCATCCTCCAGATCGCCTTCGCCGGCTCCGGCGAGGAGGGCAACCAGAACGGTGCCCTGCGCGCCCTGGGCGCCCAGCCGATGGGCAAGTTCCTGCTGATCGCGATCGCCGTCGGCCTGATCGCGATGGCCATCTGGCAGGCCCTGGAGGCGGCCGTCGGCCACCACGCCAAGCGCGGCAAGGAACGCCTCTTCGAGCGGATCGCCTCGGGCGTCCGTACCGTCGTCTTCCTCTGGCTCGCCTGGACCTCGATCAAGGTGGTCCAGGACGCCAGCTCCAACAGCGCCGACCAGCAGGAGCAGTTCAGCGAGAAGCTGATGGCCTCCAGCGGTGGCCGTGGGCTGGTCGGGCTCGCCGGTCTGGTGCTCGCCGCCGTCGGCATCGGCATGGTGATCTACGGCTACAAGAAGAAGTTCGAGCGGAACCTCAAGACCAACGAGATGAACGGCAAGACCCGGCAGACGGTCCGCCGGCTGGGCATGGCCGGTTACATCGCCCGGGGTGCGGTGTTCGCCGTCGCCGGTCTGCTGATCGTCGTCGCCGCGATCAACTACGACCCGGAGAAGGCGCGTGGCCTGGACGCCGCGCTGCGTACCCTGCGGGATCAGCCGTACGGGCCGTTCATCCTGGCGCTGATGGCGCTCGGCATCGCCGCGTTCGGGGTCTACTGCTTCTTCCAGTCCCGGTTCCGCAAGATCTGAGCCTGGTCGATACCGGAAACGCCGGGCACCATTGGGCCTTTGCCCGATTGCGATCAGCCCGGCCGGAGGGAGACAACCACGTGCAGGACTACCTCGAGACGATCGCCGCCGCGGCCACCGCGGCGGCGATCGCTCTGTTGCTCGTCGAGGTGGTACACCGGGTGATCAGGCGGCTGGGCCGCCGGTCGCACCTGATGACGGAGCTGACCACGCACGTGCACCGGCCGTTGCAGGTGGCCGGCACGGTGGTGGCCGTCCAGTTCGCGGTCCGCTGGACCACCGGCTACGCGGTGGGCACCGGGTGGCGGCAGGCCGTGCTGCACGTCCTGGTGCTGGGCGTGGTCGCCGCGGTGGCCTGGCTGGTCGCCTCGCTGCTGGTGGTGGCCGAGGACACCGCGCTGGCCCGGTTCCTCCGGGTCGACGTGCCCGACAACCGGCACGTCCGGCGGGTACGCACCCAGGTGGTGCTGCTGCGTCGGCTGACCATCGTGGTGATCGTGGTGCTCGCCGTCGGCGTGATGCTGATGACCTTCCCGGCGGTACGCGGCGTCGGCGCGGGCGTGCTCACCAGCGCCGGTGTGGTCGGTGTGGTCGCCGCGCTGGCCGCGCAGAGCCTGCTCGGCAACGTCATCGCCGGCCTCCAGCTCGCCTTCAGCGACGCCGTCCGCCTCGACGACGTGGTGGTGGTCGAGGGGGAGTGGGGCCGGATCGAGGAGTTGACGCTCAGCTACGTGGTGGTCCAGATCTGGGACGACCGGCGGCTGATCCTGCCCACCTCGTACTTCACCAGCACCCCGTTCCAGAACTGGACCCGGACCGAGGCGGCGGTGCTCGGCACCGCCGAGTTCCACCTCGACTGGTCGGTGCCGGTGCAGTCGATGCGGGAGGAGCTGCGCCGGTTGGTGGAGGGCACCGACCTGTGGGACGGCCGGGTCTGCGTGCTCCAGGTCACCGACGCCACCGGTGGCGCGATCAAGGTGCGTGCCCTGGTCAGCGCCGCCGACGCGGGCAGCCTGTGGGACCTGCGGTGCCTGGTGCGGGAGCACCTGGTCGGCTGGGTCCGGGACCACCGGCCGACCGCGCTGCCCCGGACCCGCGCCGAGGTGGGCGACGCCGCCGGCAGCCTGCCCTGGCAGTGGGTGCCGCCGCGCCGCCAGGTCAACCGCCGCGCCGAGGGGGAGCTGCCCGACGACGCCCGGGTCTTCGGTGGCAGCGACGACGGCGACGCCCGCAGCGAGGCGTTCGTCGGCCCGGACCAGGACGCCCGGGGCGAGGCCGTCACCGTCGGGGCGGACCCGGGGGCCGACGCCCGCCGCTGAGCCGTCCGCAGCCCGTACGGCCCCCGCGACCGCCGGTCGCGGGGGCCGTGTCGTACCCGCTTCGGCGTTTTGCCGGACGCCCCGGCCCGACCTGCGGTCAGATGTGGTTGGTCACCGTGCGCAGGATTGCAGGATTGACGGACGGCGGCTCCGGGCATACAGCGCGGTGATGACGAAAGGAGGACAGCATGGCTGACGTCGCGAACCACCGCACGTCCCGGACCGGGAGCGAGCCGTCCACCGCCGAACTGGTGCAGCGGGCCACCGAGCAGGTCTCCCGACTGGTCCGGGACGAGCTGGCCCTGGCCCGGGCGGAACTGACCCAGAAGGGCAAACACGCCGGGATCGGGATCGGCCTGTTCGGCGGCGGCGGAGCGCTGGCCCTGTACGGGCTCGGCGCACTGGTCACCGCCGTGATCCTGCTGCTGGCCCTGGTGCTGCCCGCGTGGGCGGCGGCGCTGATCGTGGCGGTGGTGCTCTTCCTCGTCGCCGGGGTGCTCGCCCTGGTGGGGAAGAAGCAGGTCAGCCACGCGGTCCCCCCGATGCCGGAGGCGACGGTCCGCAGCGTCCGTGCGGACGTGGACACGGTCGCCGCCGCGGTGAAGGACAGGGGACGGGCATGACCGGCACGACGGGCAGCAACGGCAACGGCACGGGCGACACCGAGGCGCTGCGCGAGGAGATCCGGCGCACCCGGGTGGAACTGGGCGAGACCATGGAACTGCTGGCCGCCAAGGCCGACGTCAAGGCCCGGCTGAAGGACTCGGCGGAACAGGCGCGCGAGCGGGTACGCGAGCAGGCCGCGTCGACCGTGGCCCGGGTACGGGAGCAGGCGGCGCAGAGCGTCGACCGGGCCCGGACCCAGGCGTACGACAGGTCGGTGGCGGTGCGGCGCGATCCGGTGCCGTGGGCGACGATAGCGGCAGGTGCGGTGGCCGCCGTGGTGGTGTTGTTGATCGTTCGGGGGAGGCGCAGGTGAGCAAGGGCATCGGCAGGACCGCGTACAAGCCGGTCGGGGTGGTGCTGGGACTGGCGGCCGGCGCGCTGGCGGGGATGATCTTCCGGCAGGTGTGGAAGGCGACCGCCGGGGACGGCGAGGCACCCAACCCCACCGACGAGGACCGCCGCTGGGGCGAGATCCTCGCGGCGGCGGCGTTGCAGGGGGCGATCTTCTCGGTCGTCCGCGCGGCGGTGGACCGGGGTGGCGCGGTCGGCGTCCGGCGGCTGACCGGGCGCTGGCCCGACTGACCAGCCGCGACCGGCCGTACCCCTGGTGACCAGCCGCGACGGCTGTCCTACCGGATGGTGACGACGACCTGTGGCCCCTCGTGCGCATCGACGGACGGGGGGCCTTTCGCCCGGGTCGGACGACCCGGCCAGCGTGCGTCGGGCATCCGTCAGGTCACATGTCGGAGAATTTCGTCGATTAGGCTGTGCAAGGTTTTTGGGTACGTGGTTTGCTGATCCCCGCTGTTGCGAGACGGTGTCGGCACGGAGCGTTCTCCCGCTGTGGGGGCCCGCCCGGGTCGTCGCCGCCCGCATACGGCCAATCGGCCGCACAGCGTGCTCGGCCGCCGGTTTTAGAAGGAGATACACATGGCGCAGGGAACCGTGAAGTGGTTCAACGCTGACAAGGGCTTCGGCTTCATCACCGTCGACGGCGGGGGTGCTGACGTGTTCGTCCACTTCTCGGCCATCCAGACCAGCGGCTACCGCACGCTGGAGGAGAACCAGCGGGTGGAGTTCGAGATCGCCCAGGGTCAGAAGGGTCCGCAGGCCGAGCAGGTCCGCCCCCTCTGAGCGAAGCCGGTCGGCATCCGCCGGCCCGGGTGGTCCGGCCAGCCGGATCGACGAGAAGCCCCGTGTCCCCTCAGGACGCGGGGCTTTCCGCATCGGTCGGTCCCGCTCCCCGCCGGGCCGCAGCCCGGCAGGGCATCAGGGCAGCCGGCGGGCCCGCAGGCCGCGCCAGAGCAGCACCAGGCCCCCCAGCATCAGCAGCGGCCCGACGGCGGCCCACAACCGCTCGTCGCTCATCAGGCTGCCGTCGACGTACCCGAGGCCCTGGACCGTCCAGACGGCGCCCACCACCACGGCCAACAGGCCCAGGGTGAGCGTGAGCCATCCCCTCACCGGTCCCCCCTCCGCAGGCCGGTCGATCCGACCCGGTCACCAGGATGCCGGCCGGACCGCGCCGAGGCGACGACCCGGCCGGCGTGGCTCACCACCGGTCGTGCACCCGGGGCCGGACCAGTTCGTCGTAGACCGACCGGACGGTGTCCAGCTCGGCCCCGGTGAGCGCGGGTGAGCCGGCCGCGGCGGCGTTGCCCCGGGCCTGCTCCGGGTTGCGCGCGCCGGGGATGACCACCGTCACCCCGGGCTGGTCGATGACCCAGCGCAGGGCGAACTGGGCCATCGTGCGCCCGTCGCCGACCAGCGGGGCGAGCCGGCGCACCACGGTCAGGCCGAGGTCGAAGTCGACGCCGGAGAAGGTCTCGCCGACGTCGAAGCTCTCCCCGTGCCGGTTGTAGGTGCGGTGGTCGTCGGCGGCGAAGGTGGTGTGCTCGTCGTAGCGGCCGGAGAGCAGGCCGCTGGCCAGCGGCACCCGGGCGATGATCCCGACGCCGGCCGCGGCGGCGGCCGGCAGCACCTCGTCGAGCGGCTTGAACCGGACCGCGTTCAGGATGATCTGCACGCTGGCCACCCCCGGCCGGGCGATCGCGGTGAGCGCCTGGTCGCAGGTCTCGACGCTGACGCCGTACCCGGCGATCCGCTTCTCGGCGACGAGGGTGTCGAGGCCGTCGAAGACCCGGTCGTCGGCGAAGACCTCGGTGGGCGGGCAGTGCAGCTGCACCAGGTCGAGGGTGTCCACGTCGAGGTTGGCCCGGGACCGGTCGGTCCAGGCCCGGAAGTTGTCCAGGGTGTACGCCTGCGGCGTCTGCGGCACCCGGCGGCCCATCTTGGTGGCGACGGTGAGCCCGTGTCCGGGGTTGTCCCGCAGGAACCGCCCGATCAGCTGCTCGCTGCGGCCGTCGCCGTAGACGTCGGCGGTGTCGAGGAAGGTGACGCCGGACTCCACGGCGGCGGCGAGGACGGCCAGGGCGTCGCTCTCGCTGACCTGTCCCCAGTCCGCGCCGAGCTGCCAGGCCCCGAGGCCGACCACACCCACCTGCCGGCCGAGCCGGTCGAAGCTGCGCTGTTCCATGCCGTCGAGCCTAGTGACCTGCTTGCCGGGGCGCAGCGCCGGCCGTACCTTGTAACAAAACGTACGTACGGTTTGGGGGTTGGTCATGTGGGATCCGGGCACGTACCTGCGCTACGACGACGAACGGTCCCGCCCGTTTTACGACCTGCTGGCCCGGGTCGACGCCGACCGGCCGCGCGCGGTGGTCGACCTCGGCTGCGGTCCGGGCACCCTGACCGCGACCCTCGCCCGCCGCTGGCCGCACGCCCGGATCACCGGCCTCGACTCGTCCCCCGAGATGATCGACCGGGCCCGGACCCTCGACACCACCGTCGGCTTCACCGTCGGCGACGTCACCGACTGGCGTCCCGCCCCCGACGTGGACGTGCTGGTCGCCAACGCGGTGCTCCAGTGGGTGCCCGACCACCCGGCCCTGCTGCGCCGCTGGGCGCACGCGCTGCCGCCCGGCGGCTGGCTGGCGTTCCAGGTGCCCGGCAACTTCGCCGGCCCCTCGCACCGGGCGCTGCGCGAGGTCGCCGAAGACCCCCGCTGGGCGGCCACCGTCCGGCCGCTGCTGCGCGAGGACCCCGTCGACGACCCGGTCGGGTACGCCACCGCGCTGACCGCCGCCGGCTGCGCGGTCGACGCCTGGGAGACCACCTACCTGCACCGGCTGCCCGCCCCCACCGACGCCGAACACCCCGTGCTGACCTGGCTGGACGGCACCGCCCTGCGTCCCGTGCGGGCGGTCCTGGACGACACCGCCCTCGCCGGGTTCCGCGCCGCGCTGGAGAACCTGTTGGCCCGCGCGTACCCGGTACGGCAGGGTCAGGTGTACTTCCCGTTCCGTCGGATCTTCGTGGTCGCCCGTACGGGCGACCGGCACAAGGAGCAGCAGTGACCGACCTGTCCGCCTTCATCGCCGAACTGCCCAAGGTGGAGCTACACGTGCACCACGTGGGCTCCGCATCCCCCCGGATCGTCGCCGAACTGGCCGCCCGGCACGAGGGACGCAGCCCCGTACCCGCGGACCCGGACGCGCTCGCCGACTACTTCGCGTTCCGCGACTTCGCCCACTTCATCGAGGTCTACCTCAGCGTCGTCGACCTGATCCGCGACCCCGACGACGTCTGGCTGCTCACCCACGAGGTGGCCCGGGAACTGGCCCGTCAGCAGGTCCGCTACGCCGAGCTGACCGTCACCCCCTACTCGCACGTCCGCCGGGGCATCCCCGCACCGGCGTTCTGCGAGGCCATCGAGGACGCCCGCCGCCGCGCCGAGGCCGACTTCGGCATCGCGCTGCGCTGGTGCTTCGACATCCCCGGCGAGGCCGGCCTGCCGGCCGCCGAGCAGACCCTGCGGATCAGCCTCGACGAACGCCCCGACGGGCTGGTCGCCTTCGGGCTCGGCGGCCCCGAGATCGGGGTGCCCCGACCACAGTTCAAGCCGTACTTCGACCAGGCGCGGGCGGCCGGGCTGCACTCCGTCCCGCACGCCGGGGAGACCACCGGCCCGCAGACCATCTGGGACGCCCTGCGCGAACTGGGTGCCGAGCGGATCGGCCACGGCATCTCCGCCGCGCACGACCCGGAACTGCTCGCCCACCTGGCCGAGCGGCGCATCCCGCTGGAGGTCTGCCCGACGTCCAACGTGCGGACCCGGGCCGTCGCCCGGATCGAGGAGCACCCGCTGCGGCAACTGGTCGACGCGGGCGTCCGGGTCACCATCAACTCCGACGACCCGCCGATGTTCGGCACCACCCTCAACGACGAGTACGCCGTCGCCGCCCGACTGCTCGACGCCGGACCCGAGGGGCTCGCGGCGCTGGCCCGGGAAGCGGTGTCCGCGTCGTTCCTCGATGCGGCCGGGCAGGCCCGGATCATCGCCGAGATCGACGCCTTCGTGGCGACCCGCTGAACCGTCACGGGTGACCGGGAGGATTGGTGTACACGCGGCGGGAGCTGGTGTGGGGGACCGTGCCCCCGCCGCGCGTACCGATCCACCGGCCGGTGGTGTCAGGGGCGACAGGCCGGTGGAACTGATGGGTTCGGGTGCGATCCTGTCAGCCCGCCGGCCCCGGGTGGCCGTCGTTAATCCGGATCTAAGGAAACCTTGCGCCACAGCACAGGCAGCGCCGGTTGCTCAGCCGTCGGTGGGACGCTGCCGGGGCCAGCGGCGGCCCCCGCCCTTCTGCTCCCGGGCCTCCCGCGCCATCCGGCCCACCAGACCGAACCGGTTGACCTGCCGGGGCGTGGCCTGCGGATCGGCCAGCAGCATCACCACGCTCGCCCCGCCCAGCCGGGCCCGGTCGAGGCTGACCGAGCCGTTGGCCTGCAACGCCACCCGCCGCGCGATGTCCAGCCCCAACCCGGTCGAGCCCTGATCGCTGGCCCCGCGCCGCAACGCCCGGTCCGGGTTCGCGATGCCCGGCCCGGCGTCGTCGATCCGGATCGCCACGTACCCGTCCCGGCGGGAGACGGCCACCTCGAACGCGGTGCCCTGCGGGGTGTAGCGGAAGACGTTGCCGATCACCGCGTCCAGGGCGGCGGCCAGCTCGGCCCGGGGCACCGGTACCGGAATCCGCAACTGCGCGCCGCTGACCCGGTGCGGGCGGTTCTGGTCGCCGGCCAGCGCCGCCCAGAACACCATCCGGTCCCGGACCACCTCGCTGACGTCGCACTCGGCCGGCCCGGCCTCGTGCGCCACCGCCTTACGGGTCGTCTTGATCAGCACGTCGATCTCGCCCTCCAGGGTGACGATCGCCTGCCGGATGCGCCGGATCGTCCGCCGCCGGTCCAGCTCCGCCGGGCTGAACGAGCCGACGCTGGTGTCGTCGGAGTCCAACCCCTCGGCGTCGAGCCGCAGCACCGTCAACGGGGTACGCAGCCGGTGCGACAGGTCCGCCACCAACTCCCGTTCGTCGGTACGGGCGGCGGCCATCCGGTCGGCCATCCGGTTGAACGCGTACCCCGCCTCGGCCAGCTCGCGCGGGCCGCTCGGCTCGACCCGTACCCCCAGGTCACCGTCACCCACGGCGAGCGCGGCGCGGACCAGGGCCCGGGTGGCGTCGACAGCCCGCGCGGCGACCCGGTCCACCACGACCACCGCCGCGCCGACCAACGCCACGGCCACCCCGGTGAGCAGCAGCCAGGTGCCGCCGGCCCCCTCGTCGAGGACGGCGTCGGGCACGAAGACCTCGACCACGGCGACCCGGCCGTCGAGCACCACCGGATCGAGCCGCAGCAGCCCACCGTCGACCTCGACCACCCGGGACTGTTCCCCGGCCCGCGCCCGCGCCAGGTCGTCGGCCGACACCCGGCCGGCCGGCTGCTTCCCGGCCAGGCCGTGCACCACCGGCCGGGTCGCCGGGTCGTCCCCGGTCGCCTCGACCGCGCGGCGGACCGCCGCCGGCTCGGTGCTCACGGCGAGCGCGCCGGTGACCAGCGCCCCGCGCCGCGCCGCGTCGGCCAACGCCTCCTCGCGCACCTCCTCGCGCAGGGTCAACCCGAGCGGTACGAGGAACGCCGACGCGACGAGCGTGCACATGCCGGCCGTCAACGCGGCCAGCGCCGGCCTCAGTCGGGGGCCACCAGCCGGAACCCCACCCCCCGCACGGTGCGCAGGTAGCGCGGCTTCGCCGCGGACTCGCCCATCTTTCGACGCAGCCAGTACAGGTGCACGTCGATGGTCTGGTCCTCGCCGACCGACGGTTGGCGCCATACCTCCTCCAAGAGTTCCCGCCGGGACACCACCCGGCCGGGCCGCGCCGCCAGATACGCCAGCAGGTCGAATTCCTTACGGGTGAGCGCCAGCGGCTCCCCGTCGAGCACCGCGCTGCGCTCGCCCACGTCCACCCGCAGGCCGCTGACGGTGTGCACGGCCGGCGCGACGGTACGGCTGGCCCGGCCGACCCGGCGCAACACGGTGGTGATCCGGGCGTCCAGGTGGGCGCCGGTGAACGGCTTGACCATGTAGTCGTCCGCGCCGGCCCGCAGCAGCCGGACCACCGACTGCTCGTCGTCGCGGGCGGTGGCGATGATGATCGGCACGTCGGTGATGCCACGCAGCATCCGCAGCGCGTCCGACCCGTCGAGATCGGGCAGACCCAGGTCGAGCACGACCAGATCGGGTGTCTCGGCGGCGACCCGGCGCAGCGCGTCCAGGGCTGTGCCGACCGCGTGCACCGCATGCCCCCGTTCGCTGAGCGAGCGCAGCATCGCGCCGCGGACGACGTGGTCGTCTTCGACCAGGAGCACGGTGGCCACGTCAGCACCGTACTGCCCGTGGCAAGTCGGCCGCGTTGCGGCACATCCGCGAACCGGGCAAAATGGTACGACGATGCCGTTCACCCTCTTTCCCGACGCCCGGTTGGCGTTGGCCCGCGACAGCCTCGCCGGGCTGTCCGTCGGCGACGCCCTCGGTTCGCAGTTCTTCGTCCCGGACCGGCGACCCGACGACCTTTCGGCCGGCCGGTTGCCCCCGCCGCCCTGGCAGTGGACCGACGACACCGAGATGGCCTGCTCGGTGCTGGCCGAACTGGCCGCCCACGGCGACGTCGACGCCGACCGGTTGGCGCTGGCCTTCGCCAACCGGGCCGAGCCCTACCGGGGCTACGGGCCGGGTGCGGTGGGCATCCTGCGGCTGATCCGTACCGGCACCCCGTGGCCGGTGGCCGCCGCGTCGGCCTTCGACGGTCAGGGCTCCTGCGGCAACGGCGCGGCGATGCGGGTCGCCCCGCTCGGCGTCTGGTACGCCGACTCGACCACCCGCGCGGCGTCCCGGGCCCGGGTCAGCGCCGAGGTCACCCACGCCCACCCGGAGGGGATCGCCGGTGCGGTCGCGGTGGCCGTCGCCGCCTCCCTCGCCGTCCGCACCCGGCTGGACGGGGAGCCCCGCCCCGACGTGAACCGGCTGCTCACCACCGTCGCCGGGGCGGTCGACCCGGCCAGCACGGTGCACCGGGGGATACGCCGGGCGATCGGCCTGCTCGGTCGCGGCCTCGACGAGGCCGTCGCGGTGCTGGGCAACGGGGCCAGGGTGACCGCCCAGGACACGGTCCCCTTCACCCTCTGGGTGGTCGCCACCCACCTGACCGACTACCCGGCCGCCATCCGCGCCTGCGTCGAGGCGGGCGGCGACGTCGACACCACCGCCGCGATCGTCGGCGGGATCGTCGGCGGCCACACCGGGGTCGGCACGCCCGGCGGGGTGCCCGCCGACTGGGTGGCCGCCCGGGAGGCGCTGCCGGACTGGCTGAACTGACTGCCGGTGCGGCCGGGTCAGCCCGTACGTGGTGGGCTGTCGGCCCGGCGGCAGTGCAGGTGGCTCCCGACCCGACGGTGCGGCCGGCCGGGGTGGCGACGGTCGGCGCTCAGCGTGCCGCCACCCGCTCGGGGTCGCTGTCGGCGGGTTCACCCGGGGCCTGCCCGTCGAGACGCCAGCCCCGGGCGGCCGGGACGGAGCCGGTGTCCGACGTCGCCTCGTCGTCCCCGTCGGGCTCCGCGTCGGCGGCGGCCCGACGGCGGGAGCGGCTCGCCACCCAGCCGATCACCGCGCCGCCGCCCAACCCGACCACCAGGCCACCGCCGAGCAGCAGGTCCGCACTGGGACCGTCGTCGTCGTCGCCGGCCGGTGCGGTCTCGGCGTCCGGGGCCGCCTGGGCGTCCGTCCCGTCGGCCGGGCCGCCGTGGTGCCCGGTGGCGGCACCGGGAGCCGGCGGCACCAGCGCCAGCGTCGGGGCGGGATGCCCACCCCCGGCCGGATCGGCCCAGCGCACCACCGCCCCGTCGGAGTACGTCTGCACCACCTCGAAGGTCATCCGGTCGGTCTGCGGCAGCGGGCCCATGGCCACCGACAGCCGGGCCGGACCCGCCACCGCCGGCCCGGCGCCCCGGGTCCAGACCACCGCCGAGGTCACCGTGCTCACCGAGGGGGCGTGGATCCCGGCCACCGGCGCGGCCAGCTCGCGGGAGGTGATCAGGGGCGCCCAGCCGTCCACCGACAGCGGGTACACCTCGCCGATCGGGGCGTCCGGCGGCAGCCTGAACTCGATCTTCTCGGTGCGCGCGCCGGGCCGCTGCTCGGGCACCACGAACGTCAGCTCCACCGCGTCGCCCTGCACCGCCTGGCTCGGGCTGGCCGACAGCCCGTCCGCCAGCGCCACGCCCGGGGCACCGAACACCCCGGCCGCCACCGCCGCCAGCACCAGCACGCCCCGACGTCGCCGGACGCCGCCACGGGTCGTCGTCATCTTCCGCCCCCATCCGTCTCGCCGTGGCCGACACCGGCTCCGGCCACACCTGGTAGTTCGGACGGCGGGCCGAAAAGGTTCAACGCCGGTGCGGGTCGACAGCGGAACCGGGCTTCCTTTCCCGGCGACCGGGGATGACGGCGGGACCGATAGCATCGAAGCAGCCGGCGCGTCCGGCCCATCCGTGCCGCCTGCCGTTGAGGAGTTCACCGTGTCCGCACCCCGTACCCCCGTCGTGGCCGACCCCGTCGTCGTGGCCGCCGGGACGACGGCGGCCGACGCGGTGGCCGCGGCCGGGCTGCCCGCCGCCGGCCCGAAGGCGGTCGTGGTGGTCCGCGACCCGCAGGGCCAGCTCCGCGACCTGGACTGGGCCCCCGCCGAGGACACCACCGTCGAACCGGTCAGCCTCGACTCGCCGGACGGGCTCAACGTGCTGCGGCACTCCACCGCGCACGTGCTCGCGCAGGCCGTGCAGGACGTCTTCCCCGAGGCCAAGCTGGGCATCGGCCCGCCGATCGAGAACGGCTTCTACTACGACTTCGCCGTCGACAAGCCGTTCCAGCCCGACGACCTGGCCAAGCTGGAAAAGCGGATGCAGGAGATCGTCAAGTCCGGCCAGCGGTTCCGCCGTCGCCGCTTCGGCAGCCTGGACGAGGCGAAGGCCGAACTGGCCGCCGAGCCGTTCAAACTCGAACTGATCGACGTCAAGGGCGAGGGGCTGGACACCAGCGAGGTGATGGAGGTGGGCGGCGGCGAGCTGACCATCTACGACAACCTCGCCGCCAGCGAGGACAAGGTCTGCTGGTCGGACCTGTGCCGGGGCCCGCACCTGCCGAACACCCGGCTGATCGGCGCGTTCAAGCTGATGCGTTCGGCCGCCGCCTACTGGCGGGGCAGCGAGAAGAACCCGCAGCTCCAGCGGGTCTACGGCACCGCCTGGCCGACCCGCGACGAGCTGAAGGCGTACCTGAAGCTGCTGGAGGAGGCCGCCCGGCGCGACCACCGCAAGCTCGGGGTCGACCTCGACCTGTTCAGCTTCCCCGACGAACTGGGCTCCGGCCTGGCGGTGTTCCACCCCAAGGGCGGCATCATCCGCCGGGAGATGGAGAACTACTCGCGGGTCAAGCACGAGGAGGCCGGCTACTCGTTCGTCAACACCCCGCACATCACCAAGGGCCACCTGTACGAGGTCTCCGGTCACCTCGACTGGTACGCCGACGGGATGTTCCCCCCCATGGAGGTGGAGGGGGCGAACTACTACCTCAAGCCGATGAACTGCCCGATGCACGACCTGATCTTCCGGTCCCGGGGCCGCTCCTACCGGGAGCTGCCGCTGCGGATGTTCGAGTTCGGCACGGTCTACCGGTACGAGAAGTCGGGTGTGGTGCACGGCCTGACCCGGGTCCGGGGCATGACCCAGGACGACGCGCACATCTTCTGCACCGAGGAGCAGATGGCGGGCGAGCTGAAGTCGCTGCTCGCCTTCGTCCTGGAGCTGCTGCGCGACTACGGCCTGGACGACTTCTACCTGGAACTGTCCACCCGTAACCCGGACAAGTCGGTCGGCACCGACGAGAACTGGGAGCGGGCCACCGAGGCGCTGAGCTCGGCCGCCGAGGAATCCGGCCTGCACCTGGTGCCCGACCCGGGCGGCGCGGCGTTCTACGGGCCGAAGATCTCCGTCCAGGCCAGGGACGCCATCGGCCGGACCTGGCAGATGTCCACCATCCAGGTCGACTTCAACCTGCCCGAGCGGTTCGGCCTGGAGTACCAGGCGGCCGACGGCAGCCGGCAGCGGCCGGTGATGATCCACCGGGCGCTGTTCGGGTCGATCGAGCGGTTCTTCGGGGTGCTCACCGAGCACTACGCCGGGGCGTTCCCGGCCTGGCTGGCCCCGGTGCAGGTGGTCGGCATCCCGATCCGCGAGGACCACACCGACTACCTGCACGGCTTCGTCGCGGCGCTGCGCGCCAAGGGCATCCGGGCCCAGGTCGACGCCGGTGACGACCGGATGCAGAAGAAGATCCGCACCGCCCAGCAGCAGAAGATCCCGTTCATGGTGATCGCCGGGGACGACGACGTGGCCGCCGGCACCGTCTCGTTCCGCTACCGCGACGGTTCCCAGCGCAACGGGGTACCGGTCGCCGAGGCGGTCGACCACGTGCTCGACGTGGTCTCCTCGCGGGCCAACGCCGGCCCGTCCGCAGGTAGCTGACCCCGGCCCGCCACCGGCTGCGTACCCGCGGCCGGTGGCGGTCGGCGCGGGAGATCGTAGGATCGGCGTGTGACTGGGGCGGAGCGGCACCTCGACGGCGACACGGACCACGGCCCGGCGGACGACGGCCTGGCGGACGGACTCGACCGGCTCTGGACCCCGCACCGGATGACGTACATCTCCGGGGAGGACCGCCCCGAGGGAGGCTACGAGAAGCCCGCCGGCTGTCCGTTCTGCCTGGCCCCCGGCCTGCCGCCGGAACGCAGCCTGGTGGTGGCCCGCGGCACGCACGTCTTCGCGGTGCTCAACCTCTATCCGTACAACCCGGGGCACCTGCTGGTCTGCCCCTACCGGCACGTGGCCGACTACACCGAACTCGACCAGGCCGAGACGGTGGAGCTGGCGGCGTTCACCCAGACCGCGATGCGGGTGGTCCGGCAGGTCAGCAGCGCACACGGGTTCAACCTGGGGATGAACCAGGGCGGGGTGGCCGGCGCCGGCATCGCCGCCCACCTGCACCAGCACGTGGTGCCCCGGTGGGGCGGGGACATCAACTTCATGCCGGTGATCGGCCGCACGAAGGTGCTGCCGCAACTGCTCTCCGAGACCCGCGAGCTACTCGCCCGCGCCTGGCCGTCCTGACCGGCCCGCCACCTGGAGGACACGACGATGGCGCTGCTGCACCGGGCGGAGATCAGCCCGAGCAAGCTCGAACTCCTGGCCGGCTGGCTGCCCGGCCGGCCGTGGTACGCGGGCCCGGCCGCTGGCGAGCCGGTCCGGGTGGCCGCCTACCGCTTCGACGACCCGGCCGGCGAGGTGGGCATCGAGACGATGCTCGTCCGGATCGGTGACTCGCCCGTCTACCAGGTTCCGCTGACCTACCGGGGCGCGCCGCTGGCCGACGCCGAGCGGTGGCTGGTCGGCACCACGCGGCACTCGGTGCTCGGCCCCCGCTGGGTCTACGACGCCTGCGGCGACCCGGTCTACGCCGCCGCCCTGGCCACCGCGATCCGGACCGGCGTCGGCCAGGCCGAGGAGTACTTCGAGACCGACGCGGGACGCGAGCCCCGCCCACCGTCCATGACGGTCGCCGGCACCGGCCGCGCCGTGCTCCCCGTCGTCGGCGCGGTGCGCCAGGTATACGACGGCGACCCGACCGTGATCGGTGCCGACACCGTCGACCTGGCCGTCGCCCGCCGGCTCTCCGGCGTCGGCCCGTCCGGCGTCGGCCCGTCCGGCGTCGGCCCGTCCGGCGTCGGCCCGTCCGGCGGTGGCCCGTCCGACGTCGGCATTCCCGGGGCCGGCCTGCCCGGGGCCGGCCTTTCCGGCGTCGGTCTGCCCGGGGGTGGCCTTTCCGACGTCGGCCTGTCCGGTGGGGGGTCGGAGGGTGGCACGCTGACCGGGTCCTGGCCGGGCCAGTCGACGCCGTTGCCGCTGGCCCGGGTCCTGCCCCGCTGACCGTGGCCCGGGGGCGGTGCGTCCGCCGAGGTGTCGCATGTGGTCGATCGGGCACACTGGGTCAGGTTCGCCCGCCGTACCGCCCGGAAGGTGACACGATGCGTCAATGGCAGTGACGACACGGGTGTTGGGTCGCAGCGGCATCGAGGTCAGCGCCCTCGGCATGGGGTGCTGGGCGATCGGTGGCCCCTGGGCCGAAGGGGCTCAGCCGCTGGGCTGGGGTGCGGTCGACGACGAGGAGTCGGTGCGGGCCGTCCGCCGCGCGCTCGACCTCGGTGTGACCCTCTTCGACACCGCCGACACGTACGGCGCCGGGCACAGCGAACGGGTCCTCGGGCGGGCGCTGGCCGGCCGCCGAAACGAGGCGGTGATCGCCACCAAATGGGGGTACACCTTCGACGAACGGTCCCGGCAGGCCACCGGGGAGGACGCTTCCCCGGCGTACCTGCGGCGGGCGGTCGTCGCCTCGCTGCGCCGGCTGGACACCGACCGGATCGACCTCTACCAACTGCACCTGGGCGACCTGTCGCTGCCCCGGGTGGAGGCACTGGTCGGCACCTGCGAGGACCTGGTCGCCGAGGGCCTCGTCCGGGCGTACGGCTGGAGCACCGACCGGGCCGACCGGGCCGCCGGCTTCGCCCAGGTCGCCCCGCACGCCACCGCGATCCAGCACAGCCTGTCGGTGCTGCGCGACGCCCCGGTGATGCTGGCCACCTGCGACAAACACGACCTGGCCAGCGTCAACCGGGGGCCGCTCGGGATGGGGCTGCTCACCGGCAAGTACACGACCACCTCCACGCTGCCCCGGGACGACGTGCGGGGGGTGGCCCCCGGCTGGCTGGAGTGGTTCCGGGGCGGCCGGCCCGCGCCGGAGTGGCTGCGCCGGGTCACCGCCGTACGCGGCGCGCTCACCGCCGACGGTCGCACCCTGGTCCAGGGGGCGCTGGGCTGGATCTGGGCGCGCAGCGGCCGGGCGGTGCCGATCCCCGGCTGCCGTACCGTCGCCCAGGTGGAGGAGAACGCCGCCACGCTGCGCCTCGGCCCGCTCACCCCCGACCACTTCGCCGAGGTGGAACGTCAACTCGCCGCCCTGCGGACAGCCGCGCTGCGCGACGCCGACCGCCCGCACTGGCCGCTACCCCCCATCCCCGCCGCCCGCCCCTAACCCCGCCCCGCCCCCCACTCCTGTCGATCATGGAGTTGTGGGCCTCCACACAAGTGACATATGGGGCTTAACCCCCACCACAACTCCATGATCGACGCTGCGGCGGGGTGGGGCAGGGTGGGGGCGGGGGCAGGGGGCAGGGGTGGGGGCTGTTAGTGGGGGGTGGGGAGGAGGGTGTTGGTGAGGTGGGTGGGTGTCGGGTCGTAGTGGGCGAACTCCCGGCGGAAGGTGCCGGTGCCGGCGGTCAGGGCGCGCAGCTCCACCGCGTAGCGCAGCAGTTCCAGGGCGGGCACCTCGGCCCGGACCAGGGTGCGGCCCTCGGCGTCCGGGTCGGCCTCGGTGCCGAGCACCTTGCCCCGCCGGCCGGACAGGTCGCCCAGCACCGCCCCGACTGCTGAATCGGCGACCCGGACCACCACCTCGTCGACCGGCTCCAGCAGCGTCACCCCGCCCCGCCCGGCGGCGTCGCGCAGGGCGAGCGCGGCGGCGGTCTGGAACGCGGCGTCGGACGAGTCGACGCTGTGCGCCTTGCCGTCGACCAGGGTCACCCGCACGTCCACCACCGGATGGCCGGCGACCAGCCCCCGCGCCAACTGCGCCCGCACGCCCTTCTCCACCGACGGTACGTAGTGGTGCGGCACCGCCCCGCCGACCACCCGGTCGACGAACTCGACGCCCGAGCCCCGGGGCAACGGCTCCACCGTGAGGTCGCAGACCGCGTACTGGCCGTGCCCGCCGGACTGCTTGACGTGTCGCCCGTGCCCGGTGGCGGTCACCGTGAACGTCTCCCGCAGCGGCACCTGCACCGGCTCGGTGTCCAGCTCCACCCCGCCGGCCCGGAGCCGGTCGAGCACCACGTCGGCGTGCGCCTCGCCCATGCACCACAGCACCAGCTGGTGGGTCTGCGGGTTGCGTTCCAGCCGCAGCGTCGGGTCACCCACGATCAGCCGGCCCAGGTTGCGGGCCAGGGCGTCCTCGTCGGCCCGGCTGCGGGCCACCACCGCCACCGGCAGCAGCGGCTCCGGCATCTCCCAGGGCGCGATCAGCAGCGGCTCGTCGCGCGCCGAGACGGTGTCGCCGGTCTCCGCGCTGCCCGACTTGGTGATCGCGCAGATGTCACCCGCGACGCAGGCGTCCACCTCCCGTAGGGCCGCCCCGAGCGGGCGGTAGACGTGCCCGATCCGCTCGTCGGCGTCGTGGTCGGGGTGGCCCCGGCCGGCCATCCCGTGCCCGGACACGTGCACCGTCTGGTCGGGGCGCAGGGTGCCGGAGAAGACCCGGACCAGGCAGACCCGGCCGACGTGCCGGTCGACGGTGGTCCGGACCACCTCGGCGACCAGCGGGCCGTCCGGGTCGCAGTCCAGCGGCGGCCGGGGGGAGCCGTCCAGCCCGGTGACCGCCGGCACCGGTCGTTGCAGCGGCGACGGGAACGCCGAGACCAGGGTGTCGAGCAGCACGTCCAGCCCGACGCCGGTGGCCGCGCAGACCGGCGCCACCGGGTAGAAGTGACCCCGGGCCACCGCCTTCTCCAGGTCGGCGACCAGCACCTGAGTGTCGATCTCCTCGCCGTCGAGGTAGCGGTCCATCAGGGTCTCGTCCTCGCTCTCGGCGATGATCCCCTCGATCAGCTCACCCCGGGATTCGGTGATCGCCGGCAGGTGCTGCGGGTCCGGGTCGCGCACGGCGGCGGGCAGCCCGGTCGAGTAGTCGTGCACCCGCCGGGTGACCAGCGCCAACAGACCGGCCACCGACTCGCCGTCGTCACCGAGCATCGGCAGGTGCAGCGGGAGCACGTTGTCCCCGAACACCCGCTGGCACAGCGCCACCGCCTCGTCGAAGTCGGCCCGTGGATGGTCCAGCCGGGCGACCGCCACCGCACGCGGCAGGTCGACCGCGGCGCACTCCTCCCACAGGGCGGCGGTGGCGGCGTCCATCCCGTCGACGGCGGACACCACGAACAGCGCCGCGTCGGCGGCCCGCAGGCCGGCCCGCAGCTCGCCGACGAAGTCGCCGTACCCGGGGGTGTCCAGGAGGTTCACCGTCACCCCGGCGTGCACCAGCGGCGCGCAGGACAGGGCGACGGAACGCTGCTGGCGTACCGCGGCGGGGTCGTGGTCGCCGACGGTGGTGCCGGCGGCGACGCTGCCCGCCCGGTCGATCGTGCCGCTGGCCGCGAGCAGCGCCTCGACCAGGGTCGTCTTGCCGGCCCCCGAGTGCCCGACCAGCACCACGTTGCGTACCGTGCCGGGGTCGGTCACCGCCGGCACGCCGGTGGCTCCCCTGTCGTGGTTCCTCTGCGCCATCGCGGCGCACCTCCCTCAGCCGGTGGTGGATGGCGACCGCCGCGCGCGACGGGAAGCGGGGCCCGGTGCGGGTGCCGCGGCGCTATCCTCCGGTGACCCGTCGGCCGGACGGCGGTCAACGGCCGTGACGGTGAGCTGGCTCACTTTCCACCCCGATCTCACACCCGGCGGGGGGTCGGCACAAGCCTTCCGGGCGGGTCGGGCGACCGGCCGTACCGTCCGCCGCTGCCGGCCGTTATCGTGGGACCGCCATGGCGAAGATCTTCCAAGAGACGGCCCGCGCGGGGATGACCCGCGTCGTGGAGCCGGTCGCGCGCGGTCTGCTCCGCGCAGGTGTGTCCCCCAACGCGGTCACCGTGGCCGGCACCGTCGGCGTGCTCGTCGGCGCGCTCGGTTTCGGCGCCCGCGGCCAGCTCGTCGCCGGAGCGCTGATCGTGACGTTCTTCGCGCTGACCGACATGCTCGACGGGACGATGGCCCGGATGAGCGGCGGCTCGACCCGCTTCGGCGCGTTCCTCGACTCGTCGATGGACCGGGTCGCCGACAGCGCGGTCTTCGGCGCGGTCGCCTACTGGCTGGCCACCGAGGGCAACCACTCCGGCGTGGCCGCCGCGCTGCTCTGCCTGGCCGCCGGCGGCCTGGTCTCCTACGTCAAGGCCCGCGCCGAGGGGTTGGGGATGAGTGGCAACGTGGGGGTCGCGGAACGCACCGAACGGCTGCTGATCGTCGGGGTCGGCGGGCTGCTCACCGGCCTCGGGGTCGGCCCGGCCCTGGAGATATCGCTCTGGCTGCTCGCCGCCGTGTCGATCTTCACGGTCGGCCAGCGGGTGGCCCACGTGTACCGGCAGGCGCAACTGGTCGGCCGCGAGTGAACCTCACCGAACTCGGCTACGTCGCCGGCTGGCGGCTTGCCCGCGCGCTGCCCCGGCCCGTGGTCGCCGCCGCCTTCCGGGCCGGTGCCGACCGCGCCCACCGGGCCGGCGGCAAGGGCGTCACCCGGCTGCGCGCCAACCTGCGCCGGGTGGTGGGCCCCGACCTGCCCGAGCCGGAGTTGGACGCGCTGGTCAAGCAGGGTCTGCGGTCGTACGCCAGGTACTGGATGGAGGCGTTCCGGCTGCCCTCGCGCAGTCGCCAGCAGATCCTCGACGGCTTCCACCTCGGCGGATCGGAGATGCTCGCCGCCGACGTGGCGGCCGGCCGGGGCGCGGTGGTGGCGCTGCCGCACGCGGGCAACTGGGACGCCGCCGGCGCCTGGGTCGCGGCCAACGGCTGGCCGATCACCACGGTTGCCGAGCGACTCCAGTCGGAGGGTGTCTACCAGCGCTTCCTGGCCTTCCGGCGGACCCTGGGCATGGAGATCCTGCCCACCCACGGCGGTGACCGGCCCGCCTTCGACGTGCTGGTGGAGCGGCTGGGCGCGGGTGCCGTGGTGCCGCTTTTGGCCGACCGGGACCTGTCCGCCCGGGGCATCGAGGTGGACTTCTTCGGCGGCCGGACCCGGATGCCGGCCGGGCCCGCCCTGCTGGCCATCGGCACCGGCGCCCCGCTCTACGTTGCCTCGCTGTGGTACGAACCGGAGATGCCGCGCGCGCAGTTGGAGGGCCCGCTACCGGTGCCCGAACCGGACAGCGCACCCCTGGACGAGCGGGTCCGGGTGCTGACCCAGCGGATTGCCGACCGTCTGGCGGCGGGCATCGCCCGTCATCCGCAAGACTGGCACATGTTGCAGCGGATGTGGCTGGACCAGCGGGGCTCCACCGACGGCGGGTCCACCGCGCCGCCGCCCCCGGCCAGCGCCGGTTCGGTCTGAGGGAGGGGACGCCAGTGCGGATCGGCATCGTGTGTCCGTACTCCTTCGACGTCCCGGGCGGGGTGCAGAACCACGTCATGGACCTGGCCGAGGCATTGCTCGGGCTGGGGCACGAGGTGAGCGTCCTGGCCCCCGCCGACGAGGAGTCGACGCTGCCGCCGTACGTGGTCTCCGCCGGGCGGGCGGTGCCGCTGCCGTACAACGGGTCGGTGGCCCGGATCGCCTTCGGGCCGGTCTCCACCGCCCGGGTGCGGCGTTGGCTCACCCGTGGTGACTTCGACGTGCTGCACGTGCACGAACCGCTCACCCCGAGCCTGTCGATGCTGGCGGTGCTCTCCGCCAGGGGGCCGGTGGTGGCCACCTTCCACACCGCGATGACCCGCTCCCGGGTGCTCGCCGCCGCCCAGGGGGTGCTCCAGATCCTGCTGGAGCGGATCACCGCCCGGATCGCGGTCAGCGCGCTGGCCCGCAAGGTGCAGGTCGAGCACATGGACGGCGGGGCGGTGGAGATCCCCAACGGGGTGGCGGTGGCGAAGTTCGCCGGGGTCGAGCCGTTGCCCGGCTGGCCGGGGGAGTGCGCCACCGGCAGCGGCGGGACGTTGGGTTTCCTCGGCCGGTTCACCGAGGCCCGCAAGGGCTTCCCGATCCTGCGCGACGCCTTCGTCGCACTGGCCCCGCACCGGCCGGGGCTACGCCTGCTGGTGGCCGGGCCCGGCGACCCGGACGACCTGTTCGGGCGGTTCCCGGCCGAGCTGCGCGACCGGGTGACGTTCCTCGGCCTGGTCTCCGAGGTCGACAAGGCCCGGATGCTGCGCAGTGTCGACCTCTACGTCGCCCCGAACACCGGTGGCGAGTCGTTCGGCATGATCCTCACCGAGGCGCTGGCGGCCGGCGCCACGGTCGTCGCCAGCGACCTGGACGCGTTCCGGCGGGTGCTCGACGGCGGACGGGCGGGCCGGCTCTTCCCGACCGGTGACTCCGCCGGCCTGCGTACCGCCCTGGCGGAACTGCTCGACGACCCGGCGCAGCGGGCCGCGTTGACCGCCTGCGGCGACCAGGTGGTCGCCCACTTCGACTGGCCGGTGGTGGCCCGCCGGGTGGTGGAGGTCTATGCGGCGGCCATCGAGGCCACCGACGGCCGGGTCATCGACCAGGAGTGGGCGGGGCTGGGTGGTCCGGGGTGAGCGGCACGCTGCCGCAGCTGTGGGCGGTGCTGGTCACCGCGGTGGTGGTCGCCCTGCTCGCGGTCTACCTGGTCTGGACTGCCGGCCGGGTCGAGCGGTTGCAGACCCGGGCGGAGTCGGCGGCGCGGGCCCTGGACGCGCACCTGCTGCGCCGGGCCGCCGCCGCCGCGGTGCTGGCCGAGAAGCGGTACGGCGTCGAGTTGTACGCGGCGGCCCGGATCGCCCTGGACGCCGTCCCCGAGGAGCGGGAGGCGGCTGAGAACGACCTGACCCGGCAACTGCGGGCGGTCCGGCTCGACCCGGCCGACCCCGCGTGTGAGGCGGTGATCGCGGCGAGCCGGCGGCTGGCCCTGTCCCGGCAGGTGCACACCGACCTGGTCCGTGACGCCCGCACCGCGCGCAGCCGACCGCTGGTGCGGTTGTGCCGGATGGGCCGCCGTCGCCCGTGGCCGCGCTACTTCGACATCGACGACCCCACCCTGGCCCTGCCCGCCGACATCCCGACGGGAGGCGGTACGCGGGCGGGGTGACGGGGGCCACAGGGCAGGCCACCGTGGGGCCGATTGGCTGTCGGAACGGCGTCGACCCGGTCGTAGCATCAGCCGGAACCCACCCCCAGCACGTCCGAGGAGTGATGAGCCGTGCCCGAAACGACCTCCCCGAACGCCGGTGACGCCCAGGTCTGGGGCACCGCCCGCGTCAAGCGGGGCATGGCCGAGATGCTCAAGGGTGGCGTGATCATGGACGTGGTCACCGCCGAGCAGGCCAAGATCGCCGAGGACGCCGGCGCGGTGGCCGTGATGGCACTGGAGCGGGTGCCGGCCGACATCCGGGCCCAGGGCGGCGTGTCCCGGATGAGCGACCCGGACATGATCGACGGCATCATCCAGGCCGTCTCCATCCCGGTGATGGCCAAGGCCCGCATCGGCCACTTCGTCGAGGCGCAGATCCTCCAGTCGCTCGGCGTCGACTACGTCGACGAGTCCGAGGTGCTGACCCCGGCCGACTACGCCAACCACATCGACAAGTGGGCGTTCACCGTCCCGTTCGTGTGCGGCGCGACCAACCTGGGCGAGGCGCTGCGCCGGATCACCGAGGGCGCGGCCATGATCCGCTCCAAGGGTGAGGCGGGCACCGGGGACGTCTCCAACGCCACCATGCACATGCGCAGGATCCGCCAGGAGATCGCCCGGCTCAGCTCCCTGCCGGCCGACGAGTTGTTCGTCGCCGCCAAGGAGTTGCAGGCCCCGTACGAGCTGGTCCGGGAGGTCGCCGAGACGGGCAAGCTGCCGGTGGTGCTGTTCACCGCCGGCGGCATCGCCACCCCGGCCGACGCCGCGATGATGATGCAGCTCGGCGCGGAGGGGGTCTTCGTCGGCTCCGGCATCTTCAAGTCCGGCAACCCGGCCCAGCGGGCCGCCGCGATCGTCAAGGCCACCACCTTCCACGACGACCCGGACGTGCTGGCCAAGGTGTCCCGGGGGCTCGGCGAGGCGATGGTCGGCATCAACGTCGACGAGATCCCCCAGCCGCACCGCCTCGCCGAGCGCGGCTGGTGACCCGGGGGCAACGGCGTCGGGAGGGGCGGCCGTGCGCGCACCGGTGATCGGGGTGCTGGCGTTGCAGGGCGACGTGCGGGAGCACCTCACCGCCCTGGCCGGGGTCGGCGCGGACGCCCGCCGGGTGCGCCGGCCGGCCGAGCTGGACGCGGTCGACGGGCTGGTCGTTCCCGGCGGGGAGTCCACCACGATGAGCAAGCTGGTGGACATCTTCGGGTTGCGCGAGCCGGTCGACAAGCGGATCGCCGCCGGGATGCCTGTCTACGGCTCCTGCGCCGGCATGATCATGCTGGCCGCCGAGGTGCTGGACGGCCGCCCCGACCAGCGGGGTTTCGCCGGTATCGGGATGACCGTGCGGCGCAACGCGTTCGGTCGGCAGGTTGATTCGTTCGAGGCCCCGGTGCGCGTCGCCGGGGTCGACGGGCCCGCGTTCCACGCCGTCTTCATCCGGGCCCCGTGGGTCGAGCGGGTCGACCCCGGCGTCGAGGTGCTGGGCCGGGTCACCGGTGGGCCGGCCGTCGACCGGGTGGTCGCCGTCCGTCAGGGCAACCTGCTGGCCACCTCGTTCCACCCGGAGCTGACCGGCGACCTGCGGCTGCACCGCTACTTCGCCGACCTGGTCGCCGCCGCCCGCTGAGCCGGCGCCGGCCCCCGGCGGCTGGGCCGGTCCGCCTCACGGCTGGGCCGGTCCGCCCGTGAGGCGGGCCGGCCCACCGCGATGAACCGGGTCATTCGTGACGATTTTCCGGCGGGTCGGTGGTGGTGACGCGCCGGGTGTGACGGCCGGGTCGGTGCTCTCGGTAGGATTGCCGCGGTTCGGCGCGGGCACTGCCCGTCGCAGCCCTCCAGCGCGGCCGGTCCTGGTCTGGAGTCGGCGCGGCCAGTCGACGCGGGGCGTGAGTCAACAGACGGAGGTATGAGATGTCCGGCCACTCCAAGTGGGCGACCACCAAGCACAAGAAGGCCGTCATCGACGCCAAGCGCGGCAAGATGTTCGCCAAGCTGATCAAGAACGTCGAGGTCGCGGCGCGCACCGGCGGCGGTGACCCGGCCGGCAACCCGACCCTCTTCGACGCCATCCAGAAGGCCAAGAAGAGCTCGGTGCCGAACGACAACATCGACCGCGCGGTCAAGCGCGGCTCCGGCCTGGAGGCCGGCGGCGCCGACTGGCAGACCATCATGTACGAGGGGTACGGCCCGAACGGCGTGGCCATGCTGATCGAGTGCCTGACCGACAACCGCAACCGGGCCGCCACGGAGGTGCGTACCGCGCTGACCCGCAACGGCGGTTCGCTCGCCGACGCCGGCTCGGTGTCGTACATGTTCTCCCGCAAGGGCGTGGTGATCGTGCCCAAGGCCGACACCACCGAGGACGACGTGATGATGGCGGTCCTCGACGCCGGGGCCGAGGAGGTCAACGACCTCGGTGAGGCGTACGAGGTGGTCTCCGAGCCGACCGACCTGATCGCGGTCCGCACCGCCCTGCAGGAGTCCGGGATCGAGTACGAGTCGGCCGAGTCCTCGCTGATCCCCAGCGTCAACGTGCCGCTGGACGAGGACGGCGCCCGCAAGATCTTCAAGCTGATCGACGTGCTGGAGGACTGCGACGACGTGCAGAACGTGTACGCGAACTTCGACGTCTCGGACGACGTGATGGCGGCGGTGGACGCCTGACGGCGGGACCGGAACGCCTGCGGGCCGGCCGACGGGGGCGTGTTCCCCGCTGGCCGGCCCGCCGTTCGTGGTGCCGGTCCCGGTCCGGCGTCCCCGTGTGCGTCGGACCGGGACCGGGGCTCAGGCGTCGGCGCGGACGGCGGCCGACCGACGGGCCTTCAGCGTGCTGTCGGCGATGTCCCATACCGTGACCGCCACGATGACCACGACCGTGACCCGGGACGTGAGGCCGAGGCCGTCGCCGTCGCGCAGCCAGCTGAACCGGGCGACCAGGTCCGGGTTGAGCAGCCGGTCGCCGAGCAGCAGCCAGATCATCGGTACGGCGAAGGCCAGGTCGAGCAGGGCGTTGGCCACGACGAGCGGTCGGGTCCAGCGGCCGGTGCGGTACTTGACCAGTTCCAGTGCCATGGCGGCCACCAGTAGGCCGGCGAGCACCGGCAGCCAGGACGTCCACAGCGCCGGGTCGAGCAGGGGGATGCGCGTGCCGTCGGTGTCCCGGGCCCAGGACCGGAAGTGCTGCCAGGGCAGGAAGGCCAGGGTGAGCAGGGTCATCGCCACCGAGGCGCAGGTGTCGGGGAGCCTGATGTCGCGCTCCGCCGGTGCCTCGGGTAGCTGGTCGACGTTCCACTCGGGCAGATCGAGGGAGGCGTTGGTGCGTTCCAGGATCGCGAAGCTCAGGGTCACCCAGAAGGCGATCTGGACCGCGGTCTGGAAGGCCGCGGTGATGCCCGACCCGATGGCCCCGCCGGGGTTGTCGCCGACGGTCGCCTGCGCCACGCCGACGACGACGCCGACCACGCCGGGGATGACGGTCAGCAGCCGGCGCAGCAGCCGTTGCCAGACCAGGTAGTAGGCCGGGCCGATGAGTTGGAGCCGGCGGTCGGCGTAGCGGGCGGCCAGCCGCTCGGGGTGGCCCAGTTCGGTGAGCACGTCGCGTTCGGCGGTGGCCGGGTCCTGCCCACCGCTGGTCCGGTCGTCGACCATGTCCGCGATGGCGGCCCGCAGCTCGGTGGCGATCTCCTCCCGCCGTGGGGCCGGCACCGCCCGCAGGGTGGCCGCGAGGTAGCGGTCGGTCAGGGTGCTCATCGGTCGACTCCTTCGATCAGCCCGGTCACGGAGGTCTGCACGGCGGCGAGGTCGTCGAGCAGTCGGGCCAGCACCGTCTCGCCGTCGGCGCTGGTCCGGTAGAACTTGCGCGGCCGGCTCTCCTCGGTGTTCCACTCGCTGGTCAGCAGCCCCTGTTCCTCCAGCCGCCGCAGCAGCGGGTAGAGGGTGTTGGCGTCGACCGGGAAGCCGTGCCCGGCGAGGCGTTGCAGCAGCGCGTAGCCGTAGTCGGGGGCGCGCAGGGCCAGCAGGCTGGCCACCACCACCGTGCCGCGGCGCAGCTCCTGGAGATGGGTCCGCAGAACCTCCTCGTTGACCATGTCTCACACCATACTGTGTGGCACACACTAATGTCCATCTCCACAGCAATGTGGGGGCGGCACTATGCGGGCCGGGGTGACGGGATCCCCCGCCGCCCCGGCCCCCTGCCGCGGCTGGTCAGCAGGAACGGCCCTGCCGGAAGTTCCGCTCGACGTGGTCGGCCCTGCCGACCTGGAAGTAGCCCACGCCCGGCCTGATCGGGTGCCCGGTGAACAGCTCGACCCGGCTGCCGAACCGCACCAGGTACGCCGTGGCGTCCCCGGCGTCGTTGCGGATGAACGCGCCCCGCCGGCCGTAGATCCGCGCCACCTCGGCGAAGGACATGCCCACGGACGCACCGGCCGGCGAGCGGGGCGGAGCGGTGGCGGTACCCACCTCGACCAGCCGCCCGTTGCGGAAGGCCACCAGGATCACCCCGGCCCACTCGCCGGTTACGCCGGCCTGGACCACCCCGTCGCACTCGACGACCGTCCAGTCGATCAGGCCGGCCGCGGTGAGCCGGTCCAGCGACGCGCCGATCCGGAACGTGCCGGCCCCCCGCACGTCGAGCAGGTCGGTGCCGGCGGTGGAGCGCCCCGGCGGGCCGCCCGGCCGCCGGTCGGTGGCGACGCCCGACAGGTCGTCCACGATGGACCCCGACCGGACGCCGGGATGCGCCCCGGCCGGAGCGGCAGGCGCGACGACGGCCAGGGCCAGCGCGCCGGTGAGCAGAATGGTGCGGAGATGACGCATGACAACTCCTTCACGGGTACGGGTCTGTCGTTCTGTTGGTCCCCGCCCGGCCGGAATCCGTTCGTCGGCTTTCCGACCGGTCCCGGCGGACGCCGGCATCCGCCGCCGCCGGTTACCGTGCGGTGTGGTTGGGACGATGGGCACTCCGGCGTGGATCGGGCCCTACCGGGTGCGACGGCTGCTCGGTGCCGGTTCCTTCGCGACCGTCTGGCTCGGTCACGATCCCGCTCTCGACTCCCGGGTGGCGATCAAGGTGCTGGCCGAGAACTGGAGCCACGACCTGCGGGTCCGCGAACGCTTCCGGGAGGAGGCCCGGCTGCTGCGGCGGCTCGACCACCCCCGGCTGGTCCGGGTGCACGCGGTCGGCGAACTGCCCGACGGTCGGCCGTACGCGGTGCTGGCCCTGGCCGACGGCGGAAGCCTGCGGGACCGGCTGGCCGCCGGGACCCCACCGGTGCCGCTGGCCCTGGCGCTGCTCGACGAGATCGCCGCCGGGGTCGCCGTGCTGCACCGGGAGCGGGTGGTGCACCGCGACCTCACCCCGGGCAACGTGCTGTTCACCTCGACCGCCGACGGGGAACGGGTGGTCATCGCCGACCTCGGGCTGGCCAAGGCGCTGGCCGCCGCCTCCGGGTTGACCGCCCGCGCCGGTACGCCCGGCTACATGGCGCCCGAACAGGACGATCCGCTGGCCGTGGTGGACACCCGCAGCGACGTGTTCGGGTTGGGTCGGCTCGGCCTGCGGTTGCTCGGCGGCCCCGGCCCCCGGCCGCACCTGGCCGGGGTGCCCGCGCCGGTGGTGGCGGTGCTGCGCCGGGCCACCGCGCCCCGTCCCGCCGACCGCTACCCCGACGCGGACGCCTTCCGGGCGGCGCTGCGCCGGGCCGCCGACGCACCCGACGACCCCGCCACCCCGGCCGGCCGGGCGGGGCCGGCTGCCGGTCGCCGGGTGGCGCGCCGGCTGGGCCTGGCCGGGGTCGGTGCCCTGATCCTGGTCGCGGTGGGTGCCAGCGCCGGTGATGCCGCCCGGCCCGTGGCCGACGGCCGGTGGGGGCGCAGCGGGCCGGTGAGCGTGCTCCTGCCGGCCGGCTGGCGGGCCGCCGGGACAGGCTGGGCCGGCCGGTACGACGCCCGGGGGCGGCTCGAACCGGCGCTCGTCGTCTCGCCCGACCCGGGCCGGTGGGCGACCGATCCGGCCGTGCCGGGGGCCTTCGTCGGCCTCTCCGCGACCCTGGGCCGGCGGTCCACCCCGGCGGACTTCGTCGCGCAGCGTCCGCACGCCGACTGTGTGGCCGCCCCGGTACGGCGGTTGCGCCGGGACGCGACGGTCTGGGTGGTCGCCCGGTTCGCCTGCCCGCAGGGGCGGCCGGTGCTGGTCGAGGCGGCCAGCCGGGCGGGCCGGTCGGGGCTGCTCTACGTGCAGGTCGTCCCGCCGCCGGGCAGCGGGCCGGAGGTCGTCGACGCGCTGTTGGCCGGGGTGCGGGTCCGACCGGTCTAGACGACCACCACCGTGACCAGGTACGTCGTCCCTTCGTACGGGATGGTCACCACGACGGTGCCGGCGCGCAGGAAGCGGAGGTCGACCACGCCGGCCTCGTAGTTCTGGTCGACCAGGTCCTCCTGGTCCACGGTGACCTCGCCGGGGCCGATCCCCTGGAGCCGGAGCACCCCGCCGACGCCCAGGCACAGCGACGTCACCAGCGCCAACTCGGTGTCGGCGAGCACCAGGTCGTAGCGGACCGGGCCCAGGCAGGCGCTCGGCCGGGGGCTGGCCGACGGGGGCCGGGTGCGCGGGGTCCGGCCGGGGGTGGACGGTGGCGGCGCGGGCCGCGACGGCGTCGCGGCCACGGTGCCGGGGGCCGGGTCGGACCGGGTCGGGGCCGCGCCGGTCGCCGGGGCGTCCGTCGTGGTGGCCGGGGTGGCCGTCGGGGGCCGGACCGGGAGCGGGGCGACCGGGGCCGCGCAGCCCGTCACCGGTACGAGCACCAGTACGGCGGCCAGCCACCGCCCGGTCCGTTCAGCCACCGGTCAGCCGCTCCCGGACCTGGCGGCGGGCCTGGTGGACGCGGGACTTCACGGTGCCCTCCGGCAGGTCGAGCAGGGTGGCGATCTCGCGGTACGACAGGCCGAGCAGGTCGCGCAGGGTCAGCGCCTCGGCCGCCTCGGGGCGTACCGCGTCCAGCGCGTCGAGCAGGTCGAGGCGGGTGCCGGCGACCACACTGGTGCGTCGCGGGTCGGGTGGGTCGGGCAGCGGCACCCCGCCGGCCTCGACCTGCCAGCGTCGGCGCAGCGTCCGGTACGTCGACCGGGCCCGGTTGGCGGTGAGCCGGTACAGCCAGGTGTGGAACGACGAGCGGCCCTCGAAGCGCCCGATGCCCCGGGCCACCGCCAGCAGCGCGTCCTGGCAGGCCTCCTCGGCGTCCTCCCGGTGCGGCAGCAGCCGGCCGCACAGCCGCAGCACCTCGGGGCGGACCGCCGTCAGCAGCGCGTCCAGCGCCCCCGGCTCGCCCCGGGCGGCGGCCCGGGCCAGGTCGTCGATGTCGTCCGCGAGGAGCATGACCGTCCCCCGAGCGCCGTGGTGTGGTGCCGTCGAGGCTAGGCCGCCGGGACCGGCCGGGCCACCCCGGACCGACGTGGCCCTGGTCGAGTTACATGTCACACTGCGCAAGTTTGCAGGCCCTGCAATTTTGTACGTAGGCTCCCCGCGTGACCAGGGACGAGGGACTCGGACGGCGGGACCGCAAGAAGCGGCAGACCCGCGCCGCGCTGGCCGCCGCCGCGCTGCGACTGGTCGCCGAGCGGGGGCTGGACCAGGTCACCGTCGAGGAGATCGCCGAGGCGGCGGACGTCTCCGCCCGGACCTTCTTCAACTACTTCGCCACCAAGGACGACGCGCTGGTCGGCGACACGGCGGGCGACCGGGAACGGGTGCTGCGGGCGCTGGCCGCCGTACCGGCGCAGGTGCCGGCGCTGGCGGCGATCCGGTCGGCCCTGGCCGGCGTGATCGACGACGTGGAGGGCGACGCCGCGCTGTGGCTGCTGCGGATGCAGGTGGTGATGCAGCACCCGATGCTGCTGGCCCGGCTGGTCTCCGGCAACGCGGAGACCGAGCAGGCCATGGTCGAGGCGCTCGCGGCGCGGACCGGCCACGACCCGGACGACGGCTATCCCGCCCTCGTGGTGGCGGTCACCGGGGCCGCGCTGCGCACCGCGATGGTCCGCTGGGCCACCGGCGGCGGGTCCCGTTCCCTGGCCGACCTGCTCGACGAGGCGTTCGCCGCCGTCGCCGCCGGGCTGCCCGACCCCCGTACCCCCGACCAGCCCGGCGCGACCGCGCCGGGCGTGCATCGAACCCGGTAAGGAGACGTCCATGACCGCAACTGCCGCGTCGACCCCGCCCGAGGCGGGCACCGGCCGGATGTCCCGCCGGGAGGTCCTCCAGGCGCTCTCCGGCCTGATGGTGGGCATGTTCGTGGCGATCCTCGCCTCGACGGTGGTGGCGAACGCGCTGCCCCGCATCATCGCCGAACTCGACGGCAGCCAGACCGTCTACACCTGGATCGTCACCACCGAGCTGCTGGCGATGACCGCCACCGTGCCGCTGTGGGGCAAGATGGCCGACCTCTACAGCAAGAAGCTGCTCATCCAGCTCTCCCTCGGCCTGTTCGTGCTCGGCTCGCTGATCGCCGGGCTCGCCCGCAACGTGGAGACCCTGCTGGCCAGCCGGATCGTGCAGGGCGTCGGCGCGGGCGGGATGACCGCCCTGGCGCTGATCGTGATGGCGGCCATGATCCCGCCCCGGGAGCTGGGCCGGTACGCCGGCATCTTCGGCGCGGTGTTCGGCGTCGGCACGATCGCCGGCCCGCTGATCGGCGGTGTCCTGGTCGACACCTCCTGGCTCGGCTGGCGCTGGTGCTTCCTGATCGGCGTGCCGTTCAGCCTGCTGTCGATCGTCCTGCTGCAACGCACCCTGCACCTGCCGGTGGTCCGCCGCAAGGCCCGCATCGACTGGTGGGGGGCGCTGCTGATCACCGCGGGCGTGTCCACCCTGCTGGTCTGGTCGTCGCTGGCCGGGCACCGGTTCGCCTGGGCCTCGGGCTGGACCGCGCTGATGGTCGTCGGTGGGCTGGTGCTGCTGGCCCTGGCGGTGTGGGTCGAGTCGAGAGTGCCCGAACCGATCATCCCGCTGCACATCTTCCGCAGCCGTACCGTCACGCTGACCACGGTCGCCAGTGTGCTGGTCGGGGTGGCCCTCTTCGGCGGCACGGTGTTCCTGTCGCAGTACTTCCAGACGTCGCTGGGCAAGTCGCCGACCGTCGCCGGCCTGATGAGCCTGCCGATGATCCTCGGCCTGCTGGTCTCCTCCACCGTCGCCGGTCAGCTCATCACCCGGTTCGGCCGGTGGAAGGTCTACCTGGTGGTCGGCGCGGCCGTGATGACCGTCGGGATGCTGCTGCTGAGCACCATCGACGCCGACACCGGTGTGCCGCTGCTGTCGCTCTACATGGCGGTGCTCGGCACCGGCGTGGGCATGCTGATGCAGAACCTGGTCCTCGCCGCCCAGAACGACGTGCCCGCCCACGAACTCGGCGCGGCCACCTCGGTGCTGACCTTCTTCCGCAGCATGGGTGGCGCGATCGGGGTCAGCGCCCTGGGCGCGGTGCTGGCCAACCGGGTCACCGGCCTGATGACCGAGCAGCTCGGCCCGGCGGCCGGCGTCACCGGCGGCGGCACCACCGAGGTGCCCGACCTGTCCGCGCTGCCCGCCCCGGTCCTGGCGATCGTGCGGGACGCGTACGCCACCGCCACCTCGGAGCTGTTCCTCATCGGTGCCCCGATCGCCCTGCTCGCCCTGGTCGCGGTCCTGTTCATCAGGGAGAAGCCGCTGCACGAGGTCAGTGGCGACGAGCGTGCCGAGCAGGAGGCGGCGGCCCTGACCGCGATGCACTGACCGGTCGACGGCGGCGCGGCCGGGGCCGGCCCGCCGGGTCTGGGCCGGGTCTCACGCGGCGACGACCCGGGAGCGGACCCGGCGCACCGTCACGACCAGCAGCACCCCCGCCGCGAGGGTCAGCAGGCCGGCGAGCGCGACGATCCACGGCAGCCGGTCCGACAGCGTGGCGGGCAGCCCCCAGGCCCCGTGGTCGCGGGGGAAGGTGATCTCGCCGGTGAGTTCCCGGTGCAGTCGGCCGCTCTCCAGCCGTAGCCGGGCCCGCCAGGGTCCGTCGGGAAGCTGCCGACCCAGCAGGACCTCGGCGTGCGCGGTGCCGCCGGGCGGGACGGTGGTGCCGACGGTGACGCCGAAGGGGCCGGCGGACAGCCCGCCCGGCCCGTCGGAGAGCCACAGCTTGCCGGAGAGGTCCAGGGCGCGCTCCCCGGTGTTGCGGACCGTCGCCCGGACGACCGGCAACCCCTTGTCGGTACGCCCCGGCACCAGATCGTCGATCTCGAAGTCCGACGGTGGTTCACCGCCGGGCCCGACGTCGAGGTAGATCCGGATGCCCGCCCGGTTGATCTTCTGTACGGTGCCCCGGCCGGGATCGGGTGTGGTCGAGGCGACCGAGGCCCAGATCGCGCCGTACCGTTCGCCACGCGGGGCCGAGGGCGGGATCTCCACCGTCACCCGGAGCGTGGTGGTGCTGTACGGCGGGGCGACGAAGCTGGGCTGGTCGAGGTGGACCCACTCGGGCAGTTCGTTGCCGTTCGGGTCGGACGCCGCCACGAACTGGTTGTCCCGGATCTCCGCCGCACCGACCGACATGGTGATCTTCTGGGGACCGGGGGAGTCGTTGGTCACCGCCAGGCGTCGGACCATCCCGGATCCCGGCGTCATGTGGTCCACGATGTACACCCGGGCGCGTGGGTCGTCGCGCCGGTCGGCCGACGCCTCCAGCAGTTGGATGCCGATGCTGCCCGAAGGTTTTCCCCGCTGGTCACCCCCGGTGTCCCCGTCGCCCTCCGCTGCGACGGGGACACCGGTGGCGGCGAGGAACAGCGCAACGATGAACGGCACCAGGGGTGCGCGCCACCGCAACTGTGTCGCCGGGGTCATCGGATCAGGCGACCGAGTGGGTGATCGTGCCGGTGAACTGCCCGGCGATGGCGGAGAGCGGAACGGCGACGGTGAGCAGCGGGTTCCAGGTCGCCGAGTTGTTGCCGGTGTCGGCGGGGAGCACGGTGTGGCTGAACGCGGTGGCCGGCGTGTCCAGGGCCGTGCCGTCGGCCGGCGGCGGCGGGTCGCAGGGGCTCGCCTGGCCGGGGACGAAGGTGCCGCTGCCGGTGGTGGCGGTGGCGTCGCCCGAGCAGTAGTAGACGTCGCTGGCCGGGATGCTGGTGCCCGGGTCGGTGCCGGCGCCGGTGATGAAGGCGGTGCTGCTGACCGTGGCGACCCAGCTCGGGGTCGCGCTGGCCCGCAGGTCGTCAACGGTGATCGCGCCGAGCTGGCCGTACGCGAAGCCCCCGGGGGTGCCGTCGTTGGCCAGGTCGACGGTGTCGGGGACGGTGATCTGCAGGGCCCCGGCGGTGACGTCGAAGGTGACAGTCGTGTCGCACGGGTCGCTGGCCACACAGGTGCCCGCGTACGCCGGTGTCGCCGTCAGTATCCCGGCTGCCAGCGCCGCCGCCCCCACCACGGCGGCGGATGCGAGTCCTCGTCTCATGTCGTCTCCTTTGGTCATGGCGAATTGCCGACTCCAGACTAGGAACCGTTCGACCTTTTTGTCCTTTATACGGTTATTTGGGAAGAATGCGAGCCGGGTGCTCGTTCCGCTGCCGTCGCCGCGGGGGTGCGGCCGGTGACCGTCGGGGATGCCCGGCCGACACCCCACGCCGTTGCCGAGTCGGCCTGGGGTGGCCCGGTAGGGTGGGCCGGTCGTGCCTGTTCCGCCTTGATCGACCTTTCCCGGGGGCTCACGTATGAGCGATTCGTTCGCGCATCTGCACGTGCACACCGAGTACTCGATGCTCGACGGGGCGGCCCGGTTGAAGGACCTCTTCGCCGAGGCCAACCGGCTGGGGATGCCGGCGGTGGCGATCACCGACCACGGCAACATGCACGGCGCGAACGACTTCTACAAGCAGGCCATGGCGGCCGGCGTCACCCCGATCCTCGGCGTCGAGGCGTACGTCGCGCCGGAGTCGCGCTACCACAAGGCCCGGGTCAAGTGGGGCCGGCCGGAGCAGAAGAGCGACGACATCTCCGGTAACGGCGCGATCACCCACAAGACCATGTGGGCGCGCAACGCGCAGGGCCTGAAGAACCTGTTCACCCTCAACTCCCGGGCGTCCATGGAGGGGCACTACGTCAAGTGGCCCCGGATGGACATGGAGCTGATCGCCGAGCACGCCGAGGGCATCATGGCCACCACCGGCTGCCCGTCCGGCGCGGTGCAGACCCGGCTGCGGCTCGGCCAGTTCGACGAGGCGCTCAAGGTCGCCGCCGCCTACCAGGACATCTTCGGCAAGGAGAACTACTTCCTGGAGATCATGGACCACGGGCTGTCGATCGAGCAGCGGGTCCGCGACGATCTGATCACCATCGCCCGCAAGCTGGACATCCCGCCGGTGGTCACCAACGACTCGCACTACACCCACGAGGCGCAGGCCGAGGCGCACGACGTGCTGCTCTGCGTACAGACCGGCAGCAACGTCGCGGACCCCAACCGGTTCCGGTTCGACGGCGGCGGCTACTTCGTCAAGTCCGCCGACCAGATGCGCGCGGTCGACTCCTCGGAGTTCTGGCAGCAGGGCTGCCGCAACACCCTGTTGGTGGCCGAGAAGGTCGACCCGAGCGGGATGTTCGAGTTCCACAACCTGATGCCGCGCTTCCCGGTGCCCGAGGGGGAGACCGAGGAGTCCTGGTTCCGCAAGGAGACCTTCAAGGGGCTGGCCCGCCGGTACCCGGGGGGGATCCCCGAGGGCCACGTGGTGCAGGCCGAGTACGAGCTGGGCGTGATCAACCAGATGGGTTTCCCGTCGTACTTCCTGGTGGTCGCCGACTTCATCCAGTGGGCCAAGAACCAGGGCATCGCGGTCGGCCCGGGGCGTGGCTCGGCGGCCGGTTCGCTGGTGGCGTACGCGCTGGGCATCACCGACCTGGACCCGATCCCGCACGGCCTGATCTTCGAACGGTTCCTCAACCCCGAGCGGGTCTCGATGCCGGACGTCGACATCGACTTCGACGAGCGTCGGCGCGGCGAGGTGATCAAGTACGTGACCGACAAGTGGGGCGAGGACAAGGTCGCGCAGATCGCCACCTTCGGCACGATCAAGGCGAAGGCCGCGATCAAGGACTCGGCCCGGGTCCTCGGCTTCCCGTACGCGGTCGGTGACCGGATCACCAAGGCGATGCCCCCGGCGGTGATGGGCAAGGACATCCCGCTCACCGGCATCTTCGACCCGAAGCACCCCCGGTACGCCGAGGCCGGCGAGATCCGGGGCCTCTACGAGACCGACCCGGACGTCCGCAAGGTGATCGACACCGCCAAGGGCATCGAGGGGCTGATCCGGCAGACCGGTGTGCACGCCGCCGGCGTGATCATGTCCGCCGAGCCGATCATCGACCACATCCCGCTGATGCGCCGGGACGCCGACGGGGTGATCATCACCCAGTTCGACTACCCGACCTGCGAGTCGCTCGGGCTGTTGAAGATGGACTTCCTCGGCCTGCGCAACCTGACGATCATCGACGACGCGGTCAAGAACATCCAGCTCAACCACGGTCGGGAACTCGACCTGCTGGGCCTGCCGCTGGACGACAAGCCCGCCTACGACCTGCTCGCCCGGGGCGACACCCTCGGGGTGTTCCAGCTCGACGGCGGGCCGATGCGCTCGCTGCTGCGGCTGATGAAGCCGGACAACTTCGAGGACATCTCGGCCGTGCTGGCGCTCTACCGGCCCGGCCCGATGGGCGTCGACTCGCACACCAACTACGCGCTGCGCAAGAACGGCCTCCAGGAGATCACCCCGATCCACCCGGAGCTGGAGGAGCCGCTGCGGGAGATCCTGGCGCCCACCCACGGCCTGATCGTCTACCAGGAGCAGGTGCAGCGCGCCGCGCAGATCCTCGCCGGCTACACCCTAGGCCAGGCCGACCTGCTGCGCCGGGCGATGGGCAAGAAGAAGAAGGAGATCCTCGACAAGGAGTTCATCCCGTTCCGGGACGGCTGCCGCGAGCGCGGCTACTCCGACGAGGCCATCCAGGCCGTGTGGGACGTCCTGGTCCCGTTCGCCGGGTACGCCTTCAACAAGGCGCACTCGGCGGCGTACGGCCTGGTGTCGTACTGGACGGCGTACCTCAAGGCGCACTACCCGGCCGAGTACATGGCGGCGCTGCTGACCTCCGTCGGTGACGACAAGGACAAGATGGCGCTCTACCTGTCGGAGTGCCGCCGGATGCGCATCCAGGTGCTGCCGCCGGACGTGAACACCTCCGCCGGCCCGTTCACCCCGGTCGGCAAGGACATCCGGTTCGGCCTGGCCGCGGTGCGCAACGTCGGGGCGAACGTGGTCGCGGCGATCATGCGGTGCCGCGACGAGAAGGGCGAGTACGCCGACTTCTACGACTTCCTGTCCAAGGTCGACGCGGTGGTCTGCAACAAGAAGACCATCGAATCCCTGATCAAGGCGGGTGCGTTCGACTCGCTGGGGCACACCCGCAAGGGCCTGCTCGCCGTGCACGCCGACGCCATCGACGCCTTCGCCGACGTCAAGCGCAAGGAGGCCGTCGGCCAGTACGACCTGTTCGGGGCCGGCTTCGGTGACGCCGACACCGGCAGCACCACCGTGATGCCGACCATCGGCGACGCGGAATGGGACAAGCGGGACAAGCTCGCCTTCGAACGCGAGATGCTCGGCCTCTACGTCTCCGACCACCCGCTGTTCGGCCTGGAACACGTCCTCGGCGCGGCGGCCGACACCACCATCGCCGCGCTGTCGGAGGAGGGCACCGTGCCCGACGGCGCGGTGGTCACCCTGGCCGGGATCCTCTCCGGCGTCCAGCGCCGGGTCACCAAGCAGGGCCGGGCCTGGGCGTCGGCGGCGCTGGAGGACCTGGCCGGCGGGGTGGAGACGCTGTTCTTCCCGAACACCTACGAGGTGATCGGCCAGTACATCGCCGAGGACGCGATCGTGGTGGTCAAGGGCCGGGTGGACCGGCGCGACGACACCCCCCGGATCATGGCGATGGACATGTCCATGCCGGACGTCAGCAGCACCCCCGGCAGCAAGCCGGTGACGCTGACCATCCCGGTGCACCGCTGCACCCCGCCGCTGGTGGAACGGCTCAAGGAGACCCTGGTGCTGCACCCGGGCGACACCGAGGTGCACGTCAAGCTGCTCAACGGCGGCAAGGTGACCACCCTGCGGCTCGGCCCGTTCCGGGTGGCCGCCACCACCGCGCTGATGGGTGACCTCAAGAGCGTCCTCGGCCCGGCCAACGTCAGCTGACCCGCCGGGCGGTGGTCACCACCGCCCGGCGCACCGGTCACTTGCCGCCGGTGACGATCCCCGGGTTGATGCACAGCCCGGGGGTGGAGCCGTTCTTCTCGGCGATCTCCAGGCAGCGGGACACCTTGTCGACTTTGGCGTTGGTCTCGGTGATCTGCTTCTGGATCTCGGCGTTCTTGCGGTCCTGTTCGAGGTTGCGGGTCTGGGCGAGCTTGTCCTGGAATGCCTTGATGTTGCCCTCGGTCTTGTCGTCGTGGTTGACCCGGGTGATGGTGACGGACAGGATGTCGACGTCGCCGGAGAGCCGGCCCTCGGCGTTGCCCCGAATGTTCTCGGCGAACGGCTTCAGGTCGACGTTCAGGTTCCCCGTCCGGGCGTCGATCTTCTCCAGCGGGTTGTACGTGGCGAAGGCGTCGTTGACCGCGCTGTCGAGCTGCACCCCCACCCGCTGGCCCCGGAAGCTCTCGAAGTCGCCCTTGTAGTCCATGAACTGCTTCGGCGCGTTCTCCGGCTTGACCTGCCACTCGACCAGCACCTCGACGCAGGCGTCGGCGAGGGTCCCGGTGCGGACCCGGACGCACTTGTCGCCGCCGATGTGGTCGTACTTCTGCCGGCCGGCGTCCCACTCGCCGACCTTCTGCCAGGGGGCGACCCACTTGAGCCCGGAGCCGGTGACCTCGCCGGTAGGCTTGTTGAAGCTGGTGACGATGCCGACCGAGCGGATCGGCACGGAGTGCGCGCTGGCGCCGATCCCGAACAGCAGCGCGCCGGCCAGGCAGCCGAACGCGACCAGCGTGCTGGTGCGCTTGACCGCCGGGTACCGGGCGAGGAGCCGGACCGCTCCGGCGACCAGCGCCCCGATGGCGAGGATGACGGCGAACGTGAAGCCGACGGGCACGGAGCATCACCCTTCCGAGGGAGCGTCGCTGTGTGGATCACCAACCTAGGCCAGCAGGTCAAACCGGGGCCGGTCGGGTGCGGGCCACCACCGGCGGATTGGTGCTGACCGGGCGCGCGGGGGTGTCACTAGCCTCGACGCATGGAGTTGGCGCAGGCACGCGAGCTGTGGCAGCCGGAACCCGGCTGGTTGAACACCGCCAGTTACGGGCTGCCGCCCGAGCCGGTCTGGACGGCGGTGCAGGAGGCGTTGGCCGACTGGCGGGTGGGGCGTACCTCCCATGAGGTGTGGGAGGAGGCGACCGGGCGGTCCCGGGCGGCGTTCGCCGGCCTGGTCGGGGTGCCGGTGACCGACGTCGCGGTCGGTGGCAGCGTGTCGCAGCTGCTCGGGCCGATCGCCGCCGCCCTGCCCGCCGGGGCCACCGTGGTCGTCCCCGAGGTCGAGTTCACCGCCAACCTCTTCCCCTGGCTGGTGCAGGAGGAACGCGGGGTGCAGGTGCGCACCGTGCCGCTGGCCGGCCTGTGCGACGCGATCGACGCCGACACCGACCTGGTCGCGTTCAGCCTGGTGCAGTCGGCCGACGGGGCCGTCGCCCCGTACGCCGGGATCGTGGCCGCGGCCCGCGCGCACGGCGCGCTGGTGGTGGTGGACGCCACCCAGGCGTGCGGGTGGCTGCCGTTCGACGCGGCGCTGGCCGACGCGGTCGCGGTCGGGACGTACAAGTGGCTGGTGTCGCCGCGCGGCTCGGCGCTGGCCTACCTGGCCCCGGAGCTGCGCGAGCGGATGCGTCCGGACGCGGCCGGCTGGTTCGCGGGCAAGGACCCGCTGTCCACCTACTACGGTCCGCCGCTGCGGCTGGCCGACGACGCCCGCCGGTTCGACAGCTCCCCGGCCTGGTTCAGCTGGGTGGGCACCGCCCCGGCGCTGGAACTGGTCGCGACGCTCGGCCCGGCGACGATCGGGGCGTACGACGTGGCCTTGGCCAACCGGTTCCGGGCCGGGCTGGGCCGGCCGCCGGGGCACAGCGCGATCGTCACCGTGGAGGTGCCCGACGCACGGCAGCGGCTGGCCCGTGCCGGGGTCCGGGCGGCGGTGCGCGCCGGGCGGGTCCGGGTCGCGTTCCACCTCTCCACCACCGAGGCGGACGTGGACCTGGCGCTGGAGGCGCTCACCGGCTGAGCCGTCACAGTTTTTCCCCCGGCGGCGCATCCGAACCGCCCCGTCCGGGCGAATCCCCTGGTAACGGTGTCCTACCCGGGGGGTGCGTCTAGTGTTGTCGGATCCGATGCCGGTCGAGGCCGTCGAGACGGCCCACAAGCGGTTCTCGGCCGCCGCCGAGGACCTCGACGCGAACCTGGTCGCCGCGCTGGTGCTGGAGTACGCCGCCGATGCCGGGGTGGCGGCGGTGTGGGAGGCGGTGTGCGTGCCGCTGCTGGCCGGGCTGCGCGGGCGCGACGCCGCCGGGATCGCCGTCGAGCACGCCCTGTCCGAGGGCATCCGGATCGGGTTGGACGTGCACCGACGGGTTCCCGGCCGGCGGTTGCGCACCGACGGGGTGCTGCTCGCCGGGGCCGAGAACGAGGCGCACTGCCTGGGCCTGCACGCGGTGGCCGCCGCGCTGCGCGAGCAGGGGCGGGGCTGCCTGCACCTGGGGCCGGCGCTGCCGTGGGTGGCGCTGGGCTCCGCCGTGCTGCGGGCCCGCCCGCGGGTCGTGGTGGTCTGGTCGCAGACCCCTGTCACCGGCCGCGCGTACCGCCTGGTCCGGTTCGGCCGTGACTTCCCGGGGGTACGGGTGTTCGCCGCCGGGCCGGGCTGGATCGAGCCCCTCGCGCCCCCGGCGACCCGGCTGACCAGCTTCGCCGCCGCCCTGGCCGCCTGCGCCCTCCCGGCCTGAGCGGGGTGACCCGTACCACAACCGATACGAACCGGTGTCGTATCGAAACATGCGGCTCGTAAGGTGAGTGTCGTTACGAGTCTGACCCGTTCCGTATCTGGGGGACGGGTGCAACCGGGGGGAGCACCGGAGCATATGCAACCGCACGAGAACACCGGACATCCGAGACGATGGGCGATCCTCGGCGTGCTGGTGGTCAGCCTGCTCGTCGTCGTCCTCGACAACACCATCCTCAACGTCGCCCTGCGCACCCTGGCCGACCCGGTGCACGGCCTCGGGGCCAGCCAGGGCGAGCTGGAATGGGCGATCAACTCCTACACCCTGGTCTTCGCCGGACTGCTGTTCACCTTCGGCGTCCTCGGCGACCGGGCCGGCCGACGCCGGTTCCTGCTCATCGGCCTGGTCCTGTTCGGCCTGTCGTCCCTGCTCTCGGCGTACGCGCAGAGCCCCGGCCAGCTCGTCGCGGCCCGCGCCGTGATGGGCATCGGCGGCGCGGCGATCATGCCGGTCACCCTGTCGATCATCTCCAACGTCTTCGACCCCCGGGAACGCGGCCGTGCCATCGGCGTCTGGGCCGGCGCGGTCGGCCTGGCGGTGGCGATCGGCCCGATCCTGGGCGGCGCGCTGCTGGAGCACTTCTGGTGGGGCTCGGTCTTCCTGATCAACGTGCCGGTGGTGGTGGTCGGCGTGCTGCTGGTCGCCCTGCTGGTGCCCGAGTCGCGGGACCCCAGGCCGGGCCGGGTCGACATCCTCGGCGTGCTGCTCTCGGTCGTCGGGCTGGTCGCGCTGACCTACGGCATCATCGACGGCGGCGAGCACGGCTTCGGCCGGCCCACCGTCTGGGCCGCGATCCTGGGCGGAGTGGCGGTGCTGGCCTGGTTCGTCGCGCACGAACGGCGCAGCGACCACCCCTCGCTGGACGTACGGCTGTTCCGGGTGCCCCGGTTCGCCGCCCCGGTGGCGATCGTCGGCCTGGTCTTCTTCGCCGCCATGGGCGTGATGTTCTTCAGCTCGTTCTACATGCAGCTCGTCCGGGGCTACAGCCCGCTGGAGACCGGCCTGCTCTTCCTGCCGTTCGCCGGGGCGCAGCTGGTCTTCGCGCCGCGCAGCGCCGCCATGGTGCGCCGGTACGGGGGCCGGGCGGTGGCCACGGTGGGACTCGTGCTGACCGCCGTGGCGCTTGCCGCGTTCGCCTTCATCGACGCCAGCACGCCGATCTGGGTGGTGCTGGTGGCCTTCTTCCTCCAGGGCGTCGGGATGGCGAACATCATGCCGCCGGCCACCGAGTCGATCATGTCGGCGCTGCCCCGGGAGAAGGCCGGCGTCGGCTCGGCGGTGAGCAACACCGTCCGCCAGGTCGCCGGTGCGTTGGGCGTCGCGGTGCTCGGCTCGGTGCTCTCCGCGGTCTACCGCCAGGACATCGCCACGGCCACCGACGCCCTGCCCGCGCCGGCCCGGGAGGCGGCCACCGAGTCGGTCTCCGGGGCGTACGCGGCGGCGGCCCAGCTCGGCCCGGCGGCCCCGAAGCTGATCGCGGCGGCCAACGACGCCTTCGTCTCGGCCATGCACTGGGCGGCGGCGATCTCCGCGGTGGTGGCGGCCCTCGGCATCATCATCGTGCTGCGCTGGATGCCGGGCCGCGCCGCCACGGCCGCCGACGCGACGCCGGTGGCGGAGCGGGAACTGGCCGCGACCACGTAGGTCCGGGAACAATGTCTGCCATGAACCCCACCGCCGATGCTCCGCGGTCGCCCGGGCGACCGCGGAGCATCCGCGCGGACGAGGCCATCATCGAGGCCACCCTGGACCTGCTCGCCGAGGGCAGCACCATCGAGACGCTGTCGATCGAGGCGATCGCCACCCGCGCCGGGGTGGGCAAGGCCACCATCTACCGCCGCTGGCCCGGCAAGGACGCCCTGCTGCTGGACGCGCTGCGCCGGCTCAAGGGGGTGGTCGCCCAGCCGGCCGGGCACTCCGTCCGCGACGACCTGGTGCTGCTGGTCGGGGCCGTCGGGCACAACATCGACCCCCGGGCCGAGCGGATCATGCCGTGCCTGGTGCCCGAGGTGAACCGTAGCCCGGACCACTTCCAGCTCTACCAGAACATCATCGAGCCGCGGCGGAAGATCATGCGGGAGGTGCTCCGCCGGGGCGTGGCCGCAGGCGAGCTGCGCGCCGATCTCGACATCGAGGTGGCGATGGCGCTGCTCACCGGCCCGATGCTGGTCCAGCGGCTGATGCGCTGGCACCCGGAGCTGGACGACCGGCTGCTCCCCGAGAAGGTCGTCGACGGCGTGCTCGACGGGCTGCGGGCCCGCTGAGCCCCACCGCCGGGCGGCGTGTCCGCCCACCGGCGTGTCGGGGCGGACCAGTAGGGTGTCGAACACCCGTACTGTCGAGGGGCCTGGAGGAGACGGCGTGCGTGTGCTGGGCGTCGACCCGGGGCTGACCCGGTGCGGGGTCGGCGTGGTCGAGGGCGTGCCGGGCCGCCCCTGCACGCTGGTCGCCTACTACGTCGTCTACACCGACCCCGCCGACGACCTGTCGCTGCGCCTGCTGCACCTGGACCGGTCGCTGACCGACCTGGTGGCCGAGCACCGGCCCGACGCGGTCGCCGTGGAGCGGGTGTTCAGCCAGCACAACGTCCGCACCGTGATGGGCACCGCCCAGGCCAGCGGGATCGCCGTGCTGGCCGGGGCGCGGGCCGGGCTGCCGGTGCAGACCTACACGCCGAGCGAGGTCAAGGCGGCGGTGACCGGCTCCGGCCAGGCCGACAAGAAGCAGATGACCGCCATGGTCACCCGGCTGCTGCGGCTGGCCGAGCCGCCCAAGCCGGCCGACGCGGCCGACGCCCTGGCCCTGGCCATCTGCCACGTGTGGCGGGGCGGCACCCGGTCCAAGCTGGCCGAGGCCGCCGACCGGGCACGACGAGGAGGAGCGCGATGATCGCCAGCGTGCGCGGCACGGTGACCGCGACCGGTCCGGACCACGCGGTGGTGGAGGTCGGGGGGATCGGTCTGGCGGTGCAGTGCGCCCCGGGCACCCTGGCCGAGCTGCGGGTCGGCCAGCCGGCCCGGCTCGCCACCAGCCTGGTGGTCCGGGAGGACTCGCTCACCCTCTACGGCTTCGCCGACGACGACGCCAAGCAGCTGTTCGAGCTGCTCCAGACGGCCAGCGGGGTCGGCCCGCGGCTGGCCCAGGCGGTGCTGGCCGTGCACACCCCGGACGCGGTCCGCAAGGCCATCGCCAACGCCGACACCGCCGCCCTGACCCGGGTCCCGGGGATCGGCAAGAAGGGTGCCGAGCGGCTGGTCCTGGAGCTGCGCGACCGGATCGGCCCGGTGCCGGTCGGTGCCGACGGCGCGGCCGGGGTGACCGCCGGGGCGTGGCCGGACCAGGTCCGTCAGGCACTGGTCGGGCTGGGCTGGACGGCCGGGCAGGCCGATCAGGCGGTGGCCGCCGTGGCGGAGACCGTGGAGGGGCCCACCCCGCCGGTGCCGGTCCTGCTCAAGCAGGCCATCCGACTGCTCGGCCGGACCCGGTGACCGGCGTGGCACGGTCGCGGCCGGGGTGGTCGGCATGAGCGGTGACGGCCTGGTCTCGGCGTACGCGGACGACGCGGAGCGGGACGCCGAGGTCAGCGTCCGGCCGAAGCGGCTCGACGAGTTCATCGCCCAGCACCGGGTCCGCGACCAGCTCGACCTGCTGTTGCAGGGCGCGATGCGGCGCGGCGCCCCACCCGACCACATCCTTCTGTCGGGGCCTCCCGGTCTCGGTAAAACGACGTTGGCCAATATCGTGGCGGCCGAGCTGGGTTCCGGTATCCGGGTGACCAGCGGGCCGGTGATCGAGCGCTCCGGTGACCTGGCCGCCATCCTGACCAGCCTCGCCGAGGGCGACGTGCTGTTCATCGACGAGATCCACCGGATCGCCAAGCCGGCGGAGGAGCTGCTCTACAGCGCGATGGAGGACTTCCGGGTCGACGTGATCGTCGGCAAGGGGCCGGGGGCCACCGCGATCCCGCTCGACGTGGAGCCGTTCACCCTGGTCGGCGCGACCACCCGGTCCGGTCTGCTGACCGGCCCGATGCGGGACCGGTTCGGCTTCGTCGCGCACCTCGACTTCTACTCCCCGGCCGACCTCGAGGCGCTGCTGCACCGCTCGGCGCGGATCCTGGGCGTGCCGATCACCCCGGAGGGGGCGGTGGAGGTCGCCGGCCGGTCCCGGGGCACGCCCAGGATCGCCAACCGGCTGCTGCGCCGGGTGCGCGACTACGCCGAGGTCCGGGCCGACGGCGTGGTCACCCTGGAGACCGCCCGCGCCGCCCTGACCGTCTACGACGTGGACGCCCTCGGCCTGGACCGGCTGGACCGGGCGGTGCTGACCGCGCTGGTCGACTCGTTCCGGGGTGGCCCGGTGGGCCTGTCCACCCTGGCGGTGGCGGTGGGGGAGCAGCCGGACACGGTGGAGGAGGTCTGCGAGCCGTTCCTGGTCCGCGCCGGACTGCTGGCCCGGACCCCCCGGGGACGGGTGGCGACCGAGGCCGCCTGGCGACACCTCGGCCGCACCCCGCCAAATGGTACATTTGGCGTTGAAGCCCCCGCCGTGCCCGATCTCTTCTCGAACGCGCCCGATCCACCGTGATCTGAACGTGATCTGCGCCGCATTCGGCGTTCCCAGGTGCAGGGATTAGACTCGCCGCGGTCTGTACAGGATGTGAATATCCGCCTCCGCTCCGGCACGCACGTGCCGCGACGGGGGCCAATGGGAAGGTCGCACACCGTGCTTTACGCAGCACAGTCCGGCGGAGGCGCCGGCAGCCTGACGCCGATCCTCATGATCGCCCTGCTCTTCGGGGTCATGTACTTCATGATGATCCGGCCGCAGCAGAAGCGCCGCCGCGAGGCTGAGGCCATGCAGTCCGCGCTCGGCCCCGGTGACGAGGTCGTCACCATCGGCGGGCTCTACGGCACGGTCGTGGGTGTCGAGGACGACACCGTGCTGCTGGAGGTGGCCCCCGGTGTGCAGTCCCGCTACGCCCGTCCGGCCATCGCCCGGGTGGTCACCCGGGCCGAGCGTACCGAGGCTGACGAGCCGGTCACCGAGGACGCGGAAGTCGTCAAGGAGTGAAGCCGCCTCCCGCCCGGCACCACGGGCGGGTAGCGGCGGGACAACTGGATAGGTGGGCCGGTCCCCAGGGTCGGCACCCGCACCGTCCGCCCGACGCCACCACGTCGGCGGTGGTGCGCCGTGTCGTCGGTCGGGAGTGGCCCGCGCAGAGCACGTCGGGGCGGGAACCCCGCTCCGACCTCGTCGCCGCTGCGCCGGCGGCGCGACCGTTACAGGGAGACAGACAGCCGTGGCACCACCTCAGGGACAGATGCGCCCCGGGCGGCAGCTCGCCGTGCTCGGGTTCATCTTCGTCGTCCTCTATTCCTTGGTGTTCTTCTCGGGCGGCGCCAGCGGCGGCTGGAAGGACCGGCTGGAGCCACGGCTCGGCCTGGACCTGATCGGTGGCACCCGGTTGACGCTGGAGGCCACCAACAGCCTCGACGGCAGGCCCCCGACCTCGGCCAACCTGGAGGAGGCCCGGCAGATCATCGAGAGCCGGGTCAACGCCTACGGCGTGGCCGAGGCCGAGGTGGTCACCGAGGGCAACCGGAACATCGTCATCTCCCTGCCGGGTGAGAACCGCGACCTGACCGACGTCGGCAGCGCCGCGGAACTGCGCTTCCGCAAGGTGCTCAAGGCCGCCGACGGCAGCGGCGCGGTCGCCGCCCCGGCCCCGTCGGGCAGCGCGTCGCCGGCCCCGTCCGGTAGCGCCTCACCGACCCCGTCGGGCAGCGCGTCGCCGAAGGCCTCCGGCAGCGCGTCGCCGAAGGTGACCGGTTCGCCGAGCGCCGGTGGCCAGGGCGGCGGGGCCCCCGCGCCGAGCGCCAGCGCCACCCCGTCCGGGTCGGCCTCGCCGAGCGCCCCGGCCGCCTCGCCCAGCGCCAGCGAGGCTCCGGTGCCGCAGAGCATCGAGGAGCAGCGCAAGGCCGTCGAGAAGAAGGTCGGCGCAGCCGCCTGGGCCGCCGCGAGCGGGCTGCAGGCCCCGGCCGACCTGGCCACCAACCCGGCCCTGGCGGAGACGTTCAAGCCGTTCGGCGCGCTCTCCCCGCAGGAGGTCGCGGTACTGACCCCGCAGATGCAGTTCAACGTGCCGACCATCACCTGCGCCCAGCTCGACAAGCGGCCCCCCGCGTCGATCAAGGACGAGAAGCAGCAGGCGGTCGCCTGTGAGGGTGGCGCGGCGAAGTACCTGCTCGACCAGGCCAAGGTGGTCGGCACCGACGTCAAGGACGCCAACGCGGTCCTCGACCAGGCCAGCACCTGGGTGGTCAGCCTGAACTTCACCGGCGACGGCCAGTCCAAGTGGACCGAGCTGACCCGGGAGGCGTTCAACAACACCGGTGGTGCCTGCGACCAGACGGCCCTGGGCCAGGACGGCAAGTGCCGGGTGGCCGTGGTGCTGGACAACGAGATCGTCTCCTCGCCCGAGATCCAGGGCGTGCTGACCGGCGACTCGCAGATCACCGGCAGCTTCGACAACACCTCGGCCAACGCGTTGGCCAGCCAGCTGCGCTACGGCGCGCTGCCGGTCACCTTCGTGCCGCAGGAGCAGCAGAACGTCACCGCGACGCTGGGCGACAGCCACCTGCGGGCCGGCCTGCTGGCCGCGGGCATCGGCATGCTGCTGGTCATCATCTACTCGTTCTTCTACTACCGGCTGCTCGGCTCGGTCATCTTCCTGAGCCTGGTGCTCTCCGCGTTGCTGGTCTTCGGCGCGCTGGTGGTGCTCGGCCGGTCGATCGGCTTCACCCTCACCCTCGCCGGCATCGCCGGCATGATCGTCTCGCTCGGTGTGGCGGCGGACTCGTTCGTCATCTACTTCGAACGGCTCAAGGACGAGATCCGGGAGGGGCGCAGCCCGCGCAGCGCGGTGCCCCGGGCCTGGATCCGGGCCCGCCGGACGATCATCTCGGCCAACGCGATCACCCTGATGTCCGCCGTGGTCCTCTACATCGTCTCGGTCGGCACGGTGAAGGGCTTCGCCTTCGCCCTCGGCCTGGCGACCGTGCTCGACCTGGTGGTCGTCTTCCTCTTCCGGCACCCGATCATGACGATGTTCGCCCGCACCCCGGCGTTCCTGTCACCACGCGTCAGCGGCCTCGGTCGGGCGCTGCCACCCCGTTCGGCCGAGCCGGGCACCGCCCGCAACCCGCGCGTCAAGGAGGCCTGAGATGGCTAAGAGTGGTCTGGCGTCCCGGCTCTACCGGGGCGAGGCCGGTCTCAACATCGTCGGCCGGCGCAAGCTGTGGTTCACCGTCGCCGGGGTGCTGGTGCTGATCGCCGTGCTCAGCTTCGCGGTACGCGGCTTCAGCCTGGGCATCGAGTTCGCCGGTGGCAACTCGTTCCAGGTGCCGGCCAGCGTCGGCACCCTCGACCAGGCCGAGGACAAGGTCAACGAGGCGCTGGCGGCCGAGGGCGGCGGCGCCGAGGTGGTGACCGCGCAGAAGGTCGGCAGCACCAGCGGCGAGTACTACGAGCTGCGCACCTCGCAGCTCGACGCCGAGCAGGCCAACGCGGTCAAGGCCAAGATGGCCGACGAGTTCGGCATCAACGCCGACCAGATCAGCGGCAGCCAGGTCAGCGAGGCCTGGGGCAGCCAGGTGACCTCCCGGGCGCTGCTCGGCCTGGTCATCTTCGTCCTGGTGGTGGCGGCCTACCTGGTGCTGCGGTTCGAGTGGCGGATGGCGGTCGCCGCGATCATCTCGCTGTTCATGAACCTGATCCTCACCGCCGGCATCTACTCGCTGGTCGGCTTCGAGGTCACCCCGTCGACCATCATCGGATTCCTCACCATCCTGGGCTTCGCGCTCTACGACGTGGTGGTGGTCTTCGACAAGGTCCAGGAGAACACCCGGGGCATCACCGCCAACAACAACCAGACCTACGGCGAGGCGGCCAACCTGGCGCTCAACCAGAGCCTGATGCGGTCGCTGAACACCTCGGTGGTCGCCCTGCTCCCGGTCGGCGGTCTGCTCTTCATCGGTGCCGGCCTGCTCGGCGCGGGCACCCTGAAGGACCTCGGCCTGGTGCTGTTCGTCGGTATGGCGATGGCGTTCCTCACCTCGATCCTGCTCTCGACCCCGCTGCTGGTGCTGCTCAAGAACCAGGACCCGCGGATCGACGCGCACACCAAACGGGTGCTGGCCCGCCGGGGCGCCATCGCCCGGGGCGAGATCACCCCGCGCGGTGCGGCCCGGCAGGCCGCCGCCGAGGAGGCCACCGACGAGCCGATCGACCCGGAGGCGGCGGCCCTGGCCGGCAGCGCGCCGAAGGTCGGCGCACGTCCGGCGGCCAAGCGGTCGGCCGGCGCCCGGGGCGGCCGTCCCGCCGGGGGCGGCGGCAACCGGCCCGGTGGCGCGAAGCGGCGCTGACCGACGGGCGACCCGCCCCACGTCGAGTCGACGGCGTCCGCCATGCTGTGCGAGCAGCGTGACGGACGCCGTCGTCGTATCGAAGGAGAGCCGACCACCGTGACGGAGACCCACAGCACCGGTGTACGCGGAGACAGCGGCCCGCAGGTGGCCCGGCTGGTCGCCAGCCGGGTGCTGGACGTGCCGGACTTCCCCAAGCCCGGGGTCATGTTCAAGGACCTGATGCCGTTGTTCGCCGACGGCGACGTGTTCCGCGAGGTGATCGACGGGATCATCGACCACCATGGGCGGGACAACTTCGACATCGTGGTCGGCATCGAGGCCCGGGGCTTCGTGATCGCCGCCGCCATCGCGTACGCGACCGGGTTGGGGGTGGTGCCGGTGCGCAAGGCGGGCAAGTTGCCCCGGCCGGCGTACTCGGCCTCCTACGCCCTGGAGTACGGCGAGGCGACGCTGGAGGTGCACCAGGACGCCTTCACCGCCGGGCACCGGGTGCTGGTGGTCGACGACGTGCTGGCCACCGGCGGCACCGCCGAGGCGACCCTCGACCTGGTGGAGCGGGCCGGCGGCACGGTGGCCGGTTTCACCGTCCTGCTGGAGTTGGGCTTCCTGGGCGGGCGGGAGCGGCTCGCCGGGCGTCCGGTCCATGCCCTGCTGACCGTTTGATTCCTGGGTCGTCCCGCCGACCTGGGACGGACCGTCCGGCGGAGCGGCACGGCACCTACCGTACGGGTAGCATTGCCCATTGCTGACCGGACGGTCACCCGTCCGGGCGGTGGTCAGGTGTCGGCCTCGGGGCCGGCGGGCAGTGCCATCGGCCCGACGGCGGCCGGCGGGAACACGCCGGCGTGACGGCCGGTTCGGCAAGACAGGCGTCGGCCGTACGGCCGGCGTGGTCCCGGCGATCGGTGAGGAGGCCGGTGTCCCACGATGTCGTTCCTCCGGTGGAGGGCACGGTGCACCCGACAGGCGACGCTGACGGCGCGGTGACCGCTCGGAACAACGATCCGGCGGCCGGCCCGACGGGGGCCGGCGACGACGTCGGCGGTACGCCCGACGGCCTGGCGGTGGGGGCGTCGTTCGACGACGACCCGTCGCCGAGCGGTGGTTTCGCGCTCTCCAACGCCCCGACCGGCCGCCGGGTCCGGGCGCGGCTGGCCCGGTTCAACGCCCCGTGGCAGACCTCCCAGGTCAGCGAGGTGCTCGAACCGCTGATCGCCAGCCACCGGGAGAACCATCCGAAGGCCGACGCACGGCTGCTCCAGCGGGCCTTCGACACCGCCGCCCGCTGGCACTCAGGCCAGTACCGCAAATCCGGTGACCCGTACATCACCCATCCGCTGGCGGTGGCGACCATCCTGGGCAACCTGGGGATGGACACCACCACGCTGGTGGCGGCCCTGCTGCACGACACGATCGAGGACACCGAATACACCCTCGACCAGATGAAGGTCGACTTCGGCCCCGAGGTCACCCTGCTCGTCGACGGCGTGACGAAGCTGGACAAGGTCAAGCTGGGCGACGCGGCCAAGGCGGAGACGATCCGCAAGATGGTCGTGGCGATGGCGAAGGACCCCCGGGTCCTGGTGATCAAGCTGGCGGACCGGCTGCACAACATGCGCACGCTGTCCTTCCTGCCGGCCCCGAAGCGGGAGCAGAAGGCCAAGGAGACGCTGGAGATCCTGGCGCCGCTGGCCCACCGGCTCGGTATGAACACGATCAAGTGGGAGCTGGAGGACCTGGCCTTCGGCACCCTGTTCCCCAAGCGCTACGAGGAGATCCTCCGGCTGATCGGGGAGCACCAGCCGCAGCGGGAGTCGCTGCTCAAGCAGGTCACCCAGAAGGTCGGCACCGACCTGAAGGCCGCCAAGATCAAGGCGGAGACGACCGGCCGGCCGAAGCACCTCTACTCGATCTACCAGAAGATGATCGTGCGGGGGCGGGACTTCAACGACATCTACGACCTGGTGGGGGTGCGCATCCTGGTCGACACGGTGCGGGACTGCTACGCGGCGCTGGGGGTCATCCACGCCAACTGGCAGCCGGTGCCGGGCCGGTTCAAGGACTACATCGCGATGCCCAAGTTCAACATGTACCAGTCGTTGCACACGACGGTCATCGGGCCCACCGGCAAGCCGGTGGAGATGCAGATCCGCACCTACGCGATGCACCGGACCGCCGAGTTCGGCATCGCCGCGCACTGGAAGTACAAGGAGCACAAGGGCACCCAGATCGTCGGCCCGCCGGCGCACATCGACGAGATGACCTGGCTGCGGCAGTTGCTGGACTGGCAGCGGGAGGCGGCCGACCCGTCGGAGTTCCTCGACGCGTTGCGGTTCGACCTGTCCAGCCAGGAGGTGTACGTCTTCACCCCCAAGGGTGACGTCATCCCGCTGCCGACCGGGTCGACGCCCGTCGACTTCGCGTACGCGGTGCACACCGAGGTCGGACACAAGTGCATCGGGGCGCGGGTCAACGGCAAGCTGGTGCCGTTGGAGTCGACGCTGTCCAACGGTGACGTGATCGAGATCTTCACCTCGAAGTCCGACACGGCGGGCCCGACGCAGGACTGGCTGAGCTTCGTCAAGAGCCCCCGGGCGCGGACCAAGATCCGCCAGTACTTCAACAAGGAGCGCCGCGAGGAGGCGATCGAGGCCGGCAAGGACTCGATCGTCAAGGCGATGCGCAAGCAGGGCATGCCGTTGCAGCGGATGCTGACCTCCGACGCGTTGATGGCGATCGCCCGGGACCTGCACCTCGCCGACGTCGCCTCGCTCTACGCGGCGGTCGGCGACAGCCAGGTGTCGGCGCAGTCGGTGGTGCAGAAGCTGATGGCCGCGTACGGCGGCGAGGAGGGCGCGGCGGAGGACATCGCCGAGACCGCCGTCGCCACCCGTCCGCCGCACAGCCGGCAGAACAGCAGCGATCCCGGGGTCGTGGTGCGGGGCGTCAGCGACGTCTGGATCAAGCTGGCCCGGTGCTGCACGCCGGTGCCCCCGGACTCGGTCTTCGGGTTCGTCACCCGTTCCGGCGGGGTCAGCGTGCACCGCGACGACTGCGCCAACGCCGAGGATCTGCGGGCCCAGGTCGAGCGGGTGGTGGAGGTCAGCTGGAAGCTCACCTCCGCCTCGACGTTCCTGGTGGCCATCCAGGTGGAGGCCCTCGACCGGCACAAGCTGCTGGCCGACGTCACCCGGGTGCTCTCCGAGGAACGGGTCAACATCCTGTCGGCGACGGTCACCACCACCCGGGACCGGGTGGCGGTGAGCCGGTTCAGCTTCGAGATGGCCGACCCGAAGCACCTGGGGCACCTGCTGGCCGCCGTCCGCAAGGTCGACGGGGTGTTCGACGCCTACCGGGTCACCTCCGGCGCCTGACCGTCAGCCGCGTCCCACGGTCGCCTGACACGAGAAGCGCCCGCCGGCTCAGCCGGCGGGCGCTGGTCGTACGGTGCGGGTCAGCCCTCGATGTCGCTCATCGTCAGCTTGGTGATGGTGACCTCCTTCTTGGGGTGGCCGCCCCCCGCCTGCTGCGCGAACGCCTTGTCGTCACCGGCCGCCCCGACCTGCTTGACCAGGTCCATGCCGGAGGTGATGGTGCCCAGCACGGTGTAGTTCGGGTCGAGCTGCGAGTCGCCGTAGACGATGAAGAACTGGCTGCCGGTGCTGCCCGGCTGCCCCGAGTTGGCCATCGCGATGACGCCCTCCGGGTAGGGGGGACGCTTGTCGGTGGGCAGGTTCTCCTCAGCCATGCCGTAGCTCGGCCCGCCGGTGCCGTCGGTCTGCCGCCAGCCCTTGCCGGTCGCGCTCGGGTCGCCGCACTGGAGCACCTTGATGCCCTCGGTCACCAGCCGGTGGCACTTGGTGTTGTCGAAGAAGCCCTTGCTGGCCAGGTGGGTGAAGCTGCCGGCGGTGCAGGGCACCTTGGTCCGGTCGATCTTGGCGACGATCGGGCCCAGGTTGGTGTCGATCGTCATCGTCTGGGTGCCCTTGTTGGCCTGCTGGTTCGGCGGCAGCCCGACGTCCTTGACCTGTGCCGGCCGGCCCTCCTTGGGCGCCTCGGTGTAGGTGCACTGCGAGAAGCCCTCGGTGCCGGCGGCCTGCTGCGTGCTGTCGTCGTCGTCGCCACCGAGGCTGGTCGCCAACCAGACGGTGCCGGCGACCACGAGCACCAGGATCGCGGCGGCCCCGACGATCGCCTGCGTCTGCCGGCGCTTGCGGGCCTTGGCCGAACGCTCGGCCATCTCCCGCTCAAGTCGGGCCCGCGCCGCCGCGCGCTGCCGCTCTCTCGTGGACGTCACGGTCACTCCTCCTGGGCTGTCTCTGGCGCGGCGGGGCCGCAGGTACGGGTTGTGGGCCGGCTCAGCCGGCGCTCGGGCTGGCCGCCGGGGACGCGGCCGGGGAGCCGGTCGCCGGTGCCGGGGCGGCCTGTGCCTCGCCGACGGTGAGCTTGCGGATCACCACGTCGGTCTTCGGCTTGATCTTGGCGCCGGCCCCGTTGTCCACGGTCGGCAGGGCACCGATCTTCTCGACCACGTCGAGGCCGCCGGTGATCCGGCCGATGATCGGGTACGCGGGCTGGGCCGGGCTGGAGTCCTTGAAGAAGAGCAGGAACTGGCTGCCGTTGGCGCCCGGCGGGTTGCCGATCATCGCGACCGTGCCCTTGGGGTAGGTCGGCGGCTGCCCGGGGGCCGGGCTGGCCGAGGGGCTCGCCTCGGGCGCGGTCGGCACGTTCTCGTTGTAGAACGAGTAGGTGGGGCCGCCCAGGCCGGTGCCGCTCGGGTCGCCGCAGCGCAGCGCGCCCTCGGTGGTGATCTCGTGGCACTTGGTGTTGTCGTAGAACGACGCCCCGGCCAGGTGGGCGATGCTCGCCCCGGCGCAGGGGGCCCCGGCGAGATCCAGCTCGGCGGTGATCGGGCCGCCCTGGTCGGTGTCGATGGTCATCGTGCGTACCCCGGTGGTGGGCAGATCCTTGCTGGCCGGGGTGCCGACGTCCTTGAGGTTGGTGTTGGCGCTGGCGTCCTGCGGCGTCCAGAGGCAGACGTCCTCGGCGGCCTTCTGCTCGGGGTCGCTGTCGAAGGCGCCCAGCCCCCACGCCGCACCGGCCACGATCAGCACCAGCACCACCGCCGCACCGACCCCGGCCTGGATGCGTCGACGCCGACGGGCGGCGGCGGCCCGCCGGGCCAACTGCCGGTCGAGCTTCTCCCGTGCGAGCTTGCGCTGCCGGTCCCTGCTGGAAGCCACCCGTGCTCCCCTTCCTCTACCCTGGTCGTCACCGGCGGTCGGGTCGTTCGCACCCGCCGTGCCCGCAGGTGCGCCACGCCACACGCCCGCCAGAGTGTACGGGTACCTGCTGTGAAAGTGGTGTACGAGGGCCGGCCTGGGTTTATCAAAGTGCGTCACTGTGCCGTACGGGGCCCCTGGTACGGGTCGGCGCGGATACCGGATCGCGCCGGCGACTAGGCTGCCCAGGAGACGGACGACTCAGACGGAAGGGGAGCGGACGTGCTCGTGGCCGGCTTTCCCGCGGACGCCTTCGGCACCAACTGCTACGTGGTGGCGACCGCGCCGGGGGAGCAGTGCGTGGTGGTCGACCCCGGCATCGGGGTGCTCGACCGGCTCGACGCCGTGCTCGCCGAGCACCGCCTGCACCCGGCCGCCGTGCTGCTCACCCACGGCCACCTCGACCACACCTTCTCCGTCGCGCCGGTCTGTGGCGCACGCGGCATCCCCGCGTACGTGCACCCGGAGGACCGGGAGCTGCTGGCCGACCCGACCAAGGCGTTGTCGATGGACCTCACCGCGCTGTTCGGCGGCCGGCTGCCGTACACCGAGCCCGACGACGTCGCGGAGCTGACCGACGGGGCGACGCTGGCGCTGGCCGGCCTGGAGATCACCGTCGACCACGCGCCCGGCCATACCGGCGGGTCGGTGCTGTTCCGGTTGCCCGGCGCCGGCTCGCCCTGGGAGGCCGACCAGGTCTGCCTCTCCGGTGACGTGCTGTTCGCCGGCTCGATCGGCCGCACCGACCTGCCGGGCGGCAGCATGCCCCGGATGCTGACCAGCCTGCGGGAGAAGGTCCTCCCACTCGCCGACGACACCGTGGTGCTGCCCGGCCACGGCCCGGCGACCACCATCGGCCGGGAGCGGGTGCGTAACCCGTACCTCGCCGACCTGGCCGGCCCGGACGGTGCGCGCCCGGCCGCGCCCACCCGCGGCCTCTAGCCGTTCCTCCGCGCCGCGCGCGGACCTGTCGATCCCCCCGCGCCCGGCGCGGACCCGCAAGGAGTACGTCATGAGCAAGCCCACGCCCATCTCCGGCTTCCCGGAATGGACCACCTCGCAGCGGATGATCGAGCAGTACGTCCTCGACCGGATCCGGCACACCTTCGAGCTGTACGGGTTCGCCCCGCTGGAGACCCGGTCGGTGGAGCCGCTGGACCAGTTGCTGCGCAAGGGGGAGACCTCGAAGGAGGTCTACCTGCTGCGCCGGTTGCAGGCCGACGCGGACGGTCCGGCCGGTGACGACGCGCTCGGGCTGCACTTCGACCTGACCGTGCCGTTCGCCAGGTACGTCCTGGAGAACGCCGGCAAGCTCCAGTTCCCGTTCCGGCGCTACCAGATCCAGAAGGTGTGGCGGGGCGAGCGCCCGCAGGAGGGGCGCTACCGGGAGTTCCTCCAGGCCGACATCGACATCGTCGACCGGGACACCCTGCCGGCGCACTACGAGGCCGAGATGCCGCTGGTGATCGGGGACGCGCTGCGGTCGCTGCCCATCCCGCCGGTGCTGATCCAGGTGAACAACCGCAAGATCTGTGAGGGGTTCTACCGGGGCATCGGGCTGACCGACCCGGAGGCGGCGCTGCGCGCGGTCGACAAGCTCGACAAGATCGGCCCGGCGAAGGTGGCCGACCTACTGGCCGAGACGGCCGGGGCGAGCGCGGCGCAGGCCGACGCCTGCCTGGCGCTGGCCGGGATCTCCGCCCCGGACGCGTCGTTCGCCGAGGCGGTGCAGGCTCTCGGGGTGCGCGATCCGCTGCTCGACGAGGGCGTCGCCGAGTTGGTCGCGGTGGTGGAGACGGCCGCCGCGCACGCGCCGGGGCTGTGCGTCGCCGACCTGCGCATCGCCCGGGGCCTGGACTACTACACCGGCACCGTCTACGAGACCCAGCTGGTCGGCTACGAGCGGTTCGGCTCGATCTGCTCCGGCGGCCGGTACGACAACCTGGCCAGCGCCGGCGCCGTGTCGTACCCGGGGGTGGGGATCTCGATCGGGGTGACCCGGCTGCTCGGCCTGCTGTTCGGCGCGGAGGCGCTGTCGATCTCGCGCAGCGTGCCGACCTGCGTGCTGGTGGCCGTCGCGGCCGAGGAGGAGCGGGCGGCCAGCAACGCCGTGGCGGAGGCGCTGCGGTCGCGGGGCGTGCCGACGGAGGTGTCGCCGACCGCGGCGAAGTTCGGCAAGCAGATCCGGTACGCCGAGCGGCGCGGCATCCCGTACGTGTGGTTCCCGGGAGCCGAGGGTCACCAGGTGAAGGACATCCGTTCGGGCGAGCAGGTGGACGCGCTGGCGGACCGGTGGTCGCCGCCGCCTGCCGACCTGACGCCGGTGATCGGCTGAGCCCGGGTTACTGGCGCGTACGCCGACGGGGACCTACGGTGGCGTAAGTTACGCCACCGTAGGGAGGGCCCCTGTGACCGAGCTGAGCCAGACCGCGCTGCTCCACGAACTCGAACCCGTGGTCGCCAAGAACCTCGACCGGCACCTGTCGATGGCCAAGGAGTGGTTCCCGCACGAGTACGTGCCGTGGAGCGAGGGGCGCACCTTCGACGGCCCGCTCGGCGGCGAGGCGTGGTCGGAGGGGGACTCGACGCTGCCCGAGGTGGCCCGGACGGCGCTGATCGTCAACCTGCTCACCGAGGACAACCTGCCCTCGTACCATCACCAGATCGCCAGCCTGTTCGGGCCGGACGGGGCGTGGGGGACCTGGGTGGGCCGGTGGACGGCCGAGGAGGGCCGGCACGGCACCGCCATCCGGGACTACCTTACGGTGACCCGGGCGGTCGACCCGGTGGCCCTGGAACGGGCCCGGATGGTGCACATGACCGCCGGTTACAGCAACTCGCACGACTCGTCGATGCTGCGTTCGCTGGCGTACGTGTCGTTCCAGGAACTGGCCACCCGGATCTCGCACCGCAACACCGGCCGGATCACCGGTGACCCGGTCTGCGAGGCGCTGCTGAGCCGGGTCGCGGCCGACGAGAACCTGCACATGGTCTTCTACCGCAACCTGCTCGGGGCGGCCCTGGAGGTGGCCCCCGACCAGACGATGCGGGCGATCGCCGAGGTGCTGGAGGACTTCCAGATGCCCGGCGTCGGCATCGAGGGCTTCACCCGCAAGTCGGTGACGATCGCCCTGGCCGGGATCTACGACCTGCGTCAGCACCGCGACGACGTGGTCGCCCCGGTGCTGCGTCAGTGGGACGTGTTCAACGTCGCCGGCCTGGGTGCCGAGGGCGAGGCCGCCCGGGACCGGATCGCCGCCCACCTGGACGGCCTGGAGCAGGCCGCGTCCCGGTTCGAGGAGAAGCGCGACGCCCGGGCCGCCAAGCTGGCCGCCCGCGCCTGAACGTCCCGCCCGGGAACCGTCCGCTCCCGTACCTGTCCCCGGTGGGGTGGGCGGTCCCGGGCCGCGCGTCGCCGACGCGGAGCGCCGCTTTCGCTCCGGCCCTGTCCGCCGGTCACCGTGGGTGACGCAGGGCGGCCCTTCCGGCTTGGTGACTTAACGTAACTTGCCGGCCTTCCTTGGTGTCCCACCTCTCCGCGCTTTGCTCTGCTGCCCGCGCGGCACCACCGACCTGGCCTGTGGTCGACCGATGATCTTCGGTGGGGCCGGCCCCGGCTCCCGCTACCCCCCGTGACTGTCGCCGGCAGGGCGGCAGAGCAAGGGGGTGGCGTGTGGCGGCTCTGCGTGACGGGCTGGGGTGCCCTCTCCCGTCGGGTGCCGGGGCGGTCGAGGCGGTCGGGGTCGGTGGTCCCGGCGGGGGAGTCGTGTCGACCGCGGCCGACCGGGAGCCGGGTCCGGCGGTGGTCGGGCGGACGGGATCCTCGGCGGTCGGCTCGGCCGGGCCGGCGTGGGTCTGACATGGATGTGTCCACCGTGTTGCTTGACCGTCATAACCGCTGGTGGGGTGAATCCGGGCAAACTCATGTCTTGCTTACGATCTTAAATATGTGAATACTTCAGTCACTTGGCCGATTTCCCCAGGTCGGCCGGGTTGTCCCCGGGTGCGTCCCCGTGACGCCGCCCGTCACCCCCTTTCGGAGGTTGTTACATGCGACCCACGAGGTCCTCACTCCGTCACGCCGCCGCCGTCGCCATGGCCGGAACCCTGGTCACCGGCGCGCTCATGGGTGCCCCCGCCCAGGCGGCCCCCGCCTCGCCCGCATCCCCCGACGCCGCCGCCAGCCTGGCCGAGCGCCTCGGCGACCGGGCCGCCGGCACCTACGCCGACGCCAGCGGCAAGATGATCGTCGCCGTCACCGACTCCGCCGCCGCCAAGCAGGTCCGCGCCGCCGGTGCCACCGCGAAGCTGGTCACCCGGGGTGCCGCGCAGCTCCGTTCCGCCACCGCCGAACTGGAGCGGTCGGCCAAGATCCCCGGCACCGCGTGGTGGACCGACGCCGCCACCAACCAGGTCGTCGTGTCGGTCGACAGCACCGTCACCGGTGCCAAGCTGGAGCGGGTCAAGGCCGCCGCCGCGCGCACCGGTGGCACCGTGCGGATCGAGGCCGAGGCCGGCGTGCTCAGCACCAAGATCTCCGGTGGCCAGGCCATCTACACCGGCGGCGGCCGTTGCTCGCTCGGCTTCAACGTCCGCAACAGCGCCGGTCAGACCTTCTTCCTGACCGCCGGGCACTGCACCAACATCGGCTCGACCTGGTACTCGAACTCCGGCCAGACCAGCGTGCTCGGCACCCGTACCGGCACCAGCTTCCCGGGCAACGACTACGGCATCGTCCGGCACAGCAACGCCGCCAACGCGACCGGCAACGTCTACCTCTACAACGGCAGCTACCAGGACGTCACCGGCGCCGCCAACGCCTACGTCGGCCAGAGCGTGCAGCGCTCCGGCAGCACCACCGGCGTCAAGGGTGGCTCGGTGACGGCCACCAACGCCACGGTGAACTACGCCGAGGGCTCGGTCTCCGGCCTGATCCGGACCACCGTGTGCGCCGAGCCGGGCGACAGCGGCGGCTCGCTGTTCAGCGGCAGCAGCGCGATCGGCCTCACCTCCGGCGGCAGCGGCAACTGCACCCGCGGCGGCACCACCTACTTCCAGCCCGTCACCGAGCCGCTGAGCGTCTACGGCGTCAGCATCATCTGATCCACCTCCGGATCATCCGATCCACCTCCGTGAACGGGCCGTCGGGGACACCGGCGGCCCGTTCCGCGCGTCCGGTGGGCGGGGCCGGCCTTGCTCACCCCGCAACCGGGCGGACCGGGCGGCTGACACAATGCGGGGGAACAGCCGTACCGCAGATGAGGAGACGCAAGTCGTGATCCGTACCCATGACGCCGGCAGCCTGCGCGCGACGGACGCCGGCACCACGGTGACGCTCGCCGGGTGGGTGGCCCGCCGGCGCGACCACGGCGGTGTCATCTTCGTCGACCTGCGCGACGGCTCCGGCGTGGTCCAGGTGGTGTTCCGCGAGGAGGACGCGCACGCGCTGCGCAACGAGTTCTGCGTCAAGGTCACCGGCGAGGTGACCCGCCGCCCCGAGGGCAACGAGAACCCGGAGCTGCCCACCGGCGAGATCGAGGTGACCGCCAGCGCGCTGGAGGTGCTCTCCGAGGCCGCGCCGCTGCCGCTTCCGGTCGACGACCAGGTCGAGGCCGGCGACGACATCCGGCTGCGCTACCGCTACCTGGACCTGCGTCGCAGCGGCCCGGCGAAGGCGATGCGGTTGCGCTCGCGGGCCAACCAGCTCGCCCGCACCGTGCTGCACGAGCGGGACTTCCTGGAGATCGAGACCCCGACGCTGACCCGGTCCACCCCCGAGGGCGCCCGCGACTTCCTGGTCCCGGTCCGGCTCCAGCCCGGTAGCTGGTACGCGCTGCCGCAGTCGCCGCAGCTGTTCAAGCAGCTGCTGATGGTCGGCGGCATGGAGCGGTACTACCAGATCGCCCGCTGCTACCGCGACGAGGACTTCCGGGCCGACCGGCAGCCGGAGTTCACCCAGCTCGACATCGAGATGTCCTTCGTCACCGAGGACGACGTGATCGACCTCGGCGAGGCGATCGTCGCGGCGCTCTGGAAGGACCTGGCCGGCCACGAGATCTCCCGGCCGATCCCCCGGATCACCTGGCACGACGCCATGTCCCGGTACGGCTCCGACAAGCCCGACCTGCGCTACGGCCTGGAGTTGACCGAGCTGACCGACTACCTGCGCGGCACCGCCTTCCGGGTGTTCGCCGGGGCGATCGACGCGGGCGGCTACGTCGGCGCGGTGGTGATGCCGGGCGGTGCGGCGCAGACCCGCAAGGAACTGGACGGCTGGCAGGACTGGGCCAAGGCGCGCGGCGCGCGGGGCCTGGCGTACGTGGTGCTGGACGCCGAGACCGGCGAGGCACGCGGGCCGGTGGCCAAGAACCTCTCCGCCGAGCACCTGGGCGGGCTGGCCGACGCGGTCGGGGCCAAGCCGGGCGACGCGGTGTTCTTCGCCGCCAGCACGGACACCCGGGAGGCGCAGGAGCTGCTCGGCGCGGCCCGGATCGAGATCGCCAAGCGGGCCAAGCTGGTCGACGAGAGCGCCTGGGCGTTCTGCTGGGTGGTCGACGCGCCGATGTTCGAGCGCACGGACGACGGTGGCTGGACCGCCGTGCACCACCCGTTCACCTCACCGAACGCCGACTGGGTCGACCGGTTCGAGGAGGCCCCGGACCGGGCGCTGGCGTACGCGTACGACATCGTCTGCAACGGCAACGAGATCGGCGGCGGCTCGATCCGTATCCACCGGGGCGACGTACAGCAGCGGGTCTTCGACCTGCTCGGCATCACCCCCGCCGAGGCGCAGGACAAGTTCGGCTTCCTGCTGGAGGCGTTCAAGTACGGCGCCCCGCCGCACGGCGGCATCGCGTTCGGCTGGGACCGGGTCTGCATGCTGCTGGCCGGGGCCGACTCGATCCGCGAGGTGATCGCCTTCCCGAAGACCCGGGGCGGCTTCGACCCGCTGACCGGCGCCCCGACCCCGATCACCGGGCAGCAGCGCGCCGAGGCCGGCATCGACGCCAAGCCCAAGCCCGCCGCCGTGGCGTCCACCGGCACCGCCGGCCCGGCCGCCCCGGTCGCCGACCCGGTCTGACCCACCACCCGGAACCCGGCCCCACCCGGAGCCTGGCCCGGCCTACCCGGCATCGTTGATCAAGAGGTTTGCGTCATCATCGCTCGCCGAGGTGACGCAAACCTCTTGATCGTTACGGGAGAGTGGTGGGATGCGGATGCTGGTGGTGGGCGGGAGCGGGGGCGCGGCTGGTGCACCTGTCCAGCGACGCGCTGCACGGCGGACGTCCCGAACCGTACGGCGACGACGAGCCGCCCAGCCCGGTCCACGCCTACGGTGCGGCGAAGGCGGCGGCGGAGACCGCGGTCCGGGCGATCGACCCGTCCGCCGTGCTGGTGCGTACCTCGCTGATCGTGGGGGAGGGCAGCAAGCAGATCCAGCTCTGCCGGGACGCGCTCGCCGGGCGGGCCGTCCTGTTCACCGACGAGCTGCGCTGCCCGGTCGACGTGACCGACCTGGCCTGCGCCGTACTGGAGTTGGCCACGTCGTCGTATGCCGGGCCGCTCAACGTCGCCGGCCCCGACGCGGTCAGCCGGGCGGAACTGGGGTTGCTGGTGGCCCGGCGGGAGGGGCTCGACCCGGGTGGGATGACCACCGCCACCGGGCGGTCGTCGGGGTTGGTCCGCCCGGCGCAGGTACGCCTGGACTCCTCCCGCGCGGCCGGTCTGCTCCGGACCCGACTGCGCGGAGTCGTGGAACTCCTCACCGGCTGACCCCGTCCTGCCTACCGGTCCCGGGGTGGTGCTACACAGTTTCTGTGCACAACTCTTGTGCATAGAAACTGTGCACAGGTACTGTGCGGTCATGGCGAACGACGGACCCACCCCCCGACCCGTGCCGCGCGAGGTGCGGATCGACAAGCGGCAGGTACGGGTGCTGGCGCACCCGCTGCGGATGCGGCTGCTCGGCGCACTGCGGGTGCAGGGGCCCGCCACCGCCACCACCCTGGCGGAACTGCTCGGCACCAACACCGGCGCCACCAGCTACCACCTGCGGCAGCTCGCCGAGGTCGGGCTGGTCACCGAGGACCCCGACCGGGGGACCGGCCGGCAGCGCTGGTGGCAGGCGGCCCACGAGATCACCAACTGGGAACCGACCGACTTCGACGACGACCCCGACGCGCGGGCCGCGATCGAGTGGATCCAGGGTGACCAGGTGCGCCTGCTCGTCGAGCACGCCGAACGCTGGTTCGCCACCCAGCACGAGGCGACCCCTGCATGGCGGGACGCGATCGGCATGAGCGACATCTTCCTGACCGTCGCACCGGACCGGCTCGCGGCGCTCACCGCGGAGGTGTGGCAGGTGCTGGAGCGGTACCACCGCGAGGCGGAACACGCGCCCGCCGATCCGCAGGCCCGCCCGGTGCAGGTGTTCCTGGCCGCCTACCCGCTGCTGGACGGGCCCCGATGAGCGCGCTCACCGTACGCCAGGTTCGGTTCCGCTACCTGACCCTCTACGGCCTGCGGTGGCTGCCCACCGGCCTGACCCTCCCGGTGACGATCCTGCTGATGCAGGAACGCGGCCTGACGCTGTCCCAGATCGGCCTGGTCTCCACCGCCCAGGGCCTGGTCGTGCTGGCGCTGGAACTGCCCACCGGTGGTCTGGCCGACGCGCTCGGCAGCCGGGTGGTCCTGGTCACCGCCTGGGCAGTGAGCCTGCTGTCGCTCGGGCTGTTCGCGGTGGCCGACTCGTTCGCACTGTTCTTCCTGGTCTGGGCCCTGCAGGGGGTCTACCGGGCGCTCGACAGCGGCCCGCTCGACTCCTGGTATGTCGAGTCCACACTGGCCGCGGACCGCGACGCCGACTACGAGCCCGGCCTCGGCTTCGCCGGCACCGTCGCGGGCCTTACCATCGCCGCCGGTGCGCTGCTCAGCGGCGGCCTCATCGCACTCGGTCCGGTCGGGCCGGTGAGCGCGTTGACCGTACCGGTGCTGGTCGCCGCCGCCCTCCAGGCCGTCGCCCTGGTCGTCCTGCTGGTCCTGCTGGTCGAGACCGGCCCTGCCCGGGGTGGCCGCGCGCTGCGTGCCTCGGTCGTGGCGGCGCCCCGGATGGTCGGTCAGGCGGTCGGCCTGCTGCGCCGCTCCCGGGTGCTGCTGGCGCTGGTGTCGGTGGAGTTGTTCTGGGGCTTCGGCATGGTCACCTTCGAGTCGCTGCTGCCGATCCGGCTCGCCGACGTGGTCGGCGACCCCGAGCGGGCGGCGGCGCTGCTCGGCCCGGCCAACTCGGCGGCCTGGCTGGTCTCGGCGGCCGGCGCGGCGGCCACCCCGCTGCTGCTGCGCTGGCTCGGTGCCGCGCCCGCCGCCGGGCTGCTGCGGATCCTGCAGGGCGTCACCGTGCTCGGCATGGGGCTGCTCGCCGGCCCGGCCGGGGTGCTGGTCGCCTACCTGGCCTGCTACGCCGTGCACGGCGCGTCCAACCCGCTGCACCTCGGGCTGCTGCACCGACAGGTCGACGGGCCCTACCGGACCAGCGTCATCTCGCTCAACTCGATGATGGGGCAACCGGGGTTCGCCCTCGGCGCGGTGCTGCTCACCGCCCTGGCCGACCGTTCCGGGGTCGGCCCGGCGATGGTGGTCGGCGCGGTCGCGCTGGCGGTGGCCGCCCCGCTCTACCTGCCCGCCTGGTGGGCCGGTCGCCGGGCCGCCCCGGCCACGCCCGCCGGACCCGGGCCGGCGACCGGTCCGGCCGGACCCGGGGCTGAACCGGCCGGGGCCGCAGCCGGGACCGGCCCAGCCGGGGGCGTCCCGCCGGGCGGCGCGGCGGCCTCAGCCGAGCCACACCGAGCTGCGCCGTAGCGTGCCGGTGAAGCCGAGTCGACGGTAGAGCCGCAGCGCGGCCAGGTTGTCCGCGTAGACGCCGAGCGCGACGTGGTCGTACCGGGTGAGCAGGGCCCGGGTCATCCCGGCGGTCAGCGCCGTGCCCAGCCCGCGCCCCCGCCGGTCGCGGGCGACGGTGAGTCCGGCGAGGAAGCCGACGTCGCCGCGACTGCGGTCGGCACCGCAGGCGACCAGGCGGTCGGCGTCCCAGATGCCGTACCAGCCGGCGACCGTCGGGTCCTGCGGGCGCGACGACGACGTGGGGAAGGCGTCGTCGATCAGCGCCGCCAGCGCCGGGTGGTCGGCCCGACCGAGGCGGACCACCCGCTCCTGTCCGGGTTGCCGGGGTGGGGCGGCGGTGGTCCAGAGGAAGTCCCAGTCGTCGACCCGGGTCGCCGCGAACCGGTCGACCAGCAGCTCCCGGTCGGCCCGGGGCAGCTGCAGGTACTGTCCCGGGTCGACGGCCCCGTCGGCGACCAGCGCCGCGACCAGCTCCACCGCCGCGTCGACCGGGCCGAGGACGCCGCCGGCCCGGTCGGTCCCCGCCGCCGGCAGCAGCCAGGCCACCGCACCGTCGCGGGCCCAGGCGCGGGGCGCGTCGTCGAGCCGCACCGCGTGCCGGACGAACGGGTGGTGGTCGGTGGCGGCGAGGACAGCCGGCCGGCCGGCGAGTTCCCGGTCGGTGTCGATCATGCGACCAGCCTAGAACCCGGCCGGGTGGGACACCCCGCCGACGCCGATCTCCACCATGGAGATTGACGAGTCGACCGTTTGGGTACATCCGGGCCGACCTACTGGGACCCCCTACCGGAGGACATAACCATGCTCGCCATCCTCGCGGCCGTCGTCTTCGGCTTTGCGCTGCTGCTGGATCTGCTCAACACCAACTTCGGCGCTCCCGACCTGTTCAACTGGAACACCCTGGTCCTGATCGGCCTGCTGCTGCTCTCGCTCTACCTGGCCGGCGTCGGCAGCGGCCCGCGCGGCGGTGGCGGCGGCCGGTGGTACCGGGGCCGTCGGCCGGGCCGCGGCTGACCGCAACGGATCAGAACGGGCGCGGTCCACGGCGCGATTCCGGCGTCGTGGGCCGCGCCCGGTACTGTCTTCCTGATGGATTCCGACGCCCTGTTCTCCCTCGGTGCACCCGCCGCGGCGCCCAGCGCCCCCGCGGGCTCCGTCGGCGTCGACGACTTCGCCTCGGTCGGGCAGGACGCCCCGCTGCCGGTGCGGATGCGACCCGCGAGCATCGACGAGTTGGTGGGGCAGGAACACCTCCTCGCGCCCGGGGCGCCGCTGCGGCAGCTCGTCGGCGGTGGCGCGGCGCTGTCGGTCATCCTCTGGGGCCCGCCGGGCAGCGGCAAGACCACCATCGCCCACCTGGTGGCCCGGGCCACCGACCGCCGGTTCGTGGCCATGTCGGCGCTGACCGCCGGGGTCAAGGACGTCCGGGCGGTCATCGAGACCGCCCGCCGCCAGCGCCGTTCCGGTGGCCCGCAGACCGTGCTCTTCATCGACGAGGTGCACCGGTTCAGCAAGACCCAGCAGGATTCGCTGCTCGCCGCGGTCGAGGACCGCACGGTCACCCTGCTCGCGGCGACCACCGAGAACCCGTACTTCTCGGTCATTTCGCCGTTGCTGTCCCGGTGCGTGCTACTCACCCTCCAGCCGCTCGACGACGACGCCGTGCGCGCGCTGCTGCGCCGCGCGGTGACCGACCCGCGCGGCCTCGCCGGCACGCTCACCCTGGCCACCGACGCCGAGGACCACCTGGTACGCCTCGCCGGCGGCGACGTCCGCAAGGCACTGACCGCGCTGGAGGCGGCGGCGGCCTCGGCGACCGCGCTCGGCGTCGACCGGATCGACCTGGCCACCACCGAACAGGCGGTGGACGTGGCGGCCGTGCGCTACGACCGCGACGGCGACGCCCACTACGACGTGACCAGCGCGTTCATCAAGAGCATGCGCGGCTCGGACGTCGACGCCGCGCTGCACTGGCTGGCCCGGATGCTGGTCGCCGGGGAGGACGCCCGGTTCGTCGCCCGCCGCATGGTCATCTTCGCCAGCGAGGACGTCGGCATGGCCGACCCGTCCGCGCTGAGCGTGGCGACCGCCGCCGCGCACGCGGTGGAGTACGTCGGTCTGCCCGAGGCCCAGCTCAACCTGGCCCAGGCGGTGATCCATCTGGCGACCGCGCCGAAGTCCAACTCGGCGACCACCGCCCTGGGGGCGGCGATGGCCGACGTGCGGGCCGGTCGGGGCGGCGCGGTGCCGCGCGGGCTGCGCGACGCGCACTACGCCGGCGCCCGGGGGCTCGGGCACGGCACGGGTTACCGCTACCCGCACGACGACCAGCGCGGGGTGGTCACCCAGCAGTACGCTCCCGACGACCTCGTCGGGACCGACTACTACCGGCCCAGCGGGCACGGGGCCGAGCGGTCGGTGGCCGCCCGGCTGCCCCTGCTGCGCCGGATCGTCCGGGGGCTGTCCGCCCCGGCGACGCGCCCCGACGGTCCGGTGCCGGTGGTCAACGGCCGGCACCCGTCGGGTACGGGGCACGCCGGTGGGGCGGATGAGGACGGCGGCGACGCCGCCGGGGAGGTTCGGCAGTGACATCGCGAGGTGGGGAGCAACCGCAGGACGGTCCCGACGAGCGGCGTGAACCCCGCGCCAAGGGACGTCGGTGGGGCCGGGGGCGGGGCGGCGACGAGACCCCGCCCGAGCCGGTCGGCGAGGATTTCGGCTGGATCGACGACCTGCGTACGGCCAAGCAGCAGCGCACCGAACTCGGCCCGGATGGCGGCCCGGTTCCGCCCGTGCGGCCCCCGGCCGTGCCACCTGCCGGCCGGGGCGCGGTCGCGCCGCAGTCCGGGCCGGTCGCGCCGCGCGTCGGTCAGCCGGTGCACCGCCCCGAACCGGCCGGTCCCCGCCCCGCGCAGCCGGATCCCCGACCGCACCCGACGCCTGCCGGGACCGGCCCGGAGCCGGCACCGCCGGCCGTCCGGCCGCAGTCCGGGCCACCGGCCGCCCCGCTCCCCGGTCAACCGGGTCCGCGCCCCGGGCCGGCGGCCCCGGGTGTCGCCCGCCCGCCGCAGCCCGGTGGCCCGGTCGAGCCGCCGCCGGCCGGGATGACCCGGCCGGGTCCGGTGCCGGCCGGTGCCGATCCGGCCCGGCCCGGCCGGTCGACGCCCCACCCCGACGGGCCGCCACCCGCCGCCGGTCCGGCCGCCCCGCCGGTCCGTGGGCCGGGCTGGCCCGCGCCACCCGAGCAGCGCCCACGCCCCGGTGCGGGGCCGTGGCCGGACCCGGCCCCGCCCGGCCGGCCGGGCCCGCAGCGGCCCGGGGAGGCGTCCCGTCCCGACCCCGGCACCGGTGGCGCCGGCCCGGTCCGGGCCGCCGTCCCGGCCCCCGGCCGTGCGTCGGTTCCCGGTGTCGGACCCGGCCGCCCGGCACCTCCGGTCGGTCAGGCAGCCCCGCCGGGTCAGCCCCCCCAGGCCGGTCAGGCCCCTCCGGTCGGCCGGGCCGGCCCCGGTGGTGCGGCCCCGGGCGGCCCACCCCCCGGTGGCCCGGCTGCCGGGCCACCGGCCGGCCGGGCGGTGCCTGAGGAGCGGCCCGGCGTCGTGACTCCCGCCGAGCCGCCCCTGCGCAGCCGCCGCACGGTGCCGGACGACCGTCCGGGAGGTCGACGGGCGGCACCGGCCGAGCCGGCCAGGTCCGGTCCGGGCTCCGCCTCCGTCGGAGTGGACCCGGGCGGTGCCCCCCGGGTCGGGGCGGGTGCCCCGACCGGTGCCGGGCTGCTGCCCGGCCCGTCGGCCGGCGGCCCACGGGCCGCCGCCGTGGCACCTGTGGGCCCGCGTCCCGACCCGACCGAGCCCGGCCCCGGTGCACCGGGGCGTCCCGCTGACGCGGCGACCGGCGTGGGCCGCGAGCCCACGGACCGGCCGGCCGCCGAGCGGGCCGGCCGTCGGCGTGCGGCCGAGCCGGACCAGCCGCTGGTACCGCTGACCGGCAACGCGCCGCCGCTGCCCGAGGTCACGCCGGCCGCACCGGGTGCGCAGGCGGTCCCGTCGGTACCCGGCCGGCCCGGTCCGGCCGCCCGGGACGACAACGGGCGGCGTCGCCCGCCCACCGACGTCGCCGCACCACCCGGCCGTCGGGCCCGCCCCGACGGTGAACCGGCCGTCCACCGGCCCGGCCCTGACGGCGACGCGCCAGTGGGTCGTCGGGCCCGCCCCGACGACGACGAGCCGTCGGGTGGTTGGCGGTACCCGGCCGGCACCGACGCCCCCGGTCCCCGGGCCCGTCCGGACGCCGACGAGGCACGGGTCCGGCGGAGCCGGCCCGACGAGGGAGGGACGGGCGGCCAGCCGACGGTCCCGCCCACGCCCGCCGAGCGGCCCCGCGGCGACCGCCCGGAGCGTCCGGCCGACTGGCTGCGCCAGGCCGGTCGTACCTCGCACACCGACCCCGCCCTGCGGGTGCTGAACCGGTCGACCCCGCCGCCCGGCCGGTCGGACCCGTCGGCGGGCGCCACCCCGGCCGCCCCCACCCGTCGGGGTGGCCCGGAGCCGACCGGCACCCCGGTCGGGCCGTCCCGGCCGGAGCAGTCCGGGCCGCCCTGGCCCGACCAGCCCGGTCCCGCCCGGGCGACGGCCCGTCCGCAGCCGCCCGAGGGGACGCCCGGCCGCCCGGCCGGCCCCGGGCCGCACGGGCCCGACCGTCCCGCCCGGGGCGTCCACGCCGATGCCGGTCCGTCGCCGGACCCGGCCCGGGGCGCTCGTCCCGGTGCCCCCGGGGCGGGTCCCCGCGCCGGTGGCTCGGCTCCGGTGCCCGGCGGCGCGCCGGTGCCGGGTGGCCCGCGGTCCCACGGCCCTGGCGGTCCGGACGGGTCCGGCTCGACCGGCGGTCGGGGAACGTCGCCCGGTGGGCCCCGGACCGGTGCCACGGCCGCCGTGCCGGGGCCCGGCGGCGCACCGGTCGCCGGCGGTCCGCGTGCCGCGGCGTCCCCACCTGTGGTACGCCCGTCAGGTGACACCGGTGGGGACGGTGCCGCCCCGGCACCCACCTCCGGTGCTCCCCGGGTGGGTGTCCCGGTCCCGAACGCTCCCCGCCCGGCGGGACCGCCCGGCGGCCCCCGCCCCGATGTCCCGGGCCCGGGTGGCCCGCGTCTCGGCGAGCCCGATCCACGGGCACCGCGCCCCGGCGCACCGTCGCGAGGCACCGCCCGTCCGGACGCCCCGGCCGCCGGCACCGCCCGTCCGATCGCCGGCACCGCCCGCCCGGCCGGCCCGGCCGCCGGTACCGCGCACGCGGGGGGCCCGGCCTCCGATACGGCCCACCCGGCCGCCGGCACCGCGCGTCCGGGCGGCCCCGCAGCCGGCACCGCGCGGGTGGGTGGCCCGGCGACCGGCACCGCCCGTCCACCCGTCCCCGCCGACGACCCGCGTCGTGCGGCGCGGCCGGAGGGGGCCCGGCGGCCCGGCCCGGCGGCCGATGCCGCTGCCCGGCCCGCCGGTGCGGCCGGGGTCGCCGCGACGGCGGCGGCCCGGGCCACCGCGCCGGGCGTACGACAGGAGGAACCCGTCGGTCGGGCCGCTCCGCCGGTGCGTCCCGCCGACCGGGCGGGGGCGGCGGGTTCCGCCACCGTGCCATCCGGACGGGTCGACGGGCCGGGTGTGGCCCGGGTGCCCCTGCCGGAGGAGGTCCGGTCCGATTCCGACGGCCCGGCCGGCGGGCCGTTGCGCCCGGCCGCCGGGGACGACGCGTCGGACGTCGACTCCGACGCGTCCACCGGGCCGCGACGCCGGTCGGGGGAGCGGCGTCGGCTGCGGCTGGGAGTCCTGGTGCTGGTCAGCGTGGTGCTCCTCGGGGCGCTCCCGCTCTATTTCGGGATGCGGACGTTGAGCCGGGACCCGGTCTTCGACACCCTTGACGAGTTGGGCGTGCCCGGTTGGGCGACGGCCAAGACGGTGGACAACGTCAGTGGCAGCCGATGGTGCCTGCAGGACTGCCGGTTGCGGGAGCGCACGGTGGAGTCCGACCGGACGCCTGAGGAGACCGCCCGGGTCTACGAGCAGGCGCTGCGGGCGGAGGGCTGGCGGCGGTGGGAGGTCACCCGCTGCCCGGAACAGCCGGCCAAGGGCAGCTACACCTGCTGGCGGCGCGACGAGTTGACCCTCGACCTGTGGGTGCGGGAGCCGACCTGTGCGGCACCGCAGGCCAGCGGGGACCCGGCGGCGCCGCCGGCCACCCCGGTGGAGCCCGCGGCGGGAGAGTGCACCGGCTCGTTGGTCTCGGTGAAGGTCCGTAACGCGATCGACGACGAGCGGACCCGGCCACAGCCGAGCACCGACCCGTCACTGACCGGTGAGGACCCGTTCCCGACGATCACCGATGATCCGCTCGGCGATCTGACACGCTCACCATCCTGAGCCGGCTTCCATCACGGACGGTAGGGTCTGGGGCTGGCAGGCCCGCCTGCTTCCGATGACCCCGTGCGGGTCACGCCGCGACGGCGGGAATCCGGGTCGCGTGTTCCGGGGCGTCGGGCCCCGGAACCCTGCTTGAGGAGGACTTGCGTGGATGGTGGACAGATCGCTGCGCTGATCGCGGCCGGCGCGTTCCTGATGCTGGTGCTCGTGCTGGCGGTGCCGATCCTGCGGCTGCGGCACACCGTGGACGCGACGACCCGGATGATCAACGACCTCAACGAGCAGACCGCCCCGCTGCTGGGGGACGTCAACACCACGGTGAAGAACGTCAACGTGGCCCTGGAGCAGGTGCAGACCTCCCTCGACGGGGTGAACCTCCAGCTCGCCAAGGTCGACACGATGACCAGCCACGCGCAGAACGTCACCGCGAACGTGGCGAACCTGGCCACCGTCGTCTCGGCCGCCGCGGCGAACCCGCTGGTGAAGGTGGCGGCCTTCGGGTACGGCGTGCGCCGGGCCGCGTCGGCGCGGCGGACCGCGGAGACCGAGCGTGAGGTGCGCGACACCATCAAGCAGCAGCGTCGGGCCGCCCGGCGCGGCAACCGCTGACCCCCGGGCCGGCGGCGCACAGGAGGATAGGGGACATGAGGCGACTTTTCTGGCTCGGTATCGGGCTGGCCGTGGGCGTGGTGGTGGTCCGCAAGGCCACCCGGACGGCCCAGGCGTACACCCCGGCCGGCATCGCCAGTGGGCTGTCCGAATCCGCTGGCGGTCTGGTCGAGTCGCTGCGTAGCTTCGTGGAGGACGTACGGATCGGGATGGCCGAGCGCGAGCAGGAGATCCACGAGGCGTTCGCCCGCGGTGAGGCGTTCGACGACCAGTTCGCCGAGCTGCGGGAGGACCCGCGCATCGGTGACCGAGAGATCTTTCCGGAGGAACCCCAGCGATGAAGACGGCGGAGATCAAGCGGCGGTATCTCGCCCACTTCGAGGCGAACGGGCACACCGTGGTGCCGTCCGCTCCGCTGCCCGCCATCAGCGACCCGAACCTGTTGTTCGTCAACGCCGGCATGGTGCAGTTCGTCCCGTACTTCCTGGGGCAGCAGACCCCGGCGTACCGGCGGGCGGTGAGCGTGCAGAAGTGCCTGCGCACGCCGGACATCGACGAGGTCGGCAAGACCAGCCGGCACGGCACGTTCTTCCAGATGAACGGCAACTTCTCCTTCGGCGACTACTTCAAGGCCGGGGCGATTCCGCTGGCCTGGGACCTGGTCACCAAGCCGGTCGCCGAGGGCGGTTACGGGCTGGACGGCGAGCGGGTCTGGCCGACGGTCTACCTCGACGACGACGAGGCGTTCGAGATCTGGCGGTCGGTGGGGGTGCCGGCGGAGCGGATCGTGCGCCGGGGCAAGGCCGACAATTTCTGGTCGATGGGCATCCCCGGCCCGTGCGGCCCGTGCTCGGAGCTGTTCTACGACCGGGGCCCGGAGTACGGCCGCGAGGGCGGCCCGGCGGTCGACGAGGACCGCTACATGGAGTTCTGGAACCTGGTCTTCATGCAGTACGAGCGGGGTCCGGGCAGCGGGAAGGAGGACTTCCCGATCCTGGGTGACCTGCCGGCGCAGAACATCGACACCGGCATGGGCCTGGAGCGGATGGCCTCGATCCTGCAGGGCGTCGACAACCTGTACGAGATCGACGAGGTGCGGCCGATCCTGGACCGGGCGGCGGAGCTGACCGGCAAGCGGTACGGCGCGCACTCGGGCCACGTGGCCAGCGAGTCGCACCCGGACGACGTACGGCTGCGGGTGGTCGCCGACCATGTGCGGACCGCGCTGATGCTGATCGGCGACGGGGTGACCCCGAGCAACGAGGGGCGCGGCTACGTGCTGCGCCGGATCATGCGGCGGGCGATCCGGGCGGTGCGGCTGCTGGGCTGGCAGGAGCGGGCGTTGCCGGAGCTGCTGCCGGTGGCCCGGGACTGCATGTCCCCGTCGTACCCGGAGCTGGCGCAGGAGTTCGACCGGATCTCCCAGTACGCGTACGCCGAGGAGGACGCGTTCCTGTCGACGCTGCGGGCGGGCACGACGATCCTGGACACGGCGATCGCGGAGACCCGGTCGGCGGGGAAGCCGGCGCTGTCGGGGGAGAAGGCGTTCCAGCTGCACGACACGTACGGTTTCCCGATCGACCTGACCCTGGAGATCGCGGCCGAGCAGGGCCTGCAGGTCGACGCGGAGGGCTTCCGCCGGCTGATGGCCGACCAGCGCAACCGGGCGAAGGCCGACGCGCAGGCGCGCAAGACCGGGCACACCGATGTGTCGGCGTACCGGTCGGTGCGCGACGACGGCGGTGAGGTGGAGTTCACCGGCTACACCGAGTTGCAGCGGGAGTCCCGGGTCCGGGCGCTGCTGCGCGGTGGCGCGACGGTGGGCGCGGCGGTCGAGGGGGAGACGATCGAGCTGGTGCTCGACACCACCCCGTTCTATGCCGAGGGCGGCGGTCAGCAGCCCGACCAGGGGCTGATCACCGTGGGCGCCGGCCAGGTCGAGGTCTTCGACGTGCAGCAGCCGGTGCCGGGGCTGATCGTGCACCGGGCGAAGGTGGTCCGGGGCGAGGTGCGGGCCGGTGAGACCGGTTACGCCGAGATCGACGTGACCCGCCGCCGGGCGATCTCCCGGTCGCACACGGCGACCCACCTGGTGCACCAGACGATGCGTAACTTCCTCGGCGAGTCGGCGACCCAGGCGGGTTCGTTGAACGCGCCGGGCCGGCTGCGGTTCGACTTCAACACCCCGGCCGGGGTGTCGCCGAGCGTGCTGCACGACGTGGAGCAGCAGGTCAACGAGGTGCTGTTGGCGGACCTGGAGGTGAACGCCTTCATCACCACCCAGGAGGAGGCGCGGCGGATCGGCGCGATGGCGCTGTTCGGCGAGAAGTACGGCGAGCGGGTGCGGGTCGTCGAGGTCGGCGACTACGCCCGGGAGCTGTGCGGCGGCACCCACGTGGCCCGTTCGGCCCAGCTCGGCCTGGTGAAGATCCTCTCCGAGGCGTCGGTCGGTTCCGGGGTGCGCCGGATCGAGGCGTTGGTCGGGATGGACGCGTTCGGCTTCCTGGCCCGCGAGCACCTGCTGGTGTCCCGGCTGGCGGAGCTGTTCCGGGTGCCCGGCGAGCAGGTCGCCGACCGGGTGGAGCAGACCGTCACCCAACTGCGTGACGCCGAGAAGGAACTGGAGAAGCTCCGCGCCCAGTTGGTGCTGGGTGGGGCGGCGGCGCTGGCCGGGCAGGCGAAGGACGTCCGGGGGGTGGCGTACGTCGGCACCGAGGCGCCGGAGGGCGCGGCCGGCAACGACGTGCGGACCCTGGCCCAGGAGATCCGTGGCAAGATCGACCCGGCGCGACCGGCTGTGGTGGCGGTGGCGGCCCGGTCGAACGGCAAGGCATCCCTGGTGGTGGCCGTGAACGCGGCGGCCCGTGGGCGTGGCCTGGCGGCGAACGACCTGGTCAAGGCGGCATTCTCCGGGCGTGGCGGGGGCAGCCAGGACGTGGCGCAGGGCGGTGGCCTGCCCGCAACCGAGGCACCGAACCTGCTGCTCACGGTCGAGAAGGCGATCGCCGACGCGTGACGGAACAGCACCCGAGCCAGGGCGGACCCGAGCTGGTCCGCCCTGGCTCTGTCACCGGGAGGGTGACCATCCGTGAGTGAGTCGTCCCGTGGGGTCCGGTTGGGCGTCGACGTCGGGCAGGTCCGGGTGGGGGTGGCCCGGTCCGATCCGCACGGGATCCTGGCCACTCCGCTGGTCACCCTGGCCCGGGACGTGACCACCGGCGCGGACGCGGTGCCCGGCGACCTTGCCCAGCTCGCGCAGCTGGTCGTCGAGCACGAGGCCGTCGAGGTCGTCGTCGGACTGCCGGTCAACCTGGCCGGTCGGCACGGCCCGGCGGCCCAGCACGTTCTGGCGTACGCGAGCCGGCTGGCGGAGGTGATCGCCCCGGTTCCGGTGACCCTCACCGACGAGAGGATGTCAACTGTCGTCGCGTCTCGTAGGCTTGCCGAGCGTGGCGTCCGGGGAAAGCGCCAACGTGCGGTGGTGGATCAGGCCGCCGCGGTCGAGATCCTGCAGAGCTGGCTGGAAGCGCAGCGGAGGCGGACGGAATGATCGACGATCTGGACCTCGGGTTCGACGAGCAGGAGAGGGGGGAGAAGGGCCGGCACCGGCGCGGCTTCGTCAACCGACGCAACGGCACGTCGGGCGGGCGCAAGTCGGGCGGTGGCACCGGGAGGACCATCTTCGCCCTGTTCATGGCCCTGGTGCTGCTGGGCGGCATCGGCGGTGGTGCCTTTTACGGCTTCGACCGGATCCGTAACCACTTCATCACCCCGGACTTCGACGGGCCGGGCACCGGTGAGGCGCTCGTCGACGTCAAGCAGGGCGACACCGCCACCGACATCGGCAACTCCCTCTACGACGCCGGGGTGGTCAAGAGCACCAAGGCGTTCATCGAGGCGGCCGAGGAGAACGCGCTCAGCAAGAACATCCAGGTCGGCCGGTACAAGGTCAAGAAGGAGATGCGCGCCAGCGACGCGCTCATCCTGCTGCTGGACCCGAAGAGCCGGGTGGTCAACGGGGTCACCATCCCCGAGGGCATGATCACGCTCGCCATCTACGACCTGCTGGCCAAGGAGACCAAGATCCCGGTCGCCGAGTTCAAGGCCGCCGCGAAGGACCCGGTCAAGCTGGGCGTGCCGGAGTTCTGGTTCAACCGCAAGGACGGCAAGAAGGGGCCGCGCAGCCTGGAGGGCTTCCTCTACCCGGCCACCTACGAGCTGCCGCCGAAGGCGACCGCCGCGCAGATCCTGTCGCTGATGGTGGACAAGTTCCTCGACGTGACGGGCGAGATGAAGTTCGTCGAGACGGTCGAGGCCGACCGGGGCATCTCCCCGTACGAGGCGTTGATCACGGCGTCGATCGCGCAGGCCGAGTCGGTCAACCACGTGGACATGCCGAAGGTGGCCCGGGTGATCTACAACCGGGTCTACACCGACCGCTACCACTGCAAGTGCCTGGAGATCGACAGCGCGATCAACTACTGGCTGCGGTTGCAGGGCAAGGACCCGAAGGATTCCGACATCCTCAAGCAGTCCGAGCTGAACGACCCGAGGAACCCGTACCGGACGCACGGCGCGGACGGGTTGACCATCACCCCGATCAGTAACCCCGGCGAGGACGCCCTCAAGGGGGCGATGAGCCCGCCCAACGGCACCTGGGTCTACTTCATGACCATCGACAAGAAGGGCACCATGGGCTACGGCACCACCGATGCCGACTTCCGCGAGCTCCAGCGCAAGATGTGCACCAACGGCGTGCTGAGCGGAGAGAACTGCCGGTGAGGGCGGCGGTGCTCGGCAAGCCGATCGCACATTCCCTCTCCCCGGTGATCCACAATGCGGGTTACGCCGCGGCCGGGCTCGACGGTTGGTCGTACACCCGGATCGAGTGCGGGGCGCAGGAGCTGCCGGCGCTGGTCACCGGCCTGGGCCCGGAGTGGGCCGGGCTGTCGGTGACGATGCCGGGCAAGGAGGCGGCGCTCGCGGTGGCCGCCACCGCGTCGCCGGTCGCCGCCGCCGTCGGCGCGGCCAACACGCTGGTCCGCCGGCCCGACGGCTCGTGGTACGCCGACAACACCGACGTCACCGGCATGGTGGACGTGCTGACCGGGGCCGGGGTGCGCCCCGGTGCCGCGGTGACGGTGCTCGGCGCCGGAGGCACCGCCCGCGCCGCCCTGGCCGCCGCCGCCCGGCTCGGTGCGACCACGGTGACGGTGGTGGCCCGGCGCGCGGAGGCGGTGGCGCAGCTACGGCCGGTGGCGTCGGCGGTCGGGGTGGAACTGGTCCCGGCGGCGTGGTCCGACGCCGCCGGGCACATCCGGGCCGACCTGGTCGTCTCCACCGTGCCCAGGGGGGTGGCCGACCCGGTCGCGGCCGGTGTCGACTGGGGACCGTCCACGGTGCTCTTCGACGCGTTGTACGACCCGTGGCCGACCCCGCTGGCGGCCTCGGCGCTGGCCGCCGGCCGGCGGGTGGTCTCCGGGCTGGATCTGCTGCTGGCCCAGGCCGTCGGCCAGTTCACCCAGTTCACCGGGGTGCCGGCCCCGGTCGACGCGATGCGGGCGGCGCTGGCGGCGGCCCGCCGCTGACCACCCGGTGGGCGGGCCGTCACCGCATCGCCGACTTTCCGGTCAATCAGGCGTAACCTCGCCGAAGCGGCATTCGTTTGCTCGCCTGCCGAAAAGCAACCCCTGCTCCCTTATTCTTTGGTTAAGTCGTGTCGCCACTCCGATTTCCAACCTGCCACATCCGGCTGTGGTGGATACGCTGCTGCGGGTAATCGTCGCCCATCCGGGGAGTGTTCCTTGAGCCGGCATGGAATCCACCGCGCATTTCCGGCCATCAGCGGCCGACGCAAGGCGGTCGTCCTCAGTGTCCTGAGTGTCACCGCAGTCGGCGGCATCATGGCCACGATGATGCCGCTGATCGCCGCCGAGGTGCCGCCGATCACGCTTTCCGCCGTCGCGGACACCACGGTCACCCAGGTCCCGCAGGACGGCGACAACGGGGTCAAGACCACCCTGGCCAGCTGCCCGCAGCTCTGCGACGGCAACCGCAACGGCCGGCGCGACGCGGTGCTGGAGTTCCAGGTGCGGGGCCTGCCCGCCGACGCGGTCGACGTCAAGGCGTCCCTGCGGGTGTACGCGTGGCAGCAGTTCTCGTCCCGGGTCCGGGCCCACGCCGCCCAGGGCACCGCCGTCGGTGCCGGCGCGTGGGACTACCGACCCGCCCTCGGCCCGGTGCTCTCGGCCGTCGACCGGGTCGCCCAGGGCTACAACGAGTGGGACGTCACCGCCGCCGTCACGGGCAACGGCCCGGTCACCTTCGCGTTGACCCAGGAGAACTGGAACACCCGGATCTACTGGGCCTCCCGGGAGAACGCCAAGGCCGCCATCCGGCCCAGCCTGGTGCTGACCTACCAGCGCAGCGACCGGACGCCGACCCGGCCGCCGGCCACCACGACGGCACCGACCACCGCCGCCCCGTCGCCGACGCGTACGTCGCCGTCGCCGTCGCCGAAGCCGACGCGGACGGTCAGCCCGCCCGCGCCGACCACGACCGCCCCGCGCCCGACGCCGACCGTGCGCCCCGGCACCGACGTGCCCGGCTGGCGGCTGGTCTGGTCCGACGAGTTCACCGGGCCGACGGTCGACCTCAAGCGGTGGAACCTGCGTGACAACGAGGGCCGCGACATCGACAAGGGCTGCAACGTCGACGACCCGGACAACACCTTCGTCGCCGACGGGGTGCTGACCCTGCGCGCCCAGCGGGAGACCGCGGTGTGCAGCTCGCAGACCCGGCAGTACACCCAGAGCTACCTGGACACCATCGGCAAGGCGTCGTTCACCTACGGCCGGTTCGAGATGCGGGCGAAGTCGCCCAACGGGCCGACCGACTCCAAGGGGCTCTGGCCGGCGTTCTGGCTGCGTCCCGACGACGGTGGCAAGGGCGAGATCGACGTGGTGGAGCTGCCCGGCGGGTCGTCCCTGCACGGGGCCGCCACCCAGGCGATCTTCTACGACTACACGCCGGTCAAGCAGGACCAGCGGTGGGACTTCCCGACCGGCTACCCGGGTGACGGTTTCCACACGTACACCACGGAGTGGGAGCCGGGGGTGATCCGCTGGTACATCGACGGCCGGCAGGTCTGGCAGCGGGACCGCAGCACCACGCCGTGGTTCGACGAGGCGTTCAACAAGCCGTTCAACCTGCGGCTGAACTTCCAGGTCGGTGGCTGGCTGGGCGATCCCGACGCGGCCACCCGCTTCCCGGCCGACTTCCGGGTCGACTACGTCCGCGTCTGGCAACGCTGAGCCACCCACGACGACGTACGCCACCCGGCGGGCCCCGGCCCGCCGGGTGGCGGTTTGCCCGCTGCCCCTATCGTGTCCGCCAGCGCGCGGCGGTCGGGCGGGACAGGGGGAGGGCATGACGGTGGCGACGGACCCACGGACCCGGCACGACGGCCTGGGCTGGGTGACCAGGGCCATTTTCGCCGACCCGCGGATCTGGCTCGGTATGCCGCCCGACCCGGTGCCCGCCACCCACCGCGCGGTCGTCCGGTACGCCGTGGTGCCCTCGGTGGAGCGGGCCAGGTTCCTGCTCCCGCTCGCCTCCCGTCGGGTCGGCGCGGCGTCGACGCTGGCCTACAACGCGCTGCGCCCGCCCCGGGTGCGGGCCAACCGGTTGGCCGTCGGTGCGCTGGCCGGCCTCGGGGCGACCGGGCTGGCCCGGATGCCGGTGCTGACCGTGGCGCTGCCCACCGACGCCGACCCGGCCGAGCTGCTGCTCGCCGCGCATCTGGGCCGGCTGACGGGCCGGCCGCTGCACGCCGCGATCGGCATCCGGCCACCCGACCCGCACCACAAGCCGACGTTGCAGCTCTTCGACGACCGGGGCGTCGCCCGGGCGTACGCGAAGATCGGGTGGAACGAGGCGACCCGGGCGATGGTCCGCGCAGAGGCCGCCGCGCTGCGGGAGTTGCCCCGCGACGGCGGCGACTTCCCGGACGTGCCCCGGCTGCTGCGCGAGGTGGACTGGGGTGACCTGGCGGTGACCCTGGTCGAGCCGATGCCGGCGCGGGTCCGCCGGCCGCGTCACCCGCTGCGCCCGGAGGTGGCCGCGATGCTGGCGGTGGCCCGGCGCGGTGGCCCGCCGTCGACACCCCGGCCGCTGCGCGGTTCGGCGTTCCTGGACGACCTGACCGCGCGGGCCGCGACCGCCGGTGGCCCGGTGGTCGCGGCGGTGGCGGCCCTGGCCGCCCGCGACGGCGACCGGCCGGTGGAGTTCGGGCACTGGCACGGCGACTGGGTGCCGTGGAACCTCGGCCGGCACCGGGGCCGGTTGGTCGTCTGGGACTGGGAGAACAGCGGCACCGACCGGCCGCTCGGCTTCGATCTCGCCCACCACGGGTTCCAGAGCGCCCTGTCGCTGGGTGGCCGGGACGTCGCGGGGGCGACCGGCGAGATGGTCGAGCTGTTGTGCCGGCACGGCGCGGCGTTCGGCCTGGACCCGGCGGGGCGTCAATTCGTTGCCGACGCATATCTCGTCGAGCTGTGGTTGCGGACGGCGGAACTGGCCGCCGGCGGGGGCGGCTGGAGTGCGAAGTTGCACCCCGCGCTGCTGCACACGCTCGCCGACCGGTTGGGCTCACCCCGCCCCTGACCGGCGGTTCTCCCGGTGACTGGGACAAGTGTCGGGGTCCCGACCGGAAAAACGGCGAAAAGCCCACACTGCCGTCACCGCCGCTACCGAAGCCGGCTCACGTTCCACTAGGGTGGCCCCACTCGACGACTACTGGCCGGTGACGGCGTGGTCGGTCCGGCCCGGGACGGAGTGGGGACCCTGTCCGGGGCGCAGGTGTGGGGGAGGCCCGGCCGACGGCCGGCACAATCAGGGAGCACGATGGGATCGTCACGTGTCATTCAGCCCGGGGTGGACCACGCCCCGGTCACCTGCGGTGTGAGCGGCGGTCACCTCCGGTGACCATCGTCTACGTGCTGGCCGTGCTGGCGGTGCTGGTGCCGCTGCTGGTCGTTCCGGTGCTGGCGTCCCGCTGGATGTCGGCCGTCGCCACCGGCCGGACGGCCGAACGGTTCCGGATCGCCCTGGCCGGGCTGACCGCCGCGTTCGGCCGGGTCGGCGCGGCGGTGGTGGTGCTGCTGGCCGGGTGCGCGGCGGTCGTCGCCGTGTGCTGGCCGGTCGGTGAGGCGATCTCCCGGCTCGAAGCCCACGTCGACCACCCGGTCTTCGACTACGTGCACGCCCACCGGGTCGGCTTCTGGGAGGACGTCAACCTGTTCATCTCCCCGATCGGCGACCGCTACCCGCTCAAGTGGGTGACCGTGGTGGCCGCGATCGGCTTCGCCGTCGCCTGGCGTCGTCGCCGCTGGTGGATCCCGCTGGTGGCGATGCCGCTGCAGTTCGTCGTCGAGCAGTACACCCAGACCATCCTCGCGAAGGTCGTCGACCGGGGCCACCCGCCGACCGACCTGGGCACCTACCCCTCCGGCGGCTGCGGCCGGGTGCTGATGACCTTTGGCACCATCCTGGTGCTGGCCGCGCTGACCTGGCGGCTGCCGCGCCGGGTGCTGATCGGCCTGGTCACCGCCCTGGCCGTGCTGGTCTCGGTGGAGGGCTACACCCGCGTCTACGCCGAGAAGCACTGGCTCACCGACGTGTTCGGCGGGTGGTTCTTCGGCACCCTGCTGACCGGCGTGATGGTGCTCGCCGTCCTGGTCGCCGACGGTCGGGTCCGCCGCCCCGCGGCCCCGGCGTCGACGACCACCACCGACGACGACCGGATGTTGACCGGCACCTGACCCCGTACCCCCGTCCGGTGTGCGCGACCCCGTCCCCGCGCCGTCCGGACCCGGCCCCCACCACTCCTCTGACAGAAGTTGGGCCACCGACGTGACCACCCTCCTCGTCGCCTCCACCGGTGGGCACCTCGCCGAGCTGCACGACCTGCTGCCCCGGCTCGGGGTGCAGCACGACTGCGTCTGGGCGACGTTCGACTCCCCGCAGAGCCGGTCGCTGCTCGACGGCCACGAGGTCATCCACGTGCCCCCGGCGAGCACCCGCGACCCGGTGGGTGCGCTGCGCGACCTGCTGGCCGCCCGCCGGGTGCTCTGCGACGGGCGGTTCCGCCGGGTGATCAGCACCGGCGCCAGCGTCGCCATGTCGTTCTTCCTGCCCGCCGTCCGGCACGGCCTGGACTGCCACTACATCGAGAGCGCCACCCGCACCGTCGGCCCGTCGCTGACCGGCCGACTGGTCGCCCGGGTGCCCCGGACCCGGCTCTACACGCAGTACCCGGGCTGGGCGAACGGCCGGTGGCGCTACGGTGGCTCCATCTTCGACGGTTACGCGCCCGAGCCCGCCGCCCCGCGCCCGGTCTCCAAGATCGTGGTGACCCTCGGCACCCAGGACCGCTTCGGCTTCCCGCGCCTGCTGCAACGCCTGGTCGACGTGGTGCCCGCCGAGGCGGAGGTGCTCTGGCAGGTCGGCGCGACCCGGATCCCCCGGATGCCGGCCGGGGCCCGCCGGCAGGTGCCGTACGCCGAGATGCAGCAGGCCATGCGGGAGGCCGACGTGATCGTCACCCACGCCGGGGTGGGGTCGGCGCTGGCCGCGATGCGCGCCGGGCACCGCGCCGTCTACGTGCCGCGCCGGGCCCGGCACGGCGAACACGTCGACGACCACCAGGTCGAGATGGCCCGGGAACTCGACCGGCGCGGGCTGGTGCTGGCCCGGGAGGCCGACGCCGTCAGCGCCGAGGACCTGACCCGGGCGGCCGCCTGGACGGTGACCGCCACCGGCACGGTCCCGGCGTTCCGGTGGGCGGAGGCGGCATGAGGTCGACCCGGGACGGCAGCCCGGTGGTGGGCTCCGCCGGTCGACGCGAGATCCTCGTCCTGCGTGAGTCGTCCGGACGCGACCCGTACGGCAGGACAGGGCCGAGCCGGTGGCCGACCGGACCGGTCGGTTGATGGTGGGAAATGTCCGGGCAGAGCAAGCTACGCACGATCTCACTTCTTTTTTGGGGGCGCCAGTGCTTCACAGAACGTCTCGACCGGTGTGGCGGCGGTGGTTCGCCGCGCTCGCCGCACCGGTGCTCGCGGTCGGCCTCCTGGCCGCGCCCGCCCATGCGGCGGATCTCACCCCGGTAACCAGCACGCTCACGTCGGCCAACCCGGCGGACAACATCCCGCACGCCCAGGACGGCGACACCAAGGCGTTCGCCGAAATCGGCAACACGATCTACGTGGGCGGTTCGTTCACCTCGGTCAAGGCGGCCGGGGGCACCAGCTGGACCTCCCGCAACTACCTGTTCGCCTACGACCGGACCAGCGGCGCGCTCAAGGCCGACTTCAGCCCGACGCTCGACGGTGCGGTGCACGCCCTCGCCGCCAGCCCGGACGGCAAGCTGATCGTCGGCGGCGCGTTCAAGAACGTCAACGGGGTCAGCCGCAAGAACCTGGTCCAACTCGACCCGGTGACCGGCGCGACGGTCACCAGCTGGGTCGGCCGCAGCGACGGCGGTCTGGTCCGCCGCACCGTCGTGGTCGGCAACAAGCTCTACATCGCCGGCGCGTTCCACTGGGTCAACGGCACCGAGCACTCGCTGCTGGCCCGGCTCGACGCGACCACCGGCGCGATCGACCCGAGCTTCCAGATCGACGCCAGCGTCGCCCGCGCCAGCAGCGAGCTGGTCTGGGGCCTGGCCGTCGCCCCCGACGGCAAGACGCTGGTCGCGGTGGGCAACTTCACCGAGGTCAACGGCCAGCCCCGCAACCAGGTGGTGGTCGTCGACCTGGACGGCACCCCGGCGGTCGCCAACTGGAGCACCCAGCGCTACGTGGCGCCCTGCTACAGCGGCTCGTTCCCGTTCTACGCCCGCGACGTCGACTTCTCCGACGACGGCACGTACTTCGTGATCATCGCCGACGGTGGCCGGGGCGACGGGGCGTACTGCGACGCCATCGCCCGGTTCGAGACCGCCGACCGGGGCGCGGCCATGGACGCCACCTGGGTCAACTACACCGGCACCGACTCGGTGACCTCCGTCGAGGTGGCCGACAACGTGGTCTACGTCGGCGGGCACTTCCGCTGGCTGAGCAACGCCAACGGCAACGACTCGGCCGGCAGCGGCGCGATCAACCGGTTCGGGCTCGGCGCGCTGGACCCGATCAACGGCCTGCCGCTGGTCTGGAACCCGACCCGCTCGGGTGCCCCGGCGGGCACCACCACCTGGGGCCCGATCATGTGGGAGCTGTGGCGGGGCAGCACCGGCCTCTACGCCGGCTTCGACTCCGACGGCCTCGGCAACGAGTACCACGGCCGGATGGGCCTGTTCCCGCTGGCCGGTGGCCGTACCGTCGCGGCGACCAACGCCCCGACGGCGTCCTCGGGCTACCTGTACGTCGGGACCGGCAGCGGCCAGACCACCAAGGTGCCGTTCAACGGCGGCACCCTGGGCACGCCGGTGACCAGCGCGCAGGCGAACCTCACCGCGGCCGGCGCGGCCTTCTCGGTCGGCAACAAGCTCTACTGGTCGAAGACCGACGCGACCGCCGCCGGCGGCAGCTACCTCGGTGTGTCGATGTTCACCGGCGGCACGGTGGGCGCACCCTGGGTGAGCAGCGGCTACAACGACTGGTTCAACCCCGCCACGCTGGCCGGCGCGTTCTACCTCGACGGTCGGATGTACTACACCAAGGCCGGTACCAACAAGCTGTTCTACCGCTACCTGGAGCCCGACGGCTACATCGTCGGTTGCTCCGAGTTCACCCTGCCCAGCGTGGGCCTGAACTGGGGCAACGTGCGGGGGATGGCCTGGGTCGACGGTAAGATCGTCTACGGCAACACCAACGGCTCCCTGCGGGCCGTGCCGTTCGACGAGACCGCCGTCGACGGCGCCGCCTCGGTGGAGATCGCACCGGCCGGCGGCGACGTGAGCTGGTCGAGCAAGACGCTGTTCTTCGCCACCTCCTGAGCCGCACCTGCCACGGGCGGTCCGCCGGTGTCCCGGACACCGGCGGGCCGCCCGTTGCGCAAGGGGACCGGTCGGCTGTCGACCACAGGTGAACGGTCGGCGACAATGGGACAACCAGCGGCTCGCCCCGGGGCGGTCGTCGGCCCTCGCCGACCCGCCCACCCCTCGCATCGCAAGAGGACCTGACTGATGGACGTGACCGACGTCACTCCCGCCCGGCAGCGCCCGGTCGGCCTGGCCGAGTTGGCCCGCATTCCGCTGCGGCGGTGGCGCACGGTGCTCGCCGCCACCGGGCTGGTGCTGTTACTGGTGGCCGCCTACCTGCTGGTCTTCCCGGCGACCTACACCGCCACCACGGCCGTGGTGGTCCGTCCGGTGGTCACCGACCCGTTCTCGGTGCCCTCCGGCGGCGCCGACCGGGCGGTCAACATGACCGCCGAGAGCGGGATCGCCACCAGCAACGACGTCATCGACAAGGTCGCCTCGATCACCGGCCGGGACACCACCGCCGTGGCCGACGCGCTCACCGTGGAGACGCCCGTCGGCGGGCAGGTGATGCGGTTCACCTACGCCGGGCACAGCGAGACCGAGGCGGTCAACGGCGCGAACGGCGCCGCCGAGTCGTACCTCGAACTACGCAAGGGCATGTACGAGAACCAGCGCGCCGCCGTGCTCAAGTCGTACGACGAGACCATCGCCCTGGTCACCAGCCAGCGCACCACCACCCAGCGGTCGCTGCCGGCCAACCAGGGCACGTCGAGCCCGTCGCCGCGCACCAGCGCCCTGCTCGACCAGTTGCGGGCGCTCAACGACCAGCTCGCCACCCTCGCCGAGCAGCGTTCCAAGATCGCCTCGGCGGACCTGAGCCCCGGCTCGGTCACCAGCGCCGCCCGCATGCCCGTCCCGTCGAGCCGGGACGCCGCCCCGCTGATCCTGGTCGCCGGGCTCCTCGGCGGCCTGCTCGTCGGCGGGCTGGTCGCCTTCGTCAGGGAGTCCATGGACCGCCGGGTCCGCACCGCCGGTGAGGCCTCCGCGCTGGTCGGTGCGCCGCTGCTGGGCACCGTCGGGCGGGACCGCGCGGGTCGGCTCTCCGACACCGACCTGCGCTACCTGGTGCTGGCCCTGGGCCGCTGGGTGGACGGGCCGACCCCGCTGCCCCTGGTGCTGCTCTCCAGCGCCGCCGACGAGCAGCGGGAACAGGTCGCCGCCGGGATCGCCGCGGCACTGGCCCAGGCCGGGCACGAGGTGCGCCTGGGGGTCGCCCCGGAGGGCCAGGAGCGCCTGCGGGCGCTGCTCACCGACGCCCAGCGCCGGCACCCGGCCGTCGAGCCGACCCGGCCCCGGGTGCCCCGCCCCCGGCCGATGCCCAGCAGCGTCCCCGCCCCGGCTGCCGCTACCCCGGTCACCGGCGGCAACCCGGAGGACACCATGGTCATCCCGCCGGTCCGCAAGCCCCGGCCGTTCCCCACCGACGATCCGAAGAACGGTGGCGTCTACCGTTCCACCACCACCTCGGCGGACAAGACCGAGATCATTCCCAGGGTGCTGCCCAAGGAGGCCCCCGCCGCCGACGGCGAGCAGCTGCGCATCGGCGCCGGCGCGGTACGCCTGGTTCCGCTGGAGGCCCCGGTGGCCGGCGGTGTCACCGTGATCGACGCCCCGCCCGCCCTGCACGACGAACGGGGTGTCCGGGCCGCCCGGGAGGGCCGGGCCGTGCTGGTCGCCGCCCGCGACAAGACCCGTACCGGCCGGCTGGGTCAACTGGTGGACCGGCTGCGCGCGGTGGGCGTCGAACCGGTCGGGTTCGTGGTGACGGGAGAGAAGCGTGACTGAGCCGACGACCACCGGACACCCGCCGGTCACCGTGGTGATCGCCACCCGGGACCGGCCCGGCCTGCTGGAGCGGGCCGTGGGCGCGGTGCTCGCCCAGGACTACCCCGGGCCGGTGGAGTGCGTCGTCGTCTACGACCACACCGACCTGCGGGAACTGGACGTCGACGTGCCGGCGGGACGCACCCTGCGCTACGTCCACAACACCCACCGGCGGGGGCTGCCCGGCGGCCGGAACAGCGGCTTCGACACCGCCACCGCCGACCTGATCGCCTTCTGCGACGACGACGACCACTGGCTGCCGGCGAAGCTGCGCCGGCAGGTGGAGCTGCTGGCGCAGCGGCCCGACGCCGCCGCCGCGAGCTGCGGCATCCGGCTGGAGGGGCCGGGCATCGCCAAGGAACGGCAGCTCGACCGGGCCGAGGTCGGCCTGCCCGACTTCGTCGAGGACCGGATCATGGAGGTGCACTCCAGCACCATCCTCATCCGCCGCTCCACCTGGGAGGCCATCGGCCCGGTCGACGAGGAACTGCCCGGCGGCTACGGCGAGGACTACGAGTGGCTGCTGCGGATCGCCGGGCACGGCCCGGTGGTGATCGTGCCCGAGGTGCTGGTGGTGGTCGACTGGCACGGCGGCTCGTTCTTCTTCGGCCGGTGGGCGACCATCGTCGAGGCCACCCGCTACCTGCTCGACAAGCACCCCGAACTGGCCGGGAGCCGCACCGGCCTGGCCCGGCTGCACGGGCAGATCGCGTTCGCGCTCGCCTCCGGCCGGCGGCGCGGTGAGGCGGTGCGGGAACTCGGCCGGGTGATCCGGCTCAACCCCCGCGAGAAGCGGGTGCTGGTGACCGTCCCGGTGGTGCTCGGGCTGCTGTCGGGGGAGCGGGTGCTCCAGCTCGCCCAGCGCCGGGGCCGGGGTGTCTGACCGGCGGGTGCCCGGGGCGCGTTCCGGGCCGCCGCCGCTGCCCACCTGGCCCCTGCTGGCCATGTTCGGGCTGGTCCCGCTCTGGTGGATGCTCGGCGGCTTCTACCTCGGCTGGTCGGCGTTCGGGGTGGTGCTGCTGGGCCTGATGGTCACCCGGGGCCGGGTGGCGCTGCCCGCCGGCACCGCCTGCTGGCTGGTGCTGCTCGCCCTGGTGCTGCTGAGCTTCACCCGGCTCGACCGGGCCACCGCCTACCTCACCTCCGGGCTGCGCTTCGGCTTCATGCTGACCGCCCTGATCGTCTGCGTCTACGTCTACAACCTGGTCCGCGACGGCGTCCCCTGGGAGCAGGTGCTCCGCCCGCTCGGCTGGTACTGGCTGGGCGTGGTCGCCCTGGGCTGGCTGGCCGTGCTGGCACCCCGGTTCCAGCTCACCACCCCGGTGGAGATGCTGCTGCCGGGCGGCATGTCGGGGGAACGGTTCATCCAGGCGTTGACCCACGTGCGGGCCAACGAGTTCAACCCGGTCTCCCGGGCGCCGATCTACCGGACCGCCGCGCCCTACCCGTACACCAACAACTGGGGTACGGCGTACGCGCTGCTGGTGCCGTGCGTGCTGGCGTACCTGACCTCGGTGCGTACCGGCAAGTTCCGGGTGGCGCTGCTGGTGTCGTTGCCGCTGTCGATGGTGCCGGCGTTCATGACCCTCAACCGGGGCATGTTCCTCGGCCTCGGGGCCGGGCTGGCCTACCTGGGACTGCGGGCGCTGGTGCGGGGCAACGCCAAGCTGATCGCCTCGATCGGTGGGCTGGTGCTGCTGGTCTGGGTGGTCAGCCTGGTGGTGCCGGTGCAGGAGCTGATCGACAACCGGGTCAGCAGCACCGACACCAACGTCGACCGGATGGACCTCTACGTCCGTACCCTCCAGGCCGTCGAGCGTTCGCCGCTGCTCGGGTACGGCGCACCGAACAGCGTCGACACCACGCTCGCCGAGGAACCCCTGGGCACCCAGGGGATGATCTGGCAGGTGCTCTACAGCCACGGCATCCCGGCCCTGGTCGCCTTCCTGGCCTGGCTGGCACTGATCGCCAAGCGGCTGGCCGGCGCGGTCTCCCCGGCCGGGCAGTGGCTGAGCACCATCCCGGTGATCGCCCTGGTGGTGATCCCGGTGTACGCCTACATCGACCCGAACATGTCGGTCATCTTCTTCGCGGTCGGGGCCGGGCTGGCGGCGGTCAGCGGGCCGGTGAACCGCGCGGTGACCCTCGCCCCGGGAGTCGCCGACGCCCGCGCGCCACGTTCGGCGACGGGCGGCTCCGGCGTACCGCCCACCGCGTCCGGCACCACCGCGTCCGGCACCACCGCGTCCGGAACGGCTGCCGTGCCGACCCGGGCGTCGGCCGCCGTACCGATCCCGCCGGCTCGGGCTGCCGCCACCGTGCCACCCCGACCCACCAGGGCCACTGCTGCCGTTCCGACCTCCGCTCCGCCCGCGCCGGCACCCCCGGCCCCGCCGCCGACCCCGACCCCGGCTCCGCCGGCCCCGGCTCCGCTGGCGTCCGCGCCGCGAACTCCGGCCCCGTCCGCGCCGCAGCCGCCGGTCGTATCCCGGCCACCGGACCCGGCCCCGCCTCCGGCGTCGGTTCCGGGCCGGCCACCGGCCCCGTCGCCGGTTCCGCCCTGGCCCCCGCCCCAGGCTCCGGCCCGTCCCCGCCCACCCGCCCCGGTGCCGGCCCAGGGGTCGTCGGCGACCTCGCCTCCGGTCGCGGCCCCGCCTCCGGCCTCCGGGCCGGTCGCGGACCCGGTGCCCCGCCGGACCGCGATCCCCCTCCCCTCCCCGGCCCGGCCGCCGGCTGCCCACCCGCCGTCGTCCCCGGCCCCGACTGCTGCCGCGACCTCGGCCCCGGCTTCCGCCCGGCCCCCGGCGGCGACACCTGTCGACGGCTCCCGGCCGGCCGGCGGGGTGGACGCGCCGACGGTGGTGCAACCCGCACGCGTCGGCGGCGACACCCCACCCGGCACCCCACCCCGCGCCGGGGAGCAGGGCGGCACCGGGAACCAGACCCGCACCGAGGACGGCAGGGAGCAGACATGAGACGACCGGGAACCGGAACCACTCCGGCGGTGCCCCGGCAGCTCGACCGTCGCGCCGCCGACCCGGGGTCGCCGGCGTCGACCGGCCCGGCGGTCACCGACCCGGGGGGCGGCTCCGGCGAGGTACGACGCAGCGCCCGCAACGGTGCGGTCGGGTTGGCCGGCGCGGCGGTCAACGGCGCGTTGGGCTTCCTGCTCACCGTGGTCATCGTGCGCGGCTTCGGCACCGACGGCTCCGGTGCGCTGTTCACCGCCATCGGCGTGGTCACCATCCTGGGTGCGGTCTGCTGCGCCGGTGCGGACACCGCACTGGTCTGGGCCCTGCCCCGCCGCCGGGTGGGTGCCGACGGCGACGCCGCCCGGCTGCTGCCTGTCGCGTTGCTGCCGGTGCTTCTGCTCACCGGGGTCGTGGCGGCGGTGGGCGCGCTCACCGCCGACCTGCTCGCCCCGGTCTTCTTCGCCCGGTCGGACGGGCCGACGCTGCTGCGCCTGGCGTTCCTCGCCCTGCCGGTCACGGTGGCGATGACCGTGCTGCTCGCCGCCGTCCGGGCGGTCCGGCCGGTGACCGCCGTGGTCGGCATCCAGTACGTGCTGGTGCCGCTGGCCCGACCCGCCCTGCTGCTGGTGACGGTCGCCACCGGTGCCGGGGTGGTGGTCGGGTTCGGCGGGTGGCTGCTGCCGGTGGCGTTGGCGGTGGTCGCTGCCGCCGTCCTGCTGCTGCGGCCCCTCGGCCTGCTCGCCGGGGCACGGCTGCGGCCGGACGGCGCGGACTGGCGTACCCTCTGGGGCTTCGCGTTGCCCCGGGCGGTGTCGGCGGCCATCGACGCCAGCAGCATGTGGGTCGGGGTGCTGCTCACCTCGGCGCTGGCCGGTGCGGACGAGTCCGGCGTCTTCGGCGCGGTGGGCCGGTACGCCCTGGCCGGGCTGCTGATCATGCAGGGGTTGCGGGTGGCCGTCGCGCCCCAGTTGTCCCGGCTGCTCGGGCAGGGACGCACCGCCGACGCGGCACTGGTCTACCGGCGGGTCACCGTCGTGATCATCCTGCTGTCCTGGCCGGCGTACCTGCTGCTGGCGGTGTTCGCGCCCGGGTTCCTCAGCCTCTTCGGCGACGGGTTCACCGCCGGGGCCGCGCCGCTTGCGGTGCTCGCCGGGGCGATGCTGGTCAACTCGGGGGTGGGCATCGTGCAGACGATGCTGCTGATGAGCGGTAACAGCGCCCGGCACCTCCAGGCCACCGTGGTCGGGCTGGCGCTCACCGTCGGGCTGGGCTTCCTGCTCATCCCCGACCACGGGGCGCTCGGCGCGGCGTACGCCTGGACGGCCGGCGTGGTCGCCGAGAACGTGCTGGCCGCGGTGGCCGCCCGGGTGGCGATCGGCGAGCCGCTGCTCACCCGCTCGGTGGGCTGGGCGGCGCTCGGGGCCGGCGGCGGCGCGGCCGTGGTGGCGGTGCTCAGCGCGCTGGTCGCCGGCCGGGGCGTGGCCGGCCTGGCGCTGGCCCTGGTGGTGCTGGCGGTCGTCGCCGCCGGGTTGCTGCTGGACCGGCGGGTCCGGAACACGGTCCGGGCCGCCGTGACGATGCTCAGGCCGACCGAGAGCGGCCGGACGATGCCCGGCCCGAGACCGGCGTGACGAGAGGGAAGACGATGACGATCCGCGACCGCCTCAAGGGTGTGGTCCCGCACCAGGTCAGCCACCAGGTGCGCAGCTCGTTGGTCCGCTACGGCGAACGGACCAGCGACCGCCGGCCGCTGCCGGACTTCCTGATCACCGGCACCAAACGGGGCGGCACCACCTCGCTGTGGCGATACCTGCTGGCGCACCCCCTGGTGCCCCGGCTCTTCCCGGCCTGGAACACCAAGACCTCGCACTACTTCGAGGAGAACTGGGGCCGGGGTGAGGCGTGGTACCGGTCGCACTTTCCGACGGTCCGGCACCGGCAGGCCCTGGAACGCCGGCACGGTGGGCCGGTCCGCGTCGGTGAGGCCGCGCCGCTGTACATGTTCCACCCGCTCGTCGCGCAGCGGGTCGCCGAGCTGATGCCCGACGTCCGGTTGATCTTCCTGCTCCGGGACCCGGTGGAGCGGGCGTACTCGCACTGGAAGGAGCGGCGTACCGAGGGCAGGGAGCCGCTGGACTTCGCCGAGGCGCTGGCCCGGGAGGAGGAACGGACGGCGGGGGAGCGTGAGAAGCTGATCGCCGACCCGACGTACTTCAGCGAGGCGTACGACTGGTACACCTACCGGGCCCGGGGCCGCTACCTGGAGCACCTGACGCCGTGGCTGGACCGGTTCGACCGTTCCCAGCTGCTCATCCTGCCCAGCGAGACGCTGTACGCCGAGCCGGCCGCCACCTATGCCCGGGTGCTGGACTTCCTCGGCCTGCCCCCGCACCGGCTCGCCGCCTACGAGGCGCACAACCACCGGCGCAGCAGCGCCATGCCCGAGCAGGTACGGGAAGAGCTGAGCGCGCACTTCGCCCCGCACAACGCGGTGTTGGAACAGCGACTGGGGATGCGCTTCGACTGGTCGTGAACCCGGTCGACGGCCCGCCCGACGCAGCTCGGCGTCCGCAGGGCGGGACGGACCGGACAGGGTGCCGACGCCGGCACCGGGCGTGACAGACTGACCGTCGTGTTGCGTTGGCTGACTGCAGGTGAATCGCATGGTCCGGCTCTGGTGGCGTTGCTGGAGGGGGTGCCCGCCGGGGTGGCGGTGACCACCGGTGAGATCGCCGGTGAGTTGGCCCGTCGTCGGCTCGGCTATGGCCGGGGCGCCCGGATGGCGTTCGAGCAGGACGAGGTCGAGCTCGTCGGTGGCCTGCGGCACGGATTGACGTTGGGTAGTCCGGTCGCGATCCGGGTGGGTAACTCCGAGTGGCCGAAGTGGCAGACGGTGATGGCCGCCGACCCGGTCGATGCGGACGAGTTGGCGAGTCAGGCGCGGAACGCCCCGCTGACCCGTCCCCGGCCTGGCCACGCCGACCTGGCCGGCATGCAGAAGTACGGTCACACCGACGCCCGGCCGATCCTGGAGCGGGCCAGCGCCCGGGAGACCGCTGCCCGGGTGGCGGTGGGCACCGTGGCGAAGGCCCTGGTGAAGCAGGCCCTCGGCATCGAGATCGTGTCGCACGTGGTGGAGCTCGGCTCGGTGGCCGCGAAGCCGGGGCTACGGCCGACGCCCGAGGACGCGCAGCGGATCGACGCGGACCCGTTGCGGTGCCTCGATCCGGACGCGAGCGCCCAGATGGTCGCCGAGGTCGACGCCGCGAAGAAGGCCGCCGACACGTTGGGCGGGGTGGTGGAGGTGTTGGCGTACGGGGTGCCGCCGGGCCTGGGTAGTCACGTGCAGTGGGACCGGAAGCTCGACGCCCGGTTGGCGACGGCGTTGATGTCGATCCAGGCGATCAAGGGCGTTGAGATCGGGGACGGCTGGCAGCAGGCCCGGTCCCGAGGCTCGGAGGCGCACGACGAGATCATGCCGACGGCGACCGGGGTGCGTCGGGTCACCGACCGGGCGGGTGGTCTGGAGGGTGGGATCACCACGGGTGAGCCGGTGCGGGTGCGGGCGGCGATGAAGCCGATCTCGTCGTTGAACCGGGCTCTGGCCACGGTGGACGTGACCACGGGTGAGCCGGCGACGGCGATCAACCAGCGGAGCGACGTGTGTGCCGTTCCCGCCGCTGCGGTGGTCGCGGAGGCGATGGTGGCGTTGGTCCTCGCCGAGGCTGCGGTGGAGAAGTTCGGTGGTGACTCGGTGGCTGAGATCCGTCGTAACGTCGCCGGTTACCTCGACAGCCTGATCATCCGGTGAACAGCGGCCGTCAAGAAGGGCCAACCCGGTGACGAAGCCTGTCTGTGTGCTGGTCGGGGCACCCGGTTCCGGCAAGAGCACCGTCGGCGCGGAACTGGCCACCCTGCTCGGGGTGGCGTTCCGGGACACCGACGCCGACATCGAGCAGATGGCCGGCAAGCCCATCCCGGAGATCTTCATCGACGAGGGTGAGGCGCACTTCCGGGCGTTGGAGCGGGCCGCGGTGCTGGCGGCGCTGACCTCGCACGCCGGGGTGCTCGCCCTGGGTGGTGGGGCGATCCTCGCCGAGGAGAACCGGGCCGCGCTGGTCGGGCACACGGTGGTGCACCTGTCGGTGGAGTTGACCGACGCGGTGAAGCGGGTCGGGCTCGGTGCCGGCCGGCCGTTGCTGTCGGTCAACCCGCGCGCCACCCTGAAGCACCTGATGGACCAGCGTCGGCCGCTCTACGCGGAGGTCGCGACCGCGACGGTGGTCACCGACGGCCGGACGCCGGAGGAGATCGCCGCCGAGATCGTCACCCTGATCAGGCCCTGACCGCGCCCACCCGACGCCGGCCCGGCCGTCGGGTCACGCCGGGAGGCCGGGCCGCCATCAGGTGGACATTCCCCGTGCCGGGGCCGGGGCTGGACTAGGCTGCCGGCGATGGACGAGGTGACCCGGATTCCGGTCGGCGGCGAACGGCCGTACGACGTACTGGTCGGGCGGGGCCTGCTGGCCGAGCTGCCCGCGTTGCTGCCCGACGCGACCCGGACGGCGGTGCTGTACGCGCCGCCCCTGCGGGCGTTGGCCGAGGAGATCGGCGGGCGGTTGGCCGGGGCGGGGATCACCCCGTTGGCGATCGAGGTGCCCGACGCCGAGGCGGGCAAGCGGGTCGAGGTGGCCGCCGACTGCTGGGAGCAGCTCGGGGCGGCCGGCTTCACCCGTACCGATGCGGTGGTCGGGGTGGGCGGCGGTGCGGTGACCGACCTGGCCGGCTTCGTCGCGGCCTGCTGGTTGCGTGGGGTGCGGTGGGTGCCGGTGGCGACGTCGCTGCTCGGCATGGTCGACGCCGCCGTCGGCGGCAAGACCGGGGTGAACACGGCGGCCGGCAAGAACCTGGTGGGGTCGTTCCACCCGCCGGTCGGGGTGCTGGCCGACCTGGGCACGCTGGACAGCCTCCCGCCGGCCGACCTGGCCGCCGGGCTGGCCGAGGTGGTCAAGTGCGGTTTCATCGCCGACCCGGTGATCCTGGACCTGGTCGAGGCGGACCCGACAGCCGCCGTCGACCCGACCGGCCCGGTGGCCCGGGAGCTGATCGAGCGGGCGATCCGGGTGAAGGCCGACGTGGTCTCCGGTGACCTGCGCGAGTCGGGGGTGCGGGAGGTGCTCAACTACGGGCACACGCTGGCGCACGCGATCGAGAAGGTCGAGGGGTACCGCTGGCGGCACGGGCACGCGGTCTCCGTCGGCACCGTCTATGCCGGCACCCTGGCCCGGTTGGCCGGCCGGCTGGATGTGGCGACCGCGCAGCGGCACCGCAGCGTGCTGGCGGCGCTGGACCTGCCGACCAGCTACCCGGCGGACGCCTGGCCGGAGCTGCTTTCGGCGATGCGGGTGGACAAGAAGGCCCGGGGCAGCCGGTTGCGGTTCGTGGTGCTCGACGGCCTGGCCCGCCCGGCGATCCTGGACGGCCCGGACGACGAGCTGTTGCACGCCGCCTACCGGGAGGTCAGCCGGTGACCACCGGGACCACCCCCCGGGTGTACGTGCTCAACGGGCCGAACCTGGGCCGGCTGGGCACCCGCCAGGTCGACGTGTACGGGGTGACCAGCTACGCCGACCTGGTGAAGCTCTGCGTCGAGACGGGCCGTGAGCTGGGATTGGACGTGGTGGTGCGGCAGACCGACGCGGAACACGAGCTGGTCGGCTGGCTGCACGGGGCGGCTGACGAGGGCGCGGCGGTGGTGCTCAACCCGGCGGCCTGGTCGCACTACTCGATCGCGGTGCGCGACGCCTGCGCGTTGCTGCGCGCCCCCCTGGTCGAGGTGCACATCTCCAACATCCACGCCCGGGAGGAGTTCCGGCACCACTCGGTGGTGTCGGCGGTGGCCACCGGGGTGATCTGCGGTCTCGGCGTGGACGGCTACCGGCTCGCGCTGCGGCATCTCGCCACCCGGCTCGACGGGGCCGCCTGATCCCCCGTTGGTCACTCTGTGTGACGGTCGGGGGGTGGGTCGGGCCCCGGTCGACGGCCCCGCCACCGATTAGACGCAGCTAGTAGACTTGTCAGGTCTGTCCGCCAATTGATGATCAAGGCAGGAAATGGCATCCACCAACGACCTCAAGAACGGCCTGGTACTCAACCTCGACGGGGAGCTGTGGTCCGTCGTCGAGTTCCAGCACGTCAAGCCCGGTAAGGGTGGGGCGTTCGTCCGCACGACGCTGAAGAACGTGCTGTCCGGCAAGGTCGTCGACAAGACCTTCAACGCGGGCACCAAGGTCGAGACCGCCACCGTCGACAAGCGCACCATGCAGTACCTCTACGCCGACGGTGAGGACTACGTCTTCATGGATCTGGAGACGTTCGACCAGATCACCGTCCCCGGCGGCACCGTCGGCGAGGCCGCCAACTACCTCCTCCCCGAGGCCGAGGCGACCGTCGCCACCCACGAGGGTGTTCCGCTCTACATCGAACTGCCCACCAGCGTGGTGCTCCAGGTCACCTACACCGAGCCGGGTCTGCAGGGGGACCGGTCGACCGGCGGCAACAAGCCGGCCACCGTCGAGACCGGCGCGACCGTGCAGGTGCCGCTGTTCATCACCACCGACGAGAAGATCAAGGTCGACACCCGCGACGGCCGTTACCTCGGCCGGGCCTGATGGCCGAGGGCGCCAAGCAGCAGATGCCGGCGCGCCGCAAGGCGCGCAAGCGGGCGCTGGACGTGCTCTTCGAGGCCGACCTGCGGGACCGGCCCCCGGCCGAGGTGCTCGCCGGCTACGTCGAGCGGATCGAGAAGCCGCGTCCGGAGCACCTGGACTACGCGATCGGTCTGGTCGAGGGGGTCGCCGGGCACCTCGACCGGATCGACGAGGTGATCGCCAGCTACGCCGAGGGCTGGACCCTGGACCGGATGCCGGCGGTCGACCGCAACCTGGCCCGGATCGCCGTCTACGAGCTGCTCTACGTCGACGAGATCGACGACGCGGTGGCGATCAGCGAGGCGGTGGAGCTGGCCCGGCAGATGTCCACCGACGACTCGCCGCGTTTCCTCAACGGCATCCTCGGCCGGATCGCCGAGTACGCCACCCGCTGAGCGTGGCCGCCCGTGGCGCGGGCGGGACCTGCGCCGTGACGAGAAGGGCCCGTGCCGGACGGCACGGGCCCTTCTCGTTGCGTGACCGCGGATCAGGAGGCGAAGAACGCCCGCGGGTCGGCGACCAGCACACCGTGCTCGGTGAGCCGTTCGATCAGACCGGACGGCGAGGCGTCGTAGACGATCGCCAGGGCGCGCAGGTCGTCGGCGCGGATGGAGAGCACCCGGCCGTTGTAGTCGCCACGCTGCTGCTGGATGGCACGGGCGTAGCGGGCGACGTAGGCGAGGTCCTCGGAGGCCTCGTCGTACAGCCGCTCCAGGTCGAGGACGATCTTGCTGGTGGGCTCGTGCCGTACCCCGCTGCCGTCGGGCAACAACTCCGAGACGGGAACGCGGTAGAAGTCGGCCAGCTCCGCCAGTCGGGACACGGTGACGGCCCGGTCGCCACGCTCGTACGAGCCGACCACCACCGCCTTCCAGCGTCCGTTCGACTTCTCCTCCACCCCCTGCAGGGACAGGCCCTGCTGCTGGCGGATGGAGCGCAGGCGGGCGCCCAGCGACTTGGCGTATTCAGAGGGCATTCGGACACTCCCAGTGCTGTGCTTTAGGGGTTCTCCCCGCGATCGCTACGGAGCGTGACGGTACGGGGATTGCGACACGTGGTCAAGTGCTCGTGACATTCCCATCGGAGATAGCGGGTGAGTTGTCCGCATTTCACCGTCCTGATCCGGGGATCAGTGGGTCGCGGCGAACGGCCAGGTGACCGCTGGTAACGTGGCCGCCAGCCCCGGTCGGGCCCCCGACCCGACCGGACACCCCCGACATCCTTTAACGACCCGTCCCGTGAGGCGGGGAAGGAGGTCCGCCGTGGCCTGCCCACCGGCTGCCGACCCGTCGCCCGAGCGGCAACCCTCGGTGAAGGTGATCCTCGCCAGCGCCGACGTCCAGCGCGTCGTCGACCGGATCGCCCACCAGATCCTGGAGAAGACCCAGGGCGCCGCCGACACCGTGCTGCTGGGCATCCCCACCCGGGGCGCCCCGCTGGCCCGGCGGCTCGCCGCCCGGATCAGCACCTTCGAGGACGTCGACGTCCCGGTCGGGGTGCTCGACATCACCCTCTACCGCGACGACCTGCGCCGGCACGCCACCCGCGCGGTCGGCCCGACCCAGCTGCCCCCCGGCGGCATCGACGGCAAGCGGGTCGTCCTCGTCGACGACGTGCTCTTCTCCGGCCGCACCGTCCGGGCCGCCCTGGACGCCCTCAACGACGTCGGCCGGCCCGCCTCGGTGCAGCTCGCCGTGCTGGTCGACCGGGGGCATCGGGAACTGCCGATCCGTGCCGACTACGTCGGCAAGAACATCCCGACCGCGCTCGCCGAGAGCGTCAAGGTCACCCTCGTCGAGACCGACGGCGTCGACGAGGTACGGCTCTGCGGGGAGACCCGGTGACCACGACCCGACGCCACCCGGCAGGCCCGAACGAGAGGCGGCCCCGCTCATGATCAGACACCTGCTCTCCGGGGGCGACCTGGACGCCGGCACCGCCACCGAGATCCTCGACACCGCCGCCGAGATGGCCACGGTCGCCGGCCGGGAGGTCAAGAAGCTGCCCGCGCTGCGGGGCCGGACGGTGGTGAACCTCTTCTACGAGGACTCCACCCGGACCCGGATCTCGTTCGAGGCCGCCGCCAAACGACTCAGCGCCGACGTGATCAACTTTTCCGCCAAGGGTTCCAGCGTCACCAAGGGCGAGAGCCTGAAGGACACCGCGCTGACCCTCCAGGCGATGGGGGCCGACGCGGTGGTCGTCCGGCACCCCGCCTCCGGGGCCCCGCACCGGCTGGCCAACTGGGTCGACGGCTCGGTGGTCAACGCCGGTGACGGCACGCACGAGCACCCGACCCAGGCGCTGCTCGACGCGTACACCATGCGGGCCCGGCTGGGCCGGCTCGCCGGCCTGCACGTGGCGATCGTCGGTGACGTGCTGCACTCCCGGGTGGCCCGCTCCAACGTGCTGCTGCTGAGCACCCTCGGCGCCAAGGTCACCCTGGTCGGTCCGCCGACGCTGATCCCGGTCGACTGGGCCGCCCGCGCCGGCGTCGGGTCCGTGGCGACCGACGCCGCCCCCGGCACCGACGTCTGCTACGACCTCGACGCGGTGCTGCCCGGGGTGGACGTGGTGATGATGCTGCGGGTGCAGCGGGAACGGATGAACGACTCCTACTTCCCCTCGGCCCGCGAGTACGCCCGCCGCTACGGGCTGGACGGCCCGCGCCTGCGCCGGCTGCCCGAACACGCGATCGTCATGCACCCCGGGCCGATGAACCGGGGGATGGAGATCACCCCCGAGGTCGCCGACTCGCCCCGCTCCACCATCGTCGAACAGGTCGCCAACGGGGTCTCCGTGCGGATGGCCGTGCTCTACCTGCTGCTCGGAGGGAACAACCGGTGACCGCGTACCTGATCAAGAACGTGAGTGTCGTCGGCGGCGCGCCGACCGACCTGCTGATCCGCGACGGCGTCGTGGCCGAGACCGGCCCCGGGCTGGACGCGCCGGACGCCGCCGTCGTCGACGGCACCGGGCTGGTCGCCCTGCCCGGCCTGGTCGACCTGCACACCCACCTGCGCGAACCCGGCCGGGAGGACGCCGAGACCGTGGAGTCCGGCTCCCGGGCGGCGGCGCTCGGCGGCTACACCGCGGTCTGCGCGATGGCGAACACCTCGCCGGTCGCCGACACCGCCGGCGTGGTCGAGCAGGTGTGGCGGCTCGGCCGGCAGGCCGGGCTGGTCGACGTGCAGCCGATCGGCGCGGTCACCGTCGGCCTGGCCGGCGAGCGCCTGGCCGAGCTGGGCGCGATGGCCGACTCGCCGGCCCGGGTGCGGATCTTCTCCGACGACGGGCACTGCGTCGCCGACCCCAAGCTGATGCGCCGGGCCCTGGAGTACGTCAAGGCGTTCGACGGGATCATCGCCCAGCACGCCGAGGAGCCCCGGCTCACCGAGGGCGCGCAGATGCACGAGGGTGAGGTCTCCACCCGGCTCGGGCTGACCGGCTGGCCGGCCGTCGCCGAGGAGGCGATCATCGCCCGGGACGTGCTGCTCGCCGAGCACGTCGGCAGCCGGCTGCACGTCTGCCACGTCTCCACCGCCGGCAGCGTCGAGGTGCTGCGCCAGGCCAAGGCGCGCGGGGTCCGGGTCACCGCCGAGATCACCCCGCACCACCTGCTGCTCACCGACGAGGTGGTGGCCGGACACGGCGTGTTGGCCAGCCCCGCGCTCGGGGCCGACTGGAGCCCGACGGCCAGCTACGACCCGGTGTTCAAGGTCAACCCGCCGCTGCGCACCGGCACCGACGTCGCCGCGCTGCGCGCCGCGCTCGCCGAGGGCGTCATCGACGTCGTCGCCACCGACCACGCGCCGCACGCCGTGGAGGACAAGGAGTGCGAGTGGGCGTACGCCCGACCGGGCATGCTCGGTCTGGAGACGGCGCTGTCCATCGCCCTCGACGTGCTCGGCCCCCGGTGGGATCTGATCGCCGACCGGATGTCACGGACCCCGGCCCGGATCGCCGGGCTCGACGGTCACGGCCTCGACCCGGTGCCCGGGGCACCGGCGAACCTGACCCTGGTCGACCCGGCCGCCCGTCGGGTGGTCGAGCCCGCGGAGCTGGCCAGCCGCAGTCGTAACACCCCGTACGCCCGCATGACGCTGCCGGGTCGCATCGTGGCGACCTTCCTGCGCGGCGAGCCGACGGTCCTGGACGGAAAGGCTGTCAAGTGATCCGAGCGAGGAACGTAGCGAAGCGGAGTCCCGCAGTCCGGATCGGAGGAGACGCGTGATCCGAGCGAGGAACGTAGCGAAGCGGAGTCCCGCAGTCCGGATCGAGGGAGACGCAGCATGGTGAAACGTAGGTCCGCGATCCTGGTGCTGGAGGACGGGCGCACCTTCCACGGTGAGTCGTACGGCAGTGTCGGGGAGACCTTCGGCGAGGCGGTCTTCAACACCGGTATGACCGGCTACCAGGAGACCCTGACCGACCCGTCCTACCACCGGCAGGTGGTGGTGCAGACCGCCCCGCACATCGGCAACACCGGGGTCAACGGCGAGGACGACGAGTCCGACCGGATCTGGGTCGCCGGGTACGTGGTCCGTGACCCGGCCCGGATCGGGTCCAACTGGCGGGCCACCGGCGGGCTGGAGGACCGGCTCGGTGTGGAGGGCGTGGTCGGCATCGCCGGGGTGGACACCCGGGCGCTGACCCGGCACCTGCGGGAGCGGGGCGCGATGCGGGTCGGCATCTCCAGCGTCGAGGACGACCCGCGTGCCCTGCTGGAGCGGGTACGGCAGTCCCCGCAGATGGTCGGCGCTGACCTGTCCGCCGAGGTGAGCACCGCCGCACCGTACGTGGTCGAGGCGGAGGGTGAGCACCGGTACACCGTCGCCGCGCTGGATCTGGGCATCAAGCGCAACGTGCCGCGTCGGCTGGCCGCCCGGGGGGTCACCACCCACGTGCTGCCCGCCGGGTCCACCATCGACGACCTGCTGGCCACCGGCGCGGACGCGGTCTTCTTCTCGCCCGGCCCGGGTGACCCGGCCACCGCCGACGGGCCGGTGGCGCTGGCCCGGGAGGTGCTGAGCCGGCGGATCCCGCTGTTCGGCATCTGCTTCGGCAGTCAGATCCTCGGCCGGGCGCTCGGCTTCGGCACCTACAAGCTCGGCTACGGCCACCGGGGCATCAACCAGCCGGTGCTCGACCGGGCCACCGGCAAGGTCGAGGTGACCAGCCACAACCACGGCTTCGCGGTGGCCTGGCCGGGCCACGGCGACGGGCCGGCCGGTGCGGTCGTCCCCGACCAGGTCATCGACACCGAGTTCGGCGGCGTGCGGGTGTCGCACGTCTGCCTCAACGACAATGTCGTCGAGGGGCTGCGGGCCGTGGACGTGCCCGCCTTCACCGTCCAGTACCACCCGGAGGCGGCAGCCGGCCCGCACGACGCCGACTACCTCTTCGACCGTTTCGCCGAGCTGATCGAGGGCCGTGGCCCCGACGGGCAGCCCGGCGCGGGCCGGAACCACAGCGAGGGGCGCACGAATGCCTAAGCGCGACGATCTCAAGCACATCCTGGTGATCGGCTCCGGGCCGATCGTGATCGGGCAGGCCTGCGAGTTCGACTACTCGGGCACCCAGGCCTGCCGGGTGCTGCGCAGCGAGGGGATCCGGGTCAGCCTGGTCAACTCCAACCCGGCGACCATCATGACCGACCCGGAGTTCGCCGACGCCACCTACGTCGAGCCGATCACCCCGGAGTTCGTCGAGCTGGTGATCGCCAAGGAGCGGCCCGACGCGCTGCTGCCCACCCTGGGCGGGCAGACCGCGTTGAACACCGCGGTCGCCCTGCACGCCGCCGGGGTGCTCGACAAGTACGGCGTCGAGCTGATCGGCGCGAACATCGAGGCGATCAACCGGGGTGAGGACCGCCAGCTGTTCAAGGAGATCGTCGCCAAGGCCGGCGTCCGGCTGGGGCTGCCCGACCCGGACGCGCTGGTGCCCCGCTCGCGGGTCTGCCACTCGATGGACGAGGTCCGCGCCACCGTCGCCGAGCTGGGCCTGCCGGTGGTGATCCGGCCGTCGTTCACGATGGGTGGCCTGGGGTCGGGCATGGCGCACACCGACGAGGATCTGGACCGTATCGCCGGGGCCGGCCTGGCCGCCAGCCCGGTGCACGAGGTGCTCATCGAGGAGAGCGTGCTCGGCTGGAAGGAGTACGAACTCGAACTGATGCGCGACCGGCACGACAACGTGGTGGTGGTCTGCTCGATCGAGAACGTCGACCCGATGGGTGTGCACACCGGCGACAGCGTCACCGTCGCCCCGGCGATGACGCTCACCGACCGGGAGTACCAGAACCTGCGTGACCTGGGCATCGCGGTGCTGCGTGAGGTCGGGGTGGACACCGGCGGCTGCAACATCCAGTTCGCGGTGAACCCGGCCGACGGCCGGATCGTGGTGATCGAGATGAACCCCCGGGTGTCCCGGTCGTCGGCGCTGGCGTCGAAGGCCACCGGCTTCCCGATCGCCAAGATCGCCGCGAAGTTGGCCATCGGCTACACCCTCGACGAGATTCCCAACGACATCACGCGCAAGACGCCCGCCGCGTTCGAGCCGACGCTGGACTACGTGGTGGTGAAGATCCCCCGGTTCGCGTTCGAGAAGTTCCCCGGCGCGGACCCGGAGCTGACCACCACGATGAAGTCGGTCGGCGAGGCGATGAGCCTGGGCCGCAACTTCACCGAGGCGCTCAACAAGGCGATGCGGTCGATGGAGACGTCGGCGGCCGGGTTCTGGACCCGGCCGGACCCGCAGGACGCGACGCGGGAGAACACCCTCGCCGCGCTGGGGATGCCGCACGACGGCCGGCTCTACACCGTGGAGCGGGCGCTGCGGCTGGGCGCGTCGGTGGCCGAGGTGTCGGCGGCCTCCGGCGGGATCGACCCGTGGTTCCTCGACCAGATCGCCGGTCTGGTCGAGTTGCGGGCCGAGATCGTGGCCGCCCCGGTGCTCGACGTCGGGCTGCTGCGCCGGGCGAAGCGGGCCGGGTTGTCCGACCGGCAGCTCGCCGCGCTGCGCCCGGAGCTGGCCGCCGAGGACGGGGTACGCACCCTGCGGCACCGGCTCGACGTCCGGCCGGTCTACAAGACGGTGGACACCTGCGCGGCCGAGTTCGAAGCGACCACCCCGTACCACTACTCGACGTACGACGAGGAGACCGAGGTCGCCGCGTCGGACCGGCCCAAGGTGCTGATCCTGGGGTCCGGGCCGAACCGGATCGGCCAGGGCATCGAGTTCGACTACTCCTGCGTGCACGCCGTCCAGGCGTTGCGGGCCGCCCCGCGCGGCACGGCGGGTGCCGTGGCGGCGGACCCGGCCGGTGCCGTCGGCTACGAGACCGTGATGGTCAACTGCAACCCGGAGACCGTCTCCACCGACTACGACACCGCCGACCGGCTCTACTTCGAGCCGTTGACCTTCGAGGACGTGCTGGAGGTCTGGCACGCCGAGGACTCGTCCGGCCGGGCGGCCGGCGGCCCCGGCGTGGTCGGGGTGATCGTGCAGCTCGGCGGGCAGACCCCGCTGGGGCTGGCGCAGCGGCTCAAGGACGCCGGGGTGCCGGTGGTGGGCACCTCTCCGGAGTCGATCCACCTGGCCGAGGAGCGCGGTGCGTTCGGGGCGCTGCTGGCCCGCGCCGACCTGCGGGCCCCGGCGCACGGCACGGCCACCTCGTACGACGAGGCGAAGGCGATCGCCGACGAGATCGGCTACCCGGTGCTGGTCCGACCGTCGTACGTGCTCGGCGGGCGGGGCATGGAGATCGTCTACGACGACGCCACGCTGCGTGACTACATCGGGCGGGCCACCGACATCTCCCCGGACCACCCGGTGCTGGTCGACCGGTTCCTCGACGACGCCATCGAGATCGACGTGGACGCGCTCTGCGACGCCGACGGCGAGGTCTACCTCGGTGGGGTGATGGAGCACATCGAGGAGGCCGGCATCCACTCCGGCGACTCGTCGTGCGCGTTGCCGCCGATCACGCTGGCCGGCTCGCACCTGACCGAGGTGCGCCGCTACACCGAGGCGATCGCCCGGGGCGTGGGGGTGCGCGGTCTGCTCAACGTCCAGTACGCGCTCAAGGACGACATGCTCTACGTGCTGGAGGCGAACCCGCGGGCGTCCCGGACGGTCCCGTTCGTCTCGAAGGCCACCGCCGTGCCGCTGGCCAAGGCGGCGGCCCGGATCGCCCTCGGCGCGACGATCGCCGAGCTGCGTGCCGAGGGGCTGCTCCCGGCGACCGGCGACGGCGGGGTGCTGCCGCCGGACGCCCCGATCGCGGTGAAGGAGGCGGTGCTGCCGTTCAAGCGGTTCCGCACCCCGGCCGGCAAGGGCGTCGACTCGCTGCTCGGCCCGGAGATGAAGTCCACCGGCGAGGTGATGGGCATCGACACCAGCTTCGGGCACGCGTTCGCCAAGAGCCAGTCCGCCGCGTACGGTTCGCTGCCGACCACCGGGAGGATCTTCGTCTCGGTGGCCAACCGGGACAAGCGTGCGATGATCTTCCCGATCAAGCGGCTGGCCGACCTGGGCTTCGCGATCGTCGCCACCACGGGTACCGCCGAGCTGCTGCGCCGGCACGGTATCGCCTGCGAGCAGATCCGCAAGCACTACCAGGCGGGCGAGGGCGCGGACGCGGTGTCGATGATCCTCGCCGGTGACGTGGCGCTGGTGGTGAACACCCCGCAGGGGTCGGGCGCGAGCGCCCGCTCGGACGGCTACGAGATCCGCAGCGCCGCCGTCACGGCCGACATCCCGTGCATCACCACCGTGCCGGGGGTGGCGGCGGCGGTGATGGGCATCGAGGCCCGCATCCGGGGCGACATGCGGGTGCGCCCCCTCCAGGAGCTCCACGCCGCCCTCCGGGCCGCCCAGTGACCCCCGACCCCCGTTCCCCGCGCGGTCCGCGCCCCCCGCTCGTTTCGGTGATCAAGAGGTTTCGGTCACCGAACGGCGGGCGCGGTGACGCAAACCTCTTGATCACCGACGAGAGCGTCGGCCGGGGGAGCGTCGGCCGGGAGGGGACATGATCTTCGAGAAGGGGGTCCGGCGGGCGCTGTTCCGGATCGGGGGTGGCGACGCCGAGGCGGCGCACGAGTGGACGCTGCGGCGGTTGGCGACGCTGTCCCGGCGGCCGGCGGCGCTGGCGCTGCTGCGGGCCCGCAACCTGCACCTGGCGCCCCGGACGGTGTTCGGGGTGCAGTTCCCCAACCCGGTGGGCCTGGCGGCGGGGATGGACAAGAACGGGGTGGCCCTGCCGGCCTGGCCGGCGCTCGGGTTCGGCTTCGTCGAGGTCGGCACGGTCACCGCGCACGCCCAACCGGGCAACCCCCGGCCCCGGCTGTTCCGGCTGCCCGACAGCGCGGCCGTGATCAACCGGATGGGCTTCAACAACGCCGGGGCGCAGGCGCTGGCCGACCGGCTGGCCGCCGCGCCCCGCCCGCTGGGGGTGCCGCTGGGCATCTCGCTGGGCAAGTCCAAGGTGACCCCGCTGGAGGACGCGGTGGAGGACTACCTCACCTCGTACCGGGCGTTGCGCGGGCACGGCGACTACTTCGCGGTCAACGTCTCCTCGCCGAACACCCCCGGGTTGCGGTCGTTGCAGGACAAGGCACACCTGGACGCCCTGCTGGCCGCCCTCGTGGGGGAGAAGCCGGTGCTGGTGAAGATCGCCCCGGACCTCACCGAGCCGGCCGTGGCCGAGCTGCTGGAGGTGTGCCTGGCCCGGGGCGCGGCCGGCGTGATCGCCACCAACACCACCCTGGCCCGCGACGGGCTCGCTCCCGCCGACCGGGCCCGGGGCGTCGAGACCGGTGGCCTGTCCGGCCGTCCGCTGACCGGGCGGGCCCGGGAGATGGTCGCGTTCGTACACCGGGAGACCGGGGGCCGGCTCCCGGTGATCGGGGTCGGCGGCATCCTCGACCCGGACGACGCGGCCCGGATGTTCGACGCGGGGGCCAGCCTGGTCCAGCTCTACACCGGGTTCATCTACCGGGGCCCGGCCCTGGTGCGGGCCGCCGCCCGGGTCCCGGCCGGGGCCGTCCGGGCGGGCGACCGGGTGGTGGGCGGCCGGTGAGCCGGCGGGCACGTCCGGCGTTCCGGTCGTGTCCGCCCGCAGCGCCCGTGCGCCCCGACGCCACCACCGACGAGGGTACGGAGGAGCACGCGTGACGCCCGAGGAGATCCTGACCGTCGACCGGGCCCGGGTCTGGCACCCGTACGCGGCGCTGCCGCCGGCCCACCCACCGTACGTGGTGCACAGCGCCGAGGGTGTCCGGCTGCGGTTGGCCGACGGCCGGGAACTAATCGACGGGATGTCGTCGTGGTGGGCGGCGATCCACGGGTACCGGCATCCGGTGCTGGACGCTGCGGTCACCGACCAGCTCGGCCGGATGAGTCACGTGATGTTCGGCGGGCTCACCCACGAGCCGGCGGTCCGGCTGGCCGAGACGCTCGTCGAGCTGGCCCCGCCGGGGTTGGCGCACGTCTTCCTGGCCGACTCGGGCTCGGTGTCGGTCGAGGTGGCGATCAAGATGTGCCTGCAGTACCAGCGGGCCACCGGCCGGCCGCAGCGTCGCCGGCTGGGCACCTGGCGGGGCGGTTACCACGGCGACACGTTCCACCCGATGAGTGTCTGCGACCCGGAGGGCGGCATGCACCACCTCTGGGGGGACGTGCTGCCCCGGCAGGTCTTCGCGCCGGTGCCGCCCGGCGGTTTCGCCGACCCGCCCGATCCGGCGTACGTGACGGCGTTGACCGACGCGGTCGCCCGGCACGCGGACGAGTTGGCGGCGGTGATCGTCGAGCCGGTGGTGCAGGGGGCCGGTGGGATGCGGTTCCACCACCCCGGGTACCTGCGGGTGCTGCGCGAGGTGACCCGGGCGCACGGGGTGCTGCTGATCTTCGACGAGATCGCCACCGGATTCGGCCGGACCGGGTCGATGTTCGCCGCCGGGCACGCCGGGGTGACCCCGGACGTGCTCTGTGTGGGCAAGGCGCTCACCGGCGGCTACCTCACCCTGGCGGCGGCGTTGTGCACGCCGGAGGTGGCCCGGGGCATCTCCGCCGACGGGGTGCTGGCCCACGGCCCGACGTTCATGGGCAACCCGTTGGCCTGTGCCGTCGCCAACGCCTCCCTGGGGCTGCTGCGGGCCGGTGACTGGGCGGCCGAGGTGGCGCGGGTGGGTGCGGGGCTGCGGGCCGGTCTGGAGCCGTTGCGGGGGGCGCCGGGGGTGGCCGACGTCCGGGTGCTGGGCGCGATCGGCGTGGTGCAGCTGGACCACGAGGTGGATCTGGCGGCGGCGACGGCCGCCGCGGTGGACCGGGGCGTGTGGCTGCGCCCCTTCCGCGACCTGGTGTACGCGATGCCGCCGTACGTGACGGGGGACGACGACGTGGCCCGGATCGCGGCCGGGATCGCCGCCGCCGTCGCGGCCGGCTGAACACCGGGGCGCAACCGGGGCGGCGACCGTCCGCCCCGCAGCAGCGGAACGCGAGACGAGAGGGAGCAACGGATGGAGACCTTCGGAACCCGGCTGCACCGGGCGGTGGCCGAGCGGGGGCCGCTCTGTGTGGGCATCGACCCCCATCCGGGTCTGCTGGCCCGCTGGGGCCTTGAGGACGACGTCGACGGTCTGGAACGGTTCGTCCGGACCGTCGCGGAAGCGCTCGGTGACCGGGTTGCGGTGTTCAAGCCTCAGTCGGCCTTCTTCGAGCGATTCGGGAGCCGTGGAGTGGCGATTCTTGAGTCAACTATCCGACAGTTACGTGATGTTGGGGCGCTCGTTCTTCTCGACGCCAAGCGTGGCGACATCGGTTCGACGGTCGCCGCGTACGCTTCCGCGTACCTTGATCCATCCAGCCCGATGTATGTCGACGCGCTCACGGCGAGCCCCTACCTGGGAGTAGGTTCGCTGGCCCCGATGTTCGAGACGGCCGCTGCGCACGGTGGCGGGGTCTTCGTGTTAGCGCTCACCTCGAACCCCGAAGGGGCGGAGGTGCAGCGTGCCGTCACCTCCGGTGGGCGCACCGTCGCACAGCTTGTTATCGATGAGATTTCCCAGCTCAACCGGGGTGCTGAGCCGCTGGGCAGCTTCGGACTGGTGGTCGGCGCGACCATCGGCGACACCGGTCACGACCTGTCCCGGGTCAATGGCCCACTGCTCGCACCGGGTCTCGGCGCGCAGGGTGCGACGGCCGCCGACCTACCCACCGTGTTCGGTCCGAACCTGTCCGCAGTGTTGCCGTCGTACTCCAGGGAGGTGCTCAACGCGGGTCCGGACGTCGACGCGTTGCGGACCGCCGCGGCCCGGGTGGCGGCCGACTGCCGGCACATTCTGGCTTCCGGACACTGACTGACGGCTCGGTCACTTTACGTTGATCATCGCGCGTCCACGTTGCCGAAAACTCCGTCGAACGCTAGTTTTCCCCGCGCTGGGAACCACGGACCTCTTTGGTTGCCAGCGACACCACGTTTCACAGAGCGGCGGTGCGTTCCGCCCGTCGCGATAGGGACCTGAGGAGAACTGGTGCCGCTCCCGTCACTGACCCCCGAGCAGCGCGCTGCCGCGCTGGAAAAGGCCGCGGAGATCCGCAAGGCCCGTGCTGAGCTGAAGGAGCAGCTCAAGCAGGGCAAGACCACCCTGGCCGCCGTCCTTGCGCGGGCCGAGTCCGACGATGTCGTCGGCAAGCTCAAGGTGTCGGCCGTGCTGCAGGCGATGCCGGGTATCGGCAAGATCCGGGCCACCCAGATCATGGAGAAGCTCAAGATCGCCGACAGCCGCCGCCTGCGTGGCCTGGGCGAGCAGCAGCGCAAGGCGCTGCTTGGAGAGTTCGCCGCCAACTGACCGCCGCAGCAGGTACAAACAAGCGGTGAGCACGGATGAGGAGGCGTGCCCGGCGGCACGGCTCACCGTCCTGACCGGACCTTCGGGTGCCGGCCGGGGCGGTGTGGTCGAGGCGGTCCGGGCGCGTTCTCCCGCCGTGTGGGTGCCGGTCCCGGTGACCACTCGGGCGCCTCGCACCGGCGAGTCCGACGGCGTCGACCGGCTCTTCCGGGAGCCGGCCGAGTTCGACCGGATGATCGCCGCGGGCGAGCTGCTGGAGTGGTCCCGGGCCGGGCCGTACCGCCGGGGCACGCCGCGCGCCCCGCTGATCGAACGACTGACGCGGGGCCGGCCGGTGCTGCTGCCGTTGGACCCGCCCGGGGCGCTCGTCGTCCACGCGGCCCTGCCGCAGAGCAGCCTGGTGCTGCTGCTGCCGCCCGGACACCGTCCGGACCCGGTCCTGGCGGCCCGCGCCACGCGCGCCGTCCACCACGACCGAACCGAGCGCGCCGCCGCTGAGCTGGTAGGCTTGCTCGGTTCGTCCTAATCTGGCTCCCGCCCGGCCACCGCAACGTGGTCGAGCGACCGGCCGCCCCGAGCGGCCGAGCTGTCAGCCGCCCCGCGCGGCCGAGCGACCAGCCGCGTCCGCGCGGACACTTCAGAGGCAGAGGTATTTCGTGGGATCCATCGCCAACCCCGAGGGCATCACCAACCCGCCGATCGACGAGCTGCTGGAGAAGACCACCTCGAAGTACGCGTTGGTGATCTTCGCCGCCAAGCGGGCGCGTCAGGTCAACGCCTACTACAGCCAGCTCGGCGAGGGCCTGCTGGAGTACGTCGGCCCGCTCGTGGAGACCACCCCGCAGGAGAAGCCGCTCTCCATCGCCATGCGCGAGATCAACGCGGGCCTGCTCACCGCCGAGCCGACCGACCAGCCGTAACCCCCGTACCCCCGATGTCCGCCGAGATCGTGCTCGGAGTCGGCGGTGGCATCGCCGCCTACAAGGCGTGCGAGCTGCTGCGGCTGTTCACGGAGTCGGGCCACCGGGTCCGGGTCGTGCCGACCGCGTCGGCGCTCCGCTTCGTCGGGGCGCCGACCTGGGCGGCACTGTCCGGCCAGCCGGTCGCCGACGACGTCTGGTCCGCGGTGCACGAGGTGCCCCACGTGCGGCTCGGCCAGCAGGCCGACCTGGTGGTGGTCGCGCCGGCCACGGCCGACCTGCTCGCCCGGGCCGCCCACGGCCTCGCCGACGACCTGCTCACCACCACCCTGCTCACCGCCCGTTGTCCGGTGGTGCTCGCCCCGGCGATGCACACCGAGATGTGGGAGCACCCCGCCACCGTCGCCAACGTGGCCACCCTGCGGGCCCGGGGGGTACGGGTGATCGAGCCCGCCGTCGGCCGGCTCACCGGTGCCGACAGCGGCAAGGGCCGGCTACCCGACCCGGCCGAGATCTTCGCGGTCGCCCGGCGGGCCCTCGCCCGGGGTGTCGACGCCCCCGCCGATCTGGCCGGCCGGCACCTGGTGGTCACCGCCGGCGGCACCCGGGAACCCCTCGACCCGGTCCGTTTCCTCGGCAACCGGTCCTCCGGCAAGCAGGGTTACGCGTTCGCCCGGGCCGCCGTCGCCCGGGGCGCCCGGGTCACCCTGGTCGCCGCCCACGTGTCGCTGCCCGACCCCGCCGGGGTCGACCTGGTCCGGGTGGGCACCACCGAGGAACTGCGGGTGGCCACGCTGGCCGCCGCGGAGACCGCCGACGCGGTGGTGATGGCGGCGGCGCCGGCCGACTTCCGTCCGGCCAGCTACGCCACCGGCAAGATCAAGAAGTCGGACGACGGCAGCGCGCCGACCATCGCGCTGGTCACCAACCCGGACATCGCCGCCGAGCTGGGCCGTCGCCGTCGACCGGAGCAGGTGCTGGTGGTGTTCGCCGCCGAGACCGGCGACGCCGAGGCCAACGGCCGGGCCAAACTCGCCCGCAAACGCGCCGACCTGGTCGTCGTCAACGAGGTCGGCATCGACAAGGTCTTCGGCGCCGAGACCAACGCGGCCACCGTCATCGGTGCCGACGGCAGCGTGCACCACCTACCCGAGCAGGCCAAGGAGGACCTGGCCGACCAGGTCTGGGACCTGGTGCGTGACAGGTGGCCCGCCCGGTCCTGAACGGTGGATGCCGCCTCGCCCGGTCGTGAGCGGTACGCGAGGGTGACTAGACTGCTGCGGAACGATTATCTAAAGAGCTTAGGAGTGCCGTGACACGCCGCCTCTTCACGTCCGAATCGGTCACGGAAGGCCACCCGGACAAGATCGCCGACCAGATCAGCGACGGGATCCTCGATGCCCTGCTGACCCAGGACCCGCACAGCCGGGTGGCGGTCGAGACCCTGATCACCACCGGTCAGGTCCACGTCGCCGGCGAGGTGACCACCAAGGCGTACGCCGACATCCCGACCATCGTCCGCGAGACGATCCTCGGCATCGGCTACGACTCGTCGAAGAAGGGCTTCGACGGCGCTTCCTGTGGCGTCAGCGTCTCCATCGGCGCGCAGTCGCCGGACATCGCCCAGGGCGTCGACAACGCCTTCGAGCTGCGGACCGGGGCGTCGGAGAGCGCGTTGGACGCCCAGGGTGCCGGCGACCAGGGCATGATGTTCGGCTTCGCCTGCTCCGAGACGCCCGAGCTGATGCCGTTGCCGATCGCGCTGGCGCACCGGCTGGCCCAGCGGCTGTCCGCGGTGCGCAAGGACGGCACGATTCCCTACCTGCGGCCGGACGGCAAGACCCAGGTCACCATCGAGTACGAGGGGCTGCGCCCGGTCCGACTGAACACCGTCGTGGTGTCCAGCCAGCACGCCGCGGACATCTCGCTGGACTCGCTGCTCACCCCGGACGTGCGGGACCACGTCATCGCCCCGGAGCTGGAGAGCCTGGGCCTGGACACCGAGGGCTACCGGCTGCTGGTCAACCCGACCGGCCGGTTCGAGATCGGTGGTCCGATGGGTGACGCCGGCCTGACCGGCCGGAAGATCATCGTCGACACCTACGGCGGGTACGCGCGGCACGGTGGCGGCGCGTTCTCCGGCAAGGACCCGTCCAAGGTGGACCGTTCGGCCGCGTACGCGATGCGGTGGGTGGCCAAGAACGTGGTCGCCGCCGGGCTGGCCGAGCGCTGCGAGGCGCAGGTCGCGTACGCGATCGGCAAGGCCCACCCGGTCAGTCTCTTCATCGAGACCTTCGGCACCGAGAACGTGCCGGTCGAGCGGATCGAGCGGGCCGTCGGTGAGGTCTTCGACCTGCGTCCGGCCGCGATCATCCGGGACCTCGACCTGCTGCGCCCGATCTACCAGCAGACCGCCGCCTACGGCCACTTCGGCCGGGAGCTGCCGGAGCTGACCTGGGAGAGCACCGACCGGGCCGCCGACCTGAAGTCGGTAGCGGGCGCCTGACCGGCACCACGCCCAGCGACCGGCGACCCGCTGACGGGTCGCCGGTCGCTCGGGTTTGCGTCGACGTCGCGCTGCCGCACCTCGACCGCCCCTTCGACTACCTGGTCCCCGCCGGGCTGGCCGACGACGCGGTCCCCGGGGTGCGGGTGAAGGTCCGCTTCGCCGGTCAACTGGTCGACGGATGGCTGCTGGAGCGGGTCGACAGCTCCGCGCACGACGGCCGGCTGGCCTACCTGGAGAAGGTGGTCTCGCCGGAGCCGGTGCTGGCCCCCGAGGTGGCCCGGCTGGCCCGCGCGGTCGCCGACCGGTACGCCGGCAACCTCGCCGACGTGCTCCGGCTGGCCGTCCCGCCCCGGCACGCCCGGGTCGAGAAGGAACCCCGCGCCGACGCCGTGCCGGTCGGCACCGAGCCGCCCGGCGTCGACCAGCCCGGCGCGGCCGGGGTCGATCCGCGTGGCTGGCGGGACTATCCGGCCGGCCCGGCGTTGCTGACGGCGTTGGCCGACGGGCGGGCCCCCCGGGCGGTCTGGTCGGCGCTGGCCGGGGAGGACTGGGCGGCCCGCTACGCCGACGCGGTCGCCGCCACCCTCGCCGGTGGTCGGGGCGCGGTCGTGGTGGTGGCCGACGCCCGGGACCTCGACCGGCTCGACGCGGCGCTGACCGCCCTGCTCGGCCCCGGCCGGCACGTGACCCTCTCCGCCGCGCTCGGCCCGGCCCGTCGCTACCGGGCCTTCCTGGCCGCCCGGCGGGGCGACGTGCCGGTGGTGATCGGCACCCGGGCCGCCATGTTCGCCCCGGTCGACCGGCTCGGTCTGGTGGCGATCTGGGACGACGGGGACGACCTGCACGCCGAGCCCCGGGCCCCCTACCCGCACGCGCGCGAGGTGCTGCTCACCCGGGCCCGGCTCGCCGACGCCGCCGCGCTGGTCGGCGGCTGGACCCGGACCGCCGAGGGACAGCTGCTGGTGGAGACGGGGTGGGCCCGCGAGGTGGTGGCGGACCGGGCGACCCTGCGGGCGCGTACCCCGGCGATCGCCCCGACCGGGGACGACCCGCAACTGGCCCGCGACCCGGGCGCGGCGACGGCCCGGCTGCCCAGCCTGGCCTGGACCACCGCCCGGGACACCCTGCGCGCGGACGCGCCGGTGCTGGTCCAGGTGCCCCGCCGGGGCTACCTGCCCTCGGTCTCCTGCGCGGAGTGCCGCACCCCGGCCCGCTGCCCGCACTGCGCCGGCCCGCTGGCGCTGCGTGCCGCCGACGCCCCGCCGGCCTGCCGCTGGTGTGGCCGGGTCACCGCCGCGTACGCCTGCCCGCAGTGCGGCGGGCGGCGGCTGCGGGCGGCCGTCACCGGGGCCCGCCGGACCGCCGAGGAGCTGGGCCGGGCGTTTCCCGGGGTGCCGGTGCGCACCTCGGGCCGCGACGAGGTGCTCGCCGCCGTGCCGGGCGGTGCCGCGCTGGTCATCGCCACCCCGGGCGCGGAACCGGTGGCCGACGGCGGGTACGGGGCGGTACTGCTGCTGGACTCCTGGGCCCTGCTCACCCGGGCCGATCTGCGGGCCGGCGAGGAGGCGCTGCGACGGTGGCTGTCCGCGGCGGCGTTGGCCCGTCCCGCCCCGGCCGGTGGCAAGGTGGTGGTGGTCGCCGACGGGGCCCTGGCCCCGGTGCAGGCGCTGCTGCGCTGGGACCCGGGCTGGTTCGCCGCCCGGGAGCTGGCCGAGCGGCGGGAGTTGGGCTTCCCGCCGGCGGTGAAGATGGCCAGCGTCACCGGTGCGGCGGAGGCGGTGGCCGACCTGCTCGCGCAGGTGCGGCTGCCGGACGGGGCGGAGGTGCTCGGTCCGGTCCCCGCCGACGAGGACCGGGAACGGATGCTGGTCCGGGTGCCCCGGTCGCGGGCCGCCGCGCTGGCCGGGGCGTTGCACACCGCCGCCGGGGTCCGCAGCGCCCGGCGGGCCGCCGAACCGGTCCGCCTCCAGGTCGACCCGCTCGCCCTGTTCTGAGTCACCGGTCAGTTCCATCGGGTGCCCGGCCAGCCTCCCGTCGCACCCCGGGTCCGCCGGACGGCGGGCGTACGCGTGATAGCATCGCCCCTCATGCCCGGGCGCACGAATGGCGCGACGAAGGCGGGAATGCGTCGGGTCGACGCCAAATCGATGAAGTCAATCAGCCGGTGAGCAGGGGTGGACCAGTCGTGACCGTTCGTCAGTCGATCGTCTTCAACGGTGACCTCGGCAGCGGCAAGAGCACCGTCTCCGTCGAGATCGCCAAGCGGCTGGGCCTGCGCCGGGTCAGCGTCGGCGACCTCTACCGGCAGATGGCCCAGGAACGCCAGATGACCGCCCTCCAGCTCAACCTGCACGCCGAGCTGGACCAGGCCGTTGACGGCTACGTCGACCAGCTCCAGCGCGACATCGCCGCCTCCGGTGAGTCGCTGGTGATGGACTCCCGGCTGGCCTGGCACTTCTTCACCCACGCGCTCAAGGTGCACATGATCACCGAGCCGGCCGAGGCGGCCCGCCGGGTGCTGCTGCGCCCCTCCGGCCCGGCCGAGAGCTACACCTCGCTGGCCGAGGCGGAGGCCAGGCTGCGCGAACGCAGCGACAGCGAGCGCAACCGGTTCATCCTCCGCTACGGCGTCGACAAGGCCCGGCTGCGCAACTACGACCTGGTCTGCGACACCACCCGGGCCTCCGCCGAGGAGGTCATCACGCACATCATCGACGCGTACGAGGGCCGGCTCGCCGCCGACGTGCTGCGCGACGCCCCCCCGTTGCTGCTGCTCGACCCGGCCCGGGTCTACCCGACCGAGGACGTCGCCACCCTGCGCGGACTCGACGGCTCCGGACTCGTCGGGGAGCTGGCGGCGGCCGGCGACGAGGCCCTCGCCCCGCTGCGGATCGGCTTCACCGGCGAGTACTTCTTCGTCGTCGACGGCCACCGCCGGCTCAGCGCCGCCCTGCGCAACGGCTTCCCGCTGGTGCCCGCGCAGCTCGTCGCCGAGGTGGACGAGCCGGTCGTCGGGCAGACCAGCGCCGTCGACTACTTCGCCGCCCACGTGCGCCCCAGCCTCGTGCACGACTGGGAGGCCGCCCACGGCACCCGGCTCCCGCTGCCCGCGCACGCCCTGCTCGGCGGGGACGCCGTGCTGGCCGGAGAACCCGGTGCCGGCGGCTGACCCGGCCGTCCCACCCCGATCACCACCCGTCGCGGTACGCCGGCCGGTGCCCCCGCCGCACTCCGTAGACTGGTACGGCACCACGCCGTCCAACGAAGGAGCCACCCCGCGTGACCGTCCAGCCCATCCGTCTGTTCGGGGACCCGGTGCTGCGCACGCCGGCCGATCCGGTCGTCGACTTCGACGTCGAGCTGCGTAGGCTCGTCGCCGACCTCACCGAAACGATGCGTGACCGCAGCGGTGCCGGGCTGGCCGCCCCCCAGATCGGCGTGGGTCTGCGGGTCTTCACCTTCGAGGTGGACGACGTGCTCGGTCACCTGGTCAACCCGGTGCTGGAGTTCCCCGACACCGAGGAACAGGACGGCCCGGAGGGCTGTCTGTCGATCCCCGGGCTCTACTTCGACACCAAGCGCCGGCAGAACGTGATCGCCAAGGGCTTCAACGGCTACGGTGACCCGTTGCAGATCGTCGGCACCGGGCTGATGGCCCGCTGCGTCCAGCACGAGACCGACCACCTCGACGGGGTGCTCTTCCTCGACCGGCTGGACCCGGCCGGGCGCAAGGAGGCGATGAAGGCGATCCGCCAGGCCGACTGGTACGACGAGGCCGCCCCGCCGACGGTCAAGGTCAGCCCGCACGCCGCCGGCAACCCGTTCGGCCTGGGCCGGTGACCGCCGGTATGCGTCTGGTCTTCGCCGGTACGCCGGCGGTCGCCGTCCCCGCCCTGGCCGCCGTGCACGCCTCCGGGCACGAGGTGGTGGCCGTGGTGACCCGCCCCGACGCGCCCGCAGGTCGGGGCCGGGGCGTGTCGCGGTCCCCGGTCGGCGTCTGGGCCGACGAGCACGGCGTCGAGGTGCTCACCCCGGCCCGCCCCCGGGAGCCCGAGTTCCTCGACCGGCTCCGTACGCTGGCCCCCGACTGCGTGCCGGTGGTCGCCTACGGCGCGCTGGTGCCCCCGGCGGCGCTGGAGATCCCCCGCTTCGGCTGGGTCAACCTGCACTTCTCGCTGCTGCCCGCCTGGCGGGGCGCGGCACCCGTGCAGCACGCGGTGCTGCACGGCGACGAGCTGACCGGGGCCAGCGTCTTCCAGTTGGAGCAGGGCCTGGACACCGGCCCGGTCTACGGCACGCTCACCGACGAGATCCGCCCCACCGACACCTCCGGCGACCTGCTGGAGCGGCTCGCCCACTCCGGGGCCGGGCTGCTGGTCGCCGTCCTGGACGCGATCGCGGCGGGCACCGCGCGGGCCGAGCCGCAGCCCGCCGACGGGGTCTCGCTGGCCCCGAAACTGACGGTGGACGACGCCCGGGTGCGGTGGGGCGACCCCGCGTTCGCGGTCGACCGGCGGGTGCGCGCCTGCACCCCCGCGCCCGGCCCGTGGACGACGTTCCGCGGCGACCGGGTCAAGCTCGGCCCGGTCATCCCGGTCGGCAACGGCCCCACCCTGAAACCTGGAGAACTGCTGGTGGAGAAGTCCCGCGTGCTGGCCGGCACGGCGACCGTGCCGGTGCAGCTCGGTGAGGTGCGCGCGGCGGGCAAGAAGGCCATGCCGGCGACCGACTGGGCGCGTGGCGTCCGGGTCGCCGCCGGGGAGGAACTCGCGTGACCGGGCCGACCGCACGCCCCGACCGTCCGGCCGGCGACGACCGGCGGCCGTCCGGCGGCACCCGGGGTGACCGCCCCGCCCGCACCGGCAGCTGGGGCGACCGGGCCGGGGCCGACCGGCGCGGCGGGCGACCCGGCCGCCCGGTCCGCCCGGCCGTGGACCTGCCCCGGTACGCCGCCTACCAGGCGGTCGCGGCGGTGCACCGCGACGACGCGTACGCCAATCTGGTGCTGCCGGCGATCCTGCGCGAGCAGGGGCTGGCCGGTCGGGACGCCGCCTTCGCCACCGAGCTGACCTACGGCACCCTGCGGCAGCTCGGCACCCTCGACACGATCCTCACCGCTGCGGCCGGCCGGGACGTCGCACGGATCGACCCGCCGGTCCGCGACGCGTTGCGGCTCGGCGCCTACCAGCTGCTGCACACCCGGGTGCCGGCGCACGCCGCGGTGTCCTCCACGGTCGACCTGGTCCGCACGGTGGGGGAGGGGGCCACCGGCTTCGCCAACGCGGTGCTGCGCGAGGTGGCCGGCCAGGACGTCGACGCGTGGACGGCCAAGCTCGCCCCGACCATGGCCGCCGACCCGATCGGCCACCTGGCTGTGACCTACAGCCACCCGCAGTGGATCGTGCGGGCCTTCGCCGATGCCCTCGGCGGTGACCTGGGCGAGGTGACGCGCCTGCTGATCGAGGACAACGAGCGCCCGCCGGTGCACCTGTGCGCCCGTCCGGGCCTCCTCGATCCGGCCGAGCTGGCCGACGAGGTCGGTGGCGCGCCGGGCGCGTTCTCGCCGTACGCGGTCTACCTGCCCGGTGGCGCGCCGGGTGACCTGGCGGCGCTGGCCGACGGCCGGGCGCACGTGCAGGACGAGGGTTCCCAGCTGGTGGCGAACGCGCTGGCCACGGCCCCGTTGGACGGTCACGACGGCCGCTGGCTGGACCTGTGCGCGGGCCCCGGTGGCAAGGCCGGCCTGCTCGGCGCGCTCGCCGCGCAGCGGGGTGCCCGGCTGACCGCGGTGGAGGTCTCGGAGCACCGGGCCCGGCTGGTCGAGCAGGCCACCCGGGGGTTGCCGGTGGCCGTGCTGAACACCGACGGCCGGACGGTCGGGTCCGATCCGAAGCTGCCGGAGGGGCATTTCGACCGGGTGCTGGTCGACGCCCCGTGCACCGGGCTGGGGTCGCTGCGCCGCCGCCCGGAGTCGCGCTGGCGGCGGCAGCCGTCGGACCTGCCGCCGTTGACCCGGTTGCAGCGGGAACTGCTCACCGCCGCGCTGCGGGCGACCCGCCCGGGTGGTCTGGTCGCCTACGTGACCTGTTCCCCGCACACGGTGGAGACGCACGTGACGGTCACCGAGGCGGCCCGGCGTGCCGGGGTACCGGCGGATTTCGTCGACGCCCGCACGGCCCTGCCGCCGGGCATGCCAGGCCTGGGCGACGGCCCCACCGTCCAGCTCTGGCCGCACCGGCACGGCACCGACGCCATGTTCCTGGCCCTCCTCCGCCGCACCTGACCCTCACCCCCTGTCCCGCCCGCCCCGCCCACCCTCGGTGATCAAGAGGTTTGCGTCATCCGCCGACGGATCGTTGACGCAAACCTCTTGATCAACGGGAGCAGGCGGGACGGCGAGGTGGGACGGCGAGGAGGGACGGGGCGGGGGTCAGATCGTGGGGAGGCCCTTGGGGCCGGCACCGCGCATCGAGCGGGTCAGCTTCCGGTCATCGCTCCACAGGAAGCAGCGGATGCCCCGGTCGCCCTCCTCCCACTCCCGCTGCGACGGCGGATAGAAGATCGACCCGGCCCGGTACGGCAGCTCGTTGTTGTTGGGCACCTCGGCGAAGCCCGCGATCAACGCCATGCACCGCCGGTGCACCCGCTGGTTGGCGCGGCCGAAATCGGCCCAGCTCAGGTCGCTGCGTTCCAGGTAGACGCCGACGAACTCGGCGCGGTGCGGCTCGGTGCAGAGCACCGGGGCCATGTAGTTGAGATTGTTGCCGATCAGTTTGGGATCGAAACAGCGGTGGCTGAGCGGATTGTCGCCGATCATCGCCCCGCGCAGGCTGCCGACCCGGTTCACCGGTCGGGTGTTGTCGATGCTGTCGGTCTCGCTGAGATCGCACCGGAACCAGCGGGCGCCGCTGTTCCACGCCGAGTTGGCCGGCAGCGCGATGTTCATCGTCAGCCGGGCCGAGTGCCAGTCGCCACCGAGGACGTCGCGGGCCCGCTGGTCGCACTCGGTACGGGCGGGACGCAACGCGGTGGAGCCCGGTTCGGGCCGTTCACCCCGGGTGACCGCGCCGGTGAACGTGCCGACGTGGATGGTCTCGGCCAGGTGGCTGCGCGCGCAGTCCACCGTCTCGTAGGTGCCGGCCTGCACGACCGGGGTGATCCGGGGCAGGCAGGCGTCCGTGGCGGGCACGAACGCCTGGGCGACCGGCAGCACCGGCCAGTCGTCGAGCAGGTCGCCGTCGGCGCCGTGCTGCGGCACGCAGCCGCTGAGCGCCACCGTCACCGTGCCGGCCAGCGCCAGCGCCACGAGCCACCGTCGCATCGTCCGCCCTTTCCGGGGATTGACGGCCCGTCGCCGTGCCCCCGCCCGGCGTGCCCGCCGCCGGGCGAGCATCATACGTGACCGTCCCTGATGGAGTGTTGCCTCTTGCGGGCCGTTCGGCCAGTCCGCACCGGCTCTTCGTCCCCGACTCCCGCTGAAAGGAGCCGAAGTTGCACCACGGGTCACGCCTGGGTCACAGGGCGTCGCTCATGGTGCCGTGCTGTCCGCGGCGGATGGCCGCGTTCGTACACTTGCCCTGTGACCGTACCGCCGTCGATCATCGCGCCCAGCATCCTCGCCGCCGATTTCGCCCGCCTCGCCGATGAAGTCCGCGCCGTCGAGGACGCCGCGGACTGGCTGCACGTCGACGTGATGGACAACCACTTCGTGCCGAACCTGACCATCGGCCTGCCGGTGGTGCAGAGCCTGCGGGCGGTGACCCGGCTCCCGTTCGACGTGCATCTGATGATCACCGACCCACGGCGGTGGGCCCCCGGTTACGCCGACGCCGGCGCGTACAACGTCACCTTCCACGCCGAGGCGTGCGACGACCCGGTCGCCCTGGCCAAGGACCTCCGCTCGGCCGGGGCCAGGGCCGGGCTGGCCATCGACCGGGACACCCCGATCGAGCCCTACCTCGACCTGCTGCCCAGCTTCGACACCCTGCTGATCATGACGATCAAGGCCGGCTTCGGCGGGCAACGGTTCATCCCGCAGCTGCTGGACAAGGTGCGGGCGGCCCGCCGGCACGTCGACAGCGGCCACCTGGAACTGCGCATCGAGGTCGACGGCGGGATCGCCGCCGACACCATCGAGCAGGCCGCGGCGGCCGGCGCGGACGCCTTCGTCGCCGGCACCGCGGTATACGGCGCGGACGACCCGGCCGAGGCGGTCCGTCGCCTGCGCGGGCTGGCGGAGCGCGCCAACGCCGGGGCCTGAGGTGGAGCCCACCGGCGACCGCCCCGACGTGATCCTGGTCGTCGACGACGACGAGGACATCGCCCGTTTCGTCGAGTTCAACCTGCGGCTGCACGGCTTCGAGGTGCTGCACGCCGGGGACGGCCAGGAGGCGCTCGACATGATCGAGCAGCACAAGCCGGACCTGGCCGTGGTCGATCTGATGATGCCGCGCATCGACGGCCTGGAGCTGACCCGCCGGCTGCGCGCCAACCCGATCACCTCGGCCCTGCCGGTGATCATGCTGACCGCCAAGGGCATGACCGTGGACAAGGTGCACGGGCTCAGCGCCGGCGCCGACGACTACCTGGTCAAGCCGTTCGACACCGCCGAGTTGGTGGCCCGGGTCAGCTCCACGCTGCGCCGCAACAAGGAGTTCCGCGAGGTCTCCCCGCTGACCGGCCTGCCCGGCAACAGCCGGATCCGCCGGGAGATCAGCGACCGGGTCCGCAGCGGCGTCGACTACGCCGTCGGCTACATCGACATCGACCGGTTCAAGAGCGTCAACGACCGGTACGGCTTCGTGCGGGGCGACGAGTTCATCTCCGCGCTGGCCCGCAGCCTGCACCGGGCGGTGGTCGCGATCGGGTTGCCGCCGGCCTTCCTCGGCCACGTCGGCGGCGACGACTTCGTTATCGTCTGCGCGCCCGACCAGATCCGCCCGCTGACCTCCCGGGCCGTGGTCGACTTCGAGAAGAGCGCCGACACCCTCTACGACCCGACCGACCGGGAACGCGGCTTCGTCGAGCTGAAGGACCGGCGGGGCAACATCCGCCGGGCCGCCCTGGTCACGCTGTCGATCGGCGTCTCGCTCTCCGACGCCCGTAAGCGCTTCACCGACCCGCTCGCCGCGATCGCCGTGGCCAGCGAGATGAAAACGGTCGCCAAGAGCCAACCGGGGTCATACGTCGCAGTCGACAGGCGGCGGGCCGACGGGGTGTGAAGTAGCACGCTGGAGGTGGCGAACTCCCCCGGGTGACGTGTAAGACTTCGCATGTACCCACCACGCGCTGGCGGGGCTCGGTGAAATTCCGAACCGGCGGTGATCCACGCTCGACGTGGTAAGCCCGCGACCCGGACGGCTGTGCCGCCCGGTGGACCTGGTGAGAATCCGGGGCCGACGGTGGGGGAGCGGTTCTTCCGCACCCCCGACAGTCCGGATGGGAGACAGCGCGCGGGCGGGGCGGGCCTGCGCGAGCGCGTGGGCTCCCCGGGGGCGGCCCTGCCGTTCCCGGTTCCGCCGCCGCCTGCCCGGCTGCTCCCGTACCGCCCGCGCGGGGACCGGCGAGCGAGAGGGCAGGGCATGGGCGGCGTCTCCGTGGACGAGGCGATGCGTCGTGCCATCGAGTTGGGTGCCCGGGGCCTCGGCACCACCAGTCCCAACCCGGTCGTCGGCTGCGTGCTGCTCGACGCGGACGGCGTCGTCGTCGGGGAGGGCTTCCACGCCTACACCGGCGGGCCGCACGCCGAGATCGTCGCGCTCGCCCAGGCCGGCGAGCGGGCCCGGGGCGGCACCGCCGTGGTCACCCTGGAGCCGTGCGACCACACCGGTCGCACCGGCCCGTGCAGTCACGCGCTGATCCGCGCCGGCATCGCCCGGGTGGTCATCGCCGTGCCCGACCCCAACCCGGTCGCCTCGGGCGGCGCCGCCACCCTGCGCGCCGCCGGGGTGCGGGTCGAGTCCGGGGTACGCGCCGACGAGGCCGAGGCCGGCAACGTCGCCTGGCTGACCTCGATGCGGCGCGGCTGGCCGTACCTGATCTGGAAGTACGCCGCGACCCTCGACGGCCGGTCCGCGGCGGCCGACGGCAGCAGCATGTGGATCACCTCTGAGGCCGCCCGGATGGACGTGCACGCGTTGCGCGGCACGGTCGACGCGGTCATCGCCGGCGTCGGCACCGTGCTCGCCGATGATCCCCGGCTGACCGCCCGCAATCTGCGCGACGGCACCCTGGCGATCCGCCAGCCGCTGCGGGTGGTGGTGGACAGCGCGGGGCGTACCCCGGCCGACGCCCGGGTCCGTGACGGTGCCGCCCGCACCTGGATCGCCACCGTCGCCGAGGTCGGTGCCGGCCCGGACGGCCGGGTCGACCTGCCGGCCCTGCTGGCCGAACTGCACCACCGGGGGGTACGCGCCGCGCTGCTGGAGGGCGGCCCCCGGCTGGCCGGGGCGTTCCTCGCCGCCGGCCTGGTCGACCGGGTCGTCGGGTACGTCGCGCCGAAGCTGCTCGGGGCCGGCCCGACCGCGCTGGTCGACGCGGGTGTGACGACCATCGCCGACGCCATCGATCTGGAAATCACCGACGTTACCCGGGTCGGGTCCGACCTGAGGATCACCGCGCTGCCCCGGAAGAGGGAGGCCTGAGATGTTCACCGGCATCGTCGAGGAGTTGGGCGAGGTCGTCCGGATCGCCGACACCGGGGGTGACTCGGCGCTGGTCGCGATCCGCGGCCCGCTGGTCACCTCCGACGCCCGGCACGGCGACTCCATCGCGGTCAACGGGGTCTGCCTGACCGTGGTCGACGTCGACGGCGGGGTGTTCACCGCCGACGTGATGGGCGAGACGCTGCGCCGCTCGGCGTTGGGCGGGCTGCGCCCCGGCGATCCGGTCAACCTGGAGCGGGCCGCCGCGCTGAACAGCCGGCTCGGCGGGCACCTGGTGCAGGGCCACGTCGACGGCGTCGGCGAGGTGCTCTCCCGGGAACCGGCCGAGCAGTGGGAGACGCTGCGGTTCCGGCTGCCCACCGCGCTGGCCCGGTACGTGGTGGAGAAGGGCTCGATCACCGTCGACGGGGTGTCGCTGACCGTGGCGGCGGTCGGCGACGACTGGTTCGCCGTCGGGCTGATCCCGACCACCCTCAAGCTCACCACGCTCGGCGGGCGGGGGGTCGGCGCCCCGGTCAACCTGGAGGTGGACGTGCTCGCCAAGTACGTCGAACGTCTCCTCGACGCCCGCCTGCCCGCCGGCCCCGCCGGGACCGACGGCACCGCCCCGGCGCTGCCCGGCGACGCCGCCGGAGGGGCGCGGTGAGCGGGCCGGTCGGCTGGCTGCTCGACGCGCAGGTGCACGTCGTCGGTTCCCCGGTGCTGGTCCGGGAGATCGTCGGCAACGCCTTCGGGCTGGTCTCGGCGCTGCTCGGGCTGCGCCGGCTGGTCTGGGCCTGGCCGGTCGGCATGATCGGCAACGGGCTGCTGTTCACCGTCTTCCTCGGCGGGGTGTTCGCCACCCCGCAGGCGCACGACCTCTACGGCCAGGCCGGCCGGCAGGTCTTCTTCTTCGCGGTCAGCGTCTACGGCTGGTGGCGCTGGTCGCGCAACCGCCGCCAGGGCGGGGACGCCCCGGCGGTCACCCCCCGCTGGGCCACCGGCCGGGAACGGCTCGGTCTGCTGCTGGCCGCCGTGCTCGGCACCGCGCTGGGCTACCCGCTGCTCGCCGCGCTCGGCTCGTGGGGGCCGCTGCCGGACGCCTGGATCCTCACCGGCAGCCTGCTGGCCACCTACGGCATGGCCCGGGGCTGGGTGGAGTTCTGGTTGGTCTGGATCGCGGTGGACGCGGTCGGCGTACCGCTGCTGCTGCGCGGCGGCTTCTACCCCTCGGCGGCCATGTACCTGGTCTACGGCGCCCTCTGCGTCTGGGGCTTCGCCGCCTGGTGGCGCAGCTCGCGGGTCAGCCGTACGGCGTCGACACCGATCCCGTCCACCTACTCGGAGGTCGTGGCATGAGCACCCAGGCGGTCACCTTCGCCCGCATCGAGGAGGCGGTGGCGGACATCGCCGCCGGCCGGCCCGTCGTGGTGGTCGACGACGAGGACCGGGAGAACGAGGGCGACCTGATCTTCGCCGCCGAGCTGGCCACCCCGGAGCTGCTCGCCTTCATGGTCCGCTGGACCTCCGGGTACGTCTGCGTCCCGTTGACCGAGGCGGAGTGCGACCGGCTGGACCTGCCGCCGATGCACCACACCAACCAGGACCGGCGCGGCACCGCCTACACGGTGACCGTGGACGCCCGGGAGGGGGTCAGCACCGGCATCTCGGCCGCCGACCGGGCGCACACCATCCGGCTGCTCGCCGACCCCGGCACCGACCCGACGGACCTGGCCCGCCCCGGCCACGTGGTGCCGCTGCGGGCCCGTGCCGGCGGGGTGCTGCGCCGTCCCGGGCACACCGAGGCGGCGGTCGACCTGACCCGGCTGGCCGGGCTGCGTCCCGCCGGGGTGCTGTGCGAGCTGGTCAACGACGACGGCACCATGATGCGCCTGCCGGATCTGGAGAAGTTCTGCGCCGAGCACTCGCTCACCCTGGTCACCATCGCCGACCTGGTGGCGTACCGGCGGCGGCACGAGAAGCAGGTGGAGCAGGTCGCGCAGGCGCGGATGCCCACCCCGTACGGGGTGTTCCGGGCGCTGGGCTACCGGGCCGAACACGACCCGGCCGAGCATGTCGCGCTGGTCTTCGGCGAGCTGGGCGAGGGCGACGACGTGCTGGTCCGGGTGCATTCCGAGTGTCTCACCGGGGATGTCTTCGGCTCGTTGCGCTGCGACTGTGGGCCACAGTTGCAGGCGTCGCTGGCCCGGGTCGCCCGGGAGGGGCGGGGCGTGGTGCTCTACGTGCGCGGGCACGAGGGGCGCGGTATCGGCCTGCTGCACAAGCTCCAGGCGTACCAGCTCCAGGACCAGGGCCGCGACACCGTGGACGCGAACCTCGACCTGGGGCTGCCGGCCGACGCCCGGGACTACGGCACCGGCGCGCAGATCCTCTACGACCTGGGGGTGCGGTCGATGCGGCTGCTCACCAACAACCCGGCCAAGCGGGCCGGGCTGGAGGGGTACGGGCTGACTATCACCGGCCGGGAGGGGCTGCCGGTCCGGCCGCACCCGGAGAACGTGCGCTACCTGCGGACCAAGCGGGACCGGATGGGCCACCTGTTGGACGAGCTGGACGAGATGACCGAGATGACCGAGGCCCCGATGGGTCGTCCGGTCCCCGGCGACGAGATCGGAGCATGACGATGGCGGGTTTCGGTGAACCCGGAGTGACCCCGGTGGACGCCGCCGGGCTGACCGTCGGGGTGGTGGCGGCACGCTGGCACGGCGAGCTGACCGACCACATGCTCGACCGGGCGGTGGCCGCCGCGCAGGCGTGCGGGGCGCGGGTGGTGACGGCCCGGGTGGCCGGCTCGGTGGAGTTGCCGGTGGTGGCGCAGGCCCTGGCCCGGCGTTGCGACGTGGTGGTGGCGCTGGGCGTGGTGGTGCGGGGCGCGACCGCCCACTTCGACTACGTCTGTCGGTCGGTGACCGACGGCCTGACCCGGGTCGCCCTGGACGAGGGCAAGCCGGTGGCGCACGGGGTGCTGACCGTGGAGAACCTCGACCAGGCCCGGGACCGGGCCGGGCTGCCCGGCTCCGCCGAGGACAAGGGCTGGTCGGCCACCGTCGCCGCCCTGGACGCCGCGCTGGCGGTCCGGACCGTGTCCACGGCCAACGGCCACCGCGTCGGCTTCGCCGGCTGACCACCCGCCAGGGCGCGCCGGGCCGGCGGGCCCTGGCCTCGTGAGCCGATGTTGTGGGGTCCGGCGGACGTAGACCCTGCAACATCGGCCCACGCGTGTCGTTCCGGAGGGCGCGGTCCCGCTACAGCCGGCCGGCCTCGATGATCCGTTTCAGGAACTGCCGGGTACGCGGTTGGGTCGGTTCGCCGAACACCTGGGCGGGCGGGCCGGTCTCGACCACCCGACCGGCGTCGAGGAAGCAGACCTGGTCGGCGACCTCCCGGGCGAACCCCATCTCGTGGGTGGCCAGCACCATCGTCATCCCGTCGGCCTTGAGGTCCCGGATCATCGCCAGCACCTCCCCGACCAGTTCGGGGTCGAGCGCCGAGGTGACCTCGTCCAGCAGCATCAGCCGGGGCGAGTTGGCCAGCGCCCGGACGATCGCCGCCCGCTGCTGCTGGCCGCCGGAGAGCCGGTCCGGGTAGGCGTCCGCCCGGTCGGCCAACCCGACCCGGGCGAGCAGCTCCCGGGCCTGCGCCTCGGCCTCGGCCCGCGCCCGCCGGTGCACCCGGCGCGGCGCGAGGGTGACGTTCTCCAGCACGCTCAGGTGCGGAAACAGGTTGTACGACTGGAAGACCATGCCGATGCGCCGACGCACCCGGTCGGGGTCGACCCGGGGGTCGGAGATCTCCTCGCCGTCGAGCGTGATGGTGCCGTCGTCGAGTTCCTCCAGCAGGTTGACGCAGCGCAGCAGCGTCGACTTGCCCGATCCCGACGCCCCGATCAGGGCGACCACCTGGTGTTCGTCGACGGTCAGGTCGAGCCCGTCGAGCACCACCCGGCCGCCGAACTCCTTGCGTAGCCCCCGGCAGGTCAGCACGGCCATTCTCAGCCTCCGGACTGGCGTCGGGCCGCCCGCAGCGTCACCCCGTCGGTGACCGCGATCAGCGGGATGGCGAGCAGCACGAACAGCACCCCGGCCACGATGTACGGGGTGTAGTTGAAGGTCTCCGCGGTGGCGATCTGGGCCGCCCGGACGGCGTCGATCGGGCCGGCCAGGGAGACCAGGCCGACGTCCTTCTGCAACGCCACCACGTCGTTGAGCAGCGGCGGCGCGACCCGCCGGACAGCCTGCGGCAGCACCACGTGCCGCATGGTCTGCCGGTAGGTCAGCCCCAGCGAGCGGGCCGCCGCGAGCTGGCTGGGGTGCACCGACTCGATGCCGGCCCGGAACACCTCCGCCAGGTAGCCGCCGTAGGTGAGCACCAACGCCAGCCCACCGAGCACCAGCACCGGGGGCATCCCCTGCAACCGCAGGCCGGGCACGCCGAGGGTGAGCACGTACAGCACGATGATCAGCGGCAGGCCGCGGAAGGTGTACGTGTACCCGGCGGCGAGCGCGCGGACCGGGAAGAAGACCGGCCCGCGCAGGGTCCGCAGCAGCGCGATCAGCAGGCCGAGCAGCAGCGCCCCGACGGCGCAGCAGGCCAGCAGCCGGACGTTGAGCCACAGCCCGACGAGCACCTCCGGCAGGGCGTCGCGGGCGATCCTCGGGTCCAGGAACGACCGGCGGACCCGGTCCCAGCCGGGTGCGCCGGTGACCGCGACGACCAGCAGCGTGCCGAGCACCGCCGTGGAGGCGGCGGCGACCAGCACGCTGCGGGTCGTCTGCCGACGCCGGTACGCCGCCCGCCGCCGCTGCGCCGCCGACGGGAGGTGCGGCCGGTCCACCGCCGGACCGTCGTCGCCTGCTGACAGCCGGCTCACTGGAGTTCGGTCGCCCCCGCCACCTGGGCGAGCCACTTCTGCTCCAGTTGCTTGAGCGTGCCGGCCTCGGCGAGTTCCCCGACGGTCTTGCTGACGCACAGGGTGAGCGGGGAGTCCTTGTCCAGCAGCAGCCCGAACGCCTCAGGCGCACCCACCTGCGGCAGCTGGCCGACGATGGTGGCGTCGGTGAGCTCCGAACCGGTGATGTAGAACGCGGTCGGCAGGTCGACCACCAGCCCGTCGAGCTGGCCGTTCTGCAGGGCCTTCTTGGCGTCGTCGTTGCTGTTGTAGACCTGCGGCTTGACCGAGGGCTTGATCAGCGCGGTGATCGCCTGGTAGCTGGTCGTGCCGACCTGCGCGCCGAGCTTGGCGTTCTTCAGGTCCGCCACCGACTTCTTCCCGGCGATCTTGGACGACTTGAGCGCGATGACCGTCTGCCGCACCAGGTAGTACGGGGCGGAGAAGTCGACCGCCTGCTTGCGTTCCTCGGTGATGGAGAACTGGTTGATGTCGAAGTCGAAGGTCTTCGGGCCGGGGGCGATGGCGGTGTCGAACTTCACCCGGGTCCAGGTGACGTCGGCCGGGGTGTACCCGAGCTTCTCGGCCACCGCGTACGCCACGGCGGACTCGAAACCCTCGCCGTTGTCCGGCTTGTTGCCCGTGAACCACGGCTCGTACGCGGGTTCGTCGGTGGCGATGGTGAGCTTGCCGGCCGTCCGGGTCTTCAGGCTGTCCTTGGCGCAGGACGCCGCCGTGGGGACGGTGTCGGGGGTGGTGGGCGTGGGGTCCTGCGGGGCGCATCCGGCCACGGCGACGAGGAGCACGGCGGCGGTGGCGGCGGCGCGGGTACGTGAGCTGCTGCTGACCATGGCCGCCAGGATAGAGAAGACCACCGATCCCTCGAAGGGTGTCCCATCAGGTAGATGAGAGATCGATGTGCAAACGTGTCCGGCCCGTTGCCGCTGCCCGCTGACCCGCGCCCGGGCCGGCCGGAGCGCCCGGCCTCCCCGGATGCGTCCCAGCCTGCGGGAACGGGGTGCGGGCCGGGCGACCCGGCGCGTGAGGCGTCGGTGGGTGGCTGGAAGAATCCGGTTCCGTGAAGACGTTCGAGGAGTTGTTCGCCGAGCTCCAGGCCAAGGCAGCCGCCGGCACGCCGGGTTCCGGCACGGTCGACGCCCTGGCCAAGGGGGTGCACTTCGTCGGCAAGAAGGTCGTCGAGGAGGCGGCCGAGTCGTGGATGGCCGCCGAGCACGAGGGCCCGGAGCGCACCGCCGAGGAGATCTCCCAGCTGCTGTACCAGGTGCAGGTGCTGATGCTGGCCAGCGGTCTGGAGCTGAAGGACGTCTACCGACATCTGTGAGTGCGCCGCGTCGTTGATCTGATCCGATCGAAGGAGCACTCCGTCATGCTGCGTGTCGCCGTACCCAACAAGGGCGCCCTGGCCGAGAAGGCCGCCCAGATGCTGCGCGAGGCGGGCTACCGCCAGCGCACCGACCCCAAGGACCTGGTCTGCCCGGACGAGGCCAACGACATCGAGTTCTTCTACCTGCGTCCGAAGGACATCGCCACCTACGTCGGCTCGGGTGACCTCGACGTCGGGATCACCGGCCGGGACCTGCTGATCGACTCCGGCGCGCCCGCCGAGGAGGTGGTGGACCTGGCGTTCGCCCGGGCGACCTTCCGCTTCGCCGCCCGTCCCGGGGACGTCGGCGACGTGCAGGAGCTGGGCGGGCACCGGATCGCCACCGCGTACCCGGGGCTGGTCGAGCGCTACCTGGCCGACCTGGGCGTCAAGGCCGACGTGATCCGGCTCGATGGTGCGGTGGAGAACGCCATCCGGCTCGGGGTCGCCGACGTGGTCGCCGACGTGGTGGAGACCGGCGCGACCCTGCGTCAGGCCGGGCTGGTCGTCTTCGGTGACCCGCTGCTGCACTCCTCGGCGGTGCTGGTCCGCCGGGCCGGCGCGCCGGTCCACCCGCAGGCGGAGCAGTTGCTGCGTCGCCTGCACGGGGTGCTGGTGGCCCGCCGGTACGTGATGCTCGCCTACGACGTGCCGGCCGGCCTGCTCGACCGGGCCAGCGGCCTGACCCCGGGCATCGAGTCGCCGACGGTCTCCCCGCTGCACCGGGAGGGCTGGGTCGCGGTGCAGGCGATGGTGCTCCGCGACGACGTGCACCGGATCATGGATGAGCTGTACGAGCTGGGCGCCCGCGCGATCCTGGTCACCAACATCCACGCCTGCCGGCTCTGACCGCCGCCCCGCCCGCGCCCGGCCTGACCCGACCCGTCCCGGCGCGGCGGGTGGCGGCGCGACGCCGCCGGGGCCGGGTGGCAGACTGGAGCGGTGAGCGACACCGAGTTGATCCGTCTCAGGCCGCGTCGTGTCCGGGTCGTCTGCTGGGCCTCGGCGATCGCCCTGCTGGTGGTCTTCAGCCTGGTCGCCACCTCGTTGACCGGGGCGACCGGCGAGGGCTACGGCACCTTCCAGCGCGGCGACCAGTTCGCCATGATCGGCCTCGGCGTGTTCGGCGCGCTGGGCATCCTGCTGTTCACCCGGCCCCGGGTCGAGGCGGACGCCCGGGGGGTCCGGGTGCGCAACATCCTTGGCTCGTACGAGCTGCCGTGGGAGGTGGTCCGGGGGGTGCGCTTCGACCGGGGTGCGCCGTGGGCCAGCCTGGAGCTGCACGACGACGACCTGCTGCCGATGGTGGCGCTGCAGGCCGCCGACAAGCAGCGCGCGGTCGACGGGGTCCGTGCGCTGCGTCGGCTGCACCAGGCCCACCTGGCCGGCCTGGGCGGCACTCCGGCCCGTTGACCGCCCGACCCGGCTCGACCGGGACGGCGAGCACCGATGACACCCCGGTTCGTCGCCCTCCGCCGGGCTGTCGTACCGGGTTGACCTGCGGGCCCGGTTTGGGGGATGGCTGCGCCGGGGTGTAGTGTTGCCACGTCGACCAGACTGCCCCCGCCTGTGGCGTGTGGGTGGTCCCGAAGCGGAGCGCCTGCTCCCACCCGAGTCGCCCCCGAGGTGGCCGGGTCCGGTCACCGGTTCCGGGTTCGTCCCGGTGCCGGATGCGCGATCCTGTGATCGTGCCGACCGGTCGAGCGGGCCCTGGCATGCGCCGGGGCCTTCTGCTTTCCGGGTCGCCCCCACCCGGGGGCCGCGCGGGGTCGGCCACGCAGCAGACTCGACTCGAGGAGGCCCCATCAGCGTCGAACCACGCGTGAACGAGCAGATCCGGGCACGTGAGGTCCGACTGGTCGGCCCTGAGGGTGAGCAGGTGGGCATCGTCCCGCTGGAGCGCGCCCTGCAGCTGGCCGCGGACGTCGACCTGGACCTGGTCGAGGTTGCGCCGATGGCGCGCCCGCCGGTGTGCAAGCTCATGGACTTCGGCAAGTTCAAGTACGAGAGCGCACTCAAGGCGCGCGAAGCGCGGCGTAACCAGCAGCAGACCGTCATCAAGGAGATGAAGCTCCGGCCGAAGATCGACCCGCACGACTACGAGACCAAGAAGGGTCACGTGGTGCGGTTCCTCAAGGCCGGCGACAAGGTCAAGGTGACGATCATGTTCCGCGGTCGCGAGCAGAGCCGCCCGGAGCTGGGTTACCGGCTCCTGCGCAGGCTCGAATCCGAGATCACGGACCTGGGATACGTCGAGGCCGCTCCGAAGCAGGACGGCCGTAACATGATCATGGTTCTCGCTCCGCACCGGGCCGTCAAGGCATCCGCGGTCGCCGCCACGGCGTCCCGTGGGGGCCCCCGGGACCGGGCCGCGGAGGAATCGGCCGCCCCGGCAGATGGCGCGGCCCCGGCGGCCGGCGAGACCGCAGCAGCCGGCGAGGCCGGCCCGACCGCTGCCCCCAGCGGCCAGTAACAGGGAGAGACGTTCCACATGCCGAAGATGAAGAGCCACACGGGTATGGGCAAGCGGGTCAAGGTGACCGGCAAGGGCAAGATCGTCGCCCAGCAGGCCGGCCTTCGCCACAACCTGGAGAAGAAGCCGTCCACCCAGACCCGGCGGCTGACCGGCACGGTCGAGCTGGCCAAGTCCGACGTCAAGCGCATCAAGAAGCTGCTCGGCCGCTGACGCGCGCCACCTTTACCTAACAAGGAGTTGAGATGGCACGCGTCAAGCGGGCTGTGAACGCCCAGAAGAAGCGTCGTACCCTGCTGGAGACCGCGAGCGGTTACCGCGGTCAGCGCTCCCGGCTGTACCGCAAGGCCAAGGAGCAGGTGCTGCACTCGATGCAGTACGCCTACCGGGACCGTCGCGACCGCAAGGGCGACTTCCGGCAGCTCTGGATCCAGCGCATCAACGCTGGCGCCCGGGCCAACGGCATGACCTACAACCGGCTGATCCAGGGCCTGCGCCTGGCCGGCATCGAGGTCGACCGCAAGATCCTGGCCGACCTGGCCGTCCACGACGCCGCGGCGTTCGCCGCGATCGTCGAGCTGGCCCGCGCCGCCGTGGCGGCCGAGGGCACCGGTGGCGCCGCGGCCCAGGCCGCCTGACCCACCCCGGCAGCAGATCGAGGCGTCTCCCATGCAGTCACCACCGCGCGGGAGACGCCTCGACGCCGTCACCGGCCCATTCACTCCCCGTACGCCCCGGGTGGTCGCCGCGCGCCGGCTGCACCGCCGGCGCGACCGCGACGCCACCGGCCGGTTCCTGGCCGAGGGGCCGCAGGCCGTCCGGGAGGCCCTCGACCGCACCGGCACGGTGGTGGAGCTGTTCGGGACCCCGGCCGCGCTCGACCGGCACGCCGACCTCGCGGCCGGTGCCGCCCGCGCCGATCTGCCCGTCTCCGAGGTCACCGACGAGGCCCTGGCCGCGCTCACCGAGACCGTCACCCCGCAGGGTGTGGTCGCCGTCTGCCGGCACCTCGACGTGCCGCTGGACGCCGCCCTGGCGCGCGGCCCCCGCCTGGTCGCGGTGCTCGCCGGCATCCGCGACCCGGGCAACGCCGGCACCGTGCTGCGCACCGCCGATGCGGCCGGCGCGGGCGCGGTGGTCTTCGCCGGCGACACCGTCGACCCGTACAACGGCAAGTGCGTACGCGCCTCCGCCGGCAGCCTGTTCCACGTCGACGTGGTCCGCGCCGCCGACCCGCAGGACGTGGTCGACGCGCTGCGCGCCGCCGGGCTCACCGTCCTCGCCACCACCGGCTACGGCGACAGCGACCTCGACGACCTCGCCGACCAGGGCCGGCTCGCCGGCCCCACCGGCTGGCTGTTCGGGGCCGAGGCGCACGGCCTGCCCGGGGAGTTGACCGCCGCCGCCGACGCCCGGGTCCGGGTGCCGCTGCACGGGCGGGCCGAGAGCCTGAACCTGGCTGCGGCCGCCGCCGTCTGCCTGTACGCTTCAGCCCGAGCACTGCGCCGACCACGGTCGGGCGCACACCCAGCAGGGGAGCAGGTCACGTGAGGAACGCGCCACGGCGTTCGTTTAGCCAGCCCGCCGGTGTCGGCGGGCGGCGGGCCTGACCTTCCTCCGCGCGTAACTCCCACCGGCGGGCTGCGGCACCGCCGCGCGTCCGTAGACTCGCCTAGCCGCCTGAGAAGGGCCGGCGCCGCCGTGAGGGAGTGCCCGTACGCCATGAGTTACCGCAACGATCCGTACGACCCGAAGCAGGTCGCCCTGCTCGACCCGGCCGCCCTGGCCGGGGCCGTGGCCGACGCCGAAAAGGCGTTCGCCGCCGCCGCCGACCCGGACGCGCTGACCGCGCTGCGCCCCGCGCACCTCGGCGACCGGTCCCCGGTGTCGCTGGCCCGCCGGGAGATCGGCGCGCTGCCGCCGGCCGCCAAGGCCGACGCCGGCAAGCGGGTCAACGAGGCCCGCCGGGCCATCGAGTCCGCGTACGCGGCCCGCGCCGAGGTGCTGGAGCGGGAGCAGGCCGCCCGGGTGCTGGTCGAGGAGCGGGTCGACGTGACCCTGCCGTACGACCGGCGGCCCCGGGGGGCGCGGCACCCGCTGTCGACCCTGATGGAGCAGATCAGCGACCTGTTCGTCGGGATGGGCTACGAGGTGGCCGAGGGTCCCGAGGTCGAGCTGGAGTGGACCAACTTCGACGCGTTGAACATCCCCGCCGACCACCCGGCGCGCGGGCTGATGGACACCTTCCACATCGCACCGCCGCCCGGCGCGGACACCTCCGGCCTGGTGCTGCGCACCCACACCTCGCCGGTGCAGGCGCGCACCATGCTCACCCGCAAGCCCCCCATCTACGTGGTGGTGCCCGGCCGGGTCTACCGCACCGACGAGCTGGACGCCACCCACGCGCCGGTCTTCCACCAGGTCGAGGGCCTGGTGGTGGACCGGGGCATCACGATGGCGCACCTGCGCGGCACCCTCGACCACTTCGCCCGCGCCATGTTCGGCGAGGGGGCGAAGACCCGCTGGCGTCCGCACTACTTCCCGTTCACCGAGCCGTCCGGGGAGTTCGACGTCTGGTTCCCCGAGCACCGCGACGGTCCGCGCTGGGTCGAGTGGGGCGGTTGCGGCATGGTCAACCCGAGGGTGCTGCGGGCCTGCGGCATCGACCCCGAGGTCTACTCCGGGTTCGCGTTCGGCATGGGCATCGACCGGACGGTGATGTTCCGGCACGGGGTCAGCGACATGCGGGACATGGCCGAGGGTGACGTGCGGTTCACCCGCGCGTTCGGGGCCGGGGCGTAGGGCGATGCGGGTACGAGTCACGGAGACGGTGGTCTGAGTCATGCGAGTTTCTGTCAGTTGGCTGCGGGAGTACGTCGACCTCCCCGTCGACCTGCCCACCGAGGACCTGGAACAGGCCCTGGTGGACCTCGGCATCGAGGTCGAGTCCGTGGTGGACCTGCGCCGTACGGTCACCGGTCCGCTGGTCGTCGGTGAGGTCCGCGAGATCGAGGAGCTGACCGGGTTCAAGAAGCCGATCCGGCACTGCCTGGTCGACGTGGGCACCGCCAACGGCACCGGCGAGTTGCAGCAGATCGTCTGTGGGGCGCGGAACTTCGCCCCCGGCGACCGGGTCGTGGTGATCCTGCCCGGCGGGGTGTTGCCCGGCGACTTCACCATCGGCGCGCGCAAGACGTACGGCCGGATGTCGGCCGGCATGATCTGCTCGGCGATGGAACTGGGCCTGGGTGACGACCACTCCGGCATCATCGTGCTGCCGCCGGACACCCCGGCCCGCCCCGGCGACGACGCCCGCCCGGTGGTGGGTCTCGACGACGTCGTGGTCGAACTGGAGATCACCCCCGACCGGGGGTACGCGCTGAGCGTGCGCGGCATCGCGCGGGAGCTGGCGTACGCCCTCGGGGTGGCCTTCCGCGACCCGGGCCGGGTGCCCGCGCCGGCCGGTACGGCGCAGCCGGCGTACCCGGTGCAGGTGCGTGACACCGTCGGCTGCGACCGGTTCACCGCCCGGATGGTCCGGGGGGTCGACCCGACGGCGGCCACGCCCGGCTGGATGCGGCAGCGGCTCACCGTGGCCGGGGTGCGCAGCATCTCGCTGGCGGTGGACGTCACCAACTACGTGATGCTGGAACTGGGCCAGCCGATGCACGCCTTCGACGCCGACCGGATCACCGGCCCGCTGGTGGTGCGCCGGGCCGAGGCGGGCGAGAAGGTGACCACCCTGGACGGTGTGGTCCGCTCGCTCACCGCCGAGGACATGGTGATCTGCGACGACACCGGCCCGGTCTCGCTGGCCGCGGTGATGGGCGGCGAGACCAGCGAGGTGGTCGGCGGCACCACGAACGTGCTGCTGGAGGCCGCCCACTGGGACCCGGTGATGGTCGGCCGCACGGCCCGCCGGCACAAGCTGTTCAGCGAGGCGGCCAAGCGGTGGGAGCGGGGCGTCGACCCGGCGCTGCCGCTGGTGGCCCTGCAGCGCGCCGTCGAGCTGCTCACCACCCACGGCGGGGGCGAGGCCGGCGCGGAGATTCTCGACCTCGACCACGTCCGGCCGATGCGTCAGGTCGTCCTCCCGGTCGACCTGCCGTCGCGCCGGGTCGGGGTGGACTACTCCCCGCAGCGGGTGGTCGACCTGCTGGAGCAGGTGGGTTGCACGGTGATCCGGGGTGCCGACCGGCTGGCCGAGGACGTGGGCTCGGTCGCGACGACGGCCGGCGGCGGCGACGTGCTCACCGTCACCCCGCCGACCTGGCGGCCCGACCTCACCGACCCGGCCGACCTGGTCGAGGAGGTGGTCCGCCTCGACGGGTACGACCGGGTGCCGTCGGTGCTGCCCACCGCGCCCCCCGGCCGGGGGCTGACCTGGCAGCAGCGTCGCCGCCGGGCGGTGGCCCGCTCGCTCGCCGAGCGCGGCTACGTCGAGGTGCTGGCGCTGCCGTTCGTCGCCCCGGAGCTGGCCGACCAGCTCGGGCTGCCCGCCGACGACCCGCGCCGGCCGGCGGTACGGCTGGCCAACCCGCTGTCCGAGGAGGAGCCGCTGCTGCGCACGACCCTGCTCGGCCCGCTGCTGGGCATCCTCAAGCGCAACCTGGGCCGGGGTCACCGTGACCTGGCGCTCTACGAGATCGGGGCGGTGTTCCACCCGCGTCCCGGGGTGGGTGCGCCGCCGACCATGGGGGTGGACCGCCGGCCCACCGACGCCGAGTTCGCCGCCGCCGACGCGGTGGTGCCCGCCCAACCCCGGCACGTCGCGGTGGTGCTCACCGGGGACGTGGAGCCGGCCGGCTGGTGGGGGCCGGGCCGTGCCGCCGGTTGGGCCGACGCGGTGGAGGCCGGCCGGGCCGTGCTGGCCGCCGCCGACCTGCCGGCCGAGCGGATCGAGGTGCGGGCCGCCGAGCGGGCACCCTGGCATCCCGGCCGCTGCGCCGCGCTGCTGGTCGACGGGGAGGTGGTCGGTCACGCCGGTGAGCTGCACCCGGCGGTGCTGGCCGCGTTGGAACTGCCCCGCCGGACCAGCGCCATGGAACTCGACCTGGACGCCCTGCCGGCTGCCCCGGTGGTGTCCGCGCCGACCGTGTCCGGGTTCCCCCCGGCGCTGATCGACGTGGCGTTGGTGCTGGACGACACGGTGCCGGCCGCCGACGTCCGGGCCGCGCTGGTCGAGGGGGCGGGCGAGCTGCTGGAGCAGGTCCGGCTCTTCGACGTGTACGCCTCGGAGTCGCTCGGCGCGGGTCGCCGGTCGCTGGCGTACAAGCTCACCTTCCGGGCACCGGACCGGACGCTGACCGTGGAGGAGGCGGTGGCCGCGCGGGACGCCGCCGTGGCCGTGGCCGCCCAGCGGTTCGGGGCGATCCTGCGGGGCGCATAGCTACCGCTGTGCGATGGGCCCTCCCGCCGAAGTTGCGGGAGGGCCCATCCGATGTCACTTCGGACCCGGCGCTTGTGTCGTACTTCGTACAGATCGGTGCTGCTGGCTTACGTCCGACGCATAGTGTCCTTCGACGCTAGACACCGAAGGAAATTCATGCCGGACCCCTCTTTCGATCCGCTGCTGACTTCCGTGCAAGAGGCGGTGGTTCAGGCCTACTACCCGGATCGGGTACGGGCAGCGACGGGTGCCCGCACCCGCGCTCAGGCCGCGCAGTCGGTCGTGACCGTCTTTGCTGGCGGTTTAGTAGCCACCTTCACTCTGACATCCTTGTCCAGCACTGCTGTGGTGACCCGAATTGGGGGTTGCCTTGCGGTCGCGTTGTGGCTTCTTGCGGCCGTTCTCTACGTTCGGGCGATCTCCACCGCTGTTCCGTTGGGATTGGCCGCTGCCAGCGTGGCACGTGACGGGCGATCGCTCATCGAAGAGGTGCTCAAAAGGGGTGATGATGAGGCGAAACGGGTAGATCAGCGCCAGGTGGTGGCGAATCGCTCCTCGGTGGTAGCGCTTGGGGTCACCGTGCTGACCCTTGCGCTGGCGCTCTTCGTCGATCATCCGGACAAGTCTCGCTTGGGATGGCTGGTACTCGGGCCAGAGGGGCAGGCGGTCGTCGCGGCGCTCTGCGGAAATCGCACAGAGCGGGTTGAGGGCGAAATCGACCTAACTACCCTAACCGGTCAATTCATATCTATCACCGTCGACCGGTGCGGCAGCCAGCGGCAGGTCACGCTGCGTCTGCCAAAGAACGCGGTCACGGCTGTGCTGACCAAGGAGGGCTGATTCATGGCACTGGAAACCAGTCCGACCTTGCTGCTAGTCCACGCTGTCCCCGCGGTGTCATCGGCCGTGGACGGCTTGGCGCGGGACTGTGTGCAGGCAATCGCCGGGCTGCATCAGGCAGGCGGCGCGTTGGACGCGCTGGTCCTCGTCGGCGATCTCACGGTCTCGGGAACCACGGAAGAGTTCGGGACGGTCTCCTCGCTGGTAGACCTCATACTGAGTGAGTGCTGCGAGGCACCCGGGTTAGCGGAACTGCCAGCCGTGCTGGCCGTTCCGGGACGACGGGATCTCACTCCGATGGCGGCCGCATTGGCGACGGTCCGGTCCGTCACGGACTGGTGGTCCCAGGTTGAGGAGAGCTTCTGGAACGAGGAGACCCCCGACGTGCATGAAGCTATTCGCCATAGCTTCTCCCCTTTTTTGGAATGGTATGGGAACTATTCAGGGGAAATGGGGTGGCGGTCAGGGAAACTGCCGGGCGATGGCGCATTTGTGCTCCATGCGGGTGGTTTGCGCCTAGGGGTGGCCACTCTGAACAGCGTTTTTCGGATGCTGACCGTTGAAGCCCATGATGGCCTCGCCACTCTTCATGCCAGCCAACTGGCAGCGGTCGCCTCGGGCTCGGACTGGCAGCAGCAAGCCGATGCCCTCGTGGTACTTTCGCCAATCTCTGCTGAGTTGAGCCTTCCCCTCCCGGCCATACCGTTAGCCGGCAGGATAGGCTCGACTGAGGCGCAGAGTTGGTCGACCGTGGGTACCGGAGCGCATCTCTATGTTGCTCATCGTCGGGCTGCTGGTGAGGTTGTTTTGTCGGACTTCATCAGAGGGAACACCCTGAAGGCCGTCGCGCCTCCGGTCGTCGAGCCGGCCACCGCGACGGCCCGTCATGCCTCCGCCGAGGTTCAGTCGGTGCTTCAGGATGAATCTCTGCTCCTTGATGAATTCGATCAGGCGATTGCCACTGGCCAAGCTGTCCTGGTTATCACCTCGGGCATGGAGGGAGAGTCTCGTGGGGAATGGTCGAGTCCGTTGGAAAGCGCGGACGGGCTGTTCGCTGCCCTGGTGTCGCAGCTCCCACAGGAGATTGCCGAAGGGCGGGTGACGCTTGGCGCGGTCATGCAACGATTGCGGCAGGTGGATCCACTGCTGGTCCGGCGTACGATATCCGGTCTACTTGTGACGGATGGCTCTACTGTCAACGACACGGCTCTCCGGCTTATGCTGGCACCTTGGCACCGGATCTATGACTGTACTGGAACCAACATTTTTCAAGAGATTTCCGCGCGGCTGGACATCGGCAAAAATGTGGTTGTCATCGATGCTCACCGCGACCCTCCCGGCGTTTTGCGCGAGCAGCTCGAAATTGTTTCGATGAGCGGTATTGCTCCAGGGAGTTCGGCGGCACCGGTTACTTTCGACATCGATGATCGGGGAAGAGGATCCCGTGCGCAGTGGTTCCGTCAGTTGAAGGCGGACCTAATCACCCACCCGGTGGTTTTTGCGTCGGAATCAATCGATAGTGCGCATCTTTCGCTGTATCTCGACACGCTGACCGGAGACGGCGGCGGAGAGGGAAGCGGTGCGGCCGATGCCGTCCGACGCCGATTCGTCATCGCCCCAGGGGTGGACGCAACCGTTACCTGGAAGCTCGCGGGTGCCGGGTTCGGCCAGATACCCATCTCTCTCGTCGAGTTGGCAAAGCGGCGGTTGATTGCCGGCCGAGCACCGATGCAGCGAGGTGCCCAACTTCGTGCCCGAACTCGACAGGTGCATGATCGCCATGCTGGTGTCCAACTTGTCTCGGCGCTGATCGAAGGAGCGCCGCCTGGGGATCCGCTTTACCTGCGCGGTACCGACCCTACTTGGGGAGACGTCAAGGAGGCGATTCCAGCACGGCTCTCAACGTTGTCATCGGTGTTCTCTCTGGCCGAATCCCCGACGGTGTCCAAACCGGTTTTGGTGCTGAATGATAGGTCTGGTAGCGGAAAATCGACGACGCTTATGCAATTTGCGGTGGCGCTACATACTAAGGGTCTCGCCGTGGGGTGGGTCGATCGCGCAACTACCAAGTCGTCACAGGATGTTATCCGTGAGTGTGAAGAACTGGGCCTTGATGCGGTCCTGATCGACGATGTTGACATCTTCGGTGCAGAAGCGGCTCGGCTTATGACCCGACTCGGCCGACGTGGCACTGTGTTGGTCGCAGCCACGATTCGGAGCACTCGAGGTCACCTTCTCGACGAGGTTGCGGGTTTGACTAGAGTGCCGCCGCTCCGTTTGACCGCTGATGACTTGAATGCTCTGGTTTACCAGCTCGAGACATATCGCCAACTCGGCAAGCTCAAGAAGCACAGGCTTCATGAAGCTCGTGTGGAACGGCTTCGGGAAGTCGCCAATTCGGATCTTATGGCGGCGATGGTGGAGGTGATCACCGGGTTCCGGTTTGAGCAGCGGGTGAGTAGCGAGTTTGCGCAGTTGGACGAGCGCGAGCGCATCATCTATGCCACGGTATGCATGTTTGAGGCATTGCAATACGAGGATCGCTCTTTGACTCTGCCGCAGAACGCGCTCCTGCAGATTGCGTCAGATGGACCACCTGACCCGGCAGTAAACCGAGCGATTGAGCGGCTGGTTTCGCGGCGAGGCATGCTGGTTCGACGTGAGTCCGGCCATATTCGTACTCGACACCGAGTGATTGCGGAGGCGCTGGAAAAGACTATCAGAGACGACAAATCATACTTCTTGGAGCTTTTTCAGCGGCTGCTTCTCTTCTATGTGCAGCGCGGTGCTGGAATTGCCAACCGCAACGATCCGACTCGCCGTGCGATGGTTGCTTTGATCAATCATAGGGTCATGATCAAGTCCGGGCTTTCGGTTGAATCGGTGCGGCATGTATATAGTCAATTACACAGTTACCTAAAGGACGATTTTCATTACTGGCTGCAATGTGGATCATATGAGCTGGAGAAGCGGAACCTGGACCTTGCGGCCACTTATCTGGATACGTCGCGCGGCTGTGATGGCGGTCAGGATCATTTCAAAGTTGTCACCACCTGGGGAATGATCTGCCTGCGTCGTGCCAGCGAACACCCGACGGAGAGTTCGCTGCACGCGGAAGCGGTCGAGGCGTTCGGTGAGCTGGATCGAGTAGCCTCGCAGGAGGGTGACCGCTCTCCGCACACTCTCGTGACTATCGTCCGGGACGGTACCCATTGGCTCCAGCGCTGTGTCTTCTTCACTAACGACGAGCGAGAGGTTCGCGCGAGACGCATCCTGTACTGGATCAAGTTCGGGAATCGGCTGCTGTCCACAAGCGGCGAGTTCCGCTCCGCAGCCAGGGACTCCGCCGGGCTGCTGGAGCGAATTTTGGAGCCAGAGGGTGAGCAACGGGGGATCCCGCTCTAATTGGGTCGCAAGGTGGGTCTGTCAACTTGACGCCCATGCCTCACATTCGGTGTGACGGAGAGTGGTAAGGCCTCGTTGCCTCTAAGTGGAGGATGTCAGCCCGATGTGCGGGGCCTCGCCGGGATTGATTGACGGATGACGCTGGCGAACGGTGGCCGACGTCCCGATCGACGGGTTCCGGTGGCGGTCCGCGTGCGGGTGGGGCGTCTGGTGTGCCCCACGCGCGGCTGTCGACACACCTTCCGCGAGCAGGTTCCCCGAGGGTTGGAGCGATGCCGGCACCGCATGGCCCGCTTGGACAGGCAGTTCAGGACCGTGGTCAAGGAACTGGTGGGCGGGGCAGGTTCGCGTCTGCTGGCAATGCTGGCCATGGACCTGTCTCGTCACGCGACCCTGCGCAGCCTGCTGCCCATCCCGTTGCCCACCGGGCGCACGCCCCGTGATCGGTGTGTGGATGTTGCAGTGCGAGGGTGCTCCACTGCCTCGCATCCACGCGCTGGGGTGCATGAACTTGCAGGGGAGTGGGCTAGAGGCTAACCTTCTCTGCATAGTCATGCGGAGGTTGGAATGGGTATCCGAGTTGCGGTCGCCGGGGCGAGTGGTTACGCCGGGGGCGAGTTGCTGCGCCTGATCGCCGGTCATCCCGAGTTCGACCTGGTCGCGGCCACCGCGCACCGCCAGGCCGGTGCGCCGGTCACCGCCGTGCACCCGCAGCTCGCGGGGTTGGACCTGACGTTCGCGGCGACCGACCCGGCGACGCTGGCCGACGCGGACCTGGTCTTCCTGGCCCTGCCGCACGGCGAGTCGGCGGCGCTCGCCGCCGAGCTGCCGGAGTCGGTGCGGGTGGTCGACCTCGGTGCCGACCACCGGCTGCGTGACGCCGACGCCTGGTCCCGCTACTACGGCGGCCCGCACGCCGGGGCGTGGACGTACGGCCTGCCGGAGCTGCCCGGCCAGCGCGCGGCGATCGCCGGGGCGACCCGGGTCGCCAACACCGGCTGTTACGCCGTCGCCATCACGCTGGCCCTCGCGCCGCTGATCGCCGTCGGTGCGGTCGCGCCGGCCGACGTGGTCGTGGTGGCTGCCTCCGGCACCTCCGGAGCCGGTCGGGCCGCCAAGACGCACCTGCTCGGCAGCGAGGTGATGGGGGACCTGTCGCCTTACAAGGTCGGTGCCCACCAGCACGTTCCGGAGATCAAGCAGGCTACCGGCGCGACCGGGCTGTCGCTGACCCCGGTGCTGGCCCCGATGCCGCGTGGCATCCTCGCCACCGTCACCGCCGTGCCCACCGGCGACGCCGACCCGCGTGCGGTGCTGGCCGACGCGTACGCCGACGCGCCGTTCGTGCACCTGCTGCCCGAGGGGGCGTGGCCGCACACCGCCGCGACCGCCGGGGCGAACTCCTGCCACCTCCAGGCCACCGTCGACGTCGACTCCGGCCGGGTGATCGTGGTCAGCGCCATCGACAACCTCGGCAAGGGCGCCGCCGGCCAGGCGGTGCAGAACGCCAACCTGATGCTCGGCCTCCCCGAAACCACCGGCCTGTCTACTTTCGGAGTTGCACCGTGAGCGCGAGGAGCGCAGCGCAGCGGAGCCCCGCAGTCGCGAACAGACAGTCAGCATCGGTGAGCGCGAGGAGCGCAGCGCAGCGGAGCCCCGCAGTCGCGAACAGACAGTCAGCATCGGTGAGCGCGAGGAGCGCAGCGCAGCGGAGCCCCGCAGTCGCGAACGAAAGGTTAGTCCAGTGACTGTCACCGCCCCTCGGGGCTTCCGTGCGGCCGGTGTCGCGGCCGGGTTGAAGAGCGGCGGGGCCACCGACGTCGCCCTGGTCGTCAACGACGGTCCGGACGCCGGAGTGGCCGGCGTCTTCACCACCAACCGGGTCAGGGCCGCGCCGGTGCGCTGGACGCAGCAGGTCGTCCGGGGCGGCGTGGTCCGCGCGGTGGTGCTGAACTCCGGTGGCGCGAACGCCTGCACCGGCCCGGCCGGTTTCCAGGACACCCACGCCACCGCCGAGCACACCGCCGCCGCGCTCACCGCGTCCAGCCCCCGGCTGCGGCTCGGTGCCGGTGACGTGGCGGTCTGCTCGACCGGGCTGATCGGCGAGCGGTTGCCGATGGACAAGCTGCTGCCGGGGGTGCGTACCGCGATCCGGGCGTTGGCCCGCGACGGCGGTCCGGCCGCCGCCGAGGCGATCATGACCACGGACACCCGGCCGAAGACCACCGTCGCCCGGGGCGCCGGGTGGAGCGTGGGCGGGATGGCGAAGGGCGCGGGCATGCTCGCCCCCGGCATGGCCACCATGCTGTGCGTGCTGACCACCGACGCGGTGGCCGGGCCGGAGCTGCTGGACGCGGCGTTGCGGGCGGCCACCCGGGTCACCTTCGACCGGGTCGACTCCGACGGCTGCATGTCCACCAACGACACGGTGCTGCTGCTGTCCAGCGGGGCGTCCGGGGTGGAACCCGACGAGGCGGAGTTGACCGCCGCCGTCACCGCGGCCTGTCACGACCTGGCCCAGCAGTTGGTGGCCGACGCCGAGGGGGCGACCAAGGAGGTCGCCATCGAGGTGGTCGGTGCCGCCGACGAGGACGACGCGGTCGAGGTGGGCCGTTCGGTGGCCCGCAACAACCTGGTCAAGACGGCGTTGTTCGGTAACGACCCGAACTGGGGGCGGATCCTGGCCGCGGTCGGCACCACGGCCGCCGCGTTCGACCCGGACGCGGTGGACGTGGCGGTCAACGGGATCTGGGTGTGCCGTTCCGGTGCCGCCGCCGAGGACCGGTCCAAGGTCGACCTGACCGGCCGGGACGTCACCATCCGGATCGACCTGCACGCCGGCGCGGCGGCGGCCACGATCTGGACCAACGACCTGTCGCACGCGTACGTGCACGAGAACTCGGCGTACTCGACATGAGCCTGTCCGCGGATCTCACCCGGGCCCAGGCGAAGGCCGAGACGCTGATCGAGGCGCTGCCCTGGCTGGCCCGGTTCTCCGGGGCCACCGTCGTGGTCAAGTACGGCGGCAACGCGATGGTCGACCCGACCCTGCAACGGGCCTTCGCCGCCGACATGGTCTTCCTGCGGTACGCCGGGCTCAAGCCGGTCGTGGTGCACGGCGGCGGCCCGCAGATCTCGGCGATGCTGGGTCGGCTCGGCATCGCCAGCGAGTTCAAGGGTGGCCTGCGGGTCACCACGCCGGAGGCGATGGACGTCGTCCGGATGGTGCTGGTGGGTCAGGTGGGCCGGGAACTGGTCGGCCTGATCAACGCGCACGGGCCGTTCGCGGTGGGCCTGTCCGGCGAGGACGCCGGCCTGTTCACCGCCGTGCGCCGGCCCGCCTGGGTCGACGGCGAGGCGGTCGACGTGGGTCAGGTGGGTGACGTGGAGTCGGTGGACGTCTCGGCGGTGACCGACCTGATCGCGGCCGGCCGGATCCCGGTCATCTCGACCGTCGCGCCGGACGCCGACGGGGTGCTGCACAACCTCAACGCCGACACCGCCGCCGCCGCGCTGGCGATCGCCCTGGAGGCCCGCAAGCTGGTCGTCCTCACCGACGTGGCCGGCCTGTACGCCGACTGGCCGGACACCGCCAGCCTGGTCAGCGAGATCGGCACGGAGGCGTTGGCGAAGCTGTTGCCGTCCCTGGAAGCGGGGATGGTGCCCAAGATGGAGGCCTGCCTGCGGGCGGTGCGCGGGGGAGTGCCCGCCGCGCACGTCGTCGACGGCCGGGTCGCCCACTCCACGCTGCTGGAGGTCTTCACCTCGGAGGGGTTCGGCACGATGGTCGTCGACACCCCGACCGGGTCCACCACCAACCAGGAAGGCACGGTCGGTTCATGAGCACGCTGGTGGAACGCTGGCGGCAGTCCATGATGGACAACTACGGCACCCCGCCGCTGGCGCTGGCCTCCGGTTCGGGCGCGGTCGTCGTCGACGAGGCCGGCCGGGAGTACGTCGACCTGCTCGGCGGCATCGCGGTCAACTCCCTCGGGCACGCCCACCCCGCCGTGGTGGCCGCCGTGTCCAAGCAGGTCGCCACCCTCGGTCACGTCTCCAACCTGTTCGTCGCCGAACCCCCGGTGGCGCTGGCGGAACTGCTGCTGGCGCTGGCCGGCCGGCCGGGCCGGGTGTTCTTCGCCAACTCCGGCGCGGAGGTCAACGAGGCCGCGTTCAAGCTGTCCCGGCTCACCGGCCGGTCGCACGTCGTCGCCACCGTCGGCGGTTTCCACGGCCGCACCATGGGGGCGCTCGCGTTGACCGGCCAGCCGGCGAAGGCCGACCCGTTCCGCCCGCTGCCCGGCGACGTCGACCACGTCCCGTACGGCGACGTGGCGGCGCTGGCGGCGGCCGTCACCGACGCGACGGCGATGGTGATCCTGGAGCCGGTGCAGGGCGAGAACGGGGTGGTCGTCCCGCCGCCCGGCTACCTGGCCGAGGCGCGGCGGATCACCACCCGGCACGGGGCCCTGCTGGTCCTCGACGAGGTGCAGACCGGCATCGGGCGTACCGGGTACTGGTTCGCCCACCAGGCCGAGGGGGTCGAGCCGGACGTCGTCACCCTGGCCAAGGGGCTCGGCGGCGGGTTGCCGATCGGTGCCTGCCTGGCCTTCGGCCGGGCCGCCGAGCTGCTGCGCGCCGGTTCGCACGGCACCACCTTCGGCGGCAACCCGGTGAGCTGCGCCGCCGCCCTCGCGGTGGTCTCCACGATCGCCAGCGAGGGGCTGCTCGACCACGTCAAGCGCATCGGCGAACGGCTGCGCCGGGGCGTCGAGGCGCTGGGCCACCCACTGGTCACCGAGGTACGCGGGGCCGGGCTGCTGCTCGGCATCGTGCTCGCCGCGCCGGTCGCCGGCCCGGTGGCCGAAGCGCTGCGGTCGGCGGGGTTCCTGGTCAACCCGGTCCAGCCGGGGGTGATCCGGCTCGCCCCGCCGCTGGTGCTCACCGCCGGGCAGGTCGACGCGTTCCTGGCCGCCCTCCCCGCCGCCCTCGACGCCGCCACCCCCAACCCCACCCCGACCCCGACGGAGACCCGCACATGATCCGGCACCTGCTGGCCGACGACGACCTCACCCCGGCCGAACAGTCGGCCGTGCTCGACCTGGCCGCCCGGATGAAGGCCGACCGGTTCGGGTTCACCCCGCTGGCCGGGCCGCGTTCGGTAGCGGTCCTGTTCGACAAGCAGAGCCTGCGGACCAGGATCTCCTTCGACGCCGGCATCGCCGAACTCGGCGGCCATCCGCTGGTGGTGGACACCCAGGTCACCCACTTCGGGCGGGGCGAGACGCTCGGCGACGCCGGCCGGGTGCTGTCCCGCTACGTCGCGGCCATCGTGCTGCGCACCCATGGCGACGACCGGATCGCCGAGGTGGCGGAGCACGCCACGGTGCCGGTGGTAAACGCGCTGACCGACGGCTACCACCCGTGCCAGCTCCTGGCCGACCTGCTCACCGTCCGCGAGCACTGCGGCGGCACCGCCGGGCGGACCCTGGCGTACGTGGGGGACGCGGCGAACAACCTGTCGCACTCGTACCTGCTGGCCGGGGCGACCGCCGGGATGCACGTGCGGGTCGCCGGGCCGGCCGGGTTCCAGCCCGATCCGGGGGTGCTGGACCGGGCCGGGAAGATCGCCGCCGGCACCGGCGGGTCGGTGCGGGCGCTGGTCGACCCGGTGGAGGCGGTCCGGGACGCCGACGTGGTCGCCACCGACACCTGGACCTCGATGGGGCAGGAGGACGACGGGCTGGACCGGATCACCCCGTTCCTGCCGTACCAGGTGAACGCCGCGCTGCTCGGCCACGCCCGGCCGGACGTGAAGGTGCTGCACTGCCTGCCCGCGCACCGGGACGAGGAGATCACCAGCGAGGTGCTCGACGGCCCGCACAGCGTGGTCTTCGACCAGGCGGAGAATCGGCTGCACGCCCAGAAGGCGCTGCTGACCTTTCTCCTGGAGGCCTCCTCATCATGACCGCGCCGACCCGCGCCGCCCGGCACGCCCGCATCGTCGAGTTGATCAGGGCCAGGGCGATCCGTTCCCAGACCGAGCTGGCCGACCTGCTGGCCGCCGACGGGGTGCAGGTCACCCAGGCCACCCTCTCCCGGGATCTGGAGGAGTTGGGTGCGGTGAAGGCCCGGGGCGGTGACGGGCGGGCCGGCTACCTGATCCCCGAGGACGGCCACCGGCCGCTGCGCGACGCCGAGGCGGCCCCCGCCCGGCTGATCCGGCTGCTGCGGGAACTGCTCAACGGGGTCGACTCCAGCGGCAACATCGCGGTGCTGCGTACCCCGCCGGGCGCGGCGCACTACCTGGCCAGCGCGGTGGACCGGGCGGGCCTGACCGAGGTGGTCGGCACCATCGCCGGTGACGACACCATCCTGGTGGTGGCCCGGGAGGCCGACGGCGGGGCCGCGCTGGGTGAGAAGCTCGCCGGGTGGGCCCGCCGCGACGACGGCGGCGAGACGAACACCCCGTGACCTGTCGGGTCACGGGTTCACAGCTGACGGACGGGCCGGCGGCGGGGGCGTGTACCCCACCGTCGGGGAGCGAAAGGTGAGCACTGCCAGAATGAGCGGCGTGGACGACAAGAGCCTGACCGAGAACAGCGCCGCGACGAACCGGACGAGTCTGTGGGGTGGCCGGTTCGCCGGTGGCCCCGCCGAGGCCCTGGCGCGGCTGTCGGTGAGCGTCCAGTTCGACTGGCGTCTCGCCCCGTACGACATCGCGGGTTCCCGGGCGCACGCCCGGGTGCTGGCCGGCGCGGGGCTGCTCGACCCCGACGAGCTGGGGCGCATCCTGGCCGCGTTGGACGACCTGGAGGCGGCCTGCGCGTCCGGGCAGTTCCGCCCGACGATCGACGACGAGGACGTGCACACCGCGTTGGAGCGGGGTCTGCTGGAGCGGCTGGGCAGCCTCGGCGGCAAGCTGCGCGCGGGCCGCTCCCGCAACGACCAGGTCGCCACCGACCTGCGGCTGTATCTGCGGGATCACGCCCGGGGGGTGGCGGCACGGCTGGTCGAGCTGGCCGAGGCCCTGGTGGAGCAGGCGGAACGGCACGTCGACACGGCCGCGCCGGGGATGACCCACCTCCAGCACGCCCAGCCGGTCACCTTCGGGCACTGGCTGCTGGCCCACGTCCAGCCGTTGCTGCGGGACCTGGAGCGGCTGCGCGACTGGGACCACCGTACGGCGGTCAGCCCGCTCGGCGCGGGTGCGCTGGCCGGGTCGGGACTGCCGCTGGACCCGGTGGTGGTGTCCAAGGAACTGGGCTTCCGGACGTCGTTCGCCAACTCGATGGACGCGGTCGCCGACCGGGACTTCGTCGCCGAGTTCCTCTTCGTCACCGCGCTGGTCGGGGTGCACCTGTCCCGCCTCGGCGAGGAGGTGGTGCTCTGGACGTCGCACGAGTTCGGCTGGGTGGAGCTGGACGACGCGTTCGCCACCGGGTCGTCGATCATGCCGCAGAAGAAGAACGCGGACATCGCCGAGCTGGCCCGGGGCAAGTCCGGCCGGCTGGTCGGCGGGCTGATGAGCGTGTTGACGATGCTCAAGGGCCTGCCGCTGGCCTACGACCGGGACATGCAGGAGGACAAGGAGCCCGCGTTCGACGCGGTCGACACCCTGGAGCTGCTGCTGCCGGCGCTGGCCGGGATGATCTCCACGATGACCGTCCGGGTGGACCGCCTGGTCGCCGCCGCGCCGGTGGGCTTCTCGCTCGCCACCGAGATCGCCGACTGGCTGGTCCGGCGCAACGTGCCGTTCCGCGACGCGCACGAGATCACCGGCAAGCTGGTGGCGCTCTGCGCGGCCCGGGACTGCGCCCTCGACGAGGTCTCCGACGCTGATCTGGCGGCGGTCAGCGAGCACCTCGACCCGTCGGTGCGTGACGTGCTGTCGGTCCGGTCGGCGTTGGCCGCCCGGATCACCCCCGGCTCCACCGGCCCCGGTCCGGTCGCCGACCAGCTCGCCGCCGCGTCCGACCAGCTCACCGGCTGGCGGGAGTGGGCCGCCGAGCGGGTCGTCCCCCGCTGAGCTGACCCGCGCCGGTCGTCCGTCGTCCCCTGCTGCGGGGCACGGACGACCGGGCGTGGTCAGGCGGGGCGTTCGCGGCGGGGCAGCTTCGCCACCACCGCCTCGTACGAGCCGTCGACCGCCTCGACCAGTTCGTCGTCGGGGATGGCGCCGCCCAGGTCGAGCGCGTTCCAGCCGGAGCGGCCGACGTACGGCATCGGTCGGGCGTCGGCGGGGAACCGGTGCAGCCACTCGTCGGCGACCTCGCGGCTCGGGCCGCACTTCACCCCGACCCGGGCGGTGCCGTCGGGTGCGCCGAGGAACGCGAAGATCCGGCTGCCCACCTTCACCACCTCGTCGCCCTCCCAGGGCCGGTCCAGCCAGGCCCCCGGCTTGCCGAGGCAGTACGCCAGCATCTCCTCGCGGGTCACGGTGTCCTCCCGGTGCGGTGGTGGTCGGCCCAGTCTCCCCGAACCGGCCCCCTCCGGCCGGTCGACCGACCTGGCCGTTGTCGCCGCGTCGCCGGTGGCGGAGGGAAGGTCATCACGGTAGGTGACCAGGGCTCCGTGACCACGGTGAGTGACCTCTGCTCCTCGGACACCCACATCCCTTCGTGTCCTTTGCTCTGCTGCCCTTTCCGCGACACCCGCTTGACCTGCGGATGTCGCTGGAGCTGAGGCGGCAGTCCGGAACAGCAGTCGTTACTCAGGGTGTCTGTCGCGTCGAGGTCAGCAGAGCAAAGCGTCGCAGCGGGGAAGGCGGCGGCGGCCAGCGAACTACTCCCAGTAGTGGGGTGGTGGCCGGGGTTGACATCGTCGCGTCGACGGTCAGGTGGTCCGGCTGACCAGGCGTTCGTAGCGCTGCCGGGCGGCCTGTGCGCTGCCCAGGCCGAGGCCGTGGCCGATCGTCTGCCAGGTCAGTCCCCGGGCCCGTGCCGTCGTCAGCAGGCCCGCCTCCAGCGTGTCGAGTTCGGCCCGCAGGTGTGGCAGCAGGGTCAGCGCAGCCATCAGGTCGGCGCCGTCGACGGGCTCCTCGTCGGTGTCCGGCACGATCCCGCCGGCGGCGAGCGCGGTGACCACGCAGACCGCTTCCCACGGGTCGGCGAGGTGCGGGTTGGTGTGCCGGCGGCGTCGGGCATCGGTGTCGGCGTGCCGCTCGCTGAGCCGGTGCAGTGCGGCGTAGGTCCGTTCGGCCCGGGCGCGGCTCGCGTCGGGTGCGGTGAAGGCGTCGTTCATCACCCCATCCCAAACCATCAACGGAACATTGTCAACGAAACGTTCAAAGGTCCTCGTCGGTTTGCCGATCTTCGCCGGGTGGCGTTACCTGGACCGGTGGACTACCCGTGGCTGCACGCCCCCGCCGCCGAGGTCGCCGAGACGGCGCGCACCCTGCTCGGCTGGGAGCTCGCCGCCGGCGGCGTCCGGGTCAGGCTGACCGAGGTCGAGGCGTACGCGGGCACCGGTGAGGACCCGGCGTCGCACGCCCACCGGGGCCCCACCCCCCGGACCACTGTGATGTTCGGCCCGGCCGGGCACGCCTACACGTACTTCGTGTTCGGCATGCACTGGTGTCTCAACATCGTCTGTGGTCGCGACGGTGAGGCGGCGGCCGTCCTGGTGCGGGCCGGTGAGGTGGTCGACGGGTTGCCGACCGCCCGTGCCCGTCGGGGCGACGTCGCCGACCGGGACCTGGCCCGGGGGCCCGCCCGGCTGGCCGTCGCGCTCGGCGTCACCGCGGCGGCGAACGGCACCTGCGTGCTCGACGGGAGCGGCCCCCTGCTGCTGAGCCCACCCACCCGCCCGGTCGCCCGGGCCGAGGTCTCCGCCGGCCCCCGGGTCGGGGTGGCCGCCGCACACGATGTGCCCTGGCGGTTCTGGATCACCGGCGATCCGACGGTCAGCCCCTACCGCCGGCACGTACCCCGACGTCGCACCTGACCGGCAGATCCGGGTCGGGAAAGCCCAGCGCGGTGAGAGGACTGCCGGTGCTGGGCGAACCTCGCCCGGTTCCGGGTGGAGGGGCGAAGGGCTAGCTGATCAACTGCTCGAACTCCGCTGCCGTCAATCCCGCCTGACGGAGGATGGATGCGAGGGTGCCCCGTTTGATCGTGCTGTGGTTCGGAACCACCACCACGTTTCCTGCGGAGTCGCGGTACACGGCGTGGCTGCCCCGAGTTCGGACGTGATCGAACCCGGCCTTGGCGAGTCCGGCGATGACCTTGCGGAGCGGCAGATCGGCCAGTGCCGGACTCACGCGGCTTTGCCGACCTGGAAGGAGGTGACCAGAGGGGTTGCCTCGATGGTGGGCTGCGCGACCTCCTCAAGGTACGCCTCGACGGCCTCCCGCAGGTTGACCAGTGCCTCGTCGACCGACCCGCCCTGGCTCGCCACGTCCAGTTCCAGGCAGCGGGCGACATACCAGTCGTCTTCCTGATGGACAGCGGCCGTGAACGTTCTCACCATTTCCACCCTCCCAGAACGCCGGACCATGCTCATCCTACGAGTCCGGCGGACATTTCCGTGGGCCGCCGACCCGCTGACGCCGCGCCGCAGTTCTCCCGTCGTCGCAGAAAGGGGGGACGCCCGGTCCTGGCGAAATTGGTTAGCATTCGCGGCAATCTTGACCCTGGAGGTGGCCCGGATGGACGCACACGACGCCGGAGTGCTGGTCGGCCGGTTGGCCTGCGTGGTCATTCCGCTACTGGTGATGCTGGTGCTGGCCGCGGTGGTCGTGGTGGCGGCGCAGATGGCCCGCCGCCGGCCGACCCCGCCCGGGCCGCCTCCGGTCCCGGCCCGGCCCCCGTCCGGCCCGGCCGGGTATGGAACGAGCGGCCCGGCCGGGTACGGCCCGCCCGCCGCGCCGTCGTACCCCACGCCACCCGCCAGCCCGTCGCCGACGGGCGGCCCGTCCGACGCCGTACCGCCGGCCACCGGTGCTGCCGGTGACGCTCCGGCGGCTCCCGCCGGTCCGCCGTCGGGCGCATCGGACCAGCCCGGCCCGGGTACGCCCACCGAGGGGGAGCGGCCGCCGGCGGGGTGACCGGGGCCACCCCGGGCGTGGTCGCCGCCGGAATAGTTGACGCTGCAACTATGTTGTGCGCGACGTCCGGGTACCACGAACGGTCCCGGTATCTCAGACGCGAGGAGCTGGTCATGCAGTTCGGAGTCTTCACCGTCGGCGATGTCACGGTCGACCCGACCACCGGACGGGAGCCGACCGAGCACGAGCGGATCAAGGCGATGGTGGCGATCGCCCTCAAGGCCGAGGAGGTCGGTCTCGACGTCTTCGCCACCGGGGAGCACCACAACCGCCCGTTCGTCCCCTCCTCGCCGACCACCATGCTGGGGCACATCGCCGCCCGTACCGAGCGGCTGCTGCTGTCCACCTCGACCACGCTGATCACCACCAACGACCCGGTGAAGATCGCCGAGGACTACGCCATGCTCCAGCACCTGGCCGACGGCCGGGTGGACCTGATGATGGGGCGCGGCAACACCGGGCCGGTCTACCCGTGGTTCGGGCAGGACATCCGCAACGGCATCCGGCTCGCCATCGAGAACTACGAGCTGCTGCACCGGCTGTGGCGCGAGGACGTCGTCGACTGGCAGGGCAAGTTCCGTACCCCGTTGCAGTCGTTCACGTCGACCCCGCGCCCGCTCGACGACGTGCCGCCGTTCGTCTGGCACGGCTCGATCCGCAGCCCCGAGATCGCCGAGCAGGCTGCGTACTACGGTGACGGCTTCTTCGCCAACCACATCTTCTGGCCCAAGGAGCACACCCAGCGGATGGTCGGCCTCTACCGGCAGCGCTTCGCCCACTACGGCCACGGCTCGCCCGAGCAGGCCATCGTCGGGCTCGGCGGCCAGGTGTTCATGCGGCGCAACTCGCAGGACGCGGTACGCGAGTTCCGGCCGTACTTCGACAACGCGCCGGTCTACGGGCACGGGCCGTCGCTTGAGGAGTTCACCCGGGAGACCCCGCTGACCGTGGGCAGCCCGCAGCAGGTCATCGACCGTACCCTCGGTTTCCGCGAGTACGTCGGCGACTACCAGCGGCAGCTGTTCCTGCTCGACCACGCGGGGCTGCCCCTGAAGACGGTGCTGGAGCAGCTCGACCTGCTCGGCGAGGAGGTCGTACCGGTGCTGCGCAAGGAGTTCGACGCGCTGCGCCCGGCGCACGTGCCGGTCGCGCCCACCCACGCCTCGCTGGTCGCCGCCCGCGACGCCGCCGGCAAGGCGGCCACGGGGACGCCCGACGCCGGTGACCTGGCCGGGGCCGGGGCGGAGGGCCGGCGATGACCCGCCGCACCCTGGCCGTGGTGTCGGCGGGACTGAGTCAGCCGTCGTCCACCCGGCTGCTCGCCGACCAGCTCGCCGCGGCGGCCCGCGACGAGCTGGTCCGGCGCGGCGACGAGGTGGAGCTGCGGGTGGTGGAGCTGCGCGACCACGCCCACGACGTGGTGAACAACCTGCTCACCGGCTTCCCGTCGACCGAGCTGCGGGCCGCCCTGGACGCGGTCACCGGCGCCGACGGCATCGTCGCGGTCACGCCGATCTTCAACGCGTCGTACAACGGGCTGTTCAAGTCCTTCTTCGACGTGGTGGACGCCCAGGCGCTGGTCGACCGGCCGGTGCTGATCGGCGCGACCGGCGGCACCGCCCGGCACTCCCTGGCCCTGGAACATGCCGTCCGGCCGATGTTCGGCTACCTGCGGGCGGTGGTGCTGCCGACGTCGGTCTTCGCCGCGCCGGAGGACTGGTCCGGCGGCACCGCCGAGGGGGCGCTGCGGTCCCGCATCCAGCGTGCTGGCCGGGAGTTGGCCGACCAGGTCGACAGGCGGCCACCGGCTACCGGCCCGGCCGACCCGTTCGCCCTCACCACCGACTTCGCCGAACTCCTCGGCGGCGGTCGGGAGGACTGACCCGCCCCGCGTCCCCGGCCGGCGGGCCGGGCGACCACTCACCGGTACGGGTGGGCCACCAGCACCGGGCAGTGGGCGTGCTGCACCACCGCCTGGCTGACCGAACCCAGCAGCAGGCCGGTGAAACCACCCCGCCCCCGGGTGCCGACGGCCAGCACCGACGCCGTCGCGCTCGCCTCGACCAGGCCCTGCGCCACCCCGACCGCCCGGACCGGATGTTCCCGCAGCACCACGTCCGGGTGGTCGGCGCGTACGGCGGCGGACGCCTCGGCGAGCAGCCGCACCGCGTGCGCCCGGTAACCGGCCTCGGCCTGCTCCGCGTCGGCTCCGTCCCGCTCCGGCGGGGTGGGGCCGACGTGCACCAGCACCAGCGGGACCCCCCGTCGGACGGCCTCGGCGGCGGCCTGGTCGGCGGCCACCCCGGCGGCCGGCGAGCCGTCCACGCCCACCAGCACCGGCCCGTCCATCGGGATCGGCTGAGCCTCCGGCCGGACCACCAGCACCGGGCAGTACGCGTGCGCGGCGACCTGCGCGCCGACCGAGCCGAGCAGCAACCCGGTGAACCCGCCCAGGCCCCGGCTGCCCACCACCACCAGGCCGGCCCGGCGGGACTCCTCGACCAGCGTCGCGCCCGCCCCACCGGCGATCTGCCGCGCCTGCACGGTCAGCCCCGACCACCTGTCGGCCAGCTCGGCGGCGGTCCGCTCCAACATCCGCTGCGCCTCCTCCGACGGCGCGGGCACCCCCAGGTCGTACGGGTTCAGCGGGACGCCGTACCCGAGCGGGTGCAGGTAGCCGTGCACCAGGTGCAGGGGTACGCCGCGCAGCACCGCCGCGTGGGCGGCCTGCTCCGCGGCGGCCAGGCTGGCCGGCGATCCGTCCACCCCCACCACTACCGGTCGGTTCATCGGCCCTCCCAGGATCGGTTCAGCCCTCGTTGCCGGTCCGACCCATTGTCGACGTGCCGGCCCGTCCGCGCCGGCAGGTGACCCGACCGGGCGTGCCGCCACCTGCGGTCAGGCCGCCGGGCGTCGGACGATCACCAGTGGGCCGTGCCCGTGGTGCAGCACCGCGTGGCTGACCGAACCGAGCAGCACCCCGCCCAGGGCACCGCGGCCGTGCGCGCCGACGACGGTGAGCTGGGCCGACGCCGACGCCTCGACCAGCACCCGGGCCGCCGCGCCGGGCACCAGCCGCCGGGTCACCGGCACGTCCGGATAGCGTTGCGACCAGCCGGCCAGCGCCTCGGCGAGCACCCGTTCCTCCTCGGCGGCGAGCGCCTCCACGTCGTAGACCAGTGGCAGCACGTCACCCGGGCCGATCGGTGCCGGGGTCAGCCAGGCGTGTACGGCCAGCAGCCCGGTGTCGCGCTGCGCCGCCGCGGCGAAGGCGAACCCGAGCGCCTCGGTGGACAGCGCCGACCCGTCCACCCCGACCAGTACCGGGCCGTCGGCCCGTGGTTCACCCCGGACCACCAGCACCGGGCAGTCGGCACGGGCCGAGACCTGCACCGCCACCGAACCGATCAGCAGCCCGGCGAAGCCGCCGAGCCCCCGGGTGCCGAGCACCACCAGCGCCGCGTCGCGGGCCTCGCGCAGCAGTACCGGGGTCGGCGCCCCGTCGGACAGGTACCCGGTGACGGTCAGCTCCGGGGCGATCTTGCCGGCTTCGGCGACCGCCTCGGTGACGATCCGCTCCGCCTCGTTGCGCAGCCCGCCGTCGGGCGGTCCGACGGGCGCGGGGCCGAGCGGGACGCCGAAGAGCGGCCAGATGAACGCGTGCACCACCCGCAGCGGGCGGTTGCGGGCGACGGCCTCCCGGGCGGCCACCCCGACCGCGTCCAACGCCGATCGGGAACCGTCCACACCCACCACGACGGGGGCACCGGCTCTGTTGGTCATCACGTCCTCCTTCGTCCGTCTCCAGCCTGGTCGGGTCCGGCCCGTCGGGTCAGGGGCGTCCGGCCCCGTCGGTGGGTCCTTGGTCCCGCACCGGACGTTCCCGGCCCGGCCCGTCGACCGCGGGGTCGGTGACCGCGACCCGGGTGGGATCGGTGACGGCGACCGTCGGGACGTCGGTCACCGCGTCGGTGCCGGCGTCGGTGACAGCCCCGGCCGGGGTGCCGGCGGCGGGGTGGCGGCGGGCCAACCGCAGCACCAGACCGGGCAGGGCGCTGACCGCCAGGCAGGCCAGCAGGACGGTGGGGCCGAGGGGTTCGGTGCCGAGCAGCATCCGCAGCGGTGGCAGTAGCACCCCGCCGACCTGGAGCAGCGCCGATCCGGCCACGGCGACGAGCAGCCCGAGGTTGGCCCGCCCCGCCCCGGCCGCCCGGGGTGCCCGGACGGCGAGCGCCACCCCGAGTTGGGCCAGGCCCAGCACCACGAACACCACCGACTGCCAGGGCAGCCCGGCGTGGGCGGCGGTCGTCCCGGCGGCCAGCACCACCGACGCGATCAGCGCCCCGGTGACCAGCACGTCGCGGCCCAGCCCGGCCCCGAGCACCGACTCGCGGGGCGAGCGGGGTGCCCGGCGCAGGGTGCCCGGCTCGGCGGGTTCCGCGCCGAGCGCCACCCCCGGCAGCCCGTGGGTGAGCAGGTTGATCCAGAGGATCTGCGCCGGCAGCAGCGGTACGGGCAGCCCGAACAGCGGACCCAGCAGCATCACCACGATCTCGGCCACCCCGCCGGAGAGGGCGTAGCGCAGGAACCGGCGGATGTTGTCGTAGATCCGCCGGCCCTCGCCGATCGCGACGGTGACGGTGGCCAGGTCGTCGTCGACCAGCACCAGGTCGGCGGCCTGCCGGGCGACCTCGGTGCCGCCGCCCATCGCCACCCCGATGTCGGCGCGACGCAGCGCCGGAGCGTCGTTGACCCCGTCCCCGGTCATCGCCACCACGTGCCCCCGGGCCTGGAGGCCGGCGATGATGTCCAGCTTCTGTTCCGGCTGGGTGCGGGCGAACACCCGCGCGTGCGGCCCGGCCTGCGTGGCGTCGTCGGTGTCGCCCCGCACCACCGGGTCGCCGGGCTGCCAGAGGCCGAGCCGGCCACCGATCGCGGCGGCGGTCGCCGGATGGTCGCCGGTGACCAGCAGCAGCCGTACCCCGGCGGTGTCGAGACCGGCGGCGATCCCGGCGGCACCGGCCCGCAGCGGGTCACCGACGGCGACCAGCCCCACCGGGCGCAACCCGACCGGTGCCGCCAGGTCGGGCGTCGTGTCGACCAGCGCGGACGCCACCGCGAGCACCCGCAGCCCCTCGGCGGCCAGCTCGCGGGCGGCGGTGGCCAGCGTGTCGATCTCCTCGGCGGTGGCGTCCAGCAGGGGCGTGGTCAGCACGTTCTCCGGTGCCCCCTTGCAGACCACGAGGCGCTGGCCGTCGCAGGCCCGGTGCACGGTGAGCATCCGGCGGGTGGCCTGCGCGAACGGGTGCTCGGCCACCCGGGGCCAGGCGCTGCGGGTGGCCGTCGGTTCCAGCCCGCACCGGCCGGCGAAGGCGACCAGGGCGGCCTCCAGCGGGTCACCGACCGCGCCCCAGTCGGGCCGGTCGTCCTGCGGCGGCGACAGCGTCGCGTCGTTGCAGAGCAGCCCGGCGCGGGCCAGCCGGCGCAGGTCCTCCGGCACGGCCACCGGTACGCCGTCGCGGCCCACCCGCCCGTGCGGGGCGTAGCCGACGCCGTCGACGTCGTACCGGGTGCCGTCGGGGGTGACCGCGGTCCGTACCGCCATCCGGCCCTCGGTGAGGGTGCCGGTCTTGTCGGAGGCGATCACCGTGACCGAGCCGAGGGTTTCCACCGCGTGCAGCCGGCGTGGGATGGCCCGGGCCCCGGCCATCCGGCGTGCGCCCAGCGCCAACGCCAGGGTCACCACCGCCGGCAGCGATTCCGGTACGGCGGCCACCACCAGGCTCACCGCCGTCACCGCCATCTCCACCACCGGTCGGCCGCCGGCGACGCCGATGGCGAAGACCAGCCCGGACAGGGCCACCACGACCACCGCGAGGACCCGGCCGAGCACCGCCAGCCGGCGCTGCAACGGGGTCGGGGCCGGCCGGGTGCCGGCGACCAGCGCGCTGATCCTGCCCAGCGCGGAGGCTGCGCCGGTGCGGATCACGGTGCCGGCGGCCCGGCCGGTGGTCACCACCGTGCCGGCCCGTGCCTCCTCGCCGTCGTGGTGTTGCACCGGCACCGACTCGCCGGTCAGCGCCGACTCGTCGACCTGGAACCGGTTGGCCTCGACCAGCCGCAGGTCCGCCGGGACGACGTCACCGGCCTCCACCCGGACCAGGTCGTCGCGGACCAGGTCGGCGGCCGGCAGCACCACGTCCCGGCCGTCGCGTACCACCCGGGCGGTGGGGGCGGAGAGCTGGTCGAGGGCGGCGATGGCCCGGTCGGCGCGCACCTCCTGCACCACCCCGATGACGGTGTTCACCGCCACCACCAGCACGATCACCGCCGTGTCCGGCCAGTCGCCGAGCAGGGTGGTGATCACCGCGGCGGCCAGCAGCAGTGCGACGAGCGGATCGGTGAGCTGGCGCAGCACCCGGCCGACGAGCCACCGTCGGGCCGGCGCGGCGACGGTGTTCGGGCCGTCCGCGCGCAGCCGCGCCGCCGCCTCGGCGGTGGACAGGCCGGTGGTCACCGGCTCCGCGTCGCGGGTGTCGTCCGTCAGCACCGACCCTGCACCGGATGTCGCCACCGGTGGCCTCCCCGTCTCGTCGCGGCGCGTCCCGGGCACGCCGTCCCGGTCCAGGGTCGCGCCCGGCCGGCCGGGCGGGCAGAGGCGATCCGCCGCAGGTCACGGGACCAACGGCCCTGCCGCTCGGCCGCCGACGGGTGTGCCATGGAGGCGACGACCACCGGCGAAGGGCACCCCGATGACCCCTCTGGAGATGCTCACCGAGCACCCGTTCCTCGCCGGGCTGCCGCCGCAGTGGCTGCCCCGGCTGACCGGGTACGCCCGGCCGGTGGTCTGGCACCCCGGTCACCGGCTGTTCCGCGCCGGTCAGCCGGCGGAACGGTTCTGGCTGGTCCGGGGCGGTGAGGTGGCGTTGGACTTCCCGGTCCCCGCACGCGGGGACGTGGGCATCGAGTCGATCGGGGCCGGTGGGGTGCTGGGTTGGTCGTGGCTGTTCCCGCCGTACCGCTGGCAGTTCGGTGCGGTGGCCGTCCGGCGGACGCCGACCGTGGAGTTCACCGCCGAGGGGGTGCGCCGGTTGATGGAGTCCGACGACGCTCTGGGCCGGCAGCTCACCACCCGGTTCATGAGCGTGGTGGTGGACCGGCTCCAGGCGTCCCGGGTCCGGCTGCTCGACCTGTACGGCTACCCGACCTCGGCGGCGAGCTGACCCGGACGGGCGGCGACACCCGCGCCCGGGTCGACACGCCCGTCGGCGTCGGCCCGGACCGCTGCGTCGGGGTCGGGGCGGTGTGCGCGGTGACGACGAGTCCGGCCGGCTGCACGAAGACCGTCCGGCGGGCCACCGCGTCGCCCCGGTCGTCGAGCCGGTAGCCGTCGAGCCAGATCCAGCCGTCGTACGTGGGCCAGTCGAGCACGCGGATCACCCGGAACCGGACCGGCCTGACGAACTGGACGCTGGCCGCGCGGGTCAGCAGGAGCAGGTCGCCCGCCCTCGGCGGGGGCGCGTTCACCGCCGACCGAACACGCTGCGGTACCTGCGCCACGCCCTGATCCGGGTGCGGGCGGCCTCCGCCGCCGGGCAGAAGCCGGTGCCGGTGCAGCGTTCGCACCGCCGGTCGCGGTGCTGGTCCAGGCAGCGCCAGGCCAACTCGATCAGGTACGGCACCGCGCGGTGTCGACACATTGCGCCTCCCGGGGGTGGGGTCGTCGCGGCACCCCGCCCCGCCGAGCCCAGCTCCACCAGGGCGGAGGCACCGCGTCACCGATTCCACACCGCCGGTCACCCCCCTGTCAATTCTGGTAGACCTAATTTTGCCCGGCCATTTCAAGCGCGCTAGGTTAGGTGGACCAGATCATGCGCTGATAAATCGGGTAGGCAAGCCCATGTCTACCTTGTTGCGCATGGGTGAGCCGGAGGTGCCAGGGCCGCTTGTCGGACCGGCGGAGATGATGGCGATGCTGGGCGTGGGCCGCTCCCGACTGCGCCAGATCGTCGTCCACCCCAAGTTCCCGCGCCCGTTCCAGACGTTGCAGGGCGGCTCGGTGTGGCTGCGGTCCGACGTCGAGGCATACATCCGGGACCACCGGCAGCCCCGTCCGGCCGACGAGGACACCCAGGGCTGACTGCCCTGGGCCGGGCGTCAGGTGACGGTCAGGCCGCGTTCGGCGAACTGGGCCCGGACCCGGGCCACCAGTTCCGGGGTGGGAGGTTCCGTCTGCGCGAGGGGGAAGGTGAGCCCCAGCTCGGCGTACTTGTGCGCGCCGAGGCGGTGGAACGGCAGCACCTCGACCCGCTGCACGGTGGAAAGCCCGGCGACGAAGTCGGCGACGCCCGCCACGTTCTCCTCGGCGTCGGTGAGGCCGGGGACCAGCACGAACCGTACCCAGATCGGGGTGCCCCGGTCGGCGAGCCGGCGGCCGAAACGCAACGTCGGGGTGACCGACCCGGTGCGGGTGACCCGGCGGTAGGTCGCCGGGTCCCACGACTTGATGTCCAGCAGCACCAGGTCGGTGGCGTCGAGCAGGGCGTCGTCGGCCCGGACGCCGAGGAAACCGGAGGTGTCCAGCGCGGTGTGCAGGCCGAGATCGTGACAGCGGCGCAGCACCTCGCCGGTGAACCGGGGCTGCATCAGCGGCTCGCCGCCGCTGATCGTCACCCCGCCGCCGGCCACCGCGATGAACCGCCGGTACGGCTCGATCTCCGCCATCAGCTCGTCCACCGTCTGATGCCGGCCGCTGCGCCGGTACCAGGTGTCGGGGCTGTGGCAGTACCGGCAGCGCAGCGGGCAGCCGGCGAGGAAGGCCACGAACCGGGTGCCCGGCCCGTCCACCCCCACCGACACGTCCCACGAGTGCACCGCCCCGGTCGGCACGCCGTCGCCCCGCCGGCTGGCGGTGGCGACGGCGTCGCGCGGCCGGACGTTCACAGCGACCCGTGGAAGGTCCGCGACACCACGTCCTCCTGCTGTTCCCGGGTGAGCCGGACGAAGTTCACCGCGTACCCGGACACCCGGACGGTCAACTGCGGGTAGCGCTCCGGGTGCGCCATCGCGTCGACCAGGGTGGCCCGGTCCAGCACGTTGACGTTGAGGTGGAACCCGCCGGCATCGGTGTAGCCGTCCAGCACCCCGGCCAGGTTGTCGATCCGCTCGTCGCGGGTGTGACCCAACCCGTCCGGGGTCACCGTCGAGGTCAGCGAGATGCCGTCGCGGGCGGCGTCGTACGGCAGCTTCGCCACCGACAGCGCGGCGGCCACCAGCCCGTGGGTGTCCCGGCCGTTCATCGGGTTCGCGCCCGGGGCGAACGGCTCACCGGCCCGCCGGCCGTCCGGGGTGTTGCCGGTGTGCCTGCCGTACACCACGTTGGAGGTGATGGTCAGCACCGACATGGTCAGCTCCGCGTCGCGGTAGGTGCGCTGCCGGCGCAGCTTCGCCGCGAACGTCTCGGTCAGCCACACCGCGATCGCGTCGGCCCGCTCGTCGTTGTTGCCGTACGTCGGCGGTTCCCCCTCGACCACGTAGTCGATGGCCAGGCCGGTGTCGTCGCGCAGCACCTTCACCTTGCCGTAGCGGATCGCGGCGAGGCTGTCCACCGCCACCGACAGCCCGGCGATGCCGGTGGCCATGAACCGGCGCACCGGGTGGTCGTGCAGGGCCATCTCCAGCCGCTCGTAGGCGTACCTGTCGTGCTGGTGGTGGATCACGTTCAACGCGTCCACGTACGTCTCGGCCAGCCAGTCCAGGGTGCGCTCGTAGGCGGCCAGCACCTCGGCGTAGTCGAGGGTCTCCCCGCCGACCGGGGCGGTGGCCGGGGCGACCTGCTCACCGGTGATCTCGTCGCGCCCGCCGTTGATCGCGTACAGCAGGGCCTTGGCGAGGTTGGCGCGGGCGCCGAAGAACTGCATGTCCCGGCCCACCCGCATCGCCGACACGCAGCAGGCGATCGCGGTGTCGTCGTCGTACGCGGGCCGGATCAGGTCGTCGTTCTCGTACTGGATGGCGCTGGTGTCCAGCGACACCTGGGCGCAGAACCGCTTGAAGCCGACCGGCAGCCGGGGCGACCAGAGCACGGTCAGGTTCGGCTCCGGCGCGGGACCGAGGTTGTAGAGGGTCTGGAGATAGCGGAAGCTGGTCCGGGTGACCAGCGGCCGGCCGTCGGCACCCATCCCGCCGAGGGCCTCGGTGACCCAGGTCGGGTCGCCCGAGAAGAGCTGGTCGTACTCGGGGGTGCGCAGGAACCTGACGATCCGCAGCTTGATCACGAAGTCGTCGACCAGCTCCTGGGCGTCCATCTCGGTCAGCCGCCCCTCGGCCAGGTCCCGCCGCAGGTAGACGTCGACGAACCCGGCGGTACGCCCCAGCGACATCGCCGCGCCGTTCTGCTCCTTGGTGGCGGCCAGGTAGGCGAAGTAGAGCCACTGGATCGCCTCCCGGCCGGTGGTGGCCGGGCCGGCGATGTCGTATCCGTAGCCCGCCGCCATCTGCGCCAGCTCGCCGAGGGCCCGGATCTGCTCGGCCAGCTCCTCCCGGTCCCGGATCACCTCGTCGGTCGACGGCCGGTCGTCCAGCGCCGCCTTGAGCGCCTTACGCTCGGCGACCAGCCGGTCCACCCCGTACAGCGCCACCCGCCGGTAGTCGCCGATGATCCGTCCCCGCCCGTACGCGTCGGGCAGCCCGGTGATGATGTGCGAGCGGCGCGCGGCGAGCACGTCGGCCGGGTACGCGTCGAACACCGCGTCGTTGTGCGTCCTGCGGTACGTGGTGAAGATCCGGTGCACCTGCGGGTCGGCGGGGTAGCCGTACGCCTTCAGCGCGGTCTCCACCATCCGCAGCCCACCGGCCGGCATGATCGCCCGGCGCAGCGGCGCGTCGGTCTGCAACCCGACGATCAGCTCCCGCTCCCGGTCGATGTACCCGGGGGCGTGCGCGGTGATGGTGGACGGGGTGGCGGCGTCGACGTCGTACACGCCGCGGCGGCGTTCCTCGACGAACATCGACTTCAGCGTGCCCCAGACCTCCAGGGTGCGGCAGGTGGGCCCGGTGAGGAACGACGCGTCCCCGGTGTACGGCTCGTGGTTGTCCCGGACGAAGGCGGCCACGTCGACGGTGTCGCGCCAGGCGTCGCCGGTGAAGCCACGCCACGGGTCGAGATGTGCGGTGCCGGTCATGATCGGTCCTTCCGCGCTGGTCGGGTCCGGCGGCCTGGGTCGCCGGGGTGTTGCGCCTGCACCATCAGCCTCGCCGGGCCGGCCCGTGGCGGGCAGAGGCGCAGGACCACAGCCGCCCGGGACCAAAGACCCCACCGGCCGGTCAGCGCTGCACGACCAGCCGCTGGGCGCGCAGCAGCCGCGCCCACCACGGCCGGGGCGTCGCCGGGCGCAGTGCGGGCACCCGCGCGCCGCGCAGGCTGACCCAGCCGCCGGGCCCCATGGTCACCGTGCCGATCGCCGGTGGCCGACGTCGCGCCACCACCGCCACCCCGGCGGTGAGCAGGGCGACGGCGGCGGCACCGGCCGCGGCGGCGAGCACCCGGTCCGGGTCGGGCAGCGCCCGGTAGCGGACCCGTCCGTCGGTGAGCACGAACGCCCCGACGGCCCGCCCGTCGCGGGTGACCGGCACCAGGGCGGCGGCCGGCGTGCCGGGCAGGGTCAGCACCGGCCCCACCGGCCCGGCGGCCGTCGTCCCGGTCGCCTGCACCGGGGTACGGGGTCCCGGCGGCGGCCCCAGCGGGGCGGGTCCGGTCGGGTTGAGGATCGCGGTCATGGGGTGCCTCCTGTCGCCGGCCGGAGTTGTCCCCTCCTTGGTAGCAACGGGAGCGGGCCCGCCGGCAGGGCCGGACGGTACGCCGACCGGGCCACAGGTCCCGAGGTTGTCGGTGCCGGTGCGTATCCTCCGGCGATGACCGACGAGCTGTCCCTGCGGCCCGTGTGCGACGACGACCTGCCGCATTTCTTCGCCCACGAGCAGGACCCGGAGGCGGCGTGGATGGCGGCGTTCGGCCCGGCCGACCCGACCGACCGGGCGGCCTTCGACGCGCACTGGGCCCGCATCCGCGCCGACCCGACCGTGGTCAACCGCACCGTGGTCGTCGACGGCGCGGTGGTCGGGCACGTGGCGGCCTTCCCGGTGGGCGAACACACCGAGGTCAGTTACTGGATCGACCCGCGCCGGTGGGGGCGCGGGCACGCCACCGCCGCGCTGACCGCCCTGCTGCGGGAGTTGCCGCACCGGCCGGTGCGGGCCCGCGCCGCGAAGGACAACCGGGCCTCCCTGGCGGTGCTGCGCAAGTGCGGCTTCGTGATCGTCGGCGAGGACTCGGGGTTCGCCGCCGGCCGGGGCGTCGAGGTCGAGGAGTGGCTGCTGGAGCTGCCCGCCGTCCCCGCTGACCAGGGCGGGCACTAGTCTCGCGGGGTGAACTGGCTCGAACTCGTCGGCTGGGCCGGCTCCGCGCTGCTGGTCTGGTCGCTGTTGCAGACGCGCATCCTGCGGCTGCGCGCCCTCAACCTGGTCGGCTGCCTGATCCTGATCGGCTACAACGCCGCCGTGCAGGTCTGGCCGATGGTCGGCCTCAACGTGGTGCTCGCCGTGATCAACGTGTGGTACCTGCGCACGATGCTGGCCACCCGGCACGACGACCGCGCCTACCAGGTGGTCGAGGTGGGCGTCGGCGACCAGTTCCTGGCCCACACGCTGCGGGTGCACGCCGCCGACATCGCCCGGTTCAACCCCGACTTCCGCCCACCTCCGGCCGACGCCGACCGGTCGGCCTTCCTCGTGGTACGCGACGACGAGGTGGTCGGGGTGGTGCTGTCGCACGCCGAAGCGGACGGCATCGCCCAGATCGACCTGGACTACGTCACCCGCCGCTTCCGCGACTTCACCCCCGGCGAGTTCGTCTACCGCCGCAGCAGCCTGTTCACCGACCGGGGGTTCCGCCGGGTGGTCAGCCCACCGGGCATGGTCGCCCCCTACTACCACCGGCTCGGCTTCCGCCCCGAGGGCGACGCGTACGTCCTCGACCTGACGCCCGCCGCCGCCGGACGCGGCTGACCGCCCGGTGCCGTCAGGGCACGGCTGACCGCCCGCCGCCCGTACGGGCCGGCGAGCCGGCCGGACCCGCCGCCGGTCACCGGTCGGGGCCACCGGGAGGATTCGCGGACCGCGCGGTTGGGCACAGACTGGGCTACGCCGGGCGGGTCCTCCGTCCGGCGGCGTCGGCGGTGTCGCCGTCGCCCACCGCCTGAGGGAGAGTGCCGGGCGTGCAGAGCTACTGGAGCCAGTTGGCCCTGGTCGGAGTCCTGGTCGTGCTCAACGCGATCTTCGCGGGCAGCGAGATGGCGCTGGTGTCGCTGCGGGACAGCCAGGTGCAGCGGCTGGAACGCACCAGCCGGGCCGGTCGGGTGCTCGCCCGGCTCGCCAAGGACCCGAACCGCTTCCTCGCCACCATCCAGATCGGCATCACCCTGGCCGGGTTCCTCGCCTCGGCCGCCGCCGCGGTCTCCCTGGCCAGGCCGCTGGTGCCGCTGCTCGGGTTCCTCGGCGGGGCCGCCGAGACGGTGGCCATCGTGCTGGTCACCCTGGTGCTGACGTTCGTCACCCTGGTCTTCGGCGAGCTGGCCCCGAAGCGGATCGCGATGCAGCGCGCCGAACGGTGGGCGCTGCTGGTGGCCCGCCCGCTGGACATCCTGTCCAGCTTCACCCGCCCGGCGGTGTGGCTGCTCGGCGCGACGAGTGACCTGGTGGTCCGCCTCGCCGGGGTCGACCCGAAGCACCAGCCCGACGAGATCGGCCCGGACGAGCTGCGCGACATCGTCGCCGGCAACCACGGCTTCACCAAGGAACAACGGACCATCATCGCCGGTGCGGTGGAGATCGCCGACCGGCAGCTGCGCGCGGTGCTCGTACCCCGGTTGCAGGTGTTCACGCTCGACAGCGGCACCACCGCGGAGGCCGCCCGGCTGCTGCTGGCCGCCACCGGCCACTCCCGGGCCCCGGTGGTCCGCCACGGCGGCCTCGACGACGCGGTCGGCGTGATCCACCTGCGGGACCTGGTGGGGGTGCCGGACGACCGGCCGGTCGACGACTGCGCCCGCCCGCCGATGCTGCTGCCCGACTCGCTGCCGGTGGTCGACGCGCTGCGCCAGTTCAAGGCCGAACGGCAGCACATCGCCCTGGTCGTCGACGAGCGGGGCGCGGTCGACGGCATCGTCACCCTGGAGGACATCCTGGAGGAGATCGTCGGGGAGATCTACGACGAGACGGACCGGGACGTCCGCGCGGTACGCACCGAGGACGACGGTTCGCTGGTGCTGCCCGGCACCTTCCCCGTGCACGACCTGACCGACATCGGCGTCGAGGTGCCCAACCGGCCCGCCGGTGACTACACCACCGTCGCCGGGATGGTGCTGTCCTGCCTCGGGCACATCCCCACCGTCGCCGGGGAGCAGGTCACCATCGACGACTGGGAGATCACCGTCACCGACGTCGACCAGCGCGCCATCACCCAGATCCGGCTGCACCACGCCCCGACCGCGACCCCCGCCGAGGAACCGGAACCCGTGCCCGACGAGGCCCACGCCTGACCCGACCCCGGGTCAGTCCGGGGGCATCGGGTCACCGAACGGGAAACCCGGCACCGGCGGACGCAACTGCACCTGGTCGGCGGGGACCTGCCGGGTGTCCCGGCTCAACGCCCGCGCGGTCACCCGGATCATCCACGGCCCCGACGGATGCCGCTGCGCCCCGATCAACCGGCCCCACACCCGGCTCCACCAGTGACCGGTCACCAGCACGTCGGTCAGCCGCAGCCGGCCGTCCGGGAAGTCCCCCCGCACCACCACGTCCACCACCCGCCCCAGCCGCCGGCCGTGCAGGTCGTACGCGGTGCGCCCGAGCAACTCACCCGCTCGCACGGCCGGCCCCCGGAATCCGGTCGATCAGGTGCCGCCGCAGCCATGTCTCCACCGGCGGGCGGGGCAACTCGTCGGCGCGGGCCCGCAGCCGGACCGCGCTGTCGATCCGGGTCACCTGACCGAACGGGATGCGCAGCGGGGCAGCCGCCTCCTCGGTGAACCGGTCGGCGAGCGCCACCAGCAGCCGCCCGACCCGGCCACCGATCCGCCGCCCCAGCGCGCCCTGCCCGGTCAGCAGGTACGCCACGTACGGCACGCCCCGCTCGTCGACGGCGAACTCGACGTCGTCGACCTTGCCCAGCAGCAGCCCGTCGGCGTCGACGATCTGCCGGTCGAGCACCTGCCGGCCGAGCTGGACCCTCACCGCCCCATCCCCGTCCCGACCGCCAGCGGAACCGCCGCCACCGACGCCGCCACGATCACCAGCAGGAACACCGCACCGAGCAGGTTCAGCCACGGCCCGTTCACGTCGTCACCCAGGTACGTCCGGTCGTTGGCGACGACCAGGATCGGCAGGTACGTCAACGGCAGCACCACCGCGCTGGCGACCAGCATGTACTCGGTCAACCGGATCGGGTCGACGGTGGTGCACAGCAGTAGCGTCGCGGCCAGCACACTGGCCAGCAGCACGCTGTGGAACCGGGCGGCCTCCCGGGGGCTGACCCGCTTGCCCCACTGCCAGCCGAAGTACTGTGCCGCCGCGTACGCCGCCGACAGCCCGGTCTCCAACGCGGCCCCGAACGTCACCGCGAAGAACGCCAGCGCGGCGACCGCCAGCCCGACCCCGCCGAACGCCAGCACCACCGGCTCGGCGACCTGGTCGAGCGTCGACAGCGACACCCCGGCCGGGTGGAACACCACGGCGGCCGTGGCGACCAGCGACAACGCCAGCAGGCCGCCGACCGGGAAACCGATCAGCACGCTCGACCGCGCGTCGGCCAGGTCGGCGGCGCCCCAGTTCTCCTCCACCCCGCCGGAGGAGAAGAAGAACACCTCGTACGGGCTGACCGTGGAGGCGAACAGCGCCACCGCCACGAACCAGTACGCCCCCGCGCCCTGCCCGGCCGGGTTCGGGTGCAGGGCGTCGTGGCCGAGCGCCGCCCAGTCGGTCGGCAGCCAGAACAGCGCCACGGCGAAGACCAGCAGGGTCAGCCCGGCCAGCCCGAACACCCGCTCCATGAGCTGGAACCGCATCCGCCACAGCACCAGCCAGACCGCGAACGCCGCGACCGGCACCCACAGCAGGTAACTCACCCGGGAGGCCAGTTGCAGGGCCAGCGCCACCCCGCCCAGCTCGGCGGCCAGGGTCAACACCGTGACCAGGTAGGACGCCGCCAGGTTGAGCAGCGCCACCCGGGGACCCAACCGCTCCCGGACCAGGTCGAACACCGCCCGTCCGCTGACCGCCGCGATCCGGCCGGCCATTTCCGCGTACGCGCAGATGCCGACCACGCCGAGCAGCAGCACCCAGGCGTGGGCCATGCCGAAGCGGGCCCCCGCCTGGCTCGCCGCCACCAGGTCGCCGATGTCGACGAAGCCGCCGATGGCCGAGAGCACCCCGAGCGTGGCGGCGAGGAGCTTCCTCACGGGGGGACGGGATCGGCGGCGGTCATCGAGGCGACGATATCGGCGCAACAACCTCCGCACCGGGCAAACCGGTCAGGCGGGACGTGCCGCCGCGCGCCGTCAGCCCCGGGTCGGGCGGCCGTCAGTCCCGGGTCGGGCGGCCGTCAGTCCCGGCTGAGGTTCTGCAACCGCACCTGACCGCGGGACACCAACCGCCCCTCGGCGTCGGTGATCTCCACCTGCCAGAGTTGCTGGCTGCGCCCCCGGTGCACCGGAGTGCCGACGGCCACCAGCTCGCCCTCGCGGACAGCGCGCAGGAAGTCCGTCTGGTTGGAGACCCCGACCACGCTGCCCCGCTCGCCCAGCCAGAGTGTGCCGCCCACACTGCCCACCGTCTCCACCACCGCGCAGTAGACCCCGCCATGCAGGATGCCGGCCGGCTGGTGCAGCTCGGGCCGCACCTTCCAGCGGATGACCACCCGGTCCCCGCTGGCCTCGTCGAAACTCAGCCCCAGCAGACCGACCAGGCCGTCCGTCATCTCCGGGATCTCCACGGCTGTTCCTCCTCGTCGCACCGGCCCGACCAGCCTAGCCGCGCCGCCCGGCGGCAAACCCGGTACGGCCCCGGGTCGGCAATGGGGGAGAATCGGTGACCGTGACCGACAGCAACCTCCCGCACGGGCGGGACTCCCTGACCGACGACCTGCGGTGGCGCGGCCTGATCCAGGACTCCACCGGCCCCGACGAGCTGCGCGACCTGCTCGACGGCGGGGCGGCCACCTTCTACGTGGGCTTCGACCCGACCGCGCCCAGCCTGCACGTCGGCCACCTGATGCAGGTCACCACCGCCCGCCGGCTCCAACTCGCCGGGCACCGCCCGCTGCTGCTGGTGGGCGGCGCCACCGGCCAGATCGGCGACCCGAAGGAGAGCGCCGAGCGCACCCTCAACCCGCCCGAGGTGGTGGCCGGCTGGGTGCAGCGCATCCGCGACCAGCTCGCACCGTTCGTGTCGTACACCGGGCAGAACGCGGCGCAACTGGTCAACAACCTGGAGTGGACCGGCGAGATGTCGGTGGTCGAGTTCCTCCGCGACGTCGGCAAGCACTTCCCGGTCAACAAGATGCTGGCCCGCGAAGTGGTCCGGGCCCGGCTGGAGACCGGCATCAGCTTCACCGAGTTCAGCTACCAGCTGCTCCAGGCCAACGACTTCTTCGAGCTGCACCGCCGGCACGGCTGCCAGCTCCAGTACGGCGGCTCCGACCAGTGGGGCAACATCACCGCCGGCGTCGACTACGTGCGTCGTCGGGGGGCCGGCCCGGTCCAGGCCTTCACCACCCCGCTGGTCACCCGGTCCGACGGCACCAAGTTCGGCAAGACCGAGGGCGGCGCGGTCTGGCTCGACCCCGAGATGACCAGTCCGTACGCCTTCTACCAGTTCTGGGTCAACGCCGACGACCGGGACGTCACCCGCTACCTGCGCTACTTCAGCTTCCGCTCCCGCGAGGAACTGGAGGCCCTGGAGAAGGAGACGGTGGAACGGCCGGCGGCCCGCAGCGCCCAACGTGCCCTCGCCGAGGAACTCACCACCCTGGTCCACGGCGCGGAGGAGACCCGGCAGGCCGTCGCCGCCAGCCAGGCGCTCTTCGGCCGGGGTTCGCTCGACGAGTTGGCCCCGGAGACGCTGCGGGCCGCGCTGACCGAGGCCGGCCTGGTCCAGCTCGCCGGCGAACTCCCCGACGTGGCCGGGCTGCTGCGCGACTCGGGGCTGGTCGGCGGGCTCAAGGAGGCCCGCCGGGTGATCACCGAGGGCGGCGCGTACGTCAACAACCAGCGGGTCACCGACGTCGACGCCACCGTCGACCAGGCGGACCTGTTGCACGGCCGCTACCTGGTGCTACGCCGGGGGAAGCGCTCCTTCGCGGGGGTCGAGCTGCGCCCCTGACCCGGTCGGCCCCGGCGTGTGGAGGGCTTTTCACGTCGGTCCGGGCGCTGTTGCCGACCATCCCGGGCGGGGCCGTCCACCGAGGACCATCTCTGGGCGGATGACCCTCGCCCGGGGAGACGGTCGGCGTCGGACCGCTGTGCCGACCGGCGTCGGCCGGCGGCGCGACCCCGTCCCCGCTGTTCTCGGCCGGTCCCGTCCGTCTCCCGGTGGATGGCCCGGCGAGGGCGGCCTCCGACGGATGGCCCCGCTCGAAGGGTGGTCCCGCACGTCGGGCGGGCCGGTGTGCGGCAGTGTGACGTGCGACGCGTCCGTCGGATTTGACGATCATCTCGGCGGACGCGTAACTTTCTCTCTGCCAGCGCGGAACGGACGAACCGGGGCGAATGCCTCGAAGGCCGGAGCGCGGCGTGTGGAACCGGCTTCGCGGGGTTGTCCTTCGCGGAGTACGGACCGGGCGGTGCCCGGATCGGCCTGGGGGTCGATTTGGTGAGGCGAAACCGACCGGGTAGTGTGTGACGTCGGCAGGGAACCGGGCGAGCGTGTGGGAGACCGCACCGGCCGGCCTGGCGCAAATCATGAGGGCTTCCGGTGTGAGCCGGGTGTGTTCGTGGTG
>NZ_JAFEUO010000009.1:0-251303 GCF_016900955.1 Micromonospora humidisoli
CCAGCCTCGGTTGGTGGGGAATGTGGTGATGGCGTCGGTGGTGGTGGTGATGAGGTGCCAGAGTTCGTCGGGGGTGTTGGCGTTGCCGGGGTAGTGGCAGCCCATGCCGATGATGGCGATGGGTTCGTCGGTGGTGTGGGTGGTGGTGCGGGTGACGGCGGTGGTGGTGTTGGTGGTGTTGGTGAGGCGGTCGAGCAGGTAGCGGGTCAACGCCCCCACCGACGGATGGTCGAACACGACGGTGGCGGGTAGCCGCAGCTGCGTGGCTTCGCCGAGCTGGTTGCGCAGCTCGACGCTGCCCAACGAGTCCAGCCCCAGATCCTTGAACGGACGGTCCGGGTCGATCCTGCTCCCGTCGGGGTGCCCCAGGGCCCTCGCCGTCAGCTGCCGCACCAGTTCCCGTACCCGTGGCTGGCGGTCCTCCTCGGCCAGGGCGGTGATCTCGGCGGCGAGGCCCTGCGCCGCCCCGCCCGCCACCCGGCCCGCCGTCGCCGCCGGCCGTGCGGGTTGCCCGGGCCGGGTCCGGCCCCGCAGGACGGCGGCCACGGTGTCGTCGGCCGAGCCGTGGGCGCGGGTGACGATCCCCGCCGGCACCAGCAGCGCGTGGTCGGTACGCGCCACCGCCGCGTCGAACAGCGCCAGACCGGCCTGCGGCGACAACGGCGTGACCCCGGCCCGGTGCCACCGGCCGACGTCCGCGTCGGTGAGTCGCGCGCCCATCCCGGCCGAGGCGTCCCACAGTCCCCAGGCCAGTGACACCGCCGGTGACCCGGCCGCCCGCCGGTACGCGGCGAGCGCGTCGAGGTACGCGTTGGCCGCCGCGTAGTTCGCCTGCCCCGGCGTGCCCAGCAGACCCGAGACCGAGGAGAACAACACGAGGGTGACGGGTTGCCCGCGGGTCAGCTCGTGCAGGTGCCGGGCGGCGGTCACCTTCGGCCGCAGCACCGTGTCGATCTGCTCCGGGGTGAGGGCCTGCACCGTCGCGTCGGCCAGCACACCCGCCGTGTGCACGATCGTCGTCAGCGGATGGTCGGCCGGAATGTCGTCGCGTACGCGCAGGAGGTGGTCGCGGTCGGTGGCGTCCGCGGCGACGATCCGAACCTCGGCGCCGGCGTCGGTGAGTGCCGCCGACAGCTCGGCGGCACCGGGGCTGTCCGGTCCGCGCCTGCTGCTCAACACCAGCCTGCGCACCCCGTGCGTCGCAACGAGATGACGGGCCAGCAACGCGCCGAGCCCTCCGGTGCCACCGACGATCCACACCGTGCCGTCGGCCCCGGGAAATGGCACGGGTGGGGTCGGCCCGGGGTCGGCGAGCGGCGTCAACCGGGGCACCCGCAGCTGCCCGGCCCGCACCGCGACCTGCGGTTCCCCGGTCGCGAGCGCGACGCCCAGCAGGTCGTCGCCCCGGTCGTCGAGGTCCACCAGGACGAACCGGCCGGGATGCTCGGCCTGGGCGGAGCGCAGCAGACCCCAGACGGGCGCGGCGTCCAGGTCCCCGATGCCCTCACCGGGGCCGGTGGACACGGCGTGCCGGGTGACGACGGCCAGTCGGGTGTCGAGCAGTTCCGGATCGGCCAACCAGTCCTGCACGAGCCGCAGCACCCGGGCCGTGGTCGCGTACGGCTCCCGCGGACCGGGGTCGTCGCCGCCGGGTCGCACCACGGCGAACGGCGTGTTCCGGGCCGGCCCGGGATCGTCGGTGATCTCCACCCACGAGGGGACGTCCCCGGCCGGAGCCGCCACGGCGGGCCACTCCAGGACGTGCAACCGGCCCCCCGGGTCAGCGGCGAGCCGGTCGGCCGGCGCCGCGCGCAGGGTGAGGGCCCGGACGGTGGCCACCGGCCGGCCGGTGACCTCGGCCAGTTCCACCGTGGCCGCGTCGCCGTCGGCGTCGGTGATCCGGACCCGGACGTCCGTCGCCCCGGTCGCGTGCACCTGGACACCGGCCCAGACGAACGGCAGGTTGATCAGGCGACCGGCGTCCCCTGGCGCACGGTCCAGGACCAGGGCGTGCAGGGCGGCGTCGAGCAGGGCCGGGTGCAGGGCGTACCGGGCCGCCTCGTCGCGCAGCTCGGCGGGCAGGCTGATCTCGGCGTACCGGTCCGCGCCGTGCCGCCACCGGGCACGCAGGCCACGGAAGGCCGGGCCGTAGTCGTAGCCGAGGGCGGCCAGTTCCGGGTATGCGTCGTCGCCGGCCTCGGCCACCGCCCCGGCCGGCGGCCAGGCCACCGGCGTCGGCGGGGCCTCCCCGGCGGGGCTCAGCGCACCTGACGCGTGCCGGGTCCAGTCCGTCCCCGCCGGCCCGGTCGTCTCGTCGGCGGCGTAGATCCCGACGTCGCGGGTGCCGTCGGGGCCGGGTGCCGCGACCACGACCTGCACCCGGACGGGACGGTCGAGCCGCAGCGGCACCTCCAGGGTCAGCTCGTCGAGCTGCGGTACGCCACACCGCAGCCCGGCGGCGACGGCGAGTTCCACCAGCGCCGCGGCCGGCAGCAGCACCGCGCCGCCGACCACGTGCCCGGCCAGCCAGGGCTGCTCGGCCAGGCTCAACCTGCCGACGAGCACCAGTTCGTCGCGGCCGGCGACGGTCGTCCCGGCCCCGAGCAGCGGGTGACCACCCCGGTCGAGGCCGAGGCCGCGCGGATCCGGCGTCGGGTCGCCGGCCAGCCAGAACCGGGTGCGTTGGAACGCGTACGTGGGGAGTTCGACGGTGCCGGCGTCAGGCGTCAGCGCCGACAGGTCGACCGTCGCGCCGGCCACGTGGGCCTGCCCCAACGCGGCGACGAACGTGCCGGTCTCGGCGAGGTCACGGCGGAGCACCGGCACGACGGCCACCGGCTCGTCGGGGAGGCAGTCGTGCACCAGCGGGGTCAGCGCCGCGTCCGGTCCGACCTCGACGAACAGTCCGGCCCCCGCGTCGCGCAGGGCGCGGGTCGCGTCGGCGAACCGGACCGTGTCGCGGATCTGCCCGACCCAGTAGTCGGCGGCGGCGAGGTCGCCGTCGGTGACGAGCCCGCCGGTGACCGTGGACACGAACGGGATGCGCGGCGGGTGGTAGGTGACCCGCCTGGCGGTGACCCGGAACTCGTCGAGCACCGCGTCCATGTGTGCCGAGTGGAAGGCGTGGCTGACCGCCAACGTCCGGGTCCGGCGGCCCTGCGCCGCCCAGCGCGTGGTGACGTCCGCGACCGCCTCACCGTCACCGGAGATGACCACGGCCCGTGGCCCGTTGACCGCCGCGATGCTCACCGCGTCGCCCCACCCGGCCAGGTCGGGTCGGAGTTCGGCCTCACCGGCCTCGATCGCGGCCATCGCGCCGCCGGTCCGCGCCGCCTGCATCGCCCGTCCCCGGGCGGCGACCAGCCGCGCCGCGTCGTCAAGCGACCACACCCCGGCGACGTGGGCGGCGGCGAGCTCCCCGATGGAGTGTCCGGCGACCAGGTCCGGCACCAGCCCGTGGTGTTCGAGCAGTCGGGTGAGGGCGACCTCGACCGCGAACAGGGCCGGCTGGGTGTACGCGGTGTGGTGCAGCCGGTCGGCGTCCGCCGTGCCGGGCGCGGCGAACACGACGTCCCGCAACGGCCGGTCGAGGTGGGGCGCGAACGCGGCGCACACGGCGTCGAACGCCGCCGCGAAGACCGGCGCGGCGGTGTGCAGCTCGCGTCCCATGCCGAGGCGCTGGGCGCCCTGGCCGGTGAAGACGAACGCGGTCCGGTCCGCCCGCCTGGCGGTCCCGACGAGCACCGACCGGTGTGGCCGTCCCTCGATCAGGGCGTCGAGGCCGGCGAGGAGTTCGGTCCGGCCGGTGCCGAGCACCACGGCCCGCTCCTCGAAGGCCGTGCGCGTAGTGGCCAGTGAGCGGGCGACCGAGGCGGGGTCCACCCCGGGCGTCCCGGCCACCCGGGCACGCAGGCGACGGGCCTGGTCGGTCAGCGCCGCCCGGTCCCGGCCCGAGACCGCCCAGGGCACGGGGAACGGCCCGGGTGCCTGCGGCGGGGGCTCGGGCCACGGCTCGCCCTCCTCGATCACGACATGGGCGTTCGTACCGCTGATGCCGAACGAGGACACCGCCGCCCGGCGGGGACGCCCGGTGCGTGGCCACGGGCGCGCGGTGGTCAGCAGCTCCACCGTGCCGGCCGACCAGTCCACGTGCGGTGTCGGCCGGTCGACGTGCAGGGTACGGGGCAGGGTGCCGTGCCGCATCGCCTGCACCATCTTGATCAGCCCGCCCACCCCGGCCGCCGCCTGGGTGTGGCCGATGTTCGACTTGAGTGACCCCAACAGCACCGGGCCGGTGCCGTCCCGGTCCCGGCCGTAGGTGGCCAGCAGCGCCTCCGCCTCGATCGGGTCGCCGAGCCGGGTGCCGGTGCCGTGTGCCTCGACCGCGTCGATGTCGGCCGGTGCCAGCCGGGCGTCGGCGAGCGCGGCGCGGATGACCCGCTCCTGGGACGGTCCGTGGGGTGCGGTGAGCCCGTTGGAGGGGCCGTCGGAGTTGACCGCCGTGCCCCGGATGACGGCCAGCACCGGGTGACCGTGGCGGCGGGCGTCGGAGAGCCGTTCCACCACCAGCATCCCCACCCCCTCGGCCCACGAGGTCCCGTCCGCGGCGGCGGCGAACGGCTTGCTGCGCCCGTCCGGGGCGAGGCCCCCCTGGCGGGAGAACTCGGCGAACATCCCGGGGCCGGACATGACCGCCGCGCCGCCGGCGAGCGCCATGGACGATTCGCCGGAGCGCAGCGAACGCACCGCCGTGTGCAGGGCGACCAACGACGAGGAGCAGGCGGTGTCGATGGTGAGGGCCGGCCCGAGCAGGCCGAGCTGGTAGGCGATGCGTCCCGACATCAGGCTGCTGGTCGAGCCGGTCAACACGTGACCGGCGACCTCGTCGGCCGCGTGGTGCATCCGGGGTCCGTAGTCCAGGGTGGTGCCGCCGACGAACACCCCGGTCCGGCTGCCCCGCACCGATCGCGGGTCCAGACCGGCCCGTTCCAGGGCCTCCCATGCGGTCTCCAGCAGCAGCCGCTGCTGAGGGTCCATCGCCAGCGCCTCGCGGGGGGAGATGCCGAAGAAGTCGGCGTCGAACAGCGCGGCGTCGTACAGGAATCCGCCCTGGTCGACGGTGCCGGGTGGGGTGCCGTCCGGGTCGGCGGAGAGGTGCTCGGGCCACCCCCGGTCGGTGGGGAATCCCGCGACGGCGTCGGTGCCGTCGGCGACCAGTTGCCAGAGCTCCTCGGGGGAGCTGACCCCGCCGGGGTAGCGGCAGGCCATGCCGATGACGGCGATCGGTTCGACCGGGTCGGTGGGGGCCTGCGGAACGTCGACGGTCGGCTCACCGGCGGGGTCGAGCCGGGTGAGCAGATGGTCGATCAGCTCACCCGGGGTGGGCCGGTCGAAGAGCAGTCCGCTGGGCAGTGCCAGGCCGGTCGCCGCGGACAGGGCGTCGCGCAGCTCGACCGCCATCAGCGAGTCGAAGCCGAGGTCCCGGAAGGTCTGCTCCAGGGCGAGGTGACGTCCGGCGTCGGCCCCCAGGACCGCGTTGACGTGGGTCTGGAGCAGCTCGGTCAGCGCCGCCGGGTCGGCTGGCGGCACGCGCCCGACGGTCGACGCCGCGAGCGCCGGTGCCGGTGCGGTCGGCTGCCGGGCGGCGGTGGCCGGTGCGGCGTCGGCCGGCGCGGGGGAGTCGCCGTCGCGCAGCCAGTGCCGTTCCCGTTGGAACGGGTAGGTCGGCAGGGCGATCCGCCGCGCGTCGTGCCGGCCGTGCACGGCGGCCCAGTCCACCTCGGCCGCGCCGGTGACGAACACCCGGGCCACGGCGTCGAGCAGGGTCCGCGTCTCGTCCCGGCCGGCGCGCAGCGCGGCGACCGCGGTGGAGCCCGCCCGGTCGACCACGGCGGCGTCGACCAGGGCCGCGCAGACCGCGTCGGGACCCAGTTCGAGGTACGTCGTGACGCCGTCGGCCTCCACCGCACGTACCGCGTCGAGGAAACGGACCGGACGTCGCACCTGGTCGACCCAGTACCCCGGGTCGGTCGCCTCCGCCGCGTCCAGCGGCCGACCCAGCACCGTGGAGACCACGGGTATCCGTGGTGGCCGTAGCTCCAGGGTGGCGACGACCGCCCGGAAGTCCGCGAGCATCGGTTGCATCAGCGGCGAGTGGAAGGCGTGGGAGACGGTGAGGCGACGACTACGACGCCCCAGGCCGGCCAGTTCGGCGCTGACCGCGTCCACGGCCTGCGCGGTGCCGGAGACCACGACGGCCTCGGGACCGTTCACCGCCGCTATCCCGGCGACGTCCCGGTACGGTTCGAGCAGGGCCGCGACCTCCTGCTCACCGGCCTGGACGGCGACCATCGCGCCCCCGGCGGGTAGCGCCTGCATCAACCTGCCCCGTGCGGCGACCAGGGTCGTGGCGTCGGCCACCGACAGCACGCCCGCCACGTGCGCCGCCGCCAGCTCGCCGATGGAGTGGCCGACGAGCCGGGCCGGCCGGACCCCCCAGGACTCGACGAGCCGGTACAGCGCCACCTCCACCGCGAACAGGGCGGGCTGGGTGAAGCCGGTCTCGTCGAGATCCTCGCCCGAGGCGATCACCTCGGCGAGCGGACGGTCCAGGTGCCGGTCCAGGTGTGCGCAGACCTCGTCGAACGCCGCCGCGTAACGCGGGAAGCGGGCGTACAGCTGCCGGCCCATGCCGGCCCGCTGGCTGCCCTGACCGGTGAACACGATGCCGAGCGCACCGGGTCGGGCCGTCGCCGTCACCAGACCGGACGCCGGTCGGCCGGCGGCCAGCGCGGCCAGCCGCTCCCGGAGTTCCCCGCTGTCGTCGCCGAGCACGACGGCCCGGTGGGCGAACCGGGCCCGGCCGGTGGCCAGCGTCCAGCCGACGTCCACGATGTCCGGGTCGTCGGCCGCGACGGCCGAGCCCAACCGGTCGGCCTGGGCGCTCAGCGCCGCCCGGTTGCGGGCGCTGAGCACCCAGGCGACCGGTGCGGGGGCCGGGTCGCCGTCGGGTCGGGCGACGTCCGGGGCCGGCGGGGCCGCCGCGACGACGACGTGGCAGTTCGTGCCGCCCATGCCGAAGGAGCTGACCCCGGCGATCAGCCGGCGCTGCGGGTGCGGCCACGGGGTCAGCTCCCGTTGCACCTCGATACCGAGTTCGTGGAACGGGATCGCGGGGTTGGGCCTGGTGAAGTTGCGGTGCGGCGGAAGCTCGCGGTGTACCAGGCTGAGCAGCACCTTGAGTAGACCCACGATCCCGGCGGCGGCCTCGAGGTGCCCGACGTTCGTCTTCGCCGACCCGATGCGCAGGGTCTGCGCCGCCGGCCGGCCCCGCCCCAGCGCGTCGCCGAGTGCGGTGGCCTCGATCGGGTCGCCGAGCGGGGTGCCCGTGCCGTGCGCCTCGACGTACTGCACTTCGCCGGGCTCGACACCGGCCCGGCGGTACGCCTCCCGCAACACCTCGGCCTGGGCGTCGGCGTCGGGCACGGTGAGGGAGGGGGCGGCTCCGCCGTGGTTGACGGCGCTGCCGCGGATCACCCCGTAGATCCGGTCGCCGTCGGCCTCGGCGCGGTCCAGCGGTTTGAGGACGACCACCGCGCCGCCCTCGCCGGGCACGAAGCCGTTGGCCCGCGCGTCGAAGGCGTAACTCTCCCCGTCGGGGGACAGCGCGCCGAACCGCTCCTGTACGACGGCCTGCTCGGCCAGCAGGTCCAGGGTCACGCCGGCGGCGATGGCCATGCCGGACTCCCCGCTGCGCAGGCTCTCGCAGGCCAGGTGCACGGCGACGAGTGACGAGGCCTGCGCGGCGTCGACCGTCACGCTCGGCCCGTGCAGGTCCAGGAAGTACGAGACGCGGTTGGCGATCACCCCGCGGTTCAGGCCGGCCATCGTGTGGGCGGTGACGGCCCCGGTCCCCTGCCGGTACAGCAGGTTGGCGTAGTCGTCGCGTAGCGCGCCCACGAAAACGGCCGTGTCGCTGCCCCGCAACGTCTCCGGCGCCGTCGCCGCGTCCTCCAACGCCTCCCAGGCGAGTTCGAGCACGAGCCGTTGCTGCGGGTCCATCGCCGCGGCCTCGCGTGGCGAGACCGCGAAGAACTCGGCGTCGAAGTCCCCGACCTGGTCGAGCCGACCACGGCGGCGTCCGTCGGTCCCCGTGCTCAGCCCACTCGCACCGGCGCGGAGCAGCGCCCAGAAAGCACCGGGGTCGGCGGCGGCCGGTAGCCGGCAGGACATTCCGATAACAGCGATAGACGTCAAAGCGCTTTTCCTTACCGGAGGAGGCGTTGGCTGGGCGCGGTGGCGTGATCTTCTCAACGTCATCCTGCGGTCGGTTGCTCAATGGCTGGTCATTGGCGGGTAACCATTGATGCCCGTTGACCCGATTTCTGCGTAATGACGGACGGTGGGCGCGCGATGAATTCGCGTCGCTAATTTCACTCGTAAGCCGTTTGCCGAGGACGCCGGGAGGCCTCAGATGACCACCGCCATCGACCACGAAAGTCTCGTCAGGAGTGCCGAGGAACACGGGAACCGCTACATCGAGGCGTTCAACAGCGGCGACCTGGCCGTGATCGACGCGATGTACACCGAGGACGCCATCTCGGTCTGGGAGCCCGGGAACCCCCTCAGCGGCGACGCCCGCCGGGAGGCGCTCGCGGAGTTCATCGCGCAGCGGCCGAGGATGACCGCCACCCTGCGTGAGTCGCACGTCACCGGGACCGCCGCGTTGCTCGTCGTCGACTGGGCGATCGACGTGCCCCTGGAGGACGGCGGCACCGAGCACCTGGAGGGCGTCGGCCTCGACGTGCTCCGGATGGGCCCCGACGGGAACTGGCGTTTCGCCGTCGACAACCCGTTCGGCACGGACGCCTGACCGTCCGGTCCGGACCCACCCGCCGCCGCACCGCACCCGCCCGGGTGCCGACCGGTCGGTTCATCAACCGGTCATCGAACGGTCATCGCACCCCGCCCCCGCGGCGATTGCCGTGCGATGACCGCCCCTCGTCACACTTCATCACTGTGTCCGCGGTGATCCGCAGGAAGCCAGGGAGACCCCATGACAGGCAGCGAGACCGAGTCGACGGCCGTGCGTGACGCGGTTCGTACGATCGTTCCGCGACTGCGCGACAACGGCACTCAGGCCGAGGAACAGCGCTGGATACCCGACGAGAACATCGCCCTGCTGGAGAAGGCAGGGGTGTTCCGGGTCGGTGTGCCCAAGCGGTTCGGCGGGATCGAGGCGTCACTCGCCGAGCAGTTCGCGATCGTCACCGAGATCTCCCGGGGCTGCGCCTCCACCGGATGGGTGGCGGCGGCCTGGATGGAGGGGGCCTGGGTCGCCTCCCTCTACCCGGACGAGGTGCAGGCGGACATCTACGCCTCCGGTGCGGTCCGCATCTCCGGCGGCCTCGCCCCCACCGCGATGTTCACCGAGGTCGAGGACGGGTTCCTGCTCAACGGCAGCTGGGGTTTCAACACCGGCTGCCGGGGCGCCGACTGGAACTTCGTGGCCGGGGTCCGTGAGCTGCCCGACGGTGAGATGGAGCCGCTGTACGCCCTCGTGCCGATGGACAAGTTCGAGATCGCCGACGACTGGCACGTCTCGGCCGCCGCCGGCACCGGCAGCTTCACCACCTCGGCCACCGACGTGCACGTGCCCCGCCAGTACGTCGCCAGCGCCGAGGAACTCGTCACCGGCACCACCGGGGGCCGCTCGAACGTGGGCGCGACGGGTCGCAACTACGGGCTGATCACCTATGTGGCGGCGCTGTCGATCGCCGTCTACGTCGGTGCCGCCCAGGGCGCGTACGACACGTTCGTGGAGCGCCTGCCGGGCAAGCCGATCGCCTACACCAACTGGACCGACGCGCGTGAACACCCGCTCGTCCAGCTCAAGGTCGCCGCGGCGGCGAACGCGATCACGGCGGCGCAGGCGTTGGCCGCCGGGTTCGTCAAGCGCCTGCAGCAGCGCGCCGACGCCGGTGAGCATCCGTCGGTCGAGGACAGCGTCACCGTGCGCGGCCAGGGGGGTTTCGCGTTGCGGTTGCTCAAGGACGCCGTCGAGGACCTGCACGACGTCAGCAGCGCCTCGTCGCTGGTGCGCAGTCTGCCGTTCCAGCGCTTCTACCGGGACCTGGAGGGCCTGTCCCGGCACGGGATGATGACCCCGAACACGAATCTGGAACTGCACGGCCGACTGTTGCTCGGCCTCGATCCGGACACCCTGTTCCTCTAGGACGGCCCGCCGCCGCGTCGGGCCGGTCACCCATCCGCCGGCCGAGCCGGCATCCGAGCCCCCCGCTGTCCAGCGGGGAGATCAATCCGACACACCGCAACCCGCCCGACGCCGCCCGGTGTCAGGCGGGTTGCGGTGGCCCGACCTTTCCGGGGGGAAAGTGCACGCGTCAGTGCAAGGAACACGCTCGACCGGCTCCGGTAACAGCCGTCGTACCTTCCTGAAGGGCGCCGGAGCGGCCCTTCTCGGTGCGGCGACCGGCCTGCCCGTCGCCGCGCGGGCAACCGCCGGCTCGCCCCGCACCGTCACCGATGCCATCATCATCGGAGCCGGGTTCGCGGGCATCACCGCCGCCCGCGATCTCAAGGAAGCCGGCCTCAGCTCGGTCATCCTGGAGGCCCGTGGGCGTATCGGCGGTCGTACCTGGAGCTCCACGTTCGCCGGGGCACCCATCGAGCTCGGCGGCGAGGCCATCGACCCGAAGCAGCCGCACGTCTGGGCGGAGGCCGCCCGGTACGGGATCGGCACCACCTCGGACGGCTCGATCGACAGCTTCGTGATGCCCCAGGGCAACGGTTTCGTCATCCTGCCGCCCGCCCAGGCGTCGGCCCAGCTCTCGGCCCTGTTCACCCCGTTCTTCAACGGGGCCGCCAGCCTGTTCCCGAACGCCTTCAACCCGTTCGCCGGTGCCGGCACCGCGCTGACCACCGCCGACCAGTGGTCCATGCGGACCCGGCTCAACCAGCTCGGCTACTCCCCGGCGGACGAGGCGTGGATCAACGGGACCACCGCCGGCCTCTCCGGTGGGTCCAGCAGCCGGGGCGCCTACACCATGCTGGCCCAGTCCTGGGTGCTGGCGGGCAACTCCTACCAGGGCTACGTCAGCATCAACACCTACGGTCTGCAGGGTGGCACCATCGCCCTGCTCAACGCCATGCTGGCGGACTCCCAGGCGACCCTGAAGCTCAACAGCCCGGTGCTGGCGGTGATCCGCAACGGTTCCACCGTCTCGGTGTTCACCAGCACCGGCCAGGAGTACGTCGCGCCGCGCGTCATCGTCGCCGTGCCGGTGAACCTCTGGAAGACCATCGCGTTCGCGCCGCTGCTGCCCTCGGCGTACCTGTCGGTGTCCCTGGCGGGCATCGGCGTGCCGAAGAGCAAGAAGATCTTCATGCGGATCAGTGGTGGCGCGGCGGGTTCCTTCATCGCGCACCCGCCCGAGGGATTCCCCATCTCCACCACCGTGCCGCACACCGAACTGCCCGACGGCACCCGGATCGTCTTCTGCTTCAGCACCGACTCGTCGGTGAGCGGCACCAGCGTCAGCCAGATGCAGTCCCTGATGCAGCAGTTGTCCCCGGGTGTGCAGGTGCTCGCCACCACCGCGCAGAACTGGGGGACCGACCCGTACTCCCTCGGTGGGTGGTCCTGCCGGCAGCCCGGCCAGCTGACCGGCCCCTACCAGAGCATCCAGCAGCCGCAGGGCCGGATCGCCTTCGCCGGCAGCGACATCGCCAACGGCTGGAGCGGCTACATCGACGGTGCCGTCGAGTCGGGCAAGCGGGCGGCACAGCAGGCGCTCGCGATGTGATCCGCAACGCGGGACGGGTGCGCGTCGAACCGACGGGCACCCGTCCCGGGTGACCTTCCGGCCGGCATCGACACCGTCGATGCCGGCCGCCGTCTCTCCGCGAAGCAGCACCCCGTCGCGGACCCACGAAGGAGCAGCAACCGTGGACCAGTTGACCTCGACCCTCAGCCCGGCCGTCAGCGCGTTCGTCAGCCGGCCCCGGCACCTGTTCATCGGCAACCGGTTCGTGCCCGCCGCCGACGGCGCGGTCCTGGCCACGGTGGACCCGTCCACCGGCCGGCACCTGGTCGACGTGGCCCACGCCGGTGCGGTCGACGTCGACCGCGCGGTCACGGCCGCCCGGGACGCGCTCGACGGCGAGTGGGGGAGCCTCCCCGCCGCCGCGCGGGGTCTGCTGCTCGCCCGCCTGGCGGACCTCGTCGAGGCGCACGCCGGGGAGTTCGCGGAACTCGAGGCGCTCAACTCGGGCAAGCCGGTGACCGCCAACGAGTACGTCGACGTGCCGGCCGCGATCGAACACTTCCGCTACTACAGCGGTTGGCCCAGCAAGCTCGAAGGGGGCACGATCCCGGTGATCGCCCCCGACACCCTGTGCTACACGCGGTTGGAGCCGGTGGGGGTCTGTGCCCAGATCATCCCGTGGAACTTCCCACTGATGATGGCGGCCTGGAAGTTGGCGCCGGCGCTCGCGGCAGGGTGTTCCGTGGTCCTGAAACCCGCCGAGCAGACGCCCCTGACAGCGCTGCGGCTGGCCGAACTGGTGGTCGAGGCCGGTTTCCCGGCCGGCGTGGTCAACGTCCTGCCCGGTGACGGGCGGACCGGCGCGGCGCTGGTGGCCCACCCGGGGGTGGCGAAGGTGGCGTTCACCGGATCGACCGAGGTGGGCCGGGAGATCGCCGCCCGGGCCGGTGCCGACCTCAAGCGGGTCACCCTGGAACTCGGGGGCAAGAGTCCCAACATCATCCTCGACGACGCCGACGTGCCCGCCGCCGTGGCCGGCTCGTACGAGGGGATCTTCTTCAACAGCGGACAGAGCTGTGTGGCAGGTTCCCGGCTGTACGTGCACCGCAGCTGCCACGACCAGGTGCTCGACGGCCTCGTCGCGGCGACCCGGCAGGCCGCGGTGGGTCCGGCCCTGGAGCGGGGGACCCAGCTCGGCCCGCTCGTCTCGGCCGAGCAGTACCGCCGGGTCCGCGGCTACCTCGTGGACGGTCTCGCGGCCGGTGCCACGATGGTGGCCGGTGAGGTGCCCCCGGCCGAGCCGGCCGACGGCTACTACGTCCGACCGGTGATCTTCACCGACGTGACGCCTGACATGCGGATCAGCCGGGAGGAGATCTTCGGACCGGTGCTGGTGGTGACGCCTTTCGACGACATCGACGAGGTCGTCGCACTGGCCAACGACACCCCGTACGGGCTGGCGGCGGGGGTCTGGACCCGCAGCCTCGGCCGGGCGCACCGGCTCGCGGAGCGGATCAGGGCCGGCATGTTCTACGTCAACACGTGGGCGGCGGGGGATCCGGCCGCTCCCTGGGGCGGCGTCAAGGCCTCCGGCATCGGCCGGGAGATGGGCCGGGCGAACCTCGACGCGTACCTTGAGGTGAAGACGGTCTGGGCCGGTTACGGCCAGCTCTGACGCACGTCGGCCCCGGACCGCTGCCACACCGTTGTGCGGCGGTCCGGGGCCGACGTGCCGCTCAGGCGACCGGCACGGGATCGAGCAGGACCGGCAGTTCCTGGTGCCCGTTGGACACGAACGAGGTCAACCGGGGGATCTCGTCCGCCGGCCGGGCCAGGCGTAGCCCGGCGAACCGCTCGAACAGTGCCGGCAGGGCGATGCGCGCCTCCAGCCGGGCCAGTGGCGCGCCCAGGCAGTAGTGCACCCCGTGGCCGAATCCGATGTGGTCACCCCGGGTCGCCCGGGTGATGTCGAAGACGTCGGCGTCCTCGCCGTGCACCTTCGGGTCCCGACCCGAGCCGGCGAACGAGATCATGATGGCGTCGCCCTTGGTGAACTTCACCCCGCCCAGCTCGAAGTCCTCGACGGCGTACCGCATCGGCAGGTTGGCGAAGGGCGCTTCCGAGCGCAGGGTCTCCTCGATGACGTCGTCCCAGCTCGCCGCGCCGGACCGGACGAGCTCACGCTGCTCCGGGTGGCTGAGCAGGGCGAAGATCGCCTGGTCCAGGAGGTTGGCGGTCGTCTCGTGGCCGGCGGTGAAGGTCAGCAGGATGGTGTCGACCAGTTCCCGCTCGGTCAGACCCGGGCCGTCCCGGTCGTCCCGGGCGGCGATCAGCCCACTGATCAGATCCTCGCCGGGGCTCTGCCGCCGCTGCTCCACCAACCGGGCGAGCACGGTGTAGACGCGCTCTTCCAGCAGGGGCGCCTCCTCGGGTGAGATCGCCCCGGTCAGCCACCTGCCGATCATGTCCAGCAACTCGTCCCGGATGGCGTCGGGGACGCCCAACAGTTCGGAGATCACCCAGGTGGGCAGGGCGTAGGCGTACTCGGCCCGCAGGTCGACCGGCCCGTCCTTGCCCTGCGCGGCGATCGAGTCCAGCAGGGTGGCGACGATCTGCTCGATCCGGGGACGTAGCGCGTTCGTCCGGCGGGCGGTGAACGCCTTGGCCACCAGCCGGCGCAGTCGGCTGTGCTCGGCGCCGTACGCGGTGATCATGTTTCGGTCGGCGACCCACATCGCCAGCGGCCAGGTCCGGGCCAACTCGCCCTCGCCGTTCTCCCAGGCCGGCCAGTGCTGGTAGGTGTCCCGGGAGACGCGGGGGTCGGTCAGCAGCGCTTTGATGAGCGCCGTGTCGGTGACCGCCCAGACGACGACACCGCCGGGCAGTTCCACCTGGGTCGCCGGCCCCCGGCGGCGCAGAGTGGCGGCCTCGCCGTGCAGGTCGGTGCCGGTCGGGTCGATCGTGTAAGGGCATCGTTCGTCGGACATCGCAATCCTCCCGAGATGGATCGATGGATGGTGACCGGGCGGATCGACCCTATGGAGCAGGGTGTAATCCCCAGTTCATCGATCGCTCTCCGTGGGTGCACTGGTGCGCCGATGACCGGTGGGAGAACGCGCCGGGCCCGGGCCGTCCGTCGGAGGCGTCCCGGGCCCGGCGCGTCAGAAACGACCGTGCGGTAGCTGGATCAGGGCTTCTTGATGACCTCGATCAGGCTGGCCAGCGCCTCGTCGCCGTGTCCGCTGTCGGCCCGCTCCTGGAGCATGTCCCGGATCGGGATCATCACGTCCGGCCGGAGTCCCTGGCCCTTGCTGGCCTCCACCATCTTGGCCAGACCGACCGCGTTCAGCCCCACCGTGGAGATGGTGGTCGCGTACTGGCCCGCGTCGACCTGCTGGGCGGCCCCCTTGATGCTGGGCAGCACCACGTGGGTGATCCAGGACTCGGCGAACGGCGTCAGCGCCGCCGCCGGGATGCCCTCGCTGGCGAGCATCGCGAAGCCGTGCAGCGCGCCGGCGAGCGACGACCACAGGATGCCGAGCAGCGAGAGGTCGTACAGGCCGGCGACCCCCGGGTCCTCGCTCAGGAAGATGCTGTTGCCGCCGAGGACCTTCAGGGTCGACTCGTAGGTGTCGAAGACCTCCTTCGAGCCGCCGTAGAACAGCAGGGTCTGGGGGAGCCCGACGGCCGGCGGCACCGTCATGATGTAACCGTCGAGGTACTTCGCGCCGAGGGACTGGGCCCACTGCGCGGCGCCCCGGGCGTCCTCCGGCACGCCGGAGGTCAGGTTGACGATGACCTTGCCGTTGAGCGACTCCTTCACCGGCTCAAGGATCTCGTGCAGGGTCTGGTAGTCGACCACGCAGGCCACCAGGACGTCGCTCGCGGCGACCGCGTCGGCGATCGTGTCCGCACGGCTCGCGCCCTGCTCAACAAGTGCGTCCGCCTTGTTGGCGGAGCGGTTCCACACCGTCGTGCGGTGGCCGGCCCTGAGATATGCGCCCGCCAGTGCCGCCCCCATCATTCCGAGGCCGATCACCGAGACGGGTACGCGGTTTTCTTCGGACACCAGTGCCACTCTCCTCTGTGTTCCTGAAAAGGCAAAAAGACTGTCGGTGCTGGCCACGCAGAAAGCGCCCGCCATCGCCGATGCCACTTTTGGAGCCTAGACGCCGGCATGTGGGCACTCAAGTACTTACTGCAAAGTATGTGACCGGTTGTCGGTCGTCGCCGCCGTCGAAGTGCTGCCGATGCTGTGGAACGCACCGCCGAAGAACAGCAGACCAGCCCCGTCGTGGCCGATTTCCGCGCCGATCACCGAACCGACGAAGATGGTGTGGTCGCCGGAATCGTGGGCCTCGAACAAACGGCATTCCAGCCAGGCCAGGGCACCCGAAATGAGGGGTGCGCCGGAGGCCGGTCCCGGCCGGTGCGGCAGTTTCTCGAACTGGGCCGCCCCCAGGGGCCGGCGACGGTCGGCGAAGTGACGGGCCAGGTGCTCCTGGTCTGCGCCGAGCACCGAGACCGCGAAGTGCTCCGCGGCGGAGATGGCCTTGTGCATGACCGCGCTGTGCGCCACGCAGCACAGGATCTGCGGTGGGTCCAGTGAGACCGAGGCGACGGCGTTGGCCGTCATGGCGTGCAGGTTGTCGCCTCCGACGGTGACAACCGTCACCCCCGTGGCGAAGCGGGCCATCACCTCTCGCAACGAGCGGTGCATGGACGTCCTCCCGTCTGCGCGGTCGGCCGGACGGCGTGCCGGTCCGGTGCGGATCGAACAACGCACCTGTCGGCTCACGTTAACCAGCCGGGCGCACGTCGGGTTCATCGAATGGTAATTCCGGTGGCCGGTCGGCGTGTGGTCGTAGGTTACCGGCGCGTTACCGCCTATTGAGGGCCGCCCCGTCGGGTGGCGTTAACCTGTTTGCGGTTGCGAAAACGGCAGCCGTCCAGGTGCGATCGACCGACGACAGGACCGGAACCGGCATGCAATCCGTGACACCAGAGCAGACCCTCGCCGAGCCAGCGATGCAGGAATTGCTGAACATGCTCGGCATCAATGTCGAATACACCCGGGCCGAGGGTGACACCCTGCGGTACGTCGGCCCCGACGGCACGCCGGAGACGGTGGTGGACTATGCCGGTGGCTACGGTGCCCTGGTCCTCGGTCACAACCATCCCGCGCTCGTCGACACCGCCGTGACCTTCCTGAGCGAACGCCGTCCGGTGCTCGCCCAGGCGTCCCGACAGCCGGCGGTCGACCAGATCGCCGCCCGGCTCAACGACATCGTCGGCCGTGAGTTCGGCACCGACGAGCGCTACTTCGCCATCTTCTCCAACAGCGGCGCCGAGTCGATCGAGGTGGCGCTCAAGCACGCGGAGTTCGACCGGGTGCTGCGGGTGCGCTCCCTGCTCGACGAGGTGGAGGCCCACATCGCGGAGGTGGCCGCCCAGGCGCAGACGGTGGCTCCGCCGCCCGGGTCCGGGGCCGACCTGTCCACCGTCCTGTCCGGACTACGGCGGGACAACGCCGAGGCCGCCGCACGACCGCCGGTGTTCGTCGCCCTGGCGGGCTCCTTCCACGGCAAGCTGGTCGGCAGCGTGCAGTTGACCCACAACCCGAGTTACCGCACCCCGTTCGCCGGCCTCGCGCCCGCCGCCCGGTTCGTGTCCCTGGACGACCTCGACGCGTTCGACCGCATCGCCGAGGAGACCCGCACCGTCCTGCGGGACGTCCGGGTCGTCGACGGCGTCGCCGTGGTCGTCGAGCGCCCGATCCCGGTGGTGGCGGCGTTCGTCATGGAGGTCATCCAGGGTGAGGGCGGCATCCGGGTGGTCACGCCGGCCCAGGCGGACCGCATCCGGCAGGGGTGCGCGGCGTTGGACTGCCCGATCGTCGTCGACGAGATCCAGAGCGGTCTGGGGCGTACCGGCGCGTTCTTCGCCAGTTCCCAGATCGGCTTCGCGGCCGACTACCTGACCCTGGCGAAGGGCCTCGGCGGCGGTATCACCAAGACGGCGGTGACCCTGGTCGCGCAGCGGCGCTACCGTCGCGACTTCGCGCTGGTGCACAGCTCCACGTTCGCCCGCGACGGCCTGTCCACCGCGGTCACCGCGCGGGTGCTGGAACTGCTGGAGGCGGAGAACGGTGCCGCCTACCTGCGTGCCAAGGAGAAGGGCGAGAAGCTGGCCGAGATCTTCCACGACCTGCGCCGTCGCTTCCCCGGGGTGGTCCGCGAGGTCCGGGGGCGGGGGTTGATGCTCGGGTTGGAGTTCGACGACCAGTCCGGTTCCGCCGCACCGGCCATCGCCGGTGCCTCCGCCAACGGCATGCTGGGCTACGTCATCTCGGGCTACCTGCTGCGGGTGCACCGGATCCGCACGTTCCCCACCGCGAGCGCGGCGAACACGTTGCGGTTCGAGCCGTCGCTCAACCTCGCCGACGCCGACATCGAGCGGCTCCGGGTCGCCCTGGAGGCGCTCTGCGTCGCCCTGCGGGACCAGGACGAGCAGGCCCTGATGGGTGGTGGGGCGGGGTGAGGGGTGCGGCGAAATCGTCACGTGTCGTCATTTTCACCGCAACACAGCGCGACCGTACGACTCTCGCGCGCTAGACTCTACGGACACCGGAACTCACGGGGAGAGTGCCGCCGGCCGGTCGGGGAGTGAATGAATTGAGTGTCAGGGTGCGGCCGACACATTGTGGTCTGGATGCCGCGATCGAGGTGATCAGCGGCAAGTGGAAGGTCGTCATCCTGTGGGCCCTCAGTGACAGCCATCGACGGTTCGGTGAGCTGAGGAGGCTCATCGGAGTGAGCGAGAAGGTGTTGTTCCAACACCTGCGCGAACTCGAGGCCGACGGCATCGTCCGTCGGGAAGCCTCCGAGGACCTGCCGATGCGGGTGGAATACTCGCTGACCGACCGGGGGCAGGCACTCAACGACGCGCTCAAGCCGCTCGGGGCGTGGGGTCGGGAATACCTGCCGGCCCGGGCCGTGCCCGTGCCCGTGCCGCGCGACAGCTGACCACCAGGTGCGGACAGGCCCGGCCCGCGCCGGGTGGCGGTTCCTCGACAGTGGTGGCCCGGTCGGCAGCCGCCACCCGACCGCTGCCGCGGCGGGGCGGGGTCACATCGACCGGGCACCGGAGGGGTATCCACTGAGGAAGTGCCGTGCCGACCGGGTGGCCAGCAGGGATCTGACGTAACCGCGTAGTTCGTCGGGACGGTCGCCCTTGATCACGCTGAGTGCGCGCCGGAACCAGTGCGTGGACTCGCGGGGTTGCAGCGGCGAGCTGGAGTGGACGAAGTCGACCAGTTCGTCGATCGCGGCGTCGGACAACGCCTCCAGGGTGATGGTGGTGAAGTTCTGCTTGCCCCGTCCCCAGTCGGGGCGGCGTTGCAGCAGTTCCGGGGTGGCCGCGGCCACCACCAGCAGCGGCACTCCGATGAAGTCGGCGAGGCCGTCGACCATGAGCAGCAGGTCGTCGTCGCTGCGGTGCAGGTCGTCGATGAGCAGCAGCACCGGGCGGTCGAGCGGTGTCCCCTCCAGGAAGTTGCCCCACCGTGCCAGATCCTCGCGTACGTCCACCGCGAGGCCGGGTACGGGTTCGTCGGCCACGAACGGGGTGATGCACCGCAGCACCCGGTCCGCGTGCTCGTCGCTGTCGGCCAGCCGGCGTACCGTACGGGTCAGCCGTTCCATAGCCCGCTCCGGCGCGTCGGTCGGCCGGATCTCGCACAGCGCGCGGACCAGCGCGGCCTGGACGGCGAAGACCCCGTCCCGCCCCGGCAGCTCCGCCGGGTCGGCGCAGACGTGCGCGAGGTGGACCCGGTGACCGAACATCCGCTCCAGCTCCGCCAGGTATCTGGTCTTGCCGCTGCCGGGCTCGCCGAGGGCGGTGACGAAGTGCGGCGTACGCCGGTGGCGGGCCCGGTCCAGGAGCCCACCGAGCAGGTCGAGCTCGAATCCGCGTTCCACGGTGGGGATCGTGTCCAACCCGATGGAGGTGGGTCGGAAGCCGCGTACCCGCCATTCCCCGGGGTCCGCGGTCGGCTGACAGTCGATGATGGACGCGGTGTCCGTCCGGGTGGTGGCGCAGACCCGGATCTCACACTCCCCGGTGCGCAGCAGCATCGCCTGGGAACGGTCCAGTAGCGTCCCGCAGATTCCGGCCGGGCCGTCCGGCCGGTTCGGCATGAGCGCCTCGCCGGTGACGACGGTGGCGCGGAAGGACACCCGGTGGCCGTTGGGTGGTACGTCGCCGGCTGCCGGCGTCTCCACCGGGTGCCAGCGGTTCCGGATGGCCATGGTGGCCAGGACGGCCCGCTCGGCGTCGTCGCCCCGGGCGCCGTCGGCGTCGAAGAGCCCGACGGTGACCGAGCCGATGGTGGTGGAGACCGATCCGCCGAACCGCTCCACCGTCTCCCTTATCCACTGGCTGGCGCCCTCCAGCAGCCTGTCGAGGGCGGCGGCGTCGAGCCTGGTGGTCCCGGTGTCGATGTGGCTGCGGATCAGCATGACGCTGACCTTCCGCCGCTCGCTGCGCAGCGGCTCCGGCGGCTCCTCGACGATGGCCGAGGCCCGGGCCGGTGACGCGAGTGCAGCCGGGCCGTCGAACGCGGCGGCCCTGCGTCGGACGCCCATCGGCTCGGGGTCGGCCCTGCGGTGGACCTCGATGACCTGACCGGGCGGCACGCTCAGTAGCCCGTGGGTCGCCAACTGGTTGGTGTCGTCCAGGTTGAGCTCGGGACTCTGGTTGAGGATCGCCTGTTGCAGCAGTTGCAGCTCCCGGCCGGGTTCCAGGCCGAGTTCCTCGGCCAGCATGGTGCGGGCCCGGGCATACACGTTCAGGGCGTCAGCCTGCCGGCCGCAGCGGTACAGCGCCAGCATCAGCAGCCGGCAGGACCGCTCGCGCAGCGCGATGCCGTCGAGGTCGTTGCCGAGTTCGTTGATCACCCCCTGGTATCGACCGCAGGAGATGTCGGCGTCGAAGTAGTCTTCGAGCGCGTCCATCCGGGCATTGTGGAGGTTGCCCAGTTCCGGCCAGACGATGCCGGCCTCCGCGAGGTCCGCCAGGGCCGGGCCCCGCCAGAGGCTCAGTGCGTTGCGCAGCGCGACCGCGGCGGCCTCCGGTGAGCCGGCTCTGAGCCGACGGTTCCCCGCCTCGGCGAGCCGCTGGAACCGGTGCAGGTCGACGCTCTCCGGGTCGACGACGAGCCGGTAGCCGGGTGACCTGGTCAGGAGGTTGGGTACGTCGCTGCCCGGGGCCGGTTGGAGCACCCGTCGGCGTAGGCTCCAGACAGCGTTCTGCAGAATCTTCCGCGCTGAGACCGGCGCGTCGTCATCGGGCCAGAGCGCGGAGATCAGTTGACTGGTGGCGACAGACCTATTGGCCTGCAACAACAGATAACCGAGCGTGGCCCGTTGTTTTGTTCCTCCCAGGACAAGCGAGTGTTCCTCATCTATCACTTCCAGCGGTCCGAGGACGCGGAACTGCACATTGCCCCCATGTAAAAGGCTCGCGGGTGTGGGTCGGATGACTGTTTCTGCGGTGAAGGCAGCCGTCCGACGTCAGTCGGAGCAGGCGCGGTCTCGGTCGAAGCTCCGACGGGGCGATGCTGTGTGGCCAGGTCTGGTGGAGAAGGCAGCAGTTGGCCAAAATCTGACGTGCTACAATCCCCGCCCTCATTACGGCTCGGCCGCAGTCGCACCCATAAAGATTAGGTCAGTGGCAACCTGGAGGTAAGTGCTTACTTCTAGGTAAGTAAACAGGTTGCCGGGTGCGGGGCTGAAACCCGCTCATCGCCACCGCGCCGTGTGCGTGGTTGCCGCTGGTGAGCGCCCGGATCCAGTTTCTCGATGACGTCCACTCTTAGGTAACCGGACATCCACCTGCACCTCATCGGCATCGAGAATGAACGATTGATTACCGACAGTACAGGACTGTCCTGCAATAATTCTACAGGCTTGCTGAGGCGGGCCTCCCGCTACCGCCATGCGGATTCCTGCTGCGGTTTAACCATCTCGTAACGATTCGAGGGATGTAAATGCAACAAGCCAAGGATGACGTGCTCGCCGCCGTACGCGACATCGTACCCAAGCTGCGGGAGAACGGCCTGGAGGCGGAGCAGCGGCGCTGGCTGCCCGAGGAGAACCTCGCCCTGCTGGAGAAGGCGGGTGTCTTCGCGATGGCCACTCCGCAACGGTACGGCGGGCTCGACCTGTCGCTGGCCGAACAGGCGGAGGTGCTCGCCGAGATCGCCCGTGGCTGCCCCTCGTCCAGCTGGGTTTCCATGGTCTGGGCGTCGAGTGCCTGGATGGTGACCCTGTTCCCCGAGGAACTGCAGGACGACATCTTCACCCGGCCCGGGGTCCGGATCTCCGGCGGATTCAGCCCGACCGGCACGCTCGTGCCCAGCGGCGACGGGTACGTGCTCAACGGGACGTGGGGCTTCAACTCCGGCTGCCGCGGCGCGGACTGGAACATGATGCTGGCGATCGTCCAGCGTCCGGACGGCACCACCGACGAGGCCATCGCGCTGGTGCCGATGGACCGGTTCGCCATCGCCGACGACTGGGTCGCGTCCTCCCTGACGGCGACAGGCAGCTCCACCACGACCGCCACCGACGTCTTCGTGCCGGCCCACCACGTCGTCATCCCGGCCGAGGCGGAGGCCGCGATGGCCGCCGGAATCGAACTGCCGCCGCCGCCACCCGGGCGCGGGTACGGGCTCTACAGCTTCCTGTTCGCCCAGTCGGTGGCCACGTTCATCGGCATCGCCCGGGGTGCGCTGGACATCTTCCTGGAGCGGCTGCCCGGGCGCGGCATCAGCCAGACCCAGTGGACCGACCAGAGCCAGCATCCGCTCACCCACATCCAGCTCGGTGCCGCCGCCAGCCGGATCGCGGCCGCCGAGGCGCTGTGCCAGCAGATGTACGGCCTCCTCCAGGACCGGGCCGACCGGTACGAGGAACTGACGCTTGCCGAGCGGGCCGCCATCCGTGGCCACAGCGCCTACGCGGCGCAGCAGGCCAAGGAGGCGGTGGAGATCCTCTACAACGCCAGCGGCGCGTCGGTGATCAAGCGGGCGGTGCCGTTGCAGCGGTTCCACCACGACATTCAGGGCCTCGCGCTGCACGGCTGGATTCTGCTCAGCACCAATCTGGAGGTACAGGGCCGGGTCATCCTCGGCCTTGACCCGCAAACCCCGCTGCTCTGACGCCCCGCGCAGCGGCCACCGACAAGCCCAGGAGGAAAACCGTGGACAACCTCGTCGACTCCACCATTCCCGACGACCCCGACCTGCAGAACGATCTGTTCGTCAAGGTGTTCAACTCCGGAAACGGCGCGCTCTATGACTCCATGTACACGGAGGATGCGGTCTCGAACATCTCCGGCGCACCGCTGTCGGGCAAGGCCCGAACGGATTTCTTCGTCGACTTCCTCGCCACCGGACCGAGGATTCGTTCGAAGGTCCTGCAGACCTACACCACCTCCGACACGTCCCTTCTGATCGTCGACTACAGCCTGGACATCCCCGGGCCGGACGGTGAGATGACGCACATCAACGGGACCTGCACGGATGTGCTCGTACGCAATGAGGAAGGCGACTGGCGACTGGCCGTGGACCGTCCGGTGCCGTCCGAAGATCATTCCTGAGAATTCCCGGGTGGCCCGGCGCCGGAGGTGGTCCGTCCGGGGCCGGGCCGCTTCCGCAGGTGGCCTACGGAGAATTCTCGGTGACTTCGACGTTACCGCGGTCGCGGAAGGCATTCGCTCGTGTGGACAGCCCGTCGCCCGAAGCGATGGCGATTCCGTTTGATCCGTGGCCGTGGCAGTGCGTGACGGTCCCGGCGCGACAAGGAGACGCAGACGATGGCTAGCAGCCTGCTCCACCCCTCCGGTCCGGAGATCCGGACCCTGCCGGACGTGTTGCGACTCCGTGATGCCACGGAGCCGGACACGACCGCGTACGTGTTCCTGCGGGACGGCGAGGAACCCGAGGAGACCCTGACCTTCCGGCAGCTCCACGACGCGGCGACGGCCCGGGCGGCCCGGTTCGCGGCCCTCGGACTGACCGGCCAGCGGGCGGTCCTGCTCTACCCCTCCGGCCTGGAGTTCATCCGCACCCTGCTCGGCTGCATGTCCGCGCGGGTGGCCAGCGCCCCGATGCAGGTGCCCCGCCGCCGTGACGGGCTGGCCCGGCTGCGCCGCATCGCCGACGACGCGCGTACCACCACGGTCCTGACCACGCTGGCGGTGAAGACCGACCTTGAGTCGCGCTTCGGCGACGCACCCGAACTGGCCGGACTCGCCCTCGTCGCCACGGACGACGCCCCGTCCGCGCCGCCGCCGCCCGACTGGGGCGCGGTCGCGCCCGGACCTGACGACATCGCGTTGCTCCAGTACACGTCGGGTTCGACGGGCGACCCCAAGGGCGTCGTGGTGACCCACCGGCACTTCATGCACAACGCCCGGGAGACCGACGAACTGTGGCCCTTCGCCCCCGACGGGAAGGTGGTCAACTGGCTGCCCCTGTTCCACGACATGGGGATGCTCTTCGGTGTGGTGCTGCCGCTGTGGGCCGGGGTGCCGTCGTTCCTGATGGCACCCGAGTCCTTCATCCGCCGGCCCGCACGCTGGCTCGAAGCCATCGCCCGGTTCGGCGGCACCCACTCCGCGGCCCCCAGTTTCGCCTACGAGCTGTGCGTGCGCGCCGCCGCCGAGGGCGGCACGGGTGCGGTTGGCGACCTGTCCCGCTGGCGGGTCGCCGCGAACGGGGCGGAGCCGGTCCGCTGGGGGACGCTCACCTCGTTCGTCGAGGCGTTCACCCCGCACGGATTCTCCGCCGAGGCGATGTGTCCCGGCTACGGCCTGGCCGAGAACACCCTGAAGGTCACCGGCAGCAGCCAGCACCGCCCCCCGAAGGTCCTCTGGGTCGATCCGGGCGCGCTGGCCGACGGGGTGGTCACCCTCGCCGACGGACCGCGGGTCGACCCGGTCCCTGCGGTGAGCTGCGGGGCGACGGTGCCGTCCACCACGGTACGCATCGTGGACCCCACCTCGCGCGCGCAGTGCCCGCCCGGCCGGGTCGGCGAGATCTGGGTCAGTGGCCCCTGTGTGGCCGGCGGCTACTGGGGGCGTCAGGAACTGTCGGAGGAGTCCTTCCGGGCCCGCCTGCTCGACGATCCGGACACCCCGCACCTGCGTACCGGCGACCTCGGCTTCCTGCACGACGGCGAGTTGTACGTCACCGGCCGGCTCAAGGACGTCATCATCCGCAAGGGCCGCAACCACTACCCGCAGGACATCGAGGAGTCGGCGGAGCAGGCGGTCCCCGGGCTGCATCCGAACTGCGCCGCCGCGTTCTCCGTCGACGACGGCACCTCCGAGCGGCTGGTGGTGCTCATCGAGGTGGACGGGCGGGTGCTGCGCTCGCCCGGCCTCGCGGCGGCCCGGGAACTGGTGCGGGCGGCGATCTGGGAGAAGCACCGGTTGGAGGCCGACGAGATCCTGATGCTGCGCCGGGGCGCGTTGTCGAAGACCTCCAGCGGCAAGGTGCAGCGGCGCGCCTGCCGTCGGCGCTACGAGGAGGGCACACTGGTCGCGCTGCCGGTCAACGCCGTGCCGACGACGGGAGCCCACAGGTGAGCGGGCTCCGGGGGTCGGCGATCCTCGGTGTCGGTGCGTACCGGCCGAGCCGGGTGGTCGGCAACGACGAGATCTGCGCCCGGATCGACTCCTCGGACGAGTGGATCCGCAAGCGGTCCGGCATCGTCTCGCGGCGCTTCGCCGACGACGGGGAGACCATCGTCGGGATGGCGGCGGAGGCGACCCGCAAGGCGGTGGCGCAGTCCGGGACGCATCCCCGGGACGTGGACGCGGTCGTGCTGGCGTCCATGTCGATCCTCGAACAGTCACCACCGTCCGCCCCCAGGGTGGCCACCCTGATCGGGGCCCGTAACGCCGCCGGGCTGGATCTGAACGCCGCCTGTTCGGGCTTCTGCTACGGCCTGGCGGTCGCCGACTCGATGGTGCGCTCGGGTCAGGTCGACCGGGTCGTGGTGGTGGGTTCCGAGCGGATGAGCGACATCGTCGATCCCGACGACCGGGGCACCGCCTTCCTCTTCGGCGACGGGGCCGGCGCGGTGGTCGTGGGGCCGGCGGAGAACCGGGGGATCGGGCCGGTCGTCTGGGGGTCCGACGGGGAACGCCACGAGATGATCGCCCACGACGGGGCGTGGCGGCACGGCGGGGCCTGGCCCTACATGAGGATGGCCGGGCCGGAGGTCTTCCGTTGGGCCACCCGGCTGGTCCCCGAGACGGCGACCCGGGCGCTGGCCGCCGCCGGTGTACGGGCGGACGACCTCGGGGCGTTCATCCCGCACCAGGCCAACCTGCGGATCGTCGAGGCCGCCGCGCGCGCCCTGGGGCTCGGTCCGCGCACCGTGGTGGCCCGGGACGTGGTGCACGCCGGCAACACCTCGGCGGCGTCCATTCCGCTGGCCATGGACGACCTGCTGTCCCGGGGGGCGGTCGCGGCGGGGGAGTCGGCCCTGCTGGTCGGCTTCGGCGCCGGGCTCACCTACGCCGCCCAGGTGGTGACGCTGCCGTGAACGCGACACCACAGCCGGGCGCGGGACGCACCGCGCCGGACCCGACGTCGACCGGGCCGACCGCGACCGGGCGGTCCTCCGACGCCCTGGGCACGGACGACGGCTCGACCACCACCGCCGGGCGGCTCGCGGAGCTGGTCCGCCGCCGCGAGTCGGCCCACCACCCGGACGACGGACGGGCCGTGCGACGGCAGCACGACAAGGGCAAGCTGACGGCCCGGGAGCGGATCGAGGCGCTCCTCGATCCGGACTCCTTCGTGGAGCTGGACGCGTTGGCCCGACACCGCTGCCACAGCTTCGGGATGGAGCGGGAGCGCCCGTACGGCGACGGGGTGGTGACCGGTCACGGCACCATCGACGGTCGCCGGGTGTACCTGTTCGCCCAGGACTTCACGGTCTTCGGCGGCAGCCTCGGTGAGGTGTACGGCGAGAAGATCATCAAGGTGATGGACCTCGCGCTGCGGACCGGCACACCGATCATCGGCATCAACGACTCGGGTGGTGCCCGCATCCAGGAGGGGGTGGTGTCGCTGGCCTACTACGCCGAGCTGGTCAAGCGGCACGTCCAGGCATCCGGGGTGATTCCGCAGATCTCCCTGATGACCGGCCCGTGCGCGGGTGGTGCGGTGTACGCGCCGGCCATCACCGACTTCGTCGTGATGGTGGACGGCATCTCGCACATGTTCGTCACCGGCCCCGAGGTGCTGCGTACGGTCACCGGGCAGGAGGTGGACCGGGAACTGCTGGGCGGTGCGCACAGCCACAACACCATCTCGGGAAACGCCCACCACCTCGCCGCCGACGAGAAGGACGCGTTCGAGTACGTCCGGCTGCTGCTCGGGCACCTGCCGTCGAACAACATGACCGACCCGCCGGTGTTCGCCGTGTCGGAGCGCGCGGACGCCGCCGAAACCGACGCCGCCCTGGACACGCTCATCCCCGACGACCGCAACCGGCCGTACGACATGACGCAGGTGGTGCGGGCGGTCCTGGACGACGGTGAGCTGCTGGAGGTCCAGCCGCTGTTCGCCCGCAACATCGTCTGTGGGTTCGGCCGGGTCGACGGGCACAGCGTCGGCGTGGTGGCCAACCAGCCGATGCAACTCGCGGGGGTGCTCGACATCGACGCCAGCGAGAAGGCGGCCCGTTTCATCCGCACCTGCGACGCGTTCCACATCCCGGTGCTGACCTTCGTCGACGTCCCCGGCTTCATGCCCAGCCTGGAGCAGGAGCAGGGCGGCATCATCCGGCGGGGCGCGAAGCTGATCTACGCCTACGCGGAGGCCACCGTGCCGATGGTCACCGTGGTCACCCGCAAGGCCTACGGCGGGGGGTACGGGGTGATGGGCTCCAAGCATCTCGGCACCGACATCAACCTGGCCTGGCCCACCGCCGAGATCGCCGTGATGGGTGGGGAAGGGGCGGTCAGCGTCCTGCACCGGCGGACCCTGCGGGACGCCGCCGACCCCCGGGCCGAGCGGGAACGGCTGCGCGCGGAGTACGAGCGGACGTTGTGCAACCCCTACGTGGCCGCCGAGCGGGGCTACATCGACGCGGTGATCCTGCCCAGGGAGACCCGTACCCAGGTGGTCGAGGCCCTCCGTGCGCTGCGCGACAAGCGGGTCGACCGGCTGCCCCGCAAGCACGGGAACATCCCGCTGTGACCGGGCGGGACCTCCGTGGCGGGCGGTACCCGCAGGGGGCACGGCCCGGGCACGGTCCGGGGCGGCCGGACCGGCCCGCCGGGGACCGGGCGGACCTGACGGTACGGGCCGACGCGACGCCTGAGGAGATCGTGGCGGTCCTCGTGGCGGTACAGACACTGGCCGCGCCGCCCGCCGACCGGCCCCCGCAGCGGGTACGGGCGGCCCGGGTCGCCGTGCTGCGCCGGTCCCTGCCGGTGGACCGCAGCGCGACCGCCTGGCGCCGGGGTGCCCGGTGAGGACATCGACGAGGGGAGCAGGCGTGCGCAAGGTACTGATCGCCAATCGGGGCGAGATCGCCGTACGGGTGGCCCGGGCGTGCCGTGACGAGGGGCTGGCGAGCGTGGCGGTCTACGCCGACCCGGACCGGGACGCCCTGCACGTCGCCCTGGCCGACGAGGCCTACGCGCTCGGCGGGGACACCCCGACGACCAGCTATCTCGACCCGGACCGCATCCTGCGGGCCGCCGCCCTGGCCGGCGCGGACGCGGTGCACCCGGGGTACGGCTTCCTGTCCGAGAACGCCGACTTCGCCGAGGCCGTGCTCGCGGCGGGCCTGACCTGGATCGGGCCGCCGCCCGCGGCCATCCGTGCGCTGGGCGACAAGGTCGCCGCGCGGGCGATCGCCCGCCGGGTGGGCGCCCCGCTGACGCCTGGTACGCCGGGGCCTGTCGACTCCGCCGACGAGGTGCTGGCGTTCGCCCGGAAACACGGGTTGCCGGTCGCGGTCAAGGCGGTGCACGGTGGGGGCGGTCGGGGGTTGAAGGTCGCCCGTACCCTCGATGAGATCCCCGCGCTGTTCGAGTCGGCCGTCCGCGAGTCCGTTGCCGCGTTCGGGCGGGGGGAGTGCTTCGTGGAGCGTTTCCTCGACCGTCCCCGGCATGTGGAGACCCAGTGTCTCGCCGACCGCTACGGCACGGTCGTGGTGGTCTCCACCCGCGACTGCACCCTGCAACGCCGGCACCAGAAGCTGGTCGAGGAGGCGCCCGCGCCGTTCCTGACCCCGCAGCAGGACGCCGAGCTGCGGCGGGCGTCGCGGGCGGTCCTCGCCGAGGTCGGCTACGTCGGTGCCGGGACCTGCGAGTTCCTGGTCGACAGCGACGGCAGCATCTCGTTCCTTGAGGTCAACACCCGGCTCCAGGTCGAGCACCCGGTCAGCGAGGAGGTGGCCGGCATCGATCTCGTCCGGGAGATGTTCCGGCTGGCCGACGGTGCGCCGATCGGGTACGACGACCCGCCGGCCCGGGGCCACTCGATCGAGTTCCGGATCAACTGCGAGGACCCGGGGCGCGGGTTCCTGCCGACCCCGGGCACGGTCACCGCCTACGTACCCCCCTCGGGGCCCGGCGTCCGGGTCGACACCGGGGTACGCAGCGGCAGCACCGTGGGACCGTCCTGGGACTCGCTGCTGGCCAAACTGGTGGTCACCGGCGCCACCCGGGACCAGGCCCTGCAACGGGCCCGCCGCGCCCTGGCCGAGTTCACGGTGGAGGGCCTGGCCACCACGTTGCCGTTCCACCGTGCGGTCGTCGAGGACCCGGCCTTCGCCGGACCCGCGCTGCTGGTCCACACCGAGTGGATCGAGCGGGACTTCGACAACCGGCTGGAGCCTCACGACCGGCCGACCGCCGCCGGGACGGAGGAGCCCGCCCGCCGGCAGGTGGTGGTGGAGGTCAACGGCCGGCGGATGGAGGTGTCGCTGCCGGCCGCCCTCGCGGCGACGCCCGCCGGGTCGGCCCCGCCGGCGCGGCCCCGTCGGCGCAGCGTCGCGCAGGCCCGTCCGGCGGTGTCGGGCAGCATGGTGACCGCGCCGATGCAGGGCACCGTGGTCAGGATCGCGGTGGTCGAGGACGAACCGGTGGAGGCCGGCCAGCTCCTGGTCGTGCTGGAGGCGATGAAGATGGAACAGCCGGTGCTGGCCCACCGGGCCGGTGTGGTCAAGAACATGCAGGTCGAGGTGGGCGCGGTGCTGCCGGCCGACGGCGTCATCTGCGAGGTCATCGACTGACCGGTGGTGTTCGGCGGGCGGTGGCTGCGCGACCGGTGCGGTGGGGGACCGGGCCTCCCTTACCATGGGTACCGCGCCGATGACGGTGCCCCTAAGCTGGGTTCCCGTTGCGGTGGTTCTTCTGTTCTGGTGGCTCTTGTTCGTGGGGTGGTGGTCGCGGTGGCGGTCGGTACGATTCTCAGCTTCGACGACGTGAAGGGGTACGGCTTCATCAGCCCGGAGGGCGGTGGTGAGGACGTCTTCGTGCACGCGAACGACTTCGGCGACCAGCGTCCGTCGGTCGCGCCCGGGATGCGGGTGGAGTTCGAGTCGGTGGAGGGCAACCGCGGGATCAAGGCGCTCTACGCGCGCCTGCTCAACCCGGGGGCCCCGGTCGCGTCGCGCCCGTCGGCGTCCGCCGCGCCGACGGTGACCCGGCTGCCGGTGACCGATCGGGGCGACGACGACGAGTGCGACGTCCTGACCGCCTTCACCTTCCGGTCCAACATCACGGAACTGCTGGTGGAGCAGGTGCCGACGCTCACCGGTGCCCAGATCAGCCAGATCCGGCAGCACCTCACCCAGTTCGCCCGTTCCCACGGGTGGATCGAGGACTGACCCCGTCCGGTGCGGGCCCACCCCCGGTGGGCCCGTGCCGGCGTCAGCCGGCGGCGTAGGCGTACCGCGAGGTGCGCTCGGCGAGCCAGAGCCACCGCCGCCGCACCTCGCCGCTGGTGGCCGCGACCATGCCCAGCGCGTCGGCGGACACGGCGGCCAGCGCCGTACCGCTCGCCGCCGGGTCGTCGAGCAGCGCCGCCCCGTCGCGGAACGCCTCCGCCTCGGCCGCACCGCCGAACCGGGGCGCGACCTCGTCGCGCCAGAAGTCCGCCCAGGCCAGCCCCGGGTTCCAGGAGAACCGGGCGTACGCCAGGTAGCTGATCTCGTTGGTCGGGTGGTAGGCGGACGGTTCGGCGAAGATGGTCAACCCGCGCATCCCGGCCGAACCGGACCGGGCTGCCATGTCGGCGTACATCTCGGGCACCCAGGAGTGGCGCTGCCGGTTCCACTGCGAACCGGCGTGGGTGCGCAGCACGTTCGTGGTGTGCGGGAGCCGCTCGACGTGCGCGGCGGTCAACCGGTCCCGCTGGTCGTACCAGAAGGCCCGGTTCACGCAGTACTGGTAGGCGACGTCGTCGGGCAGGTCGGCCAGGGGCTTCTGGGCGTCGAGGTCGAAGATGTTGTCCCAGTACACCTCGACGAGGTGGCGCAGCGGCACCCCGGCCGGGCCGGGCCGGCGTGCCGTCGCCAGCAGCGTCGGGTAGACCGACCGCATCGCCTCGTACGACCAGGAGGTGCGCTCGCCGCCGGTGCGGGCGGAGCACCGGGCACAGGCGCAACTGCCGTAGTCGCCGGTCTCGAAGTTGATCCCGCCCACCGGCAGGGTGTCGAGCAGCCAGTCGATGGCGTCGCGGTGCCAGGCCAGGTTGTCCGGCTGGGACGGGCAGGCCGCCATCATGTACTCGCTGGCCGGGAAGTGCAGGTCACCGAACTCGTCGATGTCGAAGCCGACCTTCTTCGGCAGTTCGGCGGCGAGGTCGGGGCGCTGCCGCAGCCAGGTGGCCAGGTTGTAGCGGTGCCGGCCGTCGAAGTAGATCCCGCCGTAGGCGTTGATCCCCACCCCGGCGATGATCCGCACGCCCCGGGCGTTGGCGTACTCGCACAGGTCACGGGCCGCGGTGACGCCGCCGTGGGCGTCGCGCAGCAGCCCGTACACGACGATGCCGCCGATGCGTTCCCGGGAGCAGAAGTCGACCAGGCGGCGGTAGTCCGCGCCGAACGCGTCGGCCGACTTCGCGTACGGGTTGAGCGCGCCGATCTCCTGCTGACCGAGCTGCCGGGTGTCCCAGTTGGTGGAGTGGTCCCAGGTCCACAGGGTGCGCAGCGGCAGTCCGGGGGCGCTCACCGTGCTGCCCACCGGCAGTCCGGCGGGGGTGGCGGCGGCGAGCAGGGCGCGGGCGGCGTACACCAGGCCGGCGAACGGGTCGCCGACGAGCCGGATCTCACCCTGTTCCGGCACGTCGACGCGGTGGCCGCCCTCGGGCAGCGCCGGGTCGGCGACGAGCCGGACCGGCACCGCGTCGACGCCGCCCTCGCCCCACGCCGCGCGGAGCAGGTCGGCGGCGAACGGGGCGTGTTCGGCCCCGAGCACCCGGACCCCGGAAAGCTTTCGGAACGACGACATCATGACCTCCCGATGGTCGGTGCGGTGGCGGCAAGGTAGTCGACCACGTCGATCGCGGTCCACACCCCGTGCCGCCAATAGGGGTCCTGTTCGAGGTGGGCGCGGGCGGCGGGCGCGTCGGCGGCCCGTAGCACCAGCACCGAGGCGCGCAGGTCGGCGCGGGCCCCCACGACGAGGGCGGTGCCGTCGGCGAGCAGGTCGCGCATGTGCGCCAGGTGCGCGGCCCGGTGCGGGTCCCGCCGGAGCGCGGCGTCGGCGGCGAAGGTGGCGGTGACCAGGTAGGTCGGTACGAAGAGCAGCTCCCCGGTGGCGGGGCGGCTCACCTGTCGGCTCCGATCGCGCCGAGCAGCCGCTGCATGGCGACCCGGTAGACGGTCTGCGGGCGGCCCGCGCCGGTGCTGACGTGCACCCCGACCTCCTCGGCGAAGCCGGCCGCGCGCAGCGCGTTGAGCAGCCGGCGGGCCGAGCGGGCCTCCACCCCGTACGCGTCGGCGAGGCCCCGGGCGGTGATCTGGTCGGGGTCCATCTGGTGCAGCGCCTCCAGCAGCCGTCGGGTGGACAGCGGTCCGATCCGCAGCTGCTCGGAGACGCGCAGCATGCCCGGGCCGGTCTCGCGCAGCCGGGGACGCACGGCGGTCTGCCGGCTGGAGTGGACCTCCCCGTCGGGGAAGACCACGTGGGTGTCGCCGCTGTGCCGGCCCAGCGCCAGGGCCTTGCGGGCGTTGTCCTCGGCGGCGGCGATGGTGGTGCCGGCGCCGAAGCCGACGGCGTGCTCGACGTCGATGCCGCGCAGGGTGAGCAGCGAGGCGTGCCCGTCGCGGTGCCGGGCCAGGGCGCTCTCCACGGTTCCCCGGGTGGTGGTGATGATCATCGTCCGGTCGTCGACGGTGGCGAGTCGGCCGCGCATCCGTTCGGCGTGCTCCAGCAGCGCCTCGCGGACCCGTAGCCGCTGCCGCTCGGCCTGGTACGGGTCCTGTGCCCGCTGGGTGGGGGCGCCCAGGTCGACCATCATCACCGCGATCTGGGTGGCCCGGGACTGGCGTACCTCGGCGGCGAGCCAGGCCCGGCGCAGCGCGTCACGGACCGACGCCCGGGTGTGCTCGACGCGCCACACCGGCACCCCGCTGTCGGCGAGGTCCCGGTGCACCGCGCCGAGGCAGGTCAGGCACGCCTCGACCGCGCCGGAGGCGTACCGTTCCCGGTGGTAGGCGGTGATCTCGTCGAGGCCGGAGAAGAGCAGCCCGGACGAGTCGGCGATGGGCAGGATCTCGGTGGGCGGCTCGACCTCGATGTCGTGGTACGTCTCCCGGACGGTCTCCGCCTCGATGGTGTCGACGCTGACCCGGGGCAGCCGCCCGCCGGTGGCCAGCAGCATCCGCGACAGCGTGCGGTAGAGGTCGATGCCGGCGTGCCGGACGTAGTCGATCTCGGCGCGCAGTTCCCCGGTGGCGGTGGCGAAGGTGTACGGGATGCGTCCGGTGAACAGCAGCACCTGGCACATCTCGTCGAGTTCGCGGGCCAGCTCGGGGGCCTGCTCCGGCCGGGTGTACGCGCGGGTGGTGATCGACTCCGCGCGGCCCTCCCCGGCCGCGACCTCCCGGACGAGCCGGATCGAGTCCTCCGGGCCGATGATGCCGATCACAATGCCTCCACGTGGTGTGCCGCTGCCCTGGTGGGTGGGGTGCTCAGCCGGTACAGACCGTGCCGGTGAGGCCGGCGCTCGCCGACGACGCCAGCAGGACCAGCGCCGAGGCGACGTCCTCGGGGCGGCCCAGCGTGGCCTCGACGGCGGCGATCCGTCCGCCGTCGGCGCCGTTGGCCCGTGCCTCGGACAGCGACCGCCGCATCAGTGGCGTGTCGATGTCGCCGGGGCAGAGCGTGTGCACCCGGATCCCCTGTGGACCGAGCTGGCGGGCCAGTGTGAGCGCCAGACCGTGCAACCCTCCCTTGCTCGCGCCGTAGGGTACCGAGCCTGAGCCGGTCTGCACGCCCGCCTTGGAGCCGACCAGCACGAGCACCCCGCCGTGGGGGAGCAGGTGCCGGGCGGCGTGCTTGGCGACCAGGAACGGACCGGTGAGGTTGACGGCGATGACCTGGGCCCAGAGCGCGACCGGCACGTCCCGGACGTCGAGGCCCTGCCCGCGCATCACCCCGGCGACGTGCAGCACGGCGTCGATCCCGCCGAGGTCGGCGGCGGCGGCGTCGAGCGCCTCGGCGACCTCGGTCTCGACGCTGACGTCCACCCGGTGCGCGCAGGCCCGGCCGCCGCCGTCGCGGACCTGCGCGGCGGCGGTGTCCGCGCCGACCGCGTCGGCGTCGAGCACGGCGACGGCCGCGCCGGCCGCCGCGGCGGCGGCGACGGTGGCCCGGCCGATGCCGGACGCGCCGCCGACGACCACCACCCGCCGGCCGGCGAGCAGACCGGCGGGTGCGGTGCCGGGGGTGCCGACGCCGGCCGGCGGGGTGCCGTCGTGCGGGTCCGCGCCGGCCGGCCGGTGTGCGTCGGGTGCGCCCGCGGCAGCGGGCGGGACGGCGTCGTTCACGCCCGGACCGTCCGACGGACGGCGTCGGCGACGGTGGCCGCCTCGGGCACCACGACGGCCTGGAGGGCGGGCGCGGCGGGCATCGGCACGTCCGGTGCGGCGACCCGGGCGATCGGGGCGCGCAGGTCGGTGAAGCACTCGGTGGCGGCGCGGGCGGCGATCTCCGCGCCGAAGCCGCCGGTCAGGTTGGCCTCGTGGGCGACGACCAGCCGGCCGGTGCGGGCCACCGACGCGGCGACGGTGTCGAAGTCGAGCGGGTTGAGCCAGCGCAGGTCGACCACCTCGACGTCGATGCCCTCCTCGGCCAGGGCGCCGGCGGCGTCGAGGGCCGCCGAGACCATCCGGGACCAGGCCACGACGGTGACGTCGGTGCCGGGGCGGACCACCCGGGCCCCGCCGACGGGCTCGACCGGGGCGTCGGTGCGCACCGGGCCCCGGGTCGGGTAGAGCATCCGGGCCTCGGCGACCACCACCGGGTCGTCGCTGACCACGGCGGTGCGCAGCATCTGGTACGCGTCGTCGGGGGTGGCCGGCAGGGCGACCCGCAGGCCCGGGGTGTGCGCGAAGTACGCCTCCGGCGAGTGGGAGTGCTGGGCGCACGCCCCGGGGGAGTAGCCCTGCTGCATCCGGATCACCAGCGGGGCCTTCCACCGGCCGGCGCTGGAGTAGTGGATGGTGGCGATCTGGTTGACGATCTGGTCCATCGCGACGAACGAGAAGTCGGCGTACATGATCTCGGCGATGGGGCGCAGTCCGGTCATGGCCGCGCCGAGGGCCATGCCGAGGAAGCCGGTCTCGGAGATCGGGGTGTCGAAGATCCGTTCGGAGCCGAACCGCTTGTGCAGTCCCTTGGTCGCGCCGAAGGGGCCGCCGGGTAGCGCGACGTCCTCGCCGAAATAGATGGTGTCGGTCCGGCTGTCCAGGGCCCAGGTGAGGGCGGCGTTGACGGCCTGGATGTAGCGCAGCGACTCAGACATAGACGTGCTCCTCGGCGGTCGCCGGGTCCGGGTGGGGGACGGCGCGGGCGGCGGTGACGGCGGCTTCGATCTCGGCGGACACCTCGGCGTCGATGGCGTCGAGCCGGGCGGTCAGGTCGGCGTCGGCGGCCTGGCGGATGCGGGCCAGGGGTTCGCGTTGCCGGGCGGCGGCGATCTCGCCGGCCGGGCGGTAGTGCTGCACGTCGCCGCTGTAGTGGCCGACGAGGCGTTCGGTCATCGCCTCCACGATGGACGGGCCGGAGCCCTCCCGGGCCCGGTCGACGGCCTCGGTGACCGCCTCGGCGACGGCGTCGGGGTCGTTGCCGTCGACGACCCGGCCGGGCAGGCCGTAGCCGGCGGCCCGTTCGGCGAGCTGCTTCACCCGCACCATGTCGGAGATCCGGGACATCTCGGAGTAGACGTTGTTCTCCAGCACCAGCACCAGCGGCAGGTCGAGCACGGCGGCGAGGTTGAGCGCCTCGTGCACGTTGCCCTGGTTCATCGCGCCGTCGCCGATGCTGACCACGCTGACCGCCCCGCTGCCGGTGCGCTGGGCGGTGAGCGCCGCGCCGGTGGCGATCGGCACGCCCGCGCCGACGATGGAGTTCTCGCCGACGAACCAGCGTCCCGGGTCGGACAGGTACGGCGAGGCCGCCCGTCCGCCGCACAGGGCCGAGTCGCGTCCCATCATCTCGGCGAACAGGCCGGCGAGGTCGACGCCGCGGGCGATCGCCCAGCCGTGGCCGCGGTAGGTGGCGGTGACGTGGTCGCCGTCGCGCAGCGCCCGGCACGCGCCGACCGGGATGGCCTCCTGGCCGTTGCACAGGTGGATCGAGCCCGGGATCTCACCGGCGTCCTTGAGGGCGGTCAGCCGCTCCTCGAACCGGCGGATCCGGGCCATCAGCCGATAGTCGTCGAGCTGCCCCATCACACCCCCAGAGATAATTGAGCCCTATTCCGGCTCGTTGGTTGAGGAGCCTAGACCAGCAGTCCAGGGCTATGGAAGAGTGCACAAGCAAGTTTGTGGCCGTTATTGGTCTCTAATTGGGGGAGTCGGCATGGAGATCGTCGAGGTGGAGTCGGCGGTACGCGGAGACGCGCACTTCGTCCAGGTACGCACGTCCGACGGGCGGACCGGGGTGGGCCAGTCCGCGTGCTGGGGATACCCCGACGCGGTGCACGCCGTGGTGCAGACGTTCCGGCCGTACCTGCTCGGGGCCGACCCGGACCGGATCGAGCACCACTGGCACCACCTCTACCGGATGGGCCCGTTCCGCGGCTCGGTGCTCACCGCCGCCGTCTCCGCCGTCGACCTGGCGCTGTGGGACCTGCTGGGCAAGCGGCTCGGGGTGCCGGTGTGGCAGTTGCTCGGCGGCCGGGTCCGCGACCGCATCCGGCTGCACCTGCTGCTGCCCGGCACCGGCGCGCAGGCGCTGGCCGAACAGGCCGCCGCCGCGGTCGCCGACGGCTTCACCGCCGTGAAGTTCGACCCGCTGCCGGCCGCCTACGGCGACCTGTCGCAAGCCCGGCTGGTGGCCGAGACCGAGGCCACCACCGCCGCCGTCCGCGACACCGTCGGCCCGGACGTCGACCTGCTCATCGAGCTGCACCGCAAGCTCACCCCGTTGCAGGCGCAGGCGGTGGTGCCGGCGCTGGCCCGGCACCTGCCGCTGCTGGTCGAGGACCCGATCCAGATCGACAGCGTGAGCAGCCAGGCCGAGGTGGGCCGGCGGGCGTCGGGCGTGCCGATGGCCAACGGGGAACGGCTGCACACCATCTGGGAGTTCAAGGAGCTGCTGGCCCAGGCCGGCGCCCAGTACGTCCGGCCCGACGTCGGGCTGGCCGGTGGGCTCAGCCACGCCCGCAAGATCGCCGCGCTGGCCGAGGCGCACCACGCGGCCGTGGTCACCCACAACTGCCTGGGTCCGCTGCTCACCATGGCCTCGGTGCAGCTCGACACGGTCATCCCGAACTTCGTCACCCAGGAGTACTCGCCGCTGGACGACCAGCTCGCCGACGGCCCGGCGCGGGCCTGCGTCCGCCGTGAGGGCGGGTTCCTGCCGGTGCCGCAGGAACCCGGCCTGGGCGTGACCCTCGACCTGACCGACACCCGCCCGCTGGACCTGACCGGTCGGCCGCTGACCCGCATCCCGCTGCGCGCCGACGGTTCGGTGGCGTACGCGGTCTGACGGCGGGCACCGCGACGGCCCGGCCGGGATCTCCCCGCCGGGCCGTCGTGACGTGGTCGCGCCGCTCACGGCGGCGGCTGCCCCGGGTGGTGGAACACCGGGTACGCCCACAGCGGCTCGCCGTCGGCGTCGGCGATCTCGGCGAACAGCTCCGACAGCGACGCCGTCCAGCGGGCCTGCACCGGCGAGGCGGCGGTCACCGCGCGGGCGTGCGCGAACCCGTGACGGGTCCGCAGCACGCAGATCAGCAGCAGGTCGTGCCGGTAGATGTGGTAGTCGTAGACGCCTGCCTCGTCGAGCAGCGCGGACAGCTCAGGCCATATCCGGGCATGCCGCCGCTCGTACTCGGCCTGCGCGCCGGGGCGCAGCCGGTACAGGTGGCACACCTGCCCACCCGGCCCGGCCGTCGGCGTCACTTGCCGGAGCCGGCGAGCGCGCCGGAGACGAGTTGCCGCTGGAAGACCAGGTAGACGATCAGCACCGGCAGCAGCGCCACGATCAGGCCGGCGCTGACCAGCGGGACTGACACGTCGTACTGGCCGCTGAGCAGGGAGACGCCGACCATCAGCGTCTTGCTGTCCGAGCCGCCCATGATGACCAGCGGCAGCAGCAGGTCGTTCCACATCCAGACGAAGTTGAAGATGGCCAGCGCCGCGATGGCCGGGGTGGCGATCGGGGCGAGCAGCCGGAACAGGATGGTCAGGTGCCCCGCGCCGTCGACCCGGGCCGCCTCGATCAGCTCGTCGGGCACCTGCTGGAAGTAGCCGGCGAGCTGGTAGGTGCCCAGCGGCAGCCCGAACGCCGCGTACGCCAGGATCAGGCCCTGGTACTGGCCGGACATGCCCAGGTCCAGCACCGTCTGGTAGAGCGGGTAGATGATCGCCTGGCTGGGGATGGTCAGCGTCACGATGATCAGCAGGAAGACCACCTTCCCGCCCCGGAACCGCAGCTTGGTCACCGCGTACGCGACCAGCAGGGCGGCGAGCACCGACAGCACCAACCCGCCGAGCGTGGTGACCAGCGAGTTGAGCAGCAGCCGGGGCATGTCCATCCGGCGGAACGCCTCCAGGTAGTTCTCGAAGGTGATCCCGGCCGGCAGGCCCAGCGGGTCGTCGGCGAAACCGGACTGCGTCTTCACCGAGCTGACCACGGTGAACAGCAGCGGGTAGATCGCCGCGACGGCGACGACGACCAGCGCGAAGGTCAACAGGTAGCGCCCGATCCGGGCGAAGTGTCGCGGGTTCATCGCGGCTTACGCGTCCCCTCGGTGAACATGTGCCGGACGCTGAAGATCGACAGCACGGCGACGAAGACGAACAGGGCGATGCCGATGGCCGAGCCGTAGCCGCGGTCCAGGAACTGGAAGGTGGTGAGGAAGACCAGGTACTCGGGGAGCATGGTGGCGTCGCCCGGCCCACCCTGGGTCAGCGCGTAGATCAGCGGGAACAGCCAGATCAGCACGCCCGAGGCGCACAGCACGCTCCAGTACGCCACGGTCGGGCGCAGCATCGGCACGACCACCGACCACAGCCGCCGGAAGAACCCGGCCCCGTCCAGGTAGGCCGCCTCCAGGGTCTCCTCGGGGATGGTGGCCAGGCCGGCGAGGTAGGTCATCACGCCGAGCCCGAAGAAGCTCCACAGGGCGACCGCCACCAGCGAGAACAGCGCGCTGTAGCGGCCGTTGAGCCACTCGATCGCCAGCGGTTGCAGGCCGACGAACCGCAGCAGGGCGTTCAGCGGTCCGTCGGGGGCGAGGATCTGCCGGAACATGATGCCGACCACGATCGGCGCGATGGTGTACGGCACGAAGTACACCGCCCGGAAGAACTTCCACCCGGGCGACCGCTGGTGGATCAGCAGCGCCAGGATCAACGGGAGGACGATCCACACCGGCAGGGTGGCCACCACCAGCAGCGCATTGCGGAAGCTGGTGAGCACCATCGGGTCGTCGAACATCCGGGTGTAGTTGTCCGCCCCGGCGAACTCGCTGCCACCGAAGCCGCTTGACGACTCGAAGCTGGTGACCACCCCCCGGACCAGCGGCACCAGCTTGAACAGCACGGCCAGCACCACGGCGGGGAGCACCAGGGCGGCGCCCAGCCACCACTCCCGGGCGTGCCCGGGACGCCGTCGGCGGGTCGGCGCGGGTCGGCCGTCGGCGGCCACCGGGTCCGACACCGGCGCGGTGGAGATCGTCATCAGGGTTCCTCTCCCCGGGTCGGGCGGGCGGGGCGACACCACGTCGCCCCGCCCGCCGGTGGTCACTTGCCCTGCTTCTTCGTGGGACTGCGCTCCAGCGCCTGCTGCATCTGGTCGGCCCACTTGTCCACGGTGAGCTGGCCGAGGGTGACCTGCTGCCAGCCCCGGGCCAGGGCGTCGGCCTCCGGGCCGGAGAGCATCACGCCCGCGTGCAGGGTCGGCTGGGCGACCAGCTCCTGGATCTTGAGGAAGGCCGGCGACGACGGCAGCAGCGCCTTGTCGACGGTCCTGTTCAGCGGCTGGCCCTTGCCGTACTTCACCCAGAGCTCGCCGTTCTCCTTACCGGCGAGCCAGCTGATGAACTCCAGCCCGGCCTGCTTCTTCTCGCTCCACTGGGTGACCCCGTAGACCGCGCCCTCGATGCCGGAGAACTTGCCGGCCAGCGGCGCGGCCGGGTCGATCGCCGGCCAGCGGGTGACGCCGAGCTTGTCGTCGCCCAGCGCCTTGCCGAACGCCTCCCAGTTCACCGCGTCGGAGATGATGGTCCCGGCGAACGCGGCGTCACCGCGCTGGAAGATGTCCGCGCCGTCGGGCAGCATCGTGATCGACGGGGCGTTCTTGTTGGCCCAGCCCTTGGTGGTGATCTCGGCCAGCTTGCCGAGCACCGACACCAGCTTCGGGTCCTTCCAGGACAGCTTCCCGGCGAGCAGCGCCCGGATGTCGTCCTCGGTCAGGTAGTTACGGGCGATCTCCGGGAAGTCCCAGTACGCGGGGAAGGTGCCGGACAGTCCCAGCGCCAGGCAGGTCTTGCCGGCCTTCTTCACCGCCTCGCAGGCGGCCCCGAACTCGTCCCAGGTGGCCGGCGGCTGCTCCGGGTTCAACCCGGCGGCGGTCAGGACGGCCTTGTTGTAGTACAGGACGTTGCCCTGATAGGAGAACGGCACCCCGTAGCAGGTCTTGCTCGTGTCGAAGCCCTCGCAGGCCCCGCTGTAGGTGACCAGGTCCTTGGTGATCTCGGCGGCCTTGTCACCCAGCGGCACGTACGCGCCACGCCTGTCGAACAGCTCCAGCCCGGCGTTGTTGGCCATCACGTCCGGCCCCGACTGCGAGGTGATGTACGGGCCCTGCACCTCGGGGTACTTGTCGAACGGGACGGACTGCATCTCCAGTTTGATGTCCGGGTGGCTGCCCTCGAAGCTGGTCTTGACCTGCTTCCAGTACTCGGCCCCACCCGGCTCCCAGGTCAGCACCTTGAGGGTGACCGGGCCGTCGGCGGCGTCGTCGTCACCGCATCCGGTCAGCAGGGCGGCGGCGGCCATGCCGGCGGCGAGGGCGCCGGCCAATCTCCGTCGAAACATCGGTTAGCTCCTGTCACAAGTGGGGGGCTCAGGGGAGTCGGCGGACCGCGCCGCCGCTGTCGGCGCTGCCGGCCACGGCCTCGGCGACCTGCACCACGTGCAGTCCGTCGGCGAGCGGGACGACCGCCGTCGGTGCGGTGCCGTCGATCCGGCTCAGGAAGTGCCGCAGCTCGGCGGCGAGCGCGCCGCCGCCGTCGACCGGGGACAACAGCCAGTCCGGCGCCTCGGTCGGCTCGCCCTGGACGAGCAGCGTGGGGTGGCCGAGGTCGACGTGGGCGACCCCGTCGGTGCCGTACACCTCGACCAGGTCCGAGGTGTGGTGGGGAGTGTTCTCGGGAAGCAGGTAGCTGTTGCGGATCGACGACACGACGTCGTTGGCGTGTCGCAGCTCCGCCCACACCAGGACCGGGGTGGCCGATCCGGGTCGGGTCCGGGCCGCCGCGCGGACCTCGACCACCGGCGCTCCGGCGTACCAGAGGGCCAGGTCGATGTCGTGGACGGCGGTGAGCAGCGCGGGGTGTTCGCGCGGGAAGAGCCGGCTCAGGGTGCGGGGCCGGTCGCGGCGGGACGACACGGCGAGCACGTCGCCGAGCCGGCCGGCGCGGATCGCGTCGTGCAGGGCCCGGTGCGGCGGGCTGTGCCGCAGAATGTGCCCCGGCTGGCAGAGCACGCCGGTGCGGCCGGCGGTGGCGACGATGGCGGCGGCGTCGGTGACGGTGGTGGCCAACGGCTTCTCCACCAGCACCGGCACCCCGGCGTCGAGCAGCGCCACGGCCACCGTCCGGTGCGCCGGGCCGGGCACGCAGACCGAGGCGGCGTCCGGCGTCGCGTCGGCGAGCAGGCCGGCGACGTCGGCGTACGCCTGCGGCACCTGGTACTGGGCGGCCACCCGGGCGCGGGTCGCGGGGTCCGGCTCGACCAGGGCGGTCACCGGCACCCCGAGCGACCGGTACGCGGCCAGGTGCCGGACCCCGAACGCCCCGGCCCCGATCACGGCCACCGACGGGCGGCTCATGCCCCGACCACCTCGACGGCGTCGGCCCGGTCACCCGGGCCGGGCCGGCCGGCCCCGGCGTCCCCGTGACCGTCGGGAGCGGCCAGCCGGCCGTCGAGCACCGCCCGGGTGAGCCGCTCCAGGGCGGTCACCCCGACGTGCAGGCAGCGTTCGTCGACGTCGAACGCGCCGGAGTGCAGCGGCGCGCCGCCCTGCTCGCCGGTGACGCCGAGCTTGACGTACAGGCTGGGGCCGAGCGCGGCGAGCAGCGCGAAGTCGTCGGTGGTCAGTGGGGGTTCGGTCAGGTCGGCGACCTCGACCACCCCGGGCAGCTCGGCGCGGGCGAGCGCCACCAGGGCCGCCGCGTTGCGGACCGGGGGCATCTCGTTGGCCCAGGTGAACCGCAACCCGAGGTCGAGCGCCGCGGCCTGCTGCCGGGCGATCCGCTCGATGACCTCCTTGAGCCGGGCGCGGACGGCCTCGTCGTGGGTGCGCAGGGTGCCGGTGGCCTCGGCCCGTTCGGCGACCTGGCTCTGGCTGGCCCCGCCGGCGATCGTGCCGATGTTGAACGCCACCAGCTCATGCGGGTTGCGGGAGCGGGCCACCCCGGCGTGCAGCAGGTTGACGATGCCGGCGAGACCGAGGATCGCGTCGCGGCCCAGGGCCGGGGTGGCGGCGTGCGCGGCCCGGCCGGTCACCTCGAACCGGAACGCGTCCTTGGCCGCCATCGCGGTCACCCGGTCCACCCCGATCGTCCCCACCGGCAGGTCCGGCCAGCAGTGCAGGCCGAGGACGGCGTCGAAGCGCCGGTCGCGCAGGGCCTCGTCGGCGAGCACCGCGGCGGCGCCGGAGGTCGCGCCGAACGGGATCTCCTCGGCCGGCTGGAACAGCACGGTCACCGAACCCCGGGCGGGCGGGTCGGCGGCGAGCCGGGCGGCGACGCCGGCCATCACGGTCATGTGCACGTCGTGCCCGCAGGCGTGACAGACCCCCGGGTTGGTCGACGCCCATCCCACCTGCTTGGCGTCCTGCACCGGATAGGCGTCCATATCGGCCCGAAGCAACACCGACGGTCCTTCGGCATGTCCTTCGATCTCCGCGAGCAGGCCGGTGCCGGCGACGCCGGTGCGCACCCGGGCGATCGGCGCGAGCCGCCCGGCGAGCACGGTGGCGGTCTGCTGTTCAGTGAACCGCAGCTCGGGGTGCTGGTGAAGCTGCCGACGCAGCCGTACCAGATCGTCAACGTCCTCGTGCGCCTGCACCACGCGGTTCACTCCTCGCCTACGTCCGATAATCCGGACCTAATTGAGACAAGAACCTAAGCGAGGGGTCCTCCCGCGTCAATGGGCAGCTCAGAATCGGTTATGGTCCGCCCCATGGAACGCGCCGACGCCCACCTGCACCTGTTCGCCGACGGTTATCCCGGCCGGTACGGAAGGTCACCGGCCGGGGGTGACGAACTCGCCGTCTACCGGACGTTGCGCCACGAACACGGCATCTCCCGGGCCCTCGTGGTCGGCTACGAGGGCAGCCCGGAGTTCACCGGCAACAACCGGCACCTCGCCCGGCTCGCCGCCGCGCACGCCTGGATCGCCCCGCTGGCGTACGTTCCGGTCACCGGCGTCGACCCGGCCGGACTGGACCGCCTCCGGTCGGCGGGATTCGCCGGCCTCGCCGCGTACCTGCCGGACCCGGCCGCCGCCGACGCCTTCGCCGGGTGGCTGACGCAGGTCGCCGGGGCGCTCACCGACGCGGCAACGGTCCTCAGCCTCAACGCCCCACCCGAGGCCGCCGGACGCCTCGGCCGGGCGCTGGCCGCCCTCGACGGCTGCCCGGTGCTGTTCAGCCACCTCGGCCTGCCCGGCCGGCAGTCGACCGTCCCGGACCTCCCGGCCGCCGCCGACCGGCTCGCCCCGCTGACCGACCTGGCCCGGCTGCCCCACGTCGGGGTCAAGGTCTCCGGCCTGTACGCCGTCAGCGACCCCGCCGAGGGCTACCCGCACCCCGCCGCCCGACCCTTCGTCGAGGCGCTGCTGCACCACTTCGGCGCGCGCCGGCTCTACTGGGGTTCCGACTTCGCCCCCAGCCTCGACCACGTGTCGTTCGCCCAGACCCTGCACCCGGTCGGCCTCGACGGACTCTCCGCCGCCGAGGCGGCCGACGTGTTCGGCGGCAACCTGTTGCGCGCCCTGGACGGCTGAGCGGGAGTCGACCGGCCCGGGGCGCGATGCGTCCGACCTGCGGGGCAGGGGGGACCGGGCCCATCGAGACACTTGACGTCATCGATGTCAGCGATACCGTACGGGGACCACCGCCACCCCGCCTCCACCACCCCGAGGTGACCCGTTGAAGCGTCGTACCCTGCTGTCCGCCACCGGCGCCGCCCTCGCCGGCGCGACCCTGCTGCGCCCCACCGCCGCGTCCGCCGCCCCCGGCGACGGCTATGTCATGGCCTACTTCACCGAGTCGCCGAACATGACCGCCGCCAACTACGGCCTGCACCTCGCCGTCAGCACCGACGGCCTGAACTGGACCCCGCTGAACCAGAACCGCCCCGTCGCCACCCCGACGCTGGGCAGCCGGGGCCTGCGCGACCCGTTCGTCCTGCGCAGGCAGAACGGCGGCTTCGTGGTGCTCGCCACCGACCTCAACGGCACCGACTGGAACTACCAGAGCCAGTACCTGCACGTCTGGGACTCGGTCGACCTGCGCACCTTCACCGGCTACCGGCTGCTCAAGGTGCACTCCCTGGCCACCCACGCCTGGGCGCCCGAGGCGTACTGGGACCCCGGGCGCGGGCAGTACGCGGTGGTCTACTCCGCCGTCACCGGCGGCCGTAACGTGCTGATGGTCAACTACACCGCCGACTTCGTGACCGCGTCCGCCCCGCAGACGTTCTTCGACCCCGGCTACGACGCCATCGACGGCAGCTTCGTCAGCGTCAACGGGGTCAACTACATGTACTTCAAGAACAACACCAACAGCACCCTGCTCGGCACCCGTTCCACCACCCTCAACCCGGGCAGCTTCAGTGTCCACACCGCCGCCATCGGCCCCGGCCGGGGCGTCGAGGCCCCGCAGATCGTCAAGTCCCACACCGCGAACACCTGGTACCTGTGGGGCGACACGTGGAGCCCGAACGGGCGGTTCTTCTGCTGGCAGACCGGCAACGTGGCGGGTGGCACGTGGAGCCTGCTCAACGACCGGGCGTACACCCAGCCGTTGAACTCCAAGCATCCCGGGATCACCCCCGTCACCGCGGCCGAGCTCACCACGCTCACCGCCGCCTGGGGGCTGCCCACCTGGAACCGGATCAAGTCGTACAACTTCCCGGACCGCTACCTGCGGCACGCCGACAACGTCGGACGCATCGACACGTACCCGTTCGAGCCGTACCAGGACCAGCTGTGGACCCTGGTGCCCGGCCTGGCCGACCCGGCCGGGGTGTCGTTGCGCTCGGTGAACTACCCCGACCGCTACCTGCGCCACTACGACTACACGATCCGGCTGGCGGCCAACGACGGCACCAGCGCGTTCCGGGGCGACGCCACGTTCTACCGCACGGCCGGCCTCGCCGACTCCTCGTGGACGTCGTTCCGCTCGTACAACTTCCCCGACCGGTACCTGCGCCACTACGCCTACCTGCTGCGCATCGACCCGCTCACGGGCAGCTCACCGGCCACCGACCGGCAGGACGCCACCTTCCGGATCGGCTACTGACCCCCCGGGTGCTGCCAGCGGGTGAATGTCCGACAGCGCCCGGTCACCGGGGTTGCGTATCCTCAGTGGATCCGACCCCCCGCAGCGGAAGGGGCGGCATGCCGCGCCGTTCGAGCCTCAGCTATCGGGATGCGTTACGGCTCCTGGCTCCCGGCAACGCCCGCATCACCGACGCCGGCAAGATTGTCAACGTGGGGATCCTGGGAGCCGGAGCGCTCACCAACGGTGCGGCGTTGGCCCTGCTCGGTCCGACGAACACGCTTCTGCAACTCGTCCGCGACGCGACAGGCAACCAGGCCGGCCGGATCAGGTCCTCCGGGGGGAAGTCCTACTACGAGCTGCTGGAGGCCAGCCACACGGTCCTGGCCCTGGCCGCCTTCTTCGACGGCTTCCGGGACGAGGTGGGGCCGGGCTTCGACCGGCTGGAACTGACCGATGCCGAGAAGACGGCCATGGCGTCGGCCGGTCGTCGTCAGCGCACCCTGCCGCAGGAGATCGACGCAGGACACTTCCCGCTGCCGTCGTCGGTGTACGGCATGGGCGATACCCGCCGCGACATGAAGAAGGCGTACGTCCTCCTGCACGATGCCACCATCGCCTTCTGCGAGGGTCTCGCCGCGTGGAGCGAGGTGCGGCGCGGGCTGGACCTCACGTCGCTGCGGTCCCGGGTCGTCGAGCGCAGCATGCAGTACTACGAGGCCCGGTTCGACCGCCTCGCCGCCGACCTTCCGGAGTTCGGATTCCGGATGCTCCGGCAGGAGATCGAACACAACCGCAACGACAACCGGCAGCTGTCCCTGGACGTGACGCACCGGTTGGACGCGTTGGCCGAGCTGTCGACGAACCTGTCGGGGCTGGTCGGATCGGCACCGGCCGACCGGCCCGACATGCTCCGCGAATCCCTCGACCGGCTCACCGCGTCACTGACCGCGGTGTTCCGCCAACCGTTGCTGAGAATCAAGGACATCGTCTTCGACCTGCGCCTGCCGACTGTGGAACACGGCTTCATCAGCCCCGACTTCCGGATCGCCACCCAGGACAAGGACGCCGCGCCGGAGCGGGACCTGTGGTGGGCGGAGCAGCAGCGAAGCAGTGACCTCGTCGGCTTCCTCTCCGACTACCTGACCGATCCGGCGAGCCTGCACCGCCCCCTGCTGGTGCTGGGCCAGCCGGGGGCGGGAAAGACGCTGTTGACCCGGGTCATCGCGGCGCGGCTGCCGGCGACCCGGTTCACCGCGATCACCGTGCCACTGCGTCGGCTGTCGGGTGCCACGTCGCCGACGGAACAGATCGAGTCCGCGATCGAACAGGTGATGGACGAGCGTATCCGGTGGGCGGACCTGCGCCGGGCCACGAGCAACACGACCATCGTGGTGGTGTTCGACGGGTTCGACGAACTCGTCCAGGTCAGCGGCACGGCCCACGCCCAGTACATCGAACGGGTCGCCGAGTTCCAGGAGGCCCAGTGGGACCTGGGCTGTTCGGTCATGCCGATCATCACGTCCCGGATGCTGGTGATGGACCGGGTCAGCGTCCCCCAGGGCACCGTGCTGGTCCGCCTCGAAGACCTGACCGACGCACAGGTGCACACGTGGGTGGCCGCCGTCAACACCGCCAACGAGAAACAGCCGGGCTACCGCCAGCTGGCGGCCCAGGATCTGCTGTCGCACGGTGAACTCGCCCACCAACCGCTGCTGCTCACCCTGCTGGCCATCCATTACAACGAACACCGCGTCGACCGTCGCCCCGAAGCCGGGATCTCGCGGTCCGACCTCTTCACCGGTCTGCTCACGGCCTTCATCCGGCGGCAGGTCGCCGAGAAGTCACCTGACACCCTCGACCAGCACGAGCGGGACGCCCGCGAACACCGCCTGCGCCACGACCTGGCGGTCACCGCGTTCGCCATGTTCAACCGCAACCGCGAAGTGGTGAACCGGGCCACGCTCCGGGCCGACCTGGACTGCTTCGGCGGTGGCGTCGGTGACGGCTCCCGCTTCGAACTCGGTGACGTGCTCGGGCCGGAACAACTCGTCACCGCCGCCTTCTTCGTCGTGTACGGTCCGGACGACCTCCAGGGCGAGGACACCCGGCGGACGTACGAGTTCCTGCACGCGACCATCGGTGACTTCCTGATCGCCGAGTACGTGGTGGGATCACTGCGCGAACTCGCCGACCTGCACCGGCGCACCCGCACCCCCACCAGCTTCGGCCACCAGCTCGACACCGGCCAGTTCCGTGCCCTGCTGTCCCACCAACCCCTGGTCAAGCGGGAGGCGGTGGTCGCCTTCGTCGAGGAACTCAGTTCCCGGCACCCGGAGGAGCGCAGCGGCATGACCGCGGCCATCGTCGGACTGCTGGCCGGGGCCCGGCAACGGGGCAACCTCGCGGGGGTGGACGGCTACCGGCCCGCTCCCTTCGACCCGGTACGTCTGCTCGCCGCCTACACCGCGAACCTGGTGACGCTGGCCGTGCTGGTGTCGGCCGACGGCGTGCCGTACACCGACCTGATGGACGACGACACCTGGGTGTCCACCGTCCGGCTGTGGCGGGCAGGTCTGGCCGAGAAGGACCAGGTGACCATGCTCAGCTGGTTCGGGCGGGACGTCGACGGCCGGGTCGGACGACGGCGGGTCCGCCGGGCCGGCATGTCGGTGGCCGCCGAGGAGGCCCGGCTGCTCGGTGACGTCACCACCTACGGTCAGCTCCAAGCCGGAGCGCGGGCCTGGCGTGACCGACAGCCGGACAGCTTCGAGGCGGCCCGCTTCCACGCCGAACTGGTGGCGCTGGCCACCAGGCGGTGGCCGGTGCCGTCCCTGCGTCACCTCATCCTCTACGACGAGCTGAGCTACCGGCGGCTGTGGGAACGGGCCGTGGACCGTCCCGACGCGGTGTCCAGCACGAGCGCCACGCTGCTGCTGGAGTGCCTGGCGGAGGACGCCGCCCAACTGCCCCGGGAGGTGGTCTGCGGGCTGACCCGGGTGGCGCTGACCCGGGTGCCCAGCTCGGTGACCGCACTACCCGAGCTGATCATCGCCTGTCCCTACCTGATCGACGATTTTCCCACCCTGCTCGATCTCATCGGCGTTCCCGAGGACCATGCCGTGCTGCACGCGCTGATCCTTCGTCGCGGGCTCGACCGGCTTCCGGAGCGTCACGTCCCCCGGGTGCGGACCGTGCTTGCCGACATCGAGGCGCGGCTGGCCGAGCTTCCCCTGGAGGACGGCGTGGTCTCGGCCGAGATGGCCGAGCAGTTCGCCGCCGCCCAGGTCGACAACCGCACCGCGCTGTGGCTGCTGATGGCGTTGGGCGAGTACGCCGATCTCGCCTGGCACAAGATTCCGCCCACCACGATGGCCGAACTGCTCGCACACCGGCTGCCTGACGAGTTCCTCGACGAGGGGAGACTGCGTCGTCTGCTTCTCGACTATCTGCGGGCGCACGGCCGGACACCGGCGGAGCCCACCCTGCCCGCCGCCCGTGCGGCGCTGCGCCTGCTCGGGCAGACTCCGCCTGCGACCTAGCCGGGGACCGGGCGCGGGTCAGATCGGATGGGGGTCGATGATGCGGCGTTGCAGCCGACGCTGGCGTACGGTGTCCACGGCCGGGTGGTGCTCACCCATCCGGTAGGCGAGCTCACGGATGACCGCCTCGATCTCTCCCCGCCGGCCGGAACCGGTCCGGTCCTGCATCAGCAGCAGGTTCGCCCGTGACCGCAGCGTGTTGGGGTGATCCGGGCCGAGCCTGTCGACGAGGCCCTCGCAGGCGTGCCGCAGCAGGTCGAGCGCCTGCCTGTCGGCGGCCTCCCGGCCTTCCGGGGGGTCCGGCTGGTCGGCGAGACAGATGCCCAGGTTCATCCACCCGGAGAGCGGATACGGATGGTCGGCACCCAGCACGGTCGCGAGCGCCGCTGCCGAATCGCCGGCGAGCTGCCGCGCCTGCGCGAAGTCACCGGCCCGGCGGGCGACCATGGCCAGGTTGACCAGACAGACCAGGGTCAACGGATGGTCGGAGCCGAGATTGCTCTGGTAGATGCGGTGCACCTCGGTGAGTTCCCGGCTGGCGCGTTGGAAGAGGTCGAGGGTGAGCAGATTGATGGACAGGCTCAGCCGGCAGGTCAGGGTCTCGGGGTTGTCGGGTCCGAACCGCTGGGTGAGCAGTTCGTAGGCGGCTTCGAGGAGGGGGTCCGCCTCGACCGCGTTGCCGGCGGCGCGCAGCGAGACTGCCAGGTTCGTCTGCGTCCGCAGGGTGATCAGATGCTCGGGGCCCGCCGTGTGCAGCAGATCCTGGTGCACACTGCGCAGCCGGGTGACCGATTGTTCGTAGTCGCCCGCGTCGCGCATGTCGATGCCGACGTAGGCGGACGAGGCGAGCGCGTCCGGATGGTTCTCGCCCAGGATGGCACGGCGGCCGGCCACCACTGCCTCGTCGTTCCTGCGCGCCTCACGGAAGCGCCCCATCAACCGCTGGGTGCTGGCGAGGTTGTTGAGGGCGGCCAGGGTCCGGGGATGCTCCTCGGTGAAGTTGCGCTTCCAGGCGTTGAAGGTGCCCTCGTCCAGCCGCAGGGCCTCGCTGTACAGGCCGAGACCGCGCAGGTCGCGGGCCAGCCCGCCAGCCGTCATCAGGGTGTGCGGGTGGTCCTCACCGAGCAGCTCACGCTGCGCCGTGAGCACCTGCTCGTCGAGCGCCCGGGACTGCGTGAACTGCCCCAGGAAGGCGAGGATGTTGGCGAGGTTGAACTGTAGGTGCAGCAACTGTCGGCGCAGGTCGTTGCGCGCGGACTCGTCGGTCTCCGCCGCCAGTAACCGCTCCCACGCGTCGGCGACCTCCTGGCCGAGCAGCCGGCCGCTCTCCAGGTCACCCCGCAGCATCAGGTAGCGGACCCGGTCGATCATCAGGGAGCGTACCTCGACCCGGCTGCTGAGCAGCGCCTTGGAGGCCTCCAGGTGCGGCCAGATCACCCGGAACCGGGGCCATCCCTCCGGATCGTCGACCTCGCCGTCCGGGCGGGCGGCGGCCAGCACGAGGTGCACCTGGCGATGCGCCTCGGCGAGTTCCTCCTCGGTCATCCGGGACCGCACGGCGTGCTGCAACAGGCGGTGCATGATCACCAGTCCGCCCCTGCCCCGCTCGCCCCCCGCCTGGGTGTCGGCGCGCAGGTCGACCCGGACCAGGGCGAGCCGGTTCGCCTGCTGCACCAGCTGTTGACGGACCAGCCGTTCCTTGGCCTGGGGATGGAAGGGCACCAGCGCCTCGGCGAACTCGTCGCTGTAGACCAGGTCGGCGGAGATCTCCGGCGCGAGCACCGAACACAGTTGCAGCACCCGGTAGGCCGCCGGACTTCCGGTCCGCAGGTGGCTCAGCGACAGTTCCCAGGTGGCCTCCACCGAGACGTTGCTGTTCGGCTCCATCACCGCACCCGGACCGAAACGGGTGATCTCGGCGAGGTAGTCGTCGACCGAGTGGCCGGTGTCAGCCAGCCAGGCCGCAGCGGCGGTCACCGCGATCGGCAGGTCGCCGAGCAGGGAGGCGACCCGGTCGGCCTGCTCGGCCCGCATGTTGGGCACCCGCTCCATGAGGTGCTGGATGCTCTCCGGCCGTTTGAACACGTCGACCTGGACGGTGGCGGCCCGCTCGATCCACTGGAGGTTCCGTGACGTGATCAGGACGTGACCCCTGCCGTCTGGCACGTACGGCAGGACGCCCTCGACCTCGTCGGCATTGTCCATGATGAGCAGCCACCGCAGATCGGTGTGCCGTAACGCCTGGAGCACCAGCCGGGCGTTCTCCCGGTTCGACTCCGACAACGGCACGCCCAGGTGGGGCGCCAGGTCACCGATGGCGGACTCGATGAACGGCACCTGGTCGGCGTCGATCCACCACACCATGTCGTAGGCGGCGCGGTAGCGGTGGGCGTACTCCAGCGCCAGCTGACTCTTGCCGATGCCACCCATGCCCTGCAACGTCACCGGACCGGTTCCGGCCAACACCACCTTCGGGCTGCTGCGCAGCAGCGTACGCAGTTCGCGCAGGTCCTCCTCGCGACCGGTGAACCGCTTGTTGCGGCCCGGCACCTCGAAGACGGTGTTGTCGCGTCCGGGGAAGCGGGGTCCGGTCGGCAGTTCGATGTCGGCGGCCAGCCCGTCCCGGCCGACGAGGCGCAGGATCCGTGCGGCTGCCGTCCGCGCCTCCAACCCGGCGACCGAGGCGGCATGCGCGGCCGGCACGTTGGCGAGCCGCCGGACGTCGGCGACGTAGACCACCAGCGGGACCTGGTCGGGTGACCGGTCCGCCGCCGCGAGCACCGCCTCCTCGTTGGCGTTGGCCTCGGAGACGATGATCAGCTCGCGGGCGGTGCCGGGCACCACGTCGTCGACGAACCACGGGTCGGTCACCCGTACGTCGGCCGAGGCGAGCAGGTGGCCGATCCACTCCGCCCAGACCCGGTCGTAGGGTGCGTGGCGCAGCAGGATCTCGTTCTCCACCGACGTGGCCGTACGGGTGAAACGGACGTTGATCCGGTCGCGTACCGTGCTGCTCATCGGGGGCAGCGAGTCGACCTCCCCCCGGGTGATCTCCCGGGCCAGGACCTCGTACGCCGACAACAGCGAGCCGTTGACGCCTGGCTGGTCGGCGAAGGTGGCCAGCAACTCCTCGTAGGCGTAGAAGGCCTGGTAGGGAACCTGCATCCGGGCCCAGTACCGGTCGCGCTCAGCCTCGTTCATCCCGCTCGGCAGACCGCTGAAGCGCTGCTGGGCCACGGCGCGACCGGTGTCCGCCTTGACCTTCTCCGCGGGATCGATCCGCATCGGCACGGGCAGCACCCGGATCTGTCGCGCCTCGGAGCGGTGCTCGACCAGGCGGGCCACCGTGGCTGCGCCGCTGATGCCCTGGTCGCTGAGCGTGAAACAGGCGACGAGGATGTCGGGCAGTTGCATGGTGCAGATGTCGGCGACGTCGGAGAAGCCGGTGCGGCTGTCGATGAGGACGTAGTCGTAGTTGCGCCGCATGTCGGCCCGCAGCGCGTCGAAGAAGTGCCCGCCGCCCTGCCGCTCGTAGAACTCGTCCCAGTTCATGCCGGCGAGCGCGCCGGCGTAGTCGTTGTTCTGCTGGCCGGCCGAGAGGAAGTCGAGGGTGCCGTCACCGGGGAAGTTGGACCAGTTCAACGAGAAGGAGTACTTGTGGACCCGCGCGTACTGCTCGTGCCAGCGCTCGTCGCCCTTGTCCTGCACGGTGGCGGTCGCCCACTCGTACTCGCGGATCAGGTCGATCACCCCGCCGGTGCTCTCCAGCGCGTTGCGGTCGATGAACGGTGTGAAGAAGCGCGCCAACCCGGGTGATTCGAGGTCCCAGTCGACGGCCAGCACCCGCTTGCCGTTGGCGGCGAGGATCCAGGCGACGTTGGCCAGGGCCATCGTCCGGCCGGTGCCGCCCTTGTAGGAGTAGAAGGTGACGACCTGTCCCTCGCGTCGGGTCATGTGTCCATTCCTTCGTCGGGCAGGGGGTGCTCCGAGAGCCGGGGTTTGCTGATCGGCGGCCCCGGTGGCGGGTAGGCCGGCCTCGCGTCGAGGTAGCGGCGTCGCATCCGGTCGACCAGGCCGAGAATGCCGGCCTGCCACTCGGCGTGCGTCGTCACCGCGAGGGGCCGGGCCGGTGCGGGGATCATCGCCACCGTCCGGTCGAGTAGCGCCGTCGCGTGTGTGCGGTGGTTCGGCACCGAGGCGTCGACGATCACCACGACGCCCACCCAGTTGCGGAGGCAGTCCACGGCTGCGCGGACGGCCTCCGCACCGTCGTCGGTCTCGACCACCAGTGGATCGATCATGATCACGCCGGGACAGTCCCGGAACAGATCGGTGTCGGGTACGAAGTCCCGGACATCGATCGGCAGCCGTAACCGTTGGGCGGCGTCGGTCACGTCGTCGACGACCGGCCGTTGGCCCGGGAACGGCCGCCACCGGTCGGCGTGGGTGTGGAACCGCCCGTTGAGCCGGCCCGGGCTCGACGGCTGGTCGGGGGCGATCACCACGGACCGGAAGGGCACCTCGCTGGTGGGGGACGAGGGCACGTCGGTGCGCCCGGAGGGCGGCTCCGCCGGCTGCAACGGTGTCCGCTCGGCGGTGTCGACGATGTGCCGGGCCAGCCGGCCCAGGAGTTCCTGGTAGGCCTTCTGGTGGGTCTGCAACCGGCAGAGCGCGCTCATGCCGTCGGCGACGTAGGCGTCCACGTCGGTGCCCATCGCCAGGGCGCGGGCCTGGTCGGGCGCGTGGACGGCTGCGGGCGACGGGGTCCACAGCACCGGGAGGATGTTGTCCCCGTCGGTCGGTCGACCGGCCCGTTGCAGCCGTTGCCGGAACCACTCCCGTTCCCGTCGCGTGTCGTCGCGGTTGAGATAGTCGGGTGAGTAGAGCGGAACGAACACCTCGGCCTCCGCGAGCGCCAGCCGCCGCTGTTCCGCCCGGTCCTCCGGTGGACGTACGGTGAAGGCGGCGAAGCCACGCCGGCGTAACCGAACTCCCGGCTGCCCGTCGATGGCCAGGTTGAGGTCGTGGTAGAAGCGACGCACCCAGTGGTCGCCGGGGGTGCGCTCGTTGTGCGTCGGTGGGGGGACGTAGCTGAGGAAGAAGTAACGGGTGCCGGCGGGGAGGGGTCGGTCATGGTTCACGTCGACACGACCCTGTGCGCGCGGACAGAGCGTCCCGACCGCCAACCGGCAATGATCACGCTCTGCTCTCCAGTCGACACGTTGTGGAGTGTATCGATCAGAGTAAAGACGTTGCCCTGCGGTGACCAGGTCTTCACCTGACGACATGACGGACCGTCCATCGGCCCTCAGGGGCGCGGTCGCCGCCCCTGAGTCGACGGGCGCGGACGCCCCGTTGCCCGGATCGCCGCCGGGTCGCCGCCAGGTCGGTGCGTCGTGCGGGCGGCGACGGTCAGGAGGGCCAGCCCGTCACGCAGTGGGCGATGCGCCGCAGGAGCCGCGAACCCGCCGGAGTGAGCGCGTCCGTGCGGTCGAGGGCGGTGATCGCCTCGATGGTCCAGTCGCGGTAGCGACGGTAGGTGGCCAGTGCGCCGTCGACCCGGCGGTCGGCCCGGATCCGCCAGATGTCCGCCACCGCCGCATGCGCGTAGATGCCGTGCAGGACGGCCTCCGCGGGACGCGGGTCGGGCCGCCAACCGACCACGACGCTGGTCGGCCGCGCGCTGTCGACCAGGTCGACGATGTCGAGCAGGGCGTTCATCTTGCTGTGCTGGAACTCGTGCACCAGCAGGACCGCCAGGGACCCGGGGTCGGTCTCCGTGGCAGCCACGCCGCCGAAGGCCTGCCGCGCGGTCGAGGCTTCGCTCACCCCGCCGCCGCTGCGCCGCAGGGGCACCAGGGCGCGCAGACCCGCCCCCAGCTCCTCGGCGCGGCCGGGGACCTCGTCGGTGATGATCTCCCAGGCCGTCGCGAAGGTGACGCCCCACCTGGCGGCATCCGCGTCGGCCAGCCGTCCGGTGGCCGGCAACCGGTGGCATTCGCGGTGCGGGTCACCGTCCTCCAGCAGCACTGTCACGTCCGAGGTGACCAGCCTGCGCGTCGGTTGCCACCGGGCGGTGTCGCCGCCCGCACCGGCGCGGATCGCGACGGCCACGTCGTCACCTGTCACCCGCAGGCCGCCCTTCTCGACGTGGACCCGGGCCGTGCCGTCGCCGACCTCGGGCAGCAGCACCGTGCCGATGGTCGGCAGGTGCAGGCGGTCGTTGCGGACCGGCACGGTCAGGGTCAGTGGCACACCGGCGTCGATCGCCGCGGCGGCGGCGATCGACCCGAGGTAGTCGACCCCGTGTCGATGGCCGGCCGCCACCCCGGCCAGGCAGTCGACCGCCCACACGCGCACGTACGGGTGGGCGGTGACGCGGGCGACGGATCCCGGCGCGCGCCGGTCGAGCTCGGTCAGCGCCGCCCAGCCGTCCGCTGCGGCGCCACCGGGGGGCAGGTCGTCGGCCACCCCCCGCAGCAGCGCACGGACGATGGCCGTCTGCGCGTCGACGAGGTGCTCGATGGCGAGCCGGTCACCTGTCGGGGTGGTCACGCGATCGATGAGGTCGTCGGTCGACCCGGTGTCGAGCCGGACCGGGGCGGGCGGGTTCTCTCGTACGTGCACGATCAGTTCTTTCAGGTCGGTGCAGTAGACGCTCGGGTGGTCGAACCGTCCCGCACGGTAGCGGTGGGCGAAGAGGCCGCCGCCGCACTGTTCGACCACCGGGCACCGGCGGCACTCGTCGGCGAGCCCGGAGCGGCCCGCCCGGCGACGGGCCAGTTGCGGGCTGGCGGCGACCTCGTCGGCCGGGTGGGAGAAGACGGTCATGCCGGTCGCCGGTGCGCCGTGGTAGGCGGTCTTGAGCGAGTCCGCCTGCTCCCACTCGCCGTCGGTCTCGATGACGGCGAGGTCGACCGGGTCGAGCCCCAGCATCTCCGTGCCGCTGGGGCCGCCCGTGGCCGTGGACAGCAGCGAGTCGTAGAGCCGGACCGGGACCGGCCGTCCGTCGGCGCACCACCGGTCGTAGACGGCACGCAGCCAGCCGCCGTAGCTGATGGTGGCCTGACGGGGCCGTGGCGGTGGGACGTCCCAGTTGGCATGGGGGAGCAGGAAGTCGATCCGGGGCGGCTGCTGGGCGAGGAGCGCCTCGTAGACCCCGACCGGGTCGTTGCGGATGTCCACGGTGCACAACAGACCCGACCACAGCCGGCGGTACGCCGGGCGTCGCAGTAGAGCGAGGGCCCGCAGGGCCTGGTCGTAGCTGCTGTCGCCATTGCGGAACCGTCGGTGCAGGTCGTTCGCGGCACGCCCGCCGTCCAGCGAGACCCCGACCGAGACGTCGTATTCGGCCAGCAGGTCGCAGAACTGCTCGGACAGGAGCACCCCGTTGGTCTGCATGCCGATCCGGAGTCGGGTGACCGCGCCGATGACGCGCCGTAGTTCGGCGAGAACGTCGCGCATCCGTACGGGTCCGAGCAGTAACGGCTCACCGCCGTGCAAGATAACCGATATGTCCGTAAGCTGATGCGCGGCGGCGTGTTCGGCGATTCGGCCCGCCGCAGCGGCGAGCACTTCGGACGTCATTCGCGCCGGACGTCGCCGCCAGCTCTGGTCCGCGTGTTCGTAGATGTAGCAGTGGTCGCAGGCCAGATCGCACCTGGCATGGACCTTGAGGACGAACTCGGTCAACGCCGCACGGGCCGGTACGGGATGCATGACGGTCAGATGAACGACGAGAACTTCGCCACGGGGCTTCTGCTCTGGTCGAGGTGAGCCGCTATCACCCGGCGCACGATCGGAGAGATGTCCGCAGCGGAGAGGCGGTCCAATGGCTCCGCGCGAACCGTGCCCAGTGACACCGGGTGATCATCCTGGCGCATGGGTGCGGTCGTCATGAGTCTTCCTTCGGTATTCGTGAGCGCGCCGGGGAACAGAAGTGACGGCCTACCGTAGTGCGTCTGTGGAGTAAATTCACCACCGACCCGACGGCAGGAGCCGGCGTTCACAGGGTTGAATGCGTGACAGGGGTGGGTTGTTCGGCCCCTGTCCGCCGGAGCCTGCTCCATTATGCTCACCGGTAGTGGCATTTCTGGGCGAATAGTCAAGCTTCAGGGGAAAATGTGCGGACGGCCGCGGGCCGACTACCCGGGTTCGCCGATGTCGGACGGTGTCCTATCCTGGCCCGATGTCGTACGCCGAGCTCCGTGTCGACCAGTGGAACGACCGCTCGGAGCAGGCCGCCGATCGCCTGGCCCGGGAGATCGCGGCGCGGCACGACCTGACCGTAGTGGGCCTGCGGCACACCGTCTACGCGGGACGTCCGCACCGCACGGCGGTCTTCGACCGGGGCGGTCTGCGGTTCGCGCTGGTGCCGGGCGGCCGGCCGACGCTCGGCTACGACGCTTCCCGGTTCCACCCCTCAGCGGCCCAGCAGGCCAGCTACGCCGACAGCGCCGAGGAGTACGGCCTGCCCCCGCTGACCGAGTACGTCGACGCGATGACCTCGCCGGTGCGCGAGGTCGACCTGCCGGCGACGCTGGTCGCGGTGGAGGCGTTCGAACCCGGCGAGATGCCGGTGCCGTCGGACGATCCCCGGGTCGGTGAACTCGTCGGGTCGCTCGGCCACCGGGGCGGGCAGGCGGGCACGGTGAGCTCCGCCGACGGGCTGACCGTCGAGCTGGACGGGACCGGCCGGGTGACCCGGGCCGTGCTGGTCGAGGAGTTCGACCACGACGAGGCGATGGCCGCCCTCACCGCCCTGGGCCTGCGGACGACCAGCCCGGACGAGTGGGAGTGGGCCTGCGGCGCGGGCGCGACCACCCTGTTCCGCTGGGGCGACGACACCCCCGACCACGGCTATCCGGTCGAGCACCCGACCGGGGCGCACCGGACGCCGAACCTGTGGGGGCTGGCGATCGGCCAGGACCCCTACCGGTACGAGGTGACGACCGAGCCGACCGTGGTCTGCGGCGGCGACGGCGGGGTCGTCACCTGCGGCGGCAGCGGCTACTTCCTGGGCTGGCTGACCCTCGCCACCGCCTACCGCGACGGGGACTTCGGCCGGTGGCTCGCCTCCGCCGACGGGTACGCCGACGAGACCCTGACCCGACCGGTGATCAGCCTGACCTGATCCGCCGACAGACGGGCCGGTGCCGGCCACCCGACCGGAGAGCCCGGTCAGCGTGGTTCTGTCCGGCCCGGTCGGGCGTGCTCGCGGTCGTAGGCCTCCTGCGCGTCGAGCATCGCGCCGAGGTGATCGTGCGCCCACGTCACGGCCAACGCGACGGCGGGCAGCAGGGTTCGGCCCAACCCGGTGAGGCCATAGTGGACACTCCGGGGTGGTCCGGGGTGCTCCGACCGGGCGACGAACCCGTCCCGTTCCAGGTTGCGCAACGCCGCCGTCAGCACCTTCGCCGTGACCGGGCCGATCCGCGCCCTGATGGCGGAGAACCGCAGCGGCTCCTCGGCCAGCAGGGAGATCACCATCGCCGTCCACCTGTCGCCGATGCGGATCGGCGCGATGCCGGACGGGCAGACCGGATCGAAGCGCGCGTCGGGGTCCGTCACCGACCCAGCCTAACGAGGTTTCCCGCAGGAAACCCCGGTGCCCGTTACCGTGGCGCACCGGCGTCGTCCGCCGCGAGACGCGGGGCGGAACCGGCACGTCGGCATCGTGGAAGGGGACTGAACGTGACCAGGATCGTGGTGTTCGGCGCGGGCGGCCGGGCGGGCAGGGCGATCGTGGCCGAGGCCGCCGGCCGTGGGCACGACGTCGTCGCGGTCGTCCGGGACACCGCCCGGCACGCCGACCTCACCGGTCGTGGCGTCGGTCTGGTCGCGGGCGACGTCACCGACCGGTCGCAGGTCGCCGGCCTGGTCGGGGGCGCGGGCGCGGTGGTGAACGCGGCCGCCCCCGGCCTCGGGGACGACCCGGGAAGGTTCTTCACCGCCGCTGTGGGCGCGCTTGTCGAGGCCGTCGCCGGGACCGGCGGGGGCCGCCTGGTCGGCATCGGCCTGTCGGCCTACCTCGACGTCGCGCCCGGCGTCCGGGTCATGGACACCCCCGGGTTCCCGGCGCAGTTCCGGGGCTTCGCCGGGGCGCACGCGGCGGCACTGGACGTGCTGCGGGCCGCCCCGGCGACGGTCGAGTGGTCGGTGGTGGTGCCGGCGACGGAGTTCGACCCGCAGGGCGAGCGGACCGGGACGTACCGTGCCGGCGACACCCGCCTGCTGACCGACGCCGACGGGGCCAGCCGCATCTCCTACCGCGACTTCGCCGTCGCCGTCGTGGACGAGGCCGAGCAGGGCGCCCACCCGCGCACGCACTTCGCCGTCGCCTACTGATCGCGGTGGTGCCGTCGCCCGTCCGGCCGGGCACGACGGGCGCGGTCGCCGCACCGGGTGACAGCCGTCGGTGCCGGTCCGCCGCTGTGGTCAGCCCTTCAACGGGTACGGGATGAAGGTGCTGCGGTTCTCGTCCAGGTCGAGCCGGCCGCTGATCGGCGCGGCGGCCCGCTGCGGGCAGGTCATCCGTTCGCAGGTCTTGCACCCCGGGCCGATCGCGGTGACGGCGTCGGCGTCGTACAGGTCGATGCCCCGGGAGTAGACCAGCCGGTCGGCGTGCCTGATCTCGCAGCCGAGCCCGATCGCGTAGACCTTGCCGGGCTGGTTGTAGCCGCCGTGGTGCCGGGTGATGGTGCGGGCGATCCACAGGTAGCGCTGCCCGTCGGGCATCGCGGCCACCTGCACCACCACCCGGCCGGGCGCGCCGAACGCCTCGTAGACGTTCCACAGCGGACAGGTGCCGCCGGTGAGCGAGAACGGGAAACCGGTGGCGGACTGGCGTTTGGACAGGTTGCCGGCCCGGTCGACCCGGACGAACGAGAACGGCACCCCGCGCGCCCGGGGCCGTTGCAGGGTGCTGAGCCGGTGGCAGACGGTCTCCCAGCCCATCGTGAAGTGCTGGGTGAGCAGGTCGATGTCGTACCGGTGCTGTTCGGCGGCGGCGAGGAACGGCCCGTACGGCAGGATCAGCGCGGCGGCGAAGTAGTTGGCCAGCCCGACCCGGGTGAGGATCTGGGTCTGCGGGTCGTCGAACCGTTCCTCCTCCACGATCTCGTCGATCACGTCGGCGTACTCCAGCAGGGCGATCTGCGCGGCCATCCGCATCGCCTCCTGCCCGGCCCGCAGCGACGTCGACAGGTGCAGGGTGCGGGTCTGCGGCCGGTAGCGGTGGAGCTCGTCGCCGAGCAGGGTGGCGTCGTCGTGGCGGACCCGCACCCCGTGCCGCTGGGCGAGCCGGTCCTGCAACCCGGCCCGGACCTCGCCGCGACGCAGGTCGATGGTGCCGGCCAGCCGCTCCGCCGCCTCGTCCAGGTCGGGCACGTAGTTCTGCCGCCGGTAGAAGAACTCGGTCACCCGGTCGTGCGGGCTGCGTCCGACCGTCTCCCGGTCGCCCAGCAGTTCGGCGAGTTGCTCGTCGGCCTGCCGGTAGCGGCGGTGCAGGTCGAGGACGGCCTCGGCGACCTCGGGCAGCCGGGTGGCCAACTCGGTGAGGTCGGCGACGCCGGGCCGGCCGGGTAGCGCCTCGCGCAGCCCGGCGACCAGCCGGGGGGTGTCCCGGGGGGCGAAGACCGTCGGGTCGACGCCGAACACCTCGGTGATGCGCATCAGTACCGGCACGGTCAGCGGCCGGGTGTCGTGCTCGATCTGGTTGAGGTAGCTGGGCGAGATGTTGAGCAGCCGGGCCAGCCGGGACTGGCTCAACGCGCGGTCCTCGCGCATCCGGCGCAGCCGGGCACCCGCGAAGGTCTTGCTCACCACGCTCACCTCCCCGCTGCTCTTTCGGCAGCCCAGCACCCCTTGGCAGAGTGCGAATATACCTGTTCGCAACTTCGCAGAACCGGGTGTGAACTTCTCAGAACTTGGCTTCTTCCGTCCCTCGACCCCGCCCCGGACCCCGTGTGACCGTGGGTGACACGCCGGCCGGGCGACGCGTCCGCACCGCCGGACGGCACGACGGCCGGTGCCGGCGTCACGACATCCGAGGAGACGAGATCATGCAGAACGCCGTGGAGCGGTTGCGTACCGAGTGGGAGACCGACCCCCGCTGGCAGGGGGTGCGCCGCAGCTACCGCGCCGAGGACGTGGTCCGCCTGCGCGGGGCCGTCCAGGAGGAGCACACCCTGGCCCGCCGTGGGGCGGAACGGCTGTGGGAGCTGCTGCACACCGAGGACTACGTCCACGCCCTGGGCGCGCTCACCGGGAACCAGGCCGTGCAGATGGTCCGGGCCGGACTCAAGGCCATCTACCTCTCCGGCTGGCAGGTGGCCGCCGACGCCAACCTCGCGGGGCACACCTACCCCGACCAGAGCCTCTACCCCGCCAACTCGGTGCCCGCCGTGGTGCGCCGGATCAACAACGCGTTGCTGCGCGCCGGCCAGATCACCACCGCCGAGGGCGACGACGACGGCGTCGACTGGCTCGCGCCGATCGTCGCCGACGCCGAGGCCGGCTTCGGCGGCCCGCTCAACGCCTACGAGCTGATGACCGCCATGATCGGGGCCGGTGCCGCCGGGGTGCACTGGGAGGACCAGCTCGCCGCCGAGAAGAAGTGCGGCCACCTGGGCGGCAAGGTGCTCGTCCCGACCGGCCAGCACGTGCGCACCCTGGAGGCGGCGCGGCTCGCCGCCGACGTGGCCGGGGTGCCGTCGGTGGTGATCGCCCGCACCGACGCGCAGGCCGCCACGCTGCTCACCACCGACGTCGACGAGCGGGACCGGCCGTTCGTCACCGGCGAACGCACCGCCGAGGGGTTCTACCGGGTGCGCAACGGCATCGAGCCGTGCATCGCCCGGGGCCTGGCCTACGCCCCGCACGCCGACCTGCTGTGGATGGAGACCTCCACCCCCGACCTGGACGTCGCCCGCCGGTTCGCCGAGGCGATCAAGGCCGAGTACCCGGACCAGCTCCTCGCCTACAACTGCTCGCCGTCGTTCAACTGGCGCAAGCACCTCGACGACTCGACCATCGCGAAGTTCCAACGCGAACTCGGCCACCTCGGCTACCGGTTCCAGTTCATCACCCTGGCCGGCTTCCACGCCCTCAACTACTCGATGTTCGACCTGGCCCGGGGCTACGCCACCGACGGCATGCCCGCCTACGTGGCGTTGCAGGAACGGGAGTTCGCCGCCGAGCCGGCCGGCTACACCGCCGTCAAGCACCAGCGCGAGGTCGGCACCGGCTACTTCGACCTGATCAGCACCGTGCTCAACCCGGCCGCCGAGACCACCGCCCTGCGTGGCTCCACCGAAGAGGAGCAGTTCGCATGAGGTACGAGATCATCGGAGCGCTGGCCGACCGGTTCGACGAGGTCCTCACCCCCGCGGCGCTGGAGTTCCTGGTCGCGCTGGACAGCGAGTTCGCCGCCCGCCGGGTGGCCCTGCTGGACACCCGGCGGGCCCGTCGGGACCGCTACGCCACCGGCCAGTTCCCCGACTTCCTGCCGGAGACCGCCGCGATCCGGGCCGACCCCGACTGGCGGGTGGCCCCGCCCGCACCGGGCCTTGAGGACCGGCGGGTCGAGATCACCGGGCCGACCGACCGGAAGATGACGGTCAACGCGCTCAACTCCGGGGCCCGGGTGTGGCTCGCCGACTTCGAGGACGCCACCGCGCCGACCTGGCACAACGTCATCTCCGGTCAGCTCAACCTGATCGACGCCCTGGACCGGCGGATCGACTTCACCGACCCGCGCGGCAAGCGGTACGCCCTCGGCGCGCAGCTCGCCACGATCGTCGTCCGGCCGCGCGGCTGGCACCTGGTGGAGAAGGGCATCGTGGTGGACGGCCGGCCCATCTCGGCCAGCCTGGTCGACTTCGGGCTCTACCTGTTCCACTGCGCCCAGCGGCAGCTCGACGCGGGCGCCGGACCGTACTTCTACCTGCCGAAGCTGGAGGGGCACCGGGAGGCCCGGCTGTGGAACGACATCTTCGTCTTCGCCCAGCGACGCCTCGGCCTGCCCCGGGGCACGATCCGGGCGACCACGCTGATCGAGACGATCACCGCCGCCTTCGAGATGGAGGAGATCCTCTACGAGCTGCGGGAACACTCGGCGGGGCTGAACGCCGGACGGTGGGACTACATCTTCAGCGTGATCAAGAACTTCGGGCAGTGGTCCGACTTCGTCCTGCCCGACCGGTCCGAGGTCACCATGACGGTGCCGTTCATGCGGGCGTACACCGAACTGCTGGTGGCGACCTGCCACCGGCGCGAGGCGCACGCGATCGGCGGGATGGCCGCGTTCATCCCGAGCCGGGACCCGCAGGTCAACGAGGTGGCCCTCGACCGGGTCCGGGCGGACAAGCGGCGGGAGGCCGGCGACGGGTTCGACGGCTCCTGGGTGGCCCACCCGGGCCTGGTCGAGACCTGCCGTCGGGAGTTCGACGCGGTGCTGGGTGACCGCCCGCACCAGCTCGACCGGCTGCGCGACGACGTGGCCGTGACCGCCGCCGACCTGCTCGCCGTCGACAAGACCCCGGGCCGGGTCACCGCCGCCGGGGTGCGGGCCAACATCGCCGTCGCCGTGCGTTACGTCGACGCGTGGCTCGGCGGCACCGGCGCGGTGGCACTGGGCAACCTGATGGAGGACGCGGCCACCGCCGAGATCGCCCGCTGCCAGGTCTGGCAGTGGCTGCACCACGGCACCCCGCTGGCCGACGGCGGCTGCGTGACCGAGGACCTGGTCCGGTCGATCCTCGCGGAGGAGTTGGCCGCCCTGGTCGCCGGACGCGACGGCGTCGACCGGGAACGGGCCGGCTGGGCGGCGCGGATCGTCGAGGACACCGCCCTCGGCGAGGACCTGCCCGCGTTCTTCACCACCGGCGCGTACGCCCGGCACCTCGGCCCGACCCGGCGGCCCGTGCCGGTGGGCTGACCCGGCACCGCGCGGCCGGGAGGCGGCCCGACGGCTCCTCCCGGCCGGTGCCGGCCCGGCGGCCGGTGCCGGCCCGGCGGCCGGCGTCGGGTGGGGCAGCAGGCGGTGCCGCCCCCGTGGGATCGTGGGCGGGTATCCATCCTGATCGCGATCCCAGGGGGTTGGCGGATGAGTCCGGTCGGAGCCGACGCGGTGACCGGGGGTGTCGCCGGCTGGCCCGACGGCACCTTCGCCAATCCGGTGCTGGCCGGCTTCCACCCGGACCCGAGCGTCTGCCGGGTCGGCGACGACTACTACCTGGCCTGTTCCAGCTTCGAGTACTTTCCCGGGGTGCCGCTGTTCCACAGCCGGGACCTGGTGCACTGGGAGCAGATCGGCAACGTGCTCGACCGGCCCGGTCAGCTCACCCTGCCGGTCGACATGCCGTCGTCGGGCGGGGTGTACGCGCCGACCCTGCGCCACCACGACGGCCGGTTCTGGCTGATCGTCAGCAACTGCGCCGAGGGCGGCGGCACCCTGATCTGCACCGCCACCGACCCGTCCGGCCCCTGGTCGGACCCGGTCCGGGCCCCCGGGGTGGACGGCATCGACCCCGACCTCGCCTGGGACGACGACGGCACCTGCTGGTGCACCTACGCCGGGATCGCGCAGGTGCGCCTCGACCCGGAGACCGGACGCACCGTCGGCCCGGTCCGGCGGCTGTGGTCCGGGGCCCCTGGCGCGCAGGCCCCGGAGGCCCCGCACCTGTACCGGATCGGCGAGCACTGGTACCTGCTGATCGCCGAGGGCGGCACCGAACGCGGGCACGCCGTGTCAATCGCCCGCGCGGGCGCGCCCGACGGCCCGTTCGAGCCGGGCCCGGCCAACCCGATCCTCACCCACCGGGGCACCCACCGGCCGATCCAGAACACCGGCCACGCCGACCTGGTGCAGGGGCCCGACGGATCGTGGTGGCTGGTGCTGCTCGGGGTCCGCCCCGGCGGCGGCACCCCCGGCTGGCACGTGCTCGGGCGGGAGACGTTCCTCGCCTCGGTGACTTGGGTGGACGGCTGGCCGGTGGTCGGCGCGGTCACGCCGGAGATGCCCGCCCCGCCGTGGGCCGCGCACCCCGTGCCGCCGCCGCCCGTACGCGACGACTTCGACGCCGACCGGCTGCATCCCCGCTGGGTCTCGGTGCGGTCCCGGCCGGCGGAGGTCTGGTCGTTGGCCGAACGACCCGGTTGGCTCACGTTGCGGGCCCGGGGCGCGTCCCCGGACGCGCCGGACGTCACGTTCGTCGGCCGCCGCCAGCAGCACCCGTCGTGCCGGGTCCGGACCGTGGTCGACCCGGGTGACGGGCACGGCGGTCTGGTGGTCCGCCTCGACGAGCGGCACCACTACGACATCGAGGCGGGCGACGGTGAGGTGCGGGTGGTGGCCCGGATCGGGTCGGTGCGCTCGACGCTCGCCACCCGGCAGGTCGGGGCCGGCCCGGTCCACCTGCGGATCGAGGTGCTCGCCCCGGCCCCCGGCGACTGGCACCCCGGCAAGGAACCCGACCTGCTCCGGCTCGGCGTCGAGCGCCCGGACGGGACCTTCGACGTGCTTGCCGAACTCGACGGCAGGTACCTGTCCACCGAGGTCGCCGGCGGCTTCACCGGCCGGGTCATCGGCATGTACGCCGCCCGGGGCACCGTCGCGTTCGACTGGTTCGACTACGAGGCGCGGTGACCCGCCCGCGCCTGGCGCGTGCCGACCCGTCGGTGCCGGTGCGTGCGGTGACCCGCCCGCGCCAGGCCGGGTTATCCTGGTCCGGTCGACCAGGACAGGGAGCAGATCGTGGCAGGTGACGACGACATCTCCGGGTGAACACCCGGCTGCGGTGACCGACGGCGGATGACCGCCCCGTCGCGTCGCCCCTGTCGTCTTGCCCTGTTCGCCCCGGGCAGCGCCTGCGCGCCCGGATCACCCGTCTCCGAGGTCCGTCATGTCCGACAGTTTCGTCGTCTGCTCCCACCTGTCCTTCTCCTGGCCGGATGACACCCCGGTCGTCGAGGACCTGTCGTTCTCCCTTCCCGGCGGCCGTACCGGCCTGGTCGCGGCGAACGGGGCCGGCAAGTCCACCCTGCTGCGGCTCATCGCCGGCGAGCTGCGGCCCACCGGGGGCAGCGTCACCGTCGAGGGGGTGCCGGGCTATCTGCCACAGCACCTGCCGTTCGCGATGCGGCAGACCGTCGCCGAGGTGCTCGGGGTCGACCGCGTCGTTGCCGCGCTGCACGCCATCGAGTCCGGTGACGCCGCCGAGGAGCACTTCACCACCGTCGGCGACGACTGGGACGTCGAGGAACGCACCCGCGTCGCCCTCGACCGCCTCGGCCTGACCGGGGTGACGCTGGACCGCCGGCTCGGCACCCTCAGCGGCGGCGAGGTGGTCTCCCTCGGTCTCGCCGCCGAACTACTCAAACGGCCCGACGTGCTGCTGCTCGACGAGCCCACCAACAACCTCGACCGGTCGGCGCGGGAACGCCTGCTCGCCGTGCTGCGGTCCTGGCCGGGCGCGCTACTCGTGGTCAGCCACGACCGGGCGTTGCTGGACGAGATGGACCGCATCGCCGCGCTCGACCACGGTCAGATCCGTTTCTACGGCGGCAACTTCACCCACCACGAGCAGGTGGTACGGGCCGAGCGGGAGGTCGCCGAGCGGCAGCTGCGCCAGGCCGAGCAGGACGTCAAGCGGCAGAAGCGGGAACTCCAGCAGGCCCGCGAGCGGGCGGCCCGCCGGGCCTCGACCGCCGCCCGGAACCTGTCCGACGCGGGGCTGCCCCGGATCGTCGCCGGCAACCTCAAACGGGACGCGCAGGTGTCGGCGGGCCGGGCCGACGACGTGCACACCGCCCGGGTCGCCGACGCCCAGGCCCGGCTGGACCAGGCCGGCGAGGCGGCCCGCCGCGACGACCAGCTCGTCCTCGACCTGCCCGACACCACGGTGCCCGCCGGTCGCACCGTCTTCGCCGGCCACGGAATGCGGGCCGGGTACGCGGGCCGGCCGGTCTTCGCCGGTGACGGGATCGACCTGACCATCAGGGGTCCCGAACGGATCGCCCTGACCGGGCCCAACGGGGCCGGCAAGTCGACCCTGCTGCGGCTGGTCGGCGGCCGGCAGGAGCCGGACCTGGGCACCGTCGCGCGGGCGTCGGGGCGGGTGGCGTACCTGTCCCAGCGCCTCGACCTGCTCGACCCGGCCCGCACGGTGGCGGAGAACCTGGCCGGGGCCGCCCCGGCGCGGACCGAGGCGGAGCGGTTGAACCTGTTGGCCCGGTTCCTGTTCCGGGGCGCCCGTGCCCACCTGCCGGCGGGGGTGCTCTCCGGCGGTGAGCTGCTCCGCGCCACCCTGGCCTGCCTGCTGTTCGCCGAACCGGCACCGCACCTGCTGCTGCTCGACGAGCCCACCAACAACCTGGACCTGGTCAGCGTGGCGCAGTTGGAGAGCGCGCTGCTGGCGTACCGGGGGGCGTTCGTGGTGGTCAGTCACGACGACCGGTTCCTGGCGGGGATCGGGGTGGACCGCTGGCTCCGGCTGGCCGACGGCCGGCTCACCGAGGCCGGGCCACCGCAGTGACCCGGCCTCCGCAGTGACCCGGCCCGGCCGCGCCGGTCAGAAGTCGTCGTCGAAGGTGACGCTGCCGCTGACCCCCACCTGGTACGCCGACACCCGACGCTCGAAGAAGTTCGACAGCTCCTGCACGTCCTGCAGGTCCATGAACGCGAACGGGTTCTGCGCGCCGTAGCGGGGCGCGATGCCGAGCTGGGCGAGCCGCCGGTCGGCGACGTGCTCCAGGTAGGACCGCATGTCCGCAGGCGACAGCCCCGACACGCCCTGGTCGAGCAGGTCCTCGGCGAACTGCACCTCGCACTCGACGGCCTCGGCGAGCATCTCGGTGACCTGTCGTTCCAGCTCGGCGTCGAACAGGTCCGGCTCCTGCCGCCGGGCGGTCTCCACCACGTCGAAGGCGAACGCCATGTGCATCGACTCGTCGCGGAACACCCAGTTGGTGCCCGAGGCCAACCCGTTGAGCAGGCCCCGGGACCGCAGGAAGTAGACGTAGGCGAACGCGCCGTAGAAGAACAGCCCCTCGATGCAGGCGGCGAAGCAGATCAGGTTGAGCAGGAACGCCCGCCGGTCCGCCCGGGTCCGCAGCTCCCGCAGCTCGAACACCGAGTCGATCCAGCGGAAGCAGAACTCGGCCTTACGCCGGATCGACGGGATGTTCTCGATGGCGGCGAACGCGGCGAACCGTTCCTGCTCGTCGGGGACGTACGTGTCGAGCAGGTTCAGATAGAACTGCACGTGCACGGCTTCCTCGAACAGCTGCCGGGACAGGTAGAGCCGGCCTTCGGGAGAGTTGACGTGCTGGTAGAGGTTGAGCACCAGGTTGTTGGCGACGATCGTGTCACCGGTGGCGAAGAACGCCACCAGCCGGGACACCAGGTGCCGCTCGGCGGGCGACAGCCGTTCCAGGTCGGCCAGGTCGGAGTGCAGGTCGACCTCCTCCACCGTCCAGGTGTTGCGGATGGCGTCCTTGAACCGGTCGAAGAAGTGCGGGTAGCGCATCGGCCGCAGGGTGAGGTCCATGCCGGGGTCGAGCAGCAGGTGCCGCCCGCCGGTGCGGGTTTCGTCGACGGTGGTCACTGGCACGCCTCGCAGCTCTCGGGGTTCTCCAGGGAACAGGCCAGCGCCTCGGCGTCGGCCGCGACGACCGGGGCGACGGTGACGGTGGCCTGCTGGATCCGGGTCGCCGGACGCGACCGCAGGTAGTATGTGGTCTTCAGCCCGGACTTCCAGGCGTGCAGGTACATCGAGGACAACTTGCCGATGGTCGGCGCGCTGAGGAACAGATTCAGCGACTGCGACTGGTCGATGTAGGGTGCCCGCGCGGCGGCCAGGTCGATCAGCGCCCGCTGCGGCAGCTCCCACGCGGTACGGAACAGCTCCCGCACCTCGGCGGGCAGGTCGACGATCCCCTGCACCGACCCCTCGGCCCGCTTGATCTGGTCGCGGATCTCCGGCGTCCACAGGCCGCGTGCCTTCAGCTCGCGTACCAGATAGGTGTTGATCTGGAGGAACTCCCCGGACATGGTCTCCCGCTTGAACAGGTTGGACACCTGTGGCTCGATGCACTCGTAGCAGCCGGCGATCGACGCGATCGTGGCGGTCGGGGCGATCGCCACCAGCAGCGAGTTGCGCAGGCCGTGCGCCGCGATCCGGGTGCGCAACGCCGCCCAGCGCGCGGTCTGGGTGGGCTCCACCCCCCACAGGTCCGGGTGCAGGTCACCCCGGGCCGCCCGGGTCTGCGGGTACGCGGGATGTGCGCCGAACCGTTCGGCCAGACCGGTCGACGTCTCCAGGGCGGTCAGGAAGATCTCCTCCTGGACCCGGGTGGACAACTCCCGGGCCCCGGCCGAGTCGAACGGCAGGCGCAACGCGAACAACGCGTCCTGCAAACCCATCAGCCCCAGCCCGACGGGCCGCCAGCGCGGGTTCGACGCCGCCGCCTGCTCGGCCGGGTAGTAGTTGATGTCGATCACCCGGTCCAGGAACACCACCGCCGTGCGGACCGTGGCGCGCAGCTTCTCCCAGTCGACACCGTCGCCGGTGAGGTGTGCGCCGAGGTTGACCGACCCCAGGTTGCAGACCGCCGTCTCGGTGTCGCTGTTGACCTCCAGGATCTCGGTGCACAGGTTGGACAGGTGGATCGTGTTGCCCGGCACGCCGGTCTGGTTGGACAACCGGTTCGACCGGTCCTTGAACGTCATCCACCCGTTGCCGGTCTGCGCCAGGGTGCGCATCATCCGCCCGTACAGGTCCCGGGCCTTGACCGTGCGGACCGCCTTCTTCTCGGCGACCCGGTACGCGGCGTCGAACTCCTCGCCGTACAGGTCGGGCAGCTCCGGGGCATCCGACGGGTCGATCAGCGACCAGTCGCCGTCGGCCTCGACCCGGCGCATGAACTCGTCGGGGATCCAGTTGGCCAGGTTGAGGTTGTGGGTGCGCCGGGCCTCCTCACCGGTGTTGTCCCGCAGCTCCAGGAACTCCTCGACGTCCGGGTGCCACGGTTCCAGGTAGACGCAGGCCGCCCCCTTGCGCCGGCCGCCCTGGTTGACCGCCGCGACCCCGGCGTCGAGGGTTTTGAGGAACGGCACGATCCCGTTGGACCGGCCGTTGGTGCCCCGGATCAGCGCCCCCCGGCCACGTACCCGCGTGAAGGAGATGCCGATGCCGCCGGAGAACTTCGACAGCTTCGCCACCTGGTGGTAGCGCTCGTAGATCGAGTCCAGTTCGTCGCGCGGCGAGTCGACCAGGAAACACGACGACATCTGGGTGTGCCGGGTGCCCGAGTTGAACAACGTCGGGGAACTCGGCAGGTAGGCCAGCGACGACATCAGCCGGTAGAACCCGACCGCCTCGTCGGGCGTGCCGGACAGCCCGCAGGCCACCCGCAGCAGCCAGTACTGCGGGGTCTCCACCACCAGCCGTGACCGCGGGTGCCGCAGCAGGTAGCGGTCGGCCACCGTACGCAGTCCGAAGTACTCGAACCGCAGGTCACCGGCCGGGTCGACGGCGTCGTCGAGTTGGCTGGCGTGCCGAGCCACGAACGCGGCGGTGTCGTCGGCGATCAAGCCGAGGCCGTGGGCGTACCGGATGGACTCGCTGAAGGAGGTCACCTCCTGCCCGCGGACCTCCTCGTCCACGTAGGCGGCCAGCAGCCGGGCCGCCAGCCGGGAGTACTGCGGTTCCGTGCCGATCAGCTCGGCCGCCGTCTGGATCGACAGTTTGTCCAGCTCGGCCGTTGTCGCCCCGTCGTAGAGGCCACTGATCGTCCGGGTGGCCACCCGCAGCGGGTCGACCTCGTCCAGGTCGGTGGCCCACCTGGCGACGGCCGTGACGATCCGGTTGACGTCCACCGGTTCGGTGTCGCCGTCGCGCTTGCGGACCCGCATCGCGGGCCGGCGTGGCTGCGCGCCGTCGACGTCGGACGGTGGGCTCTGCGCTGTGCTCGTCATGACCTCTCCTCGCTGTCACCGATGGCCATCGGGACGCGGGAGAACGCCAACGGGCGCGGCGCGACGGCCGGCCCGGGTGCTGGCGTCGGTCGTCCCGCGCGACCTCCGACCGCCGCGCGCAGCAGCGCACGGCGCACTGGCAGGTCTTCGGACTCGCGGGCGTGACCGGGGTCGGTCGCCTACTGGCCGTCGCTTCCCAGACCTCGCGGTCCAGTGCTCGATGACGGCGGTCGTTCCCACTTACCGCTGCGGGGCAGTCCCGGATTCCCACCGGGTTCCCTGTTGCCTCGACCGGACCACCGGGCCCGGCCGAACCAGCTGCGTGGCACACCATATATGGCGTAGATGGGGGAGAGGCAACACTAGATGTCGCGTCGGCGTGTCAGATAACTCTCACCCGAGCGGCCGGTGGCCCGCAGTGACGCCAGCAGCCGCAGCGCGTCGGCGTCGGCGCTGCCCGGCTCGGCGGTGAAGACCAGCATGACCGGGCCGGGGTTGCCGGGCAGCGGGTAGGTGTCCCAGTCCAGGACGATGTCGCCGACCTCGGGGACCTGGAAGGTCTTGGTGCCGCTGACCGAACCGCGCACGTCGTGCCGGGACCACAGCCGCCGGAACTCGGCGCTGCGGATGCTCAGCTCACCGACGACGGCGGTGGCCCGGGGATGGGTGGGGTCCGTGGCGACGGCGGCGCGCATCATGCCGATGTAGTCCATGGCCTGCTGCTCCCAGGCCGCGCAGCGCCGCACCGGGGCCGCCGCCTCGTCGAACATCAGCAGCAGCATGTTGAGCCGGTCCGGCGGGTGGTCCGCCGGGTCACCGAGCAGCGCCACCGCCCACGCGTTCCAGGCGAGCAGGTCCAGGTGACGGCCGAGTACCACCGCCGGGGTGTCCATCACGCGCAGCAACCGCCTGGTGCTCTCCGGCACCCGCTCCGGGCCGTGGTCGACCCGGGCGGGCACCGGCCGGCGGGCGGCGCGGGCCAGGGTGAACAGGTGCCGGCGTTCGTCGTCGTCGAGGCCGAGCGCGGCGGCGAGCCCGTCCAGCACGTCGTCGGACGGGCGAACCTCCCGGCCCTGTTCCATCCGCTGGTAGTAGTCGGTGCTCAACCCGGCCAGCAGCGCCAGTTCCTCGCGGCGCAGCCCGGTGACCCGGCGTCGGCCGCCCGGCTCCAGGCCGACGTCCCGGGGGTGCAGCCGGCCGCGCCGGGCGCGCAGGAAGTCACCGAGTTCACGGGCGTACGGATGGGTCATGTCGCCAGTGTGACGCGGCCCGGACCGGCGCGGGTAGGTCTGCGGGACCTAGGCAACCGGCTACGACGGAGTCCGCCCGGCCGGTCCGTAGCGTCGGTGCTCCCACCCCCGACCGCTCAGGAGCAGCAGATGACCTGGACCGCCGACCACATTCCCGACCAGCGTGGCCGCACCGTCGTGGTGACCGGCGCGAACTCGGGCCTCGGTCTGGTCACCGCCACCGCGCTGGCCCACCGGGGCGCGCAGGTCGTGCTCGCCGTCCGCGACACCGCCGCCGGCCGGCGGGCCGCCCGCAGCATGGGCGGCGACGTCGAGGTACGCGAGCTGGACCTCGCCTCGCTGGCCTCGGTACGGGAGTTCGCGGCGGCCCTGGCCGCCGACCACCCGAGGATCGACCTGCTGGTCAACAACGCCGGTGCGGTGCTGCTCGGCCCGCGCCGCACCACCGTCGACGGCCACGAGCTGCATCTGGCCACCAACCTGCTGGGGCACTTCGCACTGACCGGCCTGCTGCTGGGCAACCTGGCCGCCGCGCGGGCGGCCCGGGTGGTCAGCCTCAGCTCGATCACCCACCGCAACGCACACCTGGACTTCACCGATCTGATGGTCGAGCGTGGCTACCGGGGTTCCACCGCGTACGGCCGATCCAAGCTCGCCACCACCGTCTTCGGCATCGAACTGGACCGCCGGCTGCGCGACGCCGGATCACCGGTGCTCAGCGTGCTGGCGCATCCCGGCGTCACCCGCACCAACCTGACCCCCCGGGCCTGGTCCCACCAGGGCCGGTCCGGCCGGGTGTTGGCCCGGCTCAGCCTGCTGGCCACCCAGTCGGTCGAGCAGGGTGCGTTGCCCCAGCTGCGCGCCGCCACCGACCCGGCGGTGCGCGGTGGCCAGTTCTTCGGCCCGGCCCGCCTTTTCCAGACCTGGGGGCCGGTCACCGAGGTGCGGGCCAGCCGGGAGGCCACCGACCCGGCCGTCGGCCGTCGGCTGTGGACGACGGCCGAGGAACTGACCGGCGTGAGCTATCCCTGACGCAGGGCGCACTAGCATGGCTGCGGTCGGTGACGGCGGCGGAGACGAGGCGACATGGGATGGCTCGGGCGGGTGCTCGGCGGCGGGGGCCGGCAGGTCCAGGACGATCCGGTCCGGCAGGCGGCGCTGTCGGCCGAGGTGCGGCAACGCTTCGGCGCGCACCTGGCCGTCCGACCGTCCGACCAGGTGGCGGGGATGATCCGGCTGCTCGACGACGGCGACGGCCTGGCAGTGGCGGCGGCGATCGTCGGTGAGTTCGCCGATGCGGCCCACGCGGACCTGTCGGCCCAGACGGCGGAGCTGTACCGGCGTACCGGTCAGCGGTTCCCGGTGGACCGGCGCAACTACCGGCCGCTGTGGCGTGCGGCAGGCGGCCGGCTGCACTGGCCGCTGTTCGCGTTGCCCGGCGGCCTGCACCCGTACGTGCACGTCGCCGCCGCCACCACGGTGGTCGGCACCCGGGCGGCGCAGTTCGTCCGGGCGACCGACCCGCATCCGCTGCTCGCCCGCCTGTTCGAGGTGCTCGACCTCACCACCTGCGGTTGGGAGTACGGCCGGGTGCGGGTGGACCACGACGGGGCGTCGCTGGTGGGTCGACTGATCTCGACCACCCGGGACGTCCGGGCGGCGATGAAGGAACCCCCGTCGCTGCCGCCGTCGGTACGGGAACTCATGCGCACCAACCGGACGGTCGACGTCTTCGACCTCACCGGTGACCGGGTGGTCGGCACGATCAACGTGGGCGGCGAGCTGCGCCCGGCCCTGCTCACCTGATGTCACCCGGGGTGGACGCCGTCGGCGTCCACCCCGCTCCCGACCGGCGTCGGGTCAGGCGAAGAGCAGGTCCAACTGGTGGTCGAGGACCGCGGTCGCCCGCGCCGGGGTGTACTGCCCGCCGAGCAGGTACACCCCCAGCCCCTCCACCAGCGCCAGCAGTCCCGCCGCGGCGTCCGACGCCGGTGGACGCGGCAGCAGCCCGGCGATGAACTCCACCAGTTGCGCGGTGTCCGACCGCAGGCCGGGGGTCGCCGCCGGGTGCAGGGCGGTCCAGGAGAGAAACGCCAACGCCACCCGCCCGTCCGCGCGTGCCGCCTCGTCCAGCGGCAGCAACGCCGCAAGCAGGGTGCGCAGCAGCAGCCGGGGCTGCGGGTCCGGCCCGAGCGCCGCGACCGCCGCCTCGACCCGGGCCCGACCCCGGTCACGGACGACGGACAGCGCGAAGGCCATCATCTCCTCCTTGGTGGTGAAGTAGTGCTGCACCATGCCGGCGGAGACCCCCGCCTCGGCGGCCACGTGCCGCAGACTCACCGCCTCCAGACCCCGGTCGGCGGCGACCCGCATGAGCGCGTCCGCGATCAGCGTGCGGCGTTGACGGGGATCGACCTTCCTGGGCACCGGGGGCCTACCGTGCCGTGGTCACGGTGCCGGCCGCGCCGTCCACGGTGACCAGCTGACCGGTGACGATCCGTGCGGTGGCGCCCGGCACGCTGATCACGGCCGGGATGCCGTACTCGCGGGCCACCGTGGGGCCGTGCGCCATGATCGCGCCGGTCTCGGTGACCAGCGCCCCGGCGGTCAGGAACAGCGGCGTCCAGCCCGGATCGGTGGTGGCCGTCACGAGGATCTCCCCGGGTTCGAGGTGCGCGGTGGCCGGGTCGGTGACCACCCGGGCCGGGCCGGTCACCCTACCCGTCGCCGCTCCCACCCCCCGCAGCACACCGGTCCCGTCGGCGGGGGCCGGCAGGGTGCTCTCCACGTCGGTCCCGTCGGACAGCAGCGCCACCGGCACCACCCGACGGCGCAGCTCACGCCGGTGTGTCGCCCGGCGTCGGGCGACCAGCCCGGTCAGGTCGGCACCGTCGAGGGCCGCCTCGACCTCGTCGAGGGTGAGGAACATGACGTCGTCCGCCGTCGGGAACAGCGTCGCCCCGATGAGCAGCAACTGCTCGCGTACGGTCCGGAGCCGGTACAGCCCGGCGAACTTCCCGGCCTCCCGCAGCCCTGCCAGCCGTCGTGCCCGCCGCAGCAGGAGGACCGCGATCCGGCCCCGGACCGGGCGACGTCGGTGGACCCGGGCGGCCAGTTCGTCGAGCGCGGCCCCGGCTGCTGCGGCGGCCTCGGTAAAGCGCCTGTCGGGTGCCTGCGCGGGGTCGGTGAGCCGTAGGTAGTTGGCGATCGCCGCGAAGACCGGGGTGGGGTCCTCGGCCCAGCGAGGCACCCCGACGTCGGCCTCGGCCGCCGCGCGGTGGCCGTAGCGGGACAGGAACCCGGACAGGCCGATCTCGGGGAGCGCACCCCGCAGGTAGCGGGCCGAAAGCTCGGCCGGTGGCGTGTCGAGGAGCAGTTCGCGGTGCTCGCGGGCGGCGCTGGCCAGCGCCCACAGCGCGAGGTCCATCTCGATGGTCACGTTGTGCGGGACGCCGCGCAGCACGGCGTGTATCTCGTCCTCGGTGGCGACGCCCTTGAGCAGGTGGGTGGGCAGGGCCGAGGCGAGCATCCCGGCCACGATCGGCCAGGTGATGTCGTCGGCGGCACCGCCGTCGCCGTGGTCGCGGACGAAGCGCAGCCGTTCGTGGGCCGTCCGCAGCTGTGGCGGGGCCGTCGCCTCGTCCCGTAGCCGGTCGACGGCCGCGACCAGCCGCCGCCGTGCCGCGTCCGGTCGCGCCAGCGCCCGCAGGATGCCCCGCAGGGCCCGCAGGGCCGTGCCCAGCGAGGCGTCGGCCGGGCGGCGGCGGGAGTTGTGCCCGGACGGCGCGAACCGGGGGTCGCGCAGGACGTGTTCCATCACCGCCTGGGCGCGCGGCCCGAAATCGACGGCCATCAGCCGGACGAGCCGCCGGCGGCTGGCCGGTCGGCGGACCAGCTCGGTCAGGTCGCCGTAGAGCCGCCCGCCGATGTCCACGATCTCCACCCGCATGCCGAGCGAGGCGACCATGGCGGCGATCAGCTGGCGGAGCGTGGCCATGCCCATCGGGGTGACCGGTCGCAACATCCCCTGCACGTTGCCGAACTCGACGTACACCCGCAGGTCGTCGGTCTGCGGCGGCAGCGGGAACAGGGTGCTGACCGGACGCGACTGGAGCACCCACAGGGTCCCGTCCCGGTCGAGGGCCCACTCGACGTCCTGGGGCGCGCCGAAGTGCGCCTGGAGCCGCCTGCCGACGGCCCACAGATCGTCGTGCCAGCCGGGCTCCGGCCGCCCCTCGGCGTCGCTGGTCGGACGGTGGGCCGGATCGGTCAGGACGAGGCGGGTCACGTCGGTGCGGCCGTCGACGACCGTCGTACCCGGGCCCGGCGCGACCTCGACGAGCATCTCGGTGCGGTTGCCGGTGACCGGGTTCGCCGTGTGGAGCACGCCGGCCCGGACCGGGGCGACCATCCGCTGCACCACCACCGCCATGCGCACGTCGGCGGGGTCGGTCCCGCGCGCCTGGCGGTAGGCCGCCGCCCGGTTGCCGTGCAGCGACTCCCAGCAGGTGCCGATCGCCGCCAGCAGGTCCGCCTCGCCCTCGACGTCCAGCACCGTGTCGTGCTGGCCCGCGAAGCTGGCGTCCGGCAGATCCTCGTCGGTCGCGCTCGACCGCACCGCCACCGGCCCGCCGCCCAGCCGCGCGTACGCCGCCCGGACCTCGTCGCGCGGCACCACCCCGGCCCGGTACGCCTCGGTGGTCACGCAGAACCCCTCGGGCACCCGTTCGCCGGCGCGGATCAGCTCGCCGAGACCGGCCGCCTTGCCGCCGACCAGCGGGACCAGGCCGGCATGTGCCTCCGCCAGGGGGATCACCGACACCTGCGCCTCCCGTTTGCAATACGACTGCATTGCCAAGAAGGTACGCGGGTTGCAGTGCAACTGCAACGTAAAAGTCGGCGGCACCCGCACGCCGGCCTCAGCCGGAAGGGACGGACGGCGGCGTGGCCTCAGCCCCGGGCCGGCACGACGATCGGCAGCCGGACGGTGAACGTGCTGCCCCGACCGGGGACGCTCTCGACGCCGATCGTGCCGCCGTGCGCCTCGGCGAGCTTGCGGGCGATCGACAGCCCGAGCCCGCTGCCGCCGGTGCTGCGGGTACGCGAGTCGTCCGCCCGCCAGAACCGGTCGAAGATCTTCGCCTGGTCGGCGGGGGCGATGCCGGTGCCGGTGTCGGACACGGCGATGGCGAGCTGGTCGTCGCGCACCTCCAGGCGCACGACGACCGACCCACCCGCCGGGGTGTGCCGCACCGCGTTGGCGACGATGTTGCCGACGATCTGGCGCAGCCGGGCGCCGTCGACCGCCATCTCCAGATCGGTGCCCACCGAGGTGCCCAGCCGGACCCCGGCCGCCTCGGCCGCGCCCCGGTGCGCCTCGACGACCTGCTCCAGCAGATCGGCCACGAAGTACGGCTCGCGGTGGATACGCAGGTCACCGGCGTCGGCGGCGGCCAGGTCACGCAGGTCGTCGATGATGTGCTGCAGCAGCAGCGCCTCGTCGAGCAGCAGGGTGAGCAACTGCGTGTCGAGCTGCGCCAGACCGTCCTGCGCGGCCTCCAGCCAGCTGCGCATGTTGGTCAGCGGCGTCCGCAACTCGTGTGCCACGTCGCTGACCATGCTCCGGCGCAACGCCTCGGTCTGCTCCCGTCGGGCGGCGAGATCGTTGAGCGCGGTGGCCAGCATGCCGATCTCGTCGCGGGTGGTCACCGGCACCCGGGCCGGTTCGTCCATCGGCTGGCGGGTCGCGTCGGTGAGCGCCCGCAGCGGCCGGACCAGCCGCCGCCCGACCAGCACGGTGATCAGCACGGTGGCCACCAGCACCGCGCCGGTCACCTGGGCGATGCGGACCACGTTGGCCCGGGACAGGTTGAACACCGGCTCGGCGCCGCCCTGTGTCTCGTCGGTGACGAACAGCAGCGCCGGGGGTGCCACGTACGCCCGGAGCTGGGCCGTCCGGGCCTGCCGCAGGCAGCCGTCGATCTGTCGGTCGAAGCTGGTGTCGCGGCTCGGTACCGCGGTCCGGTCGGCCCGGATCTCGACCCGGGTCGGTGCGCCCAGCTCCCGCAGGCAGGTCTTGGTCAGGGTCTCCAACTGGGCGATCCCGGCGACCTCGCTCGGCATCGGGCTCGTCAGCTCGTCGGGCAGACAGAACCCGACGATGCCCCGGTCCTTCGGGTCGCTCACCTGTACCGAGGCGCGGCCGGCCGGGTCCACCACGACCCGCGCGTCCGCCCGGGACTCGGCGCGTACGCAGCCGAGCTGCCGCTCGGCCATCTCCCGGGTGGTGTTGCTCTCCCGCTTGGTCAGCCGGTACGGCCCGACCGCGCGCGGATCGACCCGCTCGGTCCCGCCGGTCAGCCCCAGGTCGACCTGCAACGGGTCGACGGTCGCCGACGGCCGGGCGGTCTGCAACGACGGGCCGTCCGGTGCGGAGTCGGCGATCACCTGCCGGTCCGGGGTCATCAGGGTGATCCGCCGTTCCAGCCGGTCGGCCCGCTCGGCGAGCACCGCGTCGACCCCGGCCCAGTCCCGGTGGGTCGCCGCGTGGTCCAGCAGCGTGTCGTAGATGCTCTTGTCGTCGGCGAGCGAGCGGCCCTGTTCCTGCCGGATCGCCCGGGTGGTCGACTGCACGGCCAGCCAGGTCGTCGCCAGGATCGCGCAGACCGCCACCAGCAGCGAGGTGGCCAGCAGCCGCACCACCAGGCTGCGGTGCAGGGGGACCCGTGGCTGCCGGGTCACGGCGTGCCGGCGCTGAGCTTGTAGCCGACGCCGTAGACGGTCAGCAGCTGCTGCGGCCGGCGCGGATTCGCCTCGATCTTGCGGCGCAGGTTCATCACGTGGACGTCGATGGTGCGTCCGGTCGACTCCCGGTCGACGCCCCGGGTGTGTTCGAGCAGTTGTACCCGGCTGAACACCCGGCCGGGCTGCCGGATCATCGCGGCGAGGATGGCGAACTCACCGGCGGTGCAGTCGACCGTGGTGTCCCCGGCGGTGACCAGGCGTCGGGACTCGTCGACGGTGAGCCGTCCGAGCCGGTGCACCGGTGACTCCTGGGGCGTCGTACGCACCCGCCGCAGCAGGGTGCGCACCCGGGCCACCAACTCACGCGGGCTGTACGGCTTGGTCATGTAGTCGTCGGCGCCCAGGTCCAGCCCGCGCAGCAGGTCGTCCTCGGCGGACCGCGCGGTCAGCATCAGCACCGGCACGTCCGACTCCTGCCGCAGGATCCGGCAGACCTGCATGCCGTCCAGTTTCGGCAGCATCACGTCGAGCAGGAGAAGGTCGAACGCCTGCTCCCGGGCCTGGCGCAGCGCGGTCTCGCCGTCGGCCACGACGGTCGCCCGGTGGCCCGCTGCGGTGAGGTAGCGGCGCAGCGCCTCGGCCTGCCGCGGATCGTCCTCCGCGAGCATCACGTGTGCGCACATGCTGGGGAATATAGAGCAGGTCAGGGGGGTCGAGGATCGGGCGGAAGGCGGTGACACCGGGCACCTCCCGGTCGGTGCGCAGCTCGGCGGGCGGGTGACGGGGAGATCCGACGATCGTGAGAAAAAGGTCATGTCCGGTCCTGACCGGTTCCTGACAAACCGCTGGCACGATCGCCAGCGGACGACCGTCGGCGACGTCGCCCGGGGGAGGGCGACGCCGCCGGGTGGTACGGCTACTTCCGCTTCGCGGCGACCTCGCGTTCACACGCCGGGGAGTACTTCAACCCCTTGGAGATCGACTCGGAGTCGTTGTTCTTGCCGCCGAAGGCCCAGCCCGTGCCGTCGGCACCCACCTCGACGTACCGGACGCCCTTGTCCTTGAGGCACTTCACCACGTCCCGGGCGAAGTCCTTCGCCTCCGGGTTGGCCGGGTCGAACTCCCACGGCGGCAGTGGCATCAGATGCTCACACGCCTTGCCCGCCTTGCTGGTCCCGTCCGCGCCGGTGCCGTCGCTGCGCCGTCTGGTGACGTCGACGCCGTGCTCGCTCAGGCACTTCATGTACGGTTTGAGGCGTTCCTTCTTGTCCTCCGGGGTGTCGTCGAGCCGTTCCCGTGGCCGCTCGGCCTGTGCCGGCGTCGCCGACACGGTGGGGGTGGGCGCGCCGGTCTGGAGGGTGGCCACCTCCGCCCCACCGGTGCTGCCGGCGGCGGGTGGGGCCTCCTCGGCGGTCGAGCACCCGCCGACCAGCAGTACGCCACCGCACAGCGCAGCCATCAGTTGCTTCCTCATCGTCACGCCTCCGGTCAGCTCTGCGGCGATCTCGCCGGGGCCCAGCATCACCGTCGACTGTCAGGAAGCTGTTTGCCGCGACGGGCCCGCCCTCGTGTCGTACCGGTGGGGGAGACTGCCGGGCATGACGGAACGCGACGATCCGAAGGCGGCACTGCGGCACTACCTCCAGGCCACCCGCGACGACCTGGTGTGGAAGCTGGAAGGGCTCGACGAACGCGAGGCCCGGCTGCCCCGCACCCCCACCGGCAACAACCTGCTGGGTCTGCTCAAGCACTGCCTGAACGTCGAGGCCGGCTATTTCGGCCCCACCTTCGGCCGGGAGTTCCCGTCGCCCGACGAACTGGTCCCCATGGCCGCGTACGACGAGGAACCGCAGGCGGACTGGTACGCGCGGGCGGACGAGACGAAGGACGGCCTGATCGACCTGTACCGCCGGGTGGCCGGGTTCGCCGACCAGACGATCGCCGAGTTGCCGCTCGACGCGCCGGGGCGGGTGCCGTGGTGGCGGCCGGGGCACCACGACGTGACCCTGCACCAGATCATCATCCACGTGACCTGCGATCTCGCCCGGCACGCCGGCCACGCCGACATCATGCGCGAGCAACACGACGCGACGGTCGGCTGGCGGCGGGAGAACCCGCAGGTCATCGACGACCAGCAGTGGCCGGCGTACGTCGCCAAGCTGACCGCGCTCGCCGACCGGTTCGCCTAGACCTGCGGCGGCGTCCCCGCCGGGGCGACCGACGCCCGGGTGCCGTGGTCGGGCGGGTGAACGCCGTGCCGCCCCGGGGCGGTCACGGCCGGATCGCCGACACCTCGCCGCCTACGGGCAGCCACGACCAGGGCACCGATGCCGATGACTGCCAGGACGGCCACCATGACCGGGGTGGACATCCAATGGATCGAGTGGGCGGCCAGGTAGCCGCCGCCAGCCTCCACGCAGGCCCAGGTGACGGCGGCGCCGACGCTGTACGGGGCGATCCGCCGGTACGGCACCCCGGTCGCCCCGGCCAGGTGCGGCACCAGGGTCCGCAGCAGCGGGACGAACCGCGCCACCGCGACCGCCCGGCCGCCGTGCCGGTGCATGACCGACTCCGCGCGGGCCCAAGCGACCGCAGAGATCATCCGGCCGATCCGGTTGGTGCGGAGCCGGCCTCCCAGCCGGCTGCCCACGGCATAGCCGATCAGGTCGGCCGTCACCACGGAGCCGGCGGCGACGGCGACGACCACCGGCAGGTCGAGGTGTCCGGCACCGGCCAGCGCTCCGGCGGTGACCATCAACGTGAGAGTGGGTACGAAGACCCCGAACAGGAGATTCGACTCGATCAGCAGGGCGGCTGCCAGGAGCGTGTAGGCGGCCGGTGCGGGTACCCCGCCGAGCACGTCGGCAAGCCGGTCCGTCATCGGGGGCCGGTCCGGACGGCGTGCGGGGCCGCTGTCACGGCGTCGCCCCGGGTGGCGGTTGCGGTCATGGTTCGACGCTAGCCATCGGCGTCGCCGGGGGAACCTGCCGTTCTGCGACGGTGATCCCCGACGAAAGTAGGGGGCGGCCCGCCCTCACCTGCCCAGGCCGGCGTCGCGGGCCAGCAGCGCGGCCTGCACCCGGTTGGTGACGTCGAGGGCGGCCAGGATGCGGCTGACGTGTGCCTTGACCGTGCTCTCCCGCATGGCGAGGCGTTCGGCGATGTCGGCGTTGGTGTCACCCCTGGCGAGTAGGACGAGGACGTCGCGTTCCCGCGGGGTGAGCCGCTTGATGCGCGACTGCGCGGCGGCGGACTGCGGCGTGGTCGTGGCGTGGTAGCGGTCGATCAGGCGGCGGGCGGCAGCGGGATGCAGCATGGCCGAGCCGGCCGCCACCAGGTGCACGGCGCGTAGGATCTCGGCCGGATCGGTGTCCTTGAGCAGGAATCCGTCCGCGCCTGCGGCGAGCGCCCGGTACACGTAGTCGTCGAGGTCGAACGTGGTCAGCGTGATGATCCGGGGCGGGCGCGGCAGCCTGCGTAGTTCGGCGATTGTGGCGATGCCGTCCAGGCGTGGCATCCGGACGTCCATCAGCGCGATGTCGACCTGCCCGGCGGCCGCCTTCTCGACGGCCTCGACGCCGTCGGCGGCCTGGGCCACGACGGTGATCTCCGGGTCACCCTCCAGCAGGTCCGACAGGCCGAGCCGGACCAGGGCGTCGTCGTCGACGATCATGACGCGGATCACGGTGTCGGCCCGTCCGTCGGGGTGTGCGGGCGGGGTGGGTGCGGGATCTCGGCATGGACCCGCCAGGCGCCGACACCGGTCGCCCCGGTCTGCAACCGGCCGCCGAGGGCGGTGATCCGTTCGCGGAGACCGACGAGCCCGTACCCGGAGGGGACCCGGTCCGGTGCCGCCGTGCCGCCGGTGTTGGTGACCTCGACCGTGGTGACCGGCGGCCGGTAGTCGATGTGCACCGTCGTGGCCGCGCCCGCCGCGTGTTTCCGGGCGTTGGTCAGCGCCTCCTGCACCACCCGGTACACGCCGAGCCGGTGCGTGGTGGGCACCTCGTCCGCACTACCCTCGATCACCAGGTCGACCGACTGGCCCACCGACCGTGACTCGTCGACGAGGTGCCGTACCTGGCCCGGCACGGGGGCCGTCACGGCGGCGGTCGCCGGCACCTGGAGCGCCCCGAGCACGTCGCGGAGGTCGGCCATCGCGGCGGTGGAGGTGGCCCGCAGGAGCCGCAACCGGTCGGTGACCCGCTCGGGAAGCTCGTCGCCACGGGCCACGAGCACGCCTGTGTGCAGGGCGATCAGACTCAGCCGGTGGGCCAGCACGTCGTGCATCTCCGCGGCGATCCGGGAACGTTCCTGGCTACGGGCGGCCTCCTCCCGTAACGTCGCCTCGACCCGCAGGTGTTCGACCTGGTTGGCGAGCAGTTGCAGGTTACGCTGCCGGCTGCCTCGCCACAGCCCGATGACCAGCGACAACAGGGCGAGGATCGCTGCCGGGACATAGTCGTACGCCACCCAGCGCGAGGTGGTGGCCAGCTCGACGACGGCGTTGACCACCAGCACACCGGCGAACCCGGCGACCGCCACCCGGGCGCGACGGTCCACCGTCAGGTCGTAGACCGCTACGCAGACCAGCAGGAGCGGGGTCGACACGCCCAGCAGCGCCGCCGTCGCGAACAGCAGGGCCGGGGCGGCGAACCAGGGCAGCCGGCGCACCAGGAGGGCGACGGCACAGACCGGGAGGAGCACACAGGCGACGACCCGTTCCCGCCCCGTGGTGGTGAGGACCGCGTTGTTCACCGTCAGGGCCGTGAACCACGCCACCAGGACGAAACGTCCGATCCGTGTTCCTGCCGGGAATGCGACCACGCCCATGATCCTAGGCAGCCGGGCAGGTCGGGACCGCCCACTTCCGGCCACGTCCCATCCCCCACGAAAGTAGGGGGAGCAGAGCGGAATTCGACGGATCACGGCAGGGTGGAACGCTCATAGCGTCGTCCTCCATGAACCGCGACAATGCAGCGGCCACCGGAACCCGGAGCCCCTTTTCCTTCTGTGTCGAGGCTTTTCGCCATCCCCGCGCCGTCGGCGCCGTGGCACCCAGCAGCAGGGCTCTGGCCAGGGCACTCGTCCACCCGATACGTGACCGCTCCGGCGGCCCGCTGACAGTGCTCGAAGTCGGCGCCGGCACCGGCGCGGTGACCCGGACCATTCTCGACGTGCTGCCCCCGGCCAGTCGTCTCGACCTCGTCGAGGTCAGTCCGACATTCGTCGCCCGGTTGCGTGACACCGTCCGCACCGCCACGGTGTCCGTCGACATCCACCGTACGGAAATCGAGGAATATCGAACCTCTCGGACGTACGACGTCATCGTTTCCGGCCTACCGATGACCAATTTCGATCCCGCGCAGGTGTCCGGAATCATGGCGCGGTTCGTCCGGCTGCTGCGGCCGGGCGGCTCACTGACGTATTTCGCCTATCGGGGCACCCGCCCGGCGAGGCGGGTCTTCGCCGGTTCCGCCGAGGCCCGTCGGCACGCCGCCGTCGACAGCGTCATGCGGTCCTACCAGCGCGCCTACGCCACCGGGCAGCGTACCGTCTGGCGTAACCTGCCACCGGCACGCGTCTGGCACCTGCGCCGGCCCGGGGCGGCCTGACCCGGCACCTCCACCCGGCCGCTCAGCCGGTGGCGGCGAACGTCGCCGGGTGGGTCGCCGGGACCGTGCCGGGCCGCCGCCTGCGGATCAGCCACTCGGCGACGAGCAGGTTGAGCGTCCAGGCCGCCCCCATGAGCAGCGCCCGGGACAGCTCGGTCGTCGGCCCCACCGCCAGCGCCCAGGTCGACAGCAGCACGCCCTGGGTGCCCGCGCCCTGCGCGATCGCGTAGCCCCGCATCATCCAGGCCCGGTGCTGGGGTAGCCGTCGCCGCCGGACGGCCACGAAACCGAGGGCGACGGCGACGAACATGCCGGCGGCGAACAGGTAGCGCAGCACCATGAGCAGCGGGCCGTCGCCGGCTGGCAGCGGATAGGTGGCGTTCATCCACCAACCGGTCGCGGCCACCACCAGTCCACAAACGACAAGCGCCCGGCCCGCCCGGCGGTGCCAGGCCCGGTGACGCTGCCGGAACCCCGGGGCGAACTGGAACGCCCCCAGCAGGCTGAACGTGACGGCGGCGGCGATGTGCAGCAGCACCGGGACCGGCGCGGCGAAGAAACGTTCGTTGGCGGCGGTCACCTCGGCCCCACCGGCGAGGGCGGCCACCCGCAGCGCGCTGCCGAGGGTGGGCAGCGCGCTGAGCGCGATGAGCCCGGTGAGGAGGGGCCAGTCCCGTCGTCGCGTCGTCATGATCCGAGCATGGCGACCTGACCCGGCCGGCTCATCGGTCCACGGGCCGCCGTCGTGCCGGCCGATGGTCGGGTTCGTCGACCGTACTTTCGGCGGCCATCCACCATGGAGGGAATCGGCGGAGGTCGGCCTCAGCCGCCGCGCAGCCGGTCGGTCTCGTACGCCCACATCGCGACCTCGACCCGGTTACGGGCACCCAGCTTCGCCATCAGGCTGGCGACGTGCGTCTTGACCGTGCTCAGCGTGATGTGCAGCTCGGCGGAGATCTCGGTGTTGGTGCGTCCCCGGGCCACCGCGCCCAACACCTGCTCCTCCCGGTCGGTCAGCCGCTCGACCGGCTGGCGGGGCGGGGTGGCCGGGCCGGCGTCGGCGAACGCCCGGAGCAGCCGGGTGGTGACCTGCGGCGCGATCAGCGCGTCCCCGGCGGCCGCCGCGTGGACGGCCTGGGCGAGCAGGGCCGGGCCGCAGTCCTTGAGCAGGAAGCCCCGGGCGCCGGCGCGCAGCGCGGCGTAGACGTACTCGTCCAGGTCGAAGGTCGTGATGACCACCACCGCCATCGGGTCCGCGACCCCCGGCCCGGCCAGCAGCCGGGTCGCCTCGATCCCGTCCACGCCGGGCATCCTGATGTCGAACAGGCACACGTCGGGGCGCAGCCGCCGGGCCAGCTCGACCGCCCGCTGCCCGGTGGCCGCCTCGCCGATCACCTCGACGTCGGGTTGGGCGGCGAGGATCATCGCCAGCCCGGTCCGCACGATCTCCTGGTCGTCGGCCACGAGCACCCGTACCCGGGTCCCGCCGTTCATGCCACGGCCCGGGGCAGTGCGGCGGTGACCGTCCACCCGTGGTCCTCCTCGGGGCCGGCGTCGAGCGAGCCGCCGAGCAGGTGGGCCCGTTCCCGCATCCCGACCAGCCCGTAGCCGTCGCGTCCGGGTGCCGGGGGGCCGACACCGTCGTCGTTGACCCGCAGCCGCACCGTCTCCCCGTCGGCCACCACCCGGACGGTGATCCGGGTCGCGTCCCGGGCGTGCCGGCGGGCGTTGGTGACCGACTCCCGGGCCAGCCGGCAGATCGTGGCCGCCACCGGGGCCGGCAGGCCGTCCAGGTCGCCGACCAGGTCCACCTCGACGGCCGGCCCGTCACCGGTCCGACCCGCCAACTGCCGCAGGTCGGCGATGCGGGGGCTCGGCAGCCGGTCGGCCGGCTCGTCGCGGCGCAGGGCCCGGACCAGGGCGCGCATCTCGGTCAGCGCCTGGCTCGCCTCCGTCTCGATCAGCCGCAACGCCTCAGCGGCGGCCGGGGGATGGGTCTGCATCAGGGCGAGCCCGGCCTGGGCCCGGACGGCTATCGCGGACACGTGGTGGGCGACCGTGTCGTGCAGGTCGCGGGCCAGCCGTTCCCGCTCGCGCAGCGTCACCTGCTCGACCTCCCGTCGCCGGGCCCGTTCCCGCCAGCGCAGCGCGGCCCCGACCGCGAGGGCCGCCGCGACCACCCCGGCCCCCGCGAGGGCGTCGTCCGGGCCGAGGTGACCGACCACGGTCGACCAGGTGATCTTCGCGGCGACGAGGGCCACGCCGAATCCGACCTCCCGCCCCGACCCCCAGCGGGTCAGCGCGGACACCGCCAGCAGCAGGTAGGCAAGCGTGTGCAGGCCGAGGTCGCCACCGACGAGGATCTCGCCCACGGCGCAGACCGGGAAGGCGACAAGCGTCACGAGCAGCGGCCGGCTCCGCCGCCACAGCAGGACCGGGGCGAGACCGACGCCGATCAGGACCGGCACGGCCGCCGGCTGCGGCAGGCTGCCCCACCGGATGAGCCCCTCCACCAGCGCCGCCGCCACCAGCAGGGCGACCAGCGTCCCGTCACGCCACCCGGGTGGTTCCGGACGCGCCGGGCGGGGCTCACGCCACCAGGACCGCAGCAGCTCGCGCACAGGGAAATCGTACGGGCGGCGGGCATCCGTCCGGTGCCCCGGCGGCGCGGGTGGGAAGCATCGCGGGGGTGCCCTCCGGGGGTCAGCCGGCCGGCAGCAACCGGGCGAGCGCGTTGCGGACGGCGACCCCCGGGCGGCTCCTCGGGACCAGCACCGCCGCCACGAGGCCGGTGGTCCGCCCGCGCCGGTCGGTGCGGCGTCGGTGCTCGGCCTCGTAGCGGCGCAGGGCGGCGGCGGGTTCGTTCCCGGCGAGGGCCGCGGCCAGGGTACGGGCCCCGGCGATGGCCAGGCTCGACCCGTCGCCGAACAACGACACCGAGGCCGCCGCGTCGCCGAGCAGCGTCACCCGCCCGGTGGACCAGGACGGCAGCACCACCCGGGTGACCGCGTCGAAGTAGAGGTCGTCGGCCTGTCGGGCCCGGGCCAGCAGCTCGGGGATCCGCCAGCCACGTTCCCGGGCGTACGCGTCGGTGAGGATCTGCCGGTGCCGGGCCGTGTCGGTGTGGTCGAAGTCGGCGACGGCGGGGTGCCGGAAGATGAAGGCGACCCCCGCCTCGCCCCGGACCGGGTGGATCGCGACGAGCCGGCCCGGTGTGTTGTGCAGCAGGACGTCGTGGGGGTGCTCCGGTGCCTCGCCGAGCGGTGTGGTGGCCACGTAGAGGCCGAGGTGGCGGACGACGTCGCGCTCCGGGCCGAAGGCGAGCCGGCGGACCGTCGAGTGCAGCCCGTCCGCGCCGACGACCAGGTCGAACCGGCGGGGCGGGCCGGTGGCGAAGGTGACGTCCACCCCGTCGGGGTCCTGGTCGAGTCGGGTGACGGTGTCGTCGTACCGGAACTCGGCGTCGTCGCGGGCCGCGTCGTGCAGGATGCGGGCGAGGTCGGCGCGGGGCACCTCGATCTCCGTGGTGCCGGTCGGGCTGCGGGTGGCGGGCATCGCGATGCGGCGACCGGGCCGACCCGCCGGGTCGACGATCCGCAGGCCGGTGGCGTGGGTGGCCGCCGCCCGCAGAGCGTCCACCAGACCCATCTGTTCGACCACCGGCAGGGCCGGTCCGCGGACGTCGACCGGGTTGCCGCTGGAGCGCTGCCCGGCCGCGCGTTCGACCACCGTGGGCCGCCATCCCGCGCGGGCCAGCCAGTAGGCGAGGGTCGGGCCGGCCACGCCGGCCCCGGAGACGAGTACGGTACGCATGACCCGAACTTTTCCGCACTCAGTGCAGAAATGCAATGAGTGCAGATTTGCGTTCGGTGCGGTACGGTGTGCCGATGTCCCTCCGCGACCGCAAGCGGGCCCGCACCCGCCAAGCGCTTGTCGACGCCGCCGTCGACCTGTTCGGACGCCAGGGCTACGAGGCGACCACCATCGCCGAGATCGCCGCCGCCGCCGACATCGGCACCCGTACCTTCTTCAGTTACTTCCCGAGCAAGGAGGATCTGCTCTTCCCGGAGGCCGACCGTCGGGTGCGCGTCGCGGTCGAGGCCATCGCCGGCCGGTCGCCGGACGAGGAACCGGCCGAGGTGCTGTTGCGTGCGCTGCGGCAGGCCAACGACGAGAGCGGGGACATGACCGGTCCGCTCGCCGCGCTGCGGATCCGGCTGACCATGGAGGTGCCCGCCGTCCGGGGTCGGGCCCTGCAGCTGCAGTGGGAGAGTCAACGCGAGATCGCCCGGCACCTCGCCGCCGCCTATCCCGACCGCCTCGACGAGGTCAGCGCCGCCGCCCTGGTCGGCGCGTTCGTCGGCGCGGCCACCGCCGCCCTGACCACGCTCCTGGAGGACCCGCGCCGCCGCGCCGACCCGGCCACGATCCGGGCGTCCCTCCAGCAGGCCACCGAGGTCGCCCTGCGCCCGTGGACGCCCCGGCCCTGAGTCGCATCCCGGCCAGGGCCTGAATCGCCTCCGTCTCGACCCTTCGTCGCCGGGCCCGTTCCCGCCGGCGCAGCCGGCCCCGACCGCGAGCGGCGCCGCAGCAGGGCCGGGGTGGGACCGACGCCGATCGGCCGCGCGGTGCCGTCCCGGTGCCCCGACCTGCCGCCGACCGGTGTCGGATGGGCGAATTCCGCTGGGCCGGAACAGTGCGGGATTAACGTCCGTTTTACCCGGCTGGGGTCGCTGCCGGCGTTTGGGTGCGCCCATTGCCGGCCATCCCCCCGAAATGTCGATTCCGGTGTGGACTGCGCCTGGTCCGGATGCCGGTCGCGTGTCGAGCCGATCTGCGGCCGGGCTGCGGCGGCACGCGGTATCCGTCCTGGGCGCGGGAATTCCACGGAACGGAATTTGCTTCCACGCTGGCGGGAGGGGTCTGTCAACGGCGGCATGACATCGGCGTCAAGGTTGATGAGCGGCGCAAACAAGACTCCAATATCTATTTTGCCGATAGGTTGAATAGATATTCCTGTGTTTCCGGCAGGTGAACTGTGACCCGTGACATGTGAATGCCAAAAGCTGTTCCGATCCGGTATTGCGTGGTGCATCTTGCGGCCGTAGTCGGCTCCGTCTACTGTGGCTCGGTATAGCTTGGCGTCGATGAAAACGGGGACCGTTGGGTGTCAGTCGTCAGTGGGGGCTCTTCGGTAAACATTGACGTCGAGCCCATTGTCTTCGTGCGACGCGACGACGTGGCACTGCGGTTGTTCGCCTTCCCCCACGCCGGCGGCGGTCCGCAGAGCTTCGCCGAATGGCCGGCCGGCCTGCCCGCCGACGTCGAGGTCGTGAGCTTCGCGCTGCCGGACCGGGGTCAGCGACGCACCCCCGCCGACCAACGGCACCCGGCCGGCGTCACCGACCACCGTTCCTACACCGACCGCGCCCGGTTGGTCGACGACCTCGTCACCCTCGTCGACCGACTGGACGACGGCGCCCCGTTCGCGTTCTTCGGGCACAGCTTCGGGGCGCTCGTCGCGTTCGAGGTGTGCCGCAGGCTCGCGGAGCGCGGACTGCGCGTGCCCCGGCTGTTGATGCTGTCCGCGCACCGCGCACCGCACCTGCCGCCGGCGCGACCGACAGTCGACCTCCCTGACGACGACCTCGTCCACCTGGTACGACAGTGGGGGCTGGTCCCCGCCGACCTGCTGGCCGATCCGGACCTGCTCGCCCTGATGCTGCCCCCGCTCCGCGCCGACCTGGCCCTCGACGAGGCCGCCGTCGCCCCGGCAGGCGCGCTGCCGGAGGAGATCTCCTGCGTCGTCTACGCCGGCACCGACGACCCGACGGTCACCGCCGCCGAACTCGCCGGCTGGAGCACCGATCTCGGCAGGACACCCGACCTCCGGACGTTCGCCGGCGGGCACTTCTTCACCCTGGGTGAGCGCGCCCCCCTCCTCGCCGACATCACCGACCGCCTCGACGCGGTGCGGGCCGCGGTCGGCCCCAGCGTCGTACTCGCCGGGCCGCCGTACCCCCCGCCCGCCGAGAGCGTCTGGCAGCGCTTCGAGGCGCGCGTCGACGCGACCCCGGACGCTCTCGCGCTGCTGGAGACCCCGCGCCGGTGGACCTACCGGGAGCTGCGCGACCACGCCACCGCGGTCGCCGGTGCGCTGGCCGCACGCGGTGTCGGGGCGGGCGACGTCGTCGGCCTGCTGCTGCCCCACACCGCCGAGTACCCGGTGGCCCTGCTCGCCTGCTTCGGTCTCGGCTCGCCGGCCTGCCTGCTGGAGCAGAACTGGCCCGGCACCCTGCTCGCCCAGTTCCTGGCCAGCGCCCAGGTCCGGATGGTCGTCACCACGCCGCAGCTCGCCGCGACGGTGCCGACGGAATACCCCACCCTGGTGCTGGACGCGACGCCGGCCCCGGGCCCCGTACCCGTCCTCGGCCGGGCCGCCCCGGACGACATCGCCCTGATCTCGATGACCAGCGGCACGTCCGGCACACCGAAGGCCGTCCTCAACACCCATCTCGGTTGCCTGTACTGCTTCGACGCGCGGGAGGCCCGCTACCCGTACACCGCAGGGTCGCGCGACGGACTCCACGTCTTTCTCGCATGGGAATGCCTACGTCCCCTGCTCAGTGGCCGCCCGGCCGTCATCATCCCGGACGACCACATCGTCGACCCGGTACGCCTCCTGGCCACCCTGCACGAGCAGCGGATCACCCGGATCGTGGTGACGCCCTCCCTGTTCGAGGGTCTGCTCGACCACCCGCTCACCGGACCGGCCGTGGCCCGCGACCTGGCCCACATGGAGATCGTGTTCCTGATGGGCGAGGTGGTGCCCACCAGGATCGTCGACAAGGCGGTCGCGCTCATGCCACCCGGGGTCCGGCTGGTCAACGCGTACAGCACCTGGGAGAGCCTCGACGTCTCGTACGCCGACCTGGTGCCCGCCCGCGACGGACCGGTCTCCCCCTTCGCGCCCGTCGGGCGGCTGCTCGACGGCAGCGCGGCGGTGCTGCTGGACGACACCGGTCGACCGGTGCCCCGCGGCGGCGTCGGTGAACTGCTCGTCGCCGGGCCCGGGGTGGCCACCGGCTACCTCGACGATCCCGCGAAGACGGCCGAGCGGTTCGTGGCCGCCCCCGACGTGTTCGCCGGCACCCCGTTCGCCACGTCCACGTTCTACCGCACCGGCGACCGCGCCCGGCTGCGCCCCGACGGCGAGTGGGAGGTGCTGGGTCGGACCGGTGACGTGGTGAAGGTGCGGGGCTTCAAGGTCTCGCTGCGCACGGTCGAACACGTGCTCGCCGAGGAGGACGGCGTCGCCCGCGTCGTGGTGCGGCCCGTGCCCGACCGGCGCACCGGTCAACCCGCCGAACTCGTCGCCTACGTGCAGGGGGCCACCGGTGAACCGACGCCGACCGTGCTCGCCCGACTGCGCCGCCGGGCCGCCCGCGAACTGCCCGAATACGCCCGGCCGCGACACCTCGTCGGCCTCGCCGCGATGCCGGTCAGCGGCGGCGACGCCCGCAAGCTGGACCTGACCGCGCTGCCGCCCCCGCCCGCCGCGCCGGTGCCCGAGGAGACGGCCGCCGACCCGCTCAACTCCGTCGAGCGGCGGATCGCCGCCGCCTGGCGGGAGGTGCTCGGCAGCACACCCGGCATCGACGACAGCTTCTTCGCCGTGGGCGGCGACTCCCTCAGCGCCGCGCGCCTCTCGGGGGTGCTCGCCAGCCGGTTCGGGATCGCGCTCCCGGTCGTCGACATCTTCCAGGCCCCGACGCTGCGGATGATGGCCGCCCGCTGCGCGGGCGGGACCGGCGTCGCCGAGCGGACCCGGCGGGCCCGGACCACGGGCAGTGGGGAAACCCGGATAGCCGTCGTCGGGATGGCCGGCCGGTTCCCCGGGGCGGACGACATCGACACGTTCTGGGCGAACCTGTGCGCCGCCACCGACTCGCTCACCGTGCTCACCCCACAACAGCTGCGGCACAAGGGCGTCGCGGAGGAGGTCCTGGGCCACCCCGGATGGGTGCCCGCCGCCCAGCTCGTCGACGGCGCGGACACCTTCGACGCCGCGTTCTGGGGCATCGGACAGCGGGAAGCGGTCCTGATGGACCCGCAGCACCGGGTCTTCATCGAGACCGCGTGGACCGCCCTCGAACAGGCCGGCTACGCCCGCCGGGACAACCCCTACCGGGAACGGACAGGTGTCTTCGCGGCCTGCGGCATCGACGGCTACCTGATCCACCACCTGCGTGGCGGTGGCCTGACCGAGCCGTTGGACCCGGTCGGGGTGTTCCTCACCGAGATCGGCAACGAGAAGGACTACATCGCCACCCGGGTGGCGTACCTGCTCGACCTCGGTGGCCCCGCGGTCACCGTGACGTCGGCGTGCAGCAGCGCGCTGGTCGCCGTGGCCCAGGCCGCGCAGTCCATCGCCACCGGCCAGTGCGACATGGCGGTGGCCGGCGCCTCGGCGCTCACCTTCCCGAACTTCGGCTACCGCTACGAGGAGGGTCTCGTCGGCAGCGTCGACGGCGTGGTCCGCCCGTTCGACGCGGCGGCGAGCGGCACCCTGTTCGGCGACGCGGTCGGTGCGGTGGTGCTGAAGCGGCTGGATGTCGCGCTGGCCGACGGCGACCCGGTGTGGGCGGTGCTCACCGGATACGGCGTCTCCAACGACGGGCGGATGAAGGCCGGCTACACCGCGCCGAGCGCGCAGGCGCAGGCACGGTGCATCTCCGACGCCATCGCCATGGCCGGCGTCACCTCCGACCAGATCTCGTACGTGGAGTGCCACGCCACCGCCACGCACGTCGGCGACGCGATCGAACTCGCCGGGCTGCGTGCCGCGTTCGAGGAACACCGCGACGGCGCGGAGCCGGTCACCGGGAGCTGCGCGATCGGCAGCGTGAAGGGCAACATCGGGCACGCCAACTGCGCCGCCGGCATCACCGGCCTGATCAAGACGGTGCTCAGCCTGCACCACCGCACCCTGGTACCCACCGTGCACCACGACACGCTCAATCCGAAGCTGGTCGACCTGGTCGACACGCACGGTTCGCCGTTCACCGTGCGGACCACACTGGGGCCCTGGACCGTGGTCGATCCGGAGCGGCAACTGCCCCGCCGGGCCGGGGTCTCCAGCTTCGGCATCGGCGGCACGAACGCCCACGTGATCCTGGAGGAGTTCGTCGGTGCCGACGCCGTGGGCCCCACCGCGGAGCGGGCGTCCGGCGACGACGCCCTCCGGTACGCACCGCAGCTGGCGACCGTGTCCGCGCGCGACGAGGAGTCGTTTCCGCGTCAGGCGGCGGCCGTCGCCGCCCACCTGGCCGAGGTGTCCGACGGTGACCTCGCCGCCGCGACCCGGGCGCTGCACCTCACCCGGGAGTCCCACCCGTGGCGCGCCGCGGTCGTGATCGACCGGCCCACCGCCGCCGCCGCGCTCGGCACCGCCGTGCCGCGCCACGGTGGACGGCCGGCCACCGTCGCGTTCTGCTTCTCCGGACAGGGATCCCAGCGGGCCGCCACCGCGCGCTCGCTGGGTCGGGGCCGGGTCGACGGCGGCCGGTTCCGCCGCCTGTTCGACGAGGCGTGTGCGCACCTCGCCGGGCACCTGGACGTCGACCCGGGCGAGCTGATCCTCGGTGCCGACGAGAGGTCCGTGCGCCGCCCGCTGACGACCCAGTGCGGGCTCTTCGCCGTCGGGTACGCCCTCGCGCGCACCCTCGTCGACGTCGGCGTCGTCCCGGTCGCGGTGGCCGGACACAGCATCGGCGAGTACGCCGCCGCGGCCGTGTCCGGGCTGCTCGACCTCGACGAGGCCGCCGAGTTGGTGGCGGTGCGGGCAACGGCGACCGAGCGGCTGGCCCCGGGGCCGCAGGGGGCCGGCGGCATGCTCGGTGTACACGGCGACGAGCAGCGGCTCGCCCACTGGCTGTCCGGCCGTACCGACCTCTGGCTGGCCGCCGAGAACGCCCCCGGCCGGACGGTGCTCTCCGGCCCGTCCACCGTGTTGCGTGCCGCCGCGGCGGAACTGTCCGACATCGGGTTCTCCTGCCGGGCCCTGCCCGTCTCGCACGCCTTCCACAGCGGGCTGATGGCACCGGTCGCCGACCGCCTCGCCGAGGCCGCCGGCCGGTTCGCACCACGGGTTCCCGCCGTCCCCGTCGTCAGCAACGTGACCGGCGCCTGGTTCGACGCCGGCTACCGGCCCGGCGAGTACTGGGCGGAGCACGCCCTCGCGCCGGTGCGGTGGCGCGGGTCCGTCGACACGCTGCTGCGCTGGGAGCCCGACATCCTCGTCGAGATCGGGCCCGGCACGGTGCTGACCACGCTGTCGGCCAAGTGCCTGGCGGCCCACCCCGACACCGCCGCCCGCACGCTGGCGACGCTCGCCGACCCCGCCGACGACGAGACGGGCCTGCTCAGCGCGCTCGGGCAGCTGTGGTGTCACGGCGTCGACCTCGACTTCGCCGCGCTCCACGACGGCGCTCCCGCCGTGCCGCCGGCGGTGCGCCGGGCGCTGCCGACGTACCGGTTCGCGCCCACGAGTCACTGGACACGGCCCGAGGCGTCGGTGTACGTCGACCCCCTGCCGACCCCGACCGGAGCCGGCGCGGGCCCGCTGACCCGGTTCGCCGACCGGCCGGCCGGCCGGGTGCGGCTGTACTGCTTCCCGTACGCCGGTGGCACCCCCGACATGTTCCGCTCCTGGGCCCACACGGCACCCGACTGGCTCGACGTCGTCGCCGTGGACCCCACCGCAGCCGACCTGGCGGCGCGGATCGAAGCCGACGCCGGGGACGCGCCTGTCGCGTTCTGCGGCCTGAGCTCCGGCGCCTCCCACGTCGTCGACCTGCTCACCGGTGACCTGGCCCACTGGGCGGCGGACGGCCGGGTCGACGCCGTGTGTGTGGTCGGCCGGGCTCCGCTCACCGCACCGCAGCCCGGTGACGAGCTGCCGGTCGAGGGCTACCTCCTGGCGCCGGACGAGCTGCGTGCCGATCCACGCTGGCAGGCGGAGGTGCTGCCCCGGCTGCACGAGGACCTGGCCCGCGACGCCCGGCACGCCGCCCGGGTCGCCGTCCGGGGTCGACGCCTCGACTGCCCCGTGCAGGTGCACCACGGCAGCACCGACGTGTCGTTCCCGGCCGGGGCGGCCGACGGCTGGGCCGACATCACGACGAGCCCGATCGTCGAGACCAGGGGGCACGAGGGCGGTCACGACTTCATGGTGCGGCACCGCGCCGACGTCCTCGCCGGCCTGGTCGCGTTCCTCGACCGGCTCGTACCGTCGAGCAGCGGCGGCCGGCTGTACGACATCCGCTGGCTGCCGGTCGGGGCCGTCCGGCCGGCGACCGTCCCGGACCTGCCGCGGGCTGAACTCGGCAGGCCGGAGACCGCCGCACTGCTGACGGCGGCGCTGACCGGCCCGGAGGCTGTCGCCGTCCTGCACTGCCCGACGACGCACGACGGTGGTGCCGCCCTGCTGTCGGTGCTGCGTCACCTCGCCGGCGTCGAGGCCCGGGGTCGGCTGGTCCTGGTGCTGCCCGTCGACCGGTACGGCGGGTTGGCCGCGGCGATGAGCCGCTGTCTTCCGCACGAGGAGGCGGGGCTCACCGTGCTGCGCTACCACACGGACGAGGCGACACCCGAGCTGCCGGCCGGCCTCACCGAACCCGATCTGCGTGCCCACGACGGCGTTCTGCTCGCACCGCGCCGTATCCCGATCGACCAGCCCGACCTACCGGCCGGCACGTTGGGCGCCACGGGCGGCAACGTCCTGCTGGTCGGCGGCACCGGTGGCATCGGCGGGGCCGTCACCGACTGGCTGCTGCACCACCAGCGGGTCACCCCCGACCGGGTGGTGGTCACCGGCCGGACGGACCCGGGCACACTGCGGCCCGGCGTACGGTTCGCGCGGGTGGACCTCACCACCGGTGACGGCCTGGCCGACCTCGGACGTCTCGGCGGCTTCGCCGGCGTGGTGCACCTCGCCGGGGCGCTCGACGACGGCCTGGTGCGCCATCTCGACCCCGGTCGACTCCCGGCGGTGCTCGCGCCCAAACTCGCCTGGGACCGCCTCGTCGAGTGGGCACGGGTGGCCGGCACCCGCTGGATGGTCGCCTTCTCGTCCACGAGTGCGCTGTTCGGCGCGGCCGGCCAGGCGAACTACGCGGCGGCGAACGGGTGGCTCGACGCGGCGGTGACGTGGGCGACGCCCGCCGCAGGACCGGCCGTGGCGTCCGTCGCCTGGGGCACCTGGGGTGAGGTGGGAATGGCGGCGGGCAACGCGCGGGCGCTCGCGGCGGCCCGGTCGGCGGGCGAGACACCGCTGCCCACCGGGGCCGCGCTGCGGCTGTTCGGTCAGGTGGTCGGCGGGTTGCTGGCCGGCACCACCACCGGTCTGCACCTGGCCGCCTACGACCTGGGGGAGCAGGCACCGCAGGACCGCCCCCCGGACCGGGCCGGGCCAGTGGCCGCCGCGGCGGGTGGACCGCCGACCGCCGACCACATCCGCGACTTCCTCGGTGCGTACGTGCACCGCTGGGACGAGTCGCAGCGGCTCAGCGATCTCGGCCTCGACTCGCTCGACTTCGCCCGGCTGCGCGGCGACTTCGCCCGCCGGTTCGGCCGGGACGTTCCCCTCGCCGACATCGCACGCCAGGGGCAGCGCCTGGGCGAACTGTACGAACTCCTGACGGGCCGGTGACCATGCCCGGGTCAGCGACAGCCGAGCAGATCGTCAGGTGGAGCCGGAGCGCGCCGGACGCGGCGGCGGTGCGGTTCCTGCTGTCGGCCGAGGCGTCGGCGGTGGACGGCGGACCGGAGCCGCAGCTACTGCGGTCGACGGTGGACCGGCACCTCACCCCGGTGCTGCACCGGGTCATCGCGGGCGCGTACCTCGACGCCGCGGACCTCGACGCGTTGACCGCGCCCGACCCGCTCACCGAGCCGTTCACCGTCGACACCCCGACCGGCGTCGTCCCCGGCACCGTGGCCGAGCGGATCGACGTGCTGCGCCGGGCGTACGGGCCGTTCGCCGACTGGTGGCGGGGGTACTTCGCCGGTCACGGCGACGATCCGGTGCCGCTTGCCGACCTGTGGCGGCTGTACCTGCCGCTCGCCTGCTGGATAGCGGCCGAGAAGCGGCGACGCCGGCCCGACGGGCTGTTCGTGATGGGGTTCAACGGCAGCCCGGGTTCGGGCAAGACGGTCCTGTCGACCGCGCTGGCCGTCCTGCTCGACGTGTTGCTGGACCCGGAGACCGAGGGGCGGGCGGTGGCCCGCAGCGGCGACGACTGGTATCTGTCGCGCGCCGAGCGTGAGCCGTTGCGGGCGCTGGGCTACGACCCCGGTATCCCCGGCGTCACCAACCGGTCCGGTCCCGGCACCCACGATCTGGCCTGGTTGCGCCGCAACCTGGCGGAGCTGGCGGACAGCAGCCGTGCGGGCAGCGTCATCCGGATGGGCAACTTCGACAAGAAGGCCGACGACCAGCCCACCGGCCCGGACCGGTACTTCGAGGTGCGGGGGCGGGTCGGGGTGTTCCTGTTCGACCTGTGGTTCGCCGGTGCCGAGACCGACGTCGATCCCGCGCTGGTGCCGGACGGCCTGCGCCGCCGGGTCGCCGAGCAACTCCGCCGGTGGCGTCCGGTCTTCGACCGGATGGACGCGTTGTGGAGCTTCGAATGGCCGTCGTTCGCGCAGATGGTCAGCGACCGGGAGGCACAGGAGGTGCTCGTCGCGCGTCGACGTGGCGCCCGGGGGATGAGTCCCGAGCAGATCCGCGCGTTCATGACGTACATGATCGAACGGACCTGGGACTGGCGGACGACGTCCCCGGTGCCTCCGGACCACGCCGTCACCTTCCACGCGAAACGCGCTGCGAACCACCGGATCATCGCTGTTCAACGAGGAGGTCGTGCATGGTGAAGTCGTCGTCCCTACGTCCGCCGGTCACCCGGACGTTCGCCATGACGGACGTGGTGCGGCAGTACCGCGAACTGGTCGAGGAAGACGCCGCCGACCCGGCGAGGGTGCACGACACGCTGATCGTCGGTGGCGGCGCGGCGGGCGCCGGGGTGCTGCGTGACCTGGCCTCCCGGGGGGACGTCAGCGCGTTGCTCGTCGACCGGGGGCCGTTCGGCGGCGAGACGTCGAGCAAGACCGGCAAGGCCATCCACCCCGGCATCCGCTACCTGCGGATGGCGTTCCACCGCATGTTGCTCGCCGCCCACCTGCGGCGCGACCCGAAGATCAGGCAGAGCAGCCTGCAACACCTGCGCAGCGCCTGGCTCGACCTGCAACTGGTCTGGTACGGCACCCGCGAGCGCAAGATCCTGTTGGAGACCACCGGCGGCACCGTCGAGGAGATCCCGAACATCGTGTTCGTCCTTCCCGACAGTCCGGAGAAGAAGTGGTCGGTATTCTTCGGGATCTCCCTCTACGATCTCTTCACCACGCTGTGGGCCTGGTGCGGGCTGGTGCCGCGGTTCAGCCGGGTCAAGGTGTTCCGTGACCGGGCGGCGCTGCACCGTGAACTGCCCCACCTCGCGGCGTCCGACGTGGTGGGCGGCATCCGCTACTGGGACGGCAAGGCCAACAACGACAAGATCCTGGTGGTCAAGACCATTCGGGACGCGTACCTGCGCGGTGGCCCGGAGCACCCGATCCGCGCCCTGTGTCACGTCGAGGTCGACGGCTACGAGTGGGACCCGGCCGGCTACTTCCGGGTCACCCTCGCCCGCCGGTTCGCCGACGACAGCCTGCCCGAGACGGTGGTGGTGCGGGCGCGCACCATCACCAACGCGGCCGGCCCGTGGATCGACGAGGCCCGGCACCGTACCGCGGAGCCCGACGGCCGTAGGTCGGTGGCGTACTCCCGGGGCACCCATCTGGAGGCCACCAACCGGTTCATCCACGAGACGATCGCGGCCGACCCCCGGCTACAGGTCGGTCTGGTGCCGCTCAACGCCGAGCGGCAGCACTACCTGCGCCCGTTCCACCAGCACGGCCTGTGGTACGTGCAGTGCACCACCACCGACCGAGGCCAGCAGGATCCCTACCGCACGGTGCCCGAGGCCGACGAGTACGAGGAACTGCTGCACTCGTACAACGACCTGGTGGACGACCGCTGGAAGATCGACAGGCGGGACATCTTCAACGTCTTCTGCGGCATCCGGCCGCTCGCCTCCACCGACGGCGGCGAGATCTCGGTCAAGGACATCTCGCGGATGTTCCGGATCCACCGGCGCGTCGTCGGTGACGGCCTGCTACTCGACCTGGTCAACGTGAAGCTGACCGACATCCGCTGGGCCGGCCAGGTGGTCTCCGGGATACTGGCCCGGGAACTCCGCGACCGGCACGGCCGGCGGATCGGGCGCTCCACGACGAAGCGGCTGCCGTTCCTGCCCGTCGTCGACGAGCAACGGTACGCCCCCGACCACCCCGCCACCCGCGGCGACCGCGAGTTCATCCGGGCCAAGGCGGCCCATCACGTCACCTACCAGATGGTCGGCAGCTACTCGGACTACCTGCTCAACACGGGAGCGGTCCGCGACGCGGTGGTGTTCGACGCGGACGGCAGGGCCGATCTCGACCTGTCCGTCCTGGACCTGGTGCTCGCCGAACTCGCCGAACGGCTGGGCTGGGACGAGGCACGCCGGCGTGCCGAGTGGACGGCGTTCCAGGAGATCTACACCCGCAACATGGCGTACGCCGACCTCGGCGCGCGTGTACGTGACCACGAACCCGTGAAGGTCGATCGACTGATGGCCGGCGGGGTCGACTGACCAGCTGGCCGGCATCCGGCGACCCCGGTACCGGCCGATGGCGAAGGGACCCACCATGTACTTCGACAAGGACGCGAGCGTCACCGACATCGCGGGCGAGACCGTCGCCGTCATCGGCTACGGCATCCAGGGCAGGGCGTTCGCGGCGAACCTGCGCGACAGCGGGGTGCCTGTCGTCATCGGCAACCGCGACGACGAGTACCGCCCGGACGCCGTCGCCGACGGGTTCGACACCAGGTCGATCGCGGAGGCGGCCGCCGCCGCGTCGATCGTCATCCTGCTCATCCCCGACGAGGCGCACCCGGCGGTGTTCTCCGCCGACCTCGCGCCGAACCTGCGCGACGGGGACCTGTTCCTGCTCGCGCACGGCTTCTCGCTCCGGTTCGACCGGGTCGATCCCGCGCCGGGCCTCGACGTCGCGCTGCTCGCCCCGAAGATGTTCGGTCGGCCGATCCGGCGGCGCTATCTCGACGGCAGCGGCGTGCTCGCGTTCGTCGACGTGGTCCGTGACGCCACCGGCCGGGCGTTGGCCCGTACCCTCGGCGTCGCGGCCGCGGTCGGGTTCACCCGCTACGGGGTGCTACCCGTGTCGACCGCCACCGAGACCGAACTCGACCTGTTCCAGGAGCAGTTCCTCACCCCGTTGCTGCTCGACTCCGTCCGGGTCGCGTTCGAGGTCCTGGTCGAGCAGGGGTGCGACCCGGTCGCGGCGTTGCTGGACATGCACGCCTCGGGCGAGATGGCGGAGATGATGGTCGAGGCGGCCACGATCGGCCTCTACGAGGTCATCGAACAGCAGGGCTCGCCGACGTGCCGGTTCGGCGTCCAGCGTCAGCTCGGCACGCTGCTCGGTGAGGACGTCCGGGAGCGGGGGCGGGCGATTCTCGCCGGCATCCGCGACGGGAGCTTCCTGACGGCCCTCGAACGGGAGGCCGCAGCGGACTACCCCAGCCTGGAGCGGTACCGCGAGGACTACCGGTCCGCCCCGCTGACCAGGGCACACGAGGAGTACCGCGCCGTGCTGAGGTCGGCCTGAGATGGGGGAGAGCATGAACGACCTTGAGGCGTTGGACGCGCGGCACGTCGTGCACCCGTGGGCCGACCTGTCGGTGCTGGGCAAGCAGCAGCCGCTCGTCGTCAGCCGGGCGCATGGGGTGGAGATCGTCGACAGCCACGGCAGGTCCTATCTCGACGCGATCGGCGGCATGTGGTGCGTCACGGTCGGCTACGGCCGGCAGGAGATCATCGACGCGGTGCGTGACCAGGCGGCGCGGATGCCGTACTTCACCCCGTTCGGGGACGTGGCCAACGAGCCAGCCGTGCGACTGGCCGGGCTGCTGGCCGGACTCGCACCGGGAGACCTGAACCGGGTGCACTTCACCACGGGTGGGTCGACCGCGGTCGAGTCGGCGGTGCGGACGGCGCAGTTCTACTGGGCCAGCGTCGGTCGTCCGGACAAGTTCCACGTGCTGTCCAGGGTGGACGCCTACCACGGCAGCACCTACCTGGCGGCGTCGTTGTCCGGGAAGGCCGCCGACCGTACCCGCTTCCACTACGAGTCCGGCTGGGTGCACCATCTGGACAGCCCGGGTCACGACCCCGACACCTCGGACGTACCGGCGGACCGGCGGCTCGACGAACTCCTCGACGGGATGACGGCGGCGATCGACGAGATCGGCCCGGAGAACATCGCCTGCTTCGTCGCCGAGCCGATCCTCGCCTCCGGCGGGGTGCTCATCCCGCCACCGGGCTACCACGCCGCCACCCGTGAACTGTGCCGCCGTCACGACATCCTGTACGTCAGCGACGAGACCGTCACCGGTTTCGGTCGGCTCGGCCACTTCTTCGCCTCCGAGCCGCACTTCGGGATCGTGCCGGACCTGCTCGTCACCGCGAAGGGGTTGACCTCGGGCTACCAGCCGCTCGGCGCGGTGCTGATCGCCGACCCGATCGCCGAGACCCTGGCCGAGACGGCCGATCCGGCGAAGCCGGTGTTCTCCAACGGGTTCACCTACTCCGGGCACCCGGTGGCGTGTGCGGCTGCCATCGCCAACATCGAGGTGATGCGCCGGGAGGACATCTGCGGCCACGTCCGCGACGTCGGACCGTACTTCGTCGAGCGGTTACGGGCGTTGCGGTCCTCGCCGATCGTCTACGCCGTACGCGGCGACCACCTGATGGCGTGCGTGGAGTGCCAGGTACCCGGCGAGACGGGTCCGACCCCGCGCAACATGGCCCTCGCCGGGCGGGTCGACGCGTACTGCGAACGGGCCGGCCTGCTGGTCCGTCCGTACGAGAACCTCTGCATCATGTCGCCGCCGCTGGTCGTGACGCGCGCCGAGATCGACCGCATGGTGGACATCGTCGCCGGGGCGCTCGCGGCCGCGCAGGCCGATCTCGACGCGGGTCGGATCGGTTAGGTCCGGAACCGGTGGAGGTGGGAGTGAGCATGGAGGGACAGCCGACCGTCCTCGACTGCCGTGGACTGAGCCCGGTCCTGACGGTCATGCGGATCAAGCAGGCGGTCACCGCCGGGCACGGGGAGGCCGAGCCGCTGGAGGTGATCCTCGGCGACGGATGCAGCCGCGAACACATCACCGGTGCGTTGGCCGGGGCCGCCGAGCGGGTGCGGTACCTGACCACGGCGCCGTGGTGGCAGCGCGACGACCTCAGGTACCGTGCCGGTCGGCTGCACCTCGGCGGCACGGACCTGGTCGAGTTGGCAGCGCAGGTCGGCACGCCGAGCTACGTCCTGCGGGCCGACCGGGTACGGGACAACCTCGACCGGGTGAGCGCCGCACTGGACGGGGCGGGGATCGACCACCGGGTCCACTACGCGGTCAAGGCCAACCGGACGCCGGCCCTGTTGACGTACCTGCGCGCGGCCGGCCTGCCCGGGGTCGACGTGTGTTCCACGGGCGAGTTGGCACACGTCCTCGCCTGCGGCTTCCCGGCCGAGGCGGTCTCGTTCACCGGCACCTCGCTGTCGACGAGGGACATCGAGGTTCTCGCCAGGTCCCCACGGGTGCGGGTCAACCTCGACTCCGTCGCGTCGCTGGACGCGCTCGGCCGGGCCGGTCCGGGCCGTGACGTCGGACTGCGGGTGAACCCCGGGGTCGGCGTCGGCTACCAGGACGACGACCGGCTGCGGTACTCCGGCGCCGCGACCACCAAGTTCGGCATCTACGCCGAGCACGTCGCCGAGGCGTTGGCGGTGGCCGCCCGGCGGGACCTGCGGGTCACCCGGCTGCACCTGCACGTCGGCTGCGGCTACCTCGACGCACAGCTCGACCAGCTCGACCGGGCGCTCGCCACGGCGGCGGGGTTCCTGCCCTTGTTCCCCGACGTCACCGAGGTCAACCTCGGTGGTGGTCTGGGTGTGCCGCACACCGCCGAGGACCGGCTGCTCGACCTGGACCGCTGGGCGGGCGTCGTGGCCCGGCACTTCGGCGGCCGTGGGCTGACCGTCGCCGTGGAACCTGGTGACTACCTCGTCAAGGACGCCGGGGTGCTGCTCACCACGGTCACGTACGTGGAGCGTCGCCGTGACGTGCTCTTCGCGGGCCTCGACGCGGGCTTCAACCTCGCGATGGAACCCGCCTTCTACGGCCTGCCCTGCGAGCCGGCCGCGATCGCGCCGCGCTGGGACGAGGGGACCGAGACGTACACCGTGGTCGGCAACATCAACGAGGCGCTCGACGTGTGGGCGACCGGCCACCGGATGCCGAAACTGCGGGCCGGCGACCCCGTCGCGCTACTCAACTCCGGCGGGTACGCCGCGTCGATGAGTTCCGACCACTGCCTGCGGGGTCAGGCCGGCTCGGTGCTGCTGATCGAGGAAACCGTTGGTGCATCCCGCCGGCCACCCGCCGTCACAGGAGGCTGAGACATGTCGGTTGACGCCGCGTCAGGGGTACGGCCAGCCGTGCCGAGCTACGCGTTCGATCCGTCCGATCCGTGGACGACGACGATGCAGAGCGGTCTGGCCCGCGCGGGTCTGCGCGGGTGCCGCGTCTACGAGGTCGGCGTCGGCAGCGGCACGAACGTGGTGTTCATGCTGCGGGACTGCGACGCCGAACTGGTGCTGGCGAGTGACCTGGATCCGCGTCTGGTGCAGCTCGCGGAGCGCTGCGTCGGGGAGGCCGCGCCGGAACTGCGCGACCGGTTCCGCCCGATCCACGGGGCGGTCAACCTCATCGACCTGCCGGCCGCCGGGGCGGCCGGGGTCGACGTGGTCGTGGCCTGCCTGCCGCAGGTTCCCGATCCCCACGACGCGATGTGCGCGCGGTTCCACGTCGCGTCGTTGCGGGCCCCGGCCGGGCAGGCGCCCGAGGCGGCCGACCACCTCGCCCACTACTACCCGTGGACGGTCTTCCACGGGTACCCGTACAACGCGGTCGGGCTCGGCCTCATCGAGGCGCTGCTGCGGCAGGTCCGGGCCGGTGTGCCGAACGCCCAGGTGGTCCTCAACCTCAGCTGCCGCACCGGGCGGGAGGTGCTGCTGCGGTTGCTGCGCGCCAACGGCTACCGACCCGAGGAACTCGCCTCCCGGATCGTGCGTCAACACCCCGGCACCGACATCTCGTTCTTCGTCGCGCTGGAGGCCGCCATCGGTGGCACCGGCTTCGAGCGGGACTTCGTCTGCGAGTTCTACCGCGACCCGCTGGGCCGCGAACCGATCTCCGCGCACGAGGCGAGGGACCGGCTCGCCGCCGGTGAGCCGGTCCACCACGAAATCTGTGTCCTGCGCGGACACCCCGAGAGGTAGGCGGCGATGACCGAGACCTGTACACCGACGTTCCGGCGGGTACCGCCCGACGCCCCGTTCCGCGTGCCGGTGCGCGGGCGTGCCTATCTGGCCGGCTCGGCGCACGACAGTTTCCCCGAGAGCGTGCCGGACAGCGGTGACCTGATCCCGACCCTGGCCCTCGACGTCGACGTCGCGCCGGGGCCGCAGCTCTACGCGGCGGTCCGGGACGCCGTCGACCGGCAACTGCCGACGCACGGCGGACTGCTCCTGCGGGGGATGCCGCTGACCGACCGTAGGGGTTTCGAGGCGCTCGTCGCGGGCCTCGGCTACGACCTCGTCGGCTACCGGGGTGGCATCGCCGTGCGTCGCAACGACTCGGACGTGGCGTTGCACGCGAGCGACGAGGATGCCCGGGTGACGCTGTCGCCACACCACGAGATGGCGTACCTGCCCGGGTATCCCCGCAAGATCCTCTTCTTCTGCGAGAAGCCGGCCGAGCGCGGCGGTGAGGTGCCCGTCAACGACATCCGGCAGACCGCCGCGCTGATCCCCGCCGCCGTCCTCGACGAGTTCCGCGCCCGGGGCGTGCGCTACCACCGCAACCTGCCGCGTGCCTCGACGGAGGGCGAGACCGGCTGGGTCGACACGTTCGGCACCGACGACCCGGGCACGGTCGAGGAACACCTGCGCGCCTGCGGTTACGAGTGCACCTGGGACGCCGACGGCCGGTTGCGCTACCACTATCGGCGGGACGCGTTCGTCACCGACCGGGTGACGGGTCAGGAACTGTGGTTCAACCAGGTGACCGAGCTGCACTGCTCGTACTGGCGGGCGCATCCAGGTTTTCCCGCCGACCTGCCGGACGGTGACTATCCGGCGACCACCACGTACGGCGACGGCGGGCCGATCCCGCCGGAGCTGGTGTCGTACCTGCGCGGCATGCTCTGGCGGACGACCGTCGCGGTCCGGATGCGGGCGGGTGACGTGCTGGTCCTGAACAACCAGGTGGTGCAGCACGGGCGGTTCGCGTACGAGGGCACCCGCCGGCACTTCGTCAGCCTGACCTCGTGACCAGGTCCTCCGCCGCGCCGGGCCGGCCGCAGCCCGCACCCCTGCCGGTGCCGCCGCCCGGACGTCCGGCCCGGCGTCCGGCCCGACCGTGGTTCTCGTCGGGGCCCTGCGCGAAGATCCCCGGCTGGACGCCCGGCGTGCTCGCGGAGGCGTTCGTCGGCAGGTCGCACCGGCACCCGGCCGGGCAGCAGCGGCTCCGCGAGGTCATCCGCACCTCGGCGCGGTTGCTCGGTGTTCCGGACGGCTACCGGGTGGCGATCGTTCCCGGCTCCGACACCGGCGCGATCGAGCTGGCGATGTGGAACCTGTTGGGTCCGCTCGGGGCGGAGGTGTGCTGTTGGGAGAACTTCGGCTACACCTGGCTGGCGGACGTGGTGTCCCAGCTGCGCGTGCCGGGGGTACGGGTGCACCGGGCGGACGCCTACGGTGAGCTGCCCGACCTCACCGCGGTGGACTTCCGCCGGGACGTGGTGTTCACCTGGAACGGCACCACGTCCGGGGTGTGTGTGCCGGGCTCGGACTGGATCCCGGCCGACCGGTCGGGGCTCACGATCTGCGATGCGACGTCCGCCGTGTTCGGCCTCGACGTCGACGTCGCCAAGCTCGACGTGGTGACCTGGTCGTGGCAGAAGTCGCTGGGCGGCGAGGGCGCACACGGGATGATCGCGTTGTCACCGGCGGCCGTGCACCGGCTGCAGACGTACCGGCCGGACCGGCCGCTGCCGAAGGTGTTCCGGCTGACCCGCGACGGGCAGCTGCTCGACGAGGTGTTCGACGGCTTCACCATCAACTCGCCGTCGATGCTGGCCGTCGAGGACGCGCTTGTCGCTCTCGACTGGTGCGTCCGGGCGGGCGGGCTGCCCGAACTGCTCGCCCGCTCGCGGCGCAACCTCGCCGTGGTGTCCCGGTGGGTGGCCGGACGTTCCTGGGTGGAGTTCCTCGCCTCGGATCCGGCGACGGTCTCGTCGACGAGCATCTGCCTGCGGCTGCGACACCCCGCGTTCGACACGTTGAGCCCGCAGGCGCAGCGGGCGTTCGTGGACCGGATGTGTGCGTCGATCGAGGAGCACGGGGCCGGCTACGACCTCGCCGGGCACCGGGAGGCACCGCCGGGGCTGCGGATCTGGGGTGGCCCGACCGTCGAGGCCGACGACATCGAGGCGCTGCTGCCCTGGCTCGACTGGGCGTTCGCCGCGACCCTCGCGGAGTGCTCATGAGGGTCGGGACGGACACCCTGACGGCGTTCGCGGTGCGGTTGGCTGCGGAGAGCCGGCGGATGCTGGCCGCAGCGGCGCTGACGGTCACGGCGGTGGAGGCGAAGGCCGACCGCAGCCTCGTCACCGAGGTCGACCGGGCGATCGAGGTCCGGCTGCGGGAGCTGATAGCCGACGAGTTCCCGGGACACGGTATCCTGGGCGAGGAGTACGGCCCCTGCGATCTGGACGCGGACCTGGTGTGGGTACTCGACCCGGTGGACGGCACCGCCGCCTTCATCGCCGGGATTCCCGTGTACGGCACCCTGGTCGCCCTCGCCCGGGGTGGCCGTCCCTGGATCGGCGTCCTCGACTATCCGGCCACCGACGACCGGTGGGTGGGCGTGGTCGACGGTTTCGCCTCACGCAACGGTTCCCCGGTCCGCACCCGCCGGTGCCCCGATCCCGGGGAGGCACTGCTGACGTGCTCGAACCCGGACTTCTTTCCCCCGGCCGAGCGGCAGGCCCTGGACCGGGTCCGCGACCGGGTCCGTTACACCCTCTACGGTGCCAGCTCCTACGCCTTCGGCCTGCTGGCCGGTGGCCGCACCGATCTGTCGGTGGACTGTGGCCTCAAACCGTACGACGTCTTCGCCCCCGCCGCGGTGATCGGTGGCGCCGGCGGCCTCATGACCGACTGGGCCGGCGCCGACCTGGGCTTCGACAGCCGGGGTGTGGTACTGGCGGCCGGCGACCGCTCCCTGCACACGCTGACCCGGTCCCTGCTCACGCCTCCATGATCGACTCGATCCGGGGTTCGGCGATGGCCAGGTAGTCCTTGGTGGCCACGCCGATGGTGCGGTCCAGCCGACCCGCGTTGAAGAAGACCTCGTCGTACTGCAACAGCTCCGGGTCGAAGATCAGCTCCAGCCGCTCGTCGAAAGCGAACGGCGGGATGGTGCCCACCGGGGTCCCCGCGAGCTTCTCGGCGACGTCACGCTCGGCGAACCTCGCGAACGTGCCGCCGGTAAGTGCCTTGAGCTTGTCGAAGCTCACCCGCCTGTCGCCGGGCAGCACCGCGGCGACGAACCTGGTGACCTTCTTGCCGATTTTCACCATGACGATGATGCATTTGGCGGCCTGTGCCGGATCGTGTCCCCGCAACGCGCTCACCGCGGCCGTCTCACCCTCCGGGTCATGCTCGATCACCCGATAGGTCGCACCACGTTCGTCCAGCAGGTTGACAAGTTTCTGGTAAATGTCGTCTGCCATCGCTCCTCCATTCTTCCGGTCGGCGCGTTCAGCCGAAAATCATGTCACACCACGCCGTCCCGATGCGCCAGAGACTCACCCTGACGTCCAGCCGGACCCCGAATGATCGCGATGTCGACCGCGCGACGAACCGCACTCACGCACATTGTCCAGGTGGGAACTGTCGGGCCGGTGCCGTGGACACCCGACGTCCCACCCGCACCGGTCATCCGGGCGCGGCGACCGGTGCGGGCGTCGAGGAGACCACCGGGCGGGCCCGCTCGGCGAAGCGGACAGCCGGGCCGGTCAGCAACGTCAACAACAGCAGCGCCACACCCAGCCCGAGCCAGCCCACCAACCCGTGGGCCAGGCAGGTGGCGGCGAGGACCGCCGGTGACGCCGCGTTGGCGGCGCCCTGCCCCAGACCGAAGGCACCGGCGTACTGCCCCTGGGCGTACGGCTGGGCCAACCCGAACGCCAGCTCGAACGATGCCGCGGCGTGCCACAACTCGCCGAACGTGTAGACGACGGTGGCGGTGACGAGCAGGGCGAGCGCCGGCCACAGCGACGCCTGCGGCATCGCCCCCATCATGGCCAACGACCCCAGCAGCGCCACACCCGCCCAGACCATCCGTTGTGCCGCGGCCCGCGGGTTCACCACGCCACGGCTGACCCGGACCTGTAGGGCGACCACGAGAATGCCGTTGAGCAGCATGAACCCGGTGATCGTCGCGCGCGGGAGGGTGGTGTGGTCGGCGATCCACAGCGGCAGGGCGAAGGCGGGGATGGCCAGGTGCAGCGACACCCCGCCGTTGATCAGGGTCACCGCCAGGTACGGGCGGTCGGCGAAGGCCACCCAGCGGCGCTTCGTGTCCGTCGGGGGCAGCGGTGCCACGTACGGCACCCGGGTCAACACGGCTGCCGCCACCAGGAACGTCGAGGCCCCCAGCAGAATGAGCCCCACGTACACCGGGCCCGAGTCGAGTTGGATGGCGATGCTGGCGATGAGGACGCCCGCCATCACGCCGACATTGGTGATCGCCCGCTGGTACGACAGGAACCAGGTGAGCCGGTCTCCGGCGAGCGCCCTGACCATCGGGGCCCGGCTGGCGGCGGCGGCCGTGCCGACCAGCGTGACCAGCAGCGAGACCAGGACCAGTGACCAGAACGAGCGAACCAGCACGAACCCGGCGGTGGCCACGGCGCCGAGCAGCATCGTGGCGATGTGCACCGCCCGTGGCCCCAGCCGGTCGGCGGCATGCCCCGCCAGCGGGCCGGCGACGAGCCCGACCGCCGCGCCGACCGTCAGACCCGCGCCCACCGTCCCGGCGGACATGCCGACGATCCGGGTCAGGTACAGCGAACTGCTGAACATCATGCCGCCACCGATGGTCACGGCGAAGACGGAACCGGCCAGCGCACGCTGCGGCCCGGTGGGCGGCAGCATGCGGCTGACCAGGACACGCATCGAACTGGCCGCCGTCGAGGCAGCCGTCATGCCAGCGCGAACAGGCTGTCGGAGTAGTTCCGGTCCGGCCACTGCCGACGGACCCACTCCCAGCGCTGCCCGCCGGTGAGCACCGGCTCGGCGACCGCCAGCCGGCTGTCGAACCACTCCCGCGTCTCGACCACCCGCTTGTCGAACCCGGCGACGGAGTCACTGATCAGCAGGACCGCGCCGAGCATGTCGGCGGAGGCGGAGAACTTGGTGTTCAGCGTCGCACCGGGCGGCACCCAGAACTGGACGAAGGCGACGTCGGGCCGGGCCATCAGCGCATCGACGTCGGGATAGCCGAGGATGGTGCCGGCCGGCCCGTACAGCCCTGCGCAGCCCACCACGCCGGGATTGACCTTCACGTCGAGCTGGGGCTTACGCCCGACCGCGCAGAGCAGGGCGGCCTCGCCGAGGTCGACGTTGAACTTGGCCATGACCTGCTCCTGGGTGAGCGCCCCACCCCGCCGGGCCGCGCACTCGCTGAACACGATCCGGCCGGTCGCCCGCTCACGGAACAGCTCCATGTGGAACACGCTGTCGCGCAGACCCAGCGCGGCGATGGCGCTCCGCACGACCGGCTCGGCGGCGGCGTACGCGTCCGCCTCGTCGGTCGGGTCGATCCGGCGCAGCGACAACGGCTTCTGCCCGGTGATCGCCGTCAGGCACGGCTCGGTGTAGACACCCAGGCCGAAGAAGAGGATCTCGCCGTTGTAGACGACCCCCTCGGCCATCCACTCGTCCCCCTCGACGAACTCCTCCAACAGGAAGGTGCGGCTGGTCTCCTTGTTGTCGCGGCACTCGCGGCTGAGCTTCTCCAGCTCGGCGCGGCTGTGCACGACGCTGGTCGAGGTGGTGCCCCCGCCGGCGATCGGCTTGATCACCGCGCTGTCGAACTCGAACTTCACGGTGCTGACGTCGTACAGGTCGTGGACGACCTCCGTACGGGCCACCGGGACGCCGGCCTCGGCCAGCCGGGCCTTCTGCAGTGACTTGTCGCGGAAGTGCAGCGCGACCTCGGGCGCGATGCCCCGAACGCCGAGCGCCTGGGCCAGCACGGCGGCGTTGACGACCGAGAACTCCCAGGTGGTCTGGATCGCGTCGAAGGTGCGACCGCCCATACCGGCCCGGTACAACCCGCCCAGCAGATCCTCCGGGCTGGTCACGTCGTCGACGCGAATCATCGTGCCCCCGGCCGGCATGCGAATCCGCCCCGAGTCGTATGCGCCGGAGTTGCACAACAGGACCGGTTCGATGTCGTGCACCTCGCACGCACGCAGTGCATACGGGTCGGCGCCGATCATGAGAACCGATGTCCTGCTCACATGTCCTCCAAGCACTTTCGGGCCTCAGCGGAATCGTTCAGGCCGTGGCGAGCTTAGCAATACGTGCTGCTTTCCGGACACCGGGCTGCCGGGCACGCGACAGCAGTGCGGCCCGCCTAAATCAACAAAGTGAAGCGGGCTTCGCCCACGGGCGCGGCGACTGCGCGGATGCACTCGGATGAATCTTCCACCGTTTCCTGTTTTCGCTGATCGTGGCGTTTTCGGTCGGCCGGGGAGCGGCACGGGGCAGGCCCGCCCGTCAGGTCCAGGTCGACGCTTGCGGTGCCGTCGCGATCCGTGCCGGGCGGCCCGCGACGGCAACCGCGAGTACGGTTCTGGTGCCCGACAGGTGAAGAAACAGGTCTCCTCGTCGGCTCGTCGCGGCGCACGCGGCCGGCCCGGCGGTGACGGCCCGTGGAGGGAGCGAGGATGACGATGCGTACGGCACTCGTGGTACGGGGCGGATGGGAGGGGCACCAGCCGGTCCGGGCGACCGAGCTGTTCCTGCCGTTCCTTGAGGACAACGGCTACACCGTACGGGTCGAGGAGTCCACGGCGGTCTACGCCGACGCCGACGCGATGGCCGGCACCGACCTCGTCGTGCAGTGCATGACGATGGCCGAGATCACCGCCGACGAGGTGGCCGGCCTGCGGGCGGCGGTCGTCGCCGGGACGGGCCTGACCGGCTGGCACGGCGGCATCGTGGACGCGTTCCGCGCCTCGTCGGACTACCTGCACCTGGTGGGCGGCCAGTTCGCGACCCACCCCGGCCGGGAACCCTGCGAGCGGCAGGGCGGGGAGCAGGACAACTTCCTGCCGCACACGGTGACGGTCACCGACCTCGGCCGCCAGCATCCGATCACCGCCGGGATCGCCGACTTCGACCTGGTCACCGAGCAGTACTGGGTGCTGCACGACGACCTGGTCGACGTCCTCGCCACCACCGTCCACCCCACCCGCGACTGGCACCCCTGGCACCGGCCGGTCACCTCGCCTGCGGTCTGGACCCGGCAGTGGGGGGCCGGGCGGGTCGTGGTGACCACCCCCGGGCACAGCCTCGACGTGCTGGAGCACCCGTCCGTGCGGACCGTCATCGAGAGGGGCATGCTGTGGGCGACCCGCACCGCGTCGGCATCGTAGGGCTCGGGGTCATCTCCCGCGCCTACCTGGACACCCTCGCCGACCACCCCGAGCTGCGTATCGTCGCGGTGGCCGACCTCGACGCCGACCGGTCGGCCGCCGCAGCCGCGACCCTCCCCGACGCCGAGGCGATGGGCGTCGCCCGCCTGCTCGACCACCCCGACGTGCAGACGGTGCTCAACCTCACCATCCCCGCCGCCCACGTGGAGGTCTCACTCGCCGCGATCGACGCCGGCAAGCACGTGTACGTCGAGAAGCCGCTCGCCGTGGAGCTGCCGCAGGGGCGCACGGTCCTCGACCGGGCCGCCTCGGCCGGGGTGCGGGTGGGTTGCGCGCCGGACACCGTCCTGGGCACCGGCACCCAGACGGCCCGCGCGGCGATCGACGGTGGGCTGATCGGGCGTCCGCTGGCCGCCTCGGCCGTCATGGTCACCCCCGGGCACGAGCGCTGGCATCCCCACCCCGACTTCTACTACGCCCCGGGCGGCGGCCCGTTGCTGGACATGGGCCCCTACTACCTGTCGGCGCTGATCCACCTGCTCGGTCCGGTACGCGCGGTGACCGGCACGGCCAGCCGGCTGCGCCCGGAACGGGTGATCGGCAACGGCCCGCGCCTCGGCCAGCGCGTCCCCGTCCTGGTGGACACCCACGTGTCGGGCGTGCTCGAACACGACAGTGGGGTGCTGTCCACCATCACCACCAGTTTCGACGGGGTGACCACGACGGCCGCGCCGATCGAGGTGCACGGCGAGACCGGCACCCTCGCCGTGCCCGACCCGAACTACTTCGCCGGCGAGGTCCGGCTGTGCCCGCTCGGCGGTGACGGCTGGCAGGTGCTCGCGCCGACGGCGGGCTACCGGGACGGCGCCCGGGGTCTCGGGCTGGTCGACGCGGTCCGGGCCGACGACACCCGGGCGCCCCGGGCGGGCGGTGACCTGGCGCTGCACGTGCTCGACACGATGACCGGGCTGCTCCGCTCGGCGGCCGAGGGCCGGCGGATCACGCTGGACACGACGGTGCGGCGACCCGCACCGGTGCCGCTCACCCCGGCCGGGGACTGGCAGGGACGCTGAGCGGGCCGGACGGGCCGCTGCCCCCGCCGGTCGCGGGCGGCGGTGCCGGAGCGGGCGGCGCGGCGTCCCCCCGGGTGGGGATGCGCCGCGCCGCCCGTCAGGTGACAGATGGCAGACTCGGCGGAGTGAACGACGTGGCCGCATCGCCGATGGATGGTGAGCTGGAGAGTGTCAGCCTGGTGGAGTTGGCCGTCACCCGGCTCACCCAGGAGATCCTCAGCGGCCGGAGCGACCCGGGTGAACGCCTGGTGGAGGAGCAACTGACCAGGCGGTTGGGGATCAGCCGGGCGCCGCTGCGGGAGGCGCTGCGGTTGCTCGCCCAACAGGGGCTGGTCGAGCACGTGCCCCGGCGGGGCGTCCGGGTCGCCACCCTCTCCGACCGCGACGTGCGGGAACTCTACGAGCTGCGCGACGTGCTGGAGCGGTTCGCGGTGCGGGCCGGCATCCCGGTGGCCCGCGACGACGACCTGGCCGGCCTGCGGGCGGCGCTGGAGCAGATGCGCGAGGCGGTGCGGCGCGGCGACCGGATGCTGGTCGCGCAGGCGCACCGGGCGTTCCACGTCGCGCTGGTGGCGCTCGCCGGCAACCGGAAGCTGTCCGACGTGTACGACTCGATCCTGGTGAAGTTGCAGCTCTACATGGCGATCAACCTGCGCCGTGAGGCGGAGCTGGCTCAGCCGCTCGACGGCGTGCACCGGCACGAGCGGCTGTTCGAGGCGGTCGCCGGGGGAGACCCGGAGGAGGTGCTCGCCGTGCTCTCCGCGCACGGCGCGCGCTCGTACCTCGGCTAGGTTTCCGTCGTCCTGATTGGTCGGGTACGGCACGTGGCCGGTCCGGGGTGGTGGCGGCCCGGCCTGCGGGCCGTCATGGCGTCGTTACGAGGCGGACCGTCGCTCGTAACAAGACAGTCGACAATCGACAGTATGTCAGAGCGCATCGGCACCGTCGCGGAACTACGGTCGGCCTACCGAGACGGTGCGACCAGCCCCGTCGACCAGGTCGAACGCGTGCTGGCCGGGCTCGACGGGCGGGACGGCGGACCGGTCTGGATCAGCACCGTCCCGGCGGCCGAACTGCGCGCCCGCGCCGAGGAACTGACCCGCCACCACGACCCCGCCGCGCTGCCGCTGTACGGCATCCCCTTCGCGGTCAAGGACAACATCGACGTCGCCGGGATGGTCACCACGGCCGGCTGCCCCGACTTCGGTTACCGGGCCGCGCAGGACGCGCCCGTGGTGCGCCGGTTGCGCGACGCCGGCGCGCTGCTCGTCGGCAAGACCAACCTCGACCAGTTCGCCACCGGCCTGACCGGCTCCCGCTCGCCGTACGGCAGCGGTGAGAGCGTCTTCGGCGGCGGGCTCGTCTCCGGCGGCTCCAGCTCCGGATCGGCCGTCGCGGTCGCCGCCGGCCAGGTCAGCTTCGCCCTGGGCACGGACACCGCCGGCTCCGGCCGGGTCCCGGCGGCGCTGAACGGCATCGTCGGGCTCAAACCCACCCGGGGTCTGCTCAGCACCGCCGGGGTGGTGCCGGCCTGCCGCTCGCTGGACTGCGTGTCGGTGTTCACCACCGACGTCGCGGGCGCGGTCGACGTGCTGCACGCCGCCCGGGGCGTCTCGCCGGCCGACCCGTGGGGCCGTGCCCTGCCGGCGCGACGGGCGAGCGCGGACGTGCCGGCGACGCTGCGTCTCGGGGTGCCCCGGCCGGAGGACCTCGACTTCTTCGGCGACGACGGGCAGGCCGACCGGTTCGCGGTCGGCGTACGGCGGTTGAGCGCGCTGGTCGCCGACGCGCTGCCGGTGCCGCTGGACGACTACCTCGCGGCGGGGGACCTGCTCTACCAGGGGCCCTGGGTGGCCGAACGGCTCGTTGCACTGGGCGACTTCCTGCGGGCGCATCCCGGGTCGGTCCTGCCGGTCACCCGGGCCGTGCTGGAGACCGGTCGACGCTACGACGCGGTCGACGCCTTCCGGGGCCGGCACCGGCTCCGCGAGCTGCGGGCCCGGGTGGACCGGCGGTGGCAGGAGATCGACGTGCTGGTGGTGCCCACCGTCGGCACCACGTTCACCCTCGACGAGATCGCCGAGGACCCGATCGGCCGCAACGCCGTGCTGGGCCGCTACACCCAGTTCGCCAACCTGCTCGACCTGGCCGCGGTGACCGTGCCCAACGGGTTCACCGAGGACGGCCGGCCGGCCAGCCTGACCCTGCTCGGCCCGGCGTTCAGCGACCTCACCCTGGCCCGGCTCGCCGCCGCCCTCACCGAGCCCACCCCGGTGGACGCCCACCCGGCCGGTGCTGGCACCGTCGCGGCCGCGGTGGCGGGCGGTGGCCCGGTGCCGGCTCCCGGCCCGGCGGAGCTGCTGATCGCCGTGGTGGGGCGGCACCTGGCCGGCGAGTCCCGCAACGGTGAGCTGACCGGGCACGGGGCCACCCTGGTCGGCGCGGACCGGACCGCGCCGCTCTACCGGCTCTACCGGATGGACACCCCCGACGACGAGGGACTGCCCGGCCTGGTCCGGGCCGCCCCGACCGGCCCGCCGGGCCTACCGATCGACGTCGAGCTGTGGCGGCTGCCCACGTCCGCGGTCGGCGCGTTGCTGGCCGGGGTGCCGGCACCGCTCTCCCTCGGCTGGGTCCGGCTGCACGACGGGCGGGACGTGCTCGGTTTCCTCTGCGAGGCGTACGCGGTGGGGCCGCAGGTCGAGGACATCAGCGCCACCGGTGGCTGGCGGGCCTGGCGGACCGCCGCCCGCCGCTGATCCGGACACCACCTCCGACGACGACAGGGAGCGAGGATGGGCAGCATCGGGCCGGTACCGGCCAACCCCTACCCGTGGCCGTACGACGGCACGGTGGACACCACGCGGACCGCGTTGCTCTGCATCGACTGGCAGACCGACTTCTGCGGGCCGGGCGGCTACGTCGACGCGATGGGCTACGACATCGGACTGACCCGGGCCGGACTGCCGGCCACCGCCCGGCTGCTGGCGCACGCCCGGTCGCTGGGGATGCTGGTCGTGCACACCCGCGAGGGCCACCAACCGGACCTGTCCGACCTGCCGGCGAACAAGCGTTGGCGCTCGGCCCGCATCGGTGCCGAGATCGGCGCCGCCGGACCGGCCGGGCGGATCCTGGTCCGGGGCGAACCCGGCTGGGAGATCGTCCCGGAGGTCGCCCCGGCGGCCGGCGAGGTGATCGTCGACAAGCCGGGCAAGGGCGCGTTCTACGCCACCAACCTCGACCTGGTGCTGCGGACCCGGGGCATCACCCACCTGATCCTCACCGGCATCACCACCGACGTCTGCGTGCACACCACCATGCGGGAGGCCAACGACCGGGGTTTCGAGTGCCTGATCCTGTCCGACTGCACGGGCGCGACCGACAAGGGCAACCACGACGCGGCCCTGCACATGGTGACCATGCAGGGCGGCGTCTTCGGCTGCGTCGCCACCGCCGACGACGTCATCGCCGCCACGGTGAGGTGAGGAATCCCCATGTCGACAGTCGCCGCGGCGCGGCCCACCCCGTACTCCTTCGAGCCGGCCAGCACGGCGCTGCTGGTCATCGACATGCAGCGCGACTTCCTGGAGCCCGGCGGCTTCGGGGAGAGCCTGGGCAACGACGTCGGTCAGCTCCGCCGCACCATCGCGCCGCTCGCGGCGCTGCTGGCCGACGTCCGCGCCGCCGGCCTCACCGTCGTGCACACCCGTGAGGGGCACCTGCCCGACCTGTCCGACTGCCCGCCGGCCAAGCTGCACCGGGGTGCGCCGAGCCGGCGCATCGGCGACCCGGGCCCCAACGGCCGCATCCTCGTGCGGGGCGAGTACGGCCACGACATCATCGACGAGCTGACGCCACTGCCCGGCGAGCCGGTCGTCGACAAGCCCGGCAAGGGTGCCTTCCACGCCACCGACCTGGACGCCCTGCTGCACGCGCGGGGTGTCCGCAGCCTCCTGGTCACCGGGGTCACCACGGAGGTGTGCGTGCACACCACCGTCCGGGAGGCCAACGACCGCGGGTACGAGTGCCTCGTGCTCGCCGACTGCGTCGGGTCGTACTTCCCCGAGTTCCACCGGGTCGGACTCGACATGATCGCCGCCCAGGGCGGGATCTTCGGGTGGGTCGCCGACTCCCCACAGGTACGCGCCGCGCTCGCCACCACCTCCGTGTCGCACCCCTCCTCCTGACCGGGAGCAGCCATGGTCCCCACCAAGCCCCCCACCGTCGCCCTGCCGTTCTGGGTCCGCGGCGACACCAACGCGTTCTTCGGTTTCGGCGTCAACGTCCTGGTCAACGTGCTCACCCTGACCGGGCTCTGCGTCGCCGTGGTGAACCTCCCCGAGGGGGAGGTGTTCGGCACGATCCTGCCGGCGCTGGGCATCGCCCTGGTGGTCGGCAACGTCTACTACACCCTGCTGGCGCGGCGGCTGGCCCGCCGGGAACAGCGCACCGACGTGACCGCCCTGCCGTACGGGCCGAGCGTGCCGCACATGTTCATCGTCATCTTCGTCATCATGCTGCCGATCTACCTGCGTACCAGGGACCCGGTGCGGGCCTGGGAGGCCGGCCTGGCGTGGGCCTTCATCATCGGCGTGATCGTGCTGATCGGCGCGTTCGTCGGCCCGTACATCCGCCGGTACGCGCCCCGGGCCGCCCTGCTCGGCACGCTGGCCGGGATCTCCGTCACCTTCATCTCGATGAATCCGGCCGGGCAGATGTGGCGCACGGCGTGGGTGGCGTTGCCGGTGTTCGCGCTGCTGCTGATCGGTCTGCTCACCGACGTGAAGCTGCCCTTCCAGTTTCCGATCGGGCTCGCCGCGCTGCTGGTCGGCACGGCGATCGGCTGGGCCGGTGGGGCGATGTCGGTGCCGGACGTCACCGCCGCCGCCCGGGATGTCGCGGTCGCCGTACCCTCGTTCAAGCTGGACCTGCTGCTCACCGGTCTGGGCGACATGGCGCCGCTGCTGGCCACGGCGATCCCGCTCGGGGTCTACAACTTCACCGAGGGCATGTCCAACGTGGAGAGCGCGGCGACCGCCGGTGACCACTACAACCTGCGCAGCGTCCTGCTCGCCGACGGGGCGGGCGCGGTGATCGGCGCGGCTCTCGGTTCGCCGTTCCCGCCCGCCGTCTACGTCGGACACCCGGGCTGGAAGGCGGCCGGTGGCCGCACCGGCTACTCGATGGCGACCGGCGTGGTGATCGCGGTGCTGTGCTTCCTGGGCATGTTCGGCCTGCTCGCGACGATCTTCCCGACGGCGGCCATCGTGCCGATCCTGCTCTACATCGGGCTGCTGATCGGCGCGCAGGCGTTCCAGGCGACGCCGAGGGCGCACGCCGCCGCCGTGGTCGCCGCGCTCATCCCGAACATCGCGGCCTGGGCCACCAGCCAGATCGACAACACCCTGGCGGCGGCCGGCACCACCGCCGCCACGGTGGGCGACGAGGCGCTCAACGGCGCCGGGGTGGTCTACGACGGGTTGCTCGTGCTCGGCCAGGGGGCGATCCTCGCCGGCCTGGTGCTCGGCGCGGTGGTGGTCTTCATCATCGACAAACGGTTCGTCCGGGCGGCGGTCTTCGCCGGGGTCGGTGCGGTGCTGTCGTTCGTCGGGCTGATCCACGGTGAGAAGATCGAGTGGAACGCCAACGGCCCGGTGGCGCTCGGCTACCTCTTCGTCGCGGCGATCTGTGCGGTCTTCGCGCTGGGCCGGCCCGCGCCCCGCGTCCCCGACCCGGACGAGGCCGAACTGGACCGCCGGCACGAGCCGCCCGCCCCGGCCGTCTCCACCGCCCCGGCCACCGCCACCGCCCCGCCCGCCCCGGGCGGTCCGGCCGACGGCACCCGGCCGACGTCGGCGGTCAACGGCTGAACCGACCGGCCCGGTCGGTGGTCGGTGACCCCCCACCCCGACCACCGACCGGGTCAACAGGCCGCCCATCCGACGGTGGAAAGGGACGCACCACATGGAGATCGACCGGGCGGAGGTGGTCGCCGAGGTCACGGCGGCCTTCGCCGGCTACGAACAGGCGCTGGTCGACGGCGACGCGGACCGGATCTGCGGCTACTTCTGGCAGTCCGACCGGACCGTGCGGTTCGGCCTCGCCGACCACCAGTACGGCTGGGACGAACAGCGCACGTGGCGGGCCGCCCAACCGGCGTTACCGCCCGGCCGCCGGCTGGTCGACCCGGTGGTCACCACGTTCGGCCCGGACCTCGCCGTGGTGACCACCCGGTTCGGCTACCCCGGCGCCGCCGCCACCGGTCGGCAGACCCAGACCTGGGTACGCCTGCCCGTCGGCTGGCGGATCGTCACCGCGCACGTCTCCGAGCCGGCCTGCGCGCCGGCCGACGGCGACACAGCGACCTGACCCGGCGTGGGTCGGCGGGCCGGTCAGCGTGCGGTGTCGGGCAGGTGCTTCGCCAGGTGGACGGTGCCGTCCGGGCCGGCCGGTGACAACGGCCGGTAGCCGACGCTCCGGTAGAGCGCGATGTTGCGCAGGCTCCTGGCCCCGGTGAACAGTTCGATGCGGCGGCACCCCGGTCCGGCGGCGACCTCGGCGGCCCGCAACAGCCACCGGCCCACCCCCCGCCCGCGCAGGTCGGGTACGACGGCGAGCCGCCCGAGGTGGCAGTCGGTGCCGTCGGTGCGGGTCCGCACCATGCCCAGCAGCCGACCGTCGCGCCAGAGGCCGATGGTGTGCCAGTCCGCCAGCCACTGGCGCACCTCCGGCACCGACTCGGACAACGGTGGGATGTCCAGTGTCTCGTTGACCAGGGCCTCCTCCGTCCAGCAGCACCGTTGCAGCACGGTGACCTCGGGTGCGTCGTCGCCGGTCAGCCGCCGGGCGTAGGACCCGGGCAGCGGGCCGGGGGCGGCCCGTTCCCGCTCGCGCATCGGCCGCAGGGCGTGGGCGAGCCGGACCACCTCGTCCAGCAGGGCGACGCCGGCCGCGTCGCGGTCGGCGTCGGGCCGCAGCCGGCCGTCGCGCACGGCGTCACCGATGCGCACGGCGACCGTGCTGCCCGTCGGGACCATGCGCAGGGCGGTCACCACCTGCTTGGCGTGCTCGACGGCCCGGGTGCCGGCCGAGGTGTGGCCGTAGCTGACGAAACCGATCGGCTTCCACGCCCACTCGCCGCCGAGGTAGTCCAGCGCGTTCTTCAGCGTCGCCGGCATCCCGTGGTTGTACTCCGGGGTGACGGCGAGGAAACCGTCCGCCGTGTCGACGGTGGCGCTCCACCGGCGGGTGTGCCCGTGCCGGTGGACGCCCGACGACGGCGACTCCTCCTCGTCGAGGAACGGCAGGTCCAGGTCGCCGAGCGCGACCGGCACCACCTCGACGTCGAGTGCCGCCGCCCGGCCGGCGACCGCGTCGAGCAGCCACCGGCTCACCGCGGGACCGAGCGCGCCGGGACGGGTGGCGCAGGTCAGTGCCAGGACACGGAGCGGTTTCGTTGACATGGAAACGAAGGCTAGATGCTAGATTGATTACATGTCAACAAAATCGGGGTCGGTGCGGTGGCTGACGCCCGCCGAGGAACGGGCCTGGCGGGCCCTGCGACGCGTGATGGTCGCCGTCCAGACCGGCACCGCGCACGACCTGGCGGCGATCGGCCTGTCCGAGGCCGACTACGAGGTGCTGAGCACCCTGTCGGAACAGCCCGCGCAGACCAGCACCCTCGGCGTGCAGGCCGACAAGATGGGCTGGTCCCGCAGCCGGCTGTCCCGGCACGCCAGCCGGATGGAGGCACGCGGACTGCTGCGCCGCGCCCCCGACCCGGCCGACGGGCGGGGCTGCCTGCTCGTGCTGACCGCGCCGGGGATGGCCGCCCTGCGCGACGCCGCACCCGTCCACGTCGAGTCGGTACGGCGGCACCTCGTCGACCGGCTCGCCCCGCAGGACCTCGCCGCCCTGGAACGGATCGCCGGCCGGCTGGCGCGGCCCCGGCCCGACGACGAACCCGACGGGCCACCGCCGGCAGGGGCGAGCCGACCCTAGAGCGGGAACCGCCCGTGTCGCCAGTGCCAGTGACCGCCGGCCGCCAGGTGGTCGATGATCGCGCGTTGCAGCACGGTCCGCCGGGGCAGCCGGTCGAGCGGCGTGCTGAGCGTACGGAAGGCGAACCGGCGCACCTCGACGTCGGCGTCGGGCCCGTCGGCCGGCACGTACGGGAGCAGTTCGAACCGGCGCTGGAACCGGATGATGTTGGAATCCTCGGGGAGATATTCGCGCAGCTGGGGGTCGAGCAGCCAGGAGCCGCAGGAGAACGCGGTGTGGTGCTCGTCGGGGAAGTGCCGGGGGAAGAACTCGCGGGCCTCGTCGAGGGACGCGTCGACCGCCTCCGGGCTCAGCGGCCCGGCGTCGGGGACGTGCAGGCCGATGGCGGTGCCGGACCGCTCGTGCTGGAGCCGGCCCAGCTCGTAGAGGCCGCCCCGGACGTGCAGGGTCAGCCAGCTCTGCATGACCGGCCAGCCCTCGCCGCGCATCCGCCGGTCGATCGCCAGGTTACGACCCAGGTCGGCGAGGGTCGCCCAGGAGACGCCGGCGGCGATGCCGTGCTCGCGGTGGTATCCGCGGACCACGTCGACCAGGGCCAGGTAGGCGTACACGTAGAGGTGACGCCAGGCGGGACCCCGGTCGCGGGGCAGCTCCGGGCCGGGCGACAGCCACTCGTGCCCGCCGAGGTCGGCGCGGACCAGGGCGGTCGAGCGGTCGAGCAGCCAGCGCAGCTCCGGCGTCCACTCCGGAGAGTCGCGGTCCGGCCAGCCGGCCATGATCTCGGCGGCGTCGTCCGGCGGTACCGCCAGCCGGTCGAGGAGGGCGGGTGCGTCGGCGCGGGTGGGCAACGGGGCCGACGGCCGGTCACCGGCGAGCCGGTGCACCCGCTCGACCTCCTCGACGGGCACCCCGAGCCGGGCGGCCACGGCATCCAGGTCCACCGGCCGATCCTACCGGCCACCGCCCCACCCCACGGCCCGGCGTGACCCCGGCCGCCGGTCAACGGTGCAGCGCCCCCACGGCGAGCACCACGAAGGCCACCAGGTTGACCAGCACGTGGGTGGACATCGCGACGACCAGGCCGCGCGGGCGTCGGGCGACGACCGCGAGCGGCAGCGCGAAGACCGCCACCGTCAGCCAGGCGTACGGCTGCCACAGGTGGTAGAGCGCGAACAGCACCGCACCGGCGAGCGCCGGCCGGCTGGTGGGCAGGCGGTGCAGGAGCACGCCCCGGAAGTACAGCTCCTCGACGACCGGACCGACCACGACGAAGCAGACCAGCCAGCCGGTGACCGTGACGGCGGTCTGCCAACCCGGGCGACCGGCACCGGCCACCACCGGGTCCAGTCGCCACCAGGACGGCAGGGGGACCAGGTCGTGCAGTTGCGGCTCCAGCCACTGCACCAGACCCGGTGCCAGCGCCGCGACGGCGAGCGTCGGGGCCAGCAGCCGGGCCAGCCGACCCGGCCGCGGCCAGCGGGTGTCGGGCTCGTCACGGTCACGTCGCAACCGGTGTACGAGATACAGCTCCAGCGGGGCGAGCACCAGCAGCACCGCCGCGTACATCGCCCAGACCGGCGGCAGGTCGGCCGCCGCCAGGAAAACCCCACCTGGTCGTTCGTCTGGCGGGACGTCATCACCCGGCTCGCCGCCGACTTCCGCTGCGTCGCCCCCGACCTGCCGGATTCGGGCTCTCCGTGGCACCCGCCGGTTTCGACGGCCGTCCCGCGTCCCTCGCGGCGGTGATCGAGCGGTTCGTCGTCGACCTCGACCTGACCGACGTCGTGCTCGTCGCGCAGGACTGGGGCGGCCCGATCGGGCTGCGGGTCGCCGAACTCCTGCCCGAACGCTTCGCCGGCACGGTGCTCGGCAACACCTGGGCCTGGCCGGTCACCGGCCACCGCCACTTCGAACGGTTCTCGACGCTGATGGGCGGACCGGTAGGTGGGTGGTTGATCCGACGCGCAAACCGCTTCGTCAACGTCATGATCCCGGCCGGCCACCGGCGACGGTCCGTCGGCAGCGCCGAGATGCGGCACTACCGGGCGGCGCTGGCGACCCCCGAGCGTCGGCAGGCATCAGCGGTGCTGCCCCGGGAGATCGTCCACAGTGCTCCCTTCCTCGCCGACGTCGCGTCCTGCCTGCACCTGCTCCGGGACCGGCCCGCACTGCTGCTCTGGGCCGACCGCGACATCGCGTTCCGGCGGACGGAACTGGACCGCTGGCGGCGGGAACTGCCCGACGCGACGGTCGTCGAGATTCCCGGTGCCGGCCACTTCCTCCAGTCCGACGCGCCCGTCGAGTTCGCCGACGCGCTGCGGGCCTGGCACCGCACCGCCTTCGCCACCCGGCAGGCGTCCCCGGAGAGCACCGACTGATCCCCGCCCACCGTCAGCTCACCCGGGCCGGCGGGAGCCCCGACGGGTGAGCGTGGCGGCGGCGACGAGCAGGGTCACCACGAACGCGCCGAGGACGGTCAGGCCGGCCACCCGGGCGGCCCGCGACGGGCCCGGCGTGACCGGCACGACGACCGGTCCGGCCGCGACCGGCACCGGCGGGTCGCCCTGCCGGGGCGCGAGCGCGGCGACCGCCGCGTACGCGTCGAGCATCCCGCCGCCGACCTCCCGGGTCGACCCGCCGCCCGGGACCGCGGTGCGCTCCAGCCGGGCGCGCACCTCGGCCTGGGACAACCCCGGGTGGTACGCGCGGACCAGCGCGGCGACCCCGGCGACGTACGCGGCGGCGACCGCCGCGCCACCCACCCGGTAGTGGCCGGACCCGCGCGGGGCGATCCCCAGCCCGGCCCCGGGGGCGGCCAGGTCGGTCCCCGCGTCGGCGGCCACCGGCCCGGCCGTACCGTCGGCACCCACCGCGTTGACCGCCAGCACGGTCGGAAACCCGGCCGGGTAGCCCACCGGCGGGTCCCCGCCACCGTCCCCGCCCCGGTCGGTGACGGCGGCGACCACCAGGACGTCCCGGTCGACCGCGGCCCGTACCGCGTCGGCCAGCTCGGGGGTCGCCGTGGTGACCCCGGTGGCGACCAGGATGACGTCCGCCCCGGCGGTGGTGGCGAGCCGGATGCCTGTGGCGAGCCGGGCCGGGCTGATCCGCCGGTTCGCGTCGGTGATCCGCACCGGCAGGATCTCGGCGTCCGGGGCGATCCCGCCGGGGCCCCCGCCGGCGGTAGGCCGGGCCGCGACGATGCCGGCCAGGGCGGTGCCCCGACCGACGCAGTCGCTGTCGGCCCGCCCGCCGGTGACGTCGGCACCCGCGCGTACCGCCCCGGCCAGGGCGGGCGCGGCGGCGCTCACCCCGCTGTCCACGACGGCGACCACCACCCCGGCCCCCCGGGTCAACGGCCAGCTGCTCTGCGGGGCGAGCAGGCGTAGCGCCCACGGCGTCTCCCGGACCGTCACCGGGGACGGCCCGACGCAGCTCCCCGCCGTCGCCGGCAGCGGTGGCGGTTCCCCGTCGGCGGCCCCGGCCGGCGACCCCACCAGCACCGCGACGGCGACCAGCGTCCCGACGACCCCGGCCCGCCGACGACCGGCCGCACCCGTCACGGCAGCACACCCCGGGCCACCGCCGGCTCCACCGGTTCCGGCAGGGCCGCCGGCTCCACCGGTTCCGGCAGGACGGCGGCGTCGGCCGCCCGGCGGGTAAGCCGGCGGGCCCGGCGGCCGAACACCCCCACTGCGGTGAGCAGGAGGAGCCCCAGCCCGGCGGCCAGCAGCGCCGGCCAGGTGCCGGAGCCGGCGTGGTCCGGCTCCGCCGCCGCGTCCGGGCCGGTGCCGACCGCCGCCAGCGGGTCGACCATGCCCCAGCCGTGCTCCGGGCTCGGGCTCGACCGGACGCCCGGGTCGGCGGTGGCGGCGATCCGGCGGGCCACCTGGACGGCGTCCGCCCCGGGCAGCGCCGTGCGGACCAGCGCGGCGACCCCGGCGACGTAGGCGACGGCGTACTCGGTGCCGGTGCGGGACCGCGGCGTGGTCGCGCCGACGCCGAGGGTCGGCACGTCCAGGCCCGGCGCGGTCACGTCGACCCCACCGGCCGGATACGCCAGGACGGGCCGACGGTCGGGGCCGACCCCGGCGACCCGGAGCAGCCCCTCCTGGGCCGCCGCCGGGGTGCCGTCGGCGGTGGTGGCGGGGGCGACCACCACCACGTCGTGCGCCACGGCCGACCGGACGGCCTCGGTCACGGCCGGATCGGTGAGTTTCGCGTACCCACCCAGGGCCACCACCGTCGCGCCCGCCGACACGGCGACCTCGATGCCGAGTGCCGTCCGCCGTGGATCGGCGTCGGTGGCGTCGGCGACGACCCGTACCGGCAGGACCGCTGCCTCGGGGGCGACGCCGACCACCGGCGGCCCGGGTGAGCCGGTGCCGGCGGACGCCGCGATCACACTCGCCATCGCGGTGCCGGTGCCCAGGCAGTCGGTGTCGGCGCGGGCCTTGCCGGTGATGACGTCCGAACCCGGCGCGACCCGCCCGGAGAGGGCGGCCAGTTCCCCGTCGACGCCGGAGTCGACCACCGCCACCAGCGCGCCGGCACCGGTGCTGTGCGGCCAGGCGCGCGCCGGGGACAGCTCCGGGTCGACCCACGGGGACCCGGCGTTGTTCCCGGAAGCGGCGTCGACACAGCCCGCAACGCGCGCACCGGCGGGGGACCGGCCGGGCTTCGCCGTCGGGGTGTCCGCCGGCAGCAGGCCGTAGCGGACCTCGTCGCCGGACGCGTCCCAGGGCAGCACCAGCAGCCAACCGGGGGACAGCCGCTGCCCGACGGCGGTGAGGGCCCGGCCGTCGGGCTGCCGGCGTCCCTCGTTGAGCCGGTAGACCTCGTCGGCCCGGTCGGGGTCGGCCAGGAACCGGGCGGCCACCCCGGTCAGGTCCGTCACCGCCTCCTCGGACCCGCCGGGGACCGTGTAGTACTTCACGTACGTCGGGGGCGGTGCCGGGGCCGCCCGGGCCACACCGGGCGGGGCGAGCAGCAGCGCGCAGGTCGCCATGAGGCAACCCAGCGACCGGGTCCAGGACACCAGCAACCGGCTCATCCACCGTCTCCTCGTCACCTGCGGGCATCGGCCGGTGGGACGCCCCGGCCCGGCGGGGCCGTCCGACGTGGCACCCCGGGACCACAACGGCGCGCCGCCGGTCACGGTTCACCCCGGCCGTCGGGAAACCGGCCGCCGGTCACGGTGCCCCACTGCCGGCAGCGGACCCGTCGCCGTGGGCCACCCCGCCCGGTGCGACGCCACCCGAACCCATGCCGGTCGGGGCCACGGCGGCGACGGGGTCGGGTCGGGCGGGGACGCCCGGCCGGACCGTCACCGACCAGCGCGCCCGCAACGCCCGGCCGACGACGACAGGCACCAGCCGGTGCCCGGTGAGGGCGGTTATCCGGCGGGCGAAGGCCAGCTCGGGGCCGGTCAGGGCGGCGCTGCACAGCACCCCGGTGCCGTCGGGCAGGTCCGCCTCCCCGGTGGGGAAGGCCGCCCGGCGGACCCAGCCGTCGGGCAGGTCGGGGCCGAACAGGTCACCGATCACGGTGACCGAGTGCCCGGCGGTGTGCACCTGCTCGGCGATCGTCCGGGCCCGGTGCCGGGCGGCCTCGACCGGGCCGGTGACCGTGAACACGTCCGAGGTGCCGGCCAGGTCGACCCAGAGCGCCCAGCCCCGCCGGTGGCCGAGCCGGACCGGGAGCCGCATCGACGGTCGGGGTTGCGCCGGGATCTGCCAGGCGTGGTGCGGCGGCCCGCCGCCGGCCGCCGCCCCCGGCACCCGGACCACCAGGGTGCCGGCCGGCGAGGTCACCTCGGTGTCGAGGTCGCCGTCGACGCCCGGCGGCACCGGGCCGGCGTCGGGACCATCCACGGTACGGCCCGCAGCGGGCCGTACCGTCGCGTCGGTGCGTACCCCGGCTTCTGCCACCGGGGCGGGACGGTCCGCGGGGGACGGTCGTCGCGGTGGGTCGGGTCGTGCCGGGTCCGGGCCGCCGGCCGGCACGGCGGCGCAGGCCCCGTCGGCTGTCGGGTCGGCCCCGGCGGCCTGGTGCGGGGCGGGGGACACCGCGTCGCCTGCGGGCCGGGCGGGCCGGGTGCGCCGGCGTCGGGGCGTCCGGCGCAGCAGGGTGGCGACGAGCAGGGCGACGGCGGCGAGTCCGGCCAGGACGACCAGTCGACCTGTGTGCCCCGGGTCGGCCGTGGCCGGTGGGGCGTCGTTCCCGCCGGTCGGGGGCAGCGCGCCGATGCGCACGCCCGGCCCCCGCGCGTCCGGGGGCAGCGCCAGCACCCAGCCGGGGCGTAGTTCGGCCGGGTCGGTCAACCGTCCGCCGTCGGGCTGGCGGCGGCCCCGGTTCAGCTCGAAGACCTCCCGGTACCGGTTGCCGTCGCCGAGGGTGGTGGCCGCGATCTGGTAGAGGTACTCCCGCTGCCCGCCCACCGGCGGCCCCACCACGTAGTACCGTCCGGCCGGCGTCGCCTCGGCGGAGTGCGTGGCGGGCGGCGTCGCGGTGGCGGACCCCGTCCCGACCGACCCCACGTGTGACGGTGCCGGGTGGACGGACCCCGGGCCGGGTGGCGTCGCCCCGGCGGGCACCGTACCCGCGGCGTGGGCGGCGGCGAGCAGAAGCGCGGCCAGGACCGCCGCCGTCGTGACGACGACGCCGCTCCGCCCGGACCGGAGGGCGACCCGTCGGATCACCTGTCGCCCGCCGGTGGTGGTCGGGAATCGCACGGTCAGCCTCCTTGATCCTCCACCGGGGCGTAGCCCTTCCCCGGCCGCTGCCTACAACGGCGGCGACCGGCGATCTGTTCAGTACGGCTTCGCCGTCCGCCCGTCCGCCCGTCCGGTTGGCCGAATCGCAATCGACCGGACCCGGGCCCGCCACGGAGGAGGCCGTAGCCTGGGCGGGCCACGACGACGCTGGGAGGTAGCGCTGTCCCGCCCGCTTCCGGTGACCGGACGCCACCGGACCCGCTGGTCCCGTCCACTGGTCGCCCTGCTGCTCGGTGGGCTCGCCGTCCCGGCGTCGACGGCGGCCGTGGCGACGTCGGCGACGGCCGCCCCCGCCCCCTCGCCCCCGACCGGCGCGCCGGCCCGGCCGGGCACCGCGCCGAACGGCTTCGTGAAGTACCTGGTGGTCGGCGCGGAACAGGGCCGGGTCGACCACCTCTGGGAGGTCGCGTTACGGGTCCTCGGCGACGCGCAGCGGTACCCGGAGATCTTCGCCCTGAACAAGGGCCGGGTCCAACCGGACGGCACCGCGGTCACCGACCCCGCCGTGCTGCGCCGGGGCTGGGTCCTGGTGCTGCCCTGGGACGCCGTCGGCGCGGGCGTCAGCTACGGCCCGTTGCCGGCGTTCACCCCGGCCCGTCCGACGGCGACGCCCCGCCCCCGGCCGAGCACCCCGCCGGCCAGCGCCCTGGTCTGCACGGTGGCCCCGAACCGGCGGATCGGCGGGGTGCCGTGGGCGCAGCTGCGGCTGACCCCGGAGGTGGCCTGGACCCGGGGCCGGGGCGCGGGGGTCACGGTCGCGGTCATCGACTCCGGGGTGGACGCCACCGTGCCGGCCCTCGCCGGCCGGGTCCGTCCCGGTGCGGACGCCGCGGCCGGCGGCGACGCCCGGGGGGACCGGGACTGCACCGGCCACGGCACCGCGCTGGCCGGGATCGCCGCCGCCGCCCGGCAGCGGGGCACCGACTTCGTGGGTCTCGCCCCCGAGGCCACCGTCCTGCCGGTCCGCGTCGGCATGGCCGCCGGCACAGCGGAGTCGACCGAGCTGGTGACCGCGCTGCGGATGGCGAGCACGGCCGGGGCCGGGGTGGCCGTGGTCGGCGGTTCGGTGGACACCACCGACAAGCGGGTGGTCGCGGCGCTGCGCGCGGCGGTGACCCGGGGCACCACCGTGGTGGTGGCGGCCCGCCCGGCGACGGCCGTGCAGGGTGCCGCCCTGCCGCCGGGGGTGCTGCGGGTCGGCGCGGTGGGCCCGGACGACCGGTTGGCCGAGGTGCACCGCCCCGGCGAGGTCGACGTGGTGGCGCCGGGCGTGGACGTGGCGGGCCTCGGGGTCGGCTCGGGCGAGGTGCAGGGCACCGGCACGGACTACGCCGTGGCGTTCGTCGCCGGGCTGGTCGCCCTGGTCCGCTCCAGCACACCCCGGTTGGACGCGGTCGAGGCGGCGGCCCGGATCACGGCCACGGCCGATGGGGCGGCGTCACCGGCGGCCGGACCCGACCCGTGGCACGGCTGGGGCATGATCAATCCGGCGGCGGCGGTGAACGCCACCCCGGCCGGTGTCGCCACCACCGTGGAACAGCGGAGTCCGGCCGGCGCGATCGCCGCGCTGGCGGCGATCCTCACCCTGGTCACCCTCACCGTCGGCCTGCGGCGTCGGCGTCGGCGCTGACCCGTCCCGCCCGTCCCCGCCGCCGGGCGGACGGTCAGCCGACGGGCACGGGGTCGGGCTCGACGTACCCGGTCTGGATCATCCGGTGTCCGCGCCGGGTCAGCACCATCGCCCGGCCGGGCGGCAGGTGCCGTCCCTTCACCCCGCCCAGCAGCGGCCCCTCCGTCGGCGGGCAGGACAGGGCGAGATCCGGGCTGCTGGCCTCCTGGAGGCGACGCAGCAGCGGATCCATCGACATCCGCATCAGGTTCGCGGTGCCCCGTACGACCACCATGTGCAGCCCGATGTCGACGCCGTGCGGAACGTACGGGATGAGGGGTTGCAAGGGGTTGTCCTGCCCGGCGAGCATCTCGAAGTCGTCGACCAGGACGAACAGCCGCGGCCCGGTCCACCAGTCGCGACGGCGCAACTGCTCGGGGCTGATCTCCTTGCCCGGCAGCCGCCCCTTGAGGCCGACCACCGCGTCGGCGACCGTCTCCCGGGTGGAGTCGGTCGAGACCGAGTAGCCGAGGCGGTACTCGGCCGGCACCGAGTCGAACAGCTGCCGCCGGTAGTCGACGATCAGGATGCGCGCCTCGGCCGGGGTGAACCTGCCGACGATCAGGCGGGCCAGGTGGCGCAGCAGGTTGGTCTTGCCGCTCTGGCTGTCGCCGAGCCCGGTCAGGTGCGGCAGCTCTGAGAAGTCGTGCCAGTACGGCTTCAGGTCGGTCTCGTCCAGACCGAGCGGCACCCACAGGTCGCCCTCGGCCGGCGGCAGGTCGGCGGCGGGCAGCACCGCCGGCAGGGTACGCACCGGCGTCGCCACCGGCCCGGCCCAGAACTCGGCGACCGTGCCGGCCAGCTCACGCGCCCCCTCGGCGGTGCTCGCCGGGTCGGGCACCCCGTCGATGCGCGGCAGCGCCCCCAGGAAGTGCAGCTTCTCCGGGGTGAGGCCGTGCCCCGGCGCACGTGGCACGGTCGCCGCCAACCGCAGGTCGATGGCGGAGTCGACGGCGTCGCCGAGGCGCAGCTCCAGTTTGATGCCGAGCTGGTCGCGCATGCTGTGGTGCACCTCCGACCAGCGGGCCGCGCTGACGATCAGGTGGACGCCGAAGTTGAGCCCCCGGGCGGCGATCTGCCGCAGCGCCACCTCCAGCGCCTCGAACTCCTGCCGCAGCGTGAACCAGCCGTCGACCACCAGGAACACGTCGCCGTACGGGTCGTCGGCGACCCGACCGTCGGCCCGCAACTGCCGGTAGGTCTGGATGCTGTCGATGCCCTGCTCGGTGAAGCGCCGCTCCCGCTGGTTGATCAGGCCGGTCACCTCGGCGACGGTCCGGCCGACCCGGTCGGTGTCGAGCCGGCCGGCGACACTGCCCACGTGGGGCAGCCCGGCGACGGTGCCCAGGGTGCCGCCGCCGAAGTCCAGGCAGTAGAACTGCACCTCGGTGGGACGGTGGGTGAGCGCCAGCGCGCAGATCAGGGTCCGGATCAGGGTGCTCTTGCCGCTGCGGGTGCCGCCGGCCACGCCGATGTGCCCACCCACCCCGGACAGGTCCACGGTGAGCAGATCACGCAGCTGCTCGTAGGGCTTGTCGATGAACCCGAGCGGGACGACCAGCCGGCCGTTGCCGGGCCAGTCCGCGGCGACCAGCCCGAGGTCGGGGTCGGGGGTCAGCGCCGGCAGCAGGCTGTCCAGGGTGGGGGATTCGGCCAGCGGCGGCAGCCAGACCTGGTGGGCCGGCGGGCCGGAGTCGACGAGCTGGTCGGCGACGATCGCGAACACGCTGCGCGCGGCCGGCTCCGCCCCGTCCACCGGCGGCGTGTCGGCCCCGGCCGCCGTGGTGTCCGCTGCGGCGCTCGGTGTACCGGCTCCGGCCGGGTCGGTCGCGGGTGTGCCGTCGGCGGGCCGTACCGCCGGGGTCGGCTGCTCCGCCGCCACCGGGTCCAGCCGGTAGGGCACCACCTGCCGCTGGACCACGTCCTGCCGGACCCGGGCCCGGCGGGGACGGTACTCCCCGGAGACGTACGCGGCCTTGAACCGCAGCAGCGTCGACACGTCCATCCGCAGGTAGCCGTTGCCCGGGGCGGCCGGCAACTCGTAGGCGTCGGGTACCCCGATCACCGAGCGGGACTCCATCGCCGAGAAGGTCCGCAACCCGATCCGGTACGACAGGTGCGACTCCAACTGCCCGATCCGGCCGTCGTCGACGCGTTGGCTGGCCAGCAGCAGGTGCACGGCCAGCGATCGGCCGAGCCGCCCGATCATGACGAACAGGTCGATGAAGTCCCGGTGTGCGGCGAGCAGCTCGGAGAACTCGTCGACGACCACGAAGAGGGTGGGCAGCGGGTCCAGCGGGGCGCCGCCGGCCCGGGCCTTCTCGTACTCCAGCACCGAGCTGTAGCCGCCGGCGGCCCGTAGCAGCTCCTGCCGGCGGACCAGCTCGCCGTGCAGGGCGTCGCGCATCCGGCCGACCAGCGACGCCTCGTCGGCCAGGTTGGTGATCACCGCCGAGGTGTGCGGCAGCCGGTCCAGGCCGAGGAAGGTCGCCCCGCCCTTGAAGTCGACGAGCACCAGGTTGAGCGTCTCCGAGGAGTGCGTGACGGCCAACGCCAGCACCAGCGTCCGCAGCAGCTCGCTCTTGCCGGAGCCGGTCGCGCCGATCAGCATCCCGTGCGGGCCCATGCCGCCCAGCGCGGACTCCTTGATGTCCAGCTCGACCGGGGCGCCGGTGGCGTCCACCCCGATCGGCACCCGCAGCCGCTCGTCCGGCCCGCGCCGGTCACGCAACGCGGCCAGCTCCAACCGTTCCAGGTCGGGGATGCGCAGCAGGGTGCCGAGGTCGAAGTCGGCCTTCATCGGTTCGGGGGCCAGTTCGGTGCTGACCGCCAGCCGGTAGGGCGACAGCAGCCGGGCGACCGTGCGGGCCGCCGCCGGGCCGAGCAGGTCGGGGGTGGCGAGCACCTGTCGGGTCTCCTGGCCCACCCGGTCCCGCCCGAGCATGGTCAGCGTGCCGTCGGCGACCTCCAGGTTGAGGATGCCCTTGCCGGTGGCCACCGGCGGGTCGTCCAGGTCGACGAAGACCGCGTTGCGGTAGCCGCCGGCGGTGAGCCGGTGACCGGCCGGCACCCGGCCGCCGTCGCGGACCACCACCACGTACGGCTCCTCCCGGTCGGGGGTGACGCCCGGCTCGTAGCGGGGACGGCCGGTGAACTCCGCGCCGAGCAGCCGTTCGAGGCGTTCGATCCCGTCGGCGGCCAGCCGTGACGCGCCGGCGGCGTCCTGCTCGGTGGGGTGCTGGGCGTGCGGCAGCCACTTGACCCACTCCCAGGCCGCCGACCCGGCCGGGTCGACACAGAGCGCCACCCGCACCTCCTCCGGTGCGTGCAACGCGCCGAGCTGGGTGAGCAGGGCCCGCAGCAGCGCCCGCGCCGCCGTCCGGTCCCCGGTCACCCGGATCTCGGCGAAGCCCGGCAGGAACAGCGCGACCGGTTGGTCCGGCAGGGTGCTGTACGCCCGGATGAACCGGCGCAGCGCCTTCGCGGCGACCGGTTCGAGATCCTCCACCGGCTTGGTCTGCATCGGCGCGATCCGGACCGCCAGCCGCTGCTCGCCGGTGCCGACCCGGATCTCCAGGAAGTCCGGGTGGGTGGGGCGGCGCTCCCAGCGACGCGTGGTCATCGCCAGCGACCACAGTGACGCCGGGTCGGGGTGCCGCCACAGGCTGGAGTCGCGCTGGTCCTGGGCGAACCGGCGGGCCCGACGGCGGTGCTGGGCGAGGTAGCGCAGGTAGTCGCGGCGGTCACCGCCGTGACGCTGCTTGCGTTCCCCGCTGCTGGCGATGACCGAGCCGATCATCACCCCGCCCATGGCCACCGCCATCATGCCGGCCATCACCCAGGTCAACGGGCCCCGCGACGGGCCCATGAACATCAGCATCATCACGCCGGTCATCAGCGCCATCGGCAGCACCATCATCGCCTGCCGGGCCCCGTTGTGCTGCGGCTCGCTCAGCTCCGGCGGCTCCTGGAGGGTCAGCTCCCCGGTGGGCATCTCCGGCCCGTTGCGTCGTGCCGGCCGCCGGAACAGCACCGTCCCCATGGTCGTCTCCCTCCACCCGGGCCGTCGGCCCCCAGGACCGTCGGCCCCCCTCCACAACGGAGCACGGGCCGATCCGGGTCGATCCCGGTTTCCGGCCGGGGTCCGTCGGCGGGCGGAGAAAATTCCCCCGGGCCGTTGAACGTTCTCGGCCGGTTGCCGTTGAAGGGGCCGTGACAGGCACCGAGACCGAGCAGATGTGCCGGCTGGTCGTACGCGGACCGAGCCGGCAGATCGAAGTCGCCGTGCCGGTCGGGGTGGTCGTGGCCGACCTGCTGCCGGCGCTGCTGCACCACCTCGGCGACGGGTTGGCCGACACCGGGCTGAGCCACGGCGGTTGGGTCCTGCAACGTGCCGGTTCGGCCCCGCTGGACGAGGAGAGCAGCGTCGCCGCGCTCGACCTGCACGACGGCGACCTGGTGTACCTGCGTCCGCGCGCCGACCAGTTGCCCGAGGTCGACTTCGACGACCTCGTCGACGGGATGGCGACCGGGGTGCGGGACCGCCCCGGCCGGTGGCGTCCCGAGCTGGTCCGCCCGGTGGTGCTGGGGCTGGCCGGGCTGCTGTTCGCCGTCGGGCTGGTGGCCCTGGCGCTGCCCGGCCCGGTGCCGCTGCGGGCGGTGGCGGCGCTGGCGGTGGCGGCGGTGGCGCTGGGCGGCGGGGCCGCCGTGGTCCGGGCCGCCGCCGAGCGGGGGTTCGGCGTGCTGCTGGCCGTCGCCGCGACCGGCTACGCCGGCCTGGCCGGGCTGGTGCTGCCCGGCGACGGCGGGGCGCTCGGCGCGGGGATGACCGGGCCGCAGGTGCTCGGTGGGACCGCCACCGGGGCGGCGGTGGCGGTGCTCGCCGCCGGCCTGCTCGGCGCGGCCACCCCGCTGTTCGTCGCCGGCTCCGTCGCGCTGCTGCTGGGGGTGCTCGGCGGGGCCGCCGCCACTCTCGGCGGGCTGACCGGGCCGCAGGCCGGGGCGGTGGTCGCGCTGGCCGCGACCGCCCTGGTGCTGACCGTGCCCCTGGTCGCGTTCCGGCTGGCCGGGATGCGCCTCGCCCCGCTGCCGACCCGACCCGAGCACCTCCAGGAGGACATCGACCCGGAACCCGCCGGCCCGCTGATGGACCGGGCGCGGGCCGTCGACCGGCTGATGACCGCCCTGTACGCCGGCCTGGCGGCGGCCACCGCCGTGGCGCTGCTGCCGGTGGCCGACCGGGCGGGGTGGGCGGAGGTGACCCTGGTGCTGCTGGCCGCGCTGGTCTGGTCGCTCAACGCCCGACCGATGACCAGCGCCTGGCACCGGCTGACCCAGGCGGTGCCGGCGCTGGTCGGGCTCGTCGCGGTCGCCGTGGACGCCCTGGCCGGGGCGGGACCGCTGGCGCGGGTGCTGGCGTTGGCGGTGCTGCCGGTCGCCGTACCGGCGTTGCTGCTGGCCGGGCGCAGCCTCACCGGACGGCGGGTGACGCCGTACTGGGGGCGGGTCGGTGATCTCACGCTGACCGCGGCGGCGGTGGCGCTGCTGCCGATCGGGCTCGCCGTCCTGCACGTGTACGACTACTTCCGGGCGATCGGGGGCTGAGGTCGTGCAGTCCCGACGTGACCAGGTGCAGGCGCAGTCGCACCTGCTGGGCCGGTTGAGCGCCGCGCTGGTGGCCGGCGAGCCGGACGGCCTGGAGACACCGCACCGGCGTACCACGGTGGGGTTGCTCGCCGGGGTCCTGGTCGCCGCGCTGGTGGTCGGCGGTTTCACCCTGTACGGCTTCTTCGCCCCCGGTGGGGCGACCGCGTGGCGCAGGGCCGGGGCGCTGGTGGTGGAGAAGGAGACCGGCTCGCGCTACCTCTACCTGGACGGGCGGCTGCGTCCGGTGCTCAACTACGCCTCGGCCCGGCTGCTGCTCGGTGAGGAACTCGCCGTGGTCACCGTGTCGGCGAAGTCGCTGCGCGGGGTGGCGCACGGGCAGCCGCTGGGCATCGTCGGCGCCCCCGACGTGCTGCCTGCCGGTGGCCTGGCCGGTGTCGGGTGGACCGCGTGCGCGCCCGGCGTCACGGACCTGGCCGGCACCGAGACGACGGCGTTGACCCTGTCGGTCGCCCCGGCGGCCGACGGGGCCCCGCTGGCCGCCGACCGGGCGGTGCTGGTCCGGCCCACCGGCGACCCGACCGCCGGCTATCTGATCTGGAACGGTCACCGGTTCCGGCTCACCGCACCGTGGCTGCCGGCGGTGCTGGGCCACGACGGGCCACCGGTCACCGTACCGGCGGCCTGGTTGGACCTGGTCCCCGCCGGGGTGGACCTGGGGCCGGTGCCGGTGCCCGGGCGCGGTGAGGCCGGGCCGACGGTGGACGGGCAGCCGACCCGGATCGGTCAACTGTTCACCGCCCGACCGGCCGACGGCGAGCAACGGCACTACCTGCTGCGCCGCGACGGGCTGGCCCGGCTGACCCCCCTGGCGTACGCGCTGCTGGCCGCCGACCCGGCGACCGTCGCCGGCTACGGCGGCCGGGCGGTGGTGCCGACCGTGCTGAGCCCGGCGGCGCTGGCCCGGCTGCCCCTGGCGGCCCGGCCACCCGTGGCCGAGGAACTGCCGGCGGTGGCGCCGGCGGCGGCCATCCGGAGCCCCGGGCTCGCCTGGTGCCTGCGCTTCGGGGCCGACGGCCGGCCCCGGGTCGTCGCGGCCCGCCCGGCACCGGCGTCCGCCATCGTGCGCGGCGGTGTCGGGGTGACCCGCACGACGCACACCGCCGACGCGGTGACGGTCGCGCCCGGATACGGCGGGCTGGTGGTCGCCGGCCGCGCCGGGCAGCCCGGCACCACCTACCACCTGGTGACCGACGCCGGGGTGAAGTACCCGCTCGCCGGTGCGGCGGTGGCGGAGCGGCTGGGTTACGCCCCCGCGACCGCGACCGTGGTGTCACCGGACCTGATCGACCTGCTGCCGACCGGTCCCGCCCTCGACCCCGCCCGGGTCGTCGGATGACCGCCGGGCAGCGGAACCGGCGACGCGGAACCGCCGCGGCCGCCCCAACCGGAAGGAGCGCCGATGCCACTCGGCAACGAGGTAGACGAGCAGACGATCCGCAGCACCATCTCGGCGATGAACCAGACCGACGCCCAGTGCGATGCGGCGCAGCGCGCCGTCGACAACACGTCCAGCTTCCTGGACACCCAGTGGCGCGGGGAGGCCAAGACCGCCTTCACCACCTCCATCCAGCAGTGGCTGGAGGGGCTGAGCAAGGTCAAGCAGGGGCTGCTCGACCTGAACACCGCGATGACCTCGCACTACCAGACCAGCGCGCAGGTGGAGCAGGACAACGCCCTCTCCGCGAGCTGGACCTGACCACCGACCGACCCCTCACGAAGGACGACCCATGCCGTCGTACGGACTCAACCCCAACGGTCTGCTGGACAGCTCGGCCGAGTTGCAGGGCGTGACCACCAGCATCCAGAACGCGATCGACGAACTCAACACCGTCGTCCAGACGTACGTCAACGCCAACTCCGGTGACACCCGGGAGGCGTTCACGGCGGCGCAGGCCAAGTGGAACGCCGGGATCGAGGAGATGCGCCGGGCGATCGCCGACGCCTCGTCCCGGCTGGACCAGATCCACGACAACTACCGGCTGGGCGACGCGCGGGGTGCCGCGCTGTTCCAGGGCAACGTCTGACCCCCGGTGCGGCGGGCGGTCCCGGGCCGCCCGCCCCACCCTCACCCAACGGAGGAACCGATGCCGATCGTCATCGACGAGCCGTACATCAACCAGCTCATCGCGAAGCTCAACAGCCTGCGGGACGCGGTCGACACCGCCACCTCCGGGCAGGGCCAGTACGTCTCGCAGACGCTGCGTGACCTGGTCGTCTCGGCCGGGACGAGCAACTTCGAGCCGGGCAAGACCATCCGCGACCAGCTCAACAAGACCGGTGACACGCTGCTGGCCCGGATGACCAGCCACCGGACCACGATGAACAGCCTCGCCGTCGGGCTGACCGAACTGCTGGCGAACTCGGAGTACATCGAGTCGCTCAACGCGGTCACCGCCGAACGGTTCCTGGAGTTCCTGCCCGGCACCGGCACCGGCACCGGCGGCACCCCCACCCCCACCCCCACCCCGACGGCGTGATCCGGTGACCGCTCCGTACCAGGACATGTCCCAGTGGACCTGGGAATCGATGCTCCAGAACGTGCTGGGGGAGGGCCGGGACGGCCCCGACGGCACCAGCGGCACCATGCTGGACCGCAAACTGGTGGCCGGTCCGGACGTGCGGTGGCTGCGCCTGGTCGACCACACCGACGCGGTCACCGAGTCGTCGGACCCGCCCAGCGACGGTGACGTGACCAACCGGATCGACTCGCTCGACGGCAACGAGTTCTTCCTCTACCGGATCAGCTCGGTCGGCTCGCTGCGCGACGGGAAACCCCACTACACCACCCGGACCCAGTTCATCCAGGTGAAGATCGTCTTCAGTGACTCGCAGACCGAGGGGGCGCCCTCGCCGCGCGGTGCGTTCGAGACCTTCTACAAGTCCAGCGAGGGGGCGTTGCAGCGGCTGACCAGCGGCGCCAACCCGGTGTTCAGCTGGAAGAGCTTCACCGACGCCGCCAAGATGCTGCACGACGTGGAGACCAGCCTGGTCAGCACGGAGCGGGAGCTGAAGACCATCCTGGACCGGGTCGGCGACGACGCCTCCGGGTTCCAGGGCAACGCCTCCGGGGTGTTCATCGGGACGATGGCGAACCTGCGGCGCGACGTCCACCGGCTCGCGGTCGACATGAACGCCAACAGCACCGACCGGGCCTGGTCCGACCAGGTCGACGACGTGGTCGACGACATGACCGCCTTCCGCAACAAGATCGCCAGCTCGTTCCGGGAATTCAGCGACCACACGTTCCAGTGGTTCAACGGCTACAACCCGACCACGCTGATCGACTCGTTGAAGAAGATCGTCACCGAATTCAGGACGGGCAACTTCAGCCAGGTCACGATCACCCTGCCGGACGCGTACGGCAACGGCACGGTGAACAGCGGCACCTTCAACCTGATGACCGAGGCCGGCTGGCAGAGCGTCGACAACATGATCAAGGGGGCCTGGCTGGGTCAGCTGCGGGAGCTGGACGCCACGATGCGTGCCGAGCTGGCGCGGCTGACCACCCGGCTGCGCTCCGTCACCCACCTGGTGAGCGTCATCTCACCCCCACCGACCACCACCGGCGCCACCCCGCCGCCGGGCGGCACCCCCGACCTCAACGGTCCGGACCTGAACGGCGGTGGTGGCCCCGGCATCGGCGGTGGCGGTGACCTGGGCATCGGTGGCGGTGGTGACCTGGGTATGGGCGGTGGCGGTGACCTGGGCGTGGGCGGTGGCGGCGACCTCGGTATGGGTGGCGGTGGTGACCTGGGTATGGGCGGTGGCGGTGACCTGGGCGTAGGCGGTGGCGGCGACCTCGGTAAGGGCGGTGGCGACCTCGGCGGTGGGTCCGGCCTGGGTCTCGGTGGCGATCTGGGCCTGGGCGGTGGGTCCGGCGTCGGGGGCGGGACGGGCGGACTGGGGCTCGGTGGCGGTGACCTCGGTGCCGGTGGGTCGACCGGCGGGCCCGGCACCGACTGGGACGACCTGCTCGGCGGTGGCACGGGCTCCGGCTCGGCAGGTGGCGGCAGCGGTGGTGGGCTCGGTGGTGGGATCGGCGGCCCCGGTCTGGGCGGCGGTGTCGTCGTTCCCGGCCTGCCCCCCGTGCTGGGCGGGTCGGGCAGCCTGGGTTCGGGCGGCGTGGGCGGGGTCAGGGGCGGCGGGGCGGCTGGCCTCGGCGACGACACGACCAACCCGTCGGCGCAGTTCCCGACCGACGTGGACGGGGTCGACGTCGGCAACCTGGGCGGCGGCTCGCCTGGCCAGTCCTCGACCAGCGGGGTGGCGCTCGGCAGTGAACTGGCCGCGCTGCTCGGCGAACCGGCCGGTCTCGGCCCCGGCGGCACCGGGGCAGGCAGCACGGACTCCGCCTCCTCGGCGGCCGGCGGGTTCCCGATGATGCCGCCGATGGGTGGCATGGGTGGCATGGGCGGGGGCGGCCAGCAGGGGGAGAAGGACCGTGAACGCAAGACCTGGCTGGAAGAGGAAGAGGACGTCTGGGGCACCGACCCCGAGTGCGGGATGGCCGTCATCGGCCGGTCCGAGCACACCGAGGAACCGGCCACCACGATGCCGGTCGCGCCGCGCCGACCCGGCCAGACGCCAGGGCCCACCCGTACCACGGGACGTCGCCGTGGCTGACCGTCGACCCGGGCGGGCCGCACGGTGACCGCCCCGAACCCGGAGTACCTCGGCTGGACCTGGGAACGAATGCTCCAGGACGTCCTCAACGAGGGCCGCGACGGCACCGACCAGGGCGGCGGCACACTGATCGACCGCAACCTGGTCGCCGGCCACGGGGTCACCTGGGTCCGGTTCGTCGAACGGCGTACCCAGGAACTGGACCGGGGCACCCGTCCCACCATCGACCCGGGCGACCGGGAGCTGATGGGCTACCGTCGGGTCGGTCCCGGGGTGGACGACCCGCAGCGGGACCTCTGGGAGATCGTGCGGGGCCACGTCACCTTCTGGGAGGGCAGCGGCGGCCCCCCACCGGCCACCGCGTTCGACAGCTTCTACCGGGCGAGCGTCAACGCCCTCACCCGCCTGTACGCCGGCACCAACGGCTGGTTCAGCGAACGCAGCTTCACCGACGCCGGCAACCTGCTGTGGCGGGTCGAGCAGACGTTGCTCACCACCGCCGCCGAGCTGCGGGTGCTGCGCGACGGGATCAGCGGGGCCGGATCCGGGTTCGAGGGCTCGGCGTCGGCGGTCTTCGTGGCGGCCCTGAACACCCTGCACGCCGACATCGACCGGCTCACCCGCGACATGAACGCCACCGACGAGGCCAACGCCTGGTCGGACCGGGTCTTCCGGCAGTCCAACGACCTGCTGATGTTCCGCGAGCGGATCAACGACGCGTGGCGGGAGTTCAGCGACCACACCCACCAGTGGTTCAACACGTACCACCCAAGCGCGCTGTTCGGCGCGGTCCGCAGCATCCTCGCGCAGGTCGACCAGGGCAGCCTGAACGCGGTCGGAGTCACCATCCCGGACACCTACGGCACCGGCCCCGTCAGCGGCACCTTCGACCTGACCACCGCGGCCGGCTGGACCGCCCTCGACGTGCTGCTGCGCACCGCCTGGCTGCGTCAGCTCGTCCGGCTCGACCTGGCGATGCGCGACGCGTTGGCGCAGCTCGTCACCGCATTGCGGGAGACCAGCGGGATCGTCAACCGGTTCGCCGGCCCGCCCGGCGGCGGTGACCCTCCGCCGCCACCGCCTGGCACCCCGGACGGCCCCACCGGCGCTCCACCCCCCGAGGAGGTGCGGTCCACCATCCAGTCCGGCGGCGGTGGCTTCGACGGGACCGGCGGCGGTGGTGCCGGCTTCGACGGGGCCGGCGGCGGTGGGCCGGACCTGTCGTTCTCGTCCTCTTCCTCCTCGGGGGCCGGCGGGACGGGTGCCGCGCTCGGCGGCGGCCCGGCGGCCATCGGCGCGATCGGAGCGATCGGAGCCTCGGGCGGCGTCGGGTTCGGCGGGGCAGGTCTGTCGGCGCTCGGCGCGATGAGCCTGGCCGGCGGGTCCGCGGACCGCAGCGTCCTCGGCACCTCTGGGAAGGCCGGCGACGGCGTCGCCGCGCTCGGTGCCCTGGGACGTGGCGGCGTGGGCGGCTGGGGCGGCGGTGCGCTGGCCGGGGTGGGTGGTCTGGCCGGTGGCGTCGGCCCGGTGATCGGCGGACGGGCCGGCGGTGGCGTCCCGGACGGCGACCGCCGCTCCGGCGGCGCGCTGGGCGACTGGGCCGGCGGCGGCGTCGACATCGGTGACCTGGCGGACGGGCCGGTCGCCCCGCCGTCGCGGGGGGCCGTCGGCGGCTCCGCGGTCGGTCGGGAACTCGCCGCCCTGCTCGCCGGCCCGCTCGGCGGTGCCGGCGGCGGGGGGTTGCCCGCAGGCGCGGGGCTGCCCGGCGGTGCCGGGGCGTCAGGTGCGGCCGGCGGCCCGGGGTCGTCGGGCGCGGCGGGCAGCGGTGCCCCGGCACCCGGACAGCCCGGCAGCCGGCCGTTCGGGCCGCCGGTCCTGCCGTCGATCGGCGCACCGGGCCGGGCGGGCGACGACACCCGCCGCACCACCCGGTTGACCGAGGACGAGCAGGCATGGGGAGCCGACCCGACGTGTACGGCGGCCGTGGTCGGCCGGACCGATCCGCCGAGGCGGCGGCCGGCGGCGACGCCGGTGCAGGTGGAGCAGACCCCCACCGCCGGCCCGGTGGTGCACGGCCGGGACCAGGCGCGCGGTCGGGGTTGACCGCCGTCGACGCCGCCCGACGGGTCGACCGTCGCGGTGCCCGGCAGCAGACGAACCGTAGCGACAACCGGAGGTGAGGACAGATGTCGAGTCCGTTGTCCAACCAGGTCGAGCAGGCGCTCGCCGAACTCGAACGGCAGAAGGCCGCGATCGACGAGATCCAGGGTGGCCTGCACACCGTCTACAGCACGGTGACCGCGAAGAACCGGGCGGTGGCGGTGACCGTCGACAGTCGGGGTGCGGTCACCGCGATCAAGTTTCCGACCTCGGCGTACCGGTCGATGGCCGGCCCGGAGCTGGGGGAGCTGCTGGTCGACACGATCGAGGCGGCCCGGGGCGAGGCGATGGCCCGTACCGTCGCCGCGTTCGAGTCGCTGCTCCCCGCCGGCCTGCCCATGATGGACCTGCTGACCGGCGGAGCCGACCCGGAACACGGCCCGCTGCCGATGGACAAGCTGCTCGCCGAGATGTTCCGGACGGCCGGGCCGGACGACGACCCGACGCCGGCACCCCCGGCCGGGGCCCACTGATGCCCCCGGCCGAGGGGCCGATCGGTGCCGACACCGGCCGGCTGACCAACCCGAACTTCGACCCGTTCACCGAGGAACTGGACCGGGTCCAACAGGCGCTGCGCAACAGCGACACCGACCATCCCGGGCTCGTCGGGGAACCGTACGCGGACATCGACGAGATCGTGGCGAACCTGCCGAAGGCGTCGGTCGGCGCGGACCTCATCAAGCTGCTGGGCGCGGTTCCCCAGGGCTACCAGGAGGACCTGCGGGAACTGGGCCGACTCCTGGCGGACATGGAGGCGACCAACGCCGACATCTCCGGCGGGGTCAACACCGGGCGGCACACCTAGCGGCCGGCGGTGGCTCCGCCGCAGGCGGGCGGCGGCCGGCACTGCTCCGCCGCCAGGCGGACGGCGGTGTGCGTGACAACTGACAACGACGTGACGACGAGGGGTGGTCTCCGGTGGCGATCGAGGTTTCGGCCGAACTGGCCAACTTCCTGCGGTTCCTGATCGGGGAGAAGTTCCCGAAGGCCGACGAGACCAACCTCTTCGCCACCGCCGAGGCGCTGCGGCGGGCCGCCGAGCAGGTGGTCGCGTCGAGCGAGACGTTCGGCGACGGGGTACGGGCGTACCGGGCCGGGGTGAACGGGCAGGCCGAGGACTCCTTCGTCGACACGATGGAGCGCTACGTCCTGCACAGCCCGGGTTACCTCGGTCTGGTGTCGAAGTACACCAACCGGATGGGGGACAGCTACCGGGGCACCGCCACCGAGGTGCAGTACGCCAAGTTGATGATCATCGCGTCGCTGCTCGCCCTGATGGTGGAACTGCTGACGGCGCTGGCGATCGCCTGGATCAACCCGGGTGCCGCGCTGGCCCGACTGGCGGTCGGCCGGGTGATCATGCGGATCATCTTCCAGAACGTCACCACCCGGGTGCTGTTCCAGGTGGCCATGGCGCAGGCCGTCGGGATCGGCCTCCAGACCGTGATGGACCGGCTGGTGCAGCTCTACCAGATCCGCAACCACACCCGCGACGGCTGGAACAACGAGCTGACCCGGGCCGCCGCCGAGGTCGGCTCGCTCGGCGGCGCGGTCGGCCTCGGCCTCGGCGGGCTCATGCAGGGGCTGGAGCGGCTGGTCCGGTCGACGAACATCGGCCGGCGGGTCGGGCTGACGGCATCGTCGAACACCCCGGACCCGCACGGCTTCCGGCCGGGTGAGGCGGCCCAGGAGATCGCCAACGAGGGCGTCAGCGAGTGGCTGACCGAGTTCCTCTACAACGGCATGACGACAGGCGAGTGGGAGGCCGACGGGGCGGCCGTCATCGCGGGCGCGGCGTCGGGGATGGCGAGCGTCGCCGGCACCGCCATCGGCCAGCAGCTGAACAAGGCCACCGGCGGGGACCGGGACCGCACGGCGAAGCCGACGGTGTCCGCCGAGCCGAATCCGCCGACCGTCCCGGGCACGGCCGTCGAGGAGCCGTTGCCCCCGTACGACCCGGTCCGGCTGCCGGCGTACGACGGACCACCGTCGTACGCCGAGGCGGTGGCCGGCGTGCCCGGCCCGGGCGCCGGCACCGGCGGTGCGACCCCCGGCGGTACGAACCCGGGTGGTGCGGGCCGGGGTGGTGCGGCGGGGGGCACGGGCTCCGGGGCCGGCGGGACCGGGCCGACGGCCCGTCCCGGTGCCGGTGGCGGTTCCGGCGTCGCCGGGTCCCGACCGGCCGACGGTGTGTCGACGTCGCCGGGGGAGCCGGCCGGGCCGGGGCCGGTGGACCCGGACAGCCTCACCGCCACCGACCGCCCCGACCTGGCGGGCCTGTCGGATCTGCTGACCGGGCCGGATGCGTTCACCGGGCCGGATGCGTTCACCGGGCTGGATGCGTCCACCGGGCCGGACCCGTCCACCGGGCCGGACGCGGCTGCCCCGGCGGGCCCGACCTCGACGGCCGGTCTGCCCGGGTCGACGGTCGGCCAGCCGGCTGGTGCGGCTGCCGGCGGCGCGCCCTCCGGCATCCGGTCCGCCGGGTCCGGGCCGGTCCCGGCCGCCGTGGCACAACCCGAAGCCGCCGGGCCGGTGAACGGCGGGCGGGCGAACGGCCCCGCCCCCGGACGGCCGGTGTCCGGTTCCTGGGCGGGCGGACCGCAGCCGGTCGACGCGTCCCCGGTGGGTGGGCCGGGCACCGGAGGGCAACCGGTGACCACCGCCGTGCCCGGTGCGGCGTCGGTGGCCGACCCGGTGTCACCGGGTGAGGTCACCGGCACCTCCGTCGAAGGCCGGGCCGCGCTGGAACAGCGCCTGGCCGCCGTGCTGCCGCCGTACGACGGTACGGCGCTGGACTGTGTGATCCGGCTGACGGCGGTGGTCGGTGAGTTCTCGGCCATGCCCCGGGTGACCCGGGACGAGGCTGCGGTCGACTCCACGCGTCCGGAGCGGGACCTCGCCACGCAACTCGGCGCCGAGTGGCAACCGGTCTCCGAGTGGGCGCAGGTGCTCGGCCCGGTCAGTGCCGCCGGCCCGAATGCGTTCGCGGCGGTGCTGGTGGAGCCACCGAACGCCCCGCGGCACGCCTTCGCCCTGCTCAACGACGGCGGCGAGCTGTACTGGGTGGAGACGCAGGCGACCGAGGGCCGACGGGTCCGGCCGGCCGGCGATCCGCCGGAGCTGCCGGTGGGCGCGCGGGTCATCATGCGCGACGGGCAGGGCAACCCGGTGCCGGTGCCGCCGGGTGGCACGGCGACCGTCCGCGCCCTGGTGGACCCCGCCAGCACCAGCCGGTACGGCATGTACCGGCCGGACCGGACACTCCCGGCCCCCGTCACGACAAGCCGGCCCGTCGAGCCGGTGACCGTGCCGACGGCCGGGCGGTCCACCCTGCCGGCGCAGGGGCTGCCGGCGGACCTGGTGCGGGTGCCGGCGAACGGACGCTGCCTGCCCTACGCGGTCCTGACGTCCGCGCCGGGGCTGGTGTCGCGCCGGTTGGCCGACGCCGGTCCGCTGACGCCGGAGGTCGAGCGCTGGCTGGCGGAGCCCGACGACGTCCGCGCGGCGGTGACCTGGCATGCCGAGCAGCTCTCCATCGGCGCGGCGTCCGTGCCCGACGGCACGCCGATGGACCGTACCGCCGACGCCCTGATCGATCTCGTCGCCGGATATCTGACCATGCACCGCGACGCCCTGCCGTCGGTGATCCCCGAACTCCGTCAGGCGCTGGCCGACCGGGAACGGGTGGAACCCGACCTGGTCTCCCGCGCTGACCGGATCGCCCTGCTGGAGCGCAACGGGTTCACCGACCTGGCCGAGTCGACCGACGATGACCTGCGCACCACCTACCTCGACTGGTACGCCTTCCAGGCCGGGCCGCTGACCGACCAGGAGTTCGACGTGCTCCTGGCCGCCGTACGCGACTGGTCCCGATCCTGGTCGGAACCGGTGGGCGTGGCCCTGCTTCCGCTGCTGGCCTTCGCGCTCGACGTGTCGTTGAGTGTCCGCAGCCGCGCCGACGGCCAGGTGCGCGCGGTGTACGGGCCGGCGGACGCCGCAGCAGTGTCGGTCTACCACAACGACCGTGACCACTTCGACGCCTCGTCCGCCGGGTCGGACACCCCCGCCACCGTCACTCCTGACCAACAGGCTGCTCGGGAGGCGCCGGTCACTGACGAGCCCCCGGCCGTCGCCGACGTCACTGACGACCCCCCGGCCGTCGCCGACGTCACTGACGACCCCCCGGCCGTCGCCGACGTCACTGACGACCCCCCGGCCGTCGCCGACGTCGCGGACGAGTCGCCGGTCGGCGCGGATCTCGACGAGAGCTACGGGCCGGCGGTACGGGCCGCCCGGATCACGCCCGGGGAACGCGACGACACCGGGGACGTACGCCTCAATCCGCTCTGGTACCGGTTGGCCGACTTCCCTGCCCATCTGCTCGACCCGGCGCGGGCGCGGTCCTGGCGTTACGTGGTGGCCGAGGACGGCGAGATCTACCTCGGTGCGGCCGACGCCGCCACGGCGCTGCGGCCCCGGGACTTCCGCGCCCTGCTGGCGGGGATGCGGCAGCATGATCCGGAGCTGACCGCCGATCGGTTGCGGGACCAGCTCGGCGGGCAGGGGCATGCGGGGCTGGCGGTGGGCTTCGACGCGCGGGGCCGGGCGATCGAGCGGCACGCCCGGGTGGGTGGCGAGCTGACCTGGAACGAGTCGGCCCGGCGCTGGCAGGTCGACGACCGGTCGGCCCAGTACATGGGGACGACCCGCCCGGCGGTGGGCCCCGACGAGGTGCAGGGCTGGTTGGGCACCGTCGCGGCGACGGTCGGCGACCGGTTCGACCGGGACGTCACCGCGGTCCGGCACACCCCCGACGACGCCGACCCGGTGGCCACCGTCACCGTCGACTTCACCCCCGGCCAGCGGGCGGCCGAGGACGGGCAGTTGCCCGAGCTCGACCTGTTCGTCGACCAGGTCGTCGCCCAGGTCCGTCGCGCCTGGGAATCCGACCGGCCCCGGGTGGTGCGGGTCCGGATCGAGGGCGGCGGCAACGGCGCCCGGCTGCTGCGGCGGGGGGCCGCCCGCACCGGCCGGCGGCGGGCCGCCTCGCTGGCGGAGTTGGTCGGCACGATGGTGGCGGCACGACTGAGGGCCGAGGGGATTCCGCCACGGATGGTGCGGGTCGACCAGAGCAGCCGCGGTGCCGGCCGGTCGAAGGCACCCGGCGGCCCGCAGCGTCCGGCGACACCGGGGCAACGCCGCCGGGCGGTGCTCTGGACCGAGCCGGGGCCCGCCTACGCCAACCGGATCCGCCGCCGGGGGCCCGCACCGGCCGACCGTGCCGGCCAGGACCGCACCGGCCAGGATGGGCGACGGTTGCGCAGATCCACCCCGGCCGGTCGGGTGGACCGGTCCGCTCCGGGACAACTGCGCAAGGACCCGGACGGGACCTGGTGGTTCGGTAGCGCCCAGGTCGTGACCCACGACCTCCCCGGCCGACCGGGGAGCATCGCTCTGCTGTCGGACCGGGAGTGGCGGCGGATGGCCCGCAACCCCCGGCTGCCCGCCGCGACCGACGGGGTGACGGTGCTGGTGCACGGGGCCGGCGACCGGTTCCGGGTGCCACTGCGGCACCCCGACGGCCGTACCGGCGAGGTGACCCTGACCGTCGACGAGCTGCACACGATGCTGGAGTCGCCCGAGCGGGACGGCCGGCGACTGGCGCTGCTGTCCTGCGCGGCGGGTCGGCTCGGCGCGCGGTCCGTGCAACGCCTGGCCGACCTGCGCGACACCGACGTGTACGCGCCCGAGGGCGACCTGGTGGTGGCCGGGACGACGGGGCACCTGCCGGTGTCGGTCGACGGCCGGCCGTGGGCACTGTTCGTGCCCGAGGGCACCGGGGCGTGGGACGTGGTCAACGACGAGATCGTCGACCCCGACCGGTCGGACGCGCCGTTCGCCGTGCCGTTCGCCGGGTACGCCAGCCGGGCCGGTGACGCCGACCCGGACGGCGTACGGCTGACCAACGCCCCGCCGCCGACCGGGTGGGACCGGATCCGCATCATCGGCGACGGGCTCTGCCTGCTCAGCGCGGTCGCCGTCGCGGCACCCGAGGCGATGGCCGGCCTCCCCGGCATGCCGGCGGACGCGGTGGACCGGCTACTGCGGGTACGTCGCGCGGGCGTCCACGACACCGACCTGACCGACATCGACAGGGCGCTGCGGGACGAGATCCTGCGGCGGTTGGCCGATCCTTCCCCGGCGATGGTCGCACTGTTCGACCAGGTGGCCGCGACCTGGCTGTTCCCGGTGGGGTACGACGTGCAGACCACCCTGCTCGACGCGGTCGACACCTGGGACTGGCAGCGGCTGCTGCCCGGCCAGGACGATCCGGACGACGGTGGCCGGGTCGGTGACGTGCTGCCCCTGGTGATCGGTGCGGCGCTCGGCCGGCCGGTGTGGCAGGGGCGGCTCGACCCGCCGTCGGTGACGGTGCTCTGGCCGGACGGCGACGGGACGCCGGTGCGGTTGCTCTACAACGGGCACGACCACTACGACGCCTGGGTCCCCGACGCCCTGGTCACCCCGGTCACCCCGGCCGGCGTCCCCGACGGCGGCCGGACCGACGACACCGACCGGACCGTCGACACCGGCGACAGCGGCAAGGAGCCCAACTGGCGAGGGGTGGCCGGCAGCCCCAAGCGGCGGGGGGTGCTGTGGCCCTGGGACGGCGAGGAACTGGCCACGACGATGACCACGCTCATCCGGCAGGTCGACGCGGTGGACCTGCCCGGCCAGCACCTGCTCGTCCTGCTCGCGGACGCCGAACGTGCGCTGCTGCTCGGTGGGCGGGTGCTGCCCGAGGCGATGCTGGACGCCTTCTTCGCCGGCGGGCACACCGGCGGGCCGTGGACGTCGCCCCTCGACGTCGACCCGTGGGCGCCGCTGGTGCTCACCGTGGTCAGCGACGACGACGTGAACGCGGTGGCGTTCGGTCGCTCCGTCGAGCGGGAACTACGCCGCCGCCTGGACGCGGGCCAGGCGGCACCGGCCCATCTGAGCGTGGTGGTCATGCAGGAGTCGCGGGTGCCCACCGAGCCGGTACGGATACCCCGGCTCCGCTTCCGGCTCCCCGTACCCCCCGCCGGGCAGCTGTCCCGGGCGCAGCTCGCCGGCCTGCCCGAGCGGGTCCGGCAGGCGTACGTCGCGCTACCTGACTACACGGCCGGCGACCCGGCCCCGGCATACCAGCGACTGTCGCAGGACCAGCGGGAGCAGCCGCGGGTGGCGGCGCAGCAGGCGACGCCGCCGCACGTGGAGTCCACCCCGCCCGGCCCGGTGCGGCGGGTGACCGTCGCGGACACCGGTCTGGCCGAGGGTCTCGGCGGGCACCGGGGCTGGTTGCTGCGCGGCGGATGGCCGTCGACGGTGACCGACACCACCGGGGCGGCCCCGGTGGAGCTGACCGTGGCGGCCCCGGCCGACACCAGCCGGTTGGTCCGGCTGTCGTTGCCCGCGCTCGGGGACCAGCCGGCGCTGGAGGTGGACGCGCTGGTGGAACCGCCGGCCGGGGCGTCGCTCGACGTCGAACCACGCCTGATCACCGTGGTCCCGCTGTGGCGCAACGACTTCGTCGACGGCCCGGTGGCCCAGCCGATCACGGACCCGCCCGAGATGGTCCGCCGGGCCTGGCAGTACGTGATCGAGGACACGGAGCAGACCGAGACCACCCGGATCCTGGCCGAGCGGTCCGACCAGCACGACGACAGCCCGCTCGACGGGACCGAGCGCCAGATGCTGCGGGCCCGCGTCCTCGCCGCGATCCGGGAGACCTTCTGGGAGACGTTCGGGGACACCCCGGCGTACGCCGCCGGGCTGGCCGCGTTCCTCGAGATGCCCGAGGACACCCCCCTGGCCGACTACTGGCAGCACGAACCGGTCCGCGAGCTGATCCTGCGGCGTCCATGGCAGCTGCTCTCCGGGGTGCTGATGACCTACGTGGACCGGTACGGCTGGCGGGGCGCACACCGGATCGTCGTACAGCCCGGCCGGCTGGACGCGGAGTCGACCGACGCGCTGGTCACCCCGGACGGCACCCGCTACACCGCGGCCGACTACCTGGCCCGGCTGCCGACCACCGGGGGCACCCGGGTGCTGTTCTTCCCGGACCTCGACCACGCCGCCGTGGTGGAGTCCGGTTTCATCCAGGCGGTACGGGCCTCCGCCATCGTCGTCCTGCCGACGCTGCTGCCCGCCGACGTGCACTGGATCGTGCTCGGCGCCAGTGCCGTCACCGGCGCCGAGGTGAGCCAGCTCGTCGACCGACTCGACAACGCGCTCGCCCGGGCCACCCTGCACGCCGCGGACCCGGTCGAGGGCCGTGAGCTGGCCCAGGCGCTGCTCGCCGACCCCGCCCTGCGGATCTACGAGGACGACGACTGGCTCGCCGAGATCTTCGACAGCGGGCTGCTGGCTACGCCCACCGAACCCGTGCGGCTCCTGCTCGCTCGGGCGGACAGCAGCGACACCGAGAGCATCCGGGGGGAACTGCGGGAGGCCGGAGTCCTGCTGGTCGACCCGGCCGCGCTGCCGAAGCACCGCGTGCTGATCGAGATCACCGATCCCCGTCCGGAGCTGGTGCAGTCCTTCCAGAGCACCAGTGGTGGGACACGCCGGGCGCACTTCCTCTTCGACGGCAGGTACGCCGCCGACCATCCCGACACGTGGCGGGTGATAGGCGAGCCCTGGTCGCGCATCCAGTCCTGGCTGGCCGTCCTCGACCCGGGCCGGACCTATCCCTGGGACCAGTTCCTGCTGGCCATGGCACATCGGGACCAGGTTGCGCGGCGCATCGGTGAAACCCCGGGTGCCTGGCCGGGGGCCGGTCACCGCTTCGCCCCGGTGTCGCCCGCCGCACTGGCGCAGGTGCAGGAACTGTTCGCCGGCCGGTCCACCCGGGAGGGGGTGATCTGGACCGAATTAGCCGAGTCGCCGAGTCCGACGTTGTTGCTGGTCGACGCGGCCGCCCGGAGAATCGTCGATCATCCGATGGTCTACTTCGTCCCGCAGCCGCCGGAGGCCCGGGCGGTGGTCACCATCCCGCAGCGCGAGGACCTGAGCGGCCGGGGGTTGGTTGTCGCCACCGGGCAGCTCGACGGCGACCGGCTGACCGGCGACGGCTGGGAGGTGACCGCCGACGAGGTGATCGCGAGCGAGGCGTTACGGGCGCATCCCCGGGTCGTCCTGCTCGACCGGTCGCCTCCGGAGGGGAGCCCGTTCGTCGAGCGGCTGCTGGAGCGGGGCGTCGGCGTGCTCGCGCCCGACGCCGACCTGGCCGGCTGGACCGCCGTCTACCAGCTCCCCGGCTGGCAGCTGGAGTTGACCGGCCCGGACAGCGCGGACCTGCTGCGCGAACTCCGGCACGAGTTCGACGCGGTGGTGCTCAGCGCGGCCGAGGCCCGCCGCCGGACCCCGACACAGACCGCGCTGGTCCGCGCGGTCTTCGACCTGCTCGGTCGGCCGTACGGGCAGGAGGTCGTCGACGGTCAGCTCCACCTCCCCCTGGACCGGTGGGCCGCGGCCGAGGCGTTCGCGGCCGAGGCGGGCCACGACGGGCTGCTCCTCGTCGGCAACTCCGGCCAGCACCGGCACGACCTGACCCTGCGGGTCCCCGTCGACCAGGTCCGGGTGTTCCAGCGCTGGTCCGGCGAGGAGCTTCACCTGGTCACGGTGGACCGGGCCACGTTCGCGCCCGTCAGCGACTTCCTCCGCGACCGGATCGCGACCGGTCCCGTCGTCCGCTGGACGGCCGACCTGGGCCGGGCGGCGCGGGCGGCGGACGTGGGCCAGCCCTATGCGGACCACGTCATGCTGGGCGGGCTGCCGATCTCGGCCGGCCACGTCGACGACCTGATCCGGACGATCCGCGACAACCCGTCATGGCGCGGCCTGGGCTGGGCGGTGGACCCGGACGCGGACGACGATGCCCTGGTGTGGCTGGGCCCGGAGATGGCCGCCGTGGAGTTCCCGGTCGACGCCGGTGAATCCCTGCTCGCCGTGGGCATGCCGGCGTCGACCGTGCCCACCGCCGACCGGTACGGCAACGGCGTGGTGCTCTGGTCGGCCGGTCGCTCCGGCTTGCCGGCCTCCCTGCGTGCGGCGTTCCGGGTGGCCGTGGTGCCACTGTCCGAGCTGGACGACATCGTCGACGGTGTGCGGGCGGGTTTCCCGGCGTCCGACGCGGTCGCCGTCCTCACGGAGCGGTTACCCGAGGGGACCCGGATCATCGTGGTGCCCGGCGCGGTCGAGTCGATCGCGGAGATCCCCGAGATCTTCGACGTGGTGTTCGCGGTGGTGACCCGCTCCACCATCGGCGACCCCGGAACGTGGACGGCCTATGCGTGGTCCGACAAGGAACGACGGATCGGTGTGCTGACCGGCGCGGACCTGTCCTACGTCATCGCCGGGTTGGCCGCCACGGACCCGACGCTGCAGGAGCAGGTCGTGCCGGCCCCGACGATGCTGGCGCTGCCGCAGGCCGCCGTGCGGTTCCTGGCCGACCGGGTGGCCGCCCGGGACGCCGACCCACCCATCGGACACGCCGTCACCGACGTCGCCTTCGTCGCCGTCGAGGAGATCAGCGCCGACGACCGCGTGTACACCCTGCCGGAGGGTTCGGTGCTGCGCGTGATGGCACCCGGTCCGGACGGGGAGCACGTCCTGCACGGCTGGTTCATCGACGGGGACATCCTGGCCGAGGCCGAGCACGACATCCTGGGTGAGGAGGACGGATCGCTGGCTACCGCCCTGCCGAGCCAACTCGCCGACGACCTGTCCTACGACCGGCGGCTCGCGCTGCTCGAACTGGCCCGTCTCGTCGGAGTCGGCCAGCCCGTCACCGAGAATCCGCTGCGCCAGCACGGGATCCGCCCGGCCGACCGGACCTTCGTGCCCGACTGGACGGTGCCGGTCGGCCCACCGGGCGGACCGGCCTGGTGGGTCGGCGCGGACGTGTCGGTCATCGAGATCACGTCGGCCCCCGCGGGCCGGCTCCCCGCCCGGCGGGTGCTGGCGTGGGAGGTGACACCCCCCGCCACCGGGCAACCGTCCGACGACGTGTCGCCGCCGCAGCTGGTAGCGGTCCCCTACCGGGACGGACCGCTGCTGGGAGTCATGCCCGACCAGGTCTGGGCGTGGGGACTGGGCCCGCTGCTGGGCGAACGGGGCGTCCTCGTCGAACCCGGCGCGGTGAGCGGTGCCGGGGTGACCACCGGGCGTCCCGACGGGCGCGGCGCGCTGCCCGCCGACGACTACCGGGCGATCCTGCCGGACACCGCCGTCGGCCTCCCCGTCGTCGTGCTGCTCGACACCGGTACGGCGGCCCAGGAGTTCGCCGGGGCGCTCGCCGCGCGGTCGGCCGTGGTGCTGGTCCGCACCGGGGACGGACAGTGGCAGGCCCACCGTCCCCGGCCGGGCACCGGCGTTCCCGACGTCATGACGGGACCTCAGGCGTACCAGCTGTTCCACCAGGCGGTCGCGGCGGTCACCGCCGAGCTGGCCGAGCTGGCGGGTGCGGTCAACGACCTGGGCCAGGAGTGGGGCGGGACCATCCCGCCCGACGGCGTCAACCTGTGGGGCCGGTTGTCCGGGCTGCCCGCCGGTACCCTGGCGGACCGGGCCGCCCGGCTCGCCTCGGCCCTGTTCGGGATGGACCGGCTGCGGGCCGCTGTCGACGGCCCCTCCGGTGAACAGTCGGTGGGACGCGTGCTCACCCACCTCGGTCTACCCGGAGCGGCGGGGCAGCACCCGGCGTTGCTGGCCCGACGGCTGCACGCGCTGCAGTTCGCCCCGGTGCCGGTCACGGCCCTGGGGCTGCTGCCGGCCAACTCGGTCGCCCTGGTCTGGCTGGGCGACGCCGTGGTGCTCGTCCATCGTGCCCCCGACGGCACGCTGACGCTCGTGCGGCCGCAGGCCGAGTCAGCCGACCGGCTGACCGCGCTCGACCCCGACGGGCTGACCGAGCCGCCGTGGATGCTGCTGGCGCGGGGACGGCTGGTGGCGGTGCGCGTCGCGAGTGGCCATCGGGTGCTCGGCGGCTACGTCGTGTCCGATCCGCCCTCGTATCCCGCCCGGGAGCGGCTGGCGGACCAGGATCCGGATCTGCCGTCGGATGCCGACCAGGACCCGCCGTCGGATGCCGACCAGGACCCGCCGTCGGATGCCGACCAGCACCGGTCCTCGGATGCCGACCAGGACCCGCCCTCAGACTCCGATCAGGACCCGTCGTCAGAGCCCGACCAGGACCCGCCGTCGGACCGGGAGCCGGAGCAGGACGCCTCGTCGGACCGGGACTCGGACTCCGCATCGACCGGCGCGGTGGGGACGGAGTCCGGCTCGGTCGACACCGCGGCGGTGTCGACCAGCTCGACGGCAGGGATCACAGCCGCCGCAGCCGGCCCGTCCCCGGCGGCGCTGCACGCCGTGGGGGAGGCGCTGCGCCGGCTGCCGGCGGCCCGCCTCGCGGCCGGTCGGCAGGTCCGCCGGGGCAGACCGTCCCTGCCCCGGCTCGCCGGGTGGGTCGACGCGGTGCAGACCGACGACGCCGGCGCCACCGAGGACAGCTCCCGGGTCCGGGCGGTCGGTGCCCACCTCGTCCTGCACGGGCGGATCGGCGACCTCCCGGTGACCGAAACGGCGGTGACCACGCTCAGCCTGGACGGGTTCCACCGGGCACTGGGTGGGCGGCCGGTGGCAACCGACGCCGGCCGTCCCGGTTCGCTCGTCCAGGCGTTGACCCGCCGGCCGGGGGCGATGCTCCTGGTCCACGAGCAGCCGCCGGGTGCGCCCGGCCGGGTGTTCTGGTTGGTCGCCGACGACCGGGACGGTGCCGTGGTGCCCCGGGTGGTCGACCCCGCCCGGCCGGGGGTGTTCGCCCGGTCCGCCACCGACGACCCGGTCACCGCCGCGGCGCTGACCCGCGCCGGCACCACCGTGCTGGCGGTGGACGCCAACGGCGACGCGATGGACCTGGCCGACTTCCTCACCCCGTCGCCGGCCGGCCTCACCCGGGCCACCGGTGACCCGGCGCTGGTCGTGGCCGACGCCACCGACCTGGTCCAGGCCATGGTGCGGCTGGTCGACGGGTACTTCGGGCGGACACCCCGCACTCTCGGCGGGCAACTCACGGTGACCCCGGAGACCATCCCCGGCACCCTGGCCGCCGCGCTGGGCGGGCAGTTCGAACCACTGCACGACGTCGAGGCCACCATAACCGCGCTGCGCGCCGCCCCGGGCTCGGTGGCGCTGGCGTACCTGCCCCGGGCGCAGGAGCCGGGACATCTGCTCATGTTCGTCGTCGAGCCCGGGTTGGCGACGGTGCCGGCCCAGCTCATGGTCGTCGGGGTCGACGCCGTCGGGCTCAGCGACGCCGACCTGACCCGGGCGCTGTCCACCGGGCGGGCCCAGGTGCTGCTGCTCGACGCGACCGGCGAGGCCCGCCAGGTGCCGGGTCGGGAACCCACGGCGGAGCAGGTCAGCGCGGTACGGACCGCGGTCACCGCCCAGCCGCTGCTGATCGGGGTGCCGCACACCGGCCACCCGGCCTGGAGCGACAGGCTCACCACCCGGGTGACCCGGCGACTGGGCACGCTCGGCGTGACCATGGCCAGCGCCCGGCCCCTGCTGCACGCGCTGGCCACCGACCCCACCGGGTTCCTGCACCACGGCACCGGCCACCCGGTCCGGGTCGGTCGGGACAAGCGGTTCGCCTGGGTACGCCTCGTACCCCGGCCGAGCGACACCGACGAGGTGCGGCTCGCCCCCGGCCTGGGTGGCGTCGAGGACCGGCGGACCGCAGGTGTGTCGGCGTCGACGTGGGCCCAGCCCCAGGCCACCACCGCCCGGGTCGTGGTGCCGGTCCCCGCCGGAGGTGTCGGGGTGACCGTCCTGGGTGGCGTGCTGAGCAGCCGGGCCGTCCGTACGATCGGGCAGTCCCTGACCACAGGTGACAACGGCATGGTGATCGGGGTGCCCGACTCGTTCCTCACCCGCAGCGCGGTGTTCGTCCAGGTCGAGATCACCGAGCGGCCCGCCCCGCCGGCCTGGGCCGAGGTCCCGGCCACCTGGGTGCCCGGCGACGGCGACCGCCTCTGGTTCCGTACCCCCGAGGTGCTGGCCACGATGCGGCCGATCAGCGACGGCACCGCGCTGACGGTGACTCGCGCCGGGGCGGCGTTCCTGCGGGACGCGAGCTACCCGGTGGAGGTCGTCGACGACGGCGCCCTGCCGACCACCGTGCAGTCCGGCATCCCCGACGTGGTCCGCCGGGGGAGCAACCTGCGGGTCTGGCGGCTCTGGGGCGGCCAGCGGGCACTCGACGCGGTACAGCCCGGCGCGACCGCCCTGACCGCGACCAGCTCGTCGTGGCTGCGCCGGCCCGCCTACGCCCAGGGGGTCCGGCCCGCCCTGCGGCTCACCCGGCTGACCCCGATCGGTGAGCTGCCCGAGTCGGCACTGCTGCGCGCGGCGGCGGCGGTCACCACCGGCCAGTCGGTGCAGTCCGCCTCGGACCGGGGCGGCTTCCTCGCGGTGCTGATCGGTCGGGCGTTCGGCCTGCTCCGGCTCTCCGCCGGACCGACCGTCTCGGTCGTCGACCGCCGGGCGCAGGCCGTCGCACCGCAGGTCGAGACCACCGCCGGGCAGGAGACCGGCGACCACGCCCTGAGGCTCTACCTGGCCGAGTACACCGGCACGGTGCAGTGGAGCATGCACCGGTCGGTCACCAGGTCGCTGGCGTACCGGGGGCTGCGGCGCGGGTCGCAGCAGGTGTCGGTGCGGACGCTGCTGGTCGTGCCGCAACAGCACGTGGCGGCGCTCGCCGGGGTGACCCCGTCGGCGCGGCCCGACCGCGACCTGGTGGCCCTGCTCGCCGGCACCGTCGAGGACGACCCGGACGACCCGCGTACCCTGCCCGACTACCTGTGGCAGGGCGACCGGCTGCGGATCGGACGCGGCTTCCTGCACGGCGGGGACCTGGTCGCCGGCCTGGTCGCCGACCGCTTGCGGCGACTGCTCGACGACGACCGCAACGCGGTGTACCGGCAGTACCTGCCCGACTGGGACAACCCGCGGGTGCAGACCGACCGGATCCGGCGGGCCCTGGACCGGCTCGGCAACGAGGAACGCCTCGCGGCGCAGAACGGCCCGAGCCGTTACTCGGCACGCCTGCTGGCCGCCGCCGACGGGGAACTGCTGATCGAACTGCGGGTACGGGACATCTTCTCCGGCCGTACGCTGGAGGTGCGGATCGGGGTCCGGCGTCGCCACCCGGACACCGCACCCCGGTACCTCGGCCGGCGGGGCACCCACCCGGACCCGGTCACCGCCGACCTCCCCGAATCCAGCGACAGCGAGACGAGCGAGTCGGAGGACGACGAGCCGACGGTGAAGCTGCGTACCAGCCAGGGTCGGGCGCAGGCGGCGACGAACCGGGCGGTCCGCAGTGTCGCGTCGGGCGTACAGGCGGGCGCGTCGGTGGGCAGCGACGCGATCGGCGGCGCCGCCGGGATCGGGTTGCGGCTCCAGGGCATCTGGCGGGACGTCATCGAGGTGACCCAGGGCAGCCAGGCCGGTGTCGTCGGCATCGGCGGCGGCGCGGTCGCCGTGTTCGCCGACGACGTCCGGTTGGAACTGTCGGCGTCGGTCATCGTCGAGTACCGAGGGTATCTCGCCGACGGCTGGCGGTGGCTGGCCGACCACCCCGTGCATGCGCAGCCACTACGCTTCGCGGGCGACGCCACCATCGACCTCGAACTCGGCTTCTCGGTGCCGTTCACCCAGACCATCGCGGTCGGGCAGCCGCAGCCGGTCGTGCTGCCCACGCCGGTCGGCGCGCCGGGTGCGGGCATCGTGCTGCGTGAGGCGCTCGGTGAACTGCTGCCCGCGACCGTGACCCCGCCGCGGCAGCGGCTACGCAGCCTCGGCGCGGCACTGGCCCAGCACACCGTCACCCATCACGTCCACGGCCTGCCCGAGCTGCGTGAGCAACTGCTGGACGCGTTGCGGGGCGCCACCGCGGACTACATGGACGCCGGGCACCTGCCGTCCGGCACCGGTGGTCGTCGGCGGGGCACGGCGTTCAGCGGCGACATCCCCGGCACCCCCCTGCACCAGTGGCTCAACGCCTTCGTCGACCAGGGCCACCTGGCGGCGCTGCTGGCTCCGGCGACCCAGCAACCCCAGCCGGTGCACGCCCCCAGCGTGGTCGTCGGCGACGACGTGCCGGTCACGGTGTTCGTCTTCGCCGAGGTGACCGGGCACGACCAGACGCCGTCCGGCGCGCTCACCGGCGACGGGTACGAGAGCGCGGTCGCCGGGTACGCGGTCCGCCGCTCGGCCACGGACCGGGGTGGACAGTTCCGGCTGGAGGTCGGCGGGGGCGGCGCGGCGTGGCGGGCGGACGAGCCCAGCGCCCCCGCCCAGCCCGGTGACGCGGGTGGGGGAACGCCTGGCGGTCAGGCACCCGCCCCGAACCCCACCCAGCCGGCCGCCCGCACCCCCACCCAGCCGCCCGCGACCCTGGCGCTGCGGCTGTTCGGCCGGCGGCAGATCGAGTGGACCAACGGCGAGACGGTTCTCGCCGTCGCCGAGGTCGAACGGACCATCAAGCACTCCGAGTCCCGGACCGTCCTGCTGGGTGTGCACGGTCGACTGCGGGTCCACCTCGCCGTGGTGCTCACCGAACCGAAGTGGGTGCTGCCCGACCGGTCATTCACCCGCTACCGGCAGGTGGGTGACGTGTCCCTGCTGGGTCAGATGTCGGCCGACGAGTACCGGCGGGCCCTCGGCCTGACCTCCGGTGGCTGGCGGCTGCCGCGCGAGGTCACCCCGCCGCCGGCACAGGTGATGCACCAGACCAGCCGGCTGGTGGACGTCCCGGCCATCGGTCAGGCGATGCTGGGCTGGCTGCGTTCGCTGCGCCTCGGCGGCGACGAGGGAATGGAACTGGTCGGCCACGACCGGAATACCGGCATGAACATCAGCACCGTCCTGCACCACACCGACCCGGTCACCGTGGCCGCGCACCTGGGCGACCTCTTCGACGGTGGCCTGAGCTTCGTGCTGCGCTACCCGGGGCTGCTCAGCCGTCCGGCCGTGCAGATCATCGTCCGGGCGGTACCTGCCACCGACCCGCCACAGGTGGGTGAGCTGCGGGCGGGCGCCAGCAACCTGGAGTTGAGCACCGTCAGCGAGGTCGGCGGCGGACGCCAGTCCGGCGAGGCCGTCACCGACGAGGTGGTCCCGGTGGCGCACGTCGGAGAGCGGGCGGCGCTCAACGCGCTCGGGGCGCTGGGGCGTACCGCCGCCGGCCGCTCCGGCGACGTCACCCTCGGCCGGGCGGTCACCGCCGTCGAGACCCCCGGCCCCTGGCTGTCTGTCGACTACGGGCCACAACGGCTGGTCTTCACCGCCCACCGTCGCCGGCAGGAGATCGGCCGGCACGAGATCACCGTGCCGCTGCACACCGAGACCGCCGCTGAGCACCTCAACCTCACCTACCGACCGAACGGCCCGGCCACCGTGCTGCCCGACCCGGCCGCGGTGACCGCCGCCCCGTTGACCCTGGATGGAACGGACGGGCCGCTGCGGTTGGTGCCGATCCCGGCCGACAACTGGCTGGCCTGGCGGGGCGACGCCGTGCCGGTGCCCGCCGGGTATGCGGCGCTCGGCTTCAACGGAGCCGCCGCCCTCCAGGCCACCGCGCTGCGTGCGCTGCGGATCGTCGGCACCGCAGCGACGATCGGGATGCCCGGAACGACACTCAACTACCAGCTGATGACCCTGCTGGGACGGACCCACCTGTGGGCCGCCACCCCACACCGGATGGCCGGCCCCTACGAGATCACCCTCGCCGACGGGTACCGGATCGTCCTGCACACCCGGGTCACCGCGGTACGGCTGGACACCGTGCTCGTGCCCGCCGAGGGAAGCTCCGGTGTCGGTGGGGCCGGCCGGCACGGCGACGCCCGCCTGGTGGCCCGCGCGGACGCCGCCCTGCCGGACACCCTCGGCACCTCGGTCGGGGTCGTGCCGGCGCTCGGGGTCTCCGTGCCGGGCAACTCCAGCCACCAGGAGGCCGCCGGGCACCGGACCGACGTGCTGCGGCTGGGGCTGGACGACGAGGGTGCGCGGGCGAAGGTGTGGTGGACCACCGAGACGATCGTCGTCGCCGAGCACACCGACCTCACCGGCACCCGCCGTACCGCCCTACAGGTGACCCTGCCCGACTCGCAACCGGTGCTGGTCGACCAGGCCGAAGCCCTGGACCACCTGCTGGCCGGTGACGCACCCGGGAGCGCGCCCGTCGACCGGGTGGTCGTGGCCGGGCTCCTGGAGCAGGCGGTCCACGCCGCGAAGCAGGCGCAGAAGGCGCTGAAGTCCTGGCGGGAGCTGGAACGGATCGCCCTGGTCGCCGAGTTCCCGGGTGCCGCCGGCACCGCCGCCGACACGGTCGCCAGGGCTGCCGCCGCGAACGCGGCGGAGCGGGCCGAGGCGGAGGCGTCCGCCCGTCGCCGCTGGTGGGAGGCCCGGGCCGAGGTCGAACGGCTGGTGGCGTTAGCCGCCAGCCACCTCGGCGGGAGTTCCGCAGCCGACCCGGTGCTGCTTCCCCCGACCGACGGCACCGATCCGACGTCGCCCGGTGGGCGACCCGCCCCGCCAGCGGCCGGGCGGCGCGACCCGGTTGACCCGGTCGAGCCGGTTGCCCCCGTCGCCCCGGTTGACCCGGTTGACCCGGTCGTCGACGACCGTGCGCCGGCCGGGTCGGTGGCAGCCCCGGCCGGGCCGACGCCGCCACCGGTGCTGGGCCGTGCGGTCACCGACAACCAGTTCACCGCGCTTCCTCCCCCCGCCGCCGGGGAGGTCGTCGACGTCAACCGCAACGGCCTCTGCCTGCTCGAATCCGTGGTCGTCAGCGCGCTGCCCGAGGTGCGCGGCCTGCTGCCCGACGGGTACCACGGGCAGCTCGACGAGATCCAGGCCTGGCGGGACGCCCGTGGGCCCCTCGACGTGACCCTGCCCTACCGCCTGCGCCCCTTGGTCCTGCGGGTCGCCGACGGCCTGCGCGCCCAGATCCATGCCCTGCTCGTCGACGGCCGGCTCGCCGAGGTGGAACAGGTGATCGCCGACGGCGGACTACTGGGCCGGGGTGTCAGGGGACAGCGGCGGGTACGCGTCCAACTCGCGCGGACCGTCAACAGGTGGCAGGCGGACTGGGCGGCCGACACCGGCGACTACCTCGTCCTGTTGGTGGGAGCGGCGCTGCGCCGGCCGGTGGTGCTGGCCACCCCCGTTCCGTCGGCCCGTCCGGGTGACCCGACCGCCGGCTCCAGGTCCGCCGGCGACGCACCGGCGGCGGTCGGTGATCAGACCGCCGACGACGCGCAGGCGAACGTCGGGGGCTGGTCGATCCGGACGGTCTACAACCCGCGCTTCGACGGTGCCGAGGCCCGGATCAGCGAGGGACCGGTGCTGCTCTACCTGGCGAACGGCCACTACCGGGCCTGGCTGCCGGAGCCGGACGTGCTCGATCTGGCCCGCACCCGGGAGGAGGCGCTCGAACTGCCCCGCCCGACGGCCGGCCTCTGGCGCGAGAGCACCGATGCGGCGACCCTCCGACCCACGACGACCGGGAGCGATCCCGGGTACGACGCTGCGGACAGCGACGCCGTGCTCAGCGACGCCGTGCTCAGCGACGCCGTGCTCAGCGACGCCGTGCTCAGCGACACGGACAGTGACTCCGTGCTCAGTGACGCCGAGAGCGGTGCCGGGTCCGACGGTGCCGTCCTCGGCCATCCGGGCGGTCATCCCGGCGTGCCCCGGTCGACCGGCCGGGGACGGCACCCGTTGACGCTGGCGGGGTTGGAGACTGCCGTGCAGGAGACCCAGGACGTGCAGGCTGCCGTCCGTCCGTCCGGCTCGGTGACGGATTGGCGCCCGCCCGAGGATCCGTTGTCGTGTCTGGCTCTGGCCCGCCGGTTCGCGGCCGTCCTGCATCCGGGCATCGACGGCTTCGTCCGGCCAGGGCTGCGGGTCGGTCGGACCCGGGACGACGCCGCGATCGGCAGCCGGTGGGCCGGCGCCTTCGCCGGCGACCGGTCCGACTGGGCGGTGGTGGATTCCTGGGCGCAGGTCGAGCGGGCACTCGTCGCCGCCGTGCCCGGCACCGCCGTCTTCGTCCTGCTGGAACGCCCCGGCAGCGCCCCCGGGCACGCCTTCGCGGGGTACCGGCTGGACCGGGAGACCGATCCGGTGCGGTGGGTGCAGTTCGGCGGTGACCGGGGCGCGGTGCTGCTGCCCGGGGCCGCGGCGGACAACCGGCTGCCCCGGCTCAACGCCCTCGGCCCGGAGGTCGCCGCCCGTGCGGTCCTGGTGGATCCCGACGGCACCGTCGATCCGGCGGCGCTGGTCGACGCCGGGACGTCCGCGCCCGTCGCCTCTACCTCGGTGGCGCGGGCGATCGTGGACGCGCCGGTGAACCGGACCTTCCTGGGCCACGGCTCGGAGTTCGAGTTCTTCGAGACGCTCGACCTCAGCGCGGCCGCCGACATGTTCACCGTAGCCGCCGACCAGACGCTGCCCGATCGGGCCCGGACGAAGGCGCTCGCCGAGGACCCCGCGGGCACGGTAGCCATCGAGGTGGAGACCAAGACCTACTTCCGTGACAGCGGCGACGGCCAGCTCTACCGGCGACCGGCCCCGAAGCGGACCGAGGAGGTCGTCGCCATCCTGGAGGTCATCGTCGGCGTCGTACCCGACACCGACGCCGAGATGGACGCCCACCACGGCGGCGAGTCGTTGTACCCGGCGATGACCGCGTTGGGTCAGGCGCTGTCGGCGCTCACCGGGCCCGTCCCGTTCGCTCAGCTCCTGGGCGCGGTGCAGGCCGCCGGCCACCTCTCCCAGGTGGTGCTGACACCGCTCGGGCGCAAGGTGGACGTCGGCCCGCGCCCGTCGGACAGCGAGCCCGGCGCCCGGGTACACCACAGCGTCGGGGTCCCGCTCGCCGGTGCCCACTCGTTCCTGACCTACGTCGCCCGGCACACCTGGCGCAGCCCGACGAGTGTGTCCCCCTCCTACGCCCGCCCGCACCTGCAGGACGCGTTGTCCTTCGCCGACACCGTGGCCGAGCACTTCGCCGACGAGGGCGGCAGCCCCCGGGACGTCGCGGAGCTACGCGGGTTCGCCACCGTGCTGTACTCCAACACCGCAGGCATCGCCGGACGCTGGCTCCACGCCGGTCTGGTCAAGGAGAACGTCGCGGCCTTGTCCCGGCAGGACATGCGGATGCTGCTCGACTCGTTGTCACCGGCGGCGCAGGCCTACTTCCAGGCCAACTTCACGGGGATCACACAACTGTTCCGCAGGATGTTCACGGACCGGATCCCGGATCTCGAAGAGCGCTTCAAGGCGAGGAACGGTGCCGAGCTGGCCGGTGACTTCTTCCGGAACATCGCCTTCGTCGACAAGAAGAACGGGAACAAGCAACAGTCGATCATCGACTACCTCCGCGGAGACGTACGACAGCATCTCGGGTACGGCGGGATGACCGTGATCAACGGTTTCGACACCTCCAACGGCGCGCTGCCGCTGATGGTGCTGGAGGTCAGGTACTTCGGCGCGCAGCACGTCGACGGTGCCACCGCCCAGGCGGAGGCAGCCGCCCTGCGCCGGGAGGCCGCGGCGGCCTTCGACGAGGCGCTGCAGGTCACCGGCGTGGCGGTGGAGCGCCCGGGGGGCGTCCAGTTGGCCCTGCCCGACCGTGAGCTATGGCCGATGTGGCGGCACGCCGGCCCGCCCGGCCTGCTCACCGTCGAGTTGCCGTTGTACGCATCGGACTGGTCGCTACGCCCCCTGTTGCCGGTGTCCGACGACGTGACGGCGATCCGGGTCGTCCAGCACGTGAGCCTTCCCGAGCAGTACGTCGCCCTGCAACGCCTCGCGGACCTGACCGGCCGGCCCGTCTACACGTTGGCCGAGGAGGCGACGCCGAGGTGGGATCCGGATGCGGGGGAACTGCGGGTCGACTGGCCCGACGGCACGCGGCCCTGGCTGGAGTTCCTGCCGGCGCTGTACGACGCCGACAGTGACCGGGCAATCCGGCGGGGAATCGACCCCGACGGGGTGCTCGTCCCGCTGGACGACCGGGTCGACCTGCTGGATCCGACGACGGTCCACCTGAACCTGTTTCCGCCGGACGTGGCGCATGTCCTGCCCCCTCTCTACGGCACCGAGGACCTCGACGTGCTCGACCTCGTGCCACTGATCCAGGCGACCGACAGCCGACAGCTGATCTTCGCCGGTCCCGACGCGCCGACGTACCTGCCCGGCTGGGCGACGACCGTCGTCGAGACGGTCATCGCCCAGTCGACACCGGTCGCGGGTCTCGTCCTCGTCGGGCACCCGCTGCCGCACGCGGCGGCGCAGACCCTGGTCGACGTGCTCGGACAGGCGGTGGCCGAGCAGCCGGGACTTCTCGTCACCCCGGTGGTCCTGACCCACGGGGCGGACATCAACATCACGACGCGCGCCGGCGCGGCCCGGATGGTGTCCACCGACGACGGCCTCGGCGGATGGCGGGTGTTCCGGCCGGACCACAAGGGCCGCACGAGTGCCGTCCCCGACGACCTGCGCGCGGTGATCACCACCCCGACCGTGGCACCGGAACAGCCGCAGGACAATGCGGACCCGCTGGGGCCCGACGGGGCGGAGCCGGCCCCGCCCCGCCCCGAACCCGGCACGGTGCCGCGCGGGGAGGACGAGCCGTTGGAGTGGACGATCCGGCGCGCGATGGCACAGGTGGCGGTCCGCGAGCACCACTGGGTCGACCCGGTCAGCCGACCCGGCCCCGCCCGGGACGACCGCTACGAGGTCGTGTCGCGGTTCGAGGCCCGCCGGTTCCACTACGGCGGCCAGCCGGTGACCGACCTGACCGTGCGGGTGTGGCTCGACGACGACACCGGTCGGGCGATGTTCGCCGCCCTCAAGCGGGGGGTGGACCGGGTGTTCAACAGCAGCGTCGACGCGGCGGCGTACCAGCTGCCCAACCGGGCCGGCGACCTGCTGCACGTGACCGTGGAGCGGGCCGCCTCCCCGCACGACGCCCACCTGCGGGTGCAGGTGATCGACGACGGGCCGACCGACCAGTTCCACTGGCGTCGCGACGCCGCAGAGGAGGACCTGGTACACGAGTTCGCCCACCAGCTCGGCCTGCGCGAGGAGTACCGCGACGACACCGCACCGCACCGCCCGCACGTGCCGGGAAGCCTGCTCGGCGACCTCGCGGGTCGTGCCACCGACGCCCTGTCCGACGAGGAACGGGCGGCGCTGTCCGACGAGGAGAAGGCCCAGCTGCGTGGCATGCGGTGGGCCGGGCTGCGATCGCGGCACCTCCAGCTGCTGGCGGCGCTGGTCGGCGAACCGGACGCCGACGGGGAGTACCGGGGGGTGGACCCGGTGCTCCGACCGATCGGTGTCGCGCCCTTCGCACCGCAGACCACGACGGACCAGCCGGGGCAGCAGCCTCCGGCACCCGATCCGACGGTGCCGCCGGTCAGGGCGGCCCAGCTGGAACGCACCTGGCGCACCCGGCCCGAGCGCCTCGACGTCGAGGCTCCGGTCCGGATCGCCACGGACCACGCCGTCCAGGCGGTTCTCGACCGGGTGGAGCTGCTCCGCCGGCCGTGGAACCTGGAACTGCTCGGCGACACCCCGCCGTCGGCGACCGCCGGTGGCCACCAGCGGCTCACCCCGGCTGAACCGGTAGTCGAATGGGCGGTGTTGACCGGACCGACCCGCGACGCGATCGCCCGGCGGGCCGCGCTGGTCACCTCCTGGTTGGCCGGCCTGCCGCAGCAGGCGACAGCCGGCACGGCGGTGGAGTTCGGTCTGGTGCTGGGTGTGCCCCCGGAGCTGCTGGCCGATTCCCGGGACAACGCCGTGGCCGGCGTCCTCGCCGACGCCGCTGCCGACTTCCTCCGGGGCCAGCTCGACGCCCAGCTCCCCGTCGGGATGCTCCCGGTACGGGTCATCGTCGAGGTCACCGCCTTCGACGGGGTCGTCGACGGGGTTCGTGAGCAGATCCGGATGCAGATCGAGTTGTCCCTGCGCCGGGTGCTCCCCGGCCCGGTGTACGCCGACGACCCGACGTCCGGCAGCGCGGTCGGCGGAGTCCACGACGGTCGGGACCTCCGCGACGACGTGCTGCTGCGCGTCACCGAGGCGCGGCAGGCCCTCGAAGGGCTGCCCGCCGGGGAACCGGAGACCGCGGCGGCGGTCGTCGTCCACCGGCTCGGCAGCGTCCTGGTCCGGCTGCTGCCGGTGTTCGTCACGCCGGCCCTGGCCGCCCCGTTCGCGGCCCACGCCGCCCAGGTGCGCGGTGTGCTGGACGATTTCCGGTGGCTGGTGGGCCGGTGGGCACAGCAGTGGCGGACCGGCGACATCGAGGTCGCCGGGCTGGTCACCCGCGCTACCGGGACGCTCGATGCGATCGCCGAGCTGACGCCGCTGATCGAGCTGGCCCCGGCCGCCCATCGCGACCTCGACCTGACCCCGCTGGTCGACGGCCACCAGGCGGACGACGCGGACCACGTCGCGGCGCTGGCCCGGTTCCGTGCCGAGCTGACCCGGCTGCGCGACGGCGCCGGGATCGCCCTGGACGGGCCGATCATGCAGGTCTACGGCTGGCAACTGCTGACCCAGGCACTCGGGGCGCTGTGGTTCGGCGTGACCGAGGGCCCCGGACCGGTCCCGGATTCACGCGCCCTCGGGGCTGCCGCTGCGGCGCTCGACGCGTACCACGAGGTGGTCGGCGGGCTCGGTGCCGGCACCGCCGATCTCGCGGCGTTCGACCGGGCCGCCGGGGCCGTCGGGGTGCTGGCCGGCTGGCTGCGCCCCCGCCCCGACCCGGAGGCGACAGACCGGGAGCTCGCCCGGCTCGACGACGCGCTGGCGGTGGTGGGTCTGCGCACCGACGCACAGCTCGACCGGCTTGCCCTGGACACCCGGGAGGCGATGCTCGACGGGCTCCTCGACGCGGCGACCGCCGCCCTGGACACGTTCCGGATCAGCCGCGACCCCGGCCGTGGTGCGCTCGCCGGGATCCCCGGCGCGCCGGGTCCGCTCGCCGACTGGATGACGCTGCTGCGCACCGTCCAGCAGATGAGCGCCCTCTGGAACGGCGGGGGGCCGGACCTGCCCCGGCTGCGTGCCATGCACCGCCTCGCCGGACAGGTCCGCGACGGCATCGCGGCCGGTCGGGCCGACTTCGGCCGGCTGGCCAACCGGGAGGCTTCCGGTGGCGACCCGCGTGCGGTGTCGGACCGGGTCCTCGACGCGCCGGCTGCCGGGGCCCGCCGTCCGGCCACCCCGGTCCGGTCTGCCACGGGCGTGACCGGACCCGGGACGGTGCGGCCCGGCCCCGGTCAGGTCCTGCTGCACCTGGTCGTCGAGGTGCCCCGGGGGCAGCAGAGCGGGTCCGCAGAGCCGGTGTCGACCGACCTGTACCAGGACCCGACCACCGGACGGCTACAGGTCACGACCGGTGACCCGTACGCCCCCGTCGCCGTGTTCACCCGGCCGGAGACCGCGTACGGGGTGGCCCGGGGGATGGCCGACCACCTCGCGCAGGTGGGTCTGCCCTCCGGCGACGGCCCGGTGGTACGCCGGTTCGTGGTCGACGCCGACGCGTTCACCGCCCCGGACGACGCGCAGGTGTACGTCTTCCCGGCCCGTGACTTCGCGGCCCTGGTCGGCCGGGCCGAACCCGGCTCGCTGGACAGCTACGCGACCGACCCGGAAACGGTCGACCACACCACCCGTGCCCTGGACACGCTCGCCCCCGCCGACACCCCGGTCGTCACCGTCGACGAGGCCAGCCGGATGCTGCCGACGCGGGAGCCGAACGCCCGACACCGACCGCGCCCCGAGCCGGCCCCGGTCGCCACCGGCGACCGACCTGCCGTCCCGCCGGTCGTCCGTCGGGACGCCGGTCCGGCTGCTGCCGTCCCGCCGGGCATGGTTCCGGCCGGTCCGGTCCCGCCGGGCACGGTGCCCCCGGGCGTGGTCCTGGCGGGGATGGTCCTGGCGGGGATGGCCCTGCCGGACACCGTCGTCGTGCCGGGACTCGGTGACATCCTGGTCACCGGACTCCCCGGACTGCCGGTGTACCCGCCCGGCGCGCGGTCGACCACACCCGCCCCGGTACCGGACCGCCCCGGCAGCCCGCCACGCCGGCGACGGCGCACCCCGCGACCGACGGCCGATCGGGGGTGAACCGGCCCGCCCCGCCGGCCGTTGTGGGGGCATGACCACGACGACCGGGCCGACCACCGACAGGCGTACCGCCGTGCACCGGCTGCTGCTGCGCCTCGCCGGGCAGGCCCCGGACGAGGTGGTCAGCGCGGCCCGGCAGTGGCTCGCGGCGGGTCAGTTGGCCGAGGTGGCCCAGGCGGTGGCGTTCACCTGCCTGACCGGGGGCGTCGGGCTCACCGCGTCCGAGCGTGTCCTGCTCACCGGGATCCTGCACGACACCGGCGCGGACGGCGACGTGCTCGCCGGACTGGTCACCGGCGAAGCCCCGCCGGTGGCGTACGGGATGGCCCCGGTGGGCCCGCAGGTGCTGGCCGGGGCCGACGGGCGGATGCCGTACAGCATGGACCTGACCGTCGGCGGGGACGGCCCCGGCGGGCCCGACGACCTCGACCGGGCCGCCGTCGCCGCCGTGACCGCCGCACCCGGGCCGGTGGGGCTCTGGCGGTCCTGGCGGTACCCGGCCGTCGCCGCGCGGTATCCGCAACCGAAGCGGCTCTACCTCGTGCAGGGCCCGGAACCGGTGGCCCTCGCCGCCCGGATCGCCACCACCCTGGAGGCGGCAGGTGAACGGCATCCGCTGGTGGAGGTCTTCGGCGAGCCGACGGACCTGCCGGAGTACCAGCGGCGGGCGTTGGCCTACTCGGCGCTGCTCTGGGCGGACCGCCCCGCCACCCCGCTGCGGCTGGCCACCCCGCCGGACCCCGCCGCCCCACCCGGCACCCTCACCGACGACGAGGCGGAACGGGTCGTCGCCTACCTCGGCGCGGGGGTGCCGCTGCTGGCCAGCCCGCACCGCTCGACCGACGGCTTCGACCCGGCGTCGGCCGCCGACCCGGTGCCCACGGGCGTCCGGGGCGACGGCCGGTGGCTGTGGTCGGAGGCGGTCACCTACTACGCCGACCAGTACGGGTTCGCCCCCGAACCGGACCTGCTCGCGGCGATCCGGGCCGCCGACTACACCGCACCGACCCTCGACGCGGTGGCGGTGCACCGGTCGCTGTCGTACCTCTTCGCGGCGATGTGCGACCCCGACCGGACCGGGATGAACCAGCATGCCGAACCCGCCGTTGTGGAGGCATGAGCGTGCCGTCGGCGATGCACCGGCTCCTGCTGCGGATCGCCGGGCAGGCCCCCGCCGCGTTGCTCGGCACCGTCCGCGCCGGGCTGGCCGACGGTGCGGTGACCGAGGTGGCCCGGATGGTGGCCTTCGCCGCCCTCGCCCGGCAGATCCGGCTGACCGACCCCGACGTGCTGCTGCTCACCGGGGTGCTCATCGCCGCCGGTGTGCCCGACGACCTGCTCGCCGACCTGCCCCGCGCCGGGGACGACCACACCCCGCCGTACACCTGGACGCCGGACCCGCCCACCGGGCGTGCGCCGACCGGAGGCGGTCACGCCGCCGGCACACCCGCCTCGGCCGCAGAGGTCCAGGGCACGTCCGGCGGGGAGGTCCAGGCCGTCTCCGGCGGCCTGGACGAGGTCGACCGGGCCGCCGTCGACGCCCTCGGCAACGGGGAGACGCAACCCGTCGGGCTGTGGCGGGTCTGGCGACGCCCCGCCCCGGCGACGCCGTACCCGCCGGCCACCCGGGTCTACCTGGCCCAGGCCCGCGCCGGGGCGGTCGCGCTCACCGCCCGGCTCCAGGCCGCCCTGGTGGCGGTGGGGGAGACCGACCCGCTGGTCGAGGTCTTCGGGCACCTGGCCGGGCTGCCCGCGTACCACAGGCGTGCGCTGGCGGGGGCCGTCCTGCTCTGGGCCGCCCGACCGGCCGAGCGGGTACGCGTCGCGGCGACCTTCGACACCCTCGACGCGACCGGGAACCCGACGTTCGGCCCCGACCGGGCGCGACTGTCGATCGAGGAGGCGAACCGCGTCGCCGGCTACCTCGCCGCCGGAGTTCCCCTGCTCACCGGCGTGGCCCGGGTGCCCGACGTGGTGACCCCGGGCCGTACGGTGCCGGTCGACCTGCTCGGCGACGGCCGGTGGATCTGGTCCGCCGCCACCGGGCACTACCTCACCCGGTACCGGATCGCCCCGGACGAGGGCCTGCTGGCGGCGATCCGGGCGGCCGGCTACGCGCCCCCCGACGTGGACGCGGTGGCGGTGCACCGGTCCCGGGCGGCGCTGGTCGAGGCCACCGGCGTGGTCGGACGGTCGGCGGGCTGACCGGCGATGACCGACCCTCGTGAGCCCGTCCACGCCGGCACCGTCGGTGCGGTGCTCCTCGTCCATGCCGCCACGGAGCCCTACGCCGCCCTGGCCGGGGTGGCCGCCAGGTTGCCGGCCGATCCGGACCGTACCGTGGTGCTCTGCTCGACGACCGTGTCCGCCCGGCCGGACCTGTTCGACCTCCTGGCCGACCTGCTGCCCCGCCAGCTCGGCGGGTCGGCCGCCGGGTTCCGGCTGGTCCCGCTCGGCGGCTACGCCGACCCGGCGGCGGTGCCGGGCCGGGCGGCCGGGCTCGCCACGGATCTCGGGATCGATGGGGCGGTGCCGCTGGACGCCCCGGCCGTGTCCACCCGGGCGGTGCCGGCGGCCCGCCGGTGGATCGTCGCCGACGGCGGGCCGGCCCGACCGGAGCAGCCGCCCGCCGCCTGGTGCCCACCGCCCGCCGGACCGTCCGGACCGTCCCGACCCGACGGCGGCCCCGAGGGGTGGCTGGTCGCCCCGGTTGGGGACGGCTACACGTGGCTGCCCGCCGGGTGGCCACCGCCGGCAACCGGGCCGCACCACCCCGGACCCGCCGGGCCCGCCGGGTCCGCGCTGGCTGCCGAACCTGTTCCTCACGCTGTGCCTGCCCCGTCCGGCGGGCCTGCCCCGTCCGGCGGGCAGGTTCCGTCCGGCGGGGGCGCGGAGCGGACGGGTGACGGTGGCCCGGGAACCCCCGGTGGCGTGCCGGGACGGCCGGTCCCCGGCGGCTGGTCGTTCCTGCCCGCCCCTGCCGACACACCGACGGTCGGCACGCCGGCGGGGCGGGACGACCCCGCGGACCCGGGACGACAGCCTCCGGGGCCGCTCGACGTGTTCCTGGTCGAGGTGGCGCTCGGTGCTGGCGGCTTCCAGGTGGCCGGCCGACCGGTGCCGCCCGGGGTGCTCGCCGGTCACCTCGTGGCCCTCCGGCGCGACGGACGACCCGTGGTGCTCTGTGGGGACGTGCCTTACCCCGCCGCCGCCGGGATGCTGTTCGGGGCCCTCGCCGACGCCCTCGGCGCTCCGGTCGTCGCCGGTGACGCCCGGGTAGAGGTCACCGCGTCGGGGCTGCTGACCACCACGGGCACGTTCCGCCGGTGGCGTCCCCGGTCGGCGGCCGGCACCGCCCGGACGGTGACCGACCTCGGTCCGGTGCTCCCCACCCCGGCCGCCCTGCCCACGGGGCCTGCCACGCCACCTGTCGCGCCCGGCACACCCGAACCGCCCGCTGCCGCGCCTGCCACGACAGGTGCCGCGCCTGCCGTGACCGCCGCCCGTCCGGCCGGGCCGGCCGCCGCGCCGTCGGACGGCTCCGGTGTGGCAGGCGACACCCCGGGCGTGCTCCTGGTCGGCGTGTCCGCGTCGGCCGTCGACCCGGCGGTCGTGCCGGCGGACGGTGCGCACCGGTGGCAGCGGCTCGCCGTGCCCCGGCTCGACCTGCTGCGGGTGGCGTCGCCGGCGGTGACCGGGGACGGCGCTCCGCCGGCCTCGGAGCCGACGGCCGCGCCCCCGCCCGTCCCGCAGGACGCCCGGCCCGGCCCGACCGCGCCGCCCGCCGCAGCCGACGACCCGGTGACCGTGCCCCCCGGGCGGACGGACACCCCTGCCGGGTCGCCCGGGCCGCCGGCCGGCCGGCCGGAACCGGTTCCCGGCCCGGTGGCCGGCGACCCCGGCGTGCCGCCGGTCGTCGTTCCCGGGCCGCGTCCGGCCCCGCCGGGCCCGACGCGGGTTCCGGTGACGGTCCGGCTGGACGCAGGCACGCCCACCGCCGGGGACCGTACGGCCCTGCGGCGGATCCTCGCCGGGCGCTACGACTCGTACACGCAGGTGGTGACGCGGACCCTGGCGGAGGAACCCGGCCTGCGGGTGGCTGCGGTGAGCGCGCCGGACCTGCCGGCGGGCCTGGTCGCCGTTCGTGCCTACTGCACCGGCGAACGGGAGGCGGTGAACGCGGTCCTGCGTGGCGACGCCGCGTCGGCCGACGATCCGACGGCGCTGGCCCGCTGGGTGGGCTACGGACTGCGTCGCCTGCCCGTGGTCTTCGGCCCGGTCTTCCGCGCCGCGACCGGCCCGCCGCCGGGCGGCTACCCGCCCGGCACGCTGCTGGTGGAGCCGGCCTTCCTCGACGTCGACGCCACGCCCACGCCGGTGCCGGACGCCGGGGTGCAGTTCGTGATCTGGTCCGTCGGCGCCCGCCGGCTGGGCGGTCTCGGCGCGGCCGGCACCGGGGCCCGCGCCGCGCCGGCCGGCGTCCACACCGGACCCCGGGCCGACGGTACGGCGGTCTTTCCCGCCGGGACCTGTTTCCAGGTGCTCGCGGACGAGCCGGTGGGCGACGGTGGGCCGCGGCAGGTCTTCCTGCGGGAGTTGCCGGGCGGCCGGCCGGCCCCGGGCGGGGAACAGACGCTGCGGCGGTTGCGGGCGGTCGCCGGGGTGGGCGATGCGGCAGACGGCGGCACCCCGCCGTTGCCGGTGGGGATCGGCGTCGACGGGGCGGGGCGGTTGTTCGCCCTGCCGTCGGGGTGACCGCGGTGGCGGCGGGCGGCACGACGCGACCCGCCCGCCGCCGGCCGGACGGCGGCGGACGGTTCCGGTGGGCGGACGGGACGCGGGGCGCGGGATCAATCAGACGAAAGTGTGGTGAGGGGTGAGCAGCACCGTGATGGCGGTTTCCCAGACGGAGCCGGGCTGTCAACCGACGATTGCCGGCGCGTTGGCGGTCGCCCCGGTGGGCGCCACCGTCGTCGTACAGCCGGGGGTGTACCGGGAGCAGGTCCAGCTCGGTGGCGACGTCACGTTGATCGCCGAGGAGGGGCCGGGCACGGTCACCATCGACGGCGGTGAGGGGGTGGCGCTCTTCGTCGGTGCGGGCGAGGTGACGTTGCACGGGATCGAGCTGGTAGGTGGCGGTGGGCAGCTCCCGACGGTCCAGGTCGGCGGCGGTCGGCTGGAACTCACCAGGTGCGGCGTACGGGCCGCGGGCGTCGTCGCGGTGCACGTCCCCCGTGGGGAGCTGTCCATGCGGGACTGCCGGGTGGGCAACCCCGCCGGAGCGGGTCTGCTGTTCGAACGCGCCGGCACCGGCGAGGTCGTCCGCACCACGGTCGCCGGGATCGGCACCGTGGCGGTGGCCGTCGCCGGGGGCGACCCGGTGCTGCGCGGGTGCACGGTCACCGACGTACGCGGCACGGCGGTGCTGTGCACCCGGGGCGGCCGGGGGCTGGTGGAACAGTGCGTGGTCACCGCCGTCGACGGCCCCGGCCTGCTGGTCGAGGACGGCACGATCCGGCTGGTCGACACCCGGATCGTGGACACCGCCGGCCCCGCGGTGCTGGTGACCGGGGGCAGCCCCGAGCTGACCGGCTGCGAGCTGCGTACGGCGACCGGCCCGGCGGTGCTGGTCGACGGGACGGCCGACCCGACGCTGCGCGACTGCGTCGTCGGGGCCGGCAGCGGGCACGGGCTCAGCGTGCAGGCCGCCGCCACCGGCAGCTACCTGGGGTTACGGGTCGAGGTGGACACCGGTGCGGCGGTGGTGGCCAGTGGCACGGCGGCACCCCGGATCGAGGGCGGCACGCTGACCGCCACCGACGGGGTCGGCCTGCTCTTCGCCGACGCGGCGACCGGCAGCGCCCGGGAGGTGACGATCGTCCGGACCCGGTCCGGACTGCTGGCCCGGGGCACCTCCCGGCCCGAGGTCGACGACCTGACCGTCACCGCGCCGACCCAGGAGGGGCTGCGGGTCGCGGAGGCGGCCCGGCTCCGGGCGCGACGGGGAGCGGTGACCGACGCCGGCTCGGCCGGGGTGTCGGTGAGCGACGGGGAACTGACGGTGGAGGGGATGACCCTGCGCGACTGCGCCACCGGTCTCGTCGTGTCGGCCGGGCGGCTGCGGGCCACCAGCGTGGACGTGCTCGGCAGCCGGGGTGCCGGGCTGACCGCGCAGCGCGGGGCGACGGTGCAGCTGCGGCGCAGCCGGGTGCGGGGTAGCGACGGCCCGGGGGTGTGGTTGGCCGGCGAGTCGCAGGGTGAGGTGACCGGGTGCGAGGTGTTCGGCAACACCGGACCGGGGGTGCTGGTGCAGACCCGTCGGCCGGTCCGGCTGGTCGACACCGCGCTGCGGGGCAACGGGGGCGGTCGGCTGCGTACCACGGTGGACGACGCCGCGGTGGAACTCGTCGGCACCGACGCCGGTCCCGAGCCCACCGGCCGGGCCGGTGACCCGCTGCCCGCCGGCCCGGCGGACGGGCCGCACCGACCGCCGGAGCCGGCCGGGCGACCCGACCCGGCGGTCCCGGCGCGCGCCGCCGAGCCCGCCGTGCCGGCGACGCCGTCGGCCGGTGCTCCGCCCGCCGACGACCCGGCCGCGCCGCTGCTGGCCGAACTGGACACGCTGGTCGGCCTGGCCGGGGTGAAGCGGGAGGTGGCGACCCTGGTCGGGTTGCACCGGATCAGCCGGCGACGGGCCGCCGCCGGGCTGCCCGCCCCACCCATGTCCCGGCACATGATCTTCGCGGGTGCGCCGGGCACCGGGAAGACCACGGTGGCCCGGCTCTACGGCCGCATCCTGGCCGCCCTCGGCGTGCTGCCCGGCGGGCAGCTGGTCGAGGTGGCCCGCGCCGACCTGGTCGCCGAACACATCGGCGGTACGGCGGTGAAGACCACCGAACGGTTCAGGGAAGCCATCGGCGGGGTGCTGTTCATCGACGAGGCGTACACCCTGGCCCCGGTCGACGGCGGCGGCTCGGGGCACGACTTCGGTCGGGAGGCGGTCGACACGCTGGTCAAGCTGATGGAGGACCACCGCGACGAGGTGGTGGTGATCGTCGCCGGTTACTCGGCGCAGATGCGTACGTTCCTGGCGGCGAACCCGGGGTTGGCCTCCCGGTTCTCCAAGACCGTCGAGTTCGAGAGCTACACCTCCCCGGAGCTGGTGCAGATCGTCGAGCGGCTGTGCAGCAGCCACCACTACGCCCTGGAGTACGACACCCGGATCGCCCTGGAGTCGTGGTTCGAGTCGATGCCGCGTACCGGGTCGTTCGGCAACGCCCGGGTGGCCCGGCAGACCTTCGAGGAGATGGTCAGCCGGCAGGCGTTCCGGCTGTCCGGCAGCGGCGCCGCCTCCGGGGTGGAGCTGGCCCAGCTGCTGCCGCAGGACCTCGACGAGTCGGCGGCCGGCCCGCCCGACGACGAGCCGCCCGCGGGTGCGGTGGACGCGCTGCTGGCCCGGCTGCACGCCATGATCGGGTTGGACGCGGTGAAGCAGGAGGTGGCCGACCTGATCGACCTGCTGGCCGCTGCCCGGACCCGGGTACGGGCCGGCCTGCCCGCGCCGTCGGTCTCCCGGCACCTGGTCTTCTCCGGGCCACCGGGAACTGGCAAGACCACTGTCGCCCGGCTCTACGGGCAGCTGTTGACCGCGCTGGGGGTGTTGCGGGGCGGCCAACTGGTCGAGGTGGCCCGCGCCGACCTGGTGGGCGAGTACGTCGGGCACACCGCGCACCGCACCCGGGAGGCGTTCGAACGGGCCCGGGGCGGGGTGCTGTTCATCGACGAGGCGTACACGCTGGCACCGCCGGACGCCCGCAACGACTTCGGTCGGGAGGCGATCGACACGCTGGTGAAGCTGATGGAGGACCACCGCGACGAGGTGGTGGTGATCGTCGCCGGTTACGAGGCGGAGATCGCCCAGTTCCTCGCCGCGAACGCCGGGCTGGCCTCCCGGTTCTCCCGCCGGGTCCACTTCGCCCCGTACACCGCCGACGAGCTGGTCGCCATCTTCGAGGGGCTGGCCCGCGCCGGCGGGTACGACTGCCCCGGGGACACGCTGACCGCGCTGCGCCAGCACTTCGAGCAGGCCCCGCACGGTCCGGCCTTCGGCAACGGCCGGTACGCCCGCCAGGTGCTCGACGAGGCGGTGACCCGGCAGGCGGGTCGGCTGCGTGGGCTGACCGGGCCGACCGTCGCGGACCTGCGTACCCTGCGGGCCGAGGACGTCACCCCGGTGGCGGCGTCGCATGGCTGACCGGCCCGGTGGCACGGTGTGGCGGCTGCGGCCGGTGGACCGTCCGCATCGGAGCCGGCCGCGCCGCCGGGCCACGGGCGGCATCAGCGGCAGCGGGTCCGACGGTGCCCCGTATGCTCTCCTGGATCGACGTGGGACCGGAGCTGCGGGCGCGCCCGCGCGGCCGGTCACGCGGACGGTGAGCGTGCTGGGGAGGCACCGGTTGGCAGGTCTTTCTCGCGGGCCGGACGCGGACGCGCCGGGCGGGGCGGGCATCGGGGTGGCGGCAGCAGTCGACCCGGACGCGTCGGCCGTCGACGCCGGGCCCCCGCCACCCGCCCCCGACCTCGCCCCCGACGCGCGCCTGCGGGAGCTGCACGCGGTGCACGCCGAGCCCCTGTTCCGGTTCCTGCTCCGGCTGGCCTCAGGTGAACGGCAGCTCGCCGAGGATCTGCTCCAGGAGACGATGATGCGGGCCTGGCGCAGCATCGACAGCCTCGCCGCCGACCTGGAGACCCAACGGCGCTGGCTGTTCACCGTGGCCCGCCGGGTCGCCATCGACGTGGCGCGGGCCCGGCAGGCCCGCCCGACCGAGGTCGGCGCGCTGGACCTCAACCGGATTCCGGCGACCGCCGACGTGGCGGAGCGGGTGGTGACGGCGCGGACCATCCGCGACGCGCTGCCGAAGATCAGCGTCGAGCACCGTCGGGTGGTGGAGGCGGTCTACTTCCGGGGGCTCTCCACCGCTGAGATCGCCGCGGAGTTCGGCATCGCCGAGGGCACCGTCAAGTCCCGCGCCCACTACGCCCTGCGCGCGTTGCGCGCCGTCATCGGGGAGGTCGACGGTGCGTGAGGCGTCCACCACGACCGCGATGGCATACGATGACGGCGGCGGGGCCGCGAGGCGCTGCCTCCCCGAGCAGAGCTGACAGGCCATGACCGACCTCCGAAGCGACAGCGACGCCCCCGGTCCGGTGGCCCACGCCCCCCTGGAGCAGTGCGCTCCCTACCTGTGGGGTGACCTCGATCCGCAGGACGAGTGGGAGTTCGAACGCCACCTCGGCACCTGCACGATCTGCCTCGACGAGTGTGACCGGCTGGCCCCCCTGGTGGGGGCGTTCGCGGGGCTGACCCCGGGCGAGATCGCCGACCTGCGTACCGATCCGGTCGACGTCACCGCACCGGCCCTCCCGACCGCCACCCCGACCCCTGACGCCGTCCCGACCTCCACCGCCGTCCCGGCCCTCGGTGAGGCTCCGGCCCCCGCGCCCGCCCCCGACCTGCCGACCCCCGAGCCCACGTCGGTCTCCGAGACGCTGCCGGCCCCCGGACTCCCGCCGGCCGCCGCGTCGCGCCCGGGACCGGCGGACCGGCCGCCCTCCCGGGACGCGGGCGGGCGGGGTCCGGCCGGCCGCGCGTCCGACCGGTCCCGGCGGGGTCGACGGCGGTGGCTCGTCGCCGGCACGCTCGCCATGGTCGCGGCGGTGTCCCTGGGGGTGACCCTCGGGCAGCGGCAGCAGGGCGGCGCGCCCGACGCCCGGCAGTCCACCGTCAACCCGGTCGCCGCCGGGGTGACGGTGGAGGGGGTCGGTGCGGCCACCCGGTTGTCCGTCACCGTCTCGGCCCGCCCCGACGGCCCCGGGTCGGCTTCCGACGTACGGGCCACCGTGCTCGGCCTGACGGCGGGGGTGGAGTACCGGCTCTATGCGGTCGCCGCCGACACCCGCACCTACCAGGTGGCACAGTGGACGGCGACCGCCGGGCCGCAGGAGGTCACCGGGGAGATCCCCGCCGCCGTCGACACGCTGGCGTTCTTCGCCGTCGCGGAGACCGACGGGACGGCACTGGTGTCGGCCCGGATCGGCCGCCCCGCCGGCCCCCGCTAGACCTTCACCCGCGTCCACTTCTGGTTGGCCTCACCGGTGCACGTCCACAGTTGCAGGCCGGTGCCGTTGGCGGTGGACCAGTCCCGGATGTCGACGCACCTGCCGATCGCCGAGTTGACCAGGTCACCGGAGCCGTTGATCCAGAATTTCTGCGCCCAGCCGCCGTTGCAGGTCGCCAGCTGGATGCGGGTGCCGTCGGCGCTGGAGGCGTCCGCCAGGTCCATGCAGAGCGACCCCATCCGGATCGTGCCGTCGCCGCCGAACGTCCACTTCTGCCGGGCCGAGCCGTTGCAGTCCCAGATCACCAACTGCTGGCCGTCCACGGCCGACGGGGCGTACAGGCAGGTGCTGCCGTACCCGCGGATGCGGTAGCCGGTGGAGGCCGCCGGCGCCGGCGCGGGGGTGGTCGGACGGGCCGCCGCCTGCGTGGACGGGGCGCCTGCCGCCGGGGCGGGTCTGGTCGGGTTGACGCCGGCTCTGGTCGGGTTGCCGGCCGGGCCGGGGCCCGCGCCGGCGGGCGTGGGCGGCAGGGCCAGCACCGGGCCCCGGGTGCCGGCCGGCAGTGGCGGACGCGGGGACGGACGCCCACCGAGCCGGGGGTCCTGGGCGTAGAAGGCGGCGTAGGCGAGGACCCGGCCGGCGTTCTCGTCCACCGTGCCCAGGTCGGGTGCGCCGCCGGCCTGTACCCCCGGCCCCCACTGGAAGGCGGCCAGCGCGAGCGGATACGGGTCGGCGGTGAGCCCACCCAGGTCGGTGGTGAGGGCGCACATCGTCTTGCCGAGCGTGGCGATCGCCGTCGCGGCGTCCCACGGTGACTGGCCGGCGGTCGCGTAGCGGCTCCACACGGTGGGCAGGAACTGGGCGATGCCCTGCGCGCCGTTGGGGCCGAGCAGGTTCGGGTTGAACCCGGACGCCGCCATGAGCTGACCGGCGATCTTCGCCGGGGTCACCGCCGGGCAGGTCCGGCCGGCGGCGAGGATCGCCGCCAGGTGCTCGTCGGGGATGGGGCGTGGCGCGCTGCCGGCGGGCGGCGCAGGTGGGGCGGGCGTCGGTGAGGCGTCCGCCGCGTCCGGGTCGAAGTCGGGCTGCCGGGAGTACCACTCGGCGTAGCCGACGACGGTCCGCACGTACCCGGCCGCCGCGTCGGGGACGCCCCGGTCGGCCTGGACGGCGGGCATCCCGGAACGGTGCGCGGCGAGCGCGAGTTGCCAGGTGTCTCCGTCGATGTCGCCGTGCGACACCTGCCCGACGAGGTCGCACATGTGGTGGGCCAGCGCGACGATGTTCGCGGCGACGTCCAGCCGGGGCGCGTCGGGCCAGGGCAGCCACCGCTGCCAGAGTTCGTCGGTGAGCCCGGCCACCCCGGAGCCGCCGTCGTCGGTGCGGGCGTCGGCCACGAACCCGGAGGCGGCCATGAGCTGACCGGCCAGCCGGGGCGCGGTGAGGGTCGGGCAGGAGAGCGCGGCCTGGGCGATCAGGGGCACCTGCTCGGCGGGGACCGGTTTGCCCTCCACGGTCTGGGCGGTGGCCGTGCCGAACCCGGTGCTGGCGGCGAAGCCGGCGAGGACGGCGAGCGCCAGCGCCATCAGCCCGGCGACGATCCGCGCCACGATCGGCGGGCCGGGCAGGCGGGACATTGCCCGTCGGACGACGCCGGCCAGTGGTGACAGCCGTTGCCGCACCCCACCGACGAGTCGTTCTAGCCGCCGGCGGTGGGACGTGGAGGTCAGTGGCACCGGTGCGCTCCTCGACAGGCTGTGGCTTCGACCTCTCAACGCACTGAGCCAGCCGAAGGTTCAGTCGGATCAGTGTGGAGTTTGCCGGGTGCCGGTGATCGTGGCGCTGCCGGGGTGGATGGTCCGGGCCGCCGGGCTCTGCGGGCAGCGCCGACGCCGCCGGTCGCGCGGAAACGGTGGCCGCCGCTCAGGAACCGACGCCCACGCCCAAGGCGCGCTTGTCGGGTTTGCCGCTCGGCCCCACCGGCACCCCGGTGATCACCTCGACGGTCGTCGGGACGGCGGCCGCACCGAGGGCCGCCGCGACCCGGGCGCGCAACCGGCCGACGTCCAACGGGTGGCCGGCCGCCGGCACCACGTACGCGTGCACCGCCTCGCCGGTGACGTCGTCGGGACGGCTGACCACGTACGCCTCGGCGACGGCGGGGTCGGCGGCGAGCACCCGTTCGATCGGGCCGGCGTACACCAGGTTCGCGTTGACGATGATCACGTCCCGGGCCCGGCCGGACAGGTGCAGGTAGCCGTCGGCGTCCAACCGGGCCAGGTCGCGGGTGCGTACCCAGCCGTCGGTGAACACCTCGGCGCTCTCGGCCGGGTCGCCCCAGTAGGCGTCGGCCTGTGCCGGGGTCCGGACGAAGAGTTCGCCCTCGGTGGCCGGCCGGCCGTCGGCGTCGCGGATGGACAGGTCGACCACCTCGGGCGCGCGTCCGACCGAGGCGAGCCGGCCCGGGTCGGCCAGCAGCTCGGCCGGGGTGACCATCGCGATCATGCCGGTCTCGGTCTGCCCGTAGCCGTGGAAGACGACCGGGCCGAGCACGTCGAGCGCTTCGGCGAGCCGGGACGCGGTGAGCGGTGATCCGGAGACCAGGAGCGCCCGCAGGCTGCCCAGGTCGACCGGGTCGGCGCGCTGGTCGCGGACGAGCTGGTGCAGCTTGCCGACGGTGATCACGCTCGCGGTGGCCCGGTGCCTGGTGATCATGCCGGGGAAGCCGGGCGGGCGGGCGGCGACCAGGGTGCCCCCGGCGGCCAGGGTGAGGATGCCGTACTCCAGCATCACCTGGCTGCTCAGCGAGCCGAAGACCAGGTAGCGCCCCAGCCGGGGGGCGAGCTCGGCGATCGCCGGCGGCCACCGGTCGGGGTGGGCCGCCCAGGCCGCGCTCATCGCCGCGTACGTCTGGGCGCAGCCCTTGGGGTGGCCGGTGCTGCCGCTGGTCCAGGTGATCCGGGCGACGTCACCGGGCCGGCCGGCGGCGACCAGGGGGCTGCCGTCGTCGCGGGTCCGGGCCAGGATGGCGAGTCGGGCGTCGTCGACGAGCAGCGCGTCATCGCTGGCCAGCAGCCGGTCGAGTTGCGCCGGGGTCAGCTCGGGCCGGATGCCGGAGACCCGGGCGCCGACGGTGAACGCGGCGAGGACACCGGCGAGCGCCTCCGGGGTGACCCCGATCCGCAGCGCCACCGCGCGACCCGGCCCGATACCGGCGGCGCGCAGGCCACTGGCGGTCCGCCGGACCAGGTCCGCCAGTTCGGCCGCGCCGACGGTCCGGTCGCCGTCCTCGAAGACCGGCCGGTCACCGCCGGTGGTGAGCAGCCGCAGCACGGGCTGCGGCCACAGCTCACCACCGGCGGTGGCCCCGGCCCGGTCGCGGTCCGCCGACCCGCGACCGGTCCGGTCGTGCCCGCCGTGGTGGCCGGGCCCCGTCGCGCGGCGGTCGGCGTGCTGGTGCTCCGCCGCGCGACGGCCGTCGTTGTCGTGCTCAGCCGGCATCGGACAGGACGCCCTTGAGGAACAGCGCCAGGGGTTGCTGGTGCACGCCGGGCAGGTCCCAGTTGTTCTCCAGGTTCTCGGCGAGGTGGTGGGTGGCGACGAGCCGCCCGCCCCGGTGCACCCGGACGACGGGGTGCAGGTAGCTGGCGTCGTGGGCGCGTTCGGCGTCGTTCTCGGCGATCCGGGGGACGGTGATGTCGAACGGGTCGACCTGGTCGTGGTCCGGGCCGTACTCCAGGGTGGTCACCACCGCGAACGGCTCGGGTCCCAGGCCGCCGTCGTGCAGGTAGGCCACCGGCACCTCCTCGTGGTAGCGCGCGACACCGTCGGCGATCACGACGACATCGCCGAGGACGGTGAACTGCTGCCACAGCGCGGAGGTGCGGTTGATCCGGGCGATGATCGCATCCGTGATCGCCTCGGGGGTGGCGTCCAGGGTGGTCGACGGCCACGGCGTGCCGTGGTGCCTGGCGTTCAGCATCCGGTGCAGGGCGCGTACGCCGTACCGGAAGCCGTGGATGAAGCCGTTGGTGGAGCGTTTGAAGTCGCGCTGCTGGGTGAGGGTGCCGGCGAAGTACAGGCCGGGCACGTTCACCGACTCGAAGCCGGAGGTCTGCTCGGGGAAGCGGTCGTTGATGACCAGCCGGGGCCGCGCCGACGGGTCGAAGATGTCCGCGTCGAACCGGAAGCCGGTGCACAGGATGATCCGGTCGTAGTCGAGCTGCCGCAGCGACTCGCGGGTGCGGGCGTACCGGAAGTCGATCCGGTAGCCGCCGTCGTCGCGGCGGGCGATCCGCTCGACGGTGCCGTCGAGGACGGCGTTCTGCGACTTGAGCTGGTAGGTGTCGAGGAAGTTGTTGTTCACCGCGCGCAGGTGCCCGACGTAGTGCGTCTGCCACGCCAGCCGGATCGAGTGCGGGCCGGCGACGTGGATGACGGCGGCGGTCTCGACCAGGGCGTCGGCGGTCTCGAAGGCCGAGTTGCCCTTGCCGATGATCAGGACCCGCTGGTTGGTGAAGTCGTCCGGGTCGACGCTGACGGTGTCGTAGCGTTCGGCGAGGTCGACGCCCTCGATCGGCGGCACGTACAGCTGGGAGACGCCGGTGGCCACGACGACCCGGCGGGCGGTCAGCGTGTCGCCGCCGGCCTCGACGGTGAACAGGTCGCCGTCGTGGGCGATCCGGGTGACCCGGGTGTCGTAGCGGACCCGCAGCCCGTCGGCGAAGGCGGCGAGGTAGCGCACCATGTCGTCGGCGTCGGGGAAGTAGCGCCGGCTGAAGTTGCGGAACAGCAGCGCCGGATCGTCGGTGAGCAGCGAGTTCCAGTCGGAGCGCAGGTTGAACTCCGGATCGTCGGAACCGGTCCAGACCTTGTTGATGGAGATCAACTGGCGGTGCCGCGGGTAGCGGCCGAAGAACGTGCCCGGCGTCGGTCCGGCCTCCAGCACCAGATGGTCGCGGCCGTCGCGCTCCAGCAGGGCGGCGAGTTGGAGCCCGGCCGGCCCGGCTCCGATGATCAGGTAGTCGAGCGTCATGCGGCGCACCGTATCGGCCCGATTTCAGAGCGTTCTGAGAATCGCTCTCTAGGGTCCGGTCGCATGACGACAGAGGTTGATCTCGCGGCGCCGCTGCGGATCGCCGACCTGAGCGCCGCCCGCGACCCGGTCCGGGTCGTGGTCGGCGCTCAGGTCCGCGACCGGGTCACCCGCACCCGCACCTTCCTGTCCGAGGTGCTCGGCGAGGACCGCGCGGTGTACGGCAGCACCACCGGTTTCGGCGCCCTCGTCGGGTACGCCGGCCGGGCCGACCTGCGCGACCAGGCCGACAACACCCTCGCCCACCTCGGCGCGGGCCACGGCCCGGATCTCGCCCCCGAGATCGTCCGGGCCACCGTGCTGGTCCGGGCCTGGTCGCTGGCCCGGGGCGCGTCCGGGGTGTCCCCGCACGTCGTCGACGCGTTGGCGGCGATGCTCGGGACCACCTTCGTGCCCGCCGTGCCGCGGTGGGGTTCGGTCGGCGCGAGCGGTGACCTGATCCCGCTGGGCGCGGCGGCCCAGGCGCTACGCGGTCGCGGCCACGCCTACCTCGACGGGGTACGCCTGCCGGCCGCGCAGGCGCTGGAGAAGGCCGGCCTGACCCCGCTGCCGCTGGACGGCCGCGACGCCCTGGCCCTGGTCAACGGCACCTCGCTGACCACCGCGGCGACGGCGCTTGCGTTGTCCGCGGTCCGCGCCGCGCACCGGTCGGCGCAGGTGCTCACCTGCCTGCTGGCCGACCTGCTCGGCTGCGACCCGCAGTTCCTCGACGCCCGGCTGCTGCGCGCGTACGGGCACCCGGGGGCGATCGCCGTGGGCGCGCGGATGCGGCAGGTCAGCGAGGGGCTCGTCCCGTCGGGCAAGCGCGCGTTGCAGGAGCCGTACAGCATCCGGTGCGCCCCGCAGCTGCTCGGCGCGGCCGAGGACGCGCTGCGCCATGTCGATTCCGTGGTCACCACCGACCTGGGCAGCGTCAGCGACAATCCGCTGTTCTTCCCCGACGACGACCTGGTGGTGCACGGCGGCAACTTCTTCGGCCAGCCCGCCGCGTTCGCCGCCGACCTGCTGTCGATGGTGGTGGCGCAGGTCGGCAACCTCGTCGAGCGGCAACTCGACCTGCTCGTCGACCCGCACCGCAACGGTGGCCTGCCGCCGATGCTGGCCGCCGGCCCGGGGCAGCAGCACGGGCTCCAGGGGGTGCAGTTGGCCTCCACCGCGCTGATCGCCGAGATCCGCCGCGACGCCATGCCGGCGAGCATGCAGAGCCTGCCGACCAACCTGCACAACCAGGACGTCATCCCGCTCGGCACCCAGGCCGCCCTGCGGGTCTTCGACCAGGCCGGGCTGCTGCGCCTGATCGTCGGCTCGCTGGCGCTGGGGTTGCGTCAGGCCGCGTACGTGGGTGCCCGTACGCCCACCGCGCCGGGCTGCGGCGCGGCGCTGGCGGCGCTGGTCGCGGCGATCCCCCCGGTCGACCCGGACCGGCCGCTCGACGGCGACGTCCGGCGGGCCGCCGACGTGATGGACGCATTGGAACTTCCGTTGACCCCTCTCACCCTGGATGGCCGTCATGACGCTTGACTGTCTGATCATCGGAGCCGGCCCCGCCGGCCTGCAACTGGCCGCCCTGCTGGAAGCCGACGGCCGGCGCGACTACCTGGTGCTGGAGGGCGCGGACGTCCCGGGCGCGTTCTTCGCCACCTACCCCCGGCACCGGCAACTGATCTCCATCAACAAGCCGCACACCGGCTCCGACGATCCGGAGCTCAACCTGCGGCTGGACTGGAACTCGCTGCTCACCGACGATCCGGCGCTGCGGTTCACCACGTACACGCAGCGGTACTTCCCGGACGCCGACGTGATGGTCCGCTACCTGGCCGACTTTGCCGCGAAGACCGGGGTGAAGGTGCGTTACGGCGCGCGGGTGACCTCGGTGTCCAAGGTGGACGGGATCTTCGAGGTGCACGCCGGGGAGACGTTCCGGGCCCGGCGGGTGGTCGTCGCCACCGGCGTGTCCCGGCCGTACCTGCCGGACATTCCCGGGCTGGAGCTGGCCGAGCAGTACGCGGACATGCCCGTCGACCCGCGCGACTACCTCGACCAGAAGGTGCTGATCATCGGCAAGGGCAACTCCGCGTTCGAGACGGCGGACAACCTGATGGAGACCACCACCCTGATCCACCTGGCCGGGCCCAGCTCGGTGCGGATGGCCTGGCGCACCCACTACGTCGGGCACCTGCGGGCGGTGAACAACAACTTCCTCGACACCTACCAGCTCAAGTCGGCCAACGCGATCCTGGACGGCACCGTCCGGCGGATCACCCGCGACGCCGACGGCTACACGGTGACGTTCGCGTTCTCCCGCGCCGACGAGGTGACCAAGGAGCTGCGCTACGACCGGGTGCTGGTCTGCACCGGGTTCGCCTTCGACGCGTCGATCTTCGACGGGTCGTGCCGGCCGGAATTGGCGATCCGGGACCGCTTCCCGGCCCAGACCGCACAGTGGGAGTCGGTGAACGTGCCCGACCTGTTCTTCGCCGGCACCATCACCCAGCAGCGGGACTTCAAGCGCTCGACCAACGGGTTCATCCACGGTTTCCGGTACGCCGTGCGGGCCCTGCACCGCATCCTCGAACGCCGGTACGGGGACACGCCGTGGCCGACGGAGAAGCTGGACGCGAACGGGGCGTCGATCGCCGACGCGATCATCGCCCGGGTCAACCGCACCTCCGCGCTGTGGCAGCAGTTCGACGTCCTCGCCGACGTGGTGACCGTCGCCGACGCCGACGCGCGCTACCACGAGGAGGTGCCGGTGGACTACTTCACCGAGACCGGCCTGCGCACCGCCGACCACGACTACTCCGACGCGTTCGTGGTCACCCTGGAGTACGGCCCGGAGCACGACCAGGTGGACCCGTTCGACGTCACGGTGAGACGGGTCGCCCAGGACGTCGTCGGCCAGGCCCACGACGCGGCGTACCTGCATCCGGTGGTGCGTCACCACCGGGCGGGGCAGGTCGTCGCGACCCACCACCTGGCGGAGAACCTGGAGAACCGGTGGGACCGGCCGCAGGTGCACGTGACACCGTTGGCCGCCTTCGTCGACAGGTGCCTGCGCGGGGCCGGGGACTGACGTGCCGGCCCTCGACGAGGTGGCGCTGAACCTGGCCGACGTGGCCACCGTCGCCCGGCGTCGCCTCGACCCGGTGCACTGGGACTTCTTCGCCGGCGGCGCGGGCGACGAGCGGACCCTGCGGGCCAACGAGGCGGCCTTCGCCCGGCGCTTCCTGGTGCCCCGGGTGCTGCGCGGCACCGGCGACCGGGACCTGCGGATCTCGTTGCTCGGCAGCGAGGTCTCGATGCCGGTGCTGGTCGCGCCGACCGCGTTCCACCGGCTGGCCCACCCCGACGGCGAGCTGGCCACCGCCCGGGCCGCCGCCGACGCCGGCACGGTCATGGTGGTGAGCATGGCGGCCACCCGGCCGGTCGAGCAGATCGCGGCGGCCGGCGGGCCGCTGTGGTTCCAGCTCTACCCGCACACCGACCTGGAGTTCACCACCACCGTGGTCCGGCGGGCGGTGGCCGCCGGCTGCCGGGCCCTGGTCGTGACGGTCGACTCGCCCGTGTTCGGTCGGCGCGAGCGCGACCTGCGGCACGGATTCGTCGACCTGCCATCCGGCCTGGTCTGCGAGAACATGCGTGACGCGGACGGCCGGGTCCGGGATATCGAGATGACCGCCCGGGTGGGTTGGGAGCTGGTCGCCCGGCTGCGCCGGCTCACCACCGTGCCGATCCTGCTCAAGGGGGTGCTGCATCCCGAGGACGCCCGGCTGGCCGTCGAGCACGGGGTGGACGGGGTGGTGGTCTCCAACCACGGCGGCCGGCAACTCGACGGGGTGACGGCCACCCTGGACGCGTTGCCGGCCGTCGTGGCGGCCGTCGGCGGGCGGCTGCCGGTGCTGGTCGACGGTGGCCTGCGGCGCGGCGTCGACGTGCTGGTCGCGTTGGCGCTCGGGGCGACGGCCGTGCTGGTCGGCCGTCCGGTGCTGTGGGGGCTGGCGGTGGGCGGCGCGGCCGGGGTGCGGCACGTGCTCGACCTGCTGCGCGCCGACCTCGACCGGGCGTTGGCGCTGGTGGGTGCCGCACGGCCGGGGGACCTGAGCGCCGATCTGGTCACCACGGGAGCCCCGGCGTGAGCGCGCCGGTGCTGTGCGGCGCGCTGGTCGTGCTCGGGGTGGCCTGGACCCTGCCCGGGTGGCTGCCGGCGGCGGTGGTGCGGCTGCGGCAGTGGGTGTTCGCCCGGGTCAACGGCGGGGAGGGCATCCCGGTGCCCGGCCCGCTCGTCGACGTCGAGGACTTCGAGCGGCTGTACGCCGATCCGGCGGCTGACGGGCGCAGCCGGGGCGCCGGCCTGTCCGACCTGTTCTGGTACTGGCTGTCGCCCGGCCCGCACATGCACCAGGAGCACCTGGAGCCGGGGGAGCGGTACCGGACGGTGGCCGGGGTGACCCGGCAGGTGCTCGCGGTGCGACCCCAGCGCGCCGACGCGCTGGCCACCGCCGCCACCCGGCGGGTGCTCGACGAGTTGCCGGCCGGGCGGGTCCACGTCCGGCTGCGGGACCTGATGATGCCGGTGTGGGCGGAGGTCTACCACGAGCTGATCTTCGGTGAGGTGTGCCCGCCGGAGGTCCGGGCGCTGTTCGTCGCCAACGCCGCCGACGTGGCCGCCGCGCTGAAGTGCACCGGGCTGCGGCACATGGACCGGCGGGACCCGTTGACCCGCTACCTGCGTGGGCGGGTCGAGGCGGGCACCTGCCCGGTGACGTTGCCGGCCCCGTTCACCACCGAGGAGACGGCCTGGTACCTGCACGGCGCGTTCGGCACCACGGCGGTGGTGCAGATGTCCGAGGCGATGGCGCACGTGCTGCTGGCCCTGGCCAACCGGCCGGACCTGCAACGGGGTCTGGACGACGACGACGCGTTGGACCGGGTGATCGACGAGACGCTGCGGCTGCACCCGCTGTTCGGCGTCGCGCACCGGATCACCTCCGCGCCGATCGGGTTGCCCTCCGGGGTGACCCTGCCCGCCGGGTCGGTGCTGCTCTTCAACTACCTGGCCTTCCAGCGCAGCGGACCGGCCGGCGACGAACGGTTCGACCCGGACCGGTGGCGCACGCTGCGCCGCCGCGACGCCCGGTTCATCCCGTACGGCGTCACCGCGAACCGGGCCTGCCCGGCGCGCGGGGTCGCGCCGGTGATGCTGCGCGCCGCGACCCGCGAGGTGTTGCGCCGGTACGCCCTGGCGTCCTCGGCCGCGCACAGCCGGTCGCTGCCCAGCCGGGGTCCGGCGTACCTGACCCCGGCCGGGGTGGCCGGTCCGGGGTGGCTGCGGTTGGCCGCGATGCGGGGCCGGGACCGGTGGGCCGACGTGGGGCGCGGTGTCCGGCAACTGGTGTTCGGCGCCTGGATGGTCGTCGACGCCCGGCGACAACGGTTGTGCACCAACTACTTCGAGGAGGCGGTCCGGTGACCCCCACCCAGTTGGCTCCACGGTTCTTCATCGCGGTCGCGGTGATCCTGATCTTCTGCAAGGCGGTGGCCTGGCTGCTCGGCCGGGTGGGGCAGCCCGCCGTGGTCAGCGAGATGCTCGCCGGTGTGCTGTTGGGCCCGTCGCTGCTCGGGTTCGTGCTGCCGGAGGTGAAGGACGCCCTGTTCCCGGCCGCGCTGCTGCCGGTCCTGTACGTGGTGGGCCAGGTCGGCCTGGTGCTGTTCATGTTCCAGGCCGGGTACGCCTTCAGCGCCCACCGGGTCACCGGCCTGGTCGGCACCGCCGGCCTGGTGTCGCTGGCCGGGGTGACCGCGCCGCTGGTCCTCGGGGTGGGGCTGGTCGTGGTCACCGCGGACGCCGTGCCGATGCGGGCCGACGGGACGTCGATCGGGGTGTCGGCCGCGTTCGTGGGGGTGGCGTTGGCCATCACCGCCTTCCCGATGCTGGCCCGGATCATCACCGAACGCGGACAGGCCGGCACCCGGCACGGCACGTTGTCGTTGGCCAGTGGCGCGCTCGACGACATGGTCGCCTGGATCATGCTGGCCGTGGTGCTGGCGTTCGCCTCCGGCCGGGCCGGGCCGGCGGTGGTCACCGCCGGTGGGGCGGTGCTGTTCGCGCTGGTGCTGTGGCTGTGCGGGCCGCGGGTGACCACGGCGTTGATGACCAGTTCCCGCCTCAACGACTCCGCCCGGGTGCTCGGCACGGTGGCCCTGCTCTTCCTGGTCGCCTGGTACACCGACGAGATCGGCCTGTACGCGGTGTTCGGCGCGTTCGCGGTCGGCGTGGTGATGCCGCACACCGCCAACACCGACCGGGTGGTGGACACCCTCACCCCGGTCGCCGCGACGGTCTTCCTGCCGCTGTTCTTCACCTATTCGGGGCTGCGTACGGAGTTCGGGTTGCTGGGCAGCGCGCCGGTGCTGCTGTTCGCGGTGGCCTGCGTGACGGCGGCGATCGTCGGCAAGTTCGGTGCCTGCTGGGCGGCGGCCCGGCTCCGGGGCGAGTCGCAGGGCGTCGCGTTGCGGGTGGGCGCGTTGATGAACGCCAGGGGTCTGATGCAGCTCATCGCGCTCAACGTCGGTCTGGAGGCGGGCATCGTGAACGCCTCGCTGTTCACCGTGCTGGTGCTGGTGGCGCTGATCACCACGATGATGACGACTCCGCTGCTGAGTTGGATCGAGGGCCGGGAGGCCCGTCGGGGCGACGCCGTCCGGACACCGGCACTCGCCACGGTGAAATGACAAAAAGATAGTTATCACTTTTTGGGCCTGCCCTGTGGGATTGTGGAGGCATGCACGGGGGAGGACCTAACCGGTTGCTGTTGGTCGAGGACGACGAGGAACTGGCCGACCTGCTCACCGAGACACTGAGCTGTGAGGGGTTCCTCGTCGACCGGGCCGCCGACGGCCAGCGTGGCCTGCACCTGGGGCTCACCCGCAGCTACGACGTGCTGGTCGTGGACCGGATGCTGCCGGTGCTGGACGGTCTCGACCTGGTCGCCCGGCTGCGGTCCCGGGCCGTCCCGACCCGGGCGCTGATGCTCACCGCGCTCGGTGGGGTAGGTGACCGGATCGCCGGGCTGGACGCCGGCGCCGACGACTACCTGGGCAAGCCGTTCGACCTGGACGAGCTGAGCGCCCGGGTCCGGGCGTTGTGCCGGCGCGGCGCGGAGTCCACCACCGTGCTGCGCATCGGCACCGGGCGGCTCGACCTGACCTCGCACGACGTGGTGCTGGCCGACGGCACCCGGGTGGCGCTGTCCGCCCGGGAGTTCGAGCTGCTGCGGGTGCTGGCGGCCCGGCCGAGCACCGTGCACTCCCGGGGTGAGTTGCGCCGCCGGGTCTTCGACGAGGCCGCCGCGACGTCGCTGGTCGACACCTACGTCTACTACCTGCGCCGCAAACTCGGCCGGTCGGTGATCCGTACCGTGCACGGGCTCGGCTACCGACTCGGAGCGCTGTGATGGAGCTGGTGGAGCAGTCGATGGTACGCCGGGCCCGACTGCGGATCGGGCTGCTGGTGGGGCTGGCCATCAGCGCCCTGCTGCTGCTGGCCGGCGGCATCTCGTACGCCGTCCTGGTCCGCAGCCAGGAGGCGCAGATCCACCGGGAGCTGGCCTGGGGCACCCGGCACGCGACCATCCCCGGTCCGCCGGCGTGCAGCTGGGTGTTCCGGTACAACGGGCTGACCACCGACACCGGTCTCAACCCGCCGCCTGCGGGTTTCCCGTTGACCGGGGCGCTGCGGTCGGTGGCCGCCACCGGGATCACCGAGGTCACCGCCGTCACCCGCAACGGCACCACCTACCACGTGCGCACCGAGTCAGGCAGCGACGGGGTGGTCGTGCAGGCGGTGTTCGACGCGCGGTTCCAACTGTCCGACCGCCGGCACCTGCTGCTGGCGTTCAGCCTCGCCGCCACGGTCGGGCTGTTCGTCGCGGTGCTGACCGGCACGTTGGTCGGGCGGCGGGCCGTCGCACCGCTGGCCGAGGCGCTGACCCGGCAGCGGCGGTTCATCGCCGACGCCAGCCACGAGCTGCGGACCCCGATCGCCCAGGTGCACATCCGCGCCCAGTTGATGGCGCGGCGGGCGCGGACCGGGGGCGGCGTCACCAGCCTGGAGGATCTCGACCGGCTGATCGGCGGCACCCGCCGGCTGGGCGAGATCGTCGACGACCTGTTGCTCTCCGCCCAGCTCGCCGCCGCTCCCGCCGACCGCCGCCCGTACCCTCCGGTCGACCTGACCGCGCTCGTCGGGGCGGCCGTCGCCGCCGAGACGGAACGGGCCGCCGAACGGCAGGTCACCCTCGCCGCCGACCTGCCCGACGGGTCGTTGCCGGTGCCGGGGGTCGCGTCGGCGCTGCGCCGGGTGGCCGGTGAGCTGCTGGCGAACGCGCTCGCCCACACCCCGCCCGGCGGCCGGATCGACGTGTCGTTGCGGGCCGGCGGCGACTACGTCGAGTTCGTGGTCGCCGACACCGGGGTCGGGTTCGACCAGGCCGACGCGCGGCGCATCTTCGACCGCTTCCACCGGGGCGGGGGTTCCGGTGAGCACCGGTTCGGGCTGGGGCTGGCCCTGCTCCAGGAGGTCGTGACGAGCCACCGGGGCACGATCGAAGCCGAGGGCCGGCCGCACCGGGGGGCGGTCTTCACCGTCCGGCTGCCCGCCACCCGGTCGCCCGAGGTGCCGGAGCGGGCCTCGGGTATCCGCCGCCTGCGGGTCCGGCAACTTGTCGACAGGTGAGCCGTGCCGGGTCCCGACACTCCGGCCGGAGAAAAAGTTCCGCCACCGATGTCGAGAACGACGGACCGGCGTCGTCCCCGGGGTGAACGCGGCCAGAATGGGGGTCGCGCCGGCACCGAGGAGAGACCTGATGGCAAAGTACCTGCTGCTCAAGCACTACCGGGGTGCCCCACCCGCGGTCAACGACGTCCCGATGGACAAGTGGACGCCCGAGGAGGTCACCGCCCATGTGCAATACATGAACGACTTCGCGGCCCGGCTGGAGGGCACCGGCGAGTTCGTCGACGGTCAGGCCCTCGCCCCCGAGGGGACGTTCGTCAGGTACGACGGGCCGGGCCGTCCGCCGGTCACCGACGGGCCGTTCGCCGAGACCAAGGATCTCGTCGCCGGGTGGATGGTGATCGACGTGGACAGCTACGACCGGGCCATCGAGCTGGCCGGGGAGCTGTCCGCCGCGCCGGGGGCGGGTGGGAGGCCGATCCACGAGTGGCTGGAGCTGCGCCCGTTCCTGACCGCGCCGCCGACCGTCACCGAGTGACAGGTGGACGGTGACCTGCTGCGCCGGCTCATCCCGGAGGTGATCGGGGTGCTCGTGCGGCGCGGGGCGGACTTCGCGGCGGCCGAGGACGCCGTGCAGGACGCGCTGGTCCGGGCGCTGGACGTCTGGCCGGCCGACCCGCCCCGGGACCCGAAGGGCTGGCTGGTCACCGTGGCCTGGCACCGGTTCCTCGACGCGGGCCGGGCGGACGCCGCCCGCCGTCGGCGCGAGGACCTCGTCGTCGAGGAACCGGTGCCGGGGCCGACGTCGGAGGTGGACGACACGCTCCGGCTCTATTTCCTGTGCGCCCATCCGTCGCTGAGCCCGTCGTCGGCTGTCGCGTTGACCCTGCGTGCCGTCGGCGGGCTGACCACCCGCCAGATCGCCCGGGCCTACCTGGTGCCGGAGGCGACCATGGCGCAGCGGATCAGCCGGGCCAAGCGCACGGTGGCCGGGGTGCGCCTCGACCGGCCCGGCGACGTCACCACCGTGTTGCGGGTGCTCTACCTGGTCTTCAACGAGGGCTACTCCGGTGACGTCGACCTGGTGGCCGAGGCGGTCCGGCTCACCCGGCAGCTCGCCGTGCTGGTCGACCATCCGGAGGTGGCCGGGCTGCTCGCCCTGATGCTGCTGCACCACGCCCGGCGGGCGGCCCGGACCACGCCCGACGGCGGCCTGGTCCCGCTCGCGGAGCAGGACCGCAGCCGGTGGGACACCGGTGCGATCGCCGAGGGGGTCCGCATCCTGCAGGCGGCGCTGGCCCGGGACCGGTTGGGCGAGTTCCAGGCCCAGGCGGCCATCGCCGCGTTGCACGCCGACGCGCCCGTCGCCGCCGAGACCGACTGGGTGCAGATCGTCGAGTGGTACGACGAACTCGTGCGGTTGGCCGACAGCCCGGTGGTGCGGCTCAACCGGGCGGTGGCCGTCGGGGAGGCCGACGGGGCGCGGGCGGGGCTGGCGGCCCTCGCGGCGGTGGACCCGGCGGTGCCCCGGCACGCGGCGGTGACGGCGTACCTGCACGAGCGGGCCGGTGATCCGGTGACGGCGGCCCGGTGGTACGCCGAGGCTGCCCACCGGGCCGCCCACCTCGCCGAACGCGACCATCTGATCCGCCAGGCCGCCCGGCTCAACGCCCGCCTGCCCGGCTGAGTTCCGGTGCGCCCGCCCGGGACCCGGGGCTGACGGCGGCGTCGTCGGTGGTCACCGGGCTGCTGCTGGCCGAGCCGCTGGCCGCCCGGGGCGGTACGGCGCGACGGGCCGTCCGGGGACGAGAATAGATCGTATTGCGAGATGGTGTCTCTGTTGACGTTGCGGCGGGGGTTGGTTAGCCTGGACCGATCATCGCCAGCCGCAGGAGAACGCCATGATCCGAGTTCCGCAAGGCTCTGGGTTGCTGGTGCGCGGTTACGAGGAGCCGCTGCGGGTCCACCCGCCGCGGGAGGGCATGCGCCCCGGGACCGCCGCCGGGGACCCGCAGACCCCGTTCTGACGGATCGGCCCGCCGCCTCCCGCCCGGGACGCGGCGAGCGCCCACGTCGTTGATCAGCCCGGTGGCGGCACCGCCCGCCCGGGACACCGACCCGTTTCCGCAGAACCGAACCTCGGAGCGCATCATCATGACCACCGCAATCGATCTCGCCCCCATCTCCGGCCCGTCCGCCTGGCGCGGCGACGAGCTGCGCACCTCGACCGAGTGGGTCTACCAGCTCAGTGACGCCGAGCGCGCCGAACTGGAGACCGTCGGCCGCCAGTTCGTCGCCGACAACCCCGACCTGCGTACGGTGACCGCCGCCGACTACCCGCTGCCGGCCTGCGCCGGCCTCAACGAGGAATGCGCCCGCCAGCTCGACTCCGGACGCGGCTTCATCCTGGTCCGGGGCCTGCGTACGGAGGAGTACGGCGACACCCTCGCCGGGGCGATCTTCTTCCTGATGGGGCTGCACCTCGGTGTGCCGATGGGGCAGAACCAGATGGGTGACGTGCTCGACCACGTCATCGCCACCTCCAACAAGACCCTCGACGACCCGTCGGCGCTGCCGTCGCGGGTCCGCGACCGGCTGCCGTTCCATTCCGACAGCTCCGACGTGGTCGCGCTGATGTGCCTGCGGGCGGCCAAGGCCGGCGGGGCGAGCAGCCTGGTCAGCGGCACCACGATCTACAACGAGATCCTGCGCCGGCGGCCCGACCTCGCGCCGCTGCTGTTCGAGTCGTGGCACTGGGACTGGCACCGGCAGGACCCGGACGCCCCGGCCCGCACCTACACCTCGCCGATCTGCAGCTACGTCGACGGCGTGTTCAGCACCTACGCCGGCAGCTCGATGATCTTCTCGGCGCAGGACTACCCGGAGGTGCCCCGGCTCACCGAGGCGCAGATCGAGCTGCTGCACCTCTACGACGAGGTGTCCCAGGCCCCCGGCCTGGCCCTGGACATGGACTTCCAGCCCGGCGACGTGCAGTGGCTGCTGAACTACGCCGCCCTGCACTCGCGTACCGGTTACGTCGACTTCCCGGAGCCGGAGCGTCGCCGGCACCTGCTGCGGCTGTGGCTCAAGCGCGACGTCGGTCGGCCGCTGGTCGACGGGTTCGGCAAGCACGTGGTGACCGAGCGCGGCAGCGAGATCGCGCCGGGCGGCCGGTTCCGCATCGCCGAGGCGGTCGAGCCCAACTTCGAGTGGGGCAACTGACCCACCGGCCCCTCGTCAGGACGGCCCGCAGCGCCCCAGTGTCGTGGCGCGGCGGGCCGTCCGTGTGCGGTCACCCGTACGGCCGGGCGGTCACGCTCCACGCGCTGGCGAACGCGGCCTGACGACCACCGGGGACGGACGTCCGGACGGGCCGGCCCTGGGACCTGGGCCGACCCGTCCGGACAGGACCTACAGGTCCAGCACCAGCCGCTCCGAGCGGCACCGCCCGACGCAGATCATCATGCTGCGCCCGGCCGTACGCTCCTGCTCGGTCAGCAGCGAGTCGCGGTGCTCCGGCGTGCCGGCCAGCACCCGGGTCTCGCACGCGCCGCAGTAGCCCTTCTCGCAGTCGTAGGTCAGGCCCGGCACGACCTCGCGCAGCACGTCGATCATGCGACGGTCGCGGGGCACCCGCAGGGTCGCCCCGGTCCGCGCCAGGTGCACCTCGAACTCGGTGTTCGCCGCGGGGTCGAACGCGACCTCCAGGTCGTCCCCGGCGGTGAACCGCTCGACGTGCAGCCGCTCCGACCGGCCGGTCGCGGCGCAGACCCGCTCCAACGCGTCGATCATGCCGGTCGGCCCGCAGCAGTAGACGGCCGTGTCCGGCCCGGTGGAGTCGAGCAGCGCGCCGAGGTCGGGCAGGCCGGTCTCGTCCTGCGGCAGCAGGGTCACCCGGTCACCGGCGAGCGCCGTCACCTCGTCGACGAAGGCCATCGAGGCCCGGCTGCGACCGCCGTACACCAGCCGGAACGGCACGCCCCGGCGGTCGGCCTCGCGGGCCATCGCCAGGATCGGGGTGATCCCGATGCCCCCGGCGAGGAAGAGGTAGTCGGGGGCGTCGACGAGCGGGAAGTGGTTGCGCGGGCCGCGTACCGACAGGGTGACGCCGGCGCGGGCGAGCGCGTGCAGCTCCACCGAACCGCCCCGGCCGGCGGGCTCGCGCAGGGCCGCGATCCGGTAGTGCCGGGTGTCGTCCGGGTCGCCGCACAGCGAGTACTGCCGGACCCGCCCGGACGGCAGCCGCACCTCCAGGTGCGCGCCGGGCGTCCAGGGCGGCAGTTCCGCGCCGGTCGGGTCGGCCAGGCGGACCTCCAGCACGTCGTCGGTGGCGGTGGCGGTGCCCGCCATGACCAGTTCCCGGTCGCCGGTCAGGCTGGCGGTGGGCCGGGTCCCCGCCGCGTCGGCGTCGCGGCGGGGACCCGGGGTGAAGACGGCCGGGATCGCGTCCCAACCGCTCTGGTTGCCCCGGGTGGGGTAGGCGACGAGCCCCTCCTCCACCACCCGGAAGTCGGGCAGCCGGGTCAGCACCTGCGTGATCATCTCGCGGAACATCAGCCGGGCCAGGTGGGCACCGGCGCAGCGGTGGCTGCCGATGCCGAAGCTCAGGTGCCGGGCGGCGTCGCGGTCCAGCCGCAGCTGCTCCGGGTCGGGGAAGACCGCCGGGTCGTGGTTGGCCGCGACCCAGGGGATCAGCACCCGCTCACCGGCGCTGACCGGGCAGCCGCCGACCTCGGTGTCGGTGCGGACGGTACGGGCCATCGACTGGGACGGGGCGAACACCCGCAGGAACTCGTCGGTGGCGGTGAGCAGCAGGTCGGGGGAGTCGATCAGGCGCTGCCGGTCCTCGGGGTGCCGGCTCAGGTGCACCAGGGTGGAGCCGGTCAGCGAGGTGGTGGTGTCCACCCCGCCGGCGATCAGCAGCCCGATGACCGAGACCAGCTCGTCGGCGTCGAACAGTTCCCCGTCGGGGCGGCGCTGGGCGGCCAGGTAGCTCACCGCGTCGCTGGTCGGCACGGCCCGCCGCTCGACGATCAGCTCGCGGATGCGCTGGTCGAGGTAGGCCAGGCCGGCGGCCCCGCGTACGGCGCGTTCGCTGCCGGGCAGCGCGGCGAAGATGTCGTGGATCGGGCCGGCGAGCTTGGCCCAGTCGGATTCGGGGAAGCCCAGCCAGTCGAGGGTGACGGCGGCCGGCAGCGGGTTGGTCAGGTCGCGGACGAAGTCCACCGACCCCTCGGCGATGAAGGCGTCCACCACGCGGGTGGTGTGCCGGGCGACCATCGGGGCCAGCTCGGCCACCGCGTCCTGGGTGAGCAGCGGGTTGATCAGGTCGCGGTAGCCGGTCGCGGCGGGCGGGTCCAGCTCGATCGGGTACTGCTCCAGGCCGGGGCCCCGGGGGATGACGATGGCGGTGCCGTCACCTCCGGCGGTGGCGCGGGCGGAGGAGAAGGTGTCGTCGTCGCGGGCGATCCGGACCACGTCGGCGTACCTGGTGGTGTAGACGAAGCCGCCGTGCGCGTCGGTCCGGCCGACCGGGCAGGTCTGGCGGAACTCCCGGTAGTAGCCCACCGGGTCGGTGTTGCACTCGGCCGAGTGGTGGTCGAAGGGCGCGACGGGCCGGTCTTCGGTCGCGGTCTGCGTGCCGGCCGGGGCGGTGCGCTGCTGTTCGGTCATCGGGACGTGCTCCACAGGTGCGGGACGCTGCGCGGTGTTGCCCAGCCGCGCCACTGGGTGTGGGTCTGACACCAAGGGTAATGTCGCTCACATTGCGAGACAATGTTTCACGATGAGATGCAGAAGCGTCGATGGGGTGGGTGGTGTCCCCGCTCAGAGGGTCAGGACGGCCTTGCCGACCTCGCCGGAGCGCAGCGCCGCCACCGCCTCGTTGATCTGCGTGAAGGGGAACCGGGTGATCAGGCGGTCCACCGGGAAGTTGCCGGCGGCGTGCAGGTCCAGCAGCTTGGGCAGGAACACCTGCGGCAGGCTGCTGCCGCCGATGATGCCGGTGATGCTGCGGCCGTTGAGCACGCTGCGCCACTCGAAGCTCATCTGCTCGCTCGGGCCGATCCCCACCACGCCGCACCGGCCGAGCGGGCCGAGCGACTCGACGGCGAGCCGCAGCACGTCCTCCCGGCCCGTGGTGTCGATCGCGACGTCGAAGCCGTGCGGAGCGATGGCGGTCAGCAGCTCGCGCGGGTCGCCCTCGGTGGAGTTCACCCCGTGGGTGGCGCCGAGCAGCCGGGCCGTGTCCAGCTTGCCGGTGTTGACGTCGACGGCGGCAACGACGGCGCAGCCGGCCGCCCGCGCGGCCAGGATCGCCGCCACGCCCACCGCGCCCGCGCCGAAGACCACCAGCGAGGAGCCGACCTCCGGGCGCAGCACGTTGAGCACCGCGCCGGCGCCGGTGCCGAAACCGCAGCCGAACGGTCCGACCACGCCCAGGTCGATCTCCTTGCTGATCGGCACCACCGCGCGGGCCGGGGCGACCACGTGACTGGCGAACGACGACTGGCCCAGGAAGTGGCCGTTGACCTGCTGCCCGTCGCGCGACAGCGCCGAGCTGCCGTCCGGCCGTCGGCCGCTGAAGTTGACCGCGTCGAACTGGCGGCAGTAGGCGGGGTTTCCGCCCCGGCACAGCGGGCAGTCGCCGCAGGAGGTGAAGCTCATCGCGACGTGGTCGCCCGGGGAGACGCCGGTGACCCGCTCGCCGACCTGCTCGACGACCCCGCTGCCCTCGTGGCCGAGCACCGCCGGGGTGGGGAAGAAGTTGGCGAACTCCAGGTCGGTGGCGCAGATCCCGACGCTGTGCACCCGGACCAGCACCTCGTCCGGCCCCGGGTCGGCGAGGTCGATCTGCTGGAGGGTGAACGGCCCTCCCGCGCTCTCCAGCACCGCCGCTGTGATCCGCACGCGCCCTCCTAGTGACTCATAAAGCGAGATTGCATCTTGACATGCGAAACGTGAAGGGTCAAGGATTCGCACATGGCTGACCTGGACATTCCCACCGCCCGCCAGCTCGTCGACGGCGACTGGACCCCCGCCGCCGACGGCGGTGAGCTGCCGGTGCTCGATCCCGCCACCCGGGAGCCCATCCAGTCGGTGGCCCGCGCCCGCGAGGTGGACGTCGACCACGCCGTCGCCGCCGCCCGCCGGGCCGCCCCCGGCTGGGCGGCCACCTCGCCCAGCGAGCGGGGCGCGATCCTTTCGCGCTGGGCCGCGCTGATCGGCGAGCACGTCGAGGAACTCGCCGCGTACGAGGCGCGTGACGTGGGCAAACCCCGCTCCGGCGGGCGGCTCAACATGTACATCACCCAGGGCATCGTCGACTACTTCGCCGGGGCCGCCGACAAGCTCACCGGGGTCACCCTGCCCACCCGTACGCCCGACTACTTCGGCTACACCCGGCCCGAGCCGTACGGCGTCTGCGCGGTGATCATCCCGTGGAACGTGCCGGCCGTGCTCACCGCCGCCAACGTCGCCCCGGCCCTGGCCGCCGGCAACACGGTGGTGCTGAAGCCGTCCGAGGTCGCGCCGTTGTCGCCGTTCGCGCTGGCCGAGCTGGGCCGCCGGGCCGGCCTGCCGCCGGGCGTGCTCAACGTGGTCACCGGCCTCGGTCCCGAGGCCGGGGTGGCGCTCACCGGGCACGCCGACATCGACCACATCAGCTTCGTCGGCTCGACGGTGACCGGCCGGTCCGTCATGCGCGCCGCCGCGCAGCACCTCGTCCCGGTCAAGCTGGAACTGGGCGGCAAGTCCCCGAACGTGGTCTTCGCCGATGCCGACCTGGACGCGGCGATCCCGGCGATCATCGCCTCGATCACCGAGAACGCCGGGCAGAACTGCTACGCCGGCTCCCGGCTGCTGGTCGAGGAGTCGATCCGGGCCGAGGTGGTCGAGCGGGTCGCCGCCGGCATGGCGGCCGTCCGGACCGGCCCATGGGACCAGGACCTGGACATGGGCCCCCTGGTCAGCCAGGCCCAGTACGAGCGGGTCCGGGGGTTCCTGGCCGAGGCCCCGGCCGCCGGGGCCCGGCTGGTCGTCGGCGGCGAGCCGGCCACCGCCGCGTTCGACGACGGCTGGTACGTCGCCCCCACCGTCTTCGACCAGGTCGACTCGGACATGCGGCTGGCCCGCGAGGAGATCTTCGGCCCGGTGCTGGCGGTGCAGGGGTTCCGGGGCGTCGACGAGGCGGTGGCGATGATGAACGACACCGACTTCGGTCTGCTGGCCTGCATCTGGACCACCGACGTGTCGCGCGCGCTGCGGGTGGCCGGGCAGGCCCGCGCCGGGCAGGTGGCGGTCAACCAGTTCCACGACGCCGGGGTGATCGGCTTCCCGTTCAACATGCAGAAGGAGAGCGGCTTCAGCCGGGGCGGCGGCTACGCGGCGCTGCGCGAGTACACCCAGGAGAAGGCCGTCGCGGTCCGGCTGCTCGACCGACCGTCGGCGTGAGCCGATCGGGTGAGCTGGCGGCGGCCCGCCCGCGGCTGGCCGTCGCCGCCGCGCCCCCACCTGCCGCGTTCGCCCAGTGGCTCGCCGAACTCGCGTTCGGCGGCGCCGGCTGGCCGGAACTGCTGGCTGCGGTGGCGCAGCGGACCGGCGCGGCCTGCCGGCTGGTCGCCGAGACGGGGGAACTGCTCGCCGACAGCGACGGCACGGGTGGTCCGGGGCGCGACGCCGCACCGGACGACGTCCGCCGCGCCCTGGCCGCCGGTCGGACCGGCGGGGCGGGGCCGCCGGGGGGCGTGCCGGCCACGGTCCGCTGCGCCGACGGGTGGACCGGCCGGGCGGTGGCGGTCGGCGCGGGACCCCGGCGGATCGGCGCGCTGCTGCTGGCCGAGCCGGTCTCGACCGGGCAGTGGGAGCTGGCGGCGGCGGCGACCACCGCGCTGCTGATCGAGGCGGTCCGGCACGAGTCGCCGCCGGCTGCCGTACGGGACGCTGCGACGGTGCTGCGGGCCCTGCGCGACGGCCCCGGCGGGCCGGCCGGAGCGGCGACGACGCCCTGGATGGGCGAGGCGGATCTGTTGCGGGCCGGTGCGGTGCACGGCTGGCGGCTGGACCAGCCGCACGCCGTCGCCGGGATCGCGTACACCGGGGAACAGCAGCGCCGTTGGGCGTCCGCGCTGAGCTGGCTGGACCGGCCGGTGCTGGCCGAGGGGCGGCTGGCCTGGACCCTGCTGCACGGTGACGTGGAGCGCGAGGTGACCCGGCTGCGGGCCCGGCTGGACCAGATCGTCGGCCCCGGGCAGGTCCGGGTGGTCGCCGGGGCGTTGGTGACCGGGCCGGCCCGGACGGCGGCCTCGTTCCGCGACGCGGACCGGCTGCTGCGGCTGCTGCTGCGTTCGTCGGACGAGCGGCCCGAGCTGCCGTTCGGGCAGGCCGGGCTGGCGCAGGTCCTGCTGGCGGTGCCGGACGAGCGGCTGCGCTGGTTCGTGCACCGGCACCTGGGGCCGATCGCCCACCGCGACGACCTGCTGCGCACCCTGGACTGCTGGTTGGCCACCGGGGGCAGCCGGCAGGCGGTCAGTGAACGGCTGCACCTGCACCGCAACTCGGTGGGCTACCGGGTCGGCCTGATCAAGCGGCTGCTGGGTGTGGATCCGCTCGACCCGCAGACGGTGGCGGTGCTGCGTACGGCGCTTGTCGCCAGGGAGTTGCTGGCCGCGTCCGAGGCCGGTTGATCCCCTGGTGGGTGGCCTGTGAACAGCCTGGACGCCCGCCTTCGTTAACCGTTCCGCCTCTTTTGCGGCAAGCCGTTGACACGCCGCCGCCCCGCAGGCAGAGTACGACCCCAAGCAGCGAGAATCACAATGCAAGACGCCATATTGACTGGTAGACCGTGGGGGAGGTTGCGATGCGGGCGATGGTCCAGACCGGTTTCGGCGGCGCCGAGGTGCTGAGCCTGCGGCACCTGCCCGATCCCGAGCCGGGCCCGGCCGACGTGGTCGTCCGGGTGCACGTCGCCGCCGTCAACCGCCTCGACCTGCTCCAGCGGCGCACCGCCCTGCTGCCCGGCTTCCAGCTGCCCCACATCGGCGGCATGGACGTCGCCGGCCAGGTCGACGCCGTCGGACCGCAGGTCACCACGGTACGCCCCGGCGACCGGGTGCTGATCGACCCGACGATCGGCTGCGGAGGCTGCGCCACCTGCAAGGACGGCCAACCGGGCTACTGCGCGACGCTGGCCGTGGTCGGCGGGAACCGCCCCGGCGGCTTCGCCGAGTACGTCACCGTCCCGGCCACCGTGGTGCACCGGGTGCCCGCCCACGTCGACCTCGCCGAGGCCGCCGCGCTGCCCACCGCGTGGAGCCTCGGCTGGCACGCCGTGCACCGCGTCGGCGCGGTCCGCCCCGGGGAGTGGGTGCTGGTGCAGGCCGCCACGAGCGCGGTCAGCATCGCCGCCGTCCAACTCGCCCGCCGGGCCGGCGCCCGGGTGCTCGCGGTGGCGCGTACCGAAGCCAAGCGGGCCGTCGCCGCCGATCTCGGCGCGGACGTGCTCGACCTCGACGAGCACACCGTCGAGCGGGTACGCGAGCACACCGACGGCCACGGCGTCGACCTGGTCGTCGACCACGTCGGCACCGCCACCTGGGCCACCTCGCTGGCCAGCCTGCGCACCGGCGGCCGGATCGTGCTGCTCGGCAACACCACGGGCGACCAGGTCAGTTTCTCCCTCTCCGACGTCTACCGGCGCGGTCTGCGGCTGCTCGGGGCGGGGGCGTACCGCCCGGCCGACTTCGCCGACATGCTCGACGCCTACTTCGCCGGCGGCCTGCGGGTGCTCCGGGGCGCGGAGTACCCGCTGACCGACCTGGCGCAGGCGTACGCCCGGCAGGAGTCCGGCGACCTCGTCGGCAAGATCCTCGTCCGGCCATGACCACCACCCCGACGGCGACCCCCGCCGACCCCCGCCCGGCGGACCTGCTGATCGTCGACGCCGAGATCGTCACCATGGCCCCCGACCGGGCGGTCGTCCCCGGCGGCACGATCGCCGTGGTCGACGGCCGGATCGCCGCGATCGGCCCGGCGGCGACCCTGCGCGCGGCGTACCCGGGCAGCCCCGAACTCGACGCCACCGGCTGCGTGGTCGTCCCCGGCCTGGTCAACGCCCACCAGCACACCACCGCCGACCCGCTGGTGCGCAGCAGCATCCCCGACGACGTCCCGGCCCAGCAGGCGATCTTCGACTGGATCGTGCCGCTGCACGGCGCGGTCACCGGCGACGACGACGAACTGTCGGCCACCCTCACCGCCGTCGAGTCGCTCAGCTACGGGGTCACCACCCTGCTGGAACCCGGCACGGTGGCGCACCCGCTGCGGGTCGCCGCCGGGCTGCGTACCGCCGGCATCCGGGCCCGGGTCGGCGGCTGGGGTTGGGACGCCGACGACGCGCCGTACGCCATGCCGGCCGCCGACACCCTCGCCGTGCAGGCCGACACCGTCGCCGCCCTGGCCGGCGACCCGCTGGTCACCGGCTGGATCACCCTGGTCGGGCACGACCTGGTCAGCGACGCGCTGTTCACCGGCGCGGCGGAGCTGGCCGACCGGCTCGACGTGGGCATGACCTGGCACCTGTCGCCCGGCCCCGAGGACGCCGCCGCCTACGCCGCCGCCGGCCGGGCCCGGCCGGTACGCCACCTGGCCGACCTCGGCGTGCTCGGCCCCCGGCTGCTGCTCGGCCACGCGGTGTGGCTCGACGACGCCGAGGTCGACGCGCTCGTCGGGACCGGCACCGCCGTCGCCTCCTGCCCGGGGGCCTACCTGCGGCTCGGCCAGGGCTTCACCCGGGCCGGCCGGCACACCGCCCTGCACCGGGCCGGCGGCCGGCTCGCGCTGGGCTGCGACTCGCACAACGCCGGGGACACCCCCGACCTGTGGCGGGCCGCCCGACTCTTCGCCGGCCTGGAGCGGGACCGGGGCGTCCCCGACCCGCTGCGCGCCGACGAGGTCTTCGCCCTGGCCACCGTCGACGGCGCCGCCGCCGTCGGGCTCGGGGCACTGACCGGCTCGATCGAGGTCGGCAAGGCCGCCGACCTGGTGCTGCTCGACACCCGGACCATCCCCTGGATTCCGCGCGGTGACCTGCCCACCCAGCTCGTCTGGGGCGCGGCCGGGCACACCGTCCGGGACGTCCTGGTCGACGGCCGGCTGGTGGTCCGCGACCGGCGGATCACCACCGTCGACGTCGACGCCCTGCGCGAGGAGGCCGCCCAGCGTCGGGCCGCCCTGCTGCGCCGGGTCGGCATCGACATCCCCCCTCGCTGGCCCAGCGTGCCAGCGACCGAGTTCTCCGCGCGCCGGTCCGTGCCGGGCGGCGCGCCGACCCCACGTGAAGGGAAAGCACCATGACAATGAGGATTGCTCGGGGTCCGGCGGCGCTGCTCGCCGGAGCGCTGGGATTCGCCCTGGTCGGTTGCGCGAGCAACGACGCGACCGCGCCGTCGGCGGGAGGGTCGGCCAGCAGCGGTACGGCCCCCGCCGGGCAGCCCGACGCCAACGGTGACGGCAAGGTCGTCATCGGCGTGCTCAGCCCCGGCGACATCAACGACAACGGCTACTACGAGAGCTTCGTCGTCGGTGCCGAGAAGTTCGCCACCGAGAAGGGCTGGCAGGTCATCAAGCGCGGCAACGTGCCGCCGACCGAGGCGCTCAGCGCCGCCCGCGCGCTGTGTCAGCAGGGCGTGGACATGGTGGCGCTCGGGGCCTCCGAGCTCAAGGACGCCATCCCGGCCTCCGAGGAGCCGGTCTGCGCCAAGACCTCCTGGTACGTGCCGTCGTCGGAGAACATCCCGCAGACGCCCCGGGTGACGCTGTCCAGCGACGACCCCAACCAGAGCATGCTCGCCGCCGGGTACGCCACCGGCCTGGTCATGCAGGAGAAGAACGCCACCAAGGCCGGCTTCGTCACCGGCATGGAGGCCGACTTCTCGGTCAACGCCGCCAAGGCGTACAAGGCCGGCATCCGGATGGTGGTGCCGAACGCGACCCTGGTGACCACCTACACCGGTGACTTCAACGACTCGGCGAAGGCCCGGGAGGCCGTCCAGGCGCAGATCAGCCAGGGCGTCAAGGTCGTCTACCCGTACCTGGGCGGGGCCACCGACGCCGCCGCCAAGCTGGCCAACACCGGCGGCGCGCTCACCCTGACCCCGGGCACCGACCGGTGCGACTCGACCGACCCGCGCTTCGACATCTCGGTCATCTTCGACCCGGGCGCGTACTTCGCCGCCGCGCTGGAGCTGTTCGCCAAGGGTGAGATGACCCTCGGCACCACCAAGAAGTGGGAGCTGGGCAAGGACCCGTACCCGGCCGTCAAGATCTGCAAGGCGACCCCGGAGCAGACCCAGAAGATGGACGCCTTCGTCGCCGACGTGGCCAGCGGCAAGACCGACACCGCCGCGACGGTCGCCAAGCTCGGCTCCTGACCCCCGCTGCCCGACGACCAACGAGGTGAAACGGACTGTGGACGTTGACGACCAGCTGACGCCGGCTCTCACCCTGCGCGGGGTCAGCAAGCGTTACGGTCCGGTCGTCGCCTGCGACGCCGTGGATCTCGCCGTACGACCCGGCGAGATCCACGGCCTGCTCGGCGAGAACGGGGCCGGAAAGTCGACCCTGATGAAGATCCTGCTCGGGTTGGTACACCGCGACGCCGGCACCATCACGCGCGGCACCGAACCGGTCGAGATCGACAGTCCGCAGGTCGCCGCCGACCTCGGCCTGGGCATGGTGCACCAGCACTTCAGCCTGATCGAACCGCTCACCGTCTGGGAGAACGTCATCCTCGGCGACACCGGGCGGATCGACCGGGCGGCGGCCTGCGCCCAGGTCGAGGAGGTGTCGCGCCGCTACGGGCTGCCCATCGACCCGAACGTGCGGGTCGACCGGCTCTCCGCCGGGGAACGGCAGCGGGTCGAACTGATCAAGTGCCTGCGCCGTGACCCGTCCATCCTGATCCTGGACGAGCCGACCTCGGTGCTCACCCAGGCCGAGTCGGCGGAGCTGTTCACCGTGCTGCGCCGGGTGGTGCAGGCGGAACGGCGGGCGGTCATCCTGATCAGCCACAAGCTCGCCGAGATCATGGCGGCCACCGACCGGGTGACCGTGCTGCGGCGCGGCGCGGTGGCGTTCCACGGCGCGACGAAGGACACCACCGCCCAGCAACTCGCCCGGCAGATGGTCGGCCGGGAGGTGTCGTTGCAGTCCGAGAGCGCGGCGCTGGGCCTGCTGCCCGTCGAACGTCCCGAACCGGTCGACGGCGTCACCACCGGTGCCGCCCCGGCGGCCGGCGACCCGGCAGCGCCGGAGCAGCCGGCGGCACTGCGGCTGCGCGAGGTGACCCTGCTCGTCGGCGGCCTGCCGGTGCTGGACAAGCTCAGCCTCGACGTCGCCCCCGGCGAGATCGTCGGCCTGTACGGCGTCGAGGGCAACGGCCAGGCCACCGTCGGTGAGCTGCTGTCCGGGCTGCTCGTCCCCGACTCCGGCACCGTCGAGCTCGACGGCCGGCCGGTCGACCTGGTGCGGCCCGGCGCGCTGCACACCGCCGGGCTCGGCATCGTGCCCGAGGACCGGCACCACTCCGGCGTGGTGCTCGACATGAGCGTCGCCGAGAACCTGGTGATGAAGTCCCTCGCCGGGGTCAGCTCACGCGGGGTGCTCAGCCGGCGGCGGATGCACCGGATCGCCCAGCGGCAGATGGTCGAGTTCAACATCGTGGCCCCCTCGCCGGACACCCCGCTGCGCAGCCTCTCCGGCGGCAACCAGCAGCGGGTGGTGCTGGCCCGGGAACTGTCCGCCGGGCCGAAGGCGCTGGTCGCCGCCCAACCGACCCACGGGCTGGACGTCGGCGCGATCGAAGACATGTACGTGCGGCTGCGGCAGGCCGCCGCGGAAGGGGTGGCGGTGTTGCTGATCTCCACGGAACTGGAGGAGGTGATGGCCCTGGCCAACCGGATCGCGGTGATCTCCTCCGGCCGGATCGTCGGGGTGCTCCCCACCGCCGAGGCCACCGCCGAGCGGCTCGGCATGCTGGTCGGCGGGGTGAGTCACTGATGGCCACCCTCGGTATCGACGGCACCGGCCAGCGGCTGCTGCGTCGGCTCAACCCCGGCCCCGGTGGCTGGCAGGTCGGCCTCGCCACCGTCGCCACGATCGGCGTCGCGCTCGGCCTGTCCGCCCTGCTGATCGCGGTCACCGGCGGCTCACCGACCGCCTCCACCAAGGCCCTCTACCAGGGCAGCATGGCGTCCCCGGCGGCCTGGTCCACCTCCCTGCTGTACGTCGCGCCGCTGCTGCTGGTCGCCGTCGGGGCGTGCGTCAGCGCCCGCTCCGGCTTCTTCAACATCGGCCAGGAGGGGCAGGTGCTGATCGGCGCGCTCGCCGGCGCGTGGGTCGGCCTGCGGCTGGCCGTACCCGGACCGCTGCTGCTGGTCCTGGTGCTGCTCGCCTCGGTGGTCGGTGCCGGCGTCTGGGCCGGGCTCAGTGCCCTGATGTACCGGTTCCGGGGCGTCAACGTCGTGGTCAGCACGATGCTGATGACGTTCCTCGCCCAGCAGCTCATCTCGTTCGCGGTGAACACCCCGTGGCTGCTCCAGGAGTCCCGGCTGGGCCGGGGCACACTGTCCCCGCAGTCCAACCCGGTGCCGGAGAACGCCCGGCTCACCTCCCTCGGCGAATACCCGAACCTCCAGCTCAACGGCGGTCTGGTGCTGGCCGTCGTGGTGGCGGTGGTGCTGGCGCTGGTGATGGCGCGTACCCGCTGGGGTTTCCGGTTGAAGATGGTCGGTCTCAACCCGGCGGCGGCCCGGCACGCCGGGGTGCGGGTCGGCGCCCTGGGCGGCATCGCCCTGGCGATCTCCGGGGCGCTGGCCGGCCTGGCCGGGGCGCTGCTGCTGACCAGCCCGGTCGGCACCAACCGGTTGCAGCCGGGGATGTCGCTCAACATCGGCTGGGACGGCCTGCTGGTCGCCCTGGTCGCCCGGAACAATCCGCTGCTGGCCATCCCGGTGGCGGTGCTGTTCGGCGTGCTGCGGGCCGGCGGCAGCTTCCTGGCCGCCACCGGCGTGCCGTCGTTCCTGGTCGACGTGGTCAAGGCGCTGCTGGTGCTGGCGTTCGTCGCACCGCCGGTGGTGATCGGCATGCTGCGCCGACGCCGCCTGGCCGACCAGCCGTCGACCCCTACCTCCACCCCCACGGCACCGACCGCCGCCGCTGCCACCCCGGCGACTCCGGTCGCCACCACCCCGACGGCTCCGGTGGCCGCTGCCGCGTCGACCGACCCGGCCTCCGGGTCGTCCCCGGTAGACCCGGTTGCCGGGTCGGACCCGGCCGGATCGGCGGCGTCGGTGCCCGGACCCCGGGCCGCCGCGTCGCCACCGGCGGACCCCGGCGACGCCGGGACCGCCGGCACCAAGGACGCCATGGAAGGCAGGTTGGCATGAGCGCCGCCGACAACATCGCCACCATCCTCTCCAGCGGGGCCCGGCTCACCGTGCCCCTGGCCTTCGCCGCCTGCGGGGAGTACGTCGCCCAGCGCGCCGGCACCCTCAACATCTCCGTCGAGGCGATGATGCTCGGCGCGGCGTTCGGCTCGATCGCGGTCGCCAGCGCCACCGGCAGCGCCACCGTCGGCCTGGTGGCCGGCGCGCTGGTCGGCGTGGCGGTGGCGTTCGTGCACGGCGTCCTGTCACACCGGGTGCAGATCAACACGTTCGTCGTCGGCCTGGTGCTCAACGCGCTGGTGCTCGGCCTGACCAGCTACCTGATCACGGTGAGCACCTTCACCGGCCACCAGGTCTGGCAGGTGGACGTCCCGGTGCTGCGGGACATCCCGATCATCGGCCCGATGCTGTTCGTGCAACGCTGGCCGGTGTATCTGCTGCTGGCGGTGGTCCCGCTGACCTGGTGGCTGGTGGAACGCAGCCGGTGGGGGCTGGAACTGCGGGCGGTGGGGGAGAACCCGCAGGCCGCCGACGTCAGCGGGATCGAGGTCAACAAGCGACGGCGGCAGGCGCTGCTGTGGTGCGGGCTGCTCGCCGGGCTCGGCGGGGCGTACCTGGCCGTCGGCGAGGTGGGGTCGTTCAACCAGAACATGACCGCCGGCCGGGGCTACCTGGTCATCGCGGCGGTCATCTTCGGGGCCTGGCGGCTCGGCCGGACCCTGGTCGGCTGTGTCGTCTTCGGCCTGGCCGACGCGATGCGGCTGGCGCTGCCGGCGCTCGGGGTCACCATGAACTCGCAGCTGCTGATCGCCGCGCCCTACCTGCTGGCCCTGCTGGCGATGCTGGTGTTCGCCACCACGCACCGTGAACCCCGGGCCCTGGCCCAACCGTTCCAACGCGGCACCACCTGACGGGGCGTTCCACTCAGGTCCGTCCAGACGGCGCAGCCGCCACCTCCCGGTCCCCGGAGGTGGCGGCTGCGCCGTCGTAGGTCCGCGAGACGGTAGCCTGCACCTGGCAGAGCCATCAGGTCCGGAGGCAAGGTACGCGCGGTGGGTACCGGTTACGAACCGATGACTCTGGCGCTGTTGGCCACTCACCTCGTCTCCGCGGACACCGACCGGACCCGCTGGAAACTGGTGTGGGAGTTCCTGGAGGAATACCGGTGGGAGCCGCCGACCACCAGGGTGGGGCTGTTGCAGGATGAGCCCGGGCCGACCGGGGATGCCCGGTGGGACGCGCTGCTCGCGGCGCTCGCGGAGCACCTGCTCGCCCAGGTGGACCTCGCCCCGCCGGACTGGGCCGAGACGCGGGTGCTGCGCCGGGCCTGGTTTCCGGCCGAGTTGGCCATCCACCGCGCCGACGCCCTGGCCTGGGCACCTGCCGCGTTCCGGAAGCACGGGGTATACCTGTCGGTCCACGATCTGGCCGCCGCATGACCGGGTCCGACGGCGTCCTGATGGGGCGCGCGAAGTTGGAGCGTGCGTAGCTGATCGAATGGCCTCCACCGGAGTAGCCGTTGGTGCCGTGGTCGCTCATCGCCTTCGCCGATATAGCGGTATCGAAGCGCCGTCGACACCGCAACATCGGCGACACTGAGTCGATCACGTCCACGAGGGTTATGTGGTGGCGGGGCGGTCGGTAGCGTTGGTGTGACGGCGGCCGGTGGGCCGGTGGCGCATCCCGCACTGACGAGGAGGTCGGGGTGGATTCCTTGCCGGAGTTGACGTTCGGGCAGCGGTTGAAGGTCTACCGGGAACGCTCCGGAAAAACCCGCGCGGTACTCGGTGGGCTGGTCGGCCGGAGTGCCGAGTGGGTCAAGGCGGTGGAGACCGACCGCATCCTGCCGCCGCGCATTCACATGCTGGACCGGATCGCTCGTGCCCTCAAGATCGACGTCTCCGTCCTCGCTGGCGAATTGGGCAACCGGTCAGCGGTTGTCAACGGCCCGGAGCATCCGGCACTGGCATCGGTGCGGGACGCGGTGAACCGCTTCGCGATCCTCCGGGACGCTCCGGCCGAGTCGTTGCCCAGCCTGCGGGAGCGGCTCGCGGTGGCGTGGCGGGCCCGTCATCAGGCATCGGATCACCGAACGGTGCTTGGCGCGTTGCTGCCCGGGCTGTTGCGGGACGTGCAGCATGCCGCCCTGGCGTACGAGGGCGCGGAGCGGCGACAGGCACAGGCGTTGTTGGCCGAGACGCTCGGGCTGGTACAGATGTTCCTTGCCTACCAGCCCGCAGCCGAGTTGATCTGGCGGGTGGCGGATCGGGCGATGGTGGCGGCGCAGGAGTCGGGCGAGCCCGAGGCCCTCGCCCGCGCCGGATGGTTCCTGGGGCAGGTGCACCGGGACACCGGCGACTGGGACACCGCGATGGCGGTGACGCTGGACGTGCTGTCGGCTCTGGAATCCCGGGCGGCCGAAGGGGAGGCAGGGCTCCTCGCCCTGTGGGGAGCGCTGAACTTCGAGGCCGCCTACACCGCTGCTCGGGCGGGGGAGGAGGGCCGGGCGTGGCGGTACTGGGATCGCGCGGACCGGGTCGCGCAGCGCCTGCCACAGGGCTTCTACCAGCCGCAGACGTCGTTCTCCCGGGTCATCATGGGTGCTCATGCGGTGACCGTGGCGGTGGAGTTGCAGAAGTCCGGCGAGGCGGTACGACAGGCACGCCGGCACGAGGCGGCGGCGATTCCGTCGAGGCCGCGTCGGGCGCGGCACCTCATCGAGGCCGCGCGGGCGCACCACGGGAAGGGCGACAAGGACGCGGCCGTGGCGATGCTCCGGCAGGCTTACGAGTCAGCGCCGGAGACGATCCGCTTCAACGGGTACGCCCGTCAGATCACCCTGGACCTGCTCGATGGTCCACGGTCCACCCTAGACGAGGCCCGTGACCTCGCGGTGAAGGTCGGGCTCATCCCGTAAACCGGGGGTAGGAACCCTACCCGCTCCCCGCCGTGACCTTGCGTAGCTTCTCCGGCACGGGATGTGGCGGGTGGTGCGGCTTCGCCTGCTCGCCACGTCTCCCGCACGGGGGCGGACCGTCCCTGTGACCCGGGCGCGGCAGTGGTGAACTCTCGGTACACCGTCGCGCCCTTGCGGAAGGGGACGCAGGTGGGCGACGAAGAACGTGATCCGGGTGCGAGCCGGGGTGAGCGGATTCAGGCGGTCGAGCGGGAGGCGGCGCGGCGGCGGCTGCTCGCGCAGGCCGAGGCGGACCGGATTCCGGTGGAGGAGACGACGCGGGCGGTGCCGGATCGGCGGTGGCGTCGTGGAGGGCGGTGAGCTGTTGCCGGTCGGTCGGCGGGTGGCGCACTGGCGGGGGCGGCGTGGGTTGTCGCAGCAGGTGTTCGCCGACCGGTTGGGTAAGTCGAAGAGCTGGGTGGACAAGGTCGAGCGGGGTGTCCGGACCCTGGACAAGGTGTCCACGCTCCAGGACATTGCCGCTGTCCTGCGCATCGACCCGGGTGTGCTGCTCGGCCGGGACCTCCAGGCAGCGGACGTGTCCGGTCCGGTCGAGGGGGTCGCGCAGATCCGGGAAGCCCTGTCGACGTACGACGTCGCGGTGGGAAGGCCGTCAGCGCCGGGCCGGGTCGTGCCGGCGGATCGTCTGGGGCGGGACGCCGCCCACGCCTGGGTCGCCTTCCAGCATGCCCGCCATCCGCAGGTGGCCGGGATGCTCCCGGGGTTGGTGGGTGGAGCGCAGCGGGCCCGTGCCGGTGATCCGGTCGGGGGCGGGCCGGTGCTGGTGGAGGTGTACCGGCTAGCCGCAGCGCTGCTGGTCAAGCTCGGCGAGGCGGATCTGGCGTGGTTGGCCGCCGATCGGGCGATGACCGCCGCGGCCGGTGAGGCAGTGTCGGTGGCCGCGGTGACCGTGCAGCTCAGTCAGGTGTTGCGGGCATCGGGGCGGGCACGGGTGGCCCGGTCGACGGCGCTGGCCGCCGCCTACCGGATCGCCCCGCCCGACCCCGGCGCTGCGTCCGCCCCGGAGTTGTCGCTGTGCGGGACGCTCGTCGTGCAGGCGGCGTTGGCCGCGGCCCGCGACGGCGACGACCGCGCCACGGCCACGTTCCTCGACGAGGCCGCCGACATGGCCGCCCAGGTCGGCGACGGCCACGACCACCACCGGACCGGATTCGGACCGGCAGCGGTGGATCTGGCCCGGGTCACCGCCGCCCTCGACCTGGGCGACGCCGGGGAGGCGGTGGCCTGGCACGAGAAGACCGGCACCCGCGATGCCTTTCGGTGGCTACCCGCCGAACACCGGGCCGCGCACCTGCTCGACGCCGCCTGCGCCTACCTGCACACCGGCGACCCGGCCAACGCCGGCCGCGCCCTGCTCGCCGCCGAGCGCACCGCCCCCTGCGAGGTACGCCACCGGCCCGCCGCCCGCGTGATTCTCGCCCACCTGGCCCACGCCCCCCCACGCCCCCACCACGATCATCCAGCTCGCCGCAGCCCTCGGGGTGACCTGAGCATGACCGCGCCATTCCTGTCCCTGGCCCAGATCCGCAACCGACTGACCCTCCAGACCCGTCGGGCCCAGCGATCCGGCGCCGACGGCCGCTGCCCCCTCTGCGGTGCCGACGGCGACGTCAGGGGCGACGGCGCAGGGTCGGGTCGGTCAGGGCCGGTACCCGGTAGCCGGCGTCGGCCGGGTTGACGTCGTGGCCCGGCTGGACCAGCGCGTCGATCCGGTCCAGCACGTCGGCCGGCAACCCGGCCGGCTCCCCGGCGGGCAGTTGGCTGCGCAGCTGGGCGAGGGTACGCGGGCCGATGATGGCGCTGGTGACCGCCGGGTGGCTCAGCACGAACCCGAGCGCCAGGTCGATCAGCGTCAGGCCGCTCTCGTCGGCGAGCGTGGCCAGCTCGTCGACCAGTGCGAGCTTGCGGTCCCGGGCGGCGGCGTCGCGGAAGTCGAAGTGGTCGCCGTTGCGCCCGGCGCGGGAGTCCGCCGGTACGGCAGTCGACCGGTACTTGCCGGTCAGCCAGCCGCCGTTGAGCGGGCTGAACACCAGCACGCCGAGCCGGTACCGGGCGCTGGTGGGCAGGGCGGCGGCCTCGACGCCCCGGGTGAGGACCGAGTAGCCGAGCTGTTCGACGGTGAAGCGTTCCCGCTGCCGGCGTTCGGCCACCCACTGCGCCTCGACGAGCTGCTCGGCGGGGAACGCCGAGGTGCCGATCATCCGGACCTTGCCCTCCCGGACCAGGTCGGTCAGCGCGCCGAGGGTCTCGTCGACGTCGGTGAGCGGGTCGGGGCGGTGCACCTGGTAGAGGTCGATCCAGTCGGTGCCGAGCCGGCGTAGGCTGCCGTCGACCGCCTGCCGGATCCAGCGGCGGGAGTTGCCCCGGCGGTTGCGGTCGTCGCCCATCGGCTCGTGGAACTTGGTGGCCAGCACCACGTCGTCGCGCCGGCCGCGCAGCGCCCGGCCGAGGATCTCCTCGGACTCGCCGTGGGCGTACACGTCGGCGGTGTCGACCAGGTTGATCCCGGCGTCGAGCGCCTCGGCGACGATCCGGTGGCACTCCTGCTCGTCGGTGTTGCCCCAGGCGCCGAACATCATGGTGCCCAGGCAGAGGGTGCTCACCTCGACCCCCGTCCCACCCAGTCTGCGGTACTGCATGATCCGATCGTCCTCCCGTACGGCGGTGTGCCCCCACGCTGGCACGGCGGCGGGCCGGCGGCACCGTCCCGGCGCGTCGAAGCGGACCCGTCGGCTTTGTGTCCCCGGCACATCGTCCCCGCCGGCACCGAGTGAATAGGCTGGTGGACGCGATAGTGATGGACATTTCGGTACGGTGGAGGTAACAGTGGCGACCGGCCTGACCCAAGCCCGATGGACGCATGTGGCGTTGCCTACCGGCGACCTCGACAAGGCGATCTCGTTCTACACCACGCTCACCCCGCTGGTGGTCGTGGAGCGGTTCGCCGACGCCGACGGCGAGAGCGTCTGGCTCTCCAACGACAAGCAGGTCGAGACCCCGTTCGTGCTGGTGCTCGTCTCCTTCAACAAGGACAAGGGCGGCCAGCTCGGCCTGCTGCACCCGTTCGCGCACATCGGCATCGAGGTGCCGCAGCGGTCGGACGTCGACGAGATCGCCGGGCGGGCCCGCGAGCTGGGTTGCCTGCACTGGGAGCCGCGGCAGATGCCGCCGCCGGTCGGCTACATCTGCGCGCTGAAGGACCCCGACGGCAACGTCATCGAGATCTCCCACGACCAGCAGGTCTTCGACACCGTGCGGCGTCGGTGGGGGAGCTGACCGCAGCGTCCACCCGCGCCGCCGTGCAGCGGTACCTGGCGGCGTTGAACGCCCACGACGCCGACGCCGTCGCCGGCTGCGTCAGCGTCGACTTCGTCAACGAGCACACCGCCGCCCTCGGCCGCACGGTGGTCGGCCGGGCCCGCTACCGGGCCCGGCTCGACGGCTTCCTGGCCGAGTTCGTCGACCTGCGTTACGAGGTCGAGGAACTGCTCGTCGACGCCGACCGGGCGGCGGTGGCGTACCGGATGTCGTTCCGGCTGGCCTCGGCCGGCCGGGCCCCGGTGCGCATCCGTGGCGTGTTCCGGTTCCGGGTCGACGCCGACGGCCTGATCGCCCACCGGGTCGACTACTGGGACAGCGGCGAGGTGCACCGCCAGCTCGCGGGGGCACCCGAACCGCCGCCCGTCCCCGGTTCGGGGGCGGGCGGCCCGGCGTAGCCGGTTTCCGGATCCGGCGTGCGGTGGTGTCCGTGTCGCCGGATCCGGCCCGTGCTCGGTAGAGTTCGCCTTTCGGTGGACGGCGAGTGCGAGGTGGCGCGGTGACGGGCGGAGTCGACGAGTCGGCAGGTGACGCGCCGGCGATCCAGACCGTGCAGCGGGCCGCCACCATCCTCCAGGCGTTCTCCGTGGAGCGGCCCCGGCTCACCCTGGCCGAGCTGACCGCCGACCTGGCCGTCAGCCGGGCCACCGCCCACCGGTACGCCCGCGCGCTGCGGGCGGCCAACCTGCTGCGCTTCGACACGGCCACCGCCACCTACACGCTGGGTCCGCAGGTGCTGGCGATGGAGGCCGCCGCCCGCGCGGCGCTGCCCATCGTCACCGCCGCCGAACCGCACCTGGACCGGCTCACCCGGCTGACCAACCAGACCTCGGTGCTCAGCGTGTGGAACGGTGAGGCGCCCACGGTGGTCCGCTGCATGGACAACACCAGCGGCGACGTGCGGCTCAGTGTGCGCACCGGCTCGCCGTTGGATCTGTTGCGCTCGGCGCAGGGTCGGGTCTTCTGCGCCTACCTGTCGGCCGCCGAGGCGCCCGCGGTGGCCCGCCAGCTGCGGCTGTCGGCGGGCCTGCGGGCCGTCGTCGAGCAGGTCCGCCGGGACGGCTACGCGGCCAACTCGCCCGAGGATTTCGGGGTACGCGTGCTGGCCGCGCCGGTGTTCGAGCGGACCCAGGTGGTGGCCGCGCTGGCCGTGCTGGGCACCAGCACGGCGCTGTCCGGCGCGGTGGAGGCCGCGGCGGCGGACAGCCTGCGGCTGGTGGCCCGGGAGTTGTCCGAGGCGCTCGGCGCGGGCTGACCCCGACCGCCGGCCCGGTGACCCGACCGGCGTGCCGCAGTCGGGCTGCGGTGGCAGATCAGCGGCTGCCGTTGCCGGCCGGGGGGTGCTGGCCGTTGCCGTTACCGGGCAGGTGGTGGCCGTTGCCGCCGCTGCCCAGTTCGGCGGTGACCAGGGCGGCGACGCGTTGCAGGGCGATGGCGAGCGGGCTGTCGGTGCCCTCGGGGACCGAGGTGGTGGTGCCGACGATGGCCATCGCGGCGATCAGGGTGCTGCCCCGGAAGATCGGCGCGGCGATGCTGCGGACCCCGTTGGCCGAGGGCGTGTTGGCCGAGATGCCGGTCCGTCGGATCTTCTCGACCTCCCGGCGCAGCTCGGCGGAGGCGGCGATCTCGTCGGCCAGCCCCGGCACGTCGGCCTCGGGGAGGAAGGCGCAGAACACCCGGCCCTGGGCGGATTCGGTGCGGGACAGCCGGGAGCCGGTCCGGACGCTGACCCGGATCACCCGGTCGGTGTTGTCGTCGGCGCGGACCACCACGGCGGTGTCGCCGTCCCAGACGCTGAGCACGACCGTCTCGTCGATCTCGCGGACCAGTTGCTGCATGCGCGGGCCGGCGATGCTGATCACCGGCATCGCCGCGCGGGCGGCGGCGGAGAGGGTCAGGATCTGCGGGCCGAGGGAGTAAAGTCCCTCCCGCTCGTCGTAGCGCAGCAGGTTGCTCTCCCGCAGCGCCTTGGTGTAGCGGTGCGCGGTGGCCTTGCTGGTGCCGAGGCTGGCGGTGAGTTCGTTGAGGCTCAGGCGCGGGCGGGCCGCGGTGAACGCATTGAGGATGACCGCCGCGCGCTGCACGGTCTGGATCGCCGGTGAGCTGGGGTCAGCGCTCTTGACCGGCGAAGGGGCATCGTCCGCCATCTGGATTCCTTTGTGCGCAGAGTGAGACAGTATCATGGCATATGACACGTCAGCCTGTCGATGCCTGCTGGTGGCGCACCGCGATGTCGGCGTACAACCGGGCGAAACGCACCAGTTCCGACAGGGCGTACCGGTCCCGTCGCGGGTCGGCCGGATCGGGCGGTAACGCCGGCGGACCCAGCCGTACGGTGGGCACCCCCCGGGCGCGCAGCACCACCCCGTCGGTCGACCCGGTCCACCCGCGCAGCGGCGCCGGTGGCCGGCCGTACGCGGCGAGCCAGGCGTCGCCGGCGTGCCGGCAGATCGGCGCGGTGGGCGGGGTGGCCGCGGACGGGTGGGCCGGATGTCCGGCCACGGCCAGCCCGCAGTCGGCCAGCGGGGTGTTGCGCAGCCGCCGGGTCAGGGTGGCCCGCAGCGCGTCGGTGATCTGCCGCGGATCGTCGCCGGGCACCGTGGTCAGGTAGAGGTGCAGGTCCAGCACCCCGGGCAGCAGGTCGGGCTTGCCCGCCTGGCCGGCGCGGACCGCCCCCAGGCCCAGTTCCGCCCCGACCTGGGCGTCCGGGTCGGCCCGCTGGGCCAGGTGGGCCCGGCGGAACTCCTCCAGCGCCTCGACCACCACGCCGAGGTGGGCGAGCAGCCCGCCGGGGGGCGTGGCGGTGTCCCGAAACAGCGCCGGGTGGAACCCGCTGAACAGGCGTACCCGCAGGAACATCGCCCCCGGTTCGGCGGTGAGGATGCCCGGTGGGCTGGTCTTGGCCACGATCGCGGCGGCCGGCCGTGGCCGCCCGCGCAGGTGGTGCAGGACCCCGCCGGTGGTGGGGGCCGGCGCGACGCCGTCCTCCGGGCCGGCGGTGGGGTCGTCGCGGTGGGTGCCGGTGGCGGCGAGCAGCAGGGTCAGCCGGTGTGGCCGGCCGGCGGCCCGCAGGGTCTCGGCAGCGGCGGCGTAGCCGACCAGGGCGGCGGCGGCCGCGGCCCGCGCCACCCCGAGGCCGAAGCCGCTGACCACCTCGTTGGCCGGGCCGGACAGTTCCAGCGCGGGGGCGGGGGTGCGCCGGCCGGTGATCGGGGCGTCGAAGTCGTTCCCGCCGGTCAGCGAGGTGTCCAGGTGCGAGTAGATCAACAGCTCGGGGTGGTCGCCCAGGTCGGTGCCGCCGACCAGGTTGGCGCTGTCGGGCGTGGTCGGGGTGCGCTCCAGCGGGTCGACCTGCCAGGACAGCTCCGGCCAGCGGGTGGCGGCCCAGTCGGCGACCCGCAGCGCGGTGGCCCGCTCCCGGCCGTACGGGCTGGGCTGGGCGGTGAGCGCGGCCAGGGCGTCGACCAGGGTGGCCTCGTCGACCGCCCGCGCGGCGGCGTGGCGCAGGGGCGCCGGTACCTCGTCGTCCATCCGCTCCCTCTCGCCAGCGTGACTTCATTCAAGATGACGTCTCGTATGTTGACATACTCTGGGCCGGGTCTCTAGCGTGGCCTGACACCAAACGACATCGCCCCGCATCCGGCGACGTCGCGGAACGGGCCCGGCACCCGGATCGGCTGCCCGTCCGGACCTGCCGCTGCGGCGCGGATGCGGCCGGCCGACCGAACCGCAGGAGGACCGATGACCTACGTGGTCACCGACGAATGTGTGGACGTACAGGATCGGTCCTGCGTCGAGGAATGCCCGGTGGACTGCATCTACGAGGGCGACCGGATGATGTACATCAACCCGGACGAGTGCGTCGACTGCGGGCGCTGCGAGCCGGTCTGCCCGGTCACCTCGATCTTCCACCTCGACGACCTGCCCGCCGACCGCGCCCGGTTCGGGCCGATCAACGCCGAGTTCTTCACCGAGATCGGCACCCCGGGCGGCGCCCGCAAGATCGGCCGGGTCGGCCACGACCACCCGGCCATCGTGGAAAGCGCCGGCTGATGACCGAGCGGCACGAGGTCGACCTCGCGATCATCGGCGCCGGCCCGGCCGGCCTCTACGCCACCTACTACGCCGGCTTCCGCGGGATGAGCGTGGCGGTGATCGACTCGCTGCCCGAGGCCGGCGGGCAGATCGCCGCCCTCTACCCCGAGAAGGCGATCTACGACATCGCCGGGCTGCCCGCCGTCCGGGGCCAGGAACTCGTCGACGCCCTGCTCACCCAGGCCGCCACCGCCAAGCCGACGTTCCTGCTCGGGCAGAGCGCCATCGAGCTGACCTGCGCCGAGGACCACGTGCTCATCGGCACCGACAGCGGCACCCAGGTCCGGGCGGCGGCCGTGCTGCTGACCGCCGGCATCGGCACCTTCACCCCCCGGGAGCTGCCCGTCGGCAGCGACCACCTCGGCCGGGGCCTGCGCTACTTCGTCCCCCGGCTGGAGGAACTCGCCGGGCAGGACGTCGTCGTGGTCGGCGGTGGCGACTCTGCCGTCGACTGGGCGCTGGCCCTGGAGCCGTACGCCAGCAGCGTCACCCTGGTGCACCGGCGACCGCAGTTCCGCGCCCACGAACGCAGCGTCACCCAGCTGCACGAGTCGACCGTGCGGGTGCTCACCCCGTACGAGGTCAGCGGGATCGACGGGGAACAGCACGTCGAGGCGGTGCGGATCGCCGAGGTACGCGGCGAGGGCCGGCAGACCCTGCCCGCCCAGGCGGTGGTCGCCGCGCTCGGCTTCATCGCCGACCTGAGCGCGATGGAACGCTGGGGGCTGGAGATGCGTCGCCGCTACGTCGCCGTGGACCGGTCGATGCGGACCAACCTGCCCCGGGTCTTCGCCGCCGGCGACATCACCGACTACGACGGCAAGGTCCGGCTGATCTCGGTCGGCTTCGGTGAGGCCGCCGCCGCCGTCAACAACCTGGCCCCACTGGTCAACCCGGCGCTCGGCACCGTACCCGGCCACTCCTCGGACGCGGTATGACGGCCCCCGCGCCCACCGACGCGCACCTCGTCGTCACCCGGTACGGGCTGGGCCGGATCACCGGCGACGACGTCGAACTGCTCGACCTGCCCACCCCGGACGTGGCCGCCCTGCTGCGCGCCGGCCGGGGGTTCGCCCCCGCCGCCGAGGCCCGGGTCCGCCGCCGGCTACCGCTGGAGACCCTCGTCGGCGACCTGCGCCCGCCGCTGGCCGGGACCCGCGCGGTGTGGGGCGTCGGGCTGAACTACCACTGCAAGGCCCGCACCACCGGCCGGGCCCTGCCCACCCAGCCGGTGCTCTACCTGAAATCGCCGAGCGCCGGCTCCGGCCCCGGGGACACCGTGCCGCTGCCCGGCTCGGTGAGCAGCCAGCCCGACTACGAGGGCGAGGTCGCCCTGGTCGTCGGCGCCCGGATGCACCACACCCCGGCCGGGCAGGTCTGGGCGCACCTCGCCGCGATCACCGCCGCCAACGACCTGACCGCCCGGGACGTGATGGCCGCCACGGGCAACCCCACCCTGGCCAAGAGCTTCCCCGGGTTCGGCGCCCTGGGCGCCTCGGTGCTCGGCCTGGGCGCGGTCGCCGACCGCGACGCCATCGGCGTCCGCACCACGGTCAACGGCGAGCTGCGCCAGCAGGCCAGCACCGCCGACCTGATCTTCCCGGTGCCCGACCTGCTCGCCTGGATCACCAGGTACGTGGTGCTGGAGCCCGGTGACGTGGTGCTCACCGGCACCCCGACCGGCACCGGCCAGGACCGGGGTTGCTTCCTGCGCCCCGGTGACCAGGTGGAGGTGACCGTCGCCGGGGTGCTGCCCCTGCGTACCCGGTTCGGTGCCGAGAGCCCGGACCACCCCGCGCCGGCCGCCGTCGACGCGTCGACCCACTCGCTTCGCACAGAGAGCCCGATGTCATGAGTGAGAATTCCGAGCGGTACGACCTGGTGCTGGCCGGTGGCCAGGTGTTCGACGGTCAGACCGGAGCCAGCCAGGTCGCCGACGTCGCGGTGACCGGCGACCGGGTGGCCCGGATCGCGCCCGGCCTCGCCGCCGCCGCCGACCGGGTGGTCGACTGCGCCGGGCAGTACGTGCTGCCCGGCCTGGTCGAGGCGCACACCCACATCTTCGCCGAGGTCTCCAAGGTCGGGGCCCCGCCGGACGAGGCGCACCTGCACCGGGGCGTCGTCGCCGCCTGCGACGCCGGCACCGTCGGCGCGTCCACCTTCGCCGCGTTCGAGAAGTACGTCGCCGAGCCGGCCCGGATGCGGCTGGTGAACTTCCTCAACGTCTCGGTCCTCGGCCTGATCGACTTCCGGTTCGGTGAGCTGATCAACCCGGGCACGCTGGTCCCCGAGGACGCCCTGGCGGTGGCCGAGGCGAACCCGCACCGGGTGCGTGGGTTCAAGATCCGGCTCTCCGAGGACGTCGTCGGGCTGGACTGGCGTCCGCTGCTCAAGCGTTCCCTGGCGCTCGCCGCCGAGGCCGGCCTGCCGCTGATGATCCACATCGGGGAGACGCCGGAGCCGCTGCCGGTGATCCTGCCCCTGCTGCGCCCCGGCGACGTGGTGGCGCACTGCTACACCGGCAAGCCGTACGGCATCCTCAACGACGGCACCGTGCTGCCCGAGGTGTACGCCGCCCGCGAGCGCGGGGTGCTGTTCGAATCCGCCCACGGCAAGAGCAACCTCAGCTTCGCCGTCGCCCGTCCGGCGATCGAGCAGGGTTTCCTGCCCGACGTGGTCACCTCCGACACCAGCGCCCGCAACTGGCGCGGCCCGGTGTTCGACCTGGTCACCAGCATGGCCAAGCTGCGCGCGATGGGGATGACGCTGGAGCAGCTGGTGCCCCGGGTGACGACCGCGCCGGCCCGGCTGACCGGCCTGGACGCCGAGGGCTACGGCACCCTGGTCGAGGGCGGCCCGGCCCACGTCACCGTGCTGGCCGAGGCCGAGGAGGCGGTGCTCCCCGACGCCGCCGGCAACACGATCACCGCACCCCGGCTGGAGCCGAGCGTGGTGCTGCTCGGCGGCGAGCAGGTGCCGACCGTGCCGTGGCGCGGGCTGCCCGCCACCGGGGCGTGAGGCCCTGATGTCCGCCGTCGGGCCGGTGTCCGGCGAGCCGGGGCCGGCCCAGCCGACCCCGTCCACGTCCGTCGGGCAGACGCCGCCGACCTCCGTCGAGCCGACCCCGCCGGCCGGGGTGCACGGCCACCGCTCCCGGCTGCGGGCGACCCTGCGCGCCGGGGGTCAGCTCGCCGGCACGTTCGTCAAGCTGCCCGGCGGTGACGTGATCGCCCTGGCCGCCCGCTCCGGACTCGACTTCGTCGTGATCGACCTGGAGCACTCCGGCCTGGACGAGCGGACCGCCACCGACCAGCTCCGGCTCGCCGCCCTGGCCGGCCTGCCGGCGCTGGTCCGGGTGCCGGCCGTCGACCCCGGCCAGGTCAACCGGCTGCTGGAGGCCGGGGCCGTCGGGATCCAGCTGTCGACGGTGCGCCGACGGGCCGACGTCGAGGCGCTGCGCTCGGCCAGCCGGTACGCCCCGCACGGCCGGCGCAGCATCAGCCTGGCGCACCCGTCGGCCGGGTACGGCGGCGACGGCCTGGACCGGTATCTCGCGGTGGAGGCCGAGCACCCGCCCGTACTGGTGGCCCAGATCGAGACGGCGACCACCGACGACCCGCTGCCCGCCCTGCTGGCCGGGGTGGACGTGGGTTTCGTCGGGACCACCGACCTGGCGGTGAGCCTGGGCCTGTCGACCACCGACGACCCGGGGCCGCTGCTGCGGCGTACCGGGGACATCGCCGCCGCGGCCCGCACGACCGGGACCCACCTCGGCGGCTGGGTGCCCGAGCGGTCCGCCGCGGCGCTGGACCGCTGTGGCCTGACCGACGCGCGCTACCTGGTCGTCGGTTCGGACCTGCACCTGCTCGGCACCGGCCTGCGTCGGCTCGCCGCACCCCTCTGACCCGCCCGAGAAGGGACGCGTTCACATGCTCAACCCGCAGCTCTACCGCACCTCGGTCAACTGGGACGACATCCCGGCCACCGACGTCCGGCCCGGGGTGCGCCGCAAGGTGTACGCCACCGACGAGGTCCTCTTCGCCTGGCACGAACTGGCCGTCGGGATGGACCTCAACCCGCACCACCACGACGACTTCGACCAGCTGGTGCTGATCCTCGGCGGCCGGTGCAACTACTACGTCGACGGCGTGCCGCACCCGATGGGGCCGGGTTCGATGCTGCTGGTGCCGCGCGGCGCGGAGCACTACATCGAACCGACCGAGGGCCCGTGCATCAACGTGGACGTCTTCGCCCCGCCCCGGGCGGACTTCCTGCCGCACGCCTGGCGTCCCGGGCAGGGCTGACCGGCGATGACCGACATCGTGGTGGTGGGCAGCCTCAACGTGGACGTGGTGGTGCCGCTGCACGAGCTGCCCGCCCCCGGGCAGACGGTGCTCGGCGCGGCCGACCACCGGCGGGCCGGCGGCGGCAAGGGCGCCAACCAGGCCGTCGCCGCCGCCCGGCTGGGTCGCCGGGTGGCGATGGTCGGCGCGGTCGGCATCGACGCCGACGGCGACTGGCTGCTCGGGCTGATCGCCGCCGAGGGGGTGGCCACCGAGGCGGTGCTGCGCGCCCCCCGCCCGACCGGGCAGGCGATCGTGCTGGTCACCGCCGACGGCGACAGCACCATCGCGGTCAGTTCGGGGGCGAACATGTGGCTCGCCGCCGAGCATCTCGGCCCGCTGCGTGACCTGCTCGGGTCGGCGCGGGCGGTGCTGCTGCAACAGGAGGTCGACGCGGCGGTGGTGGCCGAGGCGGTCCGGCTGGCCGAGGGGCTGGTGGTGCTCAACCCGGCACCGGCCCGCCCGGTCGACCCGGCCACCCTGGCCCGGGTCGACGTGCTGGTGCCCAACCGGGGGGAGCTGGCCGCCCTGGCCGGCGCGCCGCCGACGGACGCCGGGGCCGACGCGCTGGCCGCGATGGCCCGGTCGCTGGGCACCCGGGGGCCGGTGGTGGTGACCCTCGGCGGTGACGGTGCGCTGGTGGTGACCACCGACCGGCAGTGGCTGATCCCGGCGGAGCGGGTCGACGCGGTCGACGCCACCGGTGCCGGGGACACCTTCTGCGCCGCCCTGGCCGACGCGCTGCTCGACGGCGCGGCGATCGACGAGGCGGCCCGGTGGGCGAGCCGGGCGGCAGCGGTGACGGTCACCCGGCCCGGGGCGATGGAGGCCGCACCCCGTCGCGTCGAGGTGCCCACCAGCGCCTGAACCCCACCCCGTCGGCCCGGCCGGGCAGCGCCACCCGGCCCGGCCGTCGCCGCCGCGGTCCCCGGTCCTGCCGCCCGTCGCATGCCGCCTGTCGGTGACGGTGCGGCCCGGCTCCGGCCGGCTGCGTCCGCTGCCCCCGGCCCGTCCCGGTCGGGGGCAGCGGCGTGGCGGCGACCCCTGCGCGCGTCGGTGTGCCGCCCGCCCCGGCCCGCGGCACACCGCCACGGGCCGGGACGCGTCGTCGGTCAGAAGTGGGCCGGGAAGTCGGCCTTGCGGATCAGGCAGTGGATGCCCTTCACCCCGTCGACGACCTGGCTCACCTCGAAGTCGGCGGCGGCGCTCAGGTAGGCCAGCGCGGTCTGCGGAGGCATGCCCTGGGTGCGGACGAGGAAGTCGACGGCGGCCCGGACGGCCCGCCGCATCGCCTCGTCGAGGTCGCCGTGCAGGCCGACCGGCAGCCAGTGGGTGGCGGTCTCGGCGAACGGCCCGTCGACGGCCCCGACCAGGCCACCGGCCTGCGCCCCGGGGATCACCGACAGCCGCAGGGTGGCCCGCAGTGGCGCCTCCAGGGCGGTCAGCGCCACCTCACCGTCGCCCTGGGCGTAGTGCGGGTCACCGGCGTAGAAGCCCGCCCCGGGCAGCTGCACCGGCAGGTAGAGGGTGGAGCCGACCTGGAGTTCGTTGATGTCGAGGTTGCCGCCGAACGCGCCGGGCGGCACCGAGTGCACCGGCTCGTCGGTGTCCACGGCGACGCCCATCAGGCCGAGGAAGGGGGCGAGCGGGAAGCGGGCCGCCCGGCCGTCGCCGTACGGCAGGGTGCCGAACAGCCGGCCGCCGTGGTGGATCACCTCGGTGAAGTGGCTGACGGTGCCGTACTCCCGGGGGCCGTCGCTGTCCGGGCCGGTGTCGGTGGGGGTGAGCGGGTACTCGCCGGGCAGCGCGCCGTAGCCGTGCCGGCTGCTGATGAAGCCGTACGGGGCGCGGACGAGCAGGTCGAGCACCTCGATCCGGAGCAGGTCGCCGGGTTCGGCTCCGGCCACCGTGATCGGGCCGGTGACCACGTGCGGGCCGTCGGCGTCGTAGTCGTGGGCGACGTCGGAGGCGGCCAGGTCGCGGGCGTCGGTGAGGACCCGGTCGGTGGGCACGTCGAACTGCTTGAGGAAGCCGACCGGGTCGCGGCCCTGGTCCTCCAGGATGCCCTCGTGGCTGAGCGTGTCGATGGTCACGGTCTCGCCGGAGTCGACCCGGAGCACGGGTTCGTGCCGCCGGTCGGGCAGCCGGCCCCACAGGCAGGTGTCCGGGGTGCTGGGCAGGTAGTGGGTTCCACCGATCGGGCCATCGTGCGGCTGGAGCATGACATCCTCCGGAAGGGGTGACACCGGCTGGCGGTGCGACGGGACGGCGCTGCCCGGTGCGGGTGGCCGGCGGCCGGCGACGGGATGCGCGGGCCGCGTCCAAGGGCCGGCGATCGGGGCGGGCGGATCGGCCGGGCCATGTCGGATGTAGGGGATCGTGACCGGCGAAGCAACAGTTGCGTGTTGCGTTCGTATTAACAGCGAGTAACCCGGTGTCGGAGTCTGCCCTGCTCTTGACAGTTGCCATGGCCGAGTAGCAGCATCGTGTAGCGAGATGCTGTCTCGCATGACGTAGAAGGCGGTGAGGTGATGGCGCAGCAGACGCCGGTACGTCCGCTCGGTGCAGCCGGCGCGATGATCGACGAGGACTGGGAGGCGCTGCGGTTCCGCGTGCACCGCTCGGCGTACCGCGACCCCGAGGTGTTCCGGACCGAGATCGACCGGATCTGGAATCACACCTGGCTCTATCTCGGCCACGAGACCGAGATCCCGAAGGCGGGTGACTTCAAGACCCGCACCCTCGGCGGTCGACCGCTGATCTTCTGCCGGGACGCCGGGGGCGAGGTGCGGGCCTTCTTCAACGCCTGCACCCACCGGGGCACCGTGCTGTGCCGGCACAGCGAGGGCAACACGAAGTTCTTCCAGTGCTTCTACCACGCCTGGGCGTTCAGCAACTCCGGCGAACTGGCCGCGCTGCCCGGCGACGACGCGTACCCCGACGACCCCGCCTTCCGGGCGTCGATGGCGCTGCGCCAGGTGCCCCGGCTCCAGATCCACGAGGGTTTCGTCTTCGTCGCCTTCGACGCGGACGTGCCCGACCTGCTGACCCACCTCGGGCCGGCCGCGCACTACATGTCACTGACCGCGAAGATCGGCGAGCACGGCATGACCACCCTGCCGGGCGTGCAGCTCTACAGCGTGAAGGGCAACTGGAAGCTCGCCGTCGAGAACGCGATGGACGGCTACCACTTCGCCCCCACCCACAACACCTTCGTCGGCTACCTGCGCGAGACCGGGTTCGCCGTCACCGACGACGACCAGTACGCCTACGACCTCGGCGGCGGCCACGGGCTGCTCGTGCTCACCGGGCACAACGGCCGGATCGGGATGGTCTGGGAGCCCCGCTTCGGCGACGAGGAGAAGACCCGCACCGTCGCCAAGCGCCGCGAGCTGGAGGCCCGTCTCGGCCCCGAGCTCGCCGCCGAGGTGGCCGACGCCAGCCGCATCCTGTTCGTCTTCCCCAACCTGCTGCTGTTCGACCTGGAGGCGCTGACCATCAGGCAGCTCGAACCGGTCGCCGCCGACCGCACCGACGTGCGGGCGTGGCAGTTCGTCGAGGTCGGCGAGCCGGAGTCGGTCCGCGCGCTGCGGATCAAGACGATGGTCAGCTTCGTCGGGCCGGGCGGCCTGGCCACCCCCGACGACATCGAGGCGTACGAGGCGGTGCAGCGCGGCATCACCGCGACCGCCGACGCGGTCGACCCCGCCCACGACTGGAGCGACATGTCCCGGGGCATGGCCAACGAGAAGCAGGGCAACCAGGGCCGCTCGATCGACGAGGGCGCGATGCGCAGCTTCTGGCGACGCTGGGCCGAGAAGGTCGGGGCGAGCACCAGCGTGGCCGGCGACCCGCCGGCCGGTACGCCCGCCGCCCGACCCGCCGCGGGGGGTGCGGGCAAGTGAGCGTGTCGTCGATGACGGCCGGGAGCCGTGGGGGAGTGGTCAGTGTGGCATCGCGCGAGGTGACCCGGGCCGAGGTGGAGGAGTTCCTCTACCGGGAGGCCCAACTGCTCGACGAGTGGCGGCTCGACGAGTGGCTCACCCTGATCGAGCCGGGTGGCCGGTTGGAGGTCCCGACCACCGACTGGGCCGGCTGGGACGCCACCACCGCCGGGTACTTCGTGGCCGACGACTACGAGCTGATCCAGGCCCGGGTCAAGCGGCTCAAGAGCCGCAAGGCACACGCCGAGAACCCGCACTCGCGCACCCACCGGATGATCTCCAACGTGCTGCTGCTGGAGGCCGGCGCGGAGACCGTCTGGATCAGCGCCAACTTCATCATCCACCGCTACCGCGACAACGGCGCCTACACCTACGTCGGCCGCTACGAGCACGTGCTCAAGGTCGACCCGGACGGGCTGCGGTTCCGGCTGCGCCGGGCCGTGCCCGTGATGGAGTCGATGGACCCCGGCGCCCGACTCAGCTTCATCCTCTGAGCCGGCCGCCATGATCACCCACATGTTGGTCTTCCGGTTCCGCGACGACCTGCCGCCCGGCGCGGCCGAGTCCGTCCTGGCCGAGCTGGAGACCTTCCCGAGCCGGTATCCCGCGATGCGCAACTGGCGCAGCGGGGTCAACGTCAGCACCCGCGACACCAGCATGACCCACGGCTTCGTCGTGGAGTTCCCCACCGAGCAGGACCTGCTCGACTACCTGCACAGCGACTCGCACGAGCGGTTCGTCCGGGAACGCTGGCGGCCGGTCATCGAGCGTCAGGCCATCGTCAGTATCCCCACCGCCGGGGACGCCCAGCCCATCGAGAGGGGTCACAGATGACCACCGAGGCCACCGCCCGCCGCCGTGGGCCCTACGGCATGGAGTACGCCCGGATCGAGGTGCCCGACCTGGCCGCCTCCATCGAGTTCCTCCAGTACCACGTCGGGCTGCAACTGGAACAGCACGACGACGAGTACGCGTTCCTGCGCGCCGACCTGGAACACCACAGCATCGAGCTGGTCGCCGCGCCGCAGCGTACCGAGTCGTGGACCACGGCGGTCGGGTTCAGCGTCGAGAACGACGCCGTCCTGGACGACCTGCGGGAGCGGGTCACCGCCGCCGGGCACGAGGTGTTCGAGCTGGCCGACCGGGTCAAGGGCCTGGTCCAGCGGGGCTTCGCCGTGCGCGACCCCAACGGGCTGATCGTCGAGCTGTTCACCGAGTTCCAGGAGTACGCCGAGCCGCCGCTGATCGAGCTGCGCCCGCTGGACCTGGTGCACCCGTTCCTCGCCACCGACAAGTACGACGAGACGCTGGCGTTCTACACCAAGGTGCTCGGCTTCCTGGAGTCCGACCACGTCGGCGACGTCACGGTCTTCCTGCGCAGCGAGGACCGCTACCACCACAGCCTGGCGATCCAGCGCAACAACGAGTTCTACGTCGCGCACCTGTGCTTCATGATGAAGAGCTTCGACCACGTGATGCGCGGCCGGGCACGGGCCCAGTACAAGCAGGTCCCGATCGCCTCCGACCTGGTCAACCACTCGGCGTCCACGTCGATCGCCTTCTACATGCACGACACCCGGCACGGGCCGCGCTACGAGCTGTGCGACAGGCACCGGGTGTTCACGCCGGAGGAGCACGAGACCCACCGGGCCCGCCGGATGGCGGTCGACCCGCGCAACATCGACGTGTGGCGGCCGGCCGCCGACGACTGGGCGCGTTTCTGACCCGCGCCCCCGTCAGGACCGGCCGGCGGACTGTCGTACCCGCCCGTCGGTGAGGGGCGCGAACGCGGGGTGGCCCGGTCAGGGGGCCACCCCGCCACCCCGTCCGGGCCCGGCACGTCCGGTGTCAGGTGTCCGGGCGTGTCCAGCCGCGTCCAGCATCCCCTTCCCGTCCCACTCCCCGTTGCGAGGATTGCCGTCCGGTCGGCCCATGGTCCGGCCGACGGATCCTCTCGTGATGGGAGTGGTGAATGTCAGAACGTGTCACCATCAGCCGGCCGGACAGGAAGAGACCGAGCCGTAGATCTCTGCTCGCCATGGCACTCGTCGCAGTGTCCTCGATGGCCTTCGTCCCGACGGCCGCGGTGGCGGGGCCGGTCGACCGGCCCGCCGGCCCCGGGGGCGCGGCGGATCAGGCCCGCGCCGCCGGCCGGGCAACCCCGGCGTCCGCCGCTGCCGTCGCCGGGTCGGGCCGGGCGACCGGGGCGGCGGACATGGCCGCGGCGATCGCCGCACAGCGGGGCATCAGCCGCGACGCCGCCGAGAAGCTGCTGCGCGCCGAGGACGCCCACGTCCGGCTCGCCAACCGGTTGACCACCGAGCTGGGTGCCAGTTCGGGCGGGGCGTACCTGTCCGACGGCGCCCTCGTCGTCACCGTCACCGACGCCGCTGCCGCCGCGAAGGTGACCGCCGCCGGCGCGAAGGCGCGCCTCGTCGCCCGGGGCGAGCGGCAACTACGGACCATCCAGCGGACGCTGGAGGCCGCGGCGAGTGAACCCGGCACGACCTGGGGGGTGGACCCGGCGACCAACCAGGTGGTGGTGAGCCTGCCGACGGCGGGAGCGAAGAACGCCGTGCAACGCTCGGCGGCGCGCCGGTTCGGCACGGCGGTCCGCTTCGAGACCGGCGCCGGCCCGATCCAGCCGAACGTCGGGATCTCCAGTGGGGACTCGTTGGGTGGCTGCTCGGCCGGGTTCACCGCCACCGACTACACCTTCAACTACATCATCACGGCCGGGCACTGCACCCAGGGCTACCCGCACTGGACGCTGCCCAACGGGCAGGACGTCGGGCCGTCGCTGGAGAGCAACTACCCGGAGAACGACTTCGGCCTCATCTGGATGAACGGTCCGTCGGTCTGGGCCACCGGCACCATCAACCTGTGGAACAACACCAGCCGCAGCATCCACGGCTGGGCGACGGCGGTGAGCGGGCTGTCGGTCTGCAACTCGGGCCGGACCACCGGATTCCGGTGCGGTTCCGTGCTCAAGACCAACGTGACGGTCAACGGCGCGGGCGGCACCGTACGTCAGATGATCGAGACCAACATCTGCACCCTCGGCGGTGACAGTGGTGGGCCGCTCTTCGCCGGCAACACCGGGTACGGGCTGAACTCGCACGCCAACCGCAACGGCAACCAGTGCAACTCCTCGCCGCGCACCTGGCACCAGCCGGTGGGCGAGGCGATCACCACGTACCAGGTCGTCATCTACGGTGCGCCGTGACGTGCGGCGACGAGCAGAGGAGACAGCGATGAGAACCGCACTCACCCGGGCCGTACGCCTCACCGCCGCGGCCGTCACGGCGACGACGGTGGCCCTCACCGTGGCCGTCAGCCCCGCCCAGGCGGACCTCTGGCAGCACACGGACGGGTTCGAGAGCAACCCGGCGGCGGTGTGGGAGTTCCACCGCTCCGGTGCCGGCAGCGGAGCCTTCGAGCTGGGCGCGGGGAAGGCCCACTCCGGTGCGAACAACGCCATTCTCACGACGTCGGCCGGCGGCTGGTCCGGGGTGGGCAAGCTGCTCACCGTACGGCCGCGTACCGCCGGGCACAACACCACCTGCGGCGGCGGGTTCTACGTCCAGGCGGTCAGCGGGCCGGCGGTGCTCAACGTCGAGGTGATCGATCCGGCGAGCTGGACGTACCTCGCGTTGCGTACCGTCCGGATCACCGACACCGTCTGGCGGCGGCACGACGTGGCCAGCTACGCCAACGGCCCGAGCCAGGTGTTCGTCCGGGTCTCCCTACTTGGCGGCAGCGGCCCCGTACGGGTGGACGACATGGCGTTCCAGTGCACGTTCTTCAGTAACTGAGCAGGCCGACCATGGCGGGGCCGGCGCGCGTCGCGTCGGCCCCGCGACGTCCGTACGCCCGCGCGGGATCCGTCGCCGTACCGGTGCGGGTGTCGCGGCGTCGTTTCAGGGCAGCGGGACGACGTAGGAGTCGACCCGGGCGATCAGCCCGTCGCGGAAGGTGAACAGGTCGTTGAAGGCGAAGCGGAACGGCCCGTGGTCGACGCTGACTCCCCGGCCCTCGCCGGTGACGACGACGACCGGGCCGTCCTCGTGTACGCGGTGGACGTCGAGCGCCGGGCTGCCGGTGAACGCCGGGTTCTCGATCTCCCCGTCGAACTCCGCCCTGCCGTGGGTGGTCCGGTGACCGTGGATGACCCACTCGACGTCCTCGGTGAGGGTCGCGAGGATGCGTGGGTGGTCGCTCGTCCGGAACCCGGCGAAGTATTCGGCGACGAGGTCACGTTGGGTCTGCGGGGTCATGGTTGCTCCGTCGTCACATGGTCTGGTGCAGGCGTCGGGCCGGGCTGGCGCAGGTGTGCGGCGAGGGCGTCGAGGATCGCGGCGAGCCCGTCGACCGCCCGGGCGGTGCGTAGCTCGGGGGGAAGTCGTCGCTGGTGGACGGTGAGGTCCGTACCGTCGGTGGTGGGGCGGAGGGTGACGATCGTGCGTAGGCCGGTGACCGGTTCGTCGAAGACGAGTTCGTGTGGTGCGGTGACGCGCACGTAGACGAACCGGAGCCGGTGGGTGCGGCCGTCCGGCGCGCGGGTGTCGAGCGCGAACTCTCCGCCGGGGCGTAGGTCGACGGTCACCGACCCGGACGGCACGGTGGCGTGCGAGCCGCCCCAGAAGGCAGTGATGCCGGCCGGCGAGGTGAACGCGGCCCAGACCCGCTCGGGCGGCGCGGCGAGCTGCCGTCGGGCGATCAGTTCGTCGCCCCGCAGGTGTGCGTCGGTCACCGGGCCGCCCCGTCGTCGGTGAGGTGGTGCTCCAGGGCGTCGAGCCGGTCGTTCCAGGTGCGCCGCTGCTCGTCGATCCAGGTGCCGAGCAGCGAGAGCTGATCCGTCCGGAGGCGGCAGGGGCGTCGGGTGCCCTCGCGTCGCTGCTCGACCAGGCCGCAGCGGCGCAGCACCCCGACGTGGTGCGAGATCGCCTGCGGGGTCAGCTCGAACGGCGCGGCGAGCTGACCCACCGTGGCGTCCCCGTGGGCGAGGCGGGCCACCAGGGCGCGTCGGACCGGGTCGCCGAGCGCGGCGAAGGCCGCGTCGAGATCCGGACCGGGTGCCATGGGTACGGAGGCGGTGGACATGGCTCCACCATAATGCAAACGATGGCTTGCGCAAACGACTACTTGCTGATGGGTCGCCCGGGAGCAGCCGCGGGGACCCGGCGTCGTGTCGACCGGGCGAGCAGCAGCCCGACCGTGAGGACGGCGGCGGCGACCGGGAGACCCCAGGGCCGCCGGGTAGCCGCCACGGTGAACGCGAGCGGCCGACCGGGCGCCGCGATCCGGCCGTCCACCTCGTACCGGCCGTAGGGGGCCGCGCCGGTGGGCACCCGGACGTGGTACTCCCGGGTCTGCCCGGCGGCGATGCCGCCCAGCGTCGGGGCGGCCACGATGGTCCGGGCCCGTCCGGGCGGCCCGACGGTCAGCTCGAACGGCGGGTCGGTGACCTCCTTCTCGCCCGGGTTGTGCAGGGTGATGCGGACCGCGAGTTCACCCGGCAGGCCGAACCAGCCGCGCGCCCCGGAGCGGTCGTCGGCGTGCACCGCCACCAGGGTCAACCCGGCCGGGACGGCCGGCGCGACGGCCGGCGCGGTCACCCCGGCCAACGTCAGGTCGGCGACGGCGGTGGCCGTGCCCGTCGGCGTCCGGACCCGCAGCACGCACGGGCAGGCCACCGGCGGGGCGGCCACCAGCACCGGCAGGGTGGCCCGGCCGGACGGCGGCACCTGGCCGTGGGTGGCGGCCCCGGTCGCGCAGTCGAGCACGCCGCGCCGGGCGGCGTTGCCGCACACCTCGATCTGGACGGTGCCGGCGGGCCAGCCGTCGAGGCCGACCAGCACCCGCTGGCCGACCCGCAGCGTCCCTGCCGGCACGGTGACGCCGGGACCACCACCCGCCGGGGCGCCGGCCGCGACGCTCGCCCCCGGGGCCGGAGCCAGCGCGGCGGCTACCGCCAGCAGGGCGACGGCACGCAGCGGCCCGGTCACCGGGCGGGCGGGGCGTCGGGACGCGGGTCGACACCCGGAGCCGCCCCGGCGGCGGTAACCGGAGCCGGCCCGTCGGCGGCAGCGCCGGTCGCGGAGGTTGCGGCCGGTCGCGGGGTGTCGGCAGGGTCCGGGGTGGACGGTCGACCGGCGGCGGCAGCGGCCCGGCGTCGCCACCACCGTAGTCCGGCCCAGCCGGCCGCCCCGGCGAGCAGGGCCAGCAGCAGCCACGGCGGGGCCCACACCCCGGCGGTCCGGACCACCGGCGGCAGCGCGGTGTCCGTGGTGGTCGCCGCGATGTCGACCTCGGCGGTCAGCCGCAGCAGCGGAGGTACGCCGGTGATCCGTTCGGTGACCGTGAAGGTGGCCCCGGGCAGCAGTTCCGGCAGGTCGGTGGGGGAGGTGCGGGCCTGCTCCCGGCCGAAGGGCGCGCGCACGGTCACCGTGCCGCTGCCGCCGACCCGCACGTTGCCGTCGTTGCGCAGCCGGTAGCGGACCACCAGGTCGCCGCCGCCGAACGGGTTGACCGGGTTGTCGTAGGAGACGTCGACCGCCTCCACCGTGACGGCGGGCCGGACCGGGCCGGTGACCCGCAGGTAGACCCGGGCGGCGAGCCGCTGGTCGACCAGGACGCGCTGCCCGTCGGCGGTGGTCCGGATCCGGGCGACCGCACCGATCACCCCGCCGGTGTGGTCGCCCGGGGTGGCGTTGGCCGGCACGGTGAGCCGGAACGGGATGTCGACCCGCTTGCCCGCCGGAATCGTCCACTCGCGCCGTTCGACCCTGATCCAGGAGCCCACGTCGGTGGCCGGCCGGTCCGCCGGCAGCAGGGCGAACGCGCCGTCGGTGGAGGTGTAGGCGTCGGTGCCGTACACGTCGAAGGTGACCGGGCGGTCGCCGAGGTTGGTGATGCCGACGTGGTCGGTCAGGGTGCTGCCCGGGGCCAGGTCGTAGATGAAGTAGTTGCGCCCGGTCGGGCCCTTGGCGCTGGACGGTTGGACGGCCCAGCGCGCCGCTCCGGTCTGGCCGGCGGCGGCCGTCGGGCCGGGCGACGGGGCGGGCGCGGCGGGGGCCGGTGCTGGCGGGGCCATGGCCACGAGCAGCGTGACGGCGAGCACGGCGCTCGCCCGGGACAGGATGGTACGCAGGGACATGCCGGGCTCCGGGAACGTGATCGGGCCCGGTGGGGCGGGTGGCGAGCCCGCCCCACCGGGGTGGTGCCGGATCAGGAGAGGGTGAGGGTGAGCACCGCGCTGTAGTCGCCCGCCAGGGCGGACGCCGGAACCCCGAGTTGGAGTTCGGCGCCACAGGTGAAGGTGCCGTTGCTCGCGCCGGTCGCCGAGGTGCACAGCGCCCGAGCGGTGCCGAGACCGGCGCCGGGCGCGGCGGGCGCGCCCGGGGTGACCACGCCGGGGGTGCCGGCGAGGCCGTCGGTGCCGACGGTGGCGCTCGGTGTCCACCCGAGGTTGTCCGCGGCGATGGTGCCGCCGGTGGTCGAGGCGAAGTCGGAGACCTGCCCGACCAGGCTCCAGCCGGCGTTGGTGCCGCGCAGGTCGGCCACCGTGGCGGCGTTGAGCGCCCCGGTGGTGACCTGCCCGTTGCTGACCGCCGGCAGGGCGACCGTGGCGCCGGCCACGCCGAGGGTCAGCGCGCCACCGGTGACGGTGGCGGTGATCTGCTGGTCGGCGTCGCCGCCGCCGGCCGGCGTACGGGCGAAGGTCACCGGGGTGAAGGTGTCCTGGCTACGGTCGGCCGAGCCCCGGGCGGCAAAGGTGATCACGTAGCACTGCACGGCCGTGCAGTCGACCCGGGTGCCGGTGCGGTCGGTGTAGACCGCGCTGATCGGCAGGGTGGTGCGGAACGTGCCGTCGGCGTTGAGCCGGTCGCGGGCCTCCGTCGGCTCGTTCGTCTTGTTGACCCACTTGGTGACCTGCAGGACACCGGCGTTGGTCCAGTGCTCGTCGACCTTCGGGCCGAACGAGACGTAGATCCCCGCCGCCCCGTTGGCCTCCGGGTCGAAACCGCTGCCGGTGACCGTGATCGTCGCCCCGGCCGGGTCGAGCCCGGTGGCGGGGGTGACGCCGACGGCCGGTCCGGCCGGTTCGCCGCCGCCACCGGTGGAGAAGGTGAACGACAGCGGGTCGAGCGCGGTGCCGGCGGTGTAGAAGCCGTTGAACGCCGAGGCGCCCTCGGCGGTCAGCGTCGCCGCCAGGTCGGTCGCGGTCACCGTGCCGCCGCTGCCACCGGGGTTGTCGTCGCTGACGGCGATGGTGGCGATGGTGGCCTGGCGGACCGAGACCGGTTCGGTCGCGGTGGTGGTGAGGTCCACGTCCGCCTTGACCGCGGCCGTGCCACCGGTCACGACGACCGTCGGGTTGGCCAACGCGATGGTGAAGAAGTGCGCCGGGTACGAGAAGACGATCTTCCCGCCGTATGCGGCGTCGATGGCGTCGGTGTCGGCGTCGTACGTGCCGCCCTTGGCGGGGAAGGTGAAGGTGCCGTCGCTGTTGATGCGGGCACCGTCGCTGGCGGCGATCGGCGGGTTTCCGTTGCCGGTGTTCACGTAGGCGCGGAAGGACGCCTTGAAACCCCAGGTCAGGCTGCCGGAGCTGAGCTCCGTCCCGGCGGCCTGGGCGGGGCTGACCCCGACGAGGACGGTCGACGCGCCGAGCAGGGCGACCGCCGCCCAGCGCAACGACCGCCACCGACCGGCATTGGTTCTGGATCTGACCATGGTGCTCCCTCTGTGATGCCCAATACGGACAGTGGTTGAGGTTAGGCAAACCTAACCAGCGAGGCACCCAGCGAGCGGCCGAAGATCTTGGGCCGAAGAACCCCTTGTGAACAGCGGATCAGTCGCTTAGGTTAGGCAAACCTTAACTACGGTCGGTGTGGCAGCCGGCCCGATCCGTCATGGGAGGAGCCTGATGCGGGCACTGCCTCGCGCCATCCTGGCCGCCGTAGCGGTCACTGTCAGTATCGGTGCGGCGTCGACGCCGGCCCACGCCGGCACCGGGCGGGGCCCCGCCGGGCAGACCCTCACCGCCACCCCCAGCAGCGGGGTGTCCCGCACCGGGGCGACGGTGACCGTCAGCGGCAGCGGATACGACGTCACCAAGGGCATCTACGTCGCCTTCTGCGTGGACAACGGCGTCGGCGTCGCCCCCACCCCGTGCGGCGGCGGTGTCGACACCACCGGCAGCAGCGGCGCGTCGCACTGGATCTCGTCCAACCCACCCTCCTACGGGGAGGGACTGGCCGTCCCGTACGGCCCGGGCGGGTCGTTCCGGGTGACCCTCACCGTGAGCCCCCGCATCGGTGACGTCGACTGCACCGTCAGTCGGTGTGTGGTCGCCTCCCGTGCCGACCACACCCGCACCGCCGACCGCTCCCAGGACGTCCGGGTGCCCGTCACCTTCGCCGCCGCCGCAGCGCCCGCACCGACCCGTACCCCGGCCGCCGCCCCGGCGACCACCGGCGGTGCCGCCCGGACCACCCCACCGGCGGCGACCCCGGCCGGCACGCCCACCGGTGGCGCACCGGCGTCGGCCGCCACCGCGGTCGCCCCCGCCGGCACCGGTGGAACGGCCGGCCCGGCGGGCCCGGCCGATGCCGGTGACCAGGCGCAGGTGACCCGGGTCAGCGCCGCCTCCGACACCGGCCGCTGGTGGCTCGTGGCGCTGGTCGTACCCCTGCTCGTCATGGCCCTGCTCGCCGGCCTGCGCCGGCGTCGCCGACGCCGGGCCGCATCGTGACCCGGCGCGCGCTGCCGCTCGTCCTGGTGCTGCTCGCCGGGGCGCTGGTCGGCTGCACCGACCCGGCCGCCGAGGCCCGACCGGGCACACCGACCTCCTGTGGCCCGGTCACCGCCGCCGTGGGCGACACCGACGTCACCCCGCTGACCCCGCCGCCGGCCCCGGCCCTGCCGGCCACCGTCACCTCCACCGACGGCGTCGTCACCACGGTCACCGACGCCACCCGCATCCTGCCGGTCAACCTCTACGGGTCGATCGCCGAGATCGTGTTCAGCCTCGGCCTGGGCGGCAACGTCGTCGGCCGGGACACCTCCACCACCTTCCCGGCCGCCGCGCACCTGCCGGTGGTCACCCCGGCCGGGCACGACCTGTCCGCCGAGGCGGTGCTCGCGCTGGCCCCCACGGTGATCCTCGCCGACGACAGCATCGGTCCACCCGAGACGCTGCGGCAACTGCGCGCCGCCGGCATCCCGGTGGTCCTCGTCGCCGCCGAACAGCGCCTCGACGCCGTCCCCGGGCACGTACGGGCCATCGCGGCGGCGCTCGGTGTCGGCGCGGCCGGCGACCGGCTGGTCACCCGGATCGAGGCCGACATCGCCTCCGCCCGCGCCGGCGCGGGCGGAGGCACCGCCCCCCGGGTCGCCTTCCTCTACCTGCGCGGCACCGCCGGGGTCTACCTGATCGGCGGGCGGGGCGCCGGCAGCGACGCGATGATCGAGGCCGCCGGGGGAGTGGACGCCGGCAGCGCGATCGGCCTGGCGAAGTTCCGCCCGCTGACCAGCGAGGGCCTGATCAACGCCGCCCCGGACGTGATCCTGGTGATGAGCGGTGGGTTGGAGTCCGTCGGCGGCGTCGAGGGCCTGCTCAGGCTCCCCGGGGTGGGGCAGACCCCGGCCGGCGTCGCCCGCCGCGTCGTCGACATGGACGACGGCGTCCTGCTCAGCTTCGGCACCCGATCCGGGCAGGTGGTCCGGGCGCTCGCCGACGCGCTGCACTGCCGGGGCCCACGATGACCGTCACCGGCACCCGACCGGCCACCGGGGACACCGGAACCGGCCGCCCCCGCCGCACGCTCCGACGGGGGCCGGTCCTGCTCACCGGGCTCACCGTCGGGCTGCTGCTGGTCGCCCTGGTCGCCGCCGGCCGGGGACAGGTCGCCGTCGCCCCGACGGAGGTGCTCGGCTCGGTGCTGCACCGCCTCGGCCTGGACCTCGGCCCCCGGCCCGCCGCCGTGCACGGCGAGAGCGCACTGTGGCTGGTCCGCTTCCCCCGGGTCGCGCTCGCCGCCGTCGTCGGCGCGGCGCTCGGCTGCGCCGGTGCGGTCATGCAGGGGGTGTTCGGCAACCCGCTGGCCGAACCGGGCGTCATCGGCGTCTCGGCCGGCGCGGCGGTCGGTGCGGCGCTGGCCATCGTCACCGGCGTCACCGTCCTCGGTGGCTGGACGGTGCCCGCCGCCGCATTCGCCGGTGGCCTCGCCACGACCTGGCTGGTCTACCTGCTGGCCCGCTCCGGCGGCCGGACCGAGGTGGTGACCCTGGTCCTCACCGGGGTCGCAGTCAACGCCGTCGCCGGGGCCACCATCGGGCTGCTGATGTTCGTCGCCGACGAGTCGGGCGTGCAGGCCATCGCCTTCTGGAACCTGGGCAGCCTGGCCCAGGCCAACTGGTCGGCGGTCGCGCTGGCCGCGCCCTGCCTCGCGGTGGGGCTGCTCGCCACCCTCGCCGACGCCCGCCGGCTCGACCTGCTCGCCCTGGGCGAGCGGTCCGCCCGGCACCTCGGGGTCGACGTGGAACGGCTGCGGGTCCGGATGATCGTGGTCACCGCGCTGCTCGGCGCGGCGGCGGTGGCCTTCACCGGCATCATCAGCTTCGTCGGCCTGGTCGTGCCGCACCTGGTCCGGATGGTCGCCGGCCCCGGACACCGGCTGCTGCTGCCGGCCAGCGCGCTCGGCGGGGCGATCGTCGTCGTCGCCGCCGACCTCGCCGCCCGAACCCTCGTCGACTACCAGGAGCTGCCGCTGGGAGTGCTCTCCGCGCTGGTCGGCGGCCCCGCCTTCTTCTGGCTGCTGCGCCGCACCCGGGACCGCGCCGGCGGTTGGGCGTGAGCGGCTCCGGCAACCCGACCCGCCCACCCGAGGGGAGACCGTGGTGAACGAACGTCGGCGACGGGGGCCGCTGCGGCTGCTCGGAGCCCGGCCGGCCCTCCGGGTGCCGACCGCTCCCGAGCCGGGCGGCACCCGGATCCGGGCCACCGGGGTCCGGGTCGAGCGCGCCGGCCGACCGGTCCTCGACCGGGTCGACCTCGCGGTCCGCGCCGGCGAACTGCACGCCCTGGTGGGGCCGAACGGCGCCGGCAAGTCCACCCTGCTGGCCGCCGTCAGCGGTGACCTGCCGCTCGCCGCCGGAACGGTCGAGGTCGACGGCCGGCCGCTGGCCGAGTGGTCGGCGGTGGAGCTGGCGATGCGCCGGGCGGTGCTGACCCAGCACAGTGTCCTGAGCTTCCCGTTCGGGGTGGTCGAGGTGGTCCGGATGGGTCGTTCTCCCTGGGCCGGTCGCCCGGAGGAGGCCCACGACGATGCGGTGGTCGCCGAGACCATGCGACGCTGTGACGTGATCCGGTTCGCCGCCCGTCCCTTCCCGTCGCTCTCCGGCGGCGAGCAGGCCCGGGTGGCGCTGGCCCGGGTGCTGGCCCAGCAGACCGGGGTACTGCTGCTCGACGAACCGACCGCCGCCCTCGACCTGCACCACCAGGAGTTGGTCATGCGTATCGCCCGGGAGCGGGCCGAGGCCGGCGACGCCGTCGTGGTGGTGCTGCACGACCTCGCCCTGGCCGGGGCGTACGCCGACCAGGTCACCCTGCTCGCCGACGGGCGGGTCCGGGCCGCCGGCCCTCCCGACACGGTGCTGACTGCGCCCCTGCTCAGCGAGGTCTACCGGCACGACATCGAGGTCGTGCCGCACCCCGACACCCGCCTGCCGCTGGTCGTGCCCCGCCGTCGGGGCCCGGCCCGCACCACCTGCGTCACGGAGGAATAGATGGACACCCCACCCCTGCCGTTCTCGGCCCGGCTGCGGGCCGCCACCGCGGGCGCGCACGCCGCCGCCGAGGGCCAGCGCTACGTCACCGCGCTGGTCGCCGGTGAGCTGGACCTCGCCGGTTACCTCGACCTGGTGGTCCAGCACCACGCCCTCTACCAGGCGTTGGAGTCGGCCGCCGAGGCGATGCGGGCAGACCCGGTCGCCGGGGATTTCGTCGACGACGCGTTGACCCGGCTGCCCGCCCTGGAGGCGGACCTCACCGAGCTGGCCGGGCCGGACTGGGCGCTGCACACCGCACCGCACCCGGCCACGGTGGCCTACGCCGAGCGCATCCGGGCGGTGGCCGGCACCTCCCCGGTCCACTTCGTCGCCCACCACTACACCCGCTATCTGGGCGACCTCTCCGGTGGCCTGTACATCGGCCGGGCGGTGGCCCGACGCTACGGGCTGACCGGGCAGGCGGGGACGGCCTTCTACACCTTCGCCCGGATCGACCGGCCGAAGGCGTACAAGGAGGCGTACCGGGCGCGGTTGGACGCACTGCGGCTGAGCCCGGCCGACGAGGCGGCGCTGCTCGACGAGGTGCTGCTGGCGTATCGGCACAACACGGCGGTGTTCGCGGCCCTGGCCCGGCACGTGCCGGACGGCCCGGAGATCACGGAGGCGGTGGCGTGACCGGGCAGCCGTTCGACGCCGACACGGTGGCGGCGGTCAGCCGGCACATGAACGACGATCACGCCGCCGACTCGCTGCTGATCTGCCGGACCCTCGGCGGCTGCCCGGACGCCACCCGGGCGCGGGTGACCGGGCTGGACGGCGACGGGATGGACTTCGCCGTCACCCTCGACGACATCGAGGTGCCGGTGCGGCTGCCGTTCGCCCACCGGCTCACCGAGCGGGCCGAGATCCGCCGCGAGGTGGTCCGGATGTACGAGCAGGCGTGCGCCGCGCTCGGCGTGCCACCGCGTCGCGCCGGCTGAACACCCGTCACGAGGGCCGGCCCCCGACGGGTCGGCCCCACGGGCGGGCCGATCCGGTCAGGTCGCGCCCAGGCGGGGCGGCCCCCTCGCGACGGGCGCGCAGGATGGGGATCGGCGCGGGTGCCTGACGGCTCAGGGGCGGGTCAACTGCTCCGGCAGCGGCTTGCGGTGCAGGATCACCAGCTCCCCGACGGCCCGGGTGAGGGCGACGTAGAGCCGGTTCATGCCCCGGGGTTCGGCGGCGACGATGTCGGCGGGTTCGACGAGCACCACCCGGTCGTACTCCAGGCCCTTGACCTGGCTGACCGGGACCGCGTGCAGGGCCTCGGCCAGGTGGTCGGGGGCGATGACGGTCCCGGTCTCCCCGGCCACGGCCCCGGCCAGGTCGTCGACCCGACGGATCTCCAACCTGCCGCCGGGCCGGAACGACCGGGTCGGTGCGATGCCGGGCGGCAGGGCCCGGGCCGCGAAGTCGGCGATGACCTCGGGCACCCGGTAACCGGTGGGCAGGTCCAGCGTCCGGGCGGTCCGCTTGCCGAGCCGCCGCACCAGCTCCGGCCACGAGCCGGCGGCGAGCGGATGGGTCGCCTGGCCGAGGTCGCCCACGATGGTCATCGAGGCGTACTCGGCCCGGCGGGCGATCATCCGGCACTCCATCGGCGACAGGTCCTGTGCCTCGTCGAGGATGACGTGCTGGTAGGCGTCCTCGACGGGCTCCTCGGCCTCGGCCACCGGCAGCGGCTCGGCCAGCACCGGAACGTAGCCCTCCTCGCCGTACGGGTCGACGCCGTCGATCCAGCCGACCACCTGGTGACCCTCGCGGAGGATGATCGCGGCGGCCCAGCGCTGGGCACCCCAGTGGCCGCTGTCCAGCGACTGCCCGGACTGCGCCATGGGGGTGGCCAGGCCGGGAGCGAAGAGCTGCCACCCGTCGGTGAGGCTCGGGCTCAGCACGAAGGTCTCCGCCAGCCGGACGCCGTTGCCCAGTTCCCGGCGCTGCCACCCGGGTCGGACCTCGGCGACCTGTGGCGGCCGGCCCAGGATCGCGGCCAGCTCGTCGAGCAGCGGAACGTCGTCCACCGACCACTCGCCCCGCTGGGCGGGCAGGACGTCCTGCGGGGTCAGCGTCGGCCACCAGGCGGTCAGGAAGGCGTCGGGGACCTCCCGGCCGGGCAGCAGTTCCGCGAGCACCGTCGCGGCCTGCGGCCGGGCGGCGTTGGGGGTGATCCCGGCGGCCTCGCACCGGCGGCGGACCTCGCGGCGGGCCCGCGTCAGGTCGTCGGCGTCGAGACCCCACAGCCGGTCCGGCACGTTCGGCGGGGTGTCCCAGGCCAGGTCGGTCAGCACCCGCACCATCCGCAGGTCACCCTTCCTGCGGGCCACCTCGGCGCGGTCGCGTCGGGTGGCCACGACACCGTCGAACAGTTCACCGATGGCGCGCAGGTGCACGCTGTCCTCGCCGAGGCCGGGCAGCACCCGGCCGATGTACTCGGTGAACACGGCCGACGGGCCGACCACCAGCACCCGGCCGCCGGCGAACCGGCCCCGGTCACGGTAGAGCAGGTAGGCCGCCCGGTGCAGGGCCACCTGCGTCTTGCCGGTCCCCGGCCCACCGGTGATCAGGGTGACCCCGTGGGTCGGCGCGCGGATCGCCTCGTCCTGCTCGCGTTGGATCGTCGAGACGATGTCGCGCATGTGTGCGCCGCGTTCCCGGGTCAGCGACGCGAGCAGGGCGCCCTCGCCGACCACCCCGTCGACGGGCGCGGCCGACAGCACCTCGTCGTCGAGGCCGACCACGGTACGTCCGGCGCAGGTGATGACGCGGCGGCGGGTCACCCCGAGCGGTTCGCCGGGGGTGGCCCGGTAGAACGGTGCTGCGGCGGGGGCCCGCCAGTCCACCACCAGCGGCTCCCGGTCGGCGTCGCGGACCCCCAACCGACCGATGCGGTACGTTTCGTCATCGTAGTCGAGGCGGCCGAAGACGATGCCCTCCTCCTGGCCGTCGAGGTCGGACATCCGGGCGGCGGCGCCCAGCACCATGGCGTCCCGCTCGACCAGCCCGGTGACCGGCCCGCCTCGGGCCCGCAGGCGTCCCTCCTCGCCGAGTTGTTGGGCCTGCGCCCGCATGACCTCCAGCCGGGCGTACACGTGGTCGACCACCTGCTGTTCGATGGCGATCTGCCGGGTCGTCTCGGACACGGGCCCCCCGTTCCTCCCGCCGGGCCCCGCGGCCCGGACCGGTCGAGACTAGGCGCGGTACGGGGTGGCGAAAATCGTCATCCGGGACGATCCGGACGGCTTGCCCGGCCCATATGATGAAGGTGACGCACCCGGGAGGACGACGTCATCCAGTGCCGGTCGGGTCGGCACTCCGGCCGGACGGTCCTCCTCCCGGCCGGATTCCGTCCCCTACGCTCGCTCTCGCGCCGGACCTGGTGGCCGGGGAGCACACCTTGACCCGACGCGGGACGGCGTGCCGCCGCCCACCGTGGTCGCCGGCGGTCACGGGTACCGGGCGGGAGGCTGGGCATGGTGGTCACGGGTGGTCCGCAGGGCGGCGTGGCGGTGCCGGCGGGCACCCGCCGCAGCGGGGTGGCGGCCACCGTCGGCGCGGTGGTGGCGGTGCTGCTCCTGGTCGTGCTCGCCCTGGCGGTGGCGTTGGTCGGGATGTTCCTGCCGATGGCGGCCGACGGCTGCGGCACCGAGGGCACCGAGGGTCTGCTGATCTGCGGGCCCGCCGGTCAACTCGTGGTGCTGGTCGCTCCCACCGGGGGCACCCTGCTCGGGGTGCTGCTCGCCCTGGTCGGTTTCCTGCCGATGCCGTTGCGGCACCGGCGGGCCCTGTTCATCGGCGTCGGCTACCTGGTGGTGCTCGGCGGGCTGGGGGTGGCCTTCCTGGTGGCGTTCAGCGGGTGGTGACGGGTCACCGGGTCTTCTTCGTGGCCCGTTTGCGGGGCGGGGTCAGCAGGTCGGCGATCGCGGCGATGGTGGACGGCACCGTGCGGTAGTACGCCCAGACTCCCCGCTTCTCGCGTTCGATCAGCCCGGCCTCGGTGAGGATCCGCAGGTGGTGGCTCACCGTCGGCTGGGACAGCCCGAGCGGCGCGGTGAGGTCGGTGACGGACGCCTCGCCCTGCGGGGCGGACTGGATGAGACTGAGCAGTCGTAGGCGGGCAGGGTCGGCGAATGCCTTCAGCACTCCCGCGAGCCGTTCCGCATCGGCACGTTTGATCGGCTCACCGGTCAACGGTGAGACGGCAGGTGTATTCGTTTTCGCAGCTCCCACGTCCGCCATCATGGCAGCCGGAGTCAGGTCGGACCGGGGGATCGCCGATCGGCCGTGACGAATTTGGCGGATCGGGTGACAGCGGGCGGCGCGTCGGCCGACCCGCCGTGGCGGTGGGACGGCCGTCGGCGGGGCCGGTGGGCAGGATGCGCTCCCGCCCACCGGCCCCGCCGTTCGCCGTCGGGCCGGTGACCGGTCCGGGTCAGCGGGCGGTGCAGCTGGGGGTGAGCCCGGACCCGCTGCCGTTGCCCTGGAAACCGAACTCGGTGACCTGGCCGGGGGCGAGCTGACCGTTGTAGCTGACGTTGGTGAAGCGGACCGTCCCGGTGCTGCCGCTGGCGGTGGCGTTCCAGGTGTTGGTGACGCTCGCGCCGCCGGCCAGGGTGGTGCTGACCGTCCAGCCGGTGGTCCCGGCTGACCCGGCGGTCACCCGCAGGGAGGCAGTGAAGCCGCCGTTCCACTGGTTGACCGTCACGGTCGCGGTGCAGCCGCCACCGCCGGGCGGCGGCGTGGTCGGGGTCGCCGGGGGCGTGGTGGGCGTCGCGGGCGGGGTGGTGACCGGTGGCGTGGTGGTGGGGGGCGTGGTGCCGTCGAACTGGGTGAAGAAGCTCCACACCACCGGCCGGGTCCAGGACTTCTCGCCGGGCGCGTAGGGGTCGGCGGTGCCGTCCACGGCGTTGGGGGCGTGCCCGCCGTCGAACGGGGCCCAGGCGACCGGGTAGCCCGCCCGGCAGCCGGAGTAGTAGGTGACGGTGTGCGTCAGGCTGCCCTGCGCCGGCTCCGGGGGGTTCTGCGGGGTGCAGCCGTTGTTGCGGACGAACCGGTCGCGCAGCGACCGCCCGGTCGAGATGGGCAGCACGGTGTCCCGCAGGCCGTGGATGCCGATGTAGGCGATCGGCTGGGTGCCGCCGTTGCAGCCGCTGAGCTGGCCGCCGGAGTAGACGGCGACCGCGCGGAAGGCCGAGGCGCGGGCGCAGGCGATGGCGTAGCTCATCCCGCCGCCGTAGCTGAACCCCATGGCGAAGCGCTGGGTGGTCTCGACGCACAGGTCCGACTCGATCTGCCGCATCATGTCGTCGACGAAGGTCAGGTCCCGGTCGCCGGTGTTGGCCCAGCCGTTGCCGATGCCCTGTGGGGCGACGAAGATCGCGCTGTTGTTCGCCAGGGCGCGGATGCCGTAGTAGGACCAGGGATAGCCGCTCGTGCCGCCCGAGTCGACGTCGTTGGCGGTGCCGCCGTTCCAGTGGAACGCGAAGATCAACTTGTAGGGGCGGTTGCGGTCGTAGTTGTCGGGGATCCGCAGGATGAAGGTGCGGTTCTGGCCTCCGCTGGAGATCGTCCGGGTGCCGCTGGTCAGCGTCGGCGTCTTGCCGCACCCGGCGGTCGCCGCGAGCGGTCCGGCGTCCTTCGCCCAGGCGGCCGGCCCGGCCCCGGTGGTGATCGCGGCGCCGCCCAGCGCGAGGGCGAGCGTCGCCGTCGCCGCGACGACGCCGGCCACGAGTCGGTGTCTCGACATCAGGGGAACTCCTTCGACAGCAGCGTGGTGGTGGGGTGTGACCGGACGCCCGATTCCGGCCGCGACCCGGTGATCCCGGCCGTGCCGGCGGTTGCCACCGGCCGGGGCAGTTGATCACATTCATCGATGGTTACGAACGTAATCCGTATGACGTATGATGTCAACACATGGGCGGCCGCCGGTGCGTCCCGGAGGGGGTCCGGGCACGCCGGCCCGACCAGGGGAAACGCCGGGGTGCTCCACCGCAGGGGCCGGCGACGCGGAGCTGTCCGCGTCGCCGGCCCCTGCGCCGTTCGGTCCGCCAGGCGTCAGCCGTTCACCAGGTCAGCGGCAGGGTGTTGACGAACCGGGTGAGCGCGCCGGCGAGGAGCTGGTCGTCGCGGCGGGAGGGGTGCCAGTCGCAGCCGAGCTTGTCGAGCCCCAGCGCGTTGTCGTCGTAGTAGAGCGACCGGATCCGGGTGTCGCCCCGGCTGGCGCGGGTCTGCACGATCTGCTGCACGGAGCTGGCCAGCGCGGTGGTGGGGGACAGGTCGGGGTAGGTCAGCACGATGAACGTGTCGGGGCCGTACCGGCTGCGCAGCTTGTCGAGGAAGGCCAGGTAGGCGCTGCGGAAGTCGGCCGCGAGCTGGTCGACGGTGGCCCAGCGTTCGCCGGGGTTGAGGGCGGTGGAGAAGTCGTTGATGCCCAACCCGACCACCACCAGTTGCGGCTTCCAGGTGGCCGGTTTCTGCCACACCGTGCTGTTCCACAGGGCCTGCAGGTCGGTCTCGTAGTAGGTGCGGAAGTTGTCGGTGCCGCCACCGTTGTAGTTGCGCACCATGCCGAGGCCGGACCAGGCGGTGAGCTGGTAGTCGGCATTCAGACTCTGTGCGGTGAGCGCGCCGAAGGTGACGTCGGCGTTGGAGTTGCGGGTGACCCCACCGTTGCCGGAACAGTCGCGGGTGGTCGACATGTTGCCGTAGCCGGCGGTCCACGAGTCGCCGATGAACTCGATCTGCCGGCTGCGCGGGGCGGGCCGGGTCAGGATCGCCCCGCCGGCGGCGGGGACGAGCCCACCGAACTCGCCGACGGCCCACGGGCTCTCGGTGCGCTTGACCAGTCGTACGGTGTGCTCGCGGTCGGTCAGGTTGCGCACCCAGTAGGTGGTCCGGCCCGGCGTGACCAGGGTGGCGACGGTCGTCCCGTCGACCTGCACGAGGTAGTCGTTCTGGGAGTCGTCGAGGACGATCCCGACCCCGGTGCCCCGGAACCGGCCCTCGAAGTAGATGCCGGGCCAGGTGTACTGCGCGCTGCTGCCGACCGCTCTGACCCGCCCCACCGTCGTCGTCTGGTCCAGCGCCCCGGTCCCCGGCGGCGGCGTGGTCGGGGGTGGGGTGGTGGGCGGTGGGGTGGTGGGCGGTGGCGTGGTCGGGGGTGCGGTGGTCGGCGGCGGCGTGGTGGTCGGTGGTGCGGTGGGCCCGGAGGTACGGCCGGTGCACGGCACCCCGTTGAGGGCGAAGTCGACGGGCGTCGGGTTCGCCACGTTGTTCCAGGACGCGCCGAAGCCGAACTGGGTGCTCGCCCCGGTGCCGAGGTTGCCGTTCCAGTCGACGTTGCCGACGGTGACCCGGCCGGCGGACTGGGTCGCCGTGCCGTTCCACCACTGGCTGATCACCTGCCCGGCGGTGAAGGTCCAGGTGAGCCGCCAGCCGGTGAGCGGGTCGCCGAGGTTGGTGACGTCGACGTTCGCGCCGAATCCGCCAGGCCACTGGCTCGTCACCGTGTAGGTGACCCGGCACCCGGCCGCCGCCTGGGCGGGGACGGTGCCGGCGAGCGCGGCGGTGACGACGACGGTGGTGGCGGCGCACAGTGACACCGCCAGTCTGAACCGGGAACGCGTGGGTCCCATGGATGATCCTCCCGCAGGGGGTGGGGCGGCGACGACTGTCGGCCGCGTCGACGGGGCGGCTCCGCCGGCGGGAGGGATGGTCCCGCTCCGGGCGCTGATGGCCGCGCGGTGCTGAGGTGGGGTGCGGTGGACGGCGACACGCCGTCGGCCGACCCACCCCGGTCGTGTCGTACGGTGTCCCTCGGCCCGCAGCCAGCCCGGCTCCGCTGCGGATTATCCCGTCCGAATTTGACCTTCGTCAATTGGTGGGGTCGGACCCGGGGCGCACGCCGGGGGAATTCAATGACAATGTTCTATATTGACGTCCGGCGTCCAAGGGCGCAGGATCGCGGCACCACCACCGTGATCCGCCCTGGGAGGCGTCATGCCCCGTTCCCGCCGGCCGCTGTTGCGGACCGCCACCCGGATGCTCGCACTCGCCGCCGCCACCGCCGGTGTGCTCGGCGTCGCCGCGCCCGCCAGCGCCGCCGTCCCCACCGGACGCTACGTCGCACTCGGTGACTCGTACACGTCCGGCCCGCTGATCCCCACCCAGGTCGACCTGAACTGCCTGCGCTCCAACCGCAACTACCCGTCCCTGGTCGCCGCGTCCGCCGGCTCGTCCCCGTTGGTCGACGTGAGCTGCTCCGGGGCCACCACCGACGACATCCGCTACGGCGGCAACGGCTCGCTGGGCCGCCCGCTGCCCCCGCAACTCGACGCGGTCACCGCGGACACCGCCCTGGTGACGGTGCAGATCGGCGGCAACGACATCGGCTTCTCCAGCATCATCAGCGACTGCGCGCAGGCGAGCTTCAGCAGCCCGTTCGGCTCGCCGTGCAAGGACCTCTACACCGCCGGCGGCACCGACCAGTTGCAGGCCCGGATCACCGCCACCGCACCGAAGGTCGCCGCCGTGCTCCAGGGGGTCCGCCAGGCCGCGCCCGGCGCGCGGATCGTGGTGCTCGGCTATCCGGCGATCGTGCCGGACAGCGGATACGGCTGCTGGCCGCTGGTCCCGATCGCCTACCAGGACGTGCCCTACCTGCGAGGGGTCGCCAAGTCGCTCAACGCGATGCTGGCCGACGCCGCCGCGACGAACGACGCGGTCTACGCGGACGTCTACACCCCGTCGATCGGGCGGGACACCTGCAAGAGCAGCGGCACCCGGTGGGTGGAGGGCCTGGTGCCGGAGAACGCGGCGGCACCCTTCCACCCCAACGCCCGGGGCGAGCAGGGCATGGCCACCGCCGTGCTGGCCACGCTGGACAACTGACCCGACCTGCCGTGGCGGGGGACCCCCGGTCATGTCGCGTCCCGGTGCCGGGCCGATGTCATGACCGGGGGTCCCGTCGTTTCCGTGGGCCCGCTCAGGCCACCGTGCAGGTCTGGCCGTTGAGGGTGAACGCGGTCGGCTTGGCGTTGCTGCCGGACCAGCTGGAGAGGAACCCGAAGCCCACGCTTGCGCCGGGGCTGAGCAGGCCGTTCCAGCCGGCGCTGCTGGCGGTGACCTGCGCCCCGCTCTGGGTGTAGGTGACGCCCCACGACTGGCTGAGCTGCTGGCCGTTGGCGAACGACCAGCGCAGGCTCCAGCCGTTGACCGCCGTGGTGCCGGTGTTGCGGATCGTCACCTCGGCCTGGAACCCGTCCGGCCACTGGCTGGTGATCGCGTAGCTGACCTGGCAGGAGATGGCCGCCGGCGGCGGGGTGGTCGGGGCCGGGGTGGTCGACGTGGGCGTCGGGGTCGGCGGGGTGGTGGTCGGCGTCGGGGTGGGGGTGCTGGTCGTGCCGCTGACCCGGTAGACCACCGTGCCGTGCGACGGCACGCTGGCCGAGATGGCCCCGGTGGTGGTGCTGGTCGTGTTGGTCCACGCGTCCCGCAGGGTGAACGAGCTGCCCGACAACCCGATGGCGGCGGCGGTGGTGGTGATGGCGGTGGTTGAGGTGCCTTGGTTGAACAGGGCGACGGCGACGTCGCCGTTGGTGAGTCGTTTGGCCAGCACGCGGCGGGTGCCGTCGAAGGAGATTTGGGTGGCTTGGAGGGCGAGGGGGTCTTGGCTGATGGCGATGAGGTTGGTGTTCTTGAGGATCGTCTGGGTCGCCGTGTT